>DATBNC010000001.1:0-49695 GCA_036554525.1 Allosphingosinicella sp.
CCGGGCACCGGCAAGACCGTCCTCGCCCACGAGATCGCCAAGGCGATCGGCGCGCCGCTGATCGAATGGCACGTCAAATCGACGACCAAAGCGCATCAGGGCTTGTACGAATATGACGCCGTCGCCCGCCTCCGCGACGGCCAGCTCGGCGATCCGCGCGTCCACGACATCTCGAACTACATCAGGCGCGGCAAGCTGTGGGAGGCGTTCACCGCGCCGGAGCTCCCGGTCCTCCTGATCGACGAGATCGACAAGGCAGACATCGAATTCCCGAACGACCTCCTCCAGGAGCTCGATCGCATGGAATTCCACGTCTACGAAACCGGCGAAACCGTTCGCGCCGCCGAACGCCCCGTAGTGGTCATCACCAGCAACAACGAGAAGGAGTTGCCCGACGCCTTCCTCCGCCGCTGCTTTTTCCATTATATCCGCTTTCCGGATAAGGAAACGATGCAGCAGATCATCGACGTGCACTTTCCGGGAATTCAGAAGATGCTGGTCGCAAAGGCGCTGGAGATTTTCTACCAAGTGCGGGACGTGCCGGGGCTGAAGAAGAAGCCGTCGACCAGCGAGCTGCTCGACTGGCTGAAGCTGCTGTTGCACGAAGACATGCCGCTGGAAGTGCTGCAGTCGAAGGATCCGTCCAAGGCGATCCCGCCGCTGCACGGCGCCCTCCTGAAGAACGAGCAGGACATCATGCTGTTCGAGCGGCTTGCCTTCATGTCCCGCCGCGGCAGCTGAGCGACCGGTCAGCCCGCCGTCGGCAGCGGTGGCCTGGCTTCACCTTTTGAAAGCTGCTCGAGCAGGGCGCGGACGGCCTTGCCGGTGAACGGCTTTTCCAGAACCGGGCAGCCGGTGCGGGCGATGAAGCCGGCAGCGGTCTGGCCCAACGTGTCGCCGGTGACGAACCCGATGCGGCCGAGCAGGTGCGGCTTCTCGCCCGCGATCCAGTCGTGCAGCGCCGGGCCGTCGAACTGCGGCATCCGCAAGTCGGAGAGGATGACGTCGAAGTCGCGCGCGCGGAGGAGAGCCGTCGCTTCGATGCCGTTTACGGCGATCTCCACCTCATAACCGGCGCGGGAGGCGAACAGCCCGAGCACTTCAGCCACTTCCGGCTCATCGTCGACGACAAGCGCGCTGCCGGCGGCGGCGGAGACGATGCGGATCGGCGCCGCCTCCGCGGCCTGCTCGGCCTCAGCGGGCGCGGCGCCGAGCGTGATCCGGAAGCAGGCACCGCCTTCCGGCCGGTCGACCAGCTCCAGGCGGCCGCCGTGGGCCTCGATCAGGCCGAGCGAGAAGGAGAGGCCGACGCCCGTGCCGACGCCTTGCGGCTTGGTGGTGAAGAAGGGCTCAAAGATCCGGCGGCGCAGATCGTCCGGGATGCCGGGGCCGCTGTCCGCAACTTCGATGCACACTTCGTCAGGCGCTGCCCCCGCGCCAACGCGCACGGTAAGCCGGCGTTCGCCGCGCTGCTCCTGAAGGGCGTGCTGGGCGTTGACGATCAGGTTGACCAGGACCTGGTGGAGCTGGTCGGGATCGGCGCTGAGCGGCGGCAGGTTCGGCTCGGCTTCGAAGCTGACTTCGATGCCGGTGGTGCGCAGCGTATAATCGGTGAGCTCGAGCGCGGCGCGGGCGACTTCGGCGGCATCGACGCGGCGGCGTTCCGGCCGCTCCTGCCGCGCCATGGCAAGAAAGGTCTGCACGATGCGCGAGCAGCGCTCGGCTGCGCGGCGAACCTTCTCGGCGCGCACCGCGACGGGCGTGCCTTCCGTCTCCTCCTCGAGCAGCGAGGCTTGGGTGGTGACGATGGTGAGTGGGTTGTTGAGTTCGTGGCTGACTCCGGCGAGCAGGCTGCCGAGCGCGCTCAGTTTTTCGGCCTGGTGAAGCGCTTCTCGGGAGCGCGCGAGTTCAACGCCCGCGCGGGCGCGTTCAAGCGCTTCCCAGCTGCGTTCGGCGACCGCTTCGACTAAGCGGATTTCCGATTCCGCCCATTGGCGCGGATCGGCCGAACGCACCGACAGGAGCGCGCTCAGGCGCCCGGCGCTGATCACGGGAACGGTGATGCAGGCGGAGACGCCCATCGCGGCGAAGCGCTCGCGGAAAACCGGGGTAACGGCCGGATCGTTGGGCGCGTCGTCGTAGACCATGGTCCCGCCGCTTCGGTAGGTGGCAAGGATATCCTCGCCAATCTCGGAGATTGGCCACGGCTCTTCCTTCAGCCGGTGCGGTTCAAGCGACCAGCCGGCAGAGACGCCGATCTGGCAATTGCCCTCCCCCACCTCGCGGTAGACGACGTCGCGGGCGCCGAGATATTCGCCAAGCACCTGCGCGGTGTGGGACAGGATGCGCGCCGGATCGGCCTCGCCGCGCAGACGGTCGCTCATGGTGAGAAGGAAGCGCTGGCGGTGCTCGGCCTCGGCGAGCTCCTGCTGCGCGCGGGCGCGCTCGACGGTGGTCCAGGTCCGGTCGGCCACCTCGTCGAGCAGGCGCATTTCCGCTTCGGTCCATAGGCGCGAGTGGAATTGCTGCGCGGCCATGACGGCGCGCAAGGTGCCGTTCTTGACGAGCGGAACGCTGAGAAAGGCGCGCACGCCGGCAGAGACGAAGCGATCGGTGAGCGCCGGATCGACGTCGGGATCGTTGCACACGTCGCAGGAGAAGATCGGCTCTCCGCGCGAATGGCGTTCGACATAATCGTTGGAATAAACCGACATCGGGAAGTGGTGCGCGGGCACGGTTGTACCGTCCGACCGCCAGTCGCGGCTGACGTGCATGATGCCTTCGGCCATGTCGACGTTTGCGTAGACGACACGGTCGACGCCGAGCTCCAGGCCGACCGCGGCGGAGGCAAAGGCAAGGATCTTCTCCGCATCGCTTTCCTCCCGGATGCGATCGCCGAGGCGGAGCAGGAATGCCTGGTAGGGTTCGGGTGCGCTCTGGGTTTCGGTAACGGAGCCGAGCCAGCCGATCAGCCGGCCCGAGGGATTGTGCCAGACCTGCGCTTCGCAGCGGAAGCGTCGGGAGACGCTGCCGACGCCCGGCAGCGTGAAGCCGAAAGCGGCGGAGACCCGGCTTTGCGAGCCGACCAGCCCGCTTTCCAGCGCCTGGCGGAGCGGGTCGAGATCGCCGCCGGCAAGCTCGGTCAGGCGCCAGTTCACCCATGACAGGCTGCCACCGGGCGCGGCGAACCAGCAGGGCGCCGGAAGCTGTTCCACGAGCAGGCGCAGATCCGCCTCGTCGAGCGCGGCCGTGCCGGGTTCCGCCACCATCGAATCAGCCACAAACGATCCCCACCGCCGCCCTCCCCAGGGCCTTCCACGCTTTTTACAACGTCGTGAGGCCCGGCGCCAGTATCGAGAGGGTGACACAATTGAAACACGAGTCCGAGTTTTTGGACACACAGCCGCAACGTGAGGGCCGCAAGATGCCCGTTCAGCCAGCCCAGGAGGGCGCGTGACCACCGGGCCCGACCGTTTTTCGTCCAAAAATGCCGACCCAAGCCAGCTCGGCTTCGCGCCCTTGTTCGCGCGGTTCTGGGATTCGGTGGTGCCGCCGCACGAGACGGAGGCGGAGGCCCATTTCATCGAGCAAGCGCTTGGGCTGGGCGGGCCGGCGCGGATCCTGGTGCTCCCTTCCGGTGGAGCGCGCCTCGCTCTTGCCCTTGCCGCCAAGGGCCATGAGGTTCGCGGCGTCGATTCCTGCCCGGACGCGGTGGCTCGCGCGCAATCGCTCGCCGGGCAATCGCCTGGAGGTGTGGCGTCATTCACCCATTGCCCGCAGCTCAGCGTCCCGAACGATCTGCCCCACGACGCGGCGATCTGCCTTCGCCATGGATTGCCGATGCCGGTGGTGCGCGATCTGCTGATCCGGGTGGGTGAGATACTGACCCCCGGCGGACGGGCGGTGTTCGAGCTTTCCGGCGAGTGCCCACCTTTGCCCCCGACACTGCGCCTCAAGAGCCTGCCGATGGGCCTGGTTCGTCCCGGCGGCCCACGCCCGCTGCTGGTCTGCGAGCGGGTCTAGCCGCGGCGGAAGATCAGGATCGGCGCATCTTTGTAGGTGGCAGGTTCGCGGCGGTCGAAGCCGGCTTTCTCCGCCACCCGGATCGAGGGCGCATTGCCTTCATCAATGATGGCGACGATCTGGCGGCCGGGCAGCGCCATGTCCGCCCAGCCGAGCGCGCCGAGCACCGCTTCGGTAGCGACGCCCCTGCCGTGCGCATGCGGCGCAAGCATCCAGCCCATCTCGGGCAGCCCTTCGATCGACGGCACGACATCGCGCTTGAAGTCGGCGAAGCCGATCTGGCCGAGATAGGTGCCGGTGGCTTTGTCCTCCAATGTCCAATAGCCGAAGCCGAGCAGGCACCACATGCCGTGGGCGCCGATCAGCTTGCGCCAGGTTTCCTCGCGCGAGATGGGCTGGCCGCCGACGAAGCGCATGACTTCTGGATCGGCCAGCATCGCTGCCTGGCCGTCCAGATCGTTTTCGCGGATTGCGCGAAGGCGGAAGCGGGCGGTCTCGACTGTCGGGACCACCCGCGCTTCCGCTTTACTTCTTGCTGAGGCTGAGACCGCCGAAGCGCTTGTTGAAGCGCGCGACCTGGCCGCCCTGATCGAGCATGCGGCCGGTGGCGCCGGTCCACGCCGGGTGGACGCTGGGATCGATGTCGAGCTGCAGCGTGTCGCCTTCCTTGCCCCAGGTGGAGCGGGTTTCGAAGACGGTGCCGTCGGTCATCTGCACCTTGATCATGTGGTAATCGGGATGGGTATCGGTCTTCATGGTTCGATTTCCTTGGGGGTGCGGCTGGTTTCCGACCAGCCTGTCCGAAGTTCGACGGGCGCTGTACGCAAAGGGGGCGTCATTGACAAGCCGTGCTGCACTGCAATAACCCGGCATCAGCGAAGGTGTCCGGCTTAACCGCCGGGTGAAAATGGGAAGCCGGTGAGAAACCGGCGCTGTGCCCGCAACTGTAAGCGGCGAGGCCCTCTTTTTAAGAAAGAGACAAGCCAGCGACCCGCAAGCCAGGAGACCTGCCCTCGCTTGTCGTCCGCGCCCGGCCGGGACCAGCCTGCGGCGCGTGGCATCGTGCGCGGGCTCTTAGCGGGGCGCGTTCGCGGTTCCTCCGAGACGGCATTTGTGTGTCGTCTTGTGGAGGTTTGATCATGTCCCTGTTCGTTGTTTCGTTGTTGTCGGGCGCGGCCGCCGCTGCCGCGCCTGGGTTCGTGCCCGCTGAGGAAGCGATCGTGGTCACCGCTTCGCTGCGCCCGGTTGAGGCAGCGGAGGCGCCGGTATCCGCAAGCGTGCTGGAGCGGGAGACGGTGGAGGCGCTTGCCTTGCCGCTCGCCGCCGATGCGCTTCGACTTCTGCCAGGGGCGTCGGTGGCCCAGTCGGGGCCGCGGGGGAGCCAGACGCAGCTGCGCATTCGCGGCGCCGAGGCCAATCACACGTTGCTGTTCGTGGATGGGATTCGCTTCAACGATCCGGCGGCGGGCAACGAAGCGCGGTTCGAGCTGCTTGCCGCCGATGCGCTGAGCCGGATCGAACTGGTGCGCGGGCCGCAATCGGCCTTGTGGGGCTCGGAAGCGCTTGGCGGGGTGGTGGCGGTGGATACGGCGGACCCGCTGCGCGACCAGGGTGGCTCGGCACTTGGGGAATATGGCGGGCTCGACAGCGTTCGGCTCGCGGGGAGCGGCGCGGTGCGAAGCGGCGGCTTCGGGCTGGCAGGATCGGCGGGGTGGCTGCGCAGCGACGGCATCGACAGCCTTGGCGGCGGTGGAGAGCGGGATGGCTTCCGCAATGGCCACGCAAGCCTGAAGGCGGCTTATCAGGTGCGCGAGGGCGTGCGGATCGGCGCGGTTGGACACTGGGTCGAAGGAAGCAGCGAGTTCGACGGCTACGACCCCGCCACCTTCCAGCGCGCGGACACGCTCGACGAGACCCGCAACCGGATCGGCGCGGTGCGCGGCTGGGCGGAGGCGGCGCTGAACGACTGGGAGGTGCGGGGCGGCGCGAGCTACCTCGCGAGCAGCAACCGCAACCGGGTCGGCGCGGCGCCGCTGAATCGAACCGCGGGCGAGCGGCTGACCGTGTCGGGGCAGGTGTCGCGGGCCTTCGGCGCTCATCGTTTTACGGCGGCGGCGGAGCACCAGGCGGAGGACTTCCGCGCGCGCGACCAGGTTTATTTCGGCGGCACCGACCAGGATCGCTCGCGAAGCCTCACCGCCCTCGTTGGGGAGTGGCATGCCGAGTGGGCGCCGGTATTCTCAACGGACGTGGCGGTGCGGCACGACAGCTTCAGCGCCTACGCCGACTCGACCACCTTTCGCGCCGCCGCCTTATTGAGGCCTGCGGCGGACTGGCGAATGCATGCCGCTTATGGCGAAGGTATCGCGCAACCGACCTTCTACGATCTTTACGGCTTCTTCCCCGGTTCGTTCGTCGGCAATCCTGCGCTTAAGCCGGAAAGCTCGCGCGGCTGGGAAGCGGGAGTGCGGTGGGAAGGTGGCGCCTTCGGTGCCGGTGCGACTTTCTTCTCGAACCGGTTGAAGGACGAGATTGTCGAGACACCGTTCGACCCGGTGACCTTCACCTCCAGCGTCGTCAATGCGCCGGCCAAGAGCCGTAGGCGGGGCGTCGAGCTGGACGCGTCCTGGCGTCCCTCCTCCGCCGTGCTGATCGCCGCCAACTACACCTTCCTCAGTGCAGAGGAACGGCAGGCAGTGGGAGCGGCGCTGGCGCGCGAGGGGCGGCGGCCGAAGCACAGCGCGAATGTGCTCGCGACCGGCCGTCATGGCCTCTTCAGCTGGGGCGCGAGCGCGGCGTGGGTGGGCGAGCGTGCCGATACGAACTTTGACATCCTCCCCTCGCAGCGGGCGACTCTGGACGATTACGTGCTCGCCTCGCTGCGGGTCGGGTGGGAAGTGGCGAAGGGCGTTGAAGCCTTCGCGCGGGCGGAGAATGCGTTCGATGCGGATTATCAGGACGCGGTGAACTACGCCACGGCGGGAAGGACGGTGCATGCGGGCCTTCGCCTTCGCTTCGGCGACTAGCCTTGCTGCCGCCGCCGCCGCGCCTGCTGTCCAGGCGGCGCCGCGGCGGGTGGTGTCGTTGAACCTGTGCACGGACGAGCTGCTGCTGCTGCTCGCCGCGCCGGAGCAGATCGCCTCGGTCACGCACCTGGTTCAGTCGGAGGCGGAGAGCCCTTTGTGGCGGCAGGCGCGGCGCTTTCCGCGCAACGACGGCAGCCTGGTGTCGGTGGCGGCGCTGAAGCCGGATCTGGTGCTGACCATGGGCGGCGGCGCGCGCGACCGGCTGCGCATCGCCGCCAAGCTCAACATCCCGACGCTCGACATCCCGTATCCGCAAAGCATTGCGGACATAGAGCAAGCGGTGGCGCGGGTGGCGGGCGCGCTTGGCCGCGAGCGGCAGGCGCGGCCGGTGCTTGCCCAGATGGCAGCCTTGAAGGCTGCCAAGCCAGCGCGGGGGCGCGACGCGGTGTGGCTCGGCGGGGGCGGGCGGAGTCTAATCGCGGCGAGCCTCGGCGCGCAGTGGATGGCGCTTGCCGGCCTTACCCAGCGGCCGCTGCAGGGGGATCGGATAACGCTTGAACAATTGCTGGTGAAACCGCCGTCCGTTCTGCTGCGCAGCAACTACCGCGCCGGGCAATATTCCGGTGAGCAGCGCTGGCTGGCGCATCCGCTGGCGCAGGGAAAAGGCAAATCGCGCAGGATCGATACGGACGGGCGGCTGTGGAATTGCATGGGGCCGCTGATGGTTGGCGAAGTGCGGCGCCTCAAGGCGGAGCTGGCTCGGTGAGCGGGCGCTCCTATTTCGCGGTGGCGCTGCTCATTGCCGTGGCCTTTGCGGCCTCGCTGCTTACGCCGTGGAGCGGGCTTGCCGAGCTATGGGCAACGGATCGGCCGCTCGGCATCGCGGTGCTTCAGGAGCTGCGTCTGCCGCGTGCGCTGCTTGCGCTGACCTACGGTGCGATGCTGGGCGCCGCGGGGGCTGCGATCCAGGCTTTGTTCGCGAACCCCCTTGCCTCGCCCGACCTTACCGGCACCACCAGCGGCGCGGCACTCGGCGCAGTGGTGACCGCCTACCTGCTCGGCTTTTCTTCCCCCATCGCACTATCGCTCGGCGCGGTGGCGGGCGCGTTCGGCGCCTTGCTCCTCCTCCTTGCGCTCGCCGGGCGGCGGGCAGAGACGGCGACCTTGCTGCTCTCGGGCCTTGCGATCAGCGCGCTTGCCGGGGCGCTGACGACCCTCGCCCTCGCCCTCGCCCCTTCCCCCTTTGCCTTTTACGATGCCTATGATTGGCTGATGGGCTCGCTGGTCGATCGAAGCCTTGCGCAAGCGGCCTTCGCTGGCCTCCCCGCGCTTGCGACCACGCTTCTGTTGCTGCGGCTTCGGGCGCCGCTGGACAGCCTCACGCTTGGCGAGGATGTCGCCCAGTCCTTCGGCTATGACGTGCGGCGGTTGCGGCTCGAGATCGTTGCGCTGACTGCCGTCGGTGTCGGCGCCTGTGTCGCTATCTGCGGCGCGATCGGGTTTATCGGCCTCGTCGCGCCCATTTTCGCGCGGCTGTTCACACGGGGGCATCCGGGCCGGGCAATGCTTCCGGCAGCCATGCTGGGCGGCGCGCTGCTGCTGGCCGCGGACCTCGCGGTGCGGACGCTGCCGCTGGGGCGGACACTGCCGATCGGGGTGGTGACCGCCCTCCTCGGCGCGCCCTGCTTTCTGTGGCTGGTCGCCCATATGCGCTGGAGCCTCAACCGATGAGCGCGTTGCTCGAAGCTCGCGGCATTGGCCTAAAGGGCCGGCTGCCGGCGCTGGATCTCACCCTCGAGGCACCGCAGCTCGTCTGCCTGGTCGGGCCGAACGGCAGCGGCAAGACCAGCCTGCTTCATTCGCTTTCCGGGATCGGGTCGCCTTCGGGGGTGGTTCGCATCGACGGGCACGCTCTCAGCGCGGCATCTCCGGCGCAGCGGCGGCGGCTACTCTCTTACCTGCCCGCAGCGCGCGAAGCGGCGTGGCCGCTGACGGCGCTAGACCTGGTTCGACTCGGCTTGCCGTCCAGCGCGGGCAAGGCCGAAGCCGAGGCGGCGCTGGAGCAGCTCGATCTGCTCACCTTCGCCGACAGGCGGGCGGACCGGCTCTCCACGGGCGAGCGCAGCCGGGTGCTGATCGCCCGAGCGCTTGCCGCCAGGCCGCGGCTGCTGCTGCTCGACGAGCCGATCGCCAATCTCGATCCGCTGTGGCAGCTCAAGCTGATGGACCTGCTCGCAGGACTCGCCCGCGACGGGCAAGCCGTGCTGCTTGCGCTCCACGACCTCGACCTCGCCGCGCGCTACGCTGAGCGGCTGATCGTGATGAGCGGCGGAAAGGTCGCAGCGGACGGCGCGCCAGGCCAGGTGATGGATAGCGACGCGATCCGCAGCGTCTTCGGGATCGAAAAAGGCGAGGCGGGCTGGCGCCCGGCTTAGTCGCTCGGCGGGTCGGCAATCATTGCGGTGAAGCTCGCTTCGGCGGCGACCTTGCCGTCGAGCACGACCTTACCGGCGAACTTGCAGACGGAACCCCGGTCCTGGACCAGCTCCACCTCGATGCGCAGCAGGCAGCCGGGCTCCACCGGGCGGCGGAATTTGGCGCCGTCGATGGCCATGAAATAAACGAGCTTGCCCGAGCCGGCGAGGCCGAGCGACTCCACGGCGAGAACACCCGAAGCCTGCGCCATCGCTTCAACGAGGAGCACGCCGGGCATGATCGGGCGGGTCGGGAAATGGCCCTGAAAGAAAGGCTCGTTAATCGTCACGGCCTTGATCGCGACGATCCGCTTCTTCGGGACGATTTCCTCGACCCGGTCGATCAGCAGCATCGGATAACGATGCGGCAGCGCCGCCATCACCCGCCGGACATCCAGCGGGCCGATGACGGCGCCTATTTCGGCAGCTTCGGTGCTCACCGGCCCTGCGGGTTCGGCTGCGCCGGCTGCTGAGCCTGGGGAAGCGGGGTAACGCTTACCGACGGCAGTGCCGCATTGAGCTGCGTCAGAACGTCATTGGTGACGTCCAGCGCGTTCGAGCGTGCCAGCGTCGCGTTTACGTCGAGCGCAACGTTGGCGTTACGCGAGTTCATGACGTTGGTGATCACCGGGTTCAGCCGCTCGTTGATCTGGCGAAGCACGTTCGCCTGCGTGGACTGGATGTTCTGCTCGAGCCGGGCGATTTCCTGCTGGGCAGTGGTTTGCTTGGTCTGGAACTGCTGAACGCGCGAGTTCAGCGCCGTTTCGGCGGCCGCGCGGGCAGCGCCGGTCTGGTTGCGAAGCGTGGCGCCCTGCTGCTCGATCGACTGCGCCTCGGTTTGAAGCGGCTGGCCGAGCTGCTGCGCACGAGTGCGGGCCGACGCCACGAGGCCCTGGAGCTGCGTCTGCGCCGCCTTGCAGGCGTTGCATTCGCGATAGACGCGGTCGGTATCGACCACGACGATCACGGCGCCCGGAACCTTTTGTGCGATGGCGGACCCAGCCGTGCCGAGTGAGAGGGCGGCAAGCGCCGCTCCGAAAACGATTTTCTTCATTAGAATGCAGTCCCTACGTTGAAGCTAATAAGCTTGGTGTCGTCACCCTCAGCTTTTGTAAGAGCCTTGGCTATATCGATCCTGAACGGGCCGAACGGAGAGGTCCAGTTGACGCCGAAGCCAACGGAAATGCGCGGCTTTGGCGTGTCGCCGCTGTAACGCTCAACAAAGCCCCCGCCCGGCGTCGTGCCGGTGGGGCAAGCCGCGCCATAGTCCACGGTCGCGCCCGGGATGGCCGGGCTTCCCGGGGTGGTCGGGGTCGGATCAACCGCCGGTTTGCCGGTGCAGATCTGCTGGTTCAAAGTTGCGGGGTTGCGAAGACCGAAGACGGCGCCCGCATCGACGAAGATCGACGGCCTCAAGCCAAGCTCGCGCACGCTGTCACCGAGCGGAAGATCGACCTCGGCGCGGGCGAGATAATAAGCACGGCCCCCCAGCGCGTCGTTGCCGATACGCGTCTCGCGGTCAGTGTAATCGACCGGGCCGCTTCCGGTAAAGCTGAAGCGCTCCACCCGAGGCCCGATGCCGCGGATGTCGAACCCGCGGATCTGCGGCTCGCCGAGATAGAAGCGGTCGATGATGCGCACTGGATCGGAGTTGGGGCCGGCTGCGTCTTCGAAGCTGTGAATGTAGCCTCCCTCGGCGGAGAGCTGAAGAACGAAGCTGTTTAACGGGCGGATGTATTTAGCCACGTTCAGGCGGGTGCGAAGATATTTCACACTGCCGCCAAGACCGGCGAAATCCTGGTTCAAAACGACGCGGTTGCCGCGCGTCGGACGGAGGCGGTTGTCGGTCGAATCGTACGCCAGCGAGTAGCCGATCGACGACGTGATGCGGTTGCCGACCGACTCGCAATAATAACGGCTGCCAACGCCGGCGGTGTTGCAAACGCGCGGAAGCGGCCCGGTGCCGTCCGGGTCGATATAATATTCCGGACCAAGTTCAACCTCATCCTGGCTGAGGCTGTAGCGGCCGGCGAGCGACAGGAACTCGGTAATCGGCACGCCGGTGCGAAGCTGGAAGCCGGTGGAGACCTGCTTGTAAGGAGTCTCGCGCTGCCCGCCGATCCGGTTGAAGGGAGAGAAATCGCGGCGGTAGAGATCGGCGCCCAACGCGATGTTGCGGTCGAACAGGTAAGGCTCGGTAAAGCCGAGCTCGACCGACTTCGAGTAGCTCGAGTAGTTGATGCTCGCGCGCAATTCCTGGCCCTTGCCCATGAAGTTGCGCTGACGGATCGAGAGGTTGACCAAGATCCGCTCAAGGCTCGAGAAGCCGGCGGAGAGCTGCAATTCGCCCGTCGCCTTTTCCTCGACATCGACGCCAAGGACGACGCGGTCCGGCGCCGAGCCCTGGGTCTGCGTGACTTCCAGATCCTCCTGGAAAAATCCGAGCGACTGAATCCGGTCCCGCGAACGTTTCACCGCAATGGAGTTGAAGGGATCGCCCTCAGCCACGCGGAATTCACGGCGGATCACCTTGTCGCGGGTTATCGTATTTCCGTTGATGTCGATGCGCTCGACGTAAACGCGCGGAGATTCGGCCACCTCGAAGGTGACCCCCATCGTCAGCGCTTCCTTGTTGCGCTCGAAATTGGGCTGAATGTCGGCGAAAGCGTAGCCGAACAGGCCAGCGCTTTCGTTCAGCGACGTCACCGTGTCTTCGATCTGCTTGGCATTGTACCAGTCGCCGGTCTTCATCGGCAGCAGCCTGGTCATGTCCTCGCTCTTGAAGTCGCGGATCGCGCTTTCGACCTTTACGTCGCCGAACTTATAGCGTTCGCCTTCTTCCACCACGTAGGTGATGATGAAGTCTTGCTTGTCGGAGGTGAGCTCCGCCACCGCGGACACGACGCGGAAATCGGCATAACCTTCGGTGAGGTAGAACTGGCGCAGCTTCTGCTGGTCAAAGGCAAGGCGATCGGGATCGTAGACCGCGCCGGAGCTCAGGAAGCTCAGCAAGCCGGTGCGCTTGGTCACCATCTCGCCGCGCAGGTCGCCGTCCGAAAACTTCTCGTTGCCGAGAATGTTGATTTCACGGATTTTGGAACGCGGGCCTTCGTTGATCTCGAACACGACGTCGACGCGGTTCTGTTCGAGCTGAACGATCTTGGGCTCCACCTGGGCGGCGAAGCGGCCCTGGCGGCGGTAGAGCTCGACAATCCGGGCAACGTCTGCGCGGGCCTTGGTGCGGGTGAAAATCTGGCGGGGCGCGAGGCGGATTTCGGGACCGATCTTGTCGTCCTTGAGGCGCTTATTGCCTTCAAGAACGATGCGGTTGATCACCGGGTTCTCGCGCACCTGGATGACCAGGTTGCCGGTATCGCCGCCAAGGATCTGGACGTCCGCGAACAATTCGGTCGCGTAGAGGTCGCGCAGGGCCTCGTCGAGGCGCTCGCGGGTATAGTTCTCGCCGGTGCGGAGTTTCATGTAGGAAACTACGGTTTCCGGCTCCAGCCGCTGGTTGCCGCTGACGGCGATCGAGCGGATGACCTGCGTCTCTGCCTGAGGCGCGGGAGCAACCTGCGGAAGCGCGGGGGCGGGCTGGCCGCCAGCGGCAGGCCCCTGCACCTGCGCATAAGCGGGCGCGGTCAGGCCACCAAGGATGGTGCCGACGAGAAGTGCCGAGCACAGGCGCCGGCGCTGAAGGTTCTTCTTGTTCGCTGTCACGGGGTCCCCGCCCTAAAAATATGCCAGGCGCTTGACGCGCCTTCGCGTTTCCCTGTTGTCCCTAGCCCTGCCCGATCCACGTCAGTCGATCAAGCCGCCAAGCCGCGACCACAGGCCAAAAGACGCCAGATCGTTGAACGTCACAAACACCATCAACGCCAGAAGCGCCGCAAGCCCGGTGCGGAAGGCCCATTCCTGCGCTTCCGGCCTCAGCGGTTTCCGGCGCACCCCCTCAAGCACGTACAGGAGGAGGTGCCCGCCATCGAGCATAGGGATTGGCAACAGGTTGATGAAGCCCAGATTAATGGAGATGGCGGCGATGAATAGGAGAAAGGCGAGCGGACCGAGGCTGGCCTGCTCCCCGGAATATTTCGCGATCTTCAGCGGACCGCCCAGCTCCTTCACCGAACGGGTGCCGGTGATGATCTGGCCGATCGCTTCCACGGTGGTGGTAAGCGTGTGCCAGGTCATGCGGAAGGCGCCGCCCACCGCCTGGCCGGCGGAGACTTTCTCCAGCACCGGCTGCCCGGTCACGCCGAGCATGCCGCTGCGGAATTCGTTGCCGAATTTGTCGCGTTGAACATTGAGCGACAGGCGCGCGGCGGCCTCAAGCTTCTGCCCGCCGCGCTCGAAGGCGATGGTGACCTGCTTGCCCGGGTGAAGCACGACGTGGCGGGAGATGTCCTCGAAGCGCGAGACGCCGTTGCCGTCGATGGCGAGGATTCGGTCGCCCTGCTTGAGGCCCGCTTGTGCGGCGGCGGTGCCCGGCGCGACGCCGGCGACGATCGGCGGGCTGCGGAAGTCGCCCATCGCCATCAGGAAGCCGGTGAGGATGAGGAGGGCGAGGAGGAAGTTCGTGAACGGGCCCGCGGCAACGATCAGGAAGCGCTTCCAGACCGCCTTGGACGGAAAGGTCCGCGCGCGCTCTTCGGCCGGAAGCGCGAGCCATTCAGGGCTCGGCTGGCTTACCGGGTTCATGTCGCCGGCGAACTTCACGTAACCGCCGAGCGGCAGCCAGGAGAGCTTCCAGCGGGTGCCGCGCTTATCGGTCCAGCCGGCAATCTCCCGGCCGAAGCCGATCGAGAAGATGTCGGCCTTCACCCCGAACCAGCGGCCGACGAAATAATGGCCGAGCTCGTGAACGAAGATCAGCGGCCCGATGACCAGCAGGAAGCTCAGGATTGTCCAGAAGAAACCGGGGCTGCCGCTCGTCAACGCATATACTTTCGCTTGATGGCCCGGGCCGCGCCACGCGCCGCGCCGTCGATGGCGAGCACCTCCTCCACCGATGAGGGCGCAGGCGGATCGCAGCTTGCCAGCGTTTCGGCCGCGACCGATGCAATATCCAGGAAAGCTATCTCTTTGGCAAGAAAGGCTTCCACGGCGATTTCGTTGGCGGCGTTGAGGACCGCTGGCCGGGCGCCGCCGCTGCGCAGCGCCTCCTGGGCAAGGGCAAGGGCGGGGAAGCGGATGAGGTCTGGTGCTTCGAAGCCGAGACTGCCGATGCGGACCAGGTCGAGCCGCTCGCAGGGCGTCTCCATCCGCTCGGGGTATGCAAGGGTGTAAGCGATCGGGATGCGCATGTCTGGGGCGCCGAGCTGCGCCAGGAATGAGCCGTCGACATATTCGACCAGGCTGTGGATCACCGACTGGGGGTGGATCACCACCTCGAACGCTTCGGCCGGGAGCGGAAAGAGGTGAAAGGCCTCGATCAGCTCGAGCCCCTTGTTCATCAAGGTGGCGGAATCGACGGAGATCTTTGCGCCCATTGACCAATTGGGATGTGCGACGGCTTGAGAGGGCGTCATCCCCCGCATTTCGTCCAGGCTCTTGTCACGGAACGGGCCGCCGCTTGCTGTCAGGATGATGCGGCGCACCGAGGCAGGGCGCGCGGCGTCGAAGCATTGGAAGATGGCGTTATGCTCGGAATCGACGGGCAGGATGAGGGCGCCGGAGGCTGCGGCAGCCTGCGTCATCAGCGCGCCAGCCGAAACCAGCGCTTCCTTGTTCGCGAAGGCGACCGTCTTGCCGCCGCGGATCGCTTCCATAGTGGGGGCGAGGCCGGCGCAGCCGACGATTGCCGCCATGGTCCAGTCCGCTCCGGCGGCCGCGGCTTCAAGGATGGCGCCAGGGCCGGCGGCGGCTTCGGTGTTGCTCCCCGCGAGTGCGGCGCGAAGCGGCTCGAGCAGGCTCTCGTCGGCAACAACCGCCCGCGCCGCGCTTACTTGCCGCGCGGCTGCAGCCAAGCCCTCGACATCGCGGTTGGCGGTGAGCGCAAGCACCTCGAAGCGCTCGGGCGCACGGGCGATGAGATCGATCGTGGAGCGGCCGACGGAGCCGGTCGCGCCGAGAATGGTGACAGTGCGCTTAGCCGTCACGCGCCGCGCAGCACCAGGATGAGGAGCAGGATCGTTGCGATGGCAACGGGAAGCAAACCGTCGACCCGGTCGAGCACGCCGCCATGGCCGGGAAGGATGGAGCCGCTGTCCTTGACGCCCAAGCGGCGCTTAACTCTGCTTTCGTAAAGGTCGCCGAGCTGGGCAAGAAGGCCCATCGGCGCGCCGGCGACCATGAACAAGGTGTCGAGGCCGAAGGCGTAAGCCGCGATCGCGCCGACGATGCCGGCGCCGGTCATGCCGCCGATCAGGCCTGCCCAGGTCTTGTTGGGGCTGATCTTCGGCGCGAGCTTGGGTCCGCCGATCGAGCGGCCCGCGAAGTAAGCGAAGATGTCGGTCGACCAGGTGACCAGCATTGCCCAGAAGACCAGGTCGAAGCGCGCCCACTCCAGCACCAGAAGCGCGAAAGCGGGCGCGCCGACGTAGAACAGGCCCCATCCTGCGGAGAGGCGGCGGCTGACCAGCGCGTAAAGCAAGGCAATAGCGGCAATGGCCACGAAGCCGATCCAGAGCTGGTCGAAGCTTTCAAGGAAGATGCCCTCGACGCCGTCGATGACGTCGATTTCACCTGCGGGATAAAGATGTTGCGTCACCGCCAGCAGAGTGACGACGAGCAGCGCGGCGCCGGCATAGCTTCGGGTGCGGCCAGTGCGGTGCATGTCGCCCCATTCGACCAGCATCACCGCGGCGCCGGCGGCAACCAGCAGCCGGAACACCCAGCCGCCGATATAGATTGCCGCGCAGGCGACTGCGATCATCACCACCCCCGCGACGAAGCGGGTGGGGAGATCGCTGTTCTTCTTGGCCGGCGCGGTGCTCATCGGCCACCGAAGCGCCGGTCGCGCCCCGCAAAATCGGCAAGCGCTTCGCCCAGCGCAGCGGCGTCGAAATCCGGCCACAGCCGGTCGACGAAGACGAGTTCGGCATATGCCGCCTGCCAAAGCAGGAAGTTGGACAAGCGATGCTCGCCCGACGTGCGGATCACGAGATCGAGCGGCGGCAGGTCGGCGGTGTCGAGCTGCTCTTCGATCGCGGCTTCGTCGATGTCGGCCGGCGCAAGCTCGCCCGCCGCGACGCGTTCGGCAAGGCTGCGCGCGGCGTTGACCAGCTCGGCGCGGGACCCGTAGTTGAGCGCGATCGCCAGCGTCATCCGCTCATTGTTCGCCGTACGGGTCACCGCCTGATCGACCAATTTGGCAACATCGGCCGGAAAGGCCTTGTGATCACCCAATATTATCAGCCGAACGCCTTCCTTGTGGAGGGCGTTCAATTCGGCGCCGATGTAGAAGCGCAGCAGACCCATGAGGTCGCTGATCTCCGTCTCCGGCCGCCGCCAATTCTCGGACGAGAAGGCGTAAAGCGTCAGGCACTGGACACCGGCCTCGCCGGCGGCGCGAATAGTGCGGCGGGCCGCTTCGGCGCCCTGGCGGTGGCCGGCGGCGCGGGGCAGCCCCCTCGCCTTCGCCCAGCGACCGTTGCCGTCCATGATGATGGCGACGTGGCGCGGAACGCCGCCGCCTGAAGCCTCGCCCTCCACGGCAGGCGCGGTCGTTTTGGCCGCTTTGCCGATCACCTTGTCATGATTTCCTTTTCCTTGGCCGCGGTGGCGGCGTCGATTTCCTTTATCGTGTCGTCGGTGAGCTTCTGCACTTCGGTTTCGAGGCGCTTGCGCTCATCCTCGCTGATCTCGTGCTTTTTCTCATCCTGCTTCAGGCTGTCCATCGCGTCGCGGCGGACGTTGCGCACCGCAATCCGAGCTTTTTCAGCATATTGGCTGGCGAGCTTGGCAAGCTCCTTGCGGCGTTCCTCGGTCAAGTCGGGGATCGGCAGGCGCAGGGTCTGGCCTTCGCTGATCGGGTTCAGGCCGAGCCCGGCGGAGCGGATCGCTTTTTCCACCGCGCCGACGTTGGAGCGGTCCCAGACCTGCACCGACAGCATCCGCGGCTCCGGCGCCGACAAGGTTGCGACCTGGGCCAGCGGCATGTGCGAGCCATAGACTTCCACCGTCACCGGCTCGAGCAGGCTGGTGGAGGCACGGCCGGTGCGAAGGCCGCCAAGATCGTGCTTCAGCGATTCGATCGCGCCGCTCATCCGGCGCTGAACATCGGCCTTTTCGTAGGCGGGCATGTCTCTACTCCTCGTTCTGAACGATCGTTGCGGTGCCTTCGCCGCCGAGGACGCGGACAAGATTGCCCTGCTCGCGGATGTTGAAGACCACGATCGGGATATTGTTGTCTCGGCAAAGGGCGACGGCGCTTGCGTCCATGACCTTCAGATCGTCCGCAAGGACGCGGTTGAAGGTGACGCTTTCGTAGCGCTTAGCCTCTTTCTTCTTCTTCGGGTCGGCATCGTAGACCCCGTCGACGCTGGTGCCCTTGAAGAGGGCGTCGCAATTCATTTCGGCGGCACGAAGCGCGGCGGCGGTGTCGGTGGTGAAATACGGGTTGCCGGTGCCGGCGGCGAAGATCACCACGCGGCCTTTCTCCATATGTCGAACCGCGCGGCGGCGGATATAGGGTTCGGAGATGCTCGCCATCGGGATCGCGGACTGGACTCGGGTATCGACGCCGATCTTCTCAAGCGCGTTCTGCATGGCGAGCGCGTTCATCACGGTCGCGAGCATGCCCATATAATCGGCGCTTGCCCGGTCGAAGCCCTTGGCGGCCCCGGCGAGGCCGCGGAAGATGTTGCCGCCGCCGACGACGATGCAGAGCTCGTAGCCCGCTTCCTTGGCGTCGGCGATCTGGCGCGCCATGATGCCGGTGGTTTCCGGGTCGATGCCGAACTGGCCCTCGCCCATCAGCACTTCACCGGAAAGCTTGAGAAGGATGCGGTTGAAGCGCGGGCGCGGCATGAGTGCGTCGGGTCCGATCGGCCGGAGGGCTGGAATGGAGGCCTTACTAAGCCGGGGCGGCTTCCCTGCCAAGCATGTTCCCATGTGCTGTTTGTGTGCAGAAGCGGGGCAAAGAAAAGGGCGGGCAGCAGGCCGAGCTCCGCTCTGGCCTGGCTGCCCGCCCCTGAGCTCCGGCGTCGCGGGTGAACGCGCCGCCGGAGGATCTGCTGATGCTTAGGCGGCTTTGCCGACGCCCGAAGCCGCGGCAACTTCGGCTGCGAAGTCGCTGGTCGCCTTTTCGATGCCTTCGCCGAGCTGGAAGCGGACAAAGCCCGCAACCTGAATCGGTGCGCCGACCTTTTTGGATTCGGCGGCGACGACGTCTTCGATCTTGGTCTTGTTGTCCATCACGAAGAGCTGGCTCAAGAACGCCATTTCCTTGCGGAACTTGGCAAGCGCGCCTTCCACCATCTTTTCGATGATGTTCTCCGGCTTGCCGCTTTCCTTGGCCTTTTCAGCCGCGATCGAACGCTCGCGCTCGACCAGGTCGGAATCGAGGTCCTCGCCGCGCAGCGCGAGCGGGTTGGCCGCCGCGATATGCATGGCGAGCGACTTGCCGAGCGCCTGAAGCGCGTCCTTGTCGCCGGTGCTTTCGAGCGCGACGAGAACGCCGATCTTGCCGAGGCCGGTGGCAGCGGCGTTGTGGACGTAGGAAACGACGACGCCGTCGCCGACTTCCAGAACCGCGGCGCGGCGAAGCGACTGGTTTTCGCCAATGGTCGCAATGTTCGCGGTCAGTTTCTCCTCAACGGTGCCGCCGGCGGGCCAAGCGGCCGATTTCAGCGCTTCGACATCGCTGCCGGTGTCGAGCACGAGCTCAGAAACCGTGCGAACAAACTCCTGGAACTGCTCGTTCTTGGCGACGAAATCGGTTTCGGAGTTCACTTCAACGACGGCGCCCTTGGTGCCGCGGACGGCGACGCCGACCAGGCCTTCGGCCGCGGTGCGGCCGGCCTTCTTGGCGGCGGCGGCGAGGCCCTTGGTGCGCAGCCAATCGATGGAGGCTTCCATGTCGCCGCCATTTTCGTTGAGCGCTTTCTTGCAGTCCATCATGCCGGCGCCGGTGCGCTCGCGCAGTTCCTTGACGGAAGCGGCCGTGATCTCAGCCATGTCTCATATCCTTCTTGCCCCCCTCCCGCTTGCGGGAGGGGCTGGGGGTGGGAATGTCAGGAGGGAGTAAGCGGCACTTAGGCCTGCCCACCCCTCAATCCCCTCCCGCACAGCGGGAGGGGAAGTGTAGTTACGCGTCCGCGAGAGCGGCTTCGGCCGGCGGGGCTTCCATCGAGCCGATGTCTTCGCCGCGGTTGGCGGCGCCGCCAGACTTGCCGGCAAGAACCGCGTCGGCGATCGCGTCGCAGTACAAGCGGATCGCGCGGCTGGCGTCGTCATTGCCCGGAACGGGGAACGAGATGCCTTGCGGCGAGGCGTTCGAATCGAGGATGGCGACGACGGGAATGCCGAGGACGTTGGCTTCCTTGATCGCCAGCTCTTCCTTGTTGGCGTCGATCACGAACATCACGTCCGGAATGCCGCCCATGTCGCGGATGCCGCCGAGCGAAAGCTCGAACTTGTCGCGCTCACGGGTGAGCTGAAGCACTTCCTTCTTGGTGAGGCCGGCGGTGTCGCCCGAGAGCTGCTCTTCAAGGCTCTTGAAGCGCTTGATGGAGCCGGAAATCGTCTTCCAGTTGGTGAGCATGCCGCCCAGCCAGCGGTGATTGACGAAATGCTGGCCCGAACGGCGGGCGGCTTCGGCGATCGGCTCCTGCGCCTGGCGCTTGGTGCCGACGAAGAGCACCTTGCCGCCTGAGGCGACCGAGCCGCGAACGAAGTCCAGCGCGCGCGCGAACAGCGGCACGGTCTGCGACAGATCGATGATGTGAACCCCGTTGCGATCGCCGAAGATGTACGGCTTCATCTTCGGGTTCCAGCGGTGGGTCTGGTGGCCGAAATGCGCTCCGGCCTCAAGCAATTGCTGCATGGAAACGTCGTTGGACGCCATGGTGTATTCTCCTTCCGGTTATACCTCTGCAGGGCCGAGAGACTGGGAAACCCCAGCCACCGGTATGATGGCCCTGCATGTGGAATGGCGCGCGTGTAGCGGGGAGAGGCAGCGAAATCAAGGGATTCGGCGGGGCGCGCCGGCGTGCAGGCGCGGGGGGCGAGAAGTCACTGCGCTTCACCCCTTACCGTCATGCCAGCGAAGGCTGGCATCCATGCTGAGTTGGCGACGGGCGGTGCGGGTGGAGGTTCAGCATGGACCCCAGCCTTCGCTGGGGCGACGAAACTGGCGGAGACGCATCGCCTCCTCGGCACCCGCGCGTCGGCTCCGAAAGCGGCCGCTCTCCCCGCAAAACTTTTATTCCGCAGGCGGATTGACAAAGGAACGAAACATGAACATTATTGTTCCTCAAGCTTCTATGGATCAATTTCCGCGGCGCGACGTTCTGCTGTGGATAAATAAGGGGATAAGCCTGTGACTCATCTGGCTGCCGCGATTTTCTTCACCCTCATGCTGCTGGCGGCTGCTGTCGCCATCCACATGACGGTTCGGCTTTACTGGTCGCAAATCCTGCTCGCGCTTCGCGGCGAGCTCGGCCGCGAAGTCAGGCGCCCGGTGCGAGCGGCTCCGGCTTATGCGCGCCGCGCAGCCTTTTGACCCGCGCGTAAGATAGGATGCTGAACGGGATCGTTGCCGCGTAAAGGATCGTCAGCGCGCTTAACGTTTCCCAGGGCGCCGACACCAGCGCCCCCGCCACCAAAGCGATAATCACAATCGCCGTGAACCGGACGTTCCGCCGCAGCCGCATCGACGTCCAGGAATAGGTCGCAAGGCTGGAAATCATCAGAAATGCGGAGAGCCCCGCCCAGGCGGCCACGGCCGCGGGGTGCTGAAGCCAGTCCCACTGCCGGTCGCTGGCGATCCACAGCAGCAGCGGCAACAGCATCAGCCCCGCCCCCCCCGGTGCCGGGACGCCGGTCAGGAAGCCGGCAGACTTGTGCGGCTGTTCCTCGACATCGATGGCGGCGTTGAAGCGGGCGAGGCGAAGCGCCGCGCAAACCGCATAAGCCAAAGCGAACAGCCACCCGAAGCGGGGGAAGTGCTGCAGCGCCCACAGATGCATGATGATCGCCGGGGAAACACCAAAGGCGATCACGTCCGACAGCGAATCGAGCTCGGCGCCGAAGCGGCTCTGGCCCTTCAGCATCCGGGCGATCCGCCCATCCATGCCGTCCAGCACTGCAGCGATG
Organism: Allosphingosinicella sp.; assembly: GCA_036554525.1. Classification (GTDB taxonomy): domain Bacteria; phylum Pseudomonadota; class Alphaproteobacteria; order Sphingomonadales; family Sphingomonadaceae; genus Allosphingosinicella. The sequence goes on from DATBNC010000001.1 coordinate 21,782, forward strand.
GCGATGGCGGCAACCGCTTTTTCCCAATCCGCGGCAATCGCGAAGCGGACGCCGGACAGGCCGGAGCAGAGCGCAAGCGCGGTGACGGCGTTGGGAACCACCGCGCGAAGCGGAATGCCGCGCCGCTCGCGCACTGGGCGGTTCACTGGGCGACGCCCTCCAGCGCCTCGGCGACGCCGAGCTTGGCGATCAACGTCTCGCCGGCAATGGTGCGCTGGCCGAGCAGCACCTGCGACGAGGTTCCTTCGGGCAGGTAGACGTCGACCCGGCTTCCGAAGCGGATCAGGCCGACCCGCTGGCCGGCCGTGACCTGATCGCCGACCTTGGACCAAGGCACGATGCGGCGGGCGACGAGGCCTGCAATCTGGGTAAAGGCGATGCGGGTGCCGTCATGGCCTTCGATCAGGAAGTGGTTGCGCTCATTGTCCTCGCTCGCCTTGTCGAGATCCGCGTTGAGGAATTTGCCGGCAATGTAGACGACCTTTTTCACCGTACCGGCGATCGGCGAGCGGTTGATGTGGACGTCGAACACACTCATGAAAATGGAGACGCGGGTGCAGGGACCGGGCGGAAGGCCGTCCTCGCCGACCAGTTCGGGCGGCGGCGGAACGCTTGCGATCATGGTGACCAGGCCGTCGGCCGGGGCGATCACCAGCCCCTCCCCCTTTGGCGTGGTGCGGATCGGATCGCGGAAGAAGGCGGCGACCCAAAGGGTGATGCCCAGCATGATCCAGCCAAGGCCGTCCCAATCGATCACCCAGAATAATAGCAAGGCGATCGCCGCGGCGATGACCACGAACTTGCGGCCTTCGGGGTGGACGTTGGGCATGCGGTAACGGACGTTGGTGGTGACCAGGTCCGGCTTTTCGAGCGATGTCATGCCCAAGGCTTTAGGCGGCTGCGCCGGTGGTGACAACCGGCGCGCCTTTGCCTACACGCCGCGCCAGCCATTCAACCTCCGAGACGAGGAACGCCTTTCCCATGTCCAAGATCAAAGTAGTGAACCCGATCGTCGAGCTCGACGGCGACGAAATGACCCGCATCATCTGGCAGTGGATCCGCGAACGGCTGATCCAGCCTTATCTCGACGTGGAGCTGCTGTATTTCGACCTTGGCATGGAGAATCGCGACGCCACCGACGACAAGGTGACGGTGGAAGCGGCCGAAGCAATCAAACAGCACGGCGTCGGCGTCAAATGCGCGACCATCACCCCGGACGAAGCGCGTGTCGCCGAGTTCGGGCTCAAGAAGATGTGGAAGTCGCCCAACGGCACGATCCGCAACATCCTGGGCGGCGTCGTTTTCCGCGAGCCGATCGTCATCCAGAACGTGCCCCGGCTGATCCCCGGCTGGACGGACCCGATCGTGGTCGGCCGTCACGCCTTCGGCGATCAGTATAAGGCGACCGACTTCCTGGTGCCCGGTCCCGGCAAGCTGACCATGAAGTGGGAAGGCCAGGACGGCCAGGTGATCGAGCATGAAGTGTTCGACTACCCCGCCGCCGGCGTCGCCATGGGCATGTACAACCTCGATGAATCGATCCGCGAATTCGCCCGCGCCTGTTTCAACTTCGGCCTTGGCCGCGGCTGGCCGGTCTACCTCTCCACCAAGAACACCATCCTCAAAGCCTATGACGGCCGCTTCAAGGACATCTTCCAGGAGATTTTCGACAGCGAATTCAAGGCGCAGTTCGAAGAAGCTGGGACGGTATACGAGCACCGCCTGATCGACGACCTGGTCGCCTCGGCGCTGAAGTGGAGCGGCAAGTTCGTCTGGGCCTGCAAGAATTACGACGGCGACGTGCAGTCCGACATGGTTGCGCAGGGCTTCGGCAGCCTTGGCCTGATGACCTCCATCCTGATGACGCCCGACGGCAAGACGGTGGAAGCGGAAGCCGCGCACGGCACCGTTACCCGCCACTACCGCATGCACCAGCAGGGCAAGGCCACCTCCACCAACCCGCTCGCCTCGATCTTCGCGTGGACCGGCGGTCTCAAGTATCGCGGCAAGTTCGACGGCACGCCCGAAGTGACGCAGTTCGCCGAAACGCTGGAGCAGGTCTGCATCGAAACGGTGGAAAGCGGGCAAATGACCAAGGATCTGGCGCTGCTCATCGGCCCCGATCAAGGCTGGATGACCACCGAACAATTCTTTGAAGCCATTCGTGCCAACCTTGAAAAGAAGATGGGCGTCAGCGCGGCCTGACCTTCTCCTGCGAGCGTACGCGCTCCGCACGGAGGCCGAAGCCGATGAAGCCGGCGGGATAGCGCCGGAGCCAGCGGAAACGGTTCAACAAACGAAGCGGGAGAGGTGCCTTTACCTCTCCCGCTTCCCGTCGGAGTACCGGCACGACGATGCCCCGCTGCGCCGCCGCCTGGAAGGCCTGGACGAGGCGTACCGCCGGCAGCCGCCGCTTCTGGACTTTCGCGAGCAGCGGATCGGGCTCGGCGCCTGACGCCATCGGGCCGGCGAGGATGTTGACGGCGGCTACCGCATCCTGAACCGCGACGTTGATCCCGACACCGCCGATCGGCGACATTGCGTGGGCTGCATCGCCGATGACGAGCAGACCCGGCCGATGCCAGCGCTCCAGCCTGTCGAGAGCGACGGTAAGGAGCTTGACGTCGTCCCAGCTCCCGATCGCCTCCACCGCGCCGGCGAGGATCGGCGCCACCGCCGCAATGCCGGCGCGAAAGGCTTCGAGCCCCTCCCCGCGCACCCGGTCAGCCTCGCCCTTCGCGAAAACCCAGGCGCATTGCCAGTAGTCGCCGCGGTCAATCAGCGCGATGATGCGGCCGCTGGCGAAGACGCCGGTGGTCTCGTTCTCGCTGCCGCGCGCCTTGGGCAAGCGGAACCAGAAGACGTCCATCGGCGCGTCGAGATCGCGCAGCGGCAGCGCCGAGGCGTCGCGAAGCACGGAGCGGCGACCGTCGCAGGCGATCACCAATCGGGCCTCAAGGGTTCGCTCCTGGCCGGATGAGCGGAAGTGGACGCCGGACACCCGGCCCTCCCGCTTCACCAGGCCGAGCGCCTCCGCCTCCATCAGCAGCTCGAAGCCTTTGTACCGGCGTGCTTCCTCCGCAACGAAGTCGAGGAAGTGCCATTGCGGCATCATCACGATGAAGTTCCAGCGCGGATCGAAGGAGGAGAGATCCGCCACCTCGTAATGGTTGCCGCCGATCAGCACGCCAATGCCCGGCACCTTGTCGTGCGGGCGGGCAAGCAGGCGCTCGCGCAGGCCGAGATCGTCGAAGATGCGCAAGGTGGACGGGTGAACCGTGTCGCCGCGGAAGTCGCGCAGGAAGTCGGCATGCTTTTCGAGCACCGTCACCGAGCAGCCGGCGCGTGCGAAGAGCAGCCCCGCGACCATGCCGGCCGGACCGCCGCCGACGATCACGATGTCCTTTTTCTCAGTCATCCCGCTGACTTTCACGCTGATTGCGGCTTAAAGGCAATATGGCCCCAGGTTTCGAGACAAACTCCGCCCTCAGCGACGCCCTCGTCATCCTTGGCGCCGCTGGGATCGTTATACCGGCATTCGCCCGCTTCCGGGTGAGCCCGGTGATCGGCTTCATCCTCGTCGGCCTGCTGGTCGGGCCGAGCGGTCTTGGCGGGCTGGTGGGGCAATATCCCTGGCTTGGCTATGTCACCATTTCGAACGCCCACGGCATCGAGCCGTTCGCTGAGTTCGGGATTATTCTGCTTCTCTTCGCGATCGGCCTCCACCTCTCCTTCCGCCGCTTGTGGAACATGCGGCGGCTGGTGTTCGGGCTGGGCGCCGCGGAGCTGCTGCTTGCCGCCTTGATCATCGGGGTGAGCCTGCGCCTGTTCGGCGAAGCGCCCGCGGGGGCTGCGGCGCTCGGGCTTGCGCTTGCCTTGTCATCGACCGCTTTGGTGCTTCCGCTGGTCGGCACCACCAGCCCGGTCGGCCGCTCCGCCTTCGGGATGCTGTTGTTCGAGGATCTGGCGATCGTGCCGATCATCTTCTTCCTCGGCGCAATGGCCCCGCATGGCGAAGGCGGCGGCTGGTCGGCGCTTGGCACGACGCTGCTGCTTGGCGCGGCACTGATCGCGGGTATGCTAATCCTCGGCCGCTTCCTTTTGCCCCGCCTGTTTGCGCAGGCCGCGCGCACGAAGAGCCCGGAGCTGTTCCTCTCGGCGAGTTTGCTGGTGGTGATCGCCGCGAGCCTTGCCACCACCGCCGTGGGGCTGTCGCCGATCGTCGGCGCGATCATCGCCGGCATCCTGATCGCCGAGACCGATTATTCGAGCGAAGTGGAAGTAATCACCGCCCCCTTCCGCGGTCTCGCGCTCGGCGTTTTCCTGATCACTGTGGGCATGAGCCTCGACCTCGCCGCCATCGCCGCCGACTGGAGCCAGATCCTGCTCGCTCTGTTCGCGGTGGTGGTGGTGAAGGCCTTGGTCACCGGCGGGCTGCTGCGCATGTCGGGTGCTCGTAAGAGCGTGGCGGCGGAGACCGGCCTGCTGATGGCCTCGCCCTCCGAGACAACTTTGATCGTGCTCGGCACCGCGGGAACGGCCGGGCTGATATCCCCAGAGACCCTCGCCTTCTGGACCATTGTCACCGCGCTTGGCCTGACCCTGACGCCGCTTCTCGCCCGACTGGGCCGCGATGCGGCGCGGCGGGTGGACGTTCAGGCCGATGGCGAGATCCGGGTGGACGGCGGCGCCGGCGCGCGGGTGGTGATCATCGGCTTTGGGCGCGTCGGGCGCCTGGTCGCCGAGATGCTGACCACTCACGGGCGCGAGTATGTCGCTGTCGACTCCAGCGTCGATACGGTCGCCGCCTCCCGCCGCGAGGGCTTCCCAATCGTGTTCGGCGACGTCGCCCGCCACGAGCTGGTCGACCGGCTCAACCTCGGCCACGCAAGCGCGCTGGTGCTGACCATGGACGATCCGGTGCTCAGCGTCCGCCTTACCAAGAAGGTCCGCGCCTGGTGCCCGGGCCTCACCATCGTTGCCCGCGCCCGCGATGCCGGCCACGCCGCTGAGCTGTACCGCGCGGGCGTTACCGACGCGGTGCCGGAGACGCTGGAATCCTCGCTCCAGCTTTCCGAAGCGGTGCTGGTCGATCTCGGCATCGCGATGGGGCCGGTGATCGCCTCCATTCACGAAAAACGCGCCGAGCTTCGCAAGGAGATCATGGAGCAGGGCGAGATGGAGGCGGAGCCGCCGCTCAAGCGCCGCACCCTTCGCGACTCCGCCCGCGCGCAGTAGGGGCTGGCGAGGGGCCTTTCCGGCTGCTAGCGTTCCTCCTCTGTTCGCGTGAGGAGGCGGGTTTGGCGAAGCGTGGAGGAAGTGCCGATCTGCCGCTCCACGGCGGCCGGGTGCCGGCCTGGCTGGGCAAGCGAATGACTCGCCTCGGCACGGTGATGAGCGAGGCGATCGTTCACCATTATGGCAGGGACGAGCTACTCCGCCGCTTGGCCCACCCCTTCTGGTTCCAGAGCTTCGGCGCGGTGATGGGGATGGATTGGCATTCGTCCGGCATCACCACCAGCGTGATCGGCGCTCTGAAGCGGGGACTGAACCCGATTGCGGGCGAGCTCGGCCTCCACGTCTGCGGCGGGCGCGGCAAGCAATCGCGCAAGACGCCGGGGGAGCTGATCGAGGCGGGCAGCCGCGCCGGCTTCGACGGCGGCGCACTTGCAGGCGCAAGCCGGCTGGTTGCGAAGGTGGACAGCGCGGCCGTGCAGGACGGGTTCGACCTCTACCTGCACGGATTCATCGTGGCCGACGACGGCAAATGGGCGGTGATCCAGCAGGGCATGAACGAGGGCAGCCGCACCGCGCGGCGCTACCACTGGCTGTCGGAAGGGCTGACCAGCTTCATCGATGCGCCGCACGCCGCGATCGAGGGGCGGCGGCGGGGCGCGATTCTCAACCTCGCCGACCGGCGGGCTGCCACGTCGCGGGATGCGCAGATGGAGCTGCTACGGGAGCTTGGGCCTGACCGGCTTGCGCGGGAGGCGGCGGCGCTGGAGCGCGGGCCTTCGCCGGAGCCTTTGCTCCCCCACCTGGTTCTGCCCGACCACCACGATGTGCGGGGCAGCGACGTCATCCTGCGCCGCCTGCACGGCACCCTCGCCGCAGCCGCCGAAGCGGGGCCGAAGGACTTCACCGAACTGCTCCAGGTGCCGGGCGTCGGCGCCCGCACGGTGCGCAGCCTCGCCATGGTGGCCGAGGTGATCCACGGCGCGCCCTGCCGCTTTGCCGATCCCGCGCGCTATTCGCTCGCCCATGGCGGCAAGGACGGCCACCCTTTCCCCGTGCCGCTTGCCGTGTACGACAAGACCATTGGGGTGCTGAAGGCGGCGGTGGCGCAGGCGAAGCTCGGCAACGACGAGAAACTCGGCGCCATCCAGCGGCTAGACGAGCAGGCGCGTCGGCTGGAGCGGCATGTGACCGGGCCGAGCCTCGAGGCGCATCTGGCTGAGGAGCGGCACCGGAGCCACCAATATGGCGGGATGAGCGTGTTCGGGCGGGCTTTGCCTCCGGCCCATGCTCCTCGCGGATCGGTTGCCGCTCCCGCACTTCGTTCGTCCCGAGCGTAGTCGAGGGGCGCACACGAGGACCCGGTGCCAGCGCCCTCGACTTCGCTCGGGACGAACGGAGTTATGTAGCTGACGAGGGCGTCAGGCCGCGACGCTCTCCAGCGCATCGCGGACTGCTTGTACCGCGTCCGCCGCGTTGGAGCCGTCGGGACCGCCGCCCTGGGCCATGTCCGGCCGACCGCCACCGCCTTGGCCGCCGAGGGCTTCCACGGCGCGGCGGACAAGGTCGACAGCGCTGCGCTGGTTGGCGAGATCGGCGGTGACCCCGACGGCGACGCTGGCGCGGCCGTCGTTCACCGCGACCATCACCGCCACGCCCGAGCCCACGCGCTGCTTCGCCTCGTCGATCAAGCCGCGAAGCGCCTTCGGGTCCACGCCGTCAAAGACCTGGCCGATAAAGCCGTGGCCGCCGACCTGTTCCGGCCCGGCTGCCTCCGCCTTGCCGCCACCGCCCATGGCGAGCGCCTTTTTAGCTTCAGCGAGCTCGCGCTCGAGCCGGCGGCGCTCCTCGATCAGGGTGGCAACTCGGGCTGGGACTTCCTCGGGCGACGCCTTCAGCGCTGCGGCGGTTTCGCGGAGGCGCTCGTCGCGGGCGAGAAGCCACTGACGCGCCGCCTCCCCGGTCAGCGCCTCGATCCGGCGGACGCCCGAGGCGACGGCGCTTTCCGAGACGATTTTGAACAGCTGGATATCGCCCAATGCGTTGACGTGGGTGCCGCCGCACAGTTCCACCGAATAGCTCGCGTCGCTGCCGCGGCCCATGGAGAGGACCCGGACTTCGTCGCCATATTTCTCGCCGAACAGCGCCATGGCACCGGCGGCGATGGCTTCGTCGGGGCTCATCAGGCGGGTGGAGACCGCATCGTTTTCGCGGATGTGGCGGTTCACTTCGGCTTCCACCGCCACGATGTCCTCGCGGGTCAGCGCCTTCGGGTGGGAGAAGTCGAAGCGGAAGTAATCGGGCGCAACGAGGCTGCCCTTCTGGGTGACGTGAGTGCCAAGCCGGTGGCGGAGCGCGGCGTGGAGGAGGTGGGTAGCGCTGTGGTTGGCGCGCACCCTGCCCCGGCGCTCGGCGTCGACGGAGAGATGCACGGTGTCGCCGGCGGTGAGCTGGCCTGAGCGGATCACCGCATGGTGGGCGTGGAGGCGGCCGAGCGGCTTGGACGTGTCCTCGACGTCCGCGACCATGCCCTTGTCGCTGGTGATGGTGCCGGCGTCGCCCATCTGGCCGCCGCTTTCGCCGTAGAACGGCGTTTGATTGGTGAGGATCAGCACCTTGTCGCCGGCCGCGGCGGACTGCTGCTGCACGCCGTCCTTGACGATGGCGACAACGACGCCCTCGCCTTCATGGCCGGCATAGCCGGTGAATTCGGTGGAGCCGTTCGCTTCGGCGATGTCGAACCAGACGTCTTCCGAGGCCTTCTGGCCGGAGCCCTTCCAGGCGGCGCGGGCGGCGGCTTTCTGTTCGGCCATGGCGGCGTCGAAGCCGGCGCGGTCCACGGCCAAGCCCTGGGCGCGAAGCGCGTCTTCGGTGAGATCGTAAGGGAAGCCGAACGTGTCGTAGAGCTTGAAGGCAACTTCGCCGGCCAAGGTCTCGCCCTCGCCCATCGTCGCGGTTGCTTCGTCGAGCAGGCGGAGGCCCTTGTCTAGCGTCTGGCGGAAGCGGGTTTCCTCAAGCTTCAGCGTTTCCTCGATCAGCGGCTGGGCGCGGACCAGCTCGGGATAAGCGGCGCCCATCTCAGCGATCAGCGACGGCACCAGGCGGTGCATCAGCGGCTCGCTCGCGCCGAGGAGATGCGCATGGCGCATCGCGCGGCGCATAATACGGCGAAGGACATAGCCCCTTCCCTCGTTCGCCGGCAGCACGCCGTCGGCGACCAGGAAACCGGAGGCGCGCAGGTGGTCAGCAATGACGCGGTGGCTGGCCCCGGTGTCGGAGGTGACGCCGTTCTGGGTCAAAGCCGTGGAGGCGGCGATCAGCGCTTTGAACGTGTCCGTTTCGTAATTGCCGTGGACGCCCTGCATCACCGCCGCGATCCGCTCCAGGCCCATGCCGGTGTCGATCGACGGCTTGGGCAGGTCGCGGACGATCTGGTTATCCTCCTGCTCGTACTCCATGAAGACGAGGTTCCAGATTTCAACGAAGCGGTCGCCATCCTCGTCCGGGCTGCCGGGAGGGCCGCCGGGGATATGGTCGCCATGGTCGTAGAAGATTTCCGAACAGGGGCCGCACGGGCCGCTATCGCCCATCGCCCAGAAATTGTCCTTGGTCGGAATGCGGATGATGCGGTGATCGGGCAGGCCGGCGATCTTTTTCCAAAGATCGAACGCCTCGTCGTCCGTGTGGTAGACGGTGGCGGTGAGCCGGTCGGGCGAGAGGCCCCACTCCCTGGTCAGCAGGGTCCATGCGTTGGTGATCGCCTGTTCCTTGAAATAATCGCCGAACGAGAAGTTGCCGAGCATTTCAAAAAAGGTGTGGTGGCGGGCGGTGTAGCCGACATTGTCCAGATCGTTGTGCTTGCCGCCGGCGCGGACGCACTTCTGGGACGAGACGGCGGTGCTGTACGGGCGCGTTTCGAGGCCGGTGAAGACGTTCTTGAACGGCACCATGCCGGCGTTGACGAACATCAAGGTGGGATCGTTCTGCGGCACCAACGGCGCGCTCGGCACCACCTGGTGCCCCAGGCGGCCGAAATAGTCGAGAAACGAGCGGCGGATGTCGTTGGTGGAGGTCATGCGCCGCGATGTAAGGGAGGCCGCCCAGCCGGGCAAGCCAAGGCTGAGCGGCTACTCGGCGGAAACCTCGGCAGCGGCGTCCGTATCGGCTTCGGCTGGCTTGTCCGCGACGGTCTGGGCTTCGGCGGGAGCCTGCTCGTAGACCGGATAGCTTGCGTAGCGGATCACCCGCTCGCGCTCCGGATCGGGCGCGATCTCCTGGACCGGCGGGGCTTCCAGCGGCGCAGCGGCGGCTTCGGCGTCCGCGGTCCAGCTCTGGGTGTAGGTCACCACGGCGGGCGCGGCATAATATCCGGGACGGCCGGGCGCACAGCCGAAGCAGCCGGTGCCGAGGCCTTCGGCAGGTGGCGCGGCAACCGTCAGGGTTGCCGGCTCGGCATCCCAATTCGGCCGATTAGCGGCAAGATCGCTGTGGAAACGGGCGGGCGCTTCGCCGAAATAGAGCGGGTTGATCTCGGACACCGCCGACTGGCCGAGCGAAACGCCGGCCGCGGTGCCGATCAGCGCCAGGCCGCCCAGCAAAGGCACTGCGCGCATCATCCCCTTCACTAGCTCTACTCCGCAGCAAACCGGCAGCAACTTTGCCGCAGCATCTACAACCCCCGACGTGCCGCTGTCGTTCCGCGCCCGGTTGCATCGTCCAAGGACGCTTGACCCGAGCGCCGCAATCGCCTTCCTAGGCGGCACCAAAGGACCGGGGAGCGCCACGTGGCCAAACGTTTGACCTATTACATCCTGGCGGGGCTGGTGCTCGGCATCCTGGTCGGCTGGGCGCTGAACTACGGCATGGGCGGCGGCACGCCGGAAGGCGATGCCGAGCTCAAGACGATCGCCGGCTACATCTCCATTCTGACGACGATCTTCCTGCACCTGATCAAGATGATCATCGCGCCTTTGGTCTTTTCGACGCTGGTGGTGGGCATCGCGCATATGGGCGACACGGCCGCTCTCGGGCGGGTCGGCGCAAAGGCGGTCGGCTGGTTCGTTTGCGCGAGCCTGGTGTCGCTGAGCCTGGGCCTACTGCTGGTGACGATCTTCCACCCGGGCACCGGCCTCGGTTTGCCATTGCCGCCGGTGGACGCCTCCGCCGGCGTCGACCGCTCCGCCTTCGACTTCGCCAAATTCGTTGCGCACATCTTCCCTGAATCGATGATCGGCGCGATGGCGTCGAACGATATCCTCCAGATCGTGGTCTTCTCCCTGTTCGTCGGCGTTGCAATCATGGCGGTGGGCGAGCCGGCGCGGCCGCTGGTGCGCGGCATCGAGGGTCTGGTGAAGGTGATGCTGCAGATCACCGACTATGTGATGCGCTTCGCGCCCGTCGCGGTGTTCGCCGCCGTCACCGCCACCGTGGCGCAGCGCGGTCTCGGCGTGCTCGGCGACCTCGGCTATTTCATGGGCACATTTTACATCGGCCTCGCTTTGCTGTGGGCGCTGCTGATCGGCATCTGCTTCCTGATCGTGGGGCGGCGAACAAAAGTGCTGGTGCGGTACATCCGCGATCCAATCGTGCTGGCTTTCTCCACCGCTTCGTCGGAAGCGGCTTATCCGCGGACGCTTGAGGCGCTTGATCGGTTCGGGGTGCCGCCGCGGATCGCAAGCTTTGTTCTGCCGCTCGGCTACTCCTTCAACCTCGACGGTTCGATGATGTACATGACGTTCGCGTCCTTGTTCATCGCCCAGGCCTACGGGATCGACTTGAGCTTCGGGACGCAGGTGCTGATGCTGCTGACCTTGATGATCACGTCCAAGGGCGTGGCTGGCGTGCCCCGGGCGAGCCTGGTGGTGATTACCGCGACGTTGGCCCAGTTCAACATCCCGGAGGCCGGGCTGCTGCTGATCCTTGCAGTGGACCACTTCCTCGACATGGGCCGGTCGGCGACCAACGTGGTCGGCAATGCGGTGGCGAGCGTGGTGGTGGCGAAGTGGGAAGGCGACCTCGACCCGCCGGAGCCGGCGGACATCGAGCCGCTTCACGCCCCGGCCCACGTGGCGCCGCCGCGGCCTGGGGACGAACCCTTCTAGATCGGCGAATCGATCGAGGCGGGCGGCTGGGAGAACCAGCGGGGGCCGTTCGGGGTCATGGTGAGGCAGTCTTCCAGGCGGATGCCGAACTTGCCGGGGAGGTAGATGCCGGGCTCGTTGGAGAAGCACATGCCGGGCGCGAGCGGAGTCTTTTCGCCGTGGACGAAGTTGACCGGCTCGTGCCCTTCCATGCCGATGCCGTGGCCGGTGCGGTGGGAAAGGCCGGGGAGCTTGTAGGCGGGGCCGTAGCCCCAGGCGGTGTACTGGGCGCGAACCGCATCATCGACGGTGCCGGCGGGCGCGCCGAGGCGGGCGGCGGCGAAGGCGATGTCCTGACCCTTGCGCATCCGATTCCAGACCAGGCGCTGCTCGGCATTGGCCTCGCCGTGCACCCAGGTGCGGGAGATGTCGCTCTGGTAGCCGTGGACGGTGCAGCCGCAGTCCATCAGCACGACCTCGCCCTTCTTCACCTCCTGCGGTTTGCCGGAGCCGTGCGGGTAGGCGCTTGCTTCGCCGAGCAGGACCAGCGCGAATTCGGGTGACCCGCCGAGCGCCACCGTGGCGGCGTTCATGATCTTGCCGACGTCGGCGGGCGTCATGCCCTTCTCGACGCGCGAGTACGTGTGGCGATAGGCAGCCATCGTCACGTCGGCGGCCTTTTGCATCAGCGCGATTTCGGCGGGCGACTTGATCATCCGGCAGCCGCGGGTAACCGGCGCGGCGTTGCGGATGTCGATTCGGGGGAGCGCCTTGCGGAGGCCGTCGACCGCGAAGAAGCGCACCGTCTCCTCGACGCCGACCGGCTTCGCGTGCACCTTGCGGTCGCGGAGCGCGCCGGCGACGAGCTTGAGCGGATCCTCATGCTCCATCCAGGTGCGCACCTCTGCCGGGATCGCGAGGCTTTCGCGCACCGAGGGTCCTTCGAAAAACGGCGTAAAGACGATCGTGTCGCCATCCGCCGGGATGAGGGCGGCGGTGAGGCGCTCGCTGCGGCCCCAGCGGACGCCGGTGAAATAGGTCAGCGAGGCGCCCGGTTCGATGAGGATGGAGCCCAGACCGTGCTGTCGCATCAGCCGCTGCGCCTTGGCGACTCGGGCGAGGCGCTCGGCGGGGGTGATGGGCTGGACGTCACCGGTGATCGGCTGAAGCTCGTCCTTCGCGAATGCGGGAAGCGGCGCGGCGGCGGCGGCGAGGGCGAGGCCGCCGCTGCCGAGCAGCAGGTGGCGGCGGTCAAGCGTAAGCATAAGGTCCTCCCTTGGCGAGCGCCGCGCCATAGGCAGGGCGGGCGTGGATCCGTTCGAGCCAGTCCTCGAGGTTCGAGCGCCCGGCGAGGCCGCCGCGCTGGCGGGCGGCTTCGAGCGGGAAGCTCATCATCACGTCGGCGGCGGTGAAGCTTTCGCCGGCGAACCAGGGGCGGCCGGCAAGCTCCGCCTCGAGCCAGTCGAGGTGGACCGCGAGCATCTTTTGGAGCGGCGTGCGGGCCGGGCGGCCGAGAATCCCTAAGCGGTTCACCACCAGTATGGCGAGCAAGGGCGGCATCATCGAGCCTTCGGCGTAATGCAGGAAGTGGCGGTAGCGAAGCACGTCCTCGCGGCGCGGCGGCGGCCCCAGGCGGCCGTTCGCCTTGTCAACGAGATATTCGACGATTGCGCCGGTTTCGGCGATCACGGCGCCATCGTCGTCGATCAGCGGCGACTTGCCGAGCGGGTGGACCTGGCGGAGCGCGCGGGGCGCAAGCATAGTTTTACGGTCGCGGGCGTAGCGGCGGACTTCGTAAGCGAATCCGAGCTCCTCGAGCAGCCACAGGATGCGCTGCGAGCGCGAGTTTTCGAGGTGGTGGACGACGATCACGGCGTGGCTCCGTTGGGGCGGTTCATCCCCCTTCCCTCACGGCTTCGCGCACCGGTTGCAAGCGGCAACGGAACTTGCGCGCCGCCGCCGCGTCCCCCAATTGCCACCTCCCACACCCAAGGACAGACATGGCGAACGATCAAGCGGCAGCGGCGCCGGCGGCGGAGCGCGGCCCGAAAATGCCCGAATTCATTGCGCTGATGGCGGCGTTGATGGCGTCGAACGCGCTGGCCATCGACGCCATGCTGCCGGCCCTGCCGTCGATCGGAGACGCGCTGGGCGTGGCCGAGGACAATAAGCGCCAGCTGGTCATCACCGCTTATCTGCTCGGCTTCGGGGTAGCGCAGCTGATCTGGGGGCCGCTTGCCGACCGCTTCGGGCGCAAGCAGCTGCTTGCCGGCGCGCTGCTTTTGTACGGCGGTTTTGGGCTGGTGGCGGGACTGGCGAGCAGTTTCCCGCTGCTGCTTGCGGCACGCGCGCTGCAGGGCGTCGCGGCGGCGGCGTCGCGAGTGCTGGTCGTGGCAATCGTGCGGGATCGGTATCAAGGGCCGGCGATGGCGCGGGTGATGTCGCTCGTGATGATCGTGTTCATGATCGTGCCGGTGCTTGCGCCCGCTTTCGGGCAGGGCGTGCTTGCCATCGGAACCTGGCGGCACATCTTCATCGGCCTTGGCGTCTACGGCGCGGTGCTTGCCGCCTGGATGCTGATCCGCCTGCCCGAGACGCTGAGCGCCGAGAATAAGCGTTCCCTCTCCATCGGCCGGATCGGCGACGCATTCTGGACGACGCTTCGCAATCGCCAGTCGATCGGCAACACGCTGGCGCAGACCCTGCTGATGGGCGCTTTGTTCTCCTTCATCAATTCGGTTCAGCAGATCGTGTTCGACGTGTTCGGCCGGGCTGAGCTGATGGCCTTGGTGTTCGCGCTGATCGCCGGGCCGATGGCGTTCAGCTCCTACGCCAATTCGCGGCTGGTTATGCGGCTCGGATCGCGGCGGATTCTGCTGATCGCGCTGAGTGTGTTCACCTTCATGGGCGCCCTTCACCTCAGCGTTGCCGCGACGTTCGGAGAGACGATCTGGAGCTTCGTGCTTCTCCAGGCGATGACCATGGCCTGCTTTGGGCTGATCGGTGCCAATGCCGGTGCGCTGGCGATGGAGCCGCTGGGGCATATCGCCGGTACGGCCTCGTCTCTGCAGGGGGTGATCACCACCGTCGGCGGCGCGCTGATCGGCTTCACGGTTGGGCAGAATTTCAACGGCACCACCATTCCCTTCCTGATCGGCTTCACGACCTGCGGCGGTGCGGCCTTGCTGGTGTCGCTGTGGGCGAACCGGCAGCCGTCGCGGGATACGCATGACGAAATGGACGTGGACGTGGAGGAGATCGCGAGCCGGCCGGGCTGAGTGCGTGGCTCTGGCATCGTGAATGGTCCCAATGTTCGCAATCGTGAGGAGATCGAGCGCGACCCAATAAGGAGGTTGAGCGGGCGTTCCCCTCCCCAACCCTTGGGGCGCTGGACGTCCCCCGGACGGTCCTTGGCCGCGCCCCAACCTGAAGGGGCGGGGCTTTTTACGGCCGTGAAGTTCATGAAGTTCACGATGTCGTGCAATTCGCCGCAGCTCCTCCTGACGCAGCGAGACCCGGCTGCATTGCTGCAACCGGGTCTCTGAAAGCCTTGGAGACTGAAAGGCGGAGACCGATCAGAGGTCGTCCTCGGCGCCGGGGCCGACCATCAGGGCTTCGGCGACTTCCTCGGTCTTGCCGCGGATCGCGCTTTCCAGCTTTTTCGCCAGCTCCGGATTCTCCTTGAGGTAGGTCTTGGAGTTTTCGCGGCCCTGGCCGATGCGGATCGAATCGTAGCTGAACCAGGCACCCGATTTCTCGACGATGCCGGCCTTGACGCCGAGATCGAGGATTTCGCCGATCTTGGAAATGCCTTCGCCGTACATGATGTCGAATTCGACCTGCTTGAACGGCGGCGCGACCTTGTTCTTCACCACCTTCACGCGGGTGGTGTTGCCGACGATATCGTCCCGGTCCTTGATCTGGCCGGTGCGGCGGATGTCGAGGCGGACCGACGCGTAGAACTTCAATGCGTTGCCGCCGGTCGTGGTCTCCGGATTGCCGTACATCACGCCGATCTTCATGCGCAGCTGGTTGATGAAGATCACGATGCACTTGGACTTGGAGATCGAGCCGGTGAGCTTGCGGAGCGACTGGCTCATCAAGCGCGCTTGAAGGCCGACATGGCTGTCGCCCATCTCGCCTTCGATCTCGGCGCGCGGAACCAGCGCGGCGACCGAATCAACGACGAGGACGTCGATGGCGTTTGAGCGCACCAAAGTGTCGGTGATCTCCAGCGCCTGCTCGCCGGTGTCGGGCTGCGACACGATGAGGTTGTCGACGTCGACGCCAAGCTTCTTGGCGTAAACCGGATCGAGCGCGTGTTCGGCGTCGACGAACGCGGCGGTGCCGCCGTTACGCTGCGCTTCGGCAATGACGTGGAGGGCGAGCGTGGTCTTGCCCGAGCTTTCCGGCCCGTAGACTTCGATGACGCGGCCGCGCGGCAGGCCGCCGATGCCGAGCGCGATGTCGAGGCCGAGGGAGCCGGTCGAAATGGCTTCGATCGCGATCGCTTCGCGCGAGCCCAAGCGCATGGCGCTGCCCTTGCCGAATGCGCGGTCGATCTGCGCCAAAGCGGCGTCGAGGGCTTTCTGCTTGTCCATATTGTCCGAGGTTCCGACTACTTTGAGAGATGCCGCCATGTGCGAGAACCTTCCCTATCCAAGCCGCGCCGCCCATTCAACGCGTGAGTGACCATGTACGTTGTTTGTTCCACAGGAACAAGAGGGAAACGTGCGTACGGGCTTGGCGGGCGACGAAGCGGGTGCGATCAGTGGGCGAACCACCGCGAGGTTGCCGACGATGCCGACGCTGACTCTTCCCCGTTCCACCGCCCGGCTAGCGGCTGTTGTTGCCGGATTGCTTCTGTTCGGGGCGCCTGCGGGCGCGGCGCCGACAGCGGCGGCACGGCTGGCGACGGATGCAAGCGCGGCCATCAAGACGTGCCGCTCCGCCGACGCGGCGGCCGAGCGGGGCTGCTACGCAAAGGTTTTCACGGCGCGGATCGCAAGCGGCGGTCCTGCCTCCGCGCTTGAGCTGCTCGACCGGCTCGCCGCGCTGGAGCCGCGGGTGCGTAGCGACGGCCACTTCTACGCGCACCATATCGGCGCCTCGGCACTCCAGTCGCCCGCCGAGGTTGCGCGCGTGTTTGCAAGCTGCACGCCTGGTTACCAGTCGGGCTGCTACCACGGGGTCATCCAATCATACTTTATCGCCAAGGAACGCGAGGGCGGCGGGGTGACGGGGGAAAGCGTAGACGCCTTGTGCGCGGATTATCGCGGCACGCGCGCCGACTTGCTGTTCCAGTGCACGCACGGGCTCGGCCACGGCCTTGCCATCCTGCAACGCCACGATCTGCCGGCGGCGCTTGGCGCCTGCGACCTCTTGAGCCGCGAGGCGGAGCGGGAGATGTGCTATGCCGGGGCGTTCATGGAAAGCCTCGTGAATGCGACCCATCCCGGCCACTCGGTGGTGCCGGCGGTGAAAGCGGCGAGCGGAAATGGAGCGGGGGCGGATCCGCATACGCACCATGCGGGCCACGCGGCGGCGGCGGCCTCCGCGAAGCCGGCGTTCCGGGCGCTGGACCCTGAAGATCTTCACTATCCCTGCTCGGCAGTGGCGGAACGGTATCTGATCGCCTGCTACACGATCCAGACGTCGGCGATGCTGCACCATACGCGCAACGACGTGGGCCGGGCCGCCGCCGAATGCGGGCGCGCGCCCGAAAAGGCCCGGAACACCTGCTTCATCAGCCTCGGCCGCGACGTCAGTACAGTGGCGGCGGGCAACAACCGCGAGGCGGTGAGGTTGTGCGGCCTGGTGGACGCGGTCTATCGGGCAACGTGCCACCGCAGCGTTGCGGAAACCCTGGTCAACATGAACGCCAACCCGGTGGAGGCGATCGCTTATTGCCGGGCGGTGGGGGAAGCGGGCGGCAAGAGCGCCTGCTACACAGCCGTCGGAGAGCAGGCGTCGGTGCTTCCGAACGGCACCCAGAAGCAGGAACAAGCCTGCCGCGCGGCGGAAGCTGAGTATCGGGAACGGTGCCTTGGGGTGCCGGACCGCCCGAAAACGGCGGCCTAGTTCTCAGCCCTCGCGGGCGACGGATGCCGCGCAGGCTTCGTTGAGGGCCGGTTCCACGGCGTCGATGGTGAACGGCTTGGAGAGGACCGGCGCGTTGGCGTGGGCGGCAGGCGGCGGTTCGATGTGGCCGCCGGTGGCCAGGATGTAGGGGATGCCCATTTCCGCAAGGCAGTCGGCGACCGGCCAGATCCGCTCGCCCTTCAGGTTCACGTCGAGGATGGCGACGTCGAAGCCGCCGTCGGCGACGCGGGAGAGCGCTTCGGGCACGCTTTCGCAGGTGCCGGCGATGGTGTGGCCGAGGGACTCCAAAAAGTCCTCAAGCATCATCGAAATGAGCGGCTCGTCTTCAACGATCAATACGGTGCGGTAATCGGTCACGGGGCTGCGCTTATCGGCTTCGATGCGCTTTCGAAACACTTATTTCGCGAGGAGCGTGTCGCGCGCCGCTTCCGCCAGTTTCTGGACGGTGAAGGGCTTGGCGAGGAAGGCGACGCGGGGGAGATCGATGGACTGGCGAAGCTGCTCTTCGGCATAGCCGGAGATGAACAGGATCGGCAGATCCGGCTGGAGCTTGCGCGCTTCGCGGGCCGTCGTGGGCCCGTCCATGGTGGGCATGACGACGTCGGAGATCATCAGGTCGACGCGCTTTTCGCGCTGGAGGATCTCGATCGCCGCTTCGCCATTTTCCGCGAGGAGGACGGTGTAGCCGTGGCGGGTGAGGGCGCGTTCGGCGACCGCGCGGACGGTGGCTTCGTCCTCGACCAGGAGAATTGTGCCGGTGCCCCAGAGTTCGCCGGCCGGCTCCTTCTTGCGGGGGGCGGGTTTGGCGGCGTCGGCGCGGTGGACGGGGAGGTAGATGGTGAAGCTGGTCCCCTGCCCCGGCTCGCTTTCGGCGAAGATGAAGCCGCCTGATTGCTTGACGATGCCGTAGACGGTGGAGAGGCCGAGGCCGGTGCCCTTGCCCACTTCCTTGGTGGTGAAGAACGGCTCGAAGATCTTGGACAGGAGCTGCGGCGGGATGCCGGTGCCGGTGTCGGAGACCCTGAGTGCCGTGTAGTCGCCGACCGGCAGGATTTCGCTTCCCATGCGGCGGACGTCGTCGGCGGTGACCGCATAGGACTGGATGGTCAGGGTGCCGCCGGCGTTCGTGTCCTTGGCGAGCATCGCGTCGCGAGCGTTGACGGCGAGGTTGACGATGACCTGCTCGAGCTGCCCCGGATCGGCCCGCACCGTGCCGAGACTCCGGCCGTGCTTGACCTGAAGCTTCACCTTTTCGCCGAGCAGGCGGCGCAGTAGCGTCGACACTTCGGCGATAACGTCGGGAAGCTGGAGGACCTGGGGGCGAAGCGTCTGCTGGCGCGAGAAAGCGAGGAGCTGGCGGGTCAGGCCGGCGGCGCGGTTGGAGTTGGAGCGGATCTGCTGGATGTCGTCATAATCGCTGTCGCCGGGCGTGTGGCGCATCAGCATGAGGTCGCAATGGCCGATGATGGCGGTGAGGATGTTGTTGAAATCGTGGGCAACGCCGCCGGCGAGCTGGCCGACCGCCTGCATCTTGGTGGCTTGCGCTATCTGGCGCTTGAGGCGGTCTTCCTCCGTATTGTCCTTGAGGCTGAGCAAAACGGCCGCTTCGCCGAGGCCGCGGGCGCCGGCGACGGTGAGGGCGACCGGCTCGTCGGCCTTGATCTTGAGGCGGACGGAGATGTCGCCGGACATGGCGCCGCCGCGCGCGAAGCGGCGGACGCTGTCGGAGACGACACCTTTGTCTTCGTCGACGACGAGGTCGCCGGGCCAGGTCGGGTCGGCGGCGCGGGAGAGGCCGGCGGCGCGGCGGAAGGCGGAGTTCAGATAAACGAAGCGGCCGTCGCGGTCGGCGAGCGCGAGGCCCAAGGGAAGGATTTCAAGGAGGGCGTTGATGTTGGCCGAGCCTTCCGCGAAGCCGCCGCCGAGTTCGTCGAGGAGAAGGAAGAGCGCGGGGCCGCCTTCCTCGCCGCCGGTGAGCGGGACCTGGAGGATGCGCAGGGGCGGTGCGTTTTCGCCTTCGCGGGCGAAGAGGAACTGGCCGTTGGCGCCGACGGCGAGCAGCTCGACCAGAGGCGTGCCGGGGCCCGCCTCCCCTTCCCCGGCGGCGCGGGCGAGAAAGGCGTGGTTGGCAGCGAGGAGGTTGCCGTACGCATCTGCCAAGACGGCCATGACGCCGCCGTGGCCGAGCCGTTCGCCGAACTCGCTTTGGACGAGGCGGCGGGTGTCGCCAACGAGGTCGCCTTCAGCGGCGCGGGAGAAGGTCCAGAGGATGTGACGGTCGCCGGTGCCGGCGGCGCGGGCGGAGGCGGAGAGGCTGCGGTTGCCGGCCAGTACGGCGCCGACCTCCGCGTGGCCGTCGCGGCGGGCGGCGGCGAGGGTCTCGGCAAGGCGCGGATCGAGCTCGAGCGGGGCGGCGGCGCCGAAGGCTTCTTCGTAAAGGCTGTTCGCGGCGAGCAGGCGGCCAGCGGTGTCGGTAACGGCGGCGGGCGCGGCGGCACTTTCGAGGACGCTGTGGAGCAAGGCGGTATCGACGCGCGGCGCCTGGCTTGAAGCCGGCGCGGCGGGCGGAGCGTGGCGCGTGAGCAGGAACGGGGTTCCGAAGGCCAATGCCCCGGCGAAGAAGATGCCGGCGAACATCGGGTCGCCGATCAGCCATAGCAGCAGGGCAGCCGAAACGGCCGCGGCGGCGAGGATCAGCAGAAAGGGAAGAACAGGGGCCGAAGCCCGGGGTGCGGAGGAAGCCATATCGGAGGGGATAGCAGGCGCGGGCCCGCGATCAAATCGAGCCGCGGGGCCGCCGGGCGCGCCGGCGCCACTTCTTGCCCTGCCACCAGCGCCAGAACAGGATGGAAAGGAGGTAGCCGAGCAGCCCCGCCGCGACGGCGATGATGAACAACCCGGTGACGAGAGCGGGCGCGGCGTCGGAGAACAGCCAGGCGAACCACTCCCCGGTGCTCGCGCCGCTGTCGCGCAGGGCATAGAAAGAGGCGACGTCGGTGCGGAAGCCGAGCTTGCTGCCGACCTCCAAGGAGGCGAGCAGGATGAACGGCGTGGTCGCCGGGTTGGACAGGAAGGTCATCAAGGCGGCGATCGGGATGTTGCCGCGCGCGGGGACGCAAAGAAGGGCCGCGCCGACGATCTGCAGGCCCGGGATCATCAGGAAGATGCCGACCAACAAGCCGATGCCCACTCCGCGCGGCACCGAACGGCGGGTGAAGCGCCAGAATTCGCTATGCATGACCCGGCTGCCGAGCGGTTTCAGCCAGCGGCTTTCGGCGAGGTCCTCGCGGCGCGGCATGTTGCGCGCCGCCCAGCGGGCGAGGCGGCCCCCTTCCTCAGCCATGGTTGCGCATCAGCCGGCCCTGCTCGCGCTTCCAGTCCTTTTCTTTTTCATATTCGCGCTTGTCCGGCGCCTTGCGGCCCTTGGCAAGCGCAAGCTCCACCTTGGCGCGGCCGCGGGCGTTGAAATAAATGGACAGCGGGACGAGCGTCATGCCCTGGCGGGCGACGGCGCCGTGAAGCTTGGAAATCTCCCGATCGTGGAGGAGCAGTTTGCGCGGCCGCTTGGGCTCATGGTTGTGGCGGTTGCCGTGGCTGAATTCGGGGATGTTGGCGTTGATCAGCCAGACCTGCTCGTCCTTCACCTCGGCATAGCTTTCCGCGATCGAGCCTTCGCCGAAGCGAAGCGACTTCACTTCGGTGCCGGTGAGCGCAATGCCGGCTTCGTAGGTGGTGTCGATCGCGTAGTCGAAGCGCGCGCGCCGGTTCTCGGCAACGACCTTGACCTTGTCGAACGTGGCTGGGCGTGGGCGGACCATTAGAGAAGGCCGGCGTGGGCAAGCGCCGCGTAGACGGCGGCGCGGGAGGCTTCGGACGACGGGGTCATCGGCAGGCGCAGGGCGGCGGGGAAGCCGGGGCGCACTTTGCTTAAGCCATATTTCACCGGGCCGGGCGATGCGTCGGAGAACAGCGCTTTGTGGAGCGGGTAGAGGCGGTCGTTGATGGCGAGTGCGGTGGCATGGTCGCCCGAGAGATAGGCATCGTGGAACGCCGCGAACAGACGCGGGGCGACATTTGCCGTGACGGAGATGGTGCCGACGCCCCCCATGGCAAGGAAGCCGAGGCTCATGTCGTCGTTGCCGGAGAGCTGGGCGAAGCCGTGGCCGCACAGCGCCCGGTGGGCGGTAACGCGGGAGAGGTCGCCGCTCGCGTCCTTGATGCCGACGACGTTGGGGAGCCTCGCGATGCGGCCGAGCGTTTCCGGAAGCACGTCGGTAACGGTACGGCCGGGGACATTGTAAACTACCACGGGAAGTGACGACGCCGCGCTAATCGCTTCGAAATGCGCGAAAATTCCGTCTTGGTTCGGGCGGTTGTAATAAGGGAGTACGACCAGCGCCGCGTCCGCGCCTGCTTCCTGGGCAGCAAGCATGTAGGCGACTACCGCGGCGGTGCTGTTGGAGCCGCAGCCGGCAATGACGGGCACCCTGCCCTTCGCCTGTTCGACGCAGGCCGAGATTACCCGGCGGTGCTCCTCCGCGCTCAAAGTCGCCGATTCGCCGGTGGTGCCGACGGGGACGAGGCCGTGGCTTCCTTCAGCGATCTGCCACTCCACCAGATCGCGGAAAGCGGCTTCGTCGAACGCTTCGTCGCGAAACGGGGTCACCAGAGCGGGGATCGAGCCGCGGAACATCTTTTCACTCCTTCACACGGGTGCGCGACTTCGACATGGATCAAAGCCAGGCAGCGCCCGTTCAGGGCCTGATAAGGAGGGGTCAGGCACTCTGTCCAGCATGCAGAAAAAAGCGTTCGTTATTAGCTTGTTGGTGGCGTCTTCGGCGTCGGCCGGCGCGGTGCTGACCGGGGTCGTGCCGGTGAAGAAGATGCCGGCCGCGATCCTCCCCGCGGCGGTGCAGTCGGCGGTGCAATATCCGCAGGCGCAGGCGCCCGTTTCGCGCGCCGCCGAGGCCCCTCGCCCCAGCTTCAGCGTTTCGCCGGCTTTGAGCAGCGCCTTGTCGCGGTGGAGCAGCCTTCGGCAAACCGACAGCCTGCCATTTTCCTCTTACGCCTCCTTTCTGCTGAGCTATCGCAGCTGGCCGGGCGAGGCCGCGATGCGGCGCACGGCCGAGCGGGCGATCAACTCGGACGCCGATCGTCCGAGCGAAGTGGTGGCGTTCTTCGCCAGCTTCCCGCCGACAACGCCGACCGGCCACGCCAAGCATGCGGCGGCGTTGCTTGCCACCGGGCGGACCGACGAGGCGCGGCGCGCGGCGCGGAGCGCCTGGACCGGCGGCGTGCTCAACCAGGCCGATGAAAGCCGGATCCTGTCGCTGTTCGGGGCGAGCTTCGGGCCGGCAGAGCATGATGCGCGGCTGGAAGCCCTGCTCGGCAACGGCGACACGCAAAGCGCGGCGCGGATGCTGCCGCTGGCGTCGGCGGCGAACCGCCCGGTTTATGAGGCGCGGCTAGCGCTGCAGACCCGCGCGGCCAATGCGTCCGATCTCTATGCACAGGTTGCCGGCGTTCAGGGCAATGCCGGGCTGCTGATCGACCGCGCCAATTTCCTGCGCAGCCGGGGCGACAGCAATGGGGCGCGGCAGCTCCTCGCCTCGCCCTACCGTCTGAGCGTGAAACCGGCCAACGTTGAGAAGTTCTACGAAAGCCTGCTGGTGAACGCCCGCGCGGCCGCCGAGGACGGGCAGTGGACCACCGCCTACCAGATCGCCTCGCAGATCGACGAGGCCTATCCCGCGGGCACGGACGTTTCGAACCGCAGCTATGGCGAGCGCGACGAATATACGAGTCTTGCCTGGCTCGGCGGTAATGCGGCCATCAAGATCGGACGGCAGGCGGATGCGGCGCGGATGTACGAGCGCTATGCCCGTGCCGCCAAGTCGCCGCAGACGCGCGCCAAGGGCTTCTATTGGGCGGCGCGCGCCATCCATGGTGCCGGTCAGGTGGCGCAGTCGAACAGCTTTTTGGAGCAAGCGGCGGCGTCGCCCGACCAATATTATGGGCAGCTCGCGCTTGAGCGGCTTGGACGGCGGGTTACGCCGCCGACGTCGCCTTCGGTGGCGGTGTCCCCGGGGGAGCGCGCGGCGTTCGCGGGCAAGCCGATCGTCGAGGCGATGCGAGCGCTTGGCGACATGGGGCGGTGGAGCGACCAGTCCCTGTTCGTGCGCGCCGTTGCCGAGCAGATCGAGAACGATCGCGACCGGCTGATCGCGGCGCAGCTCGGCCAGTCGATCGGGCGGCCGGATCTCGGCGTGTGGGTGGCTCGCGAGGCGCGCAACAAGGGCGCGACCTTTTACCAGCCGCTGGCATTCCCCGAAGTGCAGATGCCGGCGGCGGCGCAGCGAAACTGGGCGCTGAACCACGGCATTACGCGCCAGGAGAGCTCGTTCGACCGTGCTGCAATGAGCCATGTTGGCGCCCGCGGGCTGATGCAGCTGATGCCGGCAACGGCGCGGGAGCAGGCGGGCAAGCTCGGCGTATCCTACGACCTCGGCCGGCTGACGTCAGACCCCGCGTACAACGTGATGCTGGGCAGCGATTACTTCCAGCGGCTGCTCGACCAATGGGGTGGAAGCGCGCCGCTCGCCATTGCAAGCTACAATGCGGGCGCCGGCAACGTGCGCAAATGGGTGCGCCAGAACGGCGATCCGCGCAGCGGCGCCGACGTGGTGCGCTGGATCGAGGACATCCCCTTCTCCGAAACGCGCAACTACGTGCAGCGGGTGCTTGAGAATGCAGTCGTCTACGACGCGATCCGCGCGAGCCGGACGGGGCAGACGAGCGGGAACCGGCTCAGCTACTATCTCGGCAAGGCTGGGCCGGGCTGAGGCCACCGCCTCGAAGTGGTACTTCGACGCTGTTTGACTTTGCGGCTTTTGAGACTGAATCAGGCCGGGCATGACCGATCGTCCCAACCACATCACCCCTGCCGGTTACCGTGCGCTGCGGGAGGAATATGAGGCGCTGTACGGCGTCGAGCGGCCGCAAGTGGTGGAGACGATCAGCTGGGCGGCGGGCAATGGCGACCGGTCGGAGAACGGCGATTACATTTACGGCCGCAAACGGCTGCGCGAGATCGACCGGCGGATCGGGTGGCTCTCCAAGCGGATGAAGAACGCGGTGGTGGTGGACGCCTCGAAGCAGCCGGAGCGCGGCAAGGTGTTCTTCGGCGCCACCGTTACGCTTGCCGATGAAGAGGATAACGAGCGGGTGGTGACGCTTGTCGGCGAGGATGAAACCGACGCGGCGGCGGGGCGGATCGCCTGGACATCACCGATCGGCCGGGCGATCCGGGGGGCCTCAGTGGGTGATGTGCGCCGGGTGACGCTGCCTGCGGGCGAGCGGGAGCTGGAGATCGTACGGATCGAATATCCGGAGGGATAGGCCGAAGACACACAGCGTCGCCCCAGCGAAGGCTGGGGCCCATGCTGACCTTCCACCCGCGCCGCCATTCGTGGGAGCCAGCATGGATGCCAGCCTTCGCTGGCATGACGTGGTGGGGCGTGGAGGGGCGAAGCTGCCTTAAATAGGTGGGGTTATTGGCGCTGCGCGTTCACCAGTGCCGCGCGAATTTCCCTGTCCGTCAGCCGCATGTCGCGGTTCGTGTCGGCGTGGCGGCGGAACCAGATGTTGGCGCGGGTGGCGGTGCGGGTGCTGATGCGGCGGTCGCGGTCGCTGTCGAAGGTGCGGCGGATTATCGCCTGCCCTTCGCCGGTGCAGGCGAGCCAGGGATCGAGGGCGCGGCCGCCGGAGCCGGCGAAGAAGCCGCAATCGTTGCCGGGCCGGTCGAAGTCGCGGCCGACATAGTGGAAGCCGCCGCCGCTGCGGCCATAGCCTTCGTCATAATAGGTCGCGCAGGCCGCCATGCCGAGCGCAGCCGCGAAAAGCGTCAGAACCGCCGATTTCCGCATCGCCCATCTCCCGCCTTCTTAAGCAGGGATAAAACCGCAACACTGGCGGATGGTTGCCGCTTCCGGAGCGTTAACCCTCTTTCCCGAATGCCTGCCGGGCAAGCGCCGCCACTTCGGGGTCTGCGGCGGGAGCCTTGACCGGGCAATTGCCCTCCAAGGCCTCGGCGATGGCCGTGAGCGCGGCGATGCGGGCGGCTTTCTTGTTGTTGCCGTCGATCACCGTCCAAGGTGCCCACCGGGTGTTGGTGCGCTCCAGCATCTCCTCGGCGGCGAGGAGGTAATCTGCGCGGCGGGCGCGGTTGCGGAAATCCTCGGCCGTGACCTTCCAGCGCTTCCAAGGGTCGTCCATGCGCGCCTTCAGCCGCTCGTCCTGCGTGTCCTGGCTGATGTGAAGGAAGAGCTTGATGACGCCCGTTCCGTCGAAGCATTGTTGGGCTTCGAACTCGTTGATCTCGTCATAGCCGCGGCGCCATTCGGCTTCGGTGGCGAAGCCCTCGATCCGCTCGACCAGCACGCGGCCGTACCAGCTGCGGTCGAAAATCGCGACTTCGCCCTGGCCGGGGAGCCGGTTCCAGAAGCGCCACAGGAAGTGGCGGGCTTTCTCTTCGGGCGTGGGCGCGGAGATAGGCCAGACCTGGAAGGCGCGCGGATCCCAGCCGGAGGTGAGGCGCTGGATGGCGCCGCCCTTCCCCGCCGCGTCCCAGCCTTCGAACACGATCAGCGTGCGGCGCTTGTGGACGATGTGGGAGACGAGGATTCGGGAGAGGCGCTCCTGGAGAGCCTCGAGGTCCTTGTCGTAATCGCCCTGGTATTTGGCGCCGGCTTCGAAGTCGGAGAGGTTAAGGCTAGTGGACATAAGACCACTTACCCGTTCGTCCCGAGCGAAGTCGAGGGGCGCCGGCACTGACTCCTCGTGTGCGCCCCTCGACTTCGCTCGGGACGAACGAACTTTGTGCTTACTCGGGCGCCACCACCTGTGCCGGTTCCTTCTTTGCGCCTGCCGGTTCCACCACGCGGATGTTGAGCTCGCGGAGCTGCTTGGCGGAGACGTTGCCGGGGGCGCCCATCATCAGGTCCTCGGCGCGCTGGTTCATTGGGAAAAGCACGACTTCGCGGATGTTGGGTTCGCCAGCCAGCAGCATGACGATGCGGTCGATGCCGGGGGCCGATCCGCCGTGCGGGGGCGCGCCGAACTTGAAGGCGTTGATCATGCCGGAGAAGTCGCGATCGACGTCTTCCTTGCTGTACCCGGCGATTTCGAATGCCTTGTACATGATGTCCGGGCGGTGGTTGCGGATCGCGCCGGACGAGAGTTCGACGCCGTTGCAGACGATGTCATACTGGTAGGCGAGGATGTCCAAGGGGTCCTTGGTCTCCAGCGCTTCCAGTTCGCCCTGCGGCATGGAGAAGGGATTGTGGCTGAAGTCGACCTTTTTCGCTTCCTCGTCATATTCGAACATCGGGAAGTCGACGATCCAGCAGAAATCGAAGCGGTTTTCGTCGATCAGGCCGAGCAGTTCGCCGACGCGGGTGCGGGCGGCGCCGGCGAGCTTGGCGGCCTGGCCTTCCTTGCCGGCGGCGAAGAAGATGCCGTCATTGGGGCCGAGGCCGAGTTCGGCGATGAGCTTGCGCGTGGCTTCCTCGCCATGGTTCTTGGCAATGGGGCCGCCGAGTTCGCCGTTCTTCTGGGTGATGTAGCCCAAGCCGGCATGGCCTTCCGAGCGGGCCCAGTCGTTCATTTCGTCGAAGAATTTACGGCTCTTCTCGGCGGTGTTCGGCGCGGGGATGGCGCGGACGACATTGCCGGTTTCCACCATCTTGGCGAACAGCCCGAAGCCCGAGCCGCGGAAGTGATCGGTGACGTCCGAGATCAGGATCGGATTGCGAAGGTCCGGCTTGTCCGAGCCATATTTCAGCATCGCCTCGCGGAACGGGATGCGGGGAAAGGTGCCCGCGGGGGTGACGGAGCGGCCGTTTGCGAATTCCTCGAACACGCCGGCAAGCACCGGCTCGATCGCCTGGAAGACGTCTTCCTGCGTCACGTAGCTCATTTCGAAATCGAGCTGGTAGAATTCGCCCGGCGAACGGTCCGCGCGCGCGTCTTCGTCCCGGAAGCAGGGGGCGATCTGGAAATAACGGTCGAAGCCGGCGACCATGATCAGCTGCTTGAACATCTGCGGCGCCTGCGGGAGCGCGTAGAATTTGCCCGGATGGACCCGGCTGGGGACCAGATAGTCGCGCGCGCCCTCCGGCGAGGAGGCGGTGAGGATGGGGGTCTGGAACTCGGTGAAGCCCTGCTCGACCATCCGCCGCCGGATCGAGGCGATCACGTTGGAGCGAAGCACGATGTTGGCGTGAATGCGCTCGCGGCGAAGATCGAGATAGCGGTAGCGAAGGCGGATATCCTCCGGGTAATCGGCCTCGCCCGCCACCGGCAGCGGAAGCTCGCTCGCCGAGGACTGCACGATCACCTCATCCGCCGAGAGCTCGATCTCGCCCGTCGCGAGGGTGGGGTTCGACGCTTCCGGCCCGCGCGCCACGACATCACCCGAGACGGTAACAACCGATTCCG
>DATBNC010000029.1:0-34430 GCA_036554525.1 Allosphingosinicella sp.
TGGAAGTCCGCGGACGAGACCTTGAAGGAGACCACGCTCGACGATTACGTCCTGCGCGGCCAGATCGACGCGATCGACACGGTTCGCGAGCTGCTCGGGGTCGAGAGCGTCCACGCCATCGGCTATTGCGTGGCGGGGACTACCCTCGCCTGCACGCTGGCGCTGCTCGCGGCCCGCGGCGAAGCGGCAAAGGTGGCAAGCGCGACCTTCTTCACCGCACAGGTCGATTTTTCCGAAGCCGGTGACCTCAACATGTTCGTCGCCGACGAGACGCTGCAGCTGGTCGAGCAGATGTCGGCGGAGAAAGGCTATATGGACGGCCGCTACATGGCAGCGACGTTCAACATGCTGCGGGGCCGCGACCTGATCTGGAACTACGTCACCAACAATTACCTGATGGGCGAGGACTATCCCCCCTTCGACCTCCTCCACTGGAACGGCGACACCACCAACCTCCCCGCCAAGTGGCACGGCGCCTACTTGAAGGACTTCTACAAGGACAACAAACTGGTCACCCCGGGCGCCATCGTCGTGGACGGCACGCCCATCGATCTCACCCGCGTCGAGACCCCCACCTACGTCCAGTCCGGCCGCGAAGACCACATCGCGCCCGCCAAAAGCGTCTGGAAAATCACCAACCACTTCCGCGGCCCGCTGAAGTTCGTGCTTGCCGGCAGCGGCCACATCGCCGGCGTCGTCAACCCGCCCGAAGCCGGTAAATACCAGTACTGGACCAACGACGCGAAGGTCGCGACGTTGGAAGAATTCGTCGCCGGCGCGACGGAAACCAAAGGCAGCTGGTGGCCGGACTGGATCAAGTGGATCGGCGCGCAGGGGGAGAAGCGCGTCCCGGCGAAGGGCGCCCGCATCCCCGGGAAGGGCAAGCTGAAAGCCCTCGAAGACGCCCCCGGAAGCTACGTCAAAGGCCGTTAGGCGGGCGCAAGGAGTTTGAGCGCCGTTCGACCGGGATCTAGCGTCCGCGCTGGTTGAGCGTCCCGCACACCAGAAGCCGCTCATAGGCATCCGCTACACGATCATAAGCGGTTGCAAGGTCGCGACATGCCTGAGCCCCAGCCTCGAACCGAAGCGTCCCCGAGCGTTCCCGTTCCCTCTGGGCGCGCAGCCTGTAACGCTTAACCTCTTCAGATGTCATGACTATTCCCCTCGCGGCGCACCCCTAGCCATTGGTTGACCGGCCTGAAACAACCTGGATCAGTTGAGGTCCGCCGCCGCCTCCAGCATCATGCGCGCCTGCTCCGCTACCGCCGCACGCCCTCCCCACCCAAGCTCCTTCGGGCTCCTTTTTCGAAGTCATCCGTTTGATCATGATCAAGCAGGAGGAGCCTTGTGCCCAATCCGTGGACCATGAAAATGGAGCAGTTCACGTCCTTCACCCCCGAACAGCGGGCGCGGCTCGATGCATTGGTGGCGCAGCGGCAGCAGGATTATGCGCCCGATGAGGACATACTCGTAGAGGACCAGCCAATCGACGAGTGTCACGTCATCCTCACGGGATTGGCGATGCGCTACAAGCTCCTCCCCGACGGCGAGCGTCAGATCATGGCCTTCCTGATCCCTGGCGACCTCTGCGATGCCGAGGTCTTCGTACTCGACAAGATGGATCACAGCGTGGGCGCAATCACGCCGACGACCTGCGCGGTGATCTCGGCGGACACCATGCGAACGCTGCTTCGCGAGGTCTCGCCGATGTCGGAAGCGCTTTGGTGGGGCACGATGACCGACCTCGCCGTGCTTCGTGAGCGGCTCGTCGATATCGGCCGCAGGGACGCCCGTGAACGCGTCGCCCACCTCATCTTCGAAATGCTGGTTCGATATCGCACCATCGGCACCACCGATGACGACGTGATGCCTTGGCCGATCACGCAGGATGAACTTGCCGATGCGACCGGCCTGACCACCGTGCACATCAACCGCACCTTGCGGCAGCTGCGCGAGGAAGGCCTGATCGAGGTCAACCGGCGGGAGATGAGGGTGCTCGACCGGGATCGTCTCCGGCAGCTCTCCGGCTTCAATCCGAATTACCTCCACCTCATCCGGACACAGGAGGGGGATGGCAAGGTCGCGGAGCGGGCGGGTGACCTCGTGTAGAACGCCGGGAGTGCCGACCCTTGCCGCGCTATCACTTCCATCTCCGCGACCGCACCGGCTTCACCGAGGATACCCACGGTCGCACCTTGCCCGATCCCGAGAGGGCAAGGGACCGGGCGATCAAGGAGGCACGCGCGATCATCTGTGATGATGTTCGCAATGGCCGCGTCGATCTGAACGGAATGATCGAGGTGACCGATGGAAGCGGGAAGGTGGTGCTGACGGTCAGGTTCACCGAAGCTGTTGAGCAAAATTGATGCAGATCAATCATCGGAAATCCAACCTACTTAGGGTTTTTTGCTCGCTGCCCATGCAATAGCAACTCCATCGCCGGGGCTCATATTGGCATCCCGGCGCTTGAGAGACCCTTGTGCTCCCGCCGAACCAGGGGAGCGGCATGTGACTTCTTCAAACCACGCGCTCGCGCCGATGCTGCGCAAGCTGTCTAAATGGGCAGCCTTCAACCAACAGGACGAGCAGGCGCTGCTCGCGTTGCCGCACGAGACAAGAACGATCGGCAAGGGCAACTACATCGTGCGCGATGGCGACAGGCCCACACGGTCATGCGTCCTTCTTTCCGGCTTCGCTTACCGCCACAAATTGGTCGGGAATGGTGGCAGGCAGATCCTCTCCGTGCACATGAGCGGAGACGTGGTGGACCTGCAGAACTCCCTCCTCAGAATCGCGGACCACGACGTGCAGGCGCTCACCGAAGCAGTGGTCGCATTCATCCCCACGGACGCGGTCAAGGAGTTGGCCTTCAGCAGGCCGGCGGTCGGGATGGCCATGTGGTACGATACGCTGGTCGACGCTTCGGTTCATCGCGAGTGGACGGCCAACGTCGGCCGGAGGGATTCCCGTACGCGCATGGCCCATCTGCTGTGCGAGTTCGGCGTCAGGCTGCAAGACGCAGGTTTGGGCAGCGTGTGCAGCTACGAAATGCCGATGACCCAGGAACAATTGGCGGATTGTACGGGCCTGACACCGGTCCATGTGAACCGAACGCTGAAGAGTTTCGACAGAGAAGGGCTCACCCAGCGGACGTTGCGCTCCGTTTCCATCGATGACTGGGAAGCTTTGGCAAAGGTGGGGGACTTCGACACCCGCTACCTCCATCTGGCTGACAAGCAGGAATTTGCCTGAGCGAGAGAGCAGGCCTCTTCGGATCGCCGCTCGCGCCAAAAGCGTCTGGAAAATCACCAACCCCTTCCGCGGCCCGCTGAAGTTCGTCCTCGCCGGCAGCGGCCACATCGCCGGAGTCGTCAACCCGCCCGAAGCCGGGAAGTACCAATATTGGACCAACCACGCGAAGGTCGCGACGCTTGAGGAGTCCGTGGAGGGCGCAACGGAAACCAAGGGCAGCTGGTGGCCGGATTGGATCGCGTGGATTGGGGCGCAGGGGGAGAAGAGGGTACCGGCGAAGGGGGCGCGGGTGCCTGGGGGTGGGAAGCTGAAGGCGCTGGAGGACGCGCCAGGAAGTTATGTTCGGGGCAAGTAGGGGGCGCTCAAGGGCCCCACCGCCACTCCGTTATGTTACATCTCGGATCCTCGCAGAAAAAACCGCTTTTAGCTAGAAGCAGACGAAACTTCCGATCATTTCGTTCAAACGAGGCGCTTGCCAATGGTCTTCCCGATGATGGCCAAAAGCGGCCGCTACACATCTCTTCCCGTATGCTGTCGTATCAACGCTGCATAGGTGTGTGGCCGCTCCTGCATCGCCGAGCCAAAAATTACCGCCTGAAGACACCGGGCTACTATCACCTCAAGGTCCCGAATTGCGTCTTCCTCATATCTTTCGTAGTAATGGTGGTAGTCACTGGATTCATATACATTCGGTGCGCCTCCGTGAATTACACTCGCCCGTAGCCCCAGCAAGAGCTTTAGGCGCTGATAGTCGTATGCCGTTCCCATCACAGGCCCGACAGCGTCTATGACACTTTGCGTGGCTCTCCCCGCATCGCCGTAGATCGCATCAAGAGCTCCAAACAAAGTAGGGAATCGGCGGGTCGGATCAGGAACCCAAGCGCGATAGAAATACTCCAGCGCCCTCATCTGCCGCTTGTCGATCTTCACCGGCGATTCAATCTTCTTGGCGAGGATGCTCAGCCAAGCGTGATCCTCGCTTCCAATCACGACGTCCTCTGACAGTGCCGGCGTATGGGGTTCGCTGCTCGTCATACTTAACGAGCCGCTAAATGTGCACAGGCCCCCAAATAACTTCCGCCCGGTGAATAAGTAGCGCTCTAATCTGTGAGGCAGGAGTGCCACCGCACCTAAGATCGCTGCGCGGTTCCGCTTTGCTACCTCGGACGTGCCTGCCCGGACACCAAGCCAGGATGCCGGCGAATAGCGGATGCCATCCCATCGTTTGAAGGGCGGGAAGCTCTCCACCTGAAGATCAGCGGCGATATAGCCAGGAGGAAGCCGGTCCGGCCTGAGCCCTTCGGGCTTCAATAAGAGAAACGTTGGGCACTCGAACTCCTGATCAACGCGAACGACGACCAAGGGAAAAACGAAGAGATGGCTCGGCTCGGTAAAAAGATCCGACGTGAAGAGCGCTTCAGCCAGGTGCGTCTTTGTAGTTTCCGAGACAAAGCTGGCATACGGTGCGTCGCTCGCCTCGCCGGGCCCTAAAAAACAGCTGTTCCAAGCCTCCTCACCGATGATCCAGAAGTTGTCGCTGATGAAGCTCGTAAGAGCTTTTTCCACATCGCTAATCGACAGTGAACGGAGGTGCGGTGCAGCGTTCCGACGCATAAAGAGCGCTGCCAAAAGCAGCCC
This sequence comes from Allosphingosinicella sp., assembly GCA_036554525.1. Taxonomy (GTDB): domain Bacteria; phylum Pseudomonadota; class Alphaproteobacteria; order Sphingomonadales; family Sphingomonadaceae; genus Allosphingosinicella. The sequence goes on from DATBNC010000029.1 coordinate 4,891, forward strand.
CCTGTTGTCGTAATTTACCTCGAACCCTGCTCCCCCCATAAGCGCGTGCTTTCCTGGGCGGCTGTACATAAAGCTATGCCTACGCCGATCAGGATGGCGTTGGCAGAACATAGCAGCCAGCAGCAGGTTAACAGCTTCGCATGCGTTGGTTCTTGTCATGGGTCTCGATTTACCGAATTGAGCGGGAATGAGACCACACCCTTACCTTGATCCACCAACCGCCGCGATGATTCGCTTGTCTGAGCAACGGCTACGGCTGATGTTTGACGATCCTGCTGACTACCACGCACTCATCGCTAAGGGGCTCTCGTTTCAGCACAGGCCAAACCCAACGGAGAAGCTGAACCTCTTGAAGTCTGGTTACTTCTCATTGGAGCTATTCCAGGCGCTAATTTGCGGGGGTAGCCCTTACGAGATGGCGCCGGTTAATTACATTTGGCAGCGGCTTGTCGCCAGTCGCATCGTAGCACCTTCGTTTGGTCACATGCCTGGAGCCTTTGCTGACCATTCAATCGACACGCCCGTCCTGCTGGAGCACCTGCGTGGTGACACTTTCCAGAATCTCTTCGCGCCACCGGCTGCGCTTGCCGATCGGTATAGCGACGCACTTCTGTCTATCGATGTCCTGAAGGAAGACCAGCCCTACCGCGGGAGCGGCTTCATCGCAAAGGCCACGCACAACAGGCCATCCTTCATAGTGACTTGTCGCCATAATCTTGACCCGAACGCCGGGATCGAGGTGCAAGCAATTACGACGGCCTCCGGGCTGGTGCTAGTCGCAGGGGAGCCGATCTTCTCCGACCTTCACGATCTATGCATATTGCCCCTTGTCGAAGATGTGGCGGCGCCTGCTTTTAGATTTAGCACTTCGGCGACGATGTTTGATGACGTCTACACTCTGGGTTATCCGAACTTGCCAGGCGCCCTGCCAGTTCTGATGGGCCATCGCGGGGAGGTGAATGCTATAGCGGATCTCTACCTACAGAAATCAGAGGCAATTATTATTTCAAACTTAGTCGCCCCAGGAAGTAGTGGGTGTCCTGTACTCCTCAGCGATGGCTGGTGCGTGGGCATGACAATTTCGTGGCTGGAAGGCGAAGTTGCCGGCGGTGAGAAAACCAGGTTTTCTGCTGCGCTCCCGGCGGCGGCAATTTTGGCGTTTATACAGGCGAAGCACTAGTAGAACTCGGTCGCCGAACTTCCCCAAAGCGGCACACCGCTCGCACGTCTCAAGTCACGGGCGCGACGACAATTTCGCCCTTACCGATCTCCGCCTCTAACCCCTTCTCCACCAGCCGCCGCAGCGCTTCGGACCTTGAAGGCTTCGGGTCCGACTGGCGTTCGATCCACGCATAGAGCGCCGCCTCCATCTCCGGGTAAAGGCGCATGGAGATGGCCGGGCCGATGCCGGTGCGGGGGCGTCCTCGGCCTCTTTTGGGTGGATCGGCTATTGACTTGCCCCGAATAGTTGCGCACATATATTCGCGAACCGGGGCAAGGTGGCTGCCTTGCTCCGGTTCTGACCAACGAACGCCTTTGTGGAAGGAGGCGAAGGATGGCTGGTGCCGACCTTAATGTGTCGCGGCGCGCTCTGCTAGGCGCTGCTTGCCTCGCGCCTGTCCTGAGCGCGGCGGCTCCCTTTGGTCATGACGGGCTCGCTCCGGCATCCACCCGCTCCTGGGAAATTGGCAGCGCACCCGCTGACCAGAAGAACGCCCGCCGCGCCGAGCGCTGGGCAGCCGCCCTTGCCGCCTTTCGCGCTGCCGAAGGGGCGATGCGCGCCGGCCGCTCGGCGAGCGACGCGCGGTTCGATCGGCTTTCCGACCGTTATTATGCCGCAACCCGCCGGCTGCTCCGCGCCCCCGCGCCGGACATCGCGGCGCTTGCCCGAAAGCTGGAGCTGGCGATCGACGAGGAGGTATTCACCCTCTCCGGCGGCGAGGCCTGCCTGGCGGCGATGCGGCGCGACGCCCGCCGGCTTGCGCGGCGGCAGGGCTAAGAAGGGGCGCCAAGAAAACACTTTCCTACATGCCCCCATTTATGATCCATCCTGAAGGCGTTATTATACTTGACGTACCCAACCTGCTAGCCTAGGGTCTCTCTATCAGGAGACGACCAATGGCTTCCGCCCTTTCTGCCCCGCACTTTCACAACGAAGAAGCAGCCTACGCTTACGTAGAGGCGCGCATCTGGCCTGAGGGTCCGGTGTGCCCGCACTGCGGCGGCGTGGAGCGGATCGGCAAGATGGGCGGCAAGAGCACCCGCGTTGGCGCCTACAAGTGCTACCAGTGCCGCAAGCCCTTCACCGTGAAGATCGGCACCATCTTTGAGGACAGCAAGGTTGCCATGAACATCTGGCTTCAGGCGATTTACCTGATTGCCGGTAGCAAGAAGGGCATCAGCTCTAACCAGCTTCACCGCACCCTCGGCGTTACCCTTAAGACCGCCTGGTTCATGTCTCACCGTATCCGCGAAGCCATGCGCTCCAACGACCCCGGCTTCTTCGGTGAAGGCGGCGGCATTGTAGAAGTGGACGAAACCTTCATCGGCCGCGAGCCGGGCAGCAAGGTTGGCTTTGCATATCACCACAAGATCAAGGTTCTTGCCCTTGTCGATCGCGACACTGGCCGTAGCCGCGCCATGGTGGTGGACAAGCTTACCTCAGGCGACATCGAGCCGATGATGATCCACAACCTCGCCACTGAGGCCCGTCTGGTGACCGACGAAGCCCGCCACTACCGCCCGTTCTCGACTGTGTGGCAGCATCGCGCAGTGAACCACGGCGCCGGTGAGTACGTCCGTGGCGACATCCACACCAACACCATCGAAGGCTATTTCAGCATCTTCAAGCGCGGCATGAAGGGCGTCTATCAGCACTGCGCGAAGAAGCATCTTCATCGCTATCTTGCCGAATTTGATTTCCGCTACACCAACCGTGCCGCCAACGGCTTCAACGATACCGACCGCGCCGACGCGCTGTTGAACGGCATCGTTGGTCGTCGCCTCACCTATCAACAAGCTAACTGAGGCCGATAGTGATGCCGAAAAAGAGACCGGGGATGACGCCCGAGGAGCAAGGCGAGGCATTCAGGCGCGAAGCCGAAAGGCTGATCGCGGCTGGCGAACTCGACCCCATCGAGGGCGACGAAAAATTTGATCGAGCGATGCAAGCTATCGCACGCAAACGTAACCGGCGCCCGCAGCCGTAGCTGCGGGCCTGCTGATTCGCAGTTGTTATCCGCCTGTGTTCATTCTGAATCTCCCGGCCTTTGCCCGCGAATACGAGCGGAGACGATCCTTATCTAATGCGCTGCCTCATAAAGCACAACCTCTCCAGCAGCGACTGCGAGTAGGTGCAACCATGGCTGCAAAAGATCAAAATTGTATGACGTGGGAAGAATGGTTTTGTGCGAGCTAATGTCCTTCCCGTGCGCCAGAGCGTTGCGAATCTTGGTTACGGAGGTAGCGAACCGCTCCACCCCCTGCTTTCCGAAGCCTTCCAGGGTCGCCTTCTCGTTGATGAGCGCATCGATCGTTAGGTCGCCCTCAAAAATTGTCGCCTTCTCGAAAAACGCTCGATTCTGAGAAATTTCCTTCCACAGCAGCCCGGGCGTCACCACATCTTTGATGACCGTGTTGATCGCTTCCTGCTCCCGCTGATACTTGATGGTTCGCAGAACCAGCAGGATATCCCGAGTTGATCGTTCCAGATCGGCAAGGGCGTGAGGCTTCTTGATGAGATCGCGGATTTCTCGGAAGGCTTCCGAATGCATATGGTAGAACGATACGTATTCAATAATTCGATAAAAGTTTAAGAAGTTCGCTGAGCGCGTGGCTCCAAACGAGGCCCCCCAAAGCACAAGAAGGTTCGGGTCTAAACCTCTGCTGATTATGTGCTCTGGAAAGCCGTCAAACCCCTCAAAATAACGCGTCTTCGGGTTTATCTCCACTTGTGACTTACGCGGATGAACCACGATCACCGGTGACTCGCTATCGTAGTACCGCAAGTAGAAGTTTATATGGCGAATGAGGTTGAGTATATCATCATCATCCCACTCAACATCATTGATCCAGAAAGATATAGGCTCGCCGAACGCGCCGAGTTCGTCTGCCTCTCCATTGCTTTGAACGTATGATGCAAATGATCGGAGGTTCCGGAACTCCGTGTTCGAAATCATACGCACTCCTAAAAGCGGAGCGATTGTGAGCAAGGCGTCGCTTGATCTACCAAACCCGCATTTCCTAGTGGCACCCCCCAGAGTGAAATCAAACTCCCGATCCATCAACTCGGCATCGTCCTCACCGAGCTTGTAGGTCGTCCAAATGATCTCCAGCTTCTTTTCAGCGGTATGATAGAGCGCAGAATATCGGGAAGGCAGATAAACCCCGTTCAAGGCACTCGCGGCTGCAGAGTAATCCTTTGGAAGGATGAACGCGACGGATGGGTCTCCCCACGGATCCGAAACGAAAATCCGTGTCTCCTCATCGATCTCAATCCTTGCGAGCGACGCCTCGGGATTGAGGGCAAGAAACTGCCCTAGCTGTGCCTTTGCTTCGGCAATGAGTGGGTGCTCCCGCTCAGGCTCCGCCATCTTCTTGTGCCCCCACGGGAATTTGGCGGCAGTCTTATCAAGCTAATCAGCATCGGGCAATTGGGTACGTGTGGTATAATAACGCCATCCTGAAAGATGGAACAAAGGGCGAATCACGACTGGACATGCGGCATCCGCTCGCCGGGTGCGCGGCCGCGGCGCTATTGTCAGCCCACGCCGGAGAGCACTCGCCCGAACATGCGCACGAGTGCGAACATTGGGACCTTTGGACCAGCTACCTCCGGCGCCGATCCCCAAAAGCTCCATTCTCCAAGCGCCCCGCCGCGAAATGCGCGACATCGTGAACTTTATGAACTTCACCTCCGCCACCCTCCCCTCAAGCAAAGAACCGACCGGCCCCCGAGGGAGCCGATCGGTCTCAAGGCGCCTTGCGGCGTCGCCAGACGCGTTCCCGCGCCCGGGCCGAATCAGATCCGACGGTTGGTGTTGTCCGTGTGGACGTGGTGGTTGTTGTCGCGGCGCTTGAGGCCGAGCAGGCCGGCGAGGCCGAGCAAGCCGAGGAGGCCCCACTTGCCGCCGTCGTCGTCGCCGTCGCGCTCGTCGTGGCCGGCGCGGTTGCCGTCGCCGTCGCCAATTCCGGTGCCGGCAACGCCGTCGCGGTCGCGGCGGTCATTGCCTTCGCGCGTCGCGGTGGCGTCGTTGGCGAGCTCCTGGGCCTGCTGCTGGATTTCATTGGCCTGCTCGGAAAGATCTTCCGCGCGTTCCTTGACGTCGCTCTGCGCAGCGGCAGCGGTTGGCAGAAGTGCAAAGGCGGCGGCGGCGAGCAGCGTCTGCTTCAGCGATGGTGATTTCATGGGGCTTCCTCCTGTTTGAACTGGCCGGTTTTCGATCCGGCGGCGTTCCAACCTTTCAGGCCCCGTGCTGTTCCGTCGCGCCGCCGTGCGCCGCCCGCCCGAACCCATCGGCACAGCAGTGAAAACTTCTTCTGCTGCACTGCAACAAAATCCGCTTGAAACGGTTGGGCCGGTACATTATGTTGCAGTGCAGCACAGAAGAACAAGGGTACGACACATGGCAGACCAGAACCAGAACCACGACGCCAAGGCGCACGCTCCGGCCAAGGCTGCCGAGTCCAATTCGGGCCACACCGCCGCGTCGCACGCGTCGGCGCCCAAGGCCGCCGACAAGCCGGCCGAGGCTCCCAAGGCCGCTGCCGCCCCGGCAGCCGCCGCCAAGGCTTCGGCGCCTGCCGCTGCTCCGGCGCGCCGTGCCAAGGCCGTGAAGACCGCGTCGGCCAAGCCGGCCCGCAAGGCCGCCAAGACCACTGCCAAGGCCGCTTCGGCGACCGCGGCGAAGACCACCCAGGCCGCGAAATCGGCCATTCGCACCAACACCGACAACCTGAACAAGGGAACCCAGACGATGAAGAACGAAACCAACAAGGTCGCCGAGCGCGTCCAGGCCGCTTTCGGCGACGTCAACGAGCGCGCCAAGACCGCCATGGAGCGCAACACGCGCTTCGCCGAAGAGCTGACCGAGCTCGGCCGCGGCAACGTCGAAGCGCTCGTCGCTTCCACCAAGATCGTCGCCAAGGGCCTCGAAACCGTCGGCCAGGACGTTGCCGAATTCGGCCGCAAGAGCTTTGAAGGCGCCTCCGCCGCTCTCAAGGGCTTCGCCGATGTCAAGTCGCCCGCCGACTTCTTCCGCCTGCAGACCGAGTTCGTCCGCAGCCAGTTCGACAACACCGTCGCCGAGACCTCGAAGCTGAGCGAAAAGATGATCAAGCTCGCCGGCGAAGTCGCCGAGCCGATGACCAACCGCGCCACCGTCGCGGCTGAGCGCGTCCGCAGCGCCGTCGCCCTCTAAGCGACTGCCTGCTACAGAATTGGGCGGCTTCCTTCCGGGGAGGCCGCCCTTTTCGCATTTGGGGGAAACGGCCGCCCGGCCTATGGCGTTGGACGGGCAGACGCGGCGAATCTCTTGCCCCGGGCTCCCGCGACACGATATTTAGAAAACACGACATGTTCAGCACCGACAACACCATCATCGCCGCCGACGAGCGCAAGGGAGACGACGAAGGCACCGGCCTCGGCGTCGCCACCCGCACGCGCACCCGCACCAAGACGCCGTCGCCCTACAAGGTGCTGATGCTGAACGACGATTACACGCCGATGGAATTCGTCGTCCTGTGCCTCCAGCGCTTCTTCAAAATGGGGATCGAGGACGCCACCCGGGTGATGCTCCAGGTCCACCAGCGCGGCGTGGGCGTCTGCGGCGTCTTCACCTACGAAGTGGCCGAAACCAAGGTCAGTCAGGTGATCGACTTCGCCCGAGAGAACCAGCACCCGCTTCAGTGCACGCTGGAAAAAGCCTGAGCGCCCTCGCCTGCCCCACCGCTTGCGCGGCCACTCGAAAACCGTAAGAACCTCGCATGGATCGCATCATCATTCGCGGCGGAAAGCCGCTCAACGGCCGCATTCCCATTTCCGGGGCCAAGAACGCGGCGCTCACCCTTTTGCCCTGCGCGCTGCTCACCGATGAGCCGCTGACACTTCGCAACCTGCCGCGCCTCGCCGACGTCGACAGCTTCGGCCACCTCCTCAACCAGCTCGGCATTTCCACCACCGTCGAGGGCGCGAAGGCGGACGAGTTCGGCCGGGTGATGACGCTTCGCGCGTCCAACATCGGCTCCACCGTCGCCCCCTACGACATCGTTCGCAAGATGCGCGCCTCGATCCTGGTGCTCGGCCCCCTCGTCGCCCGTGCCGGGCAGGCGACCGTCTCCCTGCCCGGCGGCTGCGCGATCGGCATGCGGCCGGTGGATCTGCACTTAAAGGCGCTGGAGGCCTTGGGCGCGGAGATCGAGATCGCCTCCGGCTACGTCAAAGCCACCGCGCCTGGCGGGCGCTTGAAGGGCGGCACGATCAACTTCCCCTTAGTCTCCGTCGGCGCCACAGAGAATGCGCTGATGGCGGCCGTTCTCGCCGAAGGCACCACCGTTATCGAAAACGCCGCCCGCGAGCCGGAGATCACCGACCTCGCCCAGTGCCTGATCGCGATGGGCGCGCAGATCGAGGGGCTGCGCACCGACACCCTCACCATCCACGGCAAGGACCGGCTGCACGGCGCGACCTATGCCGTCATGGCCGACCGCATTGAAGCGGGCAGCTACGCCTGCGCGGCGGCCATCACCGGCGGCTCCTTGGAGCTGCTCGGCGCACGCAAGGAAACGATGCCCGGCATCCTTTCCGGCCTCAGCGACGCGGGGCTTGTGGTGGAAGACACGCGCGACGGCGTGAAGGTCACCGCCAATGGCCCGCTCAAGCCCTTGTCGATCTCCACCGCCCCCTACCCCGCTTTCCCGACCGACATGCAGGCGCAGTTTATGGCGATGCTGGCGCTCGCGGAAGGGACCAGCCTCCTCACCGAGACGATCTTCGAGAACCGCTACATGCACGTGCCGGAGCTCAACCGCATGGGCGCCGATATCGAAGTGCGCGGACGCTCGGCGGTGGTCCGCGGGGTGAAGGGCCTGACGGGCGCCCCCGTCATGGCGACCGACCTCCGCGCCTCGATGAGCCTCGTACTCGCCGGCCTCGCCGCGGAAGGCGAAACCCAGGTCCACCGCGTCTACCACCTCGACCGCGGCTACGAGCGGCTCGAGGAGAAGCTTCAGGCCGTGGGTGCGGATATCGAACGGGCAAGCGACGGGTAAGGCGAATAGCCCCTCCCCTTCAGGGGAGGGGTTGGGGAGGGGCATATAAGCCCGCTCCCACCTCTGAGCACGGGTGCAGGGGACAGTCCCCTCCCCCACCCCTCCCTGAAGGGGAGGGGCTTTTTACGTCAGCACTTCCACAGTGTGAATGAGCAGGCCGACCAGCCCACCGACGATCGTGCCGTTGATGCGGATGTACTGCAGATCGCGCCCGACCGCATTCTCCAACCGCCCCGTGATCGTCCGCGCATCCCAGCCGCGTACCGTCTCCGAAACCAGCTTCACGATACCGCCGCCATAGGTCTTGGCCACGCCCACCACCGCGCGCCGCGCAAAGGCATTTAGGGCGCGGTTGAGGCGCTGGTCGCCCTGGATGCTTTCGCCGAGCTGCTTCAGCGCTTCGCCGAACTTGCCCGCCAGCGCCGCGTCCGGATCGCGGGCGGCGCGGAGCAGCGCATTGCGGCTATTCTCCCAAAGGCCGCCAACCCAATCGGCAACCGCCTTGTTCGCGATGACCTCGTTCTTCCACGCTTCCACCTTGGCCTGCGTTTCGGGGTCGAACTGCAGGTCCCAGGCGAGCTTGGCGAGGCCTTCCTCAGCCTTGGCGCGGAGCGGGTGGTCGGGGTCGATCGCCATGTCGATCGTAAGCTTGCGAAGCCCGTCCATGATTGCGTCCGCGAGCTTTGCGTCCAGCCCGGCAAGGCGCATCACCCAGCCCGCTTTCTGGTGCACCATCGTCCGCACCATCTCTTCATTGGCGTCGAGGGTGCGGCCTGCCCAGGTCACCATCGCGTCGAGCAGGGGCACATGCCGTTCCTCGGTGATCGCCGCTTCCAGCGATTTGCCGAGCAGGGGTGCCACTTCCATGCTCCTGAGCCGCGAGGAGACGGCGCTTTTCACCATGCCGCCGAGCCGCTCCTCGTCGAGCGATTCAAGTAGGCTCGCGAACATCCGCGACGCGCCCTCGCGCATCCGCCCTTCCGGCGCCGGGTTGGCGAGGAAGCGCCCGATCGCGCCTGCAACGTCGACGCTGCGCATTCGCCGCGCGACAACCGACGGGATCAGGAAATTGTCGCGCAGGAACGAAGCGAGGGTTTCGCCAATCCGGTCCTTGTTGCGCGGAATGATCGCGGTGTGCGGGATCGGCAGGCCGAGCGGGTGGCGGAACAAGGCGGTGACTGCGAACCAGTCCGCCAGCCCGCCTACCATCGCCGCTTCGGCAAAGGCGCGAACGAAGCCCCAAGCGGGATGGATGCCGTCGAAGCGGCTGCTCAACGCGAACACGCCCGCCATCGCCAGCAGCATGCCGGTGGCGATCAGCCGCATCTGGCGGACGCCGGATACGCTTGGGCTGGTACGGGAAGGGGCGGGCCGGTTGACGGGGTTCATGCCCCTGTCAAATGGCCCGCCGCCTATTTGGTTCACTCGGCCGGCTGCGGCGCGTGCGGCGCGTCCGCCGCCGGGCCATGATCGCCCACCCCCTTGTAGGTGATGATCCGCCGGAACTTGGGCGCAAGCCACCGCTCGAAGCTGTCAGCCAGGCTGAACGAAGCCGGCACCAGAACCAGCGTCAGCAAGGTCGACAGCAGCAGGCCGCCGATCACCACCACCGCCATCGGCGCGCGCCAGCTGGCGTCGCCCTCCAGCGACAAAGCGGTCGGCACCATGCCCGCCACCATCGCCATCGTGGTCATCACGATCGGCTGTGCACGCTTGTGCCCGGCGTCGACGATCGCCTCGTCCTTGTCCACGCCCTTGGCCATCTCCTCGATGGTGAAGTCGAGCAGCAGGATCGAGTTCTTGGCGACGATGCCGAACAGCATCAGGATGCCGATCATCACCGGCATCGACACCGCATGACCGGCAATGTGGAGCGCAATCGCGCCGCCAAGCGGAGCGAGCAGCAGCGAACCCATGTTCACGAACGGCGCCATCAGGCGCTTGTAGAGCAGCACCAGCACCGCGAACACCAGGAAGGTGCCGGAAACCAGCGCCCCGAGGAACTCGGACACAAGCATCGCCTCTTCGCGCTGCTGGCCGGAGCGGGCGCGTTCCACGCCTTCGGGCAGGTTCTGCATGATCGGCAGCTGGTTGACGATGGTTTCGCCGTCTACCACGCCCGGCGCCAGATCGGCACCGACCATGACGCGGCGCTGCTGGTTGATGCGCTGGATCACCGAGGGCCCGGCGCCGAAGCTGATGTCGGCGATGACCTTCAAAGGAACCGTACCGCCACTGCTGGTTGACACCGGCATGTTCTCGATCGTCGACAGGTTCTGGCGTGCGTTTTCGCTGACCGCGACGCGGATCGGCACCTGCCGGTCCGACAGGGAGAAGCGGGCGCTCGCCTGGTCGATCTCGCCCTGCGTCGCGACTCGGATGGCCTGGCTCATCGCCGCCGTTGTGACGCCCATATCGGCCATCAGGTCGCGGCGCGGCTTGATGGTGATTTCCGGGCGCCGGAGATCGCCCGCGATGCGCGGCGCCTTGAGTTCCGGACGCTGGCGCATCTGTTCAACCAGCTGCAGCGCCGCGGCGTTGAGCTTGGCCGGATCGGAGCCGGCGAGGAGTACCGAGACGTCGCGGCCGCCGACGCGCTGCGAGTTGCGGAAGCCGACACGCGCATCGGGAATACCCTGGAGTAGCGGGCCGACCTCGCGCTGGAATTCGGTGCTGGTCCGCTCGCGCCCGCCGTCGCGATCCTTCAAGGAGATGTAGATGGTGCCGTTGCCGGCGCGCACCGACTCAAAGGCGGAGGCGACATCGGGCTGCTTCAGCAGGATCGCCGCGGCTTTGTCCGCCACCACCCGCGTCTGCTCTAGGGTCGAGCCGGGCGGCAGTTCCGCGGAGACCTGAACGGTGTCGTCATCGGTGTTCGGCTGAAATGTGAAGGGCAGGGTTGCGAAGGCGCCGATGGTGGCGACGAACGCCAAAGCGCCGACCGCGACCGTTTTCCACCGGTTGCGCAACGTCCAGCGGAGCAAAGTGACATATTTGTCCATTACCCACCCTTCGCCGTGCTTCGCCTCGCCATGCGACTTGAGGAAGTAGGCAGCGATCATCGGCGTGATCATGCGGGCGACGGCCAGGCTGATCAGCACCGAGATCACGATGGTGAGGCCGAAGCTGATAAAGAATTGTCCGATGATCCCGCTCATCATGGCGACGGGCAAGAAGACGGCGACGATCGAGAAGGTGGTTGCAACCACCGGCAGGCCGATTTCGTCGGCGGCCTCGATGGAGGCTTGATAGGCGGATTTGCCCATCCGCATATGCCGAACGATATTCTCGATCTCCACGATGGCATCGTCGACCAGCACGCCGGCGACCAGGCTCAAGGACAGCAAGGTCACCATGTTGAGCGTGAAGCCCATCATGTCCATGAACCAGAAAGCCGGGATTGCGGACAGCGGAATGGCGATTGCCGAGATCAGGGTCGCGCGCCAGTCGCGCAGGAACAGGAACACCACGACAACCGCCAGAAGCGCGCCTTCCACGAGCGCCCGCATCGACGATTCATACTGCATCTCGATATATTTTACCGGGGTGAACAGCAGGGTGTAGCGGACGCGCTTGTCCTCCTTCTGCAGCTCGTCGAGCGCTTTCCGCACCTCATGGTAAACGGTGACGTCCGAATAGCCCTTGGCCTTCTGGATCATGAAGCTGACGACCTGGCGGCCATTCTGGATGCCGTAGCTGTTCTGCTCCGCCCACTGGTCGCGCACCCGCGCGATCGAGTTCAGCCGGATGGTGCGCCCGCCGACCGAGATCTGGCTTTCGCCCAGGGCGTGGGCGGTCAGTGCGCTGCCGACCACGCGCACCGATTGCTCGGAGCCGGCGATTTCCGCGCGGCCGCCGGCTGCGTTGAGGTTCACCTGGCGCAGCTGCTGGTTGATCTGCGACGCCGTAACGCCCTGCGCCTGCATGCGGACGGGATCGAGTTCGATCTTGATCTCGCGGCTGACGCCGCCGGTGCGGCTGACCACCGAAACGCCCTCGATACCCATCAGGCGGCGGTTCAGCGTGTCATCGATGAACCAGCTGAGCTGCTCCACCGTCATGTCGGTGCTTTCGGCGGAGAAATAGCCGATCGGCTCGTCCGTGAAATCGACGCGCTCGACCTGCGGCTCAAGGATGCCCTCGGGCAGATCGCCGCGGATGCGGGCGATCGCGTCGCGCACGTCGGAGACGGCGCGGTCGACCGGGGTGCCAATTTCAAACGAGATGAAGGTGTTGCTGTTGCCCTCGCGGATCGACGAGTTGATTTCGTTGACGCCGTTGATGCCGCGCACCGCTGCTTCGACGCGGCGGGTGATCTGGATCTCGAGCTCGGGCGGGGCCGCGCCGGGCTGGCTGATCGACACGTTGGCCGCGGGCGAGGTCACGTCCGGGTTCAAGTTGATGTCCATGCGCATGAAGGCGAACAGCCCCATGGCGAGCAGGAAGGTGAACAGAACGATCGGGATGACCGGGTTCCGGATGGCCCAGCTCGAGATGTTACGCATGGTTCATCAACTCCAAATCGGCCTGTGGCCTAGCGCGCCGCCGCCGCCCGCTGGGGACGGACCTTCTCGCCCGGGTTCAGGAACGCGCCCGCCGACTGGACGACACGCTCGTTGCCTTCGAGCCCTTCCGCGATCACCACGCCCTTGTCGGTCACCGATCCGGTGCGGACGGCGCGGCGTTGCACCGTGTTGTCCTGCGCGACGATCAGCACGTAGGTGCCGGTGTCGTCGGTCAGAACCGCAGATTCGGGAAGCAGCGGCGCCACCGTGGCGCCTGCCCTGATCGACGCGGAAGCGAAGCCGCCTGGCCGGAGTTCGCGGTTGTAGGGAATTGCGATGCGCGCCTCGCCCTGCCGGGTCTGCGGATCGATGATCGGCGAAATCTGCCACACCGAGCCCTGGTAGCTCTGCATTGATCCGACGGGTGTGACAGTGACCGGCACGCCCACCGAAAGGGTGGACAGATCGGTTTGCGGCAGGCGAGCGACGAGCTCCATCAAGCCACCCTGGGCAATGCGGAAGAGCGCACCGGAGCCGGCGCTGACCACCTGGCCGGGTTCGACCTTGCGGTCGAGAACGAGGCCTGCGGCAGGCGCGCGGATGTCGAGGCGACCGATTCGGGCGCGGGAGGCGCCCAGCTGCGCTTCCGCGACCCGGACCCGCGCGTTGGCGGCGTCGCGCGTGGCGGTGCGGCGTTCGACGTCGGCCTTGGACACGAAGCCGCGCGCCACCAGCGACTGGGCGCGCTGCAATTCCTGCTGAGCGAGCCGCGCATCGGCGCGGGCGACTTCAATGCTTGCGGCGAGCTGCTGCGCTTCCTGGGACTGAACCGAGCGTTCAATCACGGCCAGCGTCTGGCCTGCGCCGACCCACTGGCCCCGCTCCACCAGCACCCGCGCGATCATTCCGCCTTCGCCGGCAACGCCGACAGGCATGTCGCGGCGCGCGGCCAGCGTTCCGGTCGCCGACATGGTGCGGGCAACCTGCTGGCGGCCGGGGACGACCACGGTGACGGCCGGCGCTTCGGCCGCTCCGCCCTTGCCGGCGCCCGCGGGACCGGCTTTCTCCTCGCCGCCGCCGCGCCCGAAGACGAGGTAGAGGGCGATTGCGAGCACCACCACGGCAAGCACCGCGATGATGATGTTACGCCGCCGCCGGCGCTGCACCACGATGACGTCCGTTTCCGTTTCCGTCGAAGTGCCATCGAGTGCGCCGCTGCGCCACTTGCTCGATTCGATGTTCATAGCGTCCATGATCCCCAACCCGCTCGCCTGGCAGCGCTTCCGCTCCGGCTAGTGTATTAGCCTGATAAGTCACCGGCAACAAGCATTAACTGTCGCGCGTGCCCCCAGGCGCGGAACCGCATCTGTACATTCATTGTTGGATATTGACCACCGGGCATGTTGCGGCCCGGGAAAAGCGAGCAAGGGAGGAACAGCGATGAACCTGTTGACCGATCATGGTTGGTTCATGTGGATCATCATCGGCGCCTTAGCGGGCATCATCGCCAAGGCGGTCATGCCGGGCAAGGACCCGGGCGGGTGCATCGTCACCATCCTGCTCGGCATCGCGGGCGCGCTGCTTGCGGGCTTCCTCACCCACTTGATCGGCCTCGACCGTGGTAATTCGGGCGCAGGCTTCTTCGGCGCCATTATCGGCGCGATCATAATTCTGTTCATCTACCGCCTGGTCGCCGGCCGCCGCCGCTAAGCGGGGCGCTTCGGGCGGGTCGCCGCCTTCATCTCGGCAACGAACGGGCGCACCGCGTCCGCTTCCGCGCCGGGGTTGGCGGCGATCAGCCGGACGATCGCGGAGCCGGAGATCACGCCCGCCGCGCCGGCCTCAAGCGCCTGCGCGACGTGGCCGGGCTGCGAAATGCCGAAGCCGAACACCGGCGGCGGCGCACCGAACGCCTTCAAGGTCCCAAGCATCTGCGAGTGGCCGAAGCGCACTTCCTCATCCGCGCCGGTCACGCCGGCGCGGGCGACACAATAAGTGTAACCTTCCCCTTCCGCCGCAATCTTGCGCAGCGTTGCGTCCGGCGTGTTGGGCGCGGCGATCAGCACCGGCGCTACCCTCGCGGTCTTTGACGCGCCGAGATAGGGCGATGCTTCGAACATCGGCACGTCGGCGACGAGCACGCTGTCCACCCCAGCCTCCGCGGCGGCGGCGTAAAACGCCTCTCGCCCGCGGGCGATCACCAGGTTCGCGTAGGTGAGCAGGCCAACCGGCACGTCCGGATGCCGGGCGCGAAAGTCCTTGAGGAGTTCGAAGCAGGCAGCGGGCGTCACCCCCTGCTTCAGCGCCCGAACCGCCGCCGCCTCGATCACCGGCCCGTCCGCGACCGGATCGGAGAAGGGAATGCCGACCTCCAACATGTCGGCGCCGCCCTCGATCAATGCGTCGAGGATGCGCGCGCTGGTTTCAAGATCGGGATCGCCGAGCATCACAAAGGCGCCGAACGCCCCCTCCCCGCGCGCCGCAAGCGCACGGAACATCGCGTCGTAGCGGTTCACGCCGTGCCTCCGCCAAGCAGCCGCTGCGCCTGTTCCATATCCTTGTCGCCGCGGCCGGACAGGTTGACCACGATCACCGTCTCCTCCGTCGCCGCTTCCGCCATCTTCAGCGCGTGCGCGAGCGCATGGGCGGACTCGAACGCGCAGACGATGCCCTCGGATCGGGCCAAAAGCGCAAAGGCATCCAGCGCCTCGCGGTCGGTCGCGCCGACATATTCGGCGCGGCCGCTGTCCTTCAGGAAACTGTGTTCCGGCCCGACCGCCGGGTAATCGAGCCCGGCGGACACCGACCAGGTGTCGGAAATCTGCCCGTCTACGTCCTGCAGCAGGTAGGTCTCGGAGCCGTGAAGAATGCCCGGCCGCCCGCGAAGCAAGGTCGCGCCATGCTCCTCACCATCGAGCCCGCGCCCGGCCGCTTCGACTCCGACCAGGCGGACGCCCTCATCGCCGACGAAGTCCGCGAACATGCCCATCGCGTTGGATCCGCCGCCGACGCAGGCGACCACCGCATCGGGCAACCGCCCTTCCTCCTCCACGATCTGCTCGCGCGCTTCCTTGCCGATCACCCGCTGGAATTCCCGCACCATCAACGGAAACGGGTGCGGCCCCGCGACGGTGCCGAGGAGGTAGTGCGTGTCCTCGAAGCTCGCTGTCCAATCACGCAGGGCTTCGTTGACCGCGTCCTTCAGCCCCTGCCCGCCCGACGTCACCGGGATCACCTCTGCGCCCATCAGCTGCATCCGGAAGACGTTGAGCTTCTGCCGCTCCACGTCATGCGCGCCCATGTAGATGCGGGTCGGCAGGCTGAACAAGGCACCGGCGAGCGCGGTGGCGACGCCGTGCTGACCAGCGCCGGTCTCCGCGATCAGCCGGGTCTTGCCCATCCGCCGCGCGAGCAAGGCCTGGGCAAGCACCTGGTTGGTCTTGTGCGCGCCGCCGTGGAGCAGATCCTCGCGCTTGAGGTAGATGCGTGCCTTCTCCGTGCCGAGGTTGCGGCAGCGGGTGAGCGGCGTCGGCCGGCCGGCATATTTGCTGAGCAGCTCGCCAAGCTCCGCCTGGAAGCCCTCGTCATGCTGCGCGTCGAGAAACGCCTGCTCCAGCGCTTCCAGCGCCGGCATCAGGATTTCGGGAACATAGGCCCCGCCGAAAGCGCCGAAGCGCCCGTCCATCTTCATAGGTAAGTTCCTCGTACAGGCACCCGAAGCGCCTCGAAAAATGCCCGGAGCTTGGCCGGGTCCTTGGTCCCGGGGCTCGCCTCCACCCCCGAACACACGTCCAGAGCATAAGCGCCCAACGACGCCGCTTGTGCCGCATTGGCCGGGTTGAGCCCGCCGGCGAGAATGCCCGACGCGAGATCGTCGCGTCCCGCAATCCGGCTCCAGTCGAACACCTGCCCCGTGCCGCCGGAGCTGTTCCCAGCCTTGGTGTCGAACAAGGTCCGATCCGCACCCAAGCGCGGCGCGGGCAAGTCCGCACCGACGGCCGCGACGCCCCAAATCTCCGTGCCCTCAGGCAGCAGCGGGCGAAGGGCGCGGATGTAAGCGGCGTCCTCCTCGCCATGAAGCTGGACGGCGGCAAGGCCGGGCGCCCGCGCGGTGTCCGCCACCACCATCGGCTTCTCGTTGCGGAACACGCCGACGGTGGGAATGCCCGCCGCAGCGGCAATCGCTTCCGCCTCCGTCCGGCTCACCGCGCGGGGCGTCCCCGGCACCATGATCAGCCCCGCAAAGGAGGCACCGCTCGCCGCCGCGAGCCGCGCATCGTCCGGACTCGTCAGCCCGCAAACCTTGACCCGCCCGAACGCAAGCGCCCTTGCGGCAAGCGTTGGATCGTCGGCGCGCATCAGCGAGGAGCCGACCAGAAAGGCGTCGGCATGGCCGGCGAGCCGCTCCACGTCGGCGCGGTTCTCGATGCCGGATTCGGAAATCACCAGCCGATCCGCCGGCACGAGCCGCGCAAGCCGCTCGGTGACGGCGAGGTCTACGCTCAGGCTCTTCAAGTCGCGGTTGTTGATGCCGACGATCTCCGCCCCAAGCGCCACCGCCCGCGCGATCTCCGCTTCGTCGTGGGTCTCAACCAGCGCGTCCATCCCCAGCCGCCGCGCTTCGGCGATCACCGCCGCCGCCGCCTCGTCGCCCAAAACTGACAGCATCACCAACACCGCATCGGCACCGTGGATCCGCGCCTCGGGTACCTGACGGGGGTCGATCACGAAGTCCTTGGCCAGGATCGGACCCTCGAACTCCCGCCGCACCGCCGCGAGATCGCCGAGCGAGCCGCCGAAGTAAGGCGTGTCGGTGAGGACACTGATTGCGTCCGCAGCGCCGCGATAGGCGCGGGCGACCGCCGCAGGGTCAACGCCCTGGCGAAGCACCCCCTTGGACGGCGAAGCGCGCTTCACCTCCATCACGAAGCGCGCGCCGGGCGCGGCAAGCGCCGCCTTCAGGCTCCGCGTCGTCGGCTCTGCCCGCCCACGCAGGTCGTTCAGCGATACGCCGTCGAGCCGCGCCGCGACGTCTAACCGCTTGCTTGCGACGATCTCGCCAAGCACGCCGCCAATCTCACGCATTGGTGATCTCCACGAGGCGGCGAAGCCGCTCATGGGGCGCGCCGGACGAAATCAGGTCCTTCGCCCGCGCCACCGCGTCCTTCAACGTCGGCTCCAGCCGCGCCGCGAGGAGCAGCGCCCCGGTGTTAAGCGCAACCGCATCGGCTTCCGCGTCCGATCCCTTGCCCGCGAGCAACGCACTTAGCCGCGCCGCATTCTCCGTCGGATCTCCGCCCCTCAATTCGTCCAGCGGACGCCGCGGCAAGCCGGCATCCTCGGGCGTCAGGATCAGCGACTCAAGCCCGCCGTCGAGCACCCGCACCGCCTGCGTCTCACCGTGGAGCGCCATTTCATCGATGCCCGACCCGTGCACCACCAGCGCATTGCGCACGCCGAGCGACACCAAGGTCTTCGCCACCGGCTGGAGGTGCCGCGCCTCCGATACGCCGAGCAACTGCACCTGCGGCTCGGCCGGGTTGAGGCAGGGGCCGAGCAGGTTCATGATCGTGCGCACCTTGAGCGCCCGCCGAACCACCGCCGCGTGGCGAAGGCCCGGATGGTAAAGCGGCGCAAGCAGGAAGCAGACGCCCGCTTCGTCCATCGCCCGGCGCGACACCGCCGCGGACACGTCGAGCTTCACGCCCAATTGCTCCAGCACATCGGCCGATCCGCAGGGAGAGGTCACCGAGCGGTTGCCGTGCTTGGCGACCGGCAATCCGGCGGCGGCGGCAACAAAGGCGACGGCGGTCGACACGTTGATCAGCGACGATCCGTCGCCGCCGGTGCCGCAGGTGTCGGCGAAGAGATAGTCCGGCCGCTCGAACGGCGCATCGGCGGCGCGGAGCGCGCGGGCGGCGCCGATCATTTCGTCCGCCGTCTCGCCCTTGAAGCGAAGCGCGATCAGCATGGCGGCGATCGACGCTTCGGGAAGAGTGCCGGCCACGAGGCGCCCGAAGAGGAACTCGGCCGCCTCCTGCTCCAGCGACTCGCCGGCATAGAGGCGCGCGAGGATCGCGTCGGGGCTGGGCGCAACCGCTTCTTCGGGCGGAGCGGCGAAAGCGAGGTTGGTGTTGGCGTTCATGAAGAAATCCTGATGGCGTGGGGACAAAAGAAAAGGCCCGCGGGTGGCGGGCCTTGCTTCGAGTGTTGAGATTGGATGCGTCCCCTTCACCATCGATGCACGCACGCCTCCGCGGAGCCGGTCCACCACCAACGCCATGCCCCAGCGCCCGCCGCGGTGGCGGCAGCGTCGAAGCCGGCAAAAGCGTCGTGCATCTGCATGTCCCCCGCAATTTCCAGCTAAACCCTTTGGGGTCAAGCGGAATCCCGATGGCGCACGCCAAAGCGACCCGGGGGCACGCAGACCCGTTCAGAAACGGTGCAGGCACCGCCGCGTTAGGAAGAACCGGGTCCGTAACGGCGGGCCAGTTCCAACCGGAGTTTGTATGAAGATCATGCGCAGCCTTTTTACCGCGTCGCTGCTGGCGCTCGCCGCTGCCGCGCCCGGCGCCGCTTCCGCCCAGAATGCGGCGGTGCAGACGATCGCCGGCACGCGCCTCGACATCGTCGCAACCGGCGAAGTGACCCGCGTGCCCGACATCGTGCGGATCGGCGCCGGCGTCGTCACCTCCGCTCCCACCGCGTCGGGCGCGCTTCAGGAAAATGCCCGGCGGATGGACACGGTGCGCGCCGCCTTGCGCAGGGCCGGTATTGCCGACCGCGACATCCAGACCAGCCAGCTCAACCTCTTCCCCGATTACCGGCAGGATCAGAATGGCGGCAACCCGCAGCTGATCGGCTATCGCGCAAGCAACGAAGTCACCGTCCGCTTCCGCGACATCGCCGCCACCGGCAAGATCCTCGACGCCCTGGTCGCGCAAGGCGCCAACCAGATCAACGGCCCCATGCTGGGCATCGACAAGCCGGAAGGCGCCCTTGACGAAGCCCGCACCAAGGCGCTCGCCGCCGCCCGCGCCCGCGCAGAGCTCTACGCCCGCGCCACCGGTAAGCGGGTTGCCCGCCTGCTGTGGATCAGCGAAGGCGGGGGTGCAGGCGGCCCGATGCCGATGTACCGCGACGGCGGCTTCTCCGCGACGGCGGTGAGCAAGACGGAGATCAGCCCGGGCGAACAAAGCCTGAGCGTTACCCTCAACGTCAGCTACGAACTGGAATAGTCACAAAAAAGGGCCGCCCAGCCAAGCCGGGCGGCCCGTCTTTCGCTTGGGCGTATCGCTGTTTAGCGGACGCGCTTGCGGGTAACGAGGTTAACGATCGCGAGCAGGATCACCGCGCCGATGAACGACGTGATCAGCGAGCGAACGTTGATGCCCTCGGTGATCGACCCGCCGCCGATCAGGCCGCTAAGCAGCCAACCGCCGATAATTGCGCCCACAATGCCGACGACGATGTTGAGCAAAATGCCCTGCTGCGCGTCGCGACGCATGACGATGCTCGCAAGCCAACCAAGAACACCACCAATGACGATGATCAGAATCCAGTTTTCCATACGCTTCCCTCCTGTATACCGACGCCGACAACCGATACTCCGGTGCGGCGTTCGGTTCTAAGACGCGCAATCCGTCAGCTTGTTCCTGCCCTATAACGACTAAGCAGGCACCGAAGGAGCGGCGGACTCGGGATAACAGTTTCGGGGGCGTACCGATAGCACCTAGCTCTGGCGCTGTTTCTCGCCGCTTTCTATCTACGTCCCAAACCTTGCTTCCGGAGCCCCCATGCGCAGAATGTCTCTCTTTCTCATGGCTTTGCCGCTGACCCTCGCGGCTCCGCAGGCGGTTGCGCAGAAGATCGGTGAGCGCACCGGCGTTCCCGAGGAGCTGTTTTCCGGCATCGGCGAAGGCACCGGCGACGCGGAGCTCGAGCAGGCGATCGCCGCCGCATCGGCGCATCCGCTCGGCACGCTCGCCAATCCGGTGCGAGTCGGCGGACCGGAAGGCGCCCGGGCCTATATCGGCCGTCTGCGCTGCGCCGACGGATCGACGCCCAAGGTCGCCCAGCAGGCGGACGGCGGCGTCGGCGCCTATGGAACGGTGACCCAACTTTACGCGCTGGACTGCGGCCGCGCTGCTCCGGGGAAGGCGGCGCTGATTGTAGACATCTACCATGAGGAGCATCGCGAAACCGCGGCGCCGCCGGGCTGGACGGTCGCCCGCTAAGCGGCTTGCGCGCGGGGAGCGCTGCCGCCAATAGCCCGGCGATGCGCAAGATCCTGCGGCGGGCCGGCACCGCACTCCTGTTCAGCGTGGTTGCGCTCTGCCTCGCGCCGAGCCTGGTGATGCCGTTCCTCGACCGGATCTACTACTCAGGGCCGGCGAGCGGCCATTTCGACGGGGTGCGTTTTTTCAACCCCGACGACGCGTCCGGCGAAAACCATGCAAGCCCGTCGCGCTTCTTCAGCCGCTGGTTCGGCAGCCGCGCCGAGCGCGCCATCTGGCCAAAGCACGTGCCGGTCACCGCGAGCGTGCCGCCAAAGGCCGTCTCCGGCGACGAGATGTTGGTCACCTGGGTCGGCCACGCCACCGTTTTGATCCAGGTCGCCGGCCTCAACATCCTCACCGATCCGGTGTGGAGCGACACGGTCTCCCCTTTCCCGCCGATCGGCCCTGAACGGGTGCGCGCGCCCGGCGTCCGCTTCGAGGACCTGCCCAAGATCGACCTCGTCCTGATCAGCCACAACCATTACGACCATCTCGATCTGCCGACGCTGAAGCGGCTCTGGAAGCGCGATCGGCCGGCGATCGTCACCAGCCTCGGCAACGATACCATTCTCCGCAACGCGGGTGTCGATGCGACCGCACATGATTGGGGAAGCGGATGGGCTGTCTTCAACAATTGCTCCACGCCGGCACCCTGCGGCAGCTGGCAGGTGGACGTGATCCGCAACCACCATTGGTCGTCGCGCTGGGGCACCGACCGCAACCGCGCTTTGTGGTCCGCCTTCGTGATCCGCACCGATGCCGGCAACATCTTTTTCGCCGGGGACACCGGCTGGGGCGACGGCCGCTGGGTCGATGAAGCCGCGGCAAAAGGCCCCTTCCGCCTCGCCCTGATCCCGATCGGCGCCTACGAACCGCGCGACGTGATGAAGGGGAACCACATCAACCCCGAGGAAGCGGTTGCGGTGTTCGAGAAGCTCAAGCCCAAGGCGGCGCTGGGCATCCACTGGGGCACCTTCCAGCTTACCTTCGAGGCCATCGACGATCCGCCCCGCCGCCTCGCCGCACTTCGCAAGGCGCGCAGCATTCCCGACACCGCCTTCCGGGCCACGGAGGCTGGGCAGAGCTTTCGGGTCCCCTAGCCGCGGGCTCCCGCCAGCGCCGCAACCAGCCGCTCCTCGTCGGCTGCGTTGTTGTAGAGGTGCGGCGTGATCCGCATCGTCTCGCCGCGCAGGCTGACATGGACGTTGGCCGCTGCAAGCCGGCTCTCGATGTCTTCCGGCATGCCGCCTTCGAACCGCACCGGCAGGAAATGCGGCGCCCGCCCCGCTTCCGCGACAATGCCGAGCGGCGCCAGCTGCGCCTCCAGCCGGGCAGTCGTCGCGGCAAGCGTATCCGCGATCCGCTCCGGCTGCCAGTCGAGAAGCTGCTCGATGGCGGCGCCTGCCACGGGGAGAAGCGCGAAATTGGCGCGCTCGCCCATGTCGAAGCGGCGGGCATTGGGCTGAAGCGCGTCCGGATAGCCGGTGAGGCGGCGGAAATCCTCGGCCCCGGCGCGGGTCATCCAACCTTCCTCCAGGGGCGCACCGCCTTGGTGGCGTGGCGCCACATACAGGAAGCCGAGCGAATAAGGCCCCAGCAGCCACTTGTAAGACGCAGCGACCATATAGTCCGGGTCTACCGAAGCGAAGTCGAGCGGGTAGGCGCCCATCGACTGGGTGGTATCCAGAACCAGCGCTGCGCCCACCGACCGGCAGCGCCGCGCCACCGCCTCCAGATCGAGAACGACCCCGTGCATCCAGTGGACGTGCGGCGCAACAACAAGCGCGGTGTCGCCGTCGATCGCATCGAGCAAAGCGGCGGTCCAGTCCGCCCCCCGCTCCGGCTTCGCCACCGTGACGATGTCGGCCTCCGCCTCCTTGGCCAGTGCCCGCGCCGCGTAGACGCCCGAGGGGAAGTCCTCGCCAAGCGTGACGATGCTCTGGCCCGCGCTGACCCGCACGTTCTTCATCGCCGTCGCCATGCCGTAGCTCACGGACGGCACGATCGCGACATCATCCGCCGCGGCGCCAATCAGCCGGGCGTAGAGCCCGCGCACCTGCTCCGATTCATCGAAGAAGTGTGCCGACTTGACGTTCCAGGGATGCGCCTTGCGCTCCAGCCCGCGCCGCCCCGCCTCCGACGCCGCATTGAGCATCGGCGACATCTTGGCGCAGTCGAAATAAGCGACCTCGTCCGGAATATCGAACAGCGCTCGCTGGCACGCAATCAGCGACACTCAGGCGGCTTTCTTTTCCGCCCCTCCGGCCGGGTCGGCGCAGGCGGCGCCGGTTTTGCGGCCGGTGATCTTGCGCGACATCTCGAAGTCGCCCGCGCCGGGGAGATAGGTGATGGTGCTCACCGAGCCCTCAAACGTCGTGCCGGTATAGCTGCCGTCGACGCTGTGCATGATGTCGCCGCTGATCCCAGGGCGGCTGCACTTCAGCGACGCGCTGATCCGGCCGTTGCGGATAAAGCTGGTCTGGGTGGTGCACTTATAGTCCGGCCCGGCGAACAGCTCGGCCGGCGGCTTGCCTTCGCTTCCCGCTCCGATGCAGGCGCCGCCGGTTTCCTTGTCGCCAGCCTTGGCCTTCAGCGCCGGCGTCGTCTTGTCCGTGGAGCGGATGCCCGTCACTTCCAAGGCGGTTTCCCACTGCCCTGCTTCCATGGTCGCCGCCTGCGCCACGTCCGCCTTTTTCTCCTCGCCCCCTCCGCACGCGGTTGCAAGCAGGCAGGCGGACAGGATGAACAAGTGGCGCATGGTGGCATTCCCCCTTTGATGTTGCGGCCACGCTAGCGCTGGCGGCGGGGAATGACCATATGTCTCCCTATGGGAATCGCGATCAGAACCGGCCTTGCCGAGCCCGAAACGGGCGCGGATTTTGTCCCCCACCGCCCACAGCGCCCCGAAAAAGCGGAAGGCGGGCGGCCGTTCAAGCTCGTCTCCGAATATTCCCCTTCGGGCGACCAACCCACCGCCATCGCCGAACTCACCAAATCGGCGCGCGAAGGCGAGCAGACCCAGGTGCTTCTCGGCGTCACCGGATCGGGCAAGACCTTCACCATGGCCAAGGTAATCGAGGAGCTGCAGCGCCCGGCGCTCGTCCTCGCGCCCAACAAGATCCTCGCCGCCCAGCTCTACGGCGAGTTCAAGAGCTTCTTCCCTGACAATGCCGTCGAGTTCTTCGTCAGCTATTACGATTATTACCAGCCTGAAGCGTACGTCCCGCGCTCCGACACCTACATCGAGAAGGAAAGCTCGGTGAACGAAGGCATCGACCGGATGCGCCATTCGGCCACCCGCTCCCTTTTGGAACGGGACGACGTGATCATCGTCGCCTCCGTCTCCTGCCTCTACGGCATCGGCTCGGTTGAGACCTATTCGGCGATGGTGTTCAGCCTCAAGAAGGGTGACACGGTCGATCAGCGCGAGATCATCCGCAAGCTCGTCGCGCTTCAGTACAAGCGCAACGATCAGGCCTTTGCCCGCGGCAATTTCCGCGTGCGCGGCGACAATCTCGAAATCTTCCCCTCCCACTACGAAGACACCGCCTGGCGGGTGAACTTCTTCGGCGACGAGATCGAGGAGATCGTCGAGTTCGATCCGCTGACCGGCAAGAAAGTGGCAAGCCTCAACAGCGTCAAGGTCTACGCCAATTCGCACTACGTGACGCCAGGCCCGACGCTGAAACAGGCGATGGGCGCGATCAAGCACGAGCTCGAGGAGCGCCTTAAGGAGATGGTTGCCGAGGGCAAGTTGCTTGAAGCTCAGCGCCTCGAACAGCGGACCAATTTCGACCTCGAGATGATCGCCGCCACCGGTTCGTGCGCCGGCATTGAGAATTACAGCCGATTCCTCACCGGCCGCCTGCCCGGCGAACCACCCCCTACGCTGTTTGAATATCTTCCCGAGAACGCATTGCTGTTCGTCGACGAAAGCCACCAGACGGTCCCGCAGATCGGCGCCATGGCTAAGGGCGATCACCGCCGCAAGATCACGCTTGCCGAATACGGCTTCCGCCTCCCCTCGTGCATCGACAACCGTCCGCTGCGCTTCAACGAATGGGACGCGATGCGTCCGCAGACCTTTGCCGTCTCCGCTACCCCCGGCGTCTGGGAAATGGAGCAAACCGGCGGCGTCTTCTCCGAACAGGTCATTCGCCCCACCGGCCTCATCGACCCGCCCGTTGAGATCAAGCCGGTCGAGGACCAGGTGCAGGACCTGATCAACGAAGCCAAGATCACCGCGCAAAAAGGCTACCGCACCCTTGTCACCACGCTGACCAAGCGGATGGCGGAGGACCTGACCGAGTTCATGCACGAAGCGGGCTTGCGCGTCCGTTACATGCACTCGGACGTGGAGACGCTGGAGCGTATCGAGCTGATCCGCGACCTGCGGCTCGGCGTCTACGACGTGCTCGTCGGCATCAACCTGCTGCGCGAAGGCCTCGACATCCCCGAATGCGGACTGGTCGGCATTCTCGACGCGGACAAGGAAGGCTTCCTGCGCTCCGAAACCTCGCTGATCCAGACCATCGGCCGCGCCGCCCGCAACGTCGAGGGCCGCGTCATCCTTTATGCCGACCGGGTCACCGGATCGATGGAGCGCGCGCTGAACGAAACCGATCGCCGCCGCTCCAAGCAGCTCGAATATAACGCCGCTCACGGGATCACGCCGACCACCATCAAGCGCAACATCGCCGACATCATCGCCCACGTCTCCAGCCGCGACGGCGTCGTGGTGGACACCGGCGACGAGGAGCGCCCGCACCTCGTCGGCCACAACCTCAAGGCCTATATTGCCGATCTTGAAAGCCGCATGCGCAAGGCTGCCGCGGACCTTGAGTTCGAGGAAGCCGGCCGCCTCCGCGACGAAATCCGCCGCCTGGAAGCGGACGAACTTGGCATCCCCGACGGCGAAAAGCGCGCGCCGGTGATCGGCAACTCGTCGGAAGGCAAGCCCGGTACCCGGAAGACCCGCTATGGCAAGCAGCAACAGATGCGCATGAACAAGCGCGCCGGCGCAGGCGCGCGACGGTAAGCCGGCGCGCGTTGCCTGCGTTCGGCTCATTCTTTATCCGCGTCGGCTGGAGGCGATGTTCTGAGACCGATTTTCCGCGACCCCGCCGCGCAGGCCGTTTTCGATGAGAAAGGCTATGTGCGCCGGCCGATGCTGAGCGCGGAGGAGGTGCGTTTCGCGCTCGCCAGCATCGCCGAGATGCGCCCGGGCGACAATTTCGCGCCCCAGGCGACCAGCTGGACCTACCATTGCTCGTTTCTCGACACCGACCTTGCCTACCGCCGCGAAGCGTGGGGGCTTGGGACAAAGCTTTTCGTCCGGTTCGTCGAGGAAAGCTTCCACGATTACCGGATCATTCAATCCAATATCTACGTGAAGCCGCCCGGCACCGGGCAGTTCGGCCTGCACCAGAATTGGCCTGCCACGGCCGATCTCAACGAGACGACACTCACCTTGTGGTGCCCCCTCGTCGACGTCGATGAGGAAAACGGAGTGGTGCAGTTCCTGCCCGGCAGCCACAAGCTGCTGCCCCACGTGCAAGGGCCGCAGTCCGAATCCTTCTTCGAAGACCTGATTCCCGATCTTCGCCCTCACCTGAAATGGGAGCCGCTGCCCGCCGGCGAGGGCATGATCTTCGACGACGCCCTCCTCCACGGCTCGGAGCCGAACCGCTCGGCCACGCCGCGCATCGCCATTCAGCTGATCCTGGTGCCGGCGGAGTCTACGCCCGCTTTCTTCTACAAGGTGGATGACGAGACATTTGAGATCGTCCGCGCCGACTGGGACTTCTGGCTTCGGCACCAACACCGCGATCTGCTCAGCCGCCAGCCCGAGTGGGAGCATCTGGCTTTCGTGAAGAGCGAAAACCGGGCGGTGTCCCTTTCGGAATTCGAGGCGCTTTTGGCGGCGGGGGCGGAGATCCAGTGGCGCGGCCTCTCTCTCGAACGCGTCTCGCATGCCGAGACCGGGACGGCGGGAGGCAGGGGGTTCTTGCGCAGGCTGCTCGGGCGGGCCTAAGGGCGGCGCGGCTCAGCCGTCCGAAACGTCCCTAGCATAAGTTGAACTTTCCCATGGCTGCCCCCGTACTCGCCTTCGAAAACCTTGGCCTTCTGCAGGGCAATGGCTGGTTGTTTCGCGGCATCGACATCTTTGTCGGCCAGCGGGACCGGCTTGCGCTGATCGGGCGCAACGGCGCGGGCAAGACCACTCTGCTGAAGTGCCTGGCCGGCACCATCGATGCGGATGAAGGCCGACGCACGATCCAGCCGGGCACCAAGGTGGTCCTGCTGGAGCAGGACCCGGCGGTGGCGAAGTTCGAGACGCTTCGCGACTACGCCCTCTCCGCGCCGGACGCGCCGCCCGAGCATGTCGTCGATGCAATCGCCGACCAGCTCGGCATCGACCTCAACCGGCCGGCCGCGACGGCCTCGGGCGGCGAGCGGCGGCGCGCCGCAATCGCCCGTGCGGTAGCGCAGGAGCCGGACGTGCTGCTGCTCGACGAGCCGACCAACCACCTGGACGTGGCGGCCATCGAGTGGCTGGAGGAATGGCTAAGCCGCTTCACCGGCGCATTCGTCGCAATCAGCCACGACCGCGCCTTTCTGAAGCGGCTGACCCGCTCGTCGCTCTGGCTGGAGCGCGGCGCCATGCGGCGTGCGGAGATCGGCTTCGGCGGCTTCGATGCCTGGACGGAGCAGGTGTTCGCCGAAGAAGCGCGCAGCGCCGCCCGGCTCGATGCAAAGCTCAAGCTCGAATATCACTGGCTGGAGCGCGGCGTCACCGCGCGCCGCAAGCGCAACCAGGGCCGCCTTGCCAAGCTCCACGAAATGCGCGCCACCCGCGCCGCGATGATCGGCCCCGCGGGCACCGCCAAGCTCGGCCTCGCCAATGACGACGCGAAGACCAAAGTGGTGATCGACGCGGAAGGCGTGACCAAGCGCTTCCCCTCGACGTCGCTCGGGACAGGCGGCGAGCGGGCGATCATCAAGGATTTCACCCTGCGCATCACCCGCGGCGACCGGATCGGCGTGGTCGGTGCTAACGGCGCGGGCAAGACGACCTTGCTGAAGCTGCTTACCGGCGAGCTGGAACCGGACGAAGGCCGCATCCGCCGCGCCAAGACGCTTCAGGGGATCATGATCGACCAGCAGCGCCGCCTGCTCGACCCGGCGAAAAGCGTCCGCGACATCCTCGCCGACGGCGGCGACTGGGTGGACGTTCGCGACGAGCGCAAGCACGTGCAGGGCTATCTCAAGGAATTCCTGTTCGAGCCCGGGCTGGTCGACGCCAAGATCGGCACCCTGTCCGGCGGAGAGCGCTCGCGGCTGCTGCTTGCCCGCGAGTTCGCACGAAAATCCAACCTGCTCGTGCTCGACGAGCCGACCAACGACCTCGACCTCGAAACCCTCGACCTCCTCCAGGAGGTGATCGGCGACTATGACGGCACCGTGCTCATCGTCAGCCACGATCGCGACTTTCTTGACCGCACGGTGACGATCACGCTCGGCCTCGACGGCTCCGGCAAGGTCGATGTGGTTGCCGGCGGCTATGAGGAATGGGTGCGCCAGCGCAAGCAGGCGAGCGCCGCCGCCTCCAAATCTTCAGCCGCAACCAAGGCCGCCGCCGCGCCTGCCGCGCCGCGCCAGCAGACCAAGCTCACCTACAAAGACCAGCGCGACTACGATCTGCTTCCCAAGCGCATCGAGGAATTGGAAGTCCAGATCGCTCGCGACGAGCAGGCGCTCGCCGACCCCGACCTCTACTCCCGCGACTTCGCCCGCTTCCAGGCGCTCACCGCGGCCATCGAAAAAGCCCGCGCCGAGCGCGCCGCGGCTGAGGAACGCTGGCTGGAACTGGCCGAAAAGGCGGAAGCGCTGGCAGGCTAAAATCCTCCCCGTCGAGGGGAGGATTCTACCTCACCGGCACGTAGTTCCCGGCCCCTCATCCAAATCCAGGCAGCGGCCGTCGATCGTGCCCGGCGTGATCGGAACGTTGATCAGCGCCGCCAGCGTCGGGAGGATGTCTGCCGTTTCCACCCCCAGGGGTTGCTCGAACGGAGTCATGCCCTTGCGCCAGAACAGGATCGGCACCCGCCGGTCATAGTCCCAGGGGCTGCCGTGCGTCGCCACATAGCCGCGGCTCGTGTCGTAGATTGGAGTAACCCGAGGCTTCAGCAGCACGACGAAATCGCCCGAACGCTCCGGGTCAAACGAGGCCTTGGCGCGCTCGATGAGGCTCCAGCGGTCCGGCGGCCCGACCGGGTTCGGTGCCGCCCTGAGCTGCGCCGAGGTGAAGACTTCGGCTACCTGCGGATGCGCCCGATAGGTCCGCACCGCTTCGTCCAGCACCCGCTGCCGCTGGGCGGTCGTCAGCGCCTTGTCGACATACATGTCGCCGAACGCGCCGTCGCCGAACAGGACCCGTCCCTGGAGGCCAAGCCGCCCCCCAAGCGCCTTGCCCATCGTGCCGGCG
>DATBNC010000005.1:0-34512 GCA_036554525.1 Allosphingosinicella sp.
GACCTCGTCGATCCCCGGGTCACCCGCTACGAAGCGCGCCTGCGCGCCCGCTTCGTCAAGACGAAGTTCGGACGCGAGGCCACGGGCACATTGAGCCGGGGCGGCAGAGTGCACCGGGTGCGCTGCTCGGTGGACGTCTAGCGTCCACCGGAGCGGCGCCGCCGGATCTTAGAGCGCCGCCTTCAGCTTGTCGGCGAGGTCGGTCTTTTCCCAGGGGAAGAAGTCGCCTTCGGCCTTGCGGCCGAAGTGGCCGTAGGCGGCGGTGGGGGCGTAGATCGGCTTGTTGAGGCCGAGATGGGTGCGGATGCCGCGCGGGGTGAGGCCGCCGAGCTCGGGGATGGCCTTGATCGCGTTCTCGAGCACGTCGTCGGCGACCGCGCCGGTGCCGTGGGTGTCGACATAGAGCGACAGCGGCTCGGAGACGCCGATCGCGTAGGCGAGCTGGATCGTGCAGCGGCGGGCAAGGCCCGCAGCGACGATGTTCTTGGCCAGGTAGCGCGAGATGTAGGCGGCCGAACGGTCGACCTTGGTCGGATCCTTGCCGGAGAAAGCGCCGCCGCCATGGGGCGCCGCGCCGCCATAGGTGTCGACGATGATCTTGCGGCCGGTAAGGCCCGCGTCGCCGTCCGGGCCGCCGATCTCGAAGCTGCCGGTCGGGTTGATGTGGTAGACGGTTTCGTCGCTGAGCAGGCTGGCGGGGAGGATGTCGGCGACGACCTTCTTCACGTAGGCCTTGAGTTCCGCTTCCTGCTCGCCCTGATCGTAGCCCTTGCCGTGCTGGGTCGAGACCACGATCGCGGTGGCCGCGGCGGGGACGCCGTTTTCGAAGCGCAGGGTGACCTGGCTCTTGGCGTCCGGCTGGAGGAACGGCGCCGCGCCGGAGTGGCGGTCGGCGGCCATGCGCTCGAGGATCTTGTGGCTGTAATAGAGCGTGGCCGGCATCAGGTCGGGCGTCTCGTCGGTGGCGTAGCCGAACATGATGCCCTGGTCGCCTGCGCCTTCGTCCTTGTTGCCGGACGCGTCGACGCCCTGCGCGATGTGCGCCGACTGCGGGTGGAGGTTGTTCTGGAAGACAAGCTTCTGCCAGTGGAAGCCGTCCTGCTCGTAGCCGATGTCCCGCACCGTCTGGCGGACGGTAGCCTCGATTTCTTCGGGAACGCCCGGCGCCCAATTGCCGGCTTCGTCCATGATGCCCTTGCCGCGGATTTCGCCGGCAAGAACGACGAGCTGGGTGGTGGTCAGCGTTTCGCAGGCAACGCGGGCTTCCGGGTCCTTTGACAGGAACAGAT
Source organism: Allosphingosinicella sp. (assembly GCA_036554525.1). GTDB lineage: Bacteria > Pseudomonadota > Alphaproteobacteria > Sphingomonadales > Sphingomonadaceae > Allosphingosinicella. The sequence continues at coordinate 1,290 of DATBNC010000005.1, forward strand.
CAACGATGGCGTCGGAAATCTGATCGGAAACCTTGTCCGGATGGCCTTCGGAAACCGACTCGGACGTGAAGAGGTAGTTGCTGCGCATGGAGAAGAACGCCTTCCGTTTAAGCGAATTAGCTGGGGAAGCGGATATAAAGATATCCTTATATGCGCGGCTCCCTAGCGCGCTTCGGTGTCTTCCGCAATGGGCCGCCGACGCCGCTCGGCGAGCATTCCCGCGGCGGCGAGAAGCAGCGCGAAGAGGAGCGGCAGGACGTTGCCGACACGGGCGAAAAGCGTCGGCGGAAGCGGCGCGGGAAGTGCGGCATCGATCACGCCGGGCTTACGCCAGGGCAGGCTGTGAAGGAGCTCGCCCTTTGCATCGATCACGGCGGAAATGCCGGTGGGGGTGGAGCGCAGGATCGGCACGCCTTCTTCAAGCGCGCGGAGCCGCGCCTGGGCGAGGTGCTGCGGCGGGCCCCAGGCGCCGAACCAGGCGTCGTTGGATGGGTTGAAGAGGAAGTTGGGGCGGTTCTTCCGGTCCACCACTTCGCCCGAAAAGATGATCTCGTAGCAAAGCTGGAAGCCGACCTTACCGACCACGGGAAGGGTCAGCGTCTGCGGGCCGGGGCCGGGATCGAAATCGATGTCGCCGGGGGCCAGGCGCGAGAGGCCGATCGCCGACAGGATCGGGCGCATCGGCAAATATTCGCCATACGGGACGAGGTGCGCCTTGTCGTAACGGGCGAGGATGCGGCCGGCGCGGTTCACCGCGAAAACGCTGTTGGTGGCGCTGGTGACGTCGAGGCCGTCGCGCGACTGCCAGGTGACGCCGCCGGTGAGGAGAAGGTCGGCCGGCCCCATCATCTCGCCGACGCGGGCGCGAAGCACGGCGGCTTCGCGCTGCATGCGGGGGTAGGCAAGGCCGTTTTCGAGCGGGCGGGTAACCGCCGCTTCCGGCCACAGGAGGAGGCGCGGACGGCCCTTGCCGGCCACGGACATGGCGGCCAAGCGCGCTTCGTTTTCAGCGAGGAAATCTTCCCGCCACTTGTCCTGTTGGCCGATGTTCGGCTGGATGATGCGCAGCTGTGTCGCGCTTGGCGGGGGCGCGGCGGGCGCGGCGAGGAGGGCGATACCGGTCGCGACGGCGACAGTGCCGAGCAGGGCCGACGCCTGCCGCCAGCGCCGAAGGGCGAGGAGCAGCAGCGCGCCGGCAATCAGCGCGGCAATGCCGGAGAGGCCGTAGGTGCCGACTGTCGCGGCGAGCCGCGCCACCAGCGTCGGCAGCAGCGACACGCCCAGCGGGTTCCAGGCGAAGCCGGTGAACAAGGTGGCGCGCAGCCATTCGGTGACGATCCACGCGGCGGCAAAGAGGATGACGAAGCGCAGCGGCCGGTCCCTTCCCCATCGCCAGGCCAGCCCTGCGGCGGCGGCGGGGTAGACCGCGAGGTAGAGCGAAAGCAGCACCACCGCGATCCAGCCGAGCCAGGCCGGCATCTCCGCCTGGTAGGTGAAGGCGGTGGCGATCCAGTTCAGGCCCAGGGTAAAGTGGCCGACCGCGAAGAACCAGCCCCGGGCAAGCGCCGAGCGCAGCCGCGGCGCGCCGTGGACCAGCCAGAGCAGAAGCGCGAAGGCGGCAAGCGTCACCGGCCAAAGCTTGAGCGGCGCGAAGCCCGTCGCGCTTGCGACTCCGGCGGCAAGAGCGAGGAGGTTAAGGCGCACGGCGCCGCATCGGCGGGAGCCGCCTGGAACAGGCGAAGTTCATGAAGTTCACGATGTCACGACAAAAGCGCCTGGCTATCGCAAGGGGGCTGCGCGCACGTGTCTCCTCACCACGCAGCGCGCGGCAGGTAAAGTAGACTGGCTGCTCATTGCCCATCGGCCACCATGTGGCGGACGAAGTCCTATTTTCCAAGCGCGCAGAGTCATGACGGCGGGCGCGGGATCGGCTAGGGCGCGGACATGGCCCACCTTCCCCCCTTTCACCTCGCCTTTCCGGTCCACGACATCGACGCGGCGCGCCAGTTCTACGGCGGCGTGCTCGGCTGCCCGGAAGGGCGAAGCGCGCCCGACTGGATCGACTTCGACTTCTTCGGCCACCAGATCGTCGCCCACTACAGCCCAAGCGCCCAGGCGGCGGTGCACCACAACCCGGTCGACGGCCACGATGTGCCGGTGCCCCACTTCGGCGCGGTGCTCGGCATGCCAGCGTGGGAAGCGCTGGCGGAGAAACTCAAGATCGCCGGCGTCCGCTTCGTCATTGAGCCGACGATCCGCTTCCGCGGCGAACCCGGCGAGCAGGCAACGATGTTCTTCCTCGACCCGTCCGGCAATGCGCTGGAGATCAAGGCGATGGCCAAGCCGGAGAATCTGTTCGCGAAGTAGGGGCGGCCGGAGGTTCAGTGCGTAAACTTGATGCCGGATGAGGAAGCCAAGGTCCCACGACGCTGACGAGGCCGATGAAAGTCTGGATTCACCCATCTGGGACGTTGGCAATATCGTAACGGCTCGCTGCCTACCTCCAAACCGATCGAGGAGGCGCGTCAGCAGTGCATGTATCGTATGATGATGTAACCAGCCGCATCGGCGAGCAGCCCCTTTGGTGGATTGACGGGTTTCCTCGTTATTGCGCGTTCGAGCCAAACTTAGTGTCGGTTTACGCGACAGAAGCACTGCTGGTGCAAGTGCAATGCCAAGCATGCAGCCAAGATTTTCATGTCGGTCTCGGCGTCCGGCCCCCTCGATCCGGCAGCTCTTACCTGCAGATAATGAATACCGAGAGTGAGCTGGGTGACATTGGCGACCCGCCAAGTCACGACTGTAGCGGCTCAGGAAACAGCATGAACGTCGTAGAGGTGGCGGTTGTCGAATTTTGGCATCGTTTCTCGACTCCGGATAAGGGCTTCCGGGACTGGACTCGACGTCCCGAACTTGAGCGGACCCTTGGGGAACCGGATTCCGCCTTGTTAGAGAGACATCTTGCCGCTTGGTCGCGCATACGGCGGTTCCGAGCGCGACCGGAAGGGCTCATGGGTAGGTGGACTCCTGCCACCTCACACGGTCCTGAATTCCCTGTTCCCAGGTTGCGAGTTGAACTTCCACCCGCATTCCCTCGGCCGGTGATAGAGCGTTCCCCTACCACCGGGAAGTATATTGATACGCCCAGGTTGAACGCACGGAGGAGGTTAGCGATGCTGGCCCTAACCGGGAGAATCAGCGCGGAGGAGTACTCGGAGCTTCAGAACCTGCCGCAGACGGACTACCATATCTACGAGCAGCGTCCTTCTGCTTCCACGCCCAGTTGGGCGGAGTCGCTCATCGCGGAAGTCGCTTCAATAGACGAGACGATCCTCGAAAATGCCATCCCCGGATACCGCGAGATGACACCGGAGGAGCGGGAAGAGCGATACTCGCCGGATCTTCGGAGCCAGTTGTTTGACCTGGCAACCTCTGGACGGATTACGCCCGAAGAGCGCAAACAGGTTCTTAAGGACCTTCTTCCTAATCGTTACAGCCGCTTTCAGCACCTTTAGCATTCGAGTCCGTTTGCAGACTTAAGTATCGCGCGCGGCAACCATGTTTGGGTCCGTTCATTGCAACGCTTACCCAAACGGGCTCACCAGGCGCGCGTCTCCCCAAGAGACGCAATCCATTAACTTCTCGCCGCTAGGCCGTGCGCACCGTTGCGCGCTCGGACGCGCACGCGGAGAGATCGCAGTGGAGCGGCTCCCCCCTGTCCGATGGGACAATCGTGTTGGAACCTTCGATCATGATCCTCCTGGCCGAGGACGACCTGCGGGTGTTGAACTCGATGCAGGACACGCTTGAACAGGGCGGATACGGCGTTCGCGCGGCGACCAGCGGCGAGGAGGCCATCCACCTGATCTGGCATCTGGAGCAGCCCTTTTGCGGGCTGGTGACGGACGTCCATCTCGGCCCCGGCCCCAGCGGCTGGGACGTCGCCCGCACGGCGCGGGAGCGTTATCCGGACCTTCCCATCGTTTATATGACCGGTGAGAGCGCGTCCGAGTGGACCTCTCAGGGGGTCCCCAAGAGCATATTGCTGCAGAAGCCGATCGCGGCTGCCCAGCTTGTGACGGCGATCTCCACCCTGCTGAACAACGCCGACAGCAATCCTCAGCTGGTGGCAGCCTGAGGCTCCCCTTCCGCGGGTCGATCTGCGCTGTACCGAAAAGACAAAGGCCCCGGCTTTCCCGTGCTTACGCATAGGAAGGCTGGGGCCTCTCTGGCCTCAAAGAGGCAAGGCTGACGCCGCTCCACAAGCGGGTCCGCGTACCGGAGGGTGTGGACCCTCGGTTAAGCCGGAGGAACTTAATCTTCGGCTGGCGCAGAGGACGACTGCGCGCCATGGGGAGTTCTGTCAACGGCTTAAGCCAAAACGCGCCGCGTTCACGTGCGCAGCGTTCGCTGTCAGGCCTTTTGCATGAGCAGTATGGAGACAGTGCGGGAGCTCGCGCGGCAGGGGCGGAGGCGATTGCGTCGATTACCCAGTCGAGCGGGGGGGGGTGACGTGGCTCGCCAGCCGTTGGATCAGGCAGATGCCCTACGACCGCCACTGACGCGCATCCCCATCAACCGCGCTACGCGGCATCCACGGCTTTAGGGTTCATTCTTCCCGTTGGGACGAGGGAGGCGGTGGCGGCGGGTTCTCGCCGCGCGCCTGGGCCTTTCGGCGCTTGAGATTGTCGCGCAGCGCTTCGGCGAGCCGCTTTTCGCGTTCTTTGTCCGACTTGATCATAAAGGAAAAGCTACGCGCCCCCGGCCGCCTGCCGCAACCCGCCTTGACAGCACCCGCCGCACACGGTCATAGGCCCGCATCTCCCGACAGGCGATGATGCTGCCGTAGCTCAGTGGTAGAGCGCATCCTTGGTAAGGCTGAGGTCGTGAGTTCAATCCTCACCGGCAGCACCATCGCTTGTCCATGATTTGGCATACTGCAAAGGGGCGGTGCCAGTCGGGCCGCGCAGGAGCCATCGCAGATAGTGCCGAGACCACATCGGTGCAGTGGTGCCGATGCAGCCTTGGGCTCAACCTGCAAAAGAGATAGCGAAGTGAATTCCCCAGCGCCTTGGCGCGTGCGGAAAGCGAGACTGTGCCCTCGCACGCGGCAGCGCCGCGATTCAAGGGATGTTGGAGAAGACCAGCAGGCTACGTCGACCGCTGTCCTGTGTCCCTGCTTCCCTTGGAACGGGAAGGTTGCCCCGGCCCCTGTTACCGGCGGTCGGGCACCGCCGCTCCGGCATAAGGATCGATCAGCACTCCGGTAGCGGGCGCCGGAGCAGTGGGCCGGATAGACGGCATCGCCTGAGGAACCGGCACGTCCTCTGCGGTACCGCCGGCGGCGGACTGGAGGCCGGCGGTGATGGTGGAGGCGCCGAAGACGATGAAGCACCCCACGATCACCTCCCCGGCCCGCCGGATACTGATCCGCCCGGAGAGCATCATCAGCCCCACCGAGGCGACGGCGATCACCGCGACCGTGGTGGCGACGGTGCCGAGCAGCGTGCCTTGCAGCCACTGGACGGCGGCGGCGAGGGCTCCGGGAGCGGGGTCTAAGCCCACAGTTTGGGCGAGGCCAATGGTGGAGTCGAAAAAAGGGCGGAGGGATTGGCCATTACCAATATGTGCGCGAATGCATAGCGGCGTGCATTAAAAGGGAGGTTCTTTCCATGATTCTTCCAATTCGTGTTGCGGTGTGTACTCAACCGGTTCGCTTTTTGCCCAAATATCCACTTCGATTACACTCCTTATGCCACTACCGATTGCGTTACCCGATGCCTCCGTAAAAGCTTCTGCTTGGTCCTCAGATACGGTCATCCCTGTGATGGCAAAAAGGGCCCCCCGGGCGCCCGTGACTACGGTATCGGCGACGGCCTGCCCGATCGTGTTGGTGATACCTACGTACAAGCCCTTATCTTGTGACTCAATGGCTACGGTCGCAACTATCCCGGCCACTTTAGTACCTTTGGCTAAGGCTTTAAAGGAGGTGCTACCGCTGTTTTTAGCGGCATCGCCCATGAGGTCGCCAACTTGGCCGGTAAACGAGGCAGCACGTTGACCGGTCGACGATCTGCTTTGGGCTGGGGCAGGAGTCCTGGAGCCGGAACTTCGAGATGACGCCGGGGTGAAGCCTGAGCCGACCTTGATCCTGCTGGGGCGTGGTGGGCCAAACCATGCACTCACGGCATTTGCATCGGTGCGCCGTTGGGCCCACTTTCCGCTGGGGTCCGAGGCGTTCACCGGATCGTTCGCTGCATAAGCATAGAGGTTGACATCGTCCTCATACCCGATTGGATCCGTTTGCATGAACCTGCCAAGGAATGGCGAGTACATGCGGGCTTTGTAGTAATAGAGGCCGATCTCGGGCAGCCATGCCTGGCCGGTATATTGGAAGCGGCCCTTGTTGTGCTCGCCGCGAAGCCCCCAGTCGTCATAAGTGTTGGGTTTTCCGATCAGCCTTCCGTCCGGCCCGGCGATGCCGACGATCGAGCCTTTGCGATCGGTATGTAGGAAGCGGGGTTGACTCAAGTCCGCACCTTCGTAGGTAATCAACGGATCGTCCTCGCCATCGCCGTGGACGTGGCGGCGCAGCAGGTTGCCCCAATAATATTCTGCGACGAGCTGGTCGCCATCATAGAGGAATTGGGTTGTGCCCTGGCTGCCGCTGATCTGGAACAGGCGCCCCAGCGGATCATAGGTCAGAACATGGTCCATGGGTGGCTTGTCCCCGCCCGATACCGTTGCGCGGATCAGCCGGTTCTCCGAATCATATTTGAGTTCGGTGGTCTCGCTCGTCACGAGATTTTTCGACAATGTGAGGTTGCCGTTCAGGTCGTATTTGAACTCACCGCTCGGGGTGCCGCCGCTGACAGTGCCAGTATATTGGTTGAGCCCGTTCACAACATATTGGCGGCTGATCGCCCCCGGGCCTTGCCATGCATAGGCCTGGTTGTTGCGATTTTCCTGGATGAGCTGAGCCGCGGGATTGTAGCCGAAGCCGTAGGTCACGTTGCCGCTGCCGATCACGCTGCCGCTGCCGGGGACGTACGCTTCGCTGATCGTCAGGGGCCGCCCAACGCCGTCGTAGGTATAGTCGGTCGTGTCGCCTCGGCGAGTGATGTTGGATGTAAGACCCGTAGAATTATAGGTAAACCCGATCATCTTATCCGTGGAGCCGAGCGCCTTCTGGTAAATGCCAGTGGCCCGGCCAAGCCCGTCGCGAGAATAAGAAAAGGTTCGATCGTCGGGGAATCTCAGCGCGGTGCGCTGTCCACCCCGATCATATTCATGGGACAGCGTGCGGGTGAAATCCGTGCCTCCCATCGTGCTGGTCGACCTGACCAGGCGCCCGAACCCGTCATACTGGTTCCAAATACCCCAGGAATTTCCGGCAAACCAAGCGCCGGTCTGCAAGCCCTGCAGATCGTAGCTGTTGTACACGGTCTGCCCGAACTCCGGCACCACTTTCGCAGTCAATCGATTCAGGGAGTCATACTGAAAGTCGATAACTTTGCCGTCGCGCTTTCTGAGCCTCGTTCGATTGCCGTTGGGATCGTAGCTATATTCCTCGTAATCCCCATCTACCGAAGTTGCCGTACCGTTCACCGCGCCCACGGTCGTCGGCGACGGGAAGATCCAGCGCTTCTGCCGGTCGAGTCCGTCATAGGTCAGCTCCGCCCTGTTACTGTTGGCGTCGGTGGTGCTCTTCACCTTGCCGTTGGGCGTATATTCGTAGGTTGCATAAACCTGCGGCACGTCGGAGCCCACGCCCTTTTCGATCTTCACCAGCTGTCCGATGGGGTCGTAGGTATTGCGGGTGATCCGGTCGTAGCCATGAATGTTATGGCGGGTTCCAGGCACACATTTATTTTCGAGCTGGTTCGCCCAGACGTCCGGGTTCATCCTTTGGGCGGTACACAAGACGCGCCCGGCCCTGTCGTAGCTATATTCAGTGACGCTTACCGTGCCCAAGACGCCGTTGCTCATGCCGCTCACCGCTTCGCGCACCTTCCGGCTCATTCCGTCATAAGCGGTATCGACCCGCGACTGAACTTTGAACGAGACCCCCCAGTCCTTCGGCAGGACGCCGACACCGTGCCATTGGGAAAGCTCGCCCTTCTCGACCGTCACCAAGTCGCCTGCAACATTATAAGTGTTTCGAACAGCGGGGAAGCCGAGAGGCTTGCCTTCACCCAACCCATCCGGATCGGGCCCGATCGTTCCGGTGACCCGACCCACCTCATCGTAGCGGGTCCAGTTCGTGTGCGAAGTCGTGGGGAGGGCGCCAGACGGCTCCGCCCCGGAGCACGTGGGCTCCGCCTCCGGGCCGGTCTCGCTGATCTTGCGCCCCAGCGTATCGTATCCGTAGCACGTCTTCAGCGTCTTCTTCTCGACGCCCGCCAGCGTCTTTTCGTAGGCAGTCACCACTTGGCCATGCAGCTGCAGGCTGTAAGGCCCGTTCTCAGGGCCGTATTCGTAAGCCGCTAGAACCTCATCGTTAGGATCGACGCAGCCGATGTCTCCCGCTTTGGGCTCCCCCACTATCGCCCTTGGCGCACCGGTCCTGCACGTTGACATGTGCGTCAGCGCCCACACCTGCGCACCCGTCAGGCTATAGCCGCCGGCGGCATTCGGACTCCAGGCCGAGCGCTTGGCATAGATGTAGCGCTTCTGCGGCCGAACGGCGGGGAGATTGGGGTCTGGCGCCGGGCCGGTCTCTACCACCAACCCTCCGTGGTCCGCCGAATACTCGAAGTTAGTGACGCGGCCGCGAGCATCCGTCATCTCAATTGGCTTGTCCCCGGATTTCGGCTTGGTGTCATACTTCGCGAATGTTTGAATAGGCGCGGGGGTGGTGCCGTCGGGATCTAGCACATTGGGCTTTGGAATGACCGTGACCGACGCAATGTTGCGGTTGTTGGCATCATAGGTCAGCTTGGTCTTCTGACCTTCCGGATCGGTGAACGACTGGAGCTTCCCGACGACGCAGCCGGACGTTACGTAAGGATCGCAATAGTCAAACGTCGTAGCATCCCCACGCGCATTCCTTATCAGGTCCGGCCCCGATGTCTGTTGGTAAATAATTTCCCCCATCGTGAGCCCCACGCAAGGCGGGTCGCCACAACTGGTTTGGGCAGGCAGTTGCGGGAAACCATACCTGTACCTGGTTGCTTTCGGAGCATCGGGGTTGGTGTGCTCCGTGTAACTGCCGCCGGCGATGGTTGGGCGCGCGGTATCGCTAAGGGTCTTCGTCGTCAGAAACGTGTAGACATATTTTTGTCCGTCGGCGAACCTCTGCTCGAGAACGGCTTCCTGTTTCCGGCCTTCCTCGTCCTCCGGCCAGCCGGCGACGAAGTTGGTAAGATAGGGCGTTTGCTGGTCAGGCTTGAAGGGTTCCTCGCTAGGTTTGAAGAAGGCCATAGCCGTGGTTCCCGTCGGGCCGTCGGTCACGGCCGGATATGCGAAGCGCGAGATCGCTCCCGCGGCATCCTTCACGCTGGCAAGAGCCTTGCCCGTATACGTATACGTCGCAGTCGGCACGTTGTCCGGACAAAGTCGGTTCGGCCCCCCCGGTAAAGCTGTTGAGGCGAAACTGAGCACGCAGGCTTTTTCAACCAGGTTCCCGGTGTTTTGGAAAAGCAGCGCGTAGCCACGCGAACTGATCACCGCCTTCAGGAAACCTGAAGCAGGATCATATTCGAAGTCGTATTTAGTACCGTCCGGATCGATCAACTGGGAGATGCGCCCTCCGCCCACGGAGCGCAACTTGTTGAACACCGCCACCGTACCGTCGCCGGCCGTATAGGTATAGACCGGCTGTTCCTTGCGAACACCGGTATGGGTCAGCGTCGCGTAGGCGCCGTCAGAGGTCTGCCCAAAGCCGCCGGTTTCACCGGTAGCATCGAAGGTTAACGAACGGCCACGGAAATTGATGGTGATCCGGTAATCCAGCCCGCTTCGGCTGGGGTCGGGATTATACCGGTCAAGACGACGCTCGGTTATGAAAATGTCCCAATTGTGCGACAAGTTTCCGAACGGATTCCAGTCTGGAGCGACGGCATGCGGCATCCCCCGGGTCAACACCAATCCGTCCGAACCTCCGCCCCCGATCGACAGGTCGGTGTGGCTGTATGCGTAGCGGCCGGTGCGCATGTCGACGCCGCCGGGCGTCATCGCGAACTTCTCGGCCGGCGTGCTGATCAGCGTTTTGCTTCCCTGCCCCGGCCCCGTTCCGGGCTCCTGCGCGGCGGCAGGCGCTGCCGCTGCTAATGTGGAAAGCGCGGCGATCGCAGCCGAGCAATGGAGCCGTCCCACGGAGCGGGCCAAGCGTTTGAAACGGGCTCCTGCTCTTGAACTTTGTGTAGTCACTGCGCCCTCCATGTTTTTGTTGATTGGCCTGCTCTTGAAGCCCGCGGATGCTTCTAAATCGGGGTCCGGTTGCGGGAGATCGTCCTGTTCCCCGACCCTCGTCACCATTTGCACTCGCCGCCCGCGAGTGGAGTATGTGCAACAACGGCGACGCTAAGCGTCCCTGGTGGCGACGGTGCCGAGCAACGTGCCTTGCAGCCATTGGACCGCGGCGACGAGCGCGGAGCTTTGCGGATTGGTCGCAGTCACCAACCGCTGGCGCCGCCGCCTGCTCGCTCTTCTAGGTGCCTGATTGCTGTCTTTATAGAATGAGACTTTTTTACGTTAAAGCTTAGGTAACCAGTCATGGATCCAAGCATTATTGTACTGCCAATCTTATTCGCAAACAGCGCTGCTCCATCGCCTCTTGTAACATAATTCTGGATATGCCTGCCCGCCTTGCTAGAGGTGCCAAGCACTCTTAGCTGAATTCCGGTCACGGGTGCCGCGTTGAAGGTCGTGCCGGGCCGTCCAGTCGCCGCTGCGGACACGATCGCTAGTGCACCGCCCAACGAGTGCCCGGTTATGGCCATTTTCCCTCCCCCAACTACCTCAGAAACTTTCCGCGCCAACGCGACGGCCTGCTTGTGCTGCCAAGATGGAACTGGGTACAACGGCAGATTTGCTCCGACGCTGTCCGGTACATCATTGCCCTGATTGGTTCCCGAAAATGCGAGTACTGTCTCTTTTCCGTTCGAATATATGCCGGCCCGAAGGCCGCTATGCCGATCTTCAAGATCAACTGCCAACAACCCGTATTTGGAGGGGTCCTGCCTTGTGTAGCCATCCGCCCCCTTACATTTCGGATCGTACACGCAATCGGCAAGGCGAGCTGCAGTTAGCTCGCCAACCGTCCCAGTCGGGTCGGTAGCGTTAACCGGGTCATTCCCTACGTATGCGTAGAGATTCATCTGATCGTCATAACCGACGGGATCAACCTGCATGAACCTGCCGAGGAAAGGCGAGTACATGCGGGCCTTGTAATAATAGAGGCCGATCTCAGCGAGCCATGCCTGGCCGGTATATTGGAACCGGCCCTTGTTATTGGCGCCAGGAACTCCCCAAGCGTCGTAGGTATTGGGGGTTCCGACCAAGCGTCCGTCCGAACCGGCTGTGCCGGTAATCGAGCCTTTTCGATCGGCGTGCGGGAATGAAGGCTGAGTGAGCCCAGCGCCCTCGTACGAGAATAAAGGATCATCGGAGCCGTCGCCGTGGACATGGCGACGCAGGAGGTTGTAGCCGTCATACTCGGCGACGAGTTGGGTGCCGTCGTAGAGGAACTGCGTTACGCCAGCAGTGCCCTGAATCTGAAACAGCCGCCCAAGTGGATCGTAGGTGAGAATGTGCTCCGAGGCGGGTTTGCTCCCACCGGTCACTTTTGCGTAGACGAGCCGGTTCTCGAAATCATATTTAAAATCGGTCATTTCCGCGCCCCCGCTGGCCGCGGCAAGTTCCGTTCGGGTCAAATTGCCGTTGGGATCGTATTCGAACTTTCCGCTCGGCGTGCCACCGGTGACAGTTCCAGTATATTGGTTCAATCCATTGACAGCATATTGGCGGCTGACCGCACCCGGGCTCTTCCAGGCGTAAGCAGGGTAATTGGTTGCGTCCTTGAGCTGTGAGGTGATGGATTCGGTGATCAGCTGGGAGGCCGGGCTGAAGCCGAAGCCGTAGCTGACGTTGCCGCTGCCAAGGACATAGGTGTCGCTGATCGCGTTAGGCCGCCCGACGCCATCGTAGTTATAGTCCGTCGCATCGCCGCGGCGTGTCAATCTGGAGGTAAGACCCGCGGAATCGTAGGTAACCCCAATCATCTTGAGCGAGTTGGAGCCGAGGTTCCCTTGATGAACTTCGCTGGTCCGGCCCAGTTTGTCACGAGCGTAAGAGAAGGTGTTGCCGTCCGGAAAAGTCAGCTTTGTGCGTGCGCCCCCCCTGTCATATTCGAAGAACAACTCCCGTGGGGTGCTGGGGTGGACGCCCATGGTGCTGCTCGCACGAACGACCTGCCCGAAGCCGTCATAGACGCTGGAAACACCCTGGCCGGTTCCGGTGAACCAGGCGGCGGTCTGCAGGCCACGTAGATCGTAGCTGTAGCGAACGTTAGCCGCGTTCCCGGGTGTCTCCTTCAGCCAAACGCGGTTAAGCGCGTCGTAGGAATAGCCGAGGGCCTGCCCGTCACGCTTTCGCAAGTAGGTGCGGTTGCCGTTGGCATCGTAGCCATATTCCTCATAATCGCCGGGATCCACCGCGCCCACGCTAGTCTTGGACGGAAAAATCCAGCGCTGCTGCCGGTCGTGCCCATCATAGGTCGCTTCGGCTTTATTGCCGTTGGCGTCGATGACGGTCCTTTGCTTCCCATTTTGGTTGTAGGTGTAGGTAGCGTAAGCTTGCAGCAGGTCTGTACCGACGCCCTTTTCGACCGTAAGCAATTGCCCGGCTGGGTCGTGATGGTTGCGCGTGATCCGGTCAGCGCCATGTTCGCCTTGCGTACCCGGCAGCATGCAACGCGTTGTCTCGTCGACGGGCAGTGCGACGGCCCAAACAGCCGGGTTCATCCGTTGCGCCGTGCATTTCAAGCGTCCGGCCTTGTCATAGCTATATTCGGTAACGCTTGTAGTGACGAACCCGTTGGTGGTCGTTCCGCTCACTGCCTCCCGCACCTTGCGGCTCATCGCGTCATAAGTGGTGTCGATCAGCGTCCGAACGGCGAACTGGGTCCAATTTGCAGGAGCCACCTTGTGGTCGTGCCAGACGGAGAGTTCGCCTTTCTCCACCCTCACCAGTTCTCCAGCTTTACCGAAGGTATTGCGCGTCGCCTGGAAGCCGAGCGGGCCCGTCCCGTCAGGGTCTGGAGTGATCGTGCCCGTAACGCGGCCTAGGGCGTCGTAACGGGTTGAGGTCATGTACGCCGTGGCTGCAGCTGGTGGATTTTCGGGACATTTCCCAAGATCGGCCTCGGCGCTGGTTTCGTTGATCGTCCGACCGAGCGCATCATAACCGAAGCAGGTGCGCAAAGTCTTTCCATCGGCGATTGTCGACTGGCCGAGCACCAGCAAAGCGTTGGGGCCGGCAATGTCACCATATTCATAGACGGTGATCACCTCGTCCGCCTGATTCGCCGTGCCCGTTTCGCATCCGAAGCCAATGGGGGGCAGCGAGTCAGGCGTGGGAGGCGGCACCGCTTTGCCGGTCCGGCAGTGCGACGTGTGGGTCAAAACCCAGATGGGCGACCCGGCTCCTCCCCCAGCAAGGCCAACACTGCGCTGGGCGTAGTAGTAGCGCTTTTGCGGCGCCACTCCGTCCACCTCCGGCCCGGTTTCGGTTCTTACGCCGCCATGGCTGGGCCAGTAGGTCGACTTGCTCGTATTGCCTCTGCCATCCGTAATTTGCAGCGGCTTGTTGGCGGACCTGGACAGGAACGCTGTGTCGTACAGGGCGGAGGTGACGATCGGCTTCAGAGGATTGCCGAGGTGATCGACCGAACCAGCTTTGGGTATCCGCGAAGCCTCCGTAACGTTGAAGTTATCGTCATATTTCAGTTCGGTCCGAATGTTCTCCGGGTCAACGACGTACTGGGCATTTTGAAGAACAATGCATTTGTTGGGCTCGGTGGAGGGAAACCCGGCAATTGCGATGGGATCGCAATAATCAAAAGAGGTTCTACGTGTTAGGGGATCAGAGATGTAGATCGGCCCAGGCGTCTGCTGCCAAACTTTGCTCTTCACGTCGTCCTTCGCGATCAAAGGGCAAGGAAGTCTGCAGGGGCTGCTGGGATAGCGTTGTCCCGGCGCTAATTCCCAGCCAAATTTTACCACGGTTCGCTCGTTGAGAGCATTGACGTAGGCGCCGCCGGCTATCGTCCGGTCCGTACCGTTCGCACTCTCAACGGCTTCCGAAAGATCGTAGGTGTAGGCGTAGGTTTGTCCATCAGCGAAGCTCTGATTCCGGACAATTTCCTGTTCCACCTGCAACTCGTCTTTCCGCAGGTACGTGACGTTCGTCAGCCACGGCGCAGTCTGGCCGGGCTTGATAAACCCGACAGCGATGTCGCCCTCCGCCAATGGCGTATAAGTGAAACGCGACTCCGACAGATCCGCGCGGGTTACTTTGACGAGGCGATCGGGAGTTCCTTGCGTGTACCCGTAGCTCGTTGTCGGCACATCGCTCGTTGTCGGCACATCCGCCGGGCAGAGATCACCTGTCGGCGCCGGGGTCCGCGTGGCATCCAGAACACAGGCTTTCGTCACATATCGACTATCGCCCTCAAGCAGCAGTACATAGCCGCGGGAACTGGTTACCCGCTTAAGCCGGACCGCGCCCGCGCCGTCCGTATAGGTGAATGTAAACTTCGTTCCATCGGGCTCGGTGATGTGCGAAACATAAGCGCAGCGCAGCTCACTTGAGCAATCTCCTTGGCCAAGTGCGCCGAGTTGCCTGAACACCGCCACCATTCCGTCGGAAGCGGTGTAGGTATAGACCACCTCCGCCTTCGTCCTGTCTCCATCAGAAACAAGCTTCGACCCCCCGCCGCTTGACATTTGCCCATAACCGGAGGTCCCACGGGCCTGATAGGTCTGTGAACGGCCACCGGCGTGGACGTTTATCTGGAAGTCCGTGCCAGGGGTTCCAGGATTGTCGATGTTGATCCTTAGCTCGCTGATCATGATGTCCCAATTGTGGGAAAGGTTTGCGAACGGGTTCGCATGGCCGCGCACATTGGCGGTGAGGATGCGGGACAGGGACAGACCGGCGGTTCCTTCGCCGCCGATGGCGAGGTCCGTCTCGTTGTAAACGAAACGCCCGGTGCGCATGTCCACACCGCCGGGTGCGGTGATGAACTTCTCCGCCGGAGTATTGAACAGCTTGTCCGCTGCCGTGGCAGGCGCGGCGGTGGACAAGGCAGCGAGCGCGGCCACAGCGGCCGAGCAGTGGAGCCGCCCCACGGAGCTGGCCAAGCGCTTGAACTGCGCAGTCGTCTTCCAGTTTCGCGTGGTCACAGCGCCCTCCATGTCTTCGTCGATTTTCCCAATGCTTTTCTTTGCGTGGTTGTCATCTCCGCACTGCCACCCGATCACTCTGTGTACTTGTCAGGCCCGCCAGGCCCGGTCGCGCCGCACCGACCGTCGCCGATCTCGAGGTTCAGGACCCCCGTCGCCTCCTTGAGGTCTTCGTCTCTGATGGTGTACCCGACAGTCGTGATACCGGCGTTGTTATTGGGCGCGAAAGAAATACTGCTGCCGCTCACGGAGGCGGAGCCAAGCCGGCCGGGATAGTTGACGCTGACTAGCGTCAGCGTTGTGTTCTCAGGATCAGTGTCGTTCGTTAGTACGGTGAAGCTCTTCGTGGTGCATTTGTTCATGATTCCACTGTCCGCGTTCGCGACAGGGGGCTGGTTGCCCGCCGACGGGGGCGTATAGCCGCTCGGATTGATTTTACCCGTTGCTTGCGTGATCACTGCCCCGCTTGTCGGATTGGTCAGAGACACTACCAGCGTCTCTTCCGGCTCCGCTACGTTGTCGGAAGTGGCCAGGATGTTGATCGTCCGATATGCCTGACCGTCGGCAAAAGTGAGCGGTCCGCCCTGCGCGGTATAATCGCTACCAGCGGTCGCACTGCCGTTTGAAGTCGCGTAGTTGACGCTGTGGCTCCCGCTTAGGTTACCACTTCTTTCAACGGTGAAGGTAAGGTTGGAACCCTCGGAACCCGACGCGCCCGTTATCGAGAAGGTCGGCGGCGTTGTGTTCGTCGTCGGTACCGTCCCGGCCGCACTGGGGTTGATCAGCCCGCCCCCAAGGTGCGTTGAGATGGTTGCACCGCCCGAGGGGTTGGAAAGCATAACCGACATTCGTTCCCAGCTCTCTGCCACGCCGTCCGCGATGATTGGAATGAAGATTGATTTGGCGCTTTGGCCCTCCGCGAAGGTGAGCGTGCCGCTCACGGGAGCATAGTCGCCGTCATCGGTGTCGTTGTGGGACGATTGGTAGTCGACCGTGTAGTATCCCGTAGCGTGCGACCTGCTCACGACGAACTGGGCAGTCTGGCCCTCGTTAACCTCAACGCCTCTAATATGGAAAGCGGGAGCGGCGACACTGGGATTAATCAATCCGCCTGCTAGTCCTCCCTCCACAAAGGTCGCTTTGTTCAAAGGATCGAAAAGCTTCATCCACATATATTCGTAGGACTCTGCCACGCCGTCTGCAGTAACAGGGATGGAGATTGTTTGGGTTGTTTGCCCTGCGGTGAAGTTCAGCGTTCCAGTAACGGGGGTATAATCGTTGTTGTCCGTAGTGTTGTGGGAGGATGCGTAGTTGACGCTATAGCTCCCCGCCGTGCTGCCGGATCTGGTAACGACGAACTGGAAGTTACCGCCCTCGTTCGCCTCAGAACCCCTCACATGGAAAGTTGGCGGGGTGACCGCTGCGCTTGGATTGATTAATCCGCCTGCTAGTCCTCCCTCCACAAAGGTCGCTTTGTTCAACGGATCGGAAAGCTTCATCCACATATATTCGTAGGACTCTTCCACGCCGTCTGCAGTAACAGGGATGGAGATCGTTTGGGTTGTCTGCCCTGCGGTGAAGTTCAGCGTTCCAGTAACGGGGGTATAATCGTTGTTGTCCGTAGTGTTGTGGGAGGATGCGTACTTTACGCTGTAGCTCCCTGCCGTGCTGCCGGATCTGGTAACGACGAACTGGAAGTTACCGCCCTCGTTCGCCTCAGAACCCCTCACATGGAAAGTTGGCGGGGTGACCGCTGCGCTGGGATTGATTAATCCGCCTGCTAGTCCTCCCTCCACAAAGGTCGCTTTGTTCAACGGATCGGAAAGCTTCATCCACATATATTCGTAGGACTCTGCCACGCCGTCTGCAGTAACAGGGATGGAGATCGTTTGGGTTGTCTGCCCTGCGGTGAAGTTCAGCGTTCCAGTAACGGGGGTATAATCGTTGTCGTCCGTAGTGTTGTGGGAGGATGCGTAGTTGACGCTGTAGCTCCCGGCCGTGCTGCCGGATCTGGTAACGACGAACTGGAAGTTTCCGCCCTCGTTCGCCTCAGAACCCCTCACATGAAAAGTCGGCGGCGTGGTCGGACCCGGATCCGTCGTGCCGGAGCCCCCCACTTCGAACGTCTCACGATTTCCCGCTTTGTCATACTTGATGACAGTGTTAACGGGACTGGCATCGTTGATCGTGCTGGTCGTAGTCGTCAGTCGACCCAATGCGTCATATCGGTAGACGATCTCTTCCTTGGCATGCACCGCAGCGGCTAACGCCAATCCCGAAGTTACTGTCAGTAGCTTAGCGGTGAAGCTTCCTAGCGCCATATTACCTGCCCCAGTATATGAGAAAATAAACCTGAAGATATTGTATAAAAGCGCTCTGGGCCTTTGGATAATACCCAAAGCCCAAACTATTTCATGGCACCTGAAGTGCTCTTCTTGTGTTTAACTTCCGCTGTTTGACGGCAGTCGTCCATCCCCCAAAGGGGGGAGGTTAGGCGCCTGATTTGTCTGACAAACTCATGCTTATCGTGCCGGACCGTTCCCGATTCGGCGAAACCATGGAGGCGAAGGAGGTGGCAGATTTGACGAGTCGCTGGATGAGAAGGGGAGTCGCCGCCGGCGCCGCCATCTGGTCGTCAGCTGCGCTGGCGCAGGATTCCTTTGGAAGCGATCCGGCGGGCTCCGGGGTGGTCGTTTCCGCAGTACGCTGGCTTCAAGGCACCTTGCTCGGGACGGTTGCGACGGTGGTCGCCGTGATCGCCATTGCCGCCGTTGGCTTTCTGATGCTCACCGGCCGGATCAACTGGCGCTACGGCGCAACCGTGATCCTCGGCTGCTTCATCTTGTTCGGCGCCGCGAGCATCGTTGCCGGCATCCAGTCCACAACCGGCATGGGCGGCTGACCGATGGATGGGCTCCACCACGACCGGCTTTTCGTCGCCCTTACCCGGCCGCAGATGTTCGCTGGGGTCACTTATGCGTATTTCGTCACCAACGCGGTGATTGCGACCGAGCTGTTCCTGCTCTTCAAGTCGCTCTGGGCGCTCCTCGCGGCGCTGGTCATCCACTTCGTCGGCGTGCTGCTCTGCCTCCGCGAGCCGCGCTTCTTCGACCTTTGGCTGACCCGCGTCTCCCGCTGTCCCCGCGTAAAGAATCACAAGGTGTGGGGATGCAACTCCTACAGCCCCTGACCCGCGACCGGGCCGCGCCCGCAAAGGAGCAGCCGGCGGGGAAGCATCTTCCCTACGCACGGCATGTCGACGATCATACGGTCGAGACAAGGGATGGCCTGCTGATGCAGGTCATCCAGCTGCGCGGCCTGTTGTTCGAAACGGCCGACACGGACGAGCTCAACTACCGCAAGCAGCTGCGCGACGGCATGCTGCAGGCGATCGGATCGTCGCGCTACGCAATCTACCACCATGTCGTCCGGCGGCGGATCGATGCGGAGTTGTCGGAAGGGCATCCCGATCCCTTTTCGCAGCAGCTTGACGCGGCTTGGCGCAAGCGGCTCGAAGGCAAGCGGCTCTACGTCAACGACCTGTTCCTCACCCTCATCCGCCGCCCGCTGCAGGGCCGCGTCGGACGGCTCGACCGGCTTCGGGAACGGCTCGGGCGGGCGGCCACGACGCCTGGAGCCGGCACCGCCTATGAGCTTCACCAGCTCGATCAGGCGCGCGACGCGCTGATGGCGGCGCTCGGGAGCTACGAGCCGCGCCTGCTCGGCGTCTACGAGACGAAGCACGGCCCATGCTCCGAGCCGCTGGAATTCCTCTCCGCCTTGTTCAACGGCGAGATGCGGCCGGTGCTTCTGCCGCTGCAGGATCTTGGCGATTACCTGCCTTACCGGCGGATCAGCTTCGGGCAGGAGACGGTGGAGCTCGGGCCTGCGGGCGAAACGCCGCGCAGCTTCCTCGGGCTCGTCTCGATCAAGGATTATCCCGGCCAAACGGTGGCGGGCATGTTCGACGAGCTCCTGCGCCTCCCGTTCGAACTCACCGTCTCGCAATCCTTCGGCTTCGTGGAACGGCAAGCAGCTTTGTCGCGGATGAACCTGTCGCTTCGCCGCATGCGATCGGCGGAAGACGAAGCGGTCAGCCTGCGCAGCGAATTGTCCAACGCCAAGGACGAAGTCGCCGCCGGACGGGCGGGCTTCGGCGAGCACCACATGACCATCGCGCTTCGCGGCGACACCCCCGCGGCCGTCGATGAAGCGGTCGCCGAAGTGCAGGCGGCGCTTGCCGATCTCGGCATCATTTCGGTGCGCGAGGAGATCGCGCTGGAACCCGCTTTCTGGGCGCAGTTCCCGGGCAACTTCCGCTACATCGCCCGGCGCGGGCTGATCTCGACCGGGAATTTCGCAGGGCTCGCAAGCGGCCATAATTTCCCGCTCGGCCGCGCCGAGGGCAATCATTGGGGCGAGGCGGTGACCCTGCTAGAGACCACGGCGGCAGGGCCTTATTATTTCAACTTCCACCGCGGCGATCTCGGCAACTTCACCGTTATCGGCCCGTCCGGCTCCGGCAAAACGGTCGTGCTCAATTTCCTGCTCGCCCAGGCGCGCAAGTTCCGGCCGCGGATCATCTTCTTCGACAAGGACCGCGGCGCCGAGCTGTTCATTCGCGCGATCGGCGGGCGCTACGATCTGCTTCGGCCGGGCACGCCTTCCGGCCTCAACCCGCTCCAGCTCCCCGACACGGCGGAGAACCGCCAGTTCCTGATCGACTGGGTGGCGCTGCTCGCCGGCGGGGCCGACATCGACGAGCTCGCCCGGATCAAGGATGCGGTCGACGCAAATTTCGAGCAGCCCGCCGAGCACCGCCGACTTCGCCACCTCGCCGAGCTTTTCCGCGGCGGCCACCGCCCAACGGCGAGCGATCTTTGGTCGCGGCTTCGGCCCTGGTGGGGCGAAGGGGAGCGCGCCTGGCTGTTCGACAACCCGCTCGACCGCACCGACTTGTCGGCCGAGGCGGTCGGCTTCGACATGACGCAGATTCTCGACGATCCGGCGGTGCGTACCCCGGCAATGATGTACCTTTTCCACCGCGTCGAGGAGCGGCTCGACGGCAGCCCCGCGATCATCGTCGTCGACGAAGGGTGGAAGGCGCTGGACGACGACGTCTTCGTGCGGCGGATCAAGGATTGGGAAAAAACGATCCGCAAAAGGAACGGCATCATCGGCTTTGCAACGCAAAGCGCCCAGGACGCGCTGGAAAGCCGGATCGCCAGCGCCATCGTTGAACAGGCCGCGACCCAAATCTTCATGGCCAACCCCAAGGCGCGGGCGGAGGATTATGTCGACGGCTTTGGCCTGACGCAGCACGAATATGATCTGGTGCGTACCCTGCCGGACAGCGCCCATTGCTTTTTAATCAAGCACGGCACGGACAGCGTCGTTGCACGGCTCAACCTGAGCGGCGAGGCAGACATCCTCACCATCCTGTCCGGGCGCGAGCGCACGGTGCGGCTGCTTGACGAAATCCGCGCCCAGACCGGCGACGATCCGGCGGCGTGGATCCCGCGCCTGTTGGAGGTGGCGTGATGGAAGCCTGCGCGGCGCTGCCGGAGAATGCCGGCTTCATTCAGTCGGTGCTCGCCTTCATGGATTGCCAGGCGCACGTGCTCGGCGCGTCGGGCTATCAGGCCCTTTCCGCGCCGGGATCGTCGCTCACCCTGGTGCTGAGCGGCTTCCTGACCTTGTTCATCGCGCTGATGGGCTACCGGCTGATGCTGGGCCAAGGCCCGGATCTGCGCACCGGCGTGCTTGCCTTCGTGAAGATCGGCATCGTCCTTGCCCTGGCGACAAGCTGGCCCGCTTACCGGACGCTGGTCTACGACGTGGTGCTGAGCGGCCCCTCGCAGCTTGCCGGCGAAATCGGCGCACCAAGCGGGCTGCCGGGTGCGGGCAGCGGGCTGGTGGCGCGGCTCGACGGCGCGGACCAGGCGTTTGTCGGCCTTGCTGTGCTGGGCGAAGGATCGCCGCCGATGTCGGTCATCGAGCGTCAGGCGGCGGGAACGCCGGGCGCGGCGCCCCAGCCGTTCCTGGGCTTCAACACCTTCGCGATCGGCGGCGCGCGCATGCTGTTCCTGATCGGTGCGATCGCGGGCCTCGGCGCGGTGCGGCTGATCCTCGGTCTGCTGCTGGCGGTGGGACCGTTCTTTGTCGCCTTTCTGCTGTTCGACAACACCCGCTCGCTGTTCGAAGGCTGGGTGCGCGTGCTTGCGGGTGCGGCCTTTGGTTCGCTTGCCGTAGCAATCGCCTTGGGGGCGGAACTCGCGCTGATCGAGCCGTGGCTGTCCGATCTCCTCGCTCGGCGAAATGCTGGCGAGTGGCTGCCGGGGATGCCGGTCGAGATCCTTGTCGTCACCTTTGGGTTTGCGCTGATCGTCGCCGCTCTGATCTACGCCTCCGCGCGGGTGGCGCTTGCCTTCCGGCTCGCCCCGATCTGGAACGCGCTGGGCAGAGCGGACACAAGGAGCCGAGATCAAGCACCGCGCGCTGGAGCAGCAGCCCGGCAAGACACTTCACCGGCCGAAGCGCGGCCTCGCGCGGCGGCGGTGGTGGATGCCGTGGCGGCGACCCAGCGCCGGGAGGCGGGTATCGGCGCCGCCGGCTGGCAATCGCGCGCCGCGCGTGATGGCGAGGCGCCGCTCACGCCGCGCACATCCGCCGCGGGCGCGAACGCCGGCTCCGGGCACAATCTTGCACCTGCCCCGCTTGGCCAGAGCTTCCGCCGCCGCACGCGCGGCCGGGTCTCTGCCAGCGCCGGCCAGCGGGACAGAAGATCATGAACGAGCAGAGCCGCGAGCCGCTGGAAGGCTATTACAAGGAGGCGGCAAGCTGGAACGCCGACCGTCTCGACGCCCTTCGCCGCTCGGAGCGGCGCGCCTGGTGGCTTGCTGGCGGGGCCGCGACCATTGCGGTGCTGGAGGCGCTTGCCCTCATACTCCTGACGCCGCTCAAGACGGTGCAGCCTTATACCCTGCTGGTCGATCGCACGACCGGTTACGTTCAGGGCATAGACCCGGTGAACGCCAACAAGGTATTGCCGGACGCCGCGCTGACCCAGTCGCTGCTCGTTCAATACGTAACGGCGCGCGAGAGCTTCGACATCTCCACGCTTCGCACCAATTACAACAAGGTCGCTTTATGGTCGGCAGAAAAGGCCCGGGCGGACTATCTGCGGGGGGTGCAGGCGACCAATCCGCAAAGCCCGCTCGCCCTCTACCCACGCACCAGCATCGTCGAGACCCGGGTGAAAAGCGTGTCGCCGCTCGGGCGCGACGTTGCACTCGTGCGGTTCGAGACGGTGCGCCAGGATGCCGGCGGGCAGCCCCAGGCGCCTGCCTCGTGGGTCTCCGTTATCCGCTACCGCTTCTCGGGCGAGCCGATGAAGCTGGAAGACCGGTTCGTGAACCCGCTCGGCTTCCAGGTGCTGCGCTACCGCCGGGACGCCGAAGCGCCTCCGCCGCCGCCTGAGCCGGTGCCGGCGGCAGGCGCGGCCGTCGCGGTTCAGCCGGTTGCGGTCGGCGTGGCGGTTCCCGTGGGCGCTCCCGCGACGACCACGACCACCACCACCACAACCGCCGCTCCAGCCGCCCGGCTTGGCGCGCCGGTAGCCGTGGCTACCCCGGTTCGGGAGCGGAGGCGTTGAAGAAGAGCCTGCTCCTCTTCTTGCTTGCTCTGTCGGCCGCCCCTGCCGTGGCCCAGATCAGGCCGCAGCCGGGCCCTGGCGATCCGCATATCCGCACGGTGGATTTTACGCCGGACCAGGTCGTCCTGCTGGAAGGGGCGCCCGGCTACCAGATCACGGTGGAGCTCTCGCCGGACGAGCAGGTGGAAAGCGTCGCGGTCGGCGACAGCGGCGCGTGGAGCGTCACCGCAAACCGCGCGGGCGACCACCTGTTCGTCAAGGCACTGGCCGGTGACGTTTCCACCAACATGACGGTGATCACCAGCGCGCGGCTTTACAATTTCGAGCTGGCGCCGGCGGCAAGCTCGGCCGACATGGCCTATGCCGTGCGCTTCCGCTACCCGGCCGCCCCGCCTGGTCCGCTGCAGGCGGTGGCGAGCGGCGGCGGCGAAGGCCGCTATCGGCTGCGCGGCGACAAGGAAGTGCAGCCCAGCGAGATCAGCGACGATGGCAGCCAAACTTTTATTCGCTGGCCGCGCGACCGATCGCTCCCCGCCGTCTACGCGCTCGGCGACACGGGCCAGGAGATGCTGGTCAACGGCATGATGCGCGAGGATGACGTGTTCGTGATCTCCAGCGTGTGGCGCAAGCTCGTCTTCCGCATGGACAAACATGTCGCCCGCGCCACCCGCCAGAGTTCGGGCAGCTGATGGCGGGCACCGACGCCTCGGTCGATCCGCGGATCGCCCTGCCGCCACAGCCGGAGGCTGCCGAAGCCGGCGTCCGCCCGCTTGTCGCCGTGCGCGGCTCCGGGCTGCCCCCGGCGCTGCTGTGGGGCGCGATGATCCTTGCCGGGATCATCCTCTTCGTCATCCTCGATAGCCGGCGGCGGGCGCAGCAGGGGGCGGTGGCGGAGCCCGCTGTCGCCGCCGCGATGCCCGCCGCGCCGCCGCTGTACATTCCGCCGACCCTGCCCCCGGCGCAAGCCGTGACCGTGGCACCGCCGCTGCAGCAATATGTCCTTGGTGGGCAGCCGCAGGCGCGCCCGCGCCCGCGCGGCGAAGCGCCAGTCCCCGCCCAGCCGCCGCAAACGACGATCCGATACGATCCGCAGCCGATGCCGCCGGGCGGCGGCTTCGTGCCTCCGCCCCAACAGCCGCCGCCGTCGCAGCGCGTATCCAACGGACCGATCGTGGTGATCGATACCTCAACGCCCGCGCCTGCCGCCGCCCAAGGCACGGGGGGCACGGGGGGCTCAACAAGCGAGCAATCGATCGGTGAAGCGCTCGGCACCGCGCAGCCGGTCAGCCGGGTCCGATCCAGCGTCTTCGCCAACCGCTCCACCACCGTCGAGCAAGGCGCGCTGATCCCTGCCGTTCTGGAAACGGCGTTCGATTCCCGGCGCCCCGGTTTCGCCCGCGCGATCGTGTCGCGCGACGTCCGCAGTTTCGACGGAACCCGGGTGCTGATCCCGCGCGGAAGCCGCCTGACGGGCGAGTACCGCTCCGACATCCAGCCGGGGCAGAAACGCGCGCTGATCAATTGGACCCGGCTGGTGCGGCCGGACGGAGTCACCATCGCCATTTCCTCGCCAAGCGCGGACACGCTCGGCCGCGGCGGCGTTCGGGGAAGCTACAACAGCCACTTCTTCCAGAACTTCGCGGGCGCGGTGCTGCAAACGGTGATCCAGACCGGCGCTAGCCTCGCCACCCGCGCAACGAGGGGCGACGTCATTGTCGCCTTGCCCGGATCGGTTCAGCAGCAGCTGCCGACGGCCGCGACCGAAAACGGGAAGATCGTGCCGACGCTGACCATCGCCGCCGGCACCAGCATCAGCGTGTTCGTCGCCCGAGACCTCGATTTCAGCGCCGCCGAGAAAGCGAGGTGATCGCGGCGGCCGTTGAAGCGGACGCCCCCTCCGCGGGCGTTTACCTGCGCTCCTACCTGGCGCCGCTTACCGGCATGCTGGCGCGGCCGGACGTCACGGACATCTACGTCAACCGCCCCGGCGAAGTCTGGGTGGAAACCACCGGCGGCGGCATCGAGCGCCACGATGCGCCGGGCCTTGACGAGGCGACGCTGGCGCGGCTGGCGCGGCAGGTGGCGGCGCTTTCGCACCAAGGTATTAGCCGCGAGCACCCGCTCCTTGCCGCGAGTCTGCCGGACGGCGCGCGCATTCAGATCGTTGCGCCGCCCGCCACCCGCGGCCCACTCGCCCTCGCGATCCGAAAGCACGTCTCGCCGGAGCTCAGCCTTTCCGATTACGTCTCAAGCGGCGCCTTCGGCGGCACCAAAGCGCGGGAAGGTTTCGAGCGTTCAAACGTCGATGCGGTGCTTGCCGATCTCCTGGCGGCAGGCGACCTGCGCGGGCTGCTCGCCGCGGCGGTGAAGGGGCGCAAGAACATCCTCGTTTCCGGGGGCACGTCCACGGGAAAGACGACCTTTCTGAACGCTTTGCTGCGCGAGGTGGCGGCGGAAGAACGCCTGATCCTGATCGAGGATACGCCGGAACTGGCGGTCACGCACCCAAACCATGTTGGCCTCGTTGCCGCCCGCGGCTCCCTTGGCGAAGCGCAGGTCGATACCGACGATCTGGTTGCCGCATCGCTTCGCATGCGTCCCGACCGGATCATCCTCGGCGAGCTTCGCGGCAGCGAAGCTGCTTCATTCCTGCGCGCGGTCAACACAGGTCATCCCGGCTCCATGACCACCGTTCACGCCGACAGCCCGGAACGTGCCGTGGAGCAGATCGTGCTGCTCGTCCTGCAGGGTGGCACCCAACTCACCAGAGACGATGTTCATCATTATATCCGCCACTCGATCGACGTCTTCGTGCAGCTGACCCGCCAAGCGGGGCGGCGCTCGGTTTCGAAGATCGTGCTCCGGCGGAGCTGAAGCTCGGTATCGAAGCGCAGGCCTGTTAGCCCCACCCGATCTCCAGGCGCCGCGGCGTCAGGGTCGTCGTCGTCGCGAGCCATTCGGTCGCCGCCAAGGGCGCCGCCGCCCCAAATCCTCCTGGTGCGTCGAGCAAGGTGGACAAAGCCGCCGCAATGATCCGGCGCGCCAGTGGGCCGCCCAAGCAGGCGTGAATGCCGTGGCCCAAGGTGAAGTGCTCACGATTCCCGCGCTCGATCAGAAAATCGTCCGGCTGCGCGTACCGCTCCGGATCGCGATTGGCGGATGCCGTGCACAGTTGAACCAGACTGCCCGCGGGGATGACGACGCCGCCCAGCTCTGCGTCCGCCGTTGTCCTTCGCGGCACCATATGTTCAGGGGGGTAGAGCCGGAGCACCTCGTCGATGAATGCGCCGCGCAGCTCCGGCCGCTGACGGAGGGCGTTGGCAAGCGTCGAATCCTCCAGGCAGTGAAAGACGCAGCGGGTAATCACCCGCTCGGTGGTTACCGTTCCGGCAAGCCACATCAGCCGAACCAGGCTCCGGCATTGTGCCTCGTCCAGAGCGCCAGGCTCGTCCGCCTGCAGCCGCCGGAACATGGCCGAGCGGTGCGCCACAGAGTCGAGTTCCGCGATCAGCTTCGCCAAAGCGTGCGGATCGGTTCTCAGCGCCTCCTCGCAGGCGGCGAGATGGTCCGCGACGCCTTCGTCGAAGCCGATCACCAGGCACGTCACCGCGCGGCTCAGCGGCAGGCCGTAACCCGCCACCACGTCCAGGCGCGGGCGGAGCAGCGAGGCCGCCACCTTCTTCGCTTCCGCCTCGGCGAGGTTCAGCATCCTGCCGCCGAAGTGGCGCGAGACGATCCTGCGAACCGCGCCATGCGCCGGCGGATCGGCTGCAAGCAGCACCGTGTCGATCGGCTGGTAAGCCGCGTTCGAAAACAGGGTCGGTTGAGAGAAGGCACTGCGCACGGCTTGATGGCTAAGCGCGATCCAGAAGTCGTGGCGCGGCAGGAACAGCACTTCCCCCTTTTTGCGCAGGCGCCGGTAAGCAGAATACGGGTCGGCTCGAACCGCCGGATCCTCCAGATCGACGGCATCCGCAAAAGCGGCGGACCGCCGCAGCCGCGCGGTCCAGTTCTTCAGAGTTTGAAAGGCGCCGCTCACCCAGGCTGGTTGCCCGGCTCGCGGCGCTGGGACAAGCCTCGCCGCGTGTCAATGCTTGGCGTTGCGTACAACCATGTCGAGCACCGCCGGGTGAAGCGGGCGCGCGAACTCGCAACCAAGGAGGTGCCCGCGCATCCACACCACCGTGCCGTGCAGGCTCTCGAGGCCGGGGAGCTTCAGCCACACGTCCGTGCCGCGCTCCAGCTCCAGGTGGGTGGCGGCGCGGAAGCCGTGGGTGGAAAGGTCGAGGATCTGGATGGTCACGCCGCTTGCCCCGCGCTGGCGAAGGCCGGCGCCAAGCGTCACTTCAGCGCGGGAGGCTTTCCGCCCCTCGCTGCCCGGTTCGGTGGAAAGCTGACCAGTCAGCCCCTGCATGTCACTCCCCCGGAACCGCGATGCCCACGGAGACGCCCCACAGGCGCGCAAGCTTCTTCTCCTGCGCGCTCATATCCTCGCCGAAGAGGCGCGGGCGGCGGAAGCGGGGCTGGTTGGTGTCAACGGTGGTGCGCTTCAATTGCACCAGCACTTCGCTTTCATCGATGGGGTAAGCGAATTCCAAGCCCGCGCGGCCTTCACCGGTCCAGGCGACGCGCGCCGGAACGGTGATCGAACCGCGAAAAAAGATGAGGTCAGAGCCCTGCGGCGGAAGCGACTTGCCTTCCACCAGCGCGCCTTTCTGAGAAAGGTCGCGAAGGCGGACGTCGATCTCCCCGCCGCCGCCGGTGCGCAGCTTGGCCGCGAGCAGGACCCGGGCGCGCTTGGCGCTCCTTTTGCCCGCTACCGGTCCGTCAACGAAGGGATGAACGCCCATCTGCCTCTTTCTCCATGGTCTCTTGGGCATCAGCCTAAAGGCGCGGCACCTAAATTGTGGTAAACATGGCCGCGGAAAATTGCTGGATTTCGCCGCGCCGCCGAGTTGACCTTAGGCCGCGCCGCTTTAAGGCGCCGGGCATGCGCTTCTTTTCAGACAATGCCGCCGCCGCCTGCCCGGAAGTGATGAACGCGCTGGCCGCCGCCAACACGCTCGACGCCGCTTATGACGGCGACAAGTGGAGTCAGCGGCTCGAATCGGTCTTCTCGGACCTGTTCGAGACGCAGGTTTCGGCTTTGTGGGTGGCCACCGGCACGGCCGCGAACTGCCTTGCCCTTGCCGCTTTGTGCCCACCGGAAGGCAGCATCGTCTGCCACCGCGATGCCCATATCCAGAACGACGAATGCGGCGCGCCCGAGTTCTACACGCACGGCGCGAAGCTGATGCTTGCCGAAGGGGAAGGCGCCAAGCTGACGCCCGACAGCGTGACGGACGTGCTGGCCGGCATTCGCAACGACGTCCACCAGGTCCAGCCCCGCGCCCTCTCCATCACCAACGCCACCGAATATGGCCTGGTCTATTCGCCGGACGAGGTAGCGGCGCTAGGCGACCTTTGCCGCGAGCGCGGCCTCGGCTTCCACATGGACGGCGCCCGCTTCGCCAATGCGGTGGTGCGCAGCGGAGCGTCGGTGGCCGATCTCACGTGGCGCGCGGGCGTGGACGCCTTGAGCTTCGGTTTCGCGAAGAATGGCGGCATGTCGGCGGAAGTCTTGATCTTCTTCGGCGAGCAGCACCGCCAGGCGACGCTTTACCGCCGCAAGCGCGCCGGGCACCTCCTGTCCAAGGGCCGCTTCATGGCCGCGCAGGTGCTCGCCATGCTCGAGAACGACGTCTGGCTCCGCAACGCCCGCGCCGCCAACGACTCCGCCGCCCGCCTCGCCGCCGCAGCGCCGGATCGCCTCGTCTTGCCCGTCGAGGCCAACGAACTGTTCATCCGAGTCACCGCCAACGAAGCGCAGCGGCTTCGCGACGCCGGCTTTGACTTCTACGATTGGGGACCCGGCGAAGCGCGGCTGGTGACGAGCTGGGACAGCGATCCTGCCGCGGTGGACGCGCTCGCCGCCGCCATCGCCGCTCTCTAGGCTCAACGAGG
This sequence comes from Allosphingosinicella sp., assembly GCA_036554525.1. GTDB lineage: Bacteria > Pseudomonadota > Alphaproteobacteria > Sphingomonadales > Sphingomonadaceae > Allosphingosinicella. The sequence continues at coordinate 30,354 of DATBNC010000005.1, forward strand.
ATGCCGCACCGGCAGACCAGTTTCTTCGAGCCCCGGGTCCTCTTCCCCTTTTTGCTTATCACGCTGATCTGGGGCTCGACCTGGCTGGTCATCCGCGACCAGCTCGGCACGGTCCCGGCGGGCTGGTCGGTGACATACCGCTTCATCATCGCCGCCGCGGCGATGTTCGCGCTTGCCCGCTTCCGGGGCGATTCGCTGCGCATCGGGCGGGAGGGGCACCTGCTCGCAATGGGCTTCGGGATCCCCCAGTTCTTCCTCAACTTCAACTTCGTCTACGCGGCGGAGCATTATGTGACCTCCGGCCTTGTCGCCGTGGTGTTCGCGCTCCTCCTCGTTCCCAATTCGGCGCTCGGCTGGCTATTTCTGAAGCACAAGGTCACCGGCCGTTTCCTGCTCGGCTCCGGCATCGCCGTGGTCGGCGTCGGCTTGTTGTTTCTTCAGGAGATCCGCCATTCAGAGGTTGCGGCCGGCGACATCCTGCTTGGCATCGGCCTGACCCTGGTCGCCGTTCTCTCCGCTTCCGTTTCCAACGTCATGCAGGCGTCCGAGCGGCTTCGCCACCGCCCGGTGGCGGCGATGCTCGCCTGGGGCATGTTGTACGGGCTGTTCGTTGACGCGGCCTTTGCCTGGTTCCTGCACGGGCCGCCCGTGGTGGAGACGCGGCCTGCCTACTGGCTCGGCCTCGTCTACCTGGGCCTGTTCGCCTCCGCTTTGGCCTTTACCATCTACTTCCGGCTGATCCGGCTGATCGGGCCCGCGCGCAGCGCCTATTCCAGCCTGCTGGTGCCGGTGATCGCCATGGCGCTGTCTACGGTGTTCGAAGCCTATCGCTGGTCCGCGCTCGCCGCGGCGGGCGGCGTCCTCGCGCTGATCGGCCTGGTGATCGCGCTTCGCTCCAACCGCCCCAAGGCGGCGGCCGAAGGCTAGGGCCTCACCGCCGGCCGCGGTGCGGGCTTGTCGACCCCGGCAGGCGCCGCCGGCCCGCGCGGCGGCGGCACCGCGTCCACCGGCCCCTGCGGATCGTCCGCAACCGTTTCCTCCGGCGCCCCGCCAAGGCCCATCCACGCAATGACGGCGGCGAGTATCGCAAGAAAGAGGAGGAAGCCGAAGCAGCCGCGGCGATTCTGTTTTTCTAAACGCATGGGACTGGCAACGTTCGCGGCGGCGGCTGGGTCCACATGAAATCCTCCCCTTTTCAGGCGCGTATACCGGTCGCCGCGCATTGCGCCTCCTCTCCTGCGCGCCTACCTCGCCTCCATGCTCGACGCCCAGAACGCTCCCGCCGCCCCCGTCGCTATCCGCCGCGAGGATTACCGCCCGCCGGACTGGCTGGTGCCGGATATCACGCTGGACTTTCAGCTCGGCGCGGAGCGGAGCGAGGTTCGCTGTCGGCTGAAGGTTGAGCGCGATGGCGAGCACGACCGCCCGCTCCGCCTCAATGCCGAAGCGCTGACCATTCTGTCGGTCACGGTGAACGGGGAGCCGGTCGAATTCACTTATGCCGACGAGATGCTGACGGTGCCCGTCTCCGGCACCAGCGCGACGGTGGAGACGCTGGTGGAGGTCGCCCCGCGCGCCAACACCCAGCTGATGGGCCTCTACGAATCCGGCGGCATCCTGTGCACCCAATGCGAGGCCGAAGGCTTCCGCCGCATCACGCCCTTCCCCGACCGGCCGGACGTGCTCAGCCGCTACCGGGTGCGAATGGAGGCGGACAAGGCGCTCTACCCGGTGCTGCTGTCGAACGGCGATCCGGTCGCGCAGGGCGACGCGGAAGGCGGCCGCCACTGGGCCGAGTGGCACGACCCCTTTCCCAAGCCCTGCTACCTCTTCGCGCTCGTCGCCGGCGATCTGGTCGCCAACCGCGACAGCTTCACCACCCTCTCCGGCCGCCGCGTCGATCTCGGCATCTGGGTGCGCGAGGCCGATCTGGCGAAAACCGATCACGCCATGCAGGCGCTCAAGGCGTCGATGAAGTGGGACGAGGAGACCTACGGCCGCGAATATGACCTCGCCGTGTTCAACATCGTCGCCGTCGCCGATTTCAACTTCGGCGCGATGGAGAACAAAGGCCTCAACATCTTCAACTCGCGCTACATCCTCGCCGATGCCGAGACCGCCACGGACGCGGATTTCGACGCGGTGGCGGGCGTCGTCGCGCACGAATATTTCCACAATTGGTCGGGCAACCGGATCACCTGCCGCGACTGGTTCCAGCTGTCGCTGAAGGAGGGCTTCACCGTCTTCCGCGACCAGGGATTTTCGGGCGACATGGGCTCCCACGCGGTGAAGCGGATCGAGGATGTGCGGGTGCTTCGCGCCGCCCAATTCCCGGAAGACGGCGGCCCGCTTGCACACCCGGTGCGGCCCGAATCCTACCAGGAGATCTCCAATTTCTACACGGCGACCATCTACAACAAGGGCGCCGAGCTGATTCGGATGATGCATACGTTGGTGGGCCCGGAGCGCTTCCGCGCCGGCACCGATCTTTATTTCGAGCGTCACGACGGCGAAGCGGCGACCTGCGAGGATTTCGTGCGCGCCATGGAAGACGGCGCGGAGGTCGATCTCTCCGCCTTCCGCCTTTGGTACAGCCAGGCCGGGACGCCCCGGGTAAAAGCCTCGCTGGAGCACGCCGCCGCCTCGGGCCGCGCCACCTTGCGTCTGACGCAGCAAGTGCCGCCTACGCCGGGCCAGCCGAACAAGCTGCCGATGCCGATCCCGCTGCGCATCGCTCTCTTCGGCGAGGGCTCCGGTGCGAAGCTGGACGAGCGTCTCGTCACCTTGGACTCCGGGGGCTTGGAACTACACTTCGAAGGCATCGCCGAGCGGCCGGTGCTGTCGATCAACCGCGGCTTCTCGGCCCCGGTCATCGTCGAGACCGACCGCAGCGGCGCCGACTTGGCCTTCCTGTCGGCGCACGACGACGATCCCTTCGCCCGCTACGAAGCGATGCAGCAGCTGATGCTCGGCACGTTGCTGACCGCCATCGCGGGCGGCGAAGCGGCGCACGAACCGGTCGTCGAGGCGGTGCGCGAGACCCTTGCAAACCCAGCGCTCGACCCGGCCTTTATCGCTGAAGCGGTGCTGCTGCCGAGCGAAGCGTTCATCGGCGATCACATGGCCGTGGTCGATCCCGAGGCGGTGCGTGTCGCGCGCGAGGCGCTGCGCCGCCGGCTCGGCGAGGCGCTGGAGGGGCAATGGCGAAGCGTTTATGCCTCCACCGCGGTCAACCGCTTCGAATATTCCCCCGCCGCTAAGGGCGCGCGGCGGCTTCGGGCGGTGGCCTTGGGCTATCTGATGGCGAGCGGCGCCGGCGACGCACCCGCGCTGGCGCTGCGCCAGTTCGAGGATGCCGACAACATGACGGACCGGCAGGGAGCCCTCGGCGCGCTGGTCAACTCGGAGGCTCCCGAGCGGGAGACCGCGCTTCAGGCCTTCTACGACCGCTTCCGCGGCGACGGGCTGGTGCTCGACAAATGGTTCACCGTTCAGGCCCTTTCCACGCGCGACGACGCGCTGGAGCAGGTCGAAGCGCTCGCCGCACATCCCGATTTCACCCTCGCCAACCCGAACCGGATGCGCGCGCTCGTGGGCGCCTTCACCGCCAACCAGCGGGCGTTTCACGACGCCTCCGGGCGCGGCTACCGGTTCCTAGCCGACATGATTCTGAAGGTGGACGCCTTGAACCCGCAGACGGCGGCGCGGCTGGTGCCGCCGCTCGGCCGCTGGCGCCGCTTCGACGAAGCGCGCCAGGCGCTGATGCGCGCTGAACTTGAACGGATCGTCGCCACCCCCGGGCTGTCCAAGGACGTGCTGGAACAGGCGTCGAAGAGCCTCGCCCCCTGACCCGCCTCAGTCTGCGGGGTTGTACTTCTTCAGGAAGGCTTCCAGCCGGTCGTAATAATCCTTGTTGTTGACCGGGTCGGAGAGGCCGTGGCCCTCGCCGGCGTAGACCTTGTATTCGTGCGGCTTGCCGGCCTTGGCCAGCGCCGCGGCGTAGAGCGACGATTGCTTCAACGGCACGCGCTGGTCGTCGTCGCCATGGGTGATCAGAACCGGCACCTTGAGCTCGGCCACCCGCTCGATCGGTGAGATGTTGGCAAGCTTGAACCGTTCGTCGCCGCGCACCCGGTCGCGAAACTCCCGCGCCTTGCTC
>DATBNC010000031.1:0-2934 GCA_036554525.1 Allosphingosinicella sp.
CATCGGCGTCAGAAGGGAATAGGAGCGGCAGATGCGCGTCTTGATCGTCGAGGATGAACCAAATCTTGGACGGCAGCTGCGCGCCACGCTGGAGGGGGCGGGCTATGCAGTCGATCTCGCCACCGATGGCGAGGACGGGCATTATCTCGGCTCCACCGAAAGCTACGACGCGATCATCCTCGATCTCGGCCTACCTGAAGTGGACGGCCTCACGGTGCTCGACCGTTGGCGGAAAGACGGCATGGCCGTGCCGGTGCTGGTGCTCACCGCCCGCGACAGCTGGTCGGACAAGGTCGCCGGCCTCGACGCAGGCGCCGACGATTACCTCGCCAAGCCGTTCCAGACGGAGGAATTGATCGCCCGCCTGCGCGCCCTGATCCGCCGCGCCTCGGGCAACAGCTCGTCCGAACTCACCGCCGGCGACGTCCGGCTCGACACCCGCTCGGGCAAGGTCACGCTCGACGGCGAGCCGGTCAAGCTCACCGCGCAGGAATATAAGCTCCTCTCCTACCTGATGCACCACAAGGGCAAGGTCGTCTCCCGCACCGAGCTGATCGAACATATCTACGATCAGGATTTCGACCGCGACTCGAACACGATCGAAGTGTTCGTCACCCGCATCCGCAAGAAGCTCGGCCCGGACGTGATCACCACCATCCGCGGCCTCGGCTACTCGCTGGAAGAGCCGCGGGGTTGAACGCCGCGCGCGCTTCGGGTGCCTGACCGGCCGCCGGGCAGGGCCGCAACGGCATGAAACTGGCGCGCCTCTTTGTTCGCACCACGCGAAGCACCGGATCGCTGACCCGGCGCATGATCGTCGTCTCGGCGATCTGGATCGCGCTTCTGCTCGGCGGCGGCGGCTATGCGCTCGACCGGGTGCTGACCAGCGCCGTCACCGGCAATTTCGACAGCGGCCTCGAATATGTGCTGAACGCCCTCTTCGCCTCGGCGGAAGTGGGCGCCGACGGCGAAGTCTATCTCAACCGCCCGCCCGCCGATCAGCGCTTTCTTGAGGTCGACTCGGGCGTCTACTTCCAGATCACCGCCGTCGACCGCAAGCCGCAGCCCGGCGTCGATCCGGCCGATCTCGACATGTCCTCCCGTTCGCTGTGGACCCGCCGCCTGCAGCTTCGCCAGAACCACGCCGACACCGCCCTTCACGTCTACGACACGACCGAATTTCCCGGCGAAACGCTGCGCGTGGTGGAGCGCGACGTCCGAATCCCCGGCTCTCCCTGGCGCTGGCGCTTCCAGGTCGCGCAAGACCGAAGCATCCTTAACGAGCAGATCTCCGTCCTTCGCCGCACGCTGACCCGCTCCTTCGCGATCCTCGGCGTCGGCCTCATCATCCTCGCCGCGCTTCAGGCCATTTACGGCCTGTGGCCGCTGCGCCGGGTGCAGAAAGCGATCGCCGCAATCCGCTCCGGCGAACGCGCGCGGATCGACGAGGTGTTCCCGCGCGAGATCGAGCCGCTCAAGGATGAACTGAACGCCCTCCTTGCCCACAACGAGACCCAGGCGGAGGAAGCCCGCACCCACGCCGGCAACCTCGCCCATGCCTTGAAGACGCCGCTCACCGTGATCACCAACGCCGCCACCGCGCGCGATCCGGACCTCGCCGACACCGTCTGCCGGGAAGCGACCACCATGCGCCGCCAGGTCGATCACCATCTCGCCCGCGCCCGCGCCATCGGCCGCCGCTCCTCCGCCCTTGCCCGCGCCGAAGTCTGGCCAAGCCTTGAGTCCGTCGAACGCGCCGTCAGCCGGCTCTACGAACACAGCACGGTCGATCTCGCCGGCGACAAAACCGCCTCCGTCCGCGTCGAGCGCCAGGATCTCGACGAAATGCTCGGCAACCTCATCGAAAACGCCGCGAAATATGGCGGCGGCCGCGTCTTCGTCACCGTCGCCACCACGCCCGAATGCGTCGTGATCGAAGTGGAGGACGACGGCACCGGCATCCCCGAAGCCGAGCGCACCTCGATCTTCGACCGCGGCGCCCGGCTCGACACCGGCAAACCCGGCACCGGCCTCGGCCTCGCCATCGTCCGCGACGTCGCCGAAATCTACGGCGGCTCGATTACGCTGGAAGAAAGCGAAGACCTCGGCGGCCTCCTCGCCCGCCTCAAACTCCCGCTTTGCGGTTAGTTTTCGCGCTTCACCAGACTCGCTCGTCCCGAGCGTAGTCGAGGGGCGCGCACGAGGACTTAGTGCCAGCGCCCCTCGACTTCGCTCGGGACGAACGGAATAGGCTCAGCCCCCAACCCTTGCCTTTTGCCCCTCCACCCGCCAAATCCCGCGGGTGAGCGCCACCGTCCATCCGATCGGCCCGGCCCGCGCACCGTCGCTCGATCCGATGATCCAGCTCGTCGCCGCGGACTTGAACCACGTCAATGCCGTCATCCTGGACCGGATGCAGAGCGACGTCGTCCTGATCCCCGAACTCGCCGGCCACCTCATCGCCGGCGGCGGCAAGCGCATGCGCCCCATGCTCACCCTGGCCTCGGCCCGCCTGCTCGATTATCACGGCGCTCGCCACCACAAGCTCGCCGCGGCGGTGGAGTTCATCCACACCGCCACCCTGCTCCACGACGATGTGGTCGATGGCTCCGGCCTTCGCCGCGGCCGCCGCACCGCCAACATCATCTGGGGCAATCCGGCGAGCGTTCTGGTCGGCGACTTCCTCTTCTCGCGCAGCTTCGAACTGATGGTCGAGGACGGGAGTTTGAAGGTGCTGCGCATCCTCTCCCGCGCCTCGGCGATCATCGCCGAGGGCGAGGTGGACCAGCTCACCGCCCAGCGCCGGGTCGAGACCGGCGAGGACCATTATCTGGAAATCATCCAAGCCAAGACGGCCGCCCTTTTCGCCGCCGCCTGCCGCATTGCCGCGGTGGTGGCCGAGCGCGACGAGGGCGTCGAAGCCGCCCTCGACAG
>DATBNC010000032.1:0-15747 GCA_036554525.1 Allosphingosinicella sp.
CGCCCGTGGGTCCCGAGAACAGGTAATTGCCGATGGGCTTCTCGGGATCACGCAAGCCCGCGCGGCTCAGCTTGATCGCCGAGGACAGCACTTCGATCGCCTTGTCCTGCCCGAACACGACGCGCTTCAGATCCCGGTCGAGATGCTCCAGCGCCTTCTTGTCGTCGCTCGACACGCTCTTCGGCGGGATGCGGGCGATCGTCGAGATGACGGACTCGATCTCCTTCACCGTGATCGTCTTCTTGCGCTTGTTCGGCGGCACCAGCATCTGCATCGCGCCGACCTCGTCGATCACGTCGATCGCCTTGTCGGGCAGCTTGCGGTCGTTGATGTAGCGCGCCGAAAGCTCCACCGCCGACTTGATCGCGTCGGGCGTGTATTTGACGTGGTGATGGTCCTCGAACGCCGAGCGCAGGCCGGCGAGGATCTTGATCGTGTCCTCGATGGTCGGCTCGTTGATGTCGATCTTCTGGAAGCGCCGGAGGAGGGCCCGGTCCTTCTCGAAGTGGTTGCGGAACTCCTTGTAGGTGGTGGAGCCGATGCAACGGATCGTTCCGCCTGAGAGCGCAGGCTTCAGGAGGTTCGACGCGTCCATCGCGCCGCCTGAGGTCGCGCCGGCGCCGATCACCGTGTGGATCTCGTCGATGAAGAGGATGGCGTGCGGAAGCTTTTCGAGCTCCGTTACCACCGCCTTCAACCGCTCCTCGAAATCGCCGCGATAGCGGGTGCCGGCGAGCAGCGAGCCCATGTCCAGCGAGTAGATCACCGCTTCACGAAGAACTTCCGGCACATCGCCTTCGATGATCTTGCGCGCCAGCCCTTCCGCGATTGCGGTTTTGCCCACGCCGGGATCGCCGACGTAGAGCGGGTTGTTCTTGGACCGGCGGCAGAGGATCTGAACTGTGCGATCGACCTCCGGGCCGCGGCCGATCAGCGGATCGACCCGGCCGGACTGCGCTTTCTCGTTCAGGTTGACGGTGAACTGCTTCAGCGCACTTTCCGTCTTTTTCTTGCCGTCCTCCGGCTTGGCCTCGTCGGCGCCCTTCACTTCGGGCGCTTCGTCGGGCGTTTCGCCCTTGCCGACGCCGTGGCTGATGTAGCTCACTGCATCCAGGCGGCTCATGTCCTGCTGCTGAAGGAAGTAGACGGCATAGCTTTCGCGCTCGGAGAAGAGCGCGACCAGCACGTTGGCGCCGGTCACTTCGTCGCGGCCGGACGACTGAACGTGGAGGATGGCGCGCTGGACGACGCGCTGGAAGCCGCTGGTCGGGGACGGATCGTCCGTTTCCGCCTTCAGCGATTCCAGTTCATTGTCGAGGTACATCTTCACTGCCTCGCGCAGTTCGCCGAGGTCGACGCCGCAGGCCTTCATGACCCGGCTGGCGTGGGTGTCCTCGATAAGCGCGAGGAGAAGGTGCTCGAGCGTGGCATATTCATGCTTGCGCGCCGACGCTTCGGCGAGGGCGGTGTGCAGGGTCTGCTCGAGTTCGCGGGCAAATGACGGCACTATGATACTCCTTCGGGCCCGCGTGGATCACGGACTGCTTGGGTGTAATGTCGGGTGCGTGTGACCCGGCATCAAGCAGGTCTTTGGGAAAGGCGGGGAAAAGCCTCCTGGTTCCCCGCACCGGCTCATTTTTTGAAGAGTTCTTCGGCGCTTGCGCGGTGATGGGCGGCGAATTCGATCTTGCCGCGCACCCGAACGATTTCCGCCTCCAGCGCCTCGATGCGGGCGTGGAGCTCGTCCACCGAAAGGGGATCGAGATCCTGCTTGGCGAGCAGCGCCAGCGGGTCGGAGGGCTTGGACGGAAAGAGGTCGTCGAGGTCCATGGGCACGAAAATCCCCCGTCCGGGTGCGGAAGTCAACTCGAAGGAGCTTGCGCGCCGCCCGCTTCGCCGCGACGCTGCCGAAATGGAAATTCCCGAAAATATGATCGCGATCGACCCCACTGGCCCGGGCGGGCCGGAGGTTTTGCAGCCGGTGGAGCGGCCGGTGCCGGTGCCGGGACCGGGCGAGCTGCTGATCAAGGTGGAGGCGGCTGGGGTGAACCGGCCGGACGTGATGCAGCGCCTCGGCCTTTATCCGCCGCCGCCGGGGGCGCCGTCGGTGCCGGGGCTCGAGGTGGCGGGAACGGTGGTGGCGGGAGACGCGCCGCGGGAGGGCGAGCGGGTCTGCGCGCTCGTCTCCGGCGGCGGCTATGCGGAATATTGCCTCGCGCCGGCGGGGCAGTGTTTGCCGGTGGCGGGGCCGCTTTCGTGGATCGAAGCGGCCGCGCTGCCCGAGACCTTCTTCACCGTCTGGACCAACCTGTTCGGGCGCGGCGGCGCGAAAGCGGGCGAGACCGTGCTGGTTCATGGCGGCACGAGCGGAATCGGCACCACGGCCATCCTACTGGGCAAGGTGTTCGACCTGACGGTGATCGTCACCGCCGGCGGGGCGGAGAAGTGCGCCCGGGCGCTGGAGATCGGCGCGTCGCACGCGATCGATTATCGCGCCTCCGACTTCGTCGAGGAGGTGAAGCGCATCACTGAGGGTCGCGGCGTGGACGTGGTGCTGGACATGATCGGCGGCGACTATCTGGCCCGCAACATCGCCTGCCTTGCCGAGGAGGGGCGCCACGTCTCCATCGCGATGCAGCGCGGGCCGAAAGGCGAAATACAGATCTGGCAGGTGATGGCGAAGCGCCTCACCCTTACCGGCTCAACGCTTCGGGGGCGGGAGCCCGCGTTCAAGGCCGCGCTTGCCGAGGAGTTGCGCCGCGAAGTCTGGCCGCATCTAGAGGCGGGCCGCATCGCGCCGGTGATCGACAGCGTCTTCCCTCTTGCCGACGCCGCGGGCGCGCACCGCCGGATGGAGGGGAGCGCGCATGTCGGCAAGATCGTGCTCGCCGTAGGTGAAGGCCTTCCGGTTACGGGCTGAAGACGAGGTTGCCTTGGCCGCAGCGGCGGCTATGCGGAAACCATGCAGCACCCGCGCGACGCCGCCTCTCAACTGTTCCCAATCGTAGCCTTTCCCGGCGAGACGGCCGACCTGCTGCGCGCGCAGGACTGGACGTTGCGCGGATTGCCGCCGCTGGAGGCGTGGCCGCAGTCGCTGATCGCGATGGTGCGGCTGGTGCTCAGCGCCAACCAGCCGATGTTCGTCACCTGGGGGCCCGAGCGCATCCTCCTCTACAACGACGCCTACGCTCCCATCCTGGCGGTCAAGCATCCGGCGGCGTTCGGCAGGCCATTCCTGCAGGTTTGGGCGGAGATCGCCACGGACCTACAGCCGATCGTCGACGAAGCTTATGCGGGCCGCCCGGTCTACATGAGCGACATCGCGCTGATCATGCAGCGGCGCGGTTACAGCGAGGAAGCGCATTTCTCTTTCTCCTACACGCCGGTGCACGGCGAGAGCGGCGGCGTCGAGGGCATGCTGTGCGCCTGCGTGGAGACCACTCAGCAGGTGTTCGACGAGCGGCGGCGGGCGTTCCTCTACGACCTCGAACGGCGGCTTCGCGACCTTGCCGATCCGGCGGAGATCGTCTCCCTGTCGCAGCGCGCGCTTGGCGAGCATCTGGGCGTCAGCCGTGTCGGCTATGGCGAGGTCGGGCAGGACGAGCGCTACTTCACCACCGAAGCGAACTGGACGGACGGCAGCGTTCCGTCGCGCGAGGGGACGCACGACCTCGCCGCTTTCGGCCCCGACATTTGGGGTGCGCTGCGCAGGGGCGAGCCCCTGGCGGTGGGCGATGCCGCGCAAGACCCGCGCACCAACAGCCCCGAAGCCCTGGCCGCGTTTCAGGCGATCGACACGGTCGCAGCGCTTACCGCCTCCCTGGTCAAGAACGGCCGGATGCGCGCTGCGCTCTACGTACATAGCCGGGTTGCGCGGCACTGGACGGCGAGCGAGATCGCGCTCCTGGACGCCGTTGCCGAGCGGACCTGGGGCGCCGTTGAGCGGGTCCGCGCCGAGCGGCAGCTTCGCCGCGAGCGCGACCGGATGCGGGACGTGCTGGAGAACATGGGCGACGGCTTCATTCTCCTGGACCGCGAATTCCGGGTTCTTCAGATCAACTCGGAGGGCATGCGGCTAGAGACGCGGCCGGTTGAGGAGATCATCGGCCGAGTCCACTGGGAAGTCTGGCCCGGAACCGAAGAGTCGGAGCTCGGCGTCTTGTACAAGAAGGCGATGGCGGAGCGCCTTCCGGCGACGCTTGAACATTCCTACGTCTGGCAGGATGGGCACGAGACCTGGATCGACATGCGCGCTTACCCGGTAACCGACGGGCTTGCCATCTTCTACCGCGACATCACCGCGCGCAAGGCGTCGGAGGCGCGCAATGCCTTCATGCTGCAACTGACCGACTGCCTGCGCTCCGGCACCACCGAAGAGGCGCTGAACGCAGCGAGCGCGTTGATGGGCCGCTACTTCGCTTGCACCCGAGTCGGCTACGCGACGCTCAACGCCGCGCTCGATTATTTCGACTTCCGCACCTGCTGGACCGACGGCGCGGTTTCGCCGCTGCTTGGCCAGCTTCCCGCTCACGCCTTCGGCGAAAAGATCGTCGCCAAACTGGAGCAGGGCGAAACGGTGGTCGTCTCCGACCTGCTCAACGATCCGCTCAGCGACGAGGAGACGACGCGCGAAACGGCAGGCGAGGTCGATACCCGCTCCGTCCTGGTGGTGCCCTTCCTGCGCAGCGGCCGCCTCAAGACCATCGTCTACCTGAACGACCGCGAGCCGCGGCGGTGGAGCAAGAGCGATGTCGCGCTGGTCGAGGAAGTCGCCGAGCGCACCCGCCAGATCGTCGACCGCCAGGATGCGGAGGAAGCTCTCCACAACTTGAACGCGACGCTGGAAGCGCAGGTCGCCGAGCGCACCGCCGACCGCGACCGGATGTGGCGGCTGACCACCGATCTGATGCTGGTCGCCCGTTTCGACAGCGTCATCGCCGCGGTCAATCCTGCCTGGACGGCCCTGCTCGGCTGGAGCGAGGCGGAGCTGATCGGCACCCGCTTCCTCGATTACGTCCACCCGGACGATCTCGAGGCGACCATCGCCGAGGCGAGCTGCCTCGCCGACGGCCTCACCACCCTGCGCTTCGAGAACCGCTACCGGAAGCGCGACGGCGGCTATTGCTGGCTGTCCTGGACCGCCGTCCCTGGCGACGGCCTGATCCACGCGGTGGCGCGGGATATGTCGGCGGAGAAGACCGTCGCCGAGGAACTTGCCCAGGCGCAGGAGGCGCTTCGCCAGTCGCAGAAACTGGAAGCGATGGGCCAGCTCACCGGCGGCGTCGCGCACGATTTCAACAACTTGCTGACGCCGATCATCGGCACGCTCGACATGCTGCAGCGCCGCGGCATCGGCGACGAGCGGGCGCAGCGGCTGATCGGCGGCGGCCTGCAGTCGGCGGAGCGCGCCAAGACGCTCGTCCAGCGCCTGCTCGCGTTTGCACGCCGCCAGCCGCTCCAGCCCGTGCCGATCGACCTGTCGCAGCTGGTCGAGGGCATGGCGGAGCTGGTCGACAGCACGTCCGGCCCACGCGTGCGGGTGGAAGTGGACGTCGCCCCCGATCTGCCGCCGGCCATGGCCGACCGCAACCAGCTTGAAATGGCGATCCTGAACCTGTCGGTGAACTCGCGCGACGCAATGGCCGACGGCGGCCGCCTCACCATCGGTGCGGTGAGCGAGCGGGTGCGCGGCAAGCACCCGACCGGCCTCACGCCAGGCCTCTACCTGCGCCTCTCCGTGTCCGACACCGGCACCGGCATGGACGAACTCACCGCCGCCCGCGCGGTGGAGCCGTTTTTCTCCACCAAGGGCGTCGGCAAGGGGACGGGCCTGGGCCTCTCCATGGCGCACGGCCTCGCCGCCCAGCTCGGCGGCGCGCTGACCATCAGCAGCAAGATCGGCGTCGGCACGCGGGTCGAGCTTTGGCTCCCCGCCGCCGAGCAGATGCCCGACGACGCGGAGATCGTGACCGGACCCGCGCCGCGCCGCGCGTCGGGTACGGCCCTCCTCATCGACGACGAGGATCTGGTGCGGGCAAGCACAGCCGACATGCTCGCCGAGCTCGGCTACCGGGTCGCCGAAGCCGTCTCCGCGGAGGAAGCGCTGAAGCTGATCGAAGGCGGGCTGGAGCCCGACATCGTCGTCACCGACCACTTGATGCCCGGAATGACGGGAACCGAGCTCGCCGCGCTGCTGCTCGAGCGCAACAGCGGCATCCCGGTGCTGATCGTCTCCGGCTACGCGGAGGATGAAGGGATCGCCGCCGATCTGCCGCGGCTGACAAAGCCCTTCCGCCAGGCGGAACTTGCCCACGCGGTGGCGGCGCTCCGGCCGAGCTGAAGAGAGGGCTAAGCGCCCCTTCACCCTTTGTTTGTCAATTTCTGCGACAGCCGGGAGCGTGTCGGAGAAGCTTACACATTTGCTGCAATGCGCGCCTGAGAAGCGGCGCCATGCGGACGCGTGCCGGGAAGCAGCGGCGCGATGGTAAGGCTGTTCAAACATTATGTGCCGCACGCGGTCCTTCTGCTCGGACTGGTCGACTTCGCGATCCTGATGCTCGCGGGCGAGGGCGGCTGGCTGCTCCGGCTCTGGCAGATCGACGCCGATCCCGATCCGGACATGCGGCGGCTGCCGCACCTCATCACCTTTGCCGTGACGCTGATGCTGGCGATGGTCGGCGTCGGCGTCTACTCGGTCGATGCCCTGCGCTCGATGCGGCTCGGCACCGCGCGGCTGGTGGTGGCCGTGTCGCTCGGCGTGATGTTGCTCTCGCTGGTCTTCTTTTTGATGCCTGCCGTCGGCTTCTGGCGGTCCAACCTCCTCTACGCGATGACCCTGGCGCTGGTCGGCCTGTTCGCGGCGCGGCTGCTTGCCCAGCGCCTCCTCGGCCTCGACGCCTTCAAGCGCCGAATCCTGATCCTCGGCGCCGGACAGCGCGCCGCGCGGATCGCCGCCCTCTCTAAAAAGGAAGGCTCCGGCTTCCAGGTCGCCGGCTTCGTCGCCATGAACGATGGGCCGGTGACGGTGTCGGGCGCAATCAACCGCGCCGATATCGCAAGCCTCTCCGACCATGTCGTTCGCCTCGGCGCCAGCCAGGTGGTGCTTGCGCTCGAGGAAAGGCGCAACGCGCTTCCCCTCGCCGATCTGCTGCGGGTGAAGACCGCGGGCGTCGACGTTTCCGAAATCTCCTCCTTTCTTGAGCGGGAAACCGGCCGGGTCGATCTTGACAGCCTCAATCCCTCCTGGCTGATCTTCTCCGACGGCTTCTCGGCCGGCCGCCGCCTGTCCTCGGCCGGCAAGCGCCTGTTCGACGTGACCGTCAGCGCGCTTATTCTGCTGATCTTCGGGCCAGTGATCCTGCTCACCGCAGGCCTGGTGAAGCTTGAAAGCCGCGGCCCCGCTTTCTTCCGCCAGCGCCGCGTCGGCCTCTACGGCCAGGCGTTCGAGATCCTGAAGCTGCGCTCGATGCGCGAGGATGCGGAAGTCGGCGGCAAGGCGGTGTGGGCGCAAAAGGACGATCCGCGAGTCACCCGCGTCGGATCGATCATCCGCAAGCTGCGCATCGACGAACTTCCGCAGGCGTGGACGGTGCTGAAGGGCGAAATGAGCTTCGTCGGCCCCCGCCCCGAGCGCCCGCAATTCGTCGCCGATTTGGAAGCGCGCCTGCCTTATTATGCCGAGCGGCACGTGGTGAAACCCGGCATCACCGGCTGGGCGCAGATCAACCTGCCCTACGGCGCGAGCGTCGAGGACGCCCGCGAGAAGCTGGAATACGACCTTTATTACGCGAAGAATTACACACCCTTTCTCGACCTGCTGATCCTGCTCCAGACGGTGCGGGTCGTGCTTTGGCCGGAAGGCGCGCGCTGATGGCCGGCTGGGTGGCGCAATCGGGCCAAGCCCTCGCGGCCTTGCTGTTCGGCGCGCTCGCCGTGTGGCAGCTTCGTCAGTGGCAGCGCGCAGTCGACGATCGCTGGCTGGGCGTCGCCTTTGCGGTGACCACCGTGTGGGCGCTCTCCACTGCCTTGCTCGGTCCGCTCAGCATGGCGGCGGGGCTCGCGGAGAGCGCGCGCAACTTCGCCTTCCTGGGCTTCATGTACGCCATCGTCCGCACCGCCGCGCCGGAAGATCGGCACCGCGCGGTGCGCATTGTCTACGCCGTGGTCGCTGGCGTGATCGGCGTTCAGGCGACCATCGCGGCCGTGATCCCTGAATTCCTGCACGTGCCGCTGGCCCGCGAGGCGCTGCTTGCCGCCGCGCAGATGCTCGGCCTCACGATTGCGGCGGGTTCGCTGGTGCTGGTCCACAATCTCTACGGCCAGGCGGCGCCGGACAGCCGGCTCGGCATCAAGCTTCCCACTGCCGCCCTGGCCGCGATGTGGGCGTACGAGCTTCACCTCTACACCATCGGCTATCTGAGCCGCTCCGTACCGGACGCGCTGGTCGATTTCCGCGGCGTGGTGATCGCCTTCCTTGCGCCGGTATTCCTGCTCAACATGCGGCGGAGCGGCGACGCGAAGGTGCGCCTCAGCCGCGCCGCGACCTTTCAGTCCTTCTCCGTGCTCGCCATCCTTGCCTACCTCATCGGCATGATGACGGCGGCCCGCGCGCTCGAAATTGCGGGCGGCGGCTGGGGCGAGATCGCGCAGGCCGGGATCATCGTCGCGATGACCGCCGCCGCCGCGCTCGTCATACCGTCGCGCCGCGCTCGCGCCTGGCTCCGCGTCATCCTCGCCAAGCACCTGTTCGAGCATCGCTACGATTATCGCGAGGAATGGCTTCGCTTCGCCCGCGCGGTGGCAATCGGCGGCCAGGGCAATGCACCGATTGCCGAGCGCGTCGTGAAGGCGCTTGCCGACATGGCCGGCTCGCCTGGCGGGCTCCTGCTTGCCGGACGTGAGGGCGGGCAGCTTGCCTTGGAAGCGCAGTGGCAATGGCCGGGCGACCTGCCCGAGCGGCCCATGGACGCGGCGGCGCTGATCGCTTTCCTGGAAGGGCGCGGCCACGTCCTTGATCTCGGTGCACCGTCTCCCGAAGCACCGAGCGTGCCCGAACTCGCCGCCTTCGGCGCCTGGGCGGGCATTCCGCTGCTCCACCGCGAGCGGCTGGTCGGCCTCGTCATCCTCGCTCACCCGCATGCGCGGCGGCCGCTGGACTGGGAGGATTTCGACCTGTTCCGCACCGCCGGCATCCAGGCCGCGACCTACCTCGCCGAAGCGCGGACCCAGGAAGCGCTGGCCAACGCGCAGCGCTTCGACGAATTCAACCGCCGCTTCGCCTTCATTCTCCACGACATCAAGAACCTCGTCAGCCAGCTGTCGCTGGTGGCCCGAAACGCCGAGCGCCACGCCCACAATCCGGCGTTCCGCGAAGACATGATCGCGACCCTGCAATCGTCGGTGAAAAAGATGAACGAGCTTCTCGCCCGCCTCTCGCCTGGGAGAAACGCGGACGCTGAACCGCCGCGTCCGATCTCGCTCCTCGGCGTTGCCGATGCTGTGGCGCGGGTGAAGCAGCGCGCGCATCCAGTGACGGTAGACGCGGACGGAGGGATCGTCGGGCTCGCCGATCCGGCAGGCCTTGAGCAGGCGCTGTCGCACCTCGTTCAGAACGCCATCGACGCTAGTCCGCACGGCGTACCGGTAGAATTGCGGGTCACCGCTTCCGGCGGAGAAGTGGGTATCGAGGTGCGCGACCGCGGCGCGGGAATGTCCGCCGACTTCATCCGCAGCCGCCTGTTCCAGCCATTCGCCTCCACAAAGGACGGCGGCTTCGGAGTCGGCGCGTTCGAGGCGCGGACGCTGGTTGCGGCAATGGGCGGCCGCCTCGAAGTCGCCAGCCGCGAAGGCGAAGGCACCTGCTTCACCGTCTTTTTACCGCTGGCGGCGACACTCTCCACCTCGATCGACGAACGGATGTGCGCATGACGGCCGCCGCCAAAGCCAAATTGCTGATCGTCGAGGACGATGAAGGCCTGCAGCGGCAGCTGCGCTGGGCCTATGACGATTATGAGGTGCTGTTCGCCTCCGACCGAACCGCGGCGATCGACCTGCTCCGCTCGGAGGAGCCGTCCGTGGTCACCCTCGATCTCGGCCTTCCGCCCGATCCGAACGGAGTCACCGAAGGCTTCGCGACACTTGAAACGATCCTGTCGCTCAAGCCCGAAACCAAGGTGATCGTCGCGTCCGGCCACGGCGCGCGGGAAAGCGCGCTTCGGGCAATCGCGTCGGGCGCCTACGATTTCTACCAGAAGCCGGTGGACATCGATCAGCTCGGCCTGATCGTCCGCCGCGCCTTTCAGCTCCACAGCATCGAGAACGAGAACCGGCGGCTGGAAGAGCGGGTCGGCGAGGAGACCAAGGTGCTCGGCACCATGATCACCGCCGCGCCGGAGATGCTCAAGGTCGCGCGCACCATTGAGCGGGTGGCGAACACCAACGTCTCGGTGATGCTGCTCGGCGCGAGCGGCACCGGTAAGGAATTGCTTGCCCGGGGCCTCCACGAATCCAGCCGAAGGGCAGGGGGCGCGTTTGTCGCGATCAACTGCGCGGCGATTCCGGAGAACCTGCTGGAAGCCGAACTCTTTGGCTACGAAAAGGGCGCGTTCACGGGGGCGATCAAAACGACCGAGGGCAAGATTGAGCTTGCCCATGGCGGCACGCTGTTCCTCGACGAAGTAGGCGACATTCCGCTGCCATTGCAGGTGAAGCTGCTGCGTTTCCTTCAGGAGCGCACCATCGAGCGGATCGGCGGGCGCAAGCCGATCGCGGTCGATACCCGCATCGTTTGCGCGACGCACCAGGACCTGCCCGAGATGATCAAGGCGGGAAGCTTCCGCGAGGATCTGTGGTACCGGCTCGCCGAGATCGTGGTGCGGATTCCGACTTTGGCCGAGCGCCACGGCGACGCGGTGCTGCTCGCCAAGCATTTCCTGCACCGCTTCGCGCCCGAGATGAACCCGCAGGTGAAGGGGCTGACCCCCGCCGCGCTTGCGGCGATCGATGAGTGGGCGTGGCCGGGCAACGTGCGCGAGCTCGAAAACCGCATGAAGCGCGCCGTGATCATGGCCGATGGCAAAATGGTGGCGGCGGAGGATCTCGATCTCGGCGCCGCCGAGGCGGAGCCGCTGCCGCTCAATCTCAAGGCCGCGCGGGAAGCGGCCGACCGGCGCTGCATCCGCCAGGCGCTTGCCCGCTCCGAAAACAATATTTCCAACACCGCCAAGCTGCTCGGGATCAGCCGCCCGACGCTTTACGATCTCCTCGAACGATATGGGCTCCAGCCATGAAAAAGCATCAGCTCCTCCTGTCCGCAGTCCTGCTCAGCCTCGCCGCGGGCTGCTCCAATGCGCCCTCCGGACCGGGCGGCGCCGACGGCGCCTACCAGCGCGGTGTCGCGGCGCTCGCCAAGGGGCAGCCGCGCGAAGCCCGGATCGAGTTCCTGAACGCGATCAAGGCGAACCCCAATGACGGCAAGATACGGCTCGCCCAGGCGCGCACCTATCTGCTGCTCGGCGACGGCGTTGCGGCGGAGGCGGAGATCACCCGTGCCCGCGCGCTCAAGGTGCCGCTCGCCGAAACCCACCACCTGATGGCCGAAGCCCTGCTGCTCCAGAAGCGACCGGAGGAAGCCATCGCCGAAGCCGCCAAGGCGCCGCCCGCTTTCGCGGCGCAGGCCGCCCGGATGCGCGGTCGGGGCTATATGGCCCTCGGTGACGCCGCGAAGGCTGGGGTTGCGTTCGGGGAGGCGCTTGCTGCCGGGGCCAATGACAGCCTGGTGTGGACGGACGTCGCCCGCTTCCGGCGCGGCACGAGCGACATTGCCGGTGCCGTGGCTGCGGCCGACAAAGCGGTGCAGCTCGATGCACGCAACGTCGACGCGCTGTCGCTTCGCGGGGAGCTGACCCGCACGCAATACGGCCTCGCCGCGGCGATCCCCTGGTTCGACCGGGCGCTGCAGATCGACCCTAATCACATTCCGGCTCTGGTTGAGCGGGCGGCCACGCTGGGCGATCTCGGACGGATGAAGGAGATGCTCGCGGAGACGCGCAAGATCCTCGCAATCTCGCCGAATAATCCGGTGGCCTATTACCTCCAGGCGATGCTCGCGGCGCGGGCCAAGAAGTTCGATCTCGCCCGCTCGCTGTTCCAGCGCACCAGCGGCGCGCTCGACGACAAGCCGGCCGGCATGCTGCTCGCCAGCGCGATCGATTTTGAAACGGGCAATGCCGAGCAGGCGATCGCCCGGCTCCAGAAGTTGGTTGGCGCGCAGCCTGGCAACGTTAAGGCGCGGCGCCTGCTTGCCGCTTCGCAGTGGAAGCTCGGCGACGTTGCGGGCACCATCCAGACGCTTCGGCCGCTTGCCGACCGGCCGGATGCGGATTCCTACGTGCTGACGCTGATCGGCAAGGCCTATGACCGCCAGGGCAATGCCGACCTTGCGTCGCGCTACCTCGCCCGCGCCGCCGAGCCGCAGCGCCGGACCGCCACCGCCTTGCTCGATTCGCCGGTGGACGATGCGCAGATCGCGGCGCTCCGCCGCAAGCTCGAAGCCTCGCCCAAGGACGCGCAGCTCCAGGTGCAGCTGATCCGCGCCCTTCTCGGCCGCGGTCTCGGTGGGGAGGCCTTGCAGCGTGCGCAGGCCCTTCAGGCCGGCAGCCCCGGCGTCCCCGACGCCCACGTGCTAGTCGGCGACGCGCGCGGTATCATGGGCGATTACAAAGGCGCCGTGGAAGAATATCGCAAAGCCGCCAACCTCGCCTTCACCGAGCCGGTGGCGATGCGGCTGATCGAGGCGCTTCGCAATTCGGGCAATAGCGGCGGCGCGGCGCGGGTGCTGGAGCTCTACCTTACCCAGAACCCGCAGAACGTGCCGGCGCAGCTCCTCGCCGCCAATGCCTTTTTGCAGGCCAAGCAGTGGGACGGCGCGATCGCGATCTACGAGCGGCTGCGCACGCGCGTCGGCGATCGCGACGCGACCCTGCTCAACAACCTCGCTTGGGCTTATTCGGAGAAGGGCGATTATGGCCGCGCTCTGCCGGCCGCGCAGAAAGCCTGGTCGCTGGACAAAAAGAACCCGGCGACCACCGACACCTACGGCTGGCTCCTGTACAAGAGCGGCAAGGACAAGGCGCAGGGCATGGCGCTGCTCGAACAGGCGTCGCGCGGCGCGCCGAGCAATGCCGAGATCCGCGATCATCTCGCCGCCGCGCGGCGGGGCTAGCGATCAGGGCAGGGTGAAGGCGAGCACGAAGCCGTTGATCGTCAATATCGTGCCGATCACGCCCAAGGTCGCCGACAGGATCAGGATCCAGCGATTGATCGCCAGGATCGCGACGGAGCCGAGCACCAGCGCAAGCTGAAGCGCGACTTCGGCGAGGTCGAAATTGTTGTCGCGGGCCGAGGCTTCTTCGAACGCGGCTTCGAACGACTTGGCGCGTGCCGAAAGCTGCTTCTTGCCTTCGCCCTTGAGCGGATCGTTCGGCGCTTCGGCATCCGGCTCGCTGTCGTAGCGGGCGATGGTGGCGCGATAGTCTTTGAGTCGCTCCTCCGCGGACGTGCGGTGGCCCGCGGGCAGGACGCCGGAGGCGAGGTCGGTCTCGAGCTCTTCGGCGGCGAGCTTGTAGAGGTTCTGGCGGACGTTCTTGGCCTGGTAGAAGGCCCAGGTGTCGCTTGCCTTGATGTTGCTGCCGATCATGTCGTCGGTTGCGTTGCCGCCGCCCAGATCGCCGATCGCCAACACCGCCGCCATGATCGCAATCATCAGCGCGGCGCGGTTGCGGAAGCTGTCGGCGGCGTGGCTTTCCGCGCGCTCCTCATGGATTTCGGCGATCAGTTCGGCAGCATCGTTCGACTTCATTTTTGCACGTCCCCCTTGGCTTGCGCCTCATGGCTCGCAAAAGATGCGAAGCTTGTCGAGACGCTTCATCGCCCTTGCCCCGGACGTGCGACGCTGTAGACCGGAACGGGACAGCCTAAGGGGGAATGCCATGAAGATCGCCCGCACCGCCGCATTTTGCGCGCTCCTTTTCGCCGCCGCGGCAGGTCCCGCCGCCGCGCAGCAGCAGCAGCAGCAGCAGCGCACCCCGCCCAAACTGATCGTCGCGATCTCGGTGGACCAGTTCGCCGCCGATCTCTTTCAGCAATATCGCCAGCATTTCGATGGCGGCCTCCAGCGCCTGTCCGAAGGCGTGGTGTTCCCCAACGGCTACCAAGGGCACAACGCGACCGAGACCTGCCCAGGCCATTCCACCATTCTCACCGGCTCGCGCCCGTCGCGTACCGGCATCATCGCCAACAACTGGTTCAACCTGGGCGCGGCGCGCGAAGACAAGAACATCTATTGCGCAGAGGACCCGCGCGTCCCCGGCAGCACGCACGACAAATATACGGTGTCGTCCTACCACCTGAAGGTGCCGGCGCTCGGCGACCGGATGAAGCGCGCCGATCCGCGCGCGCGGGTCGCCGTCGCCTCGGGCAAGGACCGGGCGGCGATCATGATGGGCGGCTACAACCCCGATCAGCGCTGGTGGTGGGGCGGCAAGGATTTCGTCAGCCACGCTGGCGCGGCCTCCGATGTCGCCGCCGAAGTCAATCGCGGGATCGCCGCCGATCTCGCCAAGGGCCGCGGCGCGCGCGACCTTCCGAGGGTGTGCGAGGCGCACAACCGGGCGGTGCCGGTGGTCGGCGCGGACAAGCCGGTGGGAGAGGGGCGCTTCGCCCGCAACGCCGACGACAGCCGCGGCTTACGCGCCTCACCGGATCTCGACCGGGTGACGCTGGAGCTCGGCGATGCGTTGCGGCGCGACATGAAGCTTGGCGAAGGTCCGGCGACCGACCTCCTGATCCTCGGCCTTTCGGCGACCGATTATGTCGGCCACACCTTTGGCACGCAGGGCGCCGAGATGTGCATCCAGTTGATGGCGCTCGACAACGCGCTTGGCGAGTTCTTCCGCAAGCTCGACGCGACCGGCATCGACTATCTCGTGATGCTCACGGCCGACCATGGCGGCCACGACATTCCGGAGCGGCACCGGGATCACGCCATCATCGAAGCTGCGCGGGTTGATCCGGCGCTGAACTCGGGCAACATGGCCAAGGCGCTTGCCGCCAAGCTCAAGCTCAAGGGCGAGGTGCTCTATGGCGACGGCGCGTTCGGCGACATGTATGTCGACCGCAAGCTTACCGCCGGCCAGCGTGAGCGGGTGACGGCCGAGGCGGTCCGCACCTACAAGGCGCACCCGCAGGTCGCCGCCGTCTTCACCCGCGCCGAGATCATGGCCTCGCCCCAGCCTAAGGGTGCGCCCGACCAGTGGAGCCTGCTCGAGCGGGCGAAAGCGAGCTTCGATCCCGAGCGTTCCGGCGATTTCGTGGTGCAGCTCCGGCCGCGCGTGACGCCGATCTATGACACCAGTCGCGGCTATGTTTCAACGCACGGCAGCCCGTGGGATTACGACCGCAAGGTGCCGATCCTGTTCTGGCGCAAGGGCATGACCGCCTTCGAACAGCCGCTTGCGGTGGAAACGGCGGACATCCTCCCGACGCTGGCGTCGCTGATCGCCGTGCCGATCACACCGGGCACGATCGACGGGCGCTGCCTTGATCTGGACGAGGGACAGGGAAGCACCTGCCGCTGATCTAGGCGGTCAGCGCTTCCGCTTTCTCGGCGAGCTCAAGCCAGCGCTCCTCCGCGGCATCCCGTTCGGCCCGCGCGTTCTCAATGCCTGCAGTGAGTGCGGCGAAGCGGGC
>DATBNC010000024.1:0-9717 GCA_036554525.1 Allosphingosinicella sp.
ACCGCGGCCCGCGCTTCCGGGGCGAGCACGCGCTGCGCCGGTACCCGAACGGGGAAGAGCGCTGCATCGCGTGCAAGCTGTGCGAGGCGGTCTGCCCGGCGGTGTGCATCACCATCGAGTCCGAACCGCGGGAGGACGGCAGCCGCCGCACCACGCGCTACGACATCGACATGACCAAGTGCATCTATTGCGGCCTTTGCCAGGAAGCCTGCCCGGTCGACGCCATCGTCGAAGGGCCGAATTTCGAGTTCGCCGTCGAGACCAGGGAGGAGCTGATGTACGACAAGGCCAAGCTTCTCGAGAACGGCGACAAGTGGGAACGCGCGCTCGCCGCGAACCTTGCCGCCGATGCCCCCTACCGCTAATCCGCCCCGCGAATCCTAAAGGTCCCTCCGACACGTGATCCAGGCCTTAGCCTTTTACCTGTTCGCCACCATCGTCATCGCCAGCGGCGTGATGACGATCCTGTCGCGCAACCCGGTCCATTCGGTGCTGTGGCTGATCCTCGCTTTCTTCAACGCGGCGGGGCTGTTCCTGATCCTGGGGGCCGAGTTCATCGCGATGCTGCTGGTGATCGTCTACGTGGGCGCGGTTGCGGTGCTGTTCCTGTTCGTGGTGATGATGCTGGACGTCGACTTCGCGGAGCTGCGGGCGGGTGTTGCGAAATATTGGCCGTTCGCCACCATCCTCGCCATCGTGCTGCTCGCCGAGCTGATCTTTGCGCTCGCCGCCTGGAACGCCGGCACGATCAGCGCGGTCAAAGCCGCGCCCATGGCAAGCGACGTTCCGAACATCGAGGCGCTCGGCCGGGTGCTTTACACCAGGTACCTCTACATCTTCGAAGCGGCCGGCCTGGTGCTGCTGGTGGCAATGATCGGCGCGATCGTGCTCACCCACCGTACTCGCAGCGGCCTTCGCCCGCAGAACGTCTCCAACCAGATCCGCCGCCGTCCCGAAGACGCTGTGATCAACCGCCAGCCCGGCGTCGGCGAGGGAGTTGAGCTGTGATCGGCTTGGGCCACTATCTCGCCGTCGGCGCGGTGCTGTTCGTGCTCGGCGTGTTCGGCATCTTCCTGAACCGCAAGAACGTCATCGTCATCCTGATGGCAATCGAGCTCATCCTGCTCGCGGTGAACATCAACCTCGTCGCCTTTTCTGTGTTTCTCGGCGACATGGTCGGCCAGATCTTCGCGATGTTCGTGCTCACCGTGGCGGCGGGCGAGGCGGCGATCGGCCTCGCAATCCTGGTCATCTATTTCCGCGGCCGCGGCACCATCGCGGTCGACGACATCAACCAGATGAAGGGCTGAGCCTCACGTGATCCAGCTCATCGTCTTCCTGCCGCTGCTGGCCGCGCTCGTTGCGGGCTTCGGCAACCGCTTGATCGGCAACAGCGCCGCCAAGCTGGTGACCACCGGCGCCCTGTTCGCGTCGTGCATCCTGTCCTGGCCGATCTTCCTGGGCTTCATCGCCGGCACCGCCGAAGCGGGCGTTCACCCGGTGCTGTCGTGGATCCATTCGGGCGACCTCGCGGTCGACTGGTCGCTTCGGGTCGACGCGCTGACCTCCGTGATGTTGGTGGTAATCACCACCGTCTCGGCGCTCGTCCACCTCTATAGCTGGGGCTACATGGCGGAAGACCCGTCGCAGCCGCGCTTCTTCGCCTATCTGTCGCTCTTCACCTTCGCGATGCTGATGCTGGTGACGGCCGACAATTTGGTCCAAATGTTCTTCGGCTGGGAAGGGGTCGGCCTCGCTTCCTACCTTCTGATCGGCTTCTGGTACCACAAGCCGTCTGCAAATGCGGCGGCGCTGAAGGCTTTCGTCGTCAACCGCGTCGGCGATTTCGGCTTCAGCCTCGGCATCTTCGCAACCTTCCTTGTCTTCGGCACCGTCTCGATCCCCGAGATCCTGGCCGCGGCGCCGAGCATGGCCGGTTCGTCGATCGGCTTCCTCGGCATGCGCTTCGACACGATGACGCTGATCTGCATCCTCCTCTTCATCGGGGCGATGGGGA
Organism: Allosphingosinicella sp.; assembly: GCA_036554525.1. Classification (GTDB taxonomy): domain Bacteria; phylum Pseudomonadota; class Alphaproteobacteria; order Sphingomonadales; family Sphingomonadaceae; genus Allosphingosinicella. The sequence goes on from DATBNC010000024.1 coordinate 2,018, forward strand.
AATCGGCGCAGCTTGGTCTCCACACGTGGCTGCCCGACGCGATGGAAGGCCCGACGCCGGTCTCGGCCCTCATCCACGCGGCGACGATGGTGACGGCGGGCGTGTTCATGGTCTGCCGCCTGTCGCCGATGTTCGAAACCAGCGAAACGGCGCTGACTATTGTCACCTTCGTCGGCGCCGCCACCGCGATCTTCGCGGCCACGGTCGGCACCGTGCAGAACGACATCAAGCGGGTGATCGCTTACTCGACCTGTTCGCAATTGGGCTACATGTTCTTCGCGGCAGGCGTCGGTGCCTATGGCGCGGCGATGTTCCACCTTTTCACCCACGCTTTCTTCAAGGCTTTGCTGTTCCTCGGCGCAGGCTCGGTGATCCACGCGATGCACCATGAGCAGGACATGCGCTTCTACGGCGGCCTCAGGAAACACATCCCGCTGACCTTTTGGGCGATGACGCTCGGCACGCTCGCGATCACCGGCGTCGGCATCATCCAGGTCTATGGTCTGCCGAGCTTCGGTTTTGCCGGCTTCTTCTCAAAGGACGCGATTATCGAGAGCGCCTTTGCGTCGGGCACCCCGCACGGCCGCATCGCCTTTGCGGTCGGCATCCTCGCGGCTTTGCTGACCAGTTTCTATTCCTGGCGCCTCGTCTTCCTGACCTTCTTCGGCAAGCCGCGCTGGGTTGAGAGCGAGCATATACAGCATGCGCTTCACGACCATGGTGCCCACGCGCACGAGAACGATCCCGCGGCCGAAGATGCCGGCCACGACACGCGTCCGCACGAGGCCTCCGCGCAGGACGTCAAGGAAGGCACCGGCGGCTATCACCCGCACGAGAGCCCGTGGACCATGCTCGTGCCGCTCGGCGTGCTGTCGCTCGGCGCCGTGTTCGCCGGCATCGTCTTCCACCACGCCTTCATCGACGTGGAAGAGGGCGCGCACTTCTGGGGTGGAAGCCTCTATTTCGACGAGCATCTGATGCACGCCATCCACGAAGTGCCGCTCTGGGTGAAGCTCGCGCCCGCTACGGTAATGATTATCGGCTTCCTGATCGCCTTCTGGGCCTACATCAAGAACACCAGCCTGCCGGCCCGCTTCACCGGCCAATGGAGCCTGTTGTACCGCTTCCTCTACAACAAGTGGTTCTTTGACGAGCTCTACGGCTTCCTGTTCGTTCGGCCGTCGATGGCGCTCGGCCGCTTCTTCTGGAAACGCGGCGATGAGAAAACCATCGACCGCTTCGGGCCGAACGGCGCCGCGGCGCTTGCCCGCGGCGGCAACGTTCTGACCGCGCGGCTGCAGTCCGGCTTCCTCTACACTTACGCGCTGGTGATGCTCCTCGGCCTCGCCGCCGCCGCGACCTGGGCGATGGCGCGATGAACGCTTTGGGCTTTCCCATTCTTTCGCTGATGCTCGCGATCCCGATGATCGCGGCGATCGCCTGCCTGTTCGTGTCCGCCAACAGCGCCCGCTGGATCGCGCTCGCCGCGACTTTGGCCGATTTCGCCCTCGGCATCCTGCTCTGGACGGCCTTCGACATCGGCGGCGCGCAGTGGCAGTTCACCGAATATGCGCCGGTGTTCGGCCGCTACTTCGCCTGGGCGATGGGCATCGACGGCATCGCGCTGATGCTGATCATGCTGTCGGTGTTCCTGATGCCGATCTGCATCCTGGCGAGCTGGACCTCCGTCACCAAGCGCGTGCCTGAATATATGGCCGCCTTCCTGCTGATGGAGGCGTTGATGCTCGGCGTCTTCATGGCGCAGGACATCTTCCTGTTTTACATCTTCTTCGAAGCCGGCCTGATCCCGATGTTCCTGATCATCGGCATCTGGGGCGGCGCCGAGCGGATCTACGCGTCGTACAAGTTTTTCCTCTACACCCTGCTCGGCTCGGTGCTGATGCTGGTCGCCATGCTGTGGATGGTGAACGAGGCCGGGACCACGAACATCCCGCAGCTGATGGCGCACGATTTCCCGGTCCGGGCGCAGACCTGGCTGTGGCTGGCCTTCTTCGCCTCGTTCGCGGTGAAGATGCCGATGTGGCCGGTCCATACCTGGCTTCCCGACGCGCACGTCCAGGCGCCGACCGCGGGTTCGGTGATCCTGGCCGGAGTGCTGCTCAAGCTGGGCGGCTACGGCTTCATCCGCTTCTCGCTTCCGATGTTCCCGCAGGCGTCGGCCGAGCTGGTCTGGGTGGTTTGGGGGCTCAGCCTGGTAGCGATCGTCTACACCTCGTTGGTGGCGCTGGTGCAGCGCGACATGAAGAAGCTGATCGCTTATTCGTCCGTCGCCCACATGGCCTTCGTCACCATCGGCATCTTCGCCTTCAACCAACAGGGGATCGAAGGCGCCCTGGTGGTGATGCTCAGCCACGGCCTCGTGTCCGGCGCCCTCTTCCTGTGCGTCGGCGTGATCTACGACCGTCTGCACACCCGCGAGATCGACCGCTACGGCGGCCTGTCCAACAACATGCCGGCTTATGCCGTCCTGCTTCTGCTCTTCACCATGGCCTCGATCGGTCTGCCCGGTACCGCCGGCTTCGTCGGCGAGTTCCTGGCGCTGATCGGCGCGTACCGGGCGAACAGCTGGGTCGGCGCGGTCGCGACCACCGGCATCATCCTGGGCGCGGGCTACATGCTCTACCTCTACTGGCGGGTCGCCTACGGCACGAGCCGCAACCCAGACGCGGCGGCGATGCCGGACTTGAACACGCGCGAACTTGCCTCGCTCGGCGCCATCGCGGCGGTGGTGCTTTGGATGGGCGTCTACCCGGAAAGCTTCCTTGCCCCGATGCGCGAGGACGTGCGGCTGCTCCTCGCCCGGGTCGAACCCGCCGCGCCGCAGAGCGACGCCAAGTTCGTCAAGGGCAACGCGCCCGCCAAGGCCGCGCACGGCTCAAGCCACGGCGCGCCTGCCGCCCATGCCGCGCCCGGCGACGCCGCGCCGGCACACGATATTGCTGAAAAAGGAACGCATTGATGGGCCAGTCGCTCGCACTGACCCTGCCGGAAATCATCCTCACCCTCGGCGCGCTTGCGCTGATGATGATGGCGGCGTGGATGGGGGACCGCAGCGCGCGGCTGCTGACCTGGCTCGCGATCGCCGTGTTCGCCGGTGCCGCCTTTGCCGTGCCCGGCGTCCGTGACGCGGGCGGGGTCGCCTTCGATGGCCTCTACGTCGCCGACCGCTTCGCCGCTTTCTCCAAAATCCTGATCTACGTCGCCGCCGCCGCCTCCCTGGTCGCGGCAAGCGGGTGGTTCACCCGCGACGGCGACTATCGCGCCGAATATCCGGTGCTGGTGCTGCTCTCCGCGGTCGGCATGGGCATGATGGTCTCGGCTGGCGACTTGCTGACGCTCTACGTTGGCCTCGAACTGCTCAGCCTCTCCTCCTACGTGCTTGCCTCCTTTCAGCGGAAGGACAACCGCTCCGCTGAAGCGGGCCTGAAATACTTCGTCCTGGGTGCGCTTGCCTCGGGCATCCTGCTTTACGGCGTGTCGCTCCTTTACGGCTTCACCGGCTCGACGCTGTTCGGCGACATCGCCGTCGCCCTGCAGAAGGACGGCGTCTCGACCGGCGAGCTGTTCGGCCTGGTGTTCGTCCTCTCCGGGATCGCCTTCAAGGTTTCGGCCGTGCCGTTCCACATGTGGACGCCCGACGTTTACGAAGGCGCGCCGACGCCGGTCACGGCCTACTTCGCCTCCGCACCCAAGGTCGCGGCCATGGCGCTGCTTACCCGCGTCGCCATCGAAGGCATGGGCCCGGCGACGTTCGAGTGGCGGCAGATCGTGATCTTCATGGCGCTCGCCTCGACAGTGCTTGGCGGCGTCGCAGCGATCAACCAGCCGAATATCAAGCGGCTTCTTGCTTACAGCTCGATCAACAATGTCGGCTTCGCACTGATCGGCCTCGCCGCCGCCAACCGCGAGGGCGTTGCCGCGATCCTGTTCTACATGACGGTCTACGTGGTGATGACCATAGGCTCGTTCCTGGTGGTACTGCGCATGCGCGATGCCGAGGGCAGAGCGGTGGAGAGCATCGCCAGCCTGTCCGGCCTGTCGCGCACCCGGCCGATGCTTGCCGCGGCCATGGCGATGTTCATGTTCAGCCTCGCCGGCATCCCGCCCTTGTTCGGCTTCTGGCCCAAGTTCATGGTGTTCAACGCGGCGGTGCAGGCGGACCTGACCTGGCTCGCGGCGGTCGGCATCGCAACCTCGGTGATCGGGGCCTATTATTACCTCAAGATCGTCAAGACGATGTACTTCGACGATCCCGCGCCGGCCTATGGCGAGACCAAGGACGTGCCGCAGTCGGTGCTGATCGCGGCATGCGCCCTGTTCGTGTCGCCGCTCGGCTACCTCGCGATCCCGCTGCTCGACCCGCTCACCCTGAACGCCGCTCGCGGGCTTTTCTAAGCGGCTTCGGCCTTATGAGCGGACTGGCGCGGGGCAGGGGCTTGGCGTTAGGGTAAGGCGATGACCGCGCTTCGCCTGACCCGCTCGATCCTGCCGCTGCTTCTCGCGTTCTCCGCGCCTCTCGCCGCACAGGCGCCGTTGCAGCAGCGGGTGGAGGCGCAGCTTGCCCAAGCTACCGGCGGCACCCGCTTCGGCCTGGTGGTCGCGGCGGAGGACGGGCGCGAGATCGTCGCGATCAGCCCGGACGGCCGCTTCATGCCGGCCTCCAACACCAAGATCTTCACCACTGCCGCCGCGCTGCACATACTGAGCTCTGTGGAGCTTCCCGACACCGAGGGCGGCGCCAGCGTGCGGCTTGAGGGCAAAGGCACCACGGACGTCGTTCTCGAAGGCCATGGGGACGCAAGGCTCTCCAGCGCGGTGGATTGCGTGACCGACTGCCTTGCCGCGCTTGCCGATGCCGTCGCCGCCCGCACCAAGCGGGTGCGCAACATCGTCGGCGACGACAGCCTGTTCCCGGATCAGCGCTGGAGCCCAGGGATGAGCTGGAACAACATTCCCACCCGCTCGGGCACCGCCGCCTCAGCGCTTACGCTGGACGACAATGAGTACGTGGTGCGGTTAACCAGCGCGCAGCTTGGGCAGGCGCCGAGGGTAGAGCACCCCGGCTACTTCACTATCGACAACCGCGCGGTGACGGTTCGCGAGGGGCCGGCGGAGCTTGGCGTGGATCGCCTGCCCGGAAGCACGTTGCTGCGCCTCACCGGCACGGTTCTCGCCGGAGCCGAGCCCGAGACTCTCCGCCTCGGCATCGACGATCCCGCGCATTACGCTGCGTGGCGTTTTAAGCAGATGCTCGAAGCGCGGGGCGTCCGGGTGAGCGGCTCGGCGCAGGTGCGGCACCGGGTTGTGGGTACGAACGCTGCTCCCGCTGCGCACCCCACTGTCCTTGCCAGACTGACCCCGTCGCCGCTCCTTGAGGACCTGAAGGTCACCAACAAGGTAAGCCAGAACCTCCACGCCGAGCTGCTGCTCCGCCGGGTGGCGCTGCGGAAAGGGAACGGCTCCCTCGCCGATGGGCTTGCGGCGGTGGAGGCGATGGTGGTGGAAGCGGGCGTTGCCGCGGACCGCGTCGACCTCTCCGACGGTTCGGGCATGTCGACCTACAATCGCGTAACGCCGCGCGGAATGGTGACCTTCCTCCGCTGGGTGCAGCGCCAGCCCTGGGGCAGGAAGTGGCGGGAAACGCTGCCGGTCGGCGCGGTCGACGGAACGCTTGCTCGCCGCTTCAAAGGAACGGCGCTTGAGGGGCGGATATTCGCCAAGACGGGGAGCCTGAACGCCACCACCGGCTTGTCCGGCTATCTCACCGCGAAGAGCGGGCGCACACTGACCTTCTCCGCCTTCGCCAACGACATCCCCGATGGCGTTGCGGCGACCAAAGCGATCGACGCGGCGCTGCTCACGATCGCGGCGGAGAGCTGAGCGGTGACCACTCGCACCGTTGCTGAGACGGGCTCTACGAACGACGATCTCGCCGCCCTTGCGCTTGCCGGCGAAACGGAAGGGGCCTGGCTTCGGGCGGAGCGGCAGACGAGCGGGCGCGGACGGCAGGGGCGGGCGTGGTCGTCGCCGCCGGGAAACCTCTACGCGAGCACGCTTGTGCGGCTTCAGCCCGCGGACCCGCCCGCGCCGACGCTTGCGCTGGTCGCGGCGGTGGCGCTGCACGAAGTCGCCTCCGCCTGGGCGCCCGAGGCCGCTATCCGGATCAAATGGCCGAACGATCTTCTCGCGGGCGGCGCAAAGCTCGCCGGAATCCTGCTCGAGCGGGCAGGGGAGGCGGTGGTGATCGGATTTGGCGCGAACCTCGCCCACCACCCCGAAGGGCTTGAGCGGCCGGTCACCAGCCTTGCCGCCCTGACCGGGTCAGCACCCGAGCCCGGGTCGTTCCTGGAGCAGCTCGCCGAAAGCTTCGCCCGCCACCTTGCGCGCTGGCGCAGCCAGGGCATCGCCCCAATCCGCGCCGCCTGGCTGGAACGCGCCCATCCGCAAGGCACAGCCCTCACCACGCCCGAAGGCGAGGGGCTGTTCGACGGGTTGGACGAAACCGGTGCGCTTCGCCTGCGCCTCCCCCACGGGGAAGTGCGGCTGGTGCACGCCGGCGACGTGTTTTTGCTTTAACGGATTCGCGGGCCGCCGAAGGGAAGCGGCGGCGGCGGACGGCGATCGCGGCGCGGCAGCTGCGCCTGATAGGCAACGCCGCAATGCTGGACGCAATAAGGGAAGCCGGGGTTCGCCTGCTGCCCGCAGAAGTGGAAGTCGGGCTCGCCCGGGTGGCCGATCGGCCATTTGCAAATCCGCTCATTGAGGTCGAGCAGACTGGTTTTGTCGGCGATCTCCGGGCTCGGCTTGGCCGGCACAAGGCGGCGCGGCGGTGCCGGCGGGATCGGCGACTGCTGTTCGCCCGGCGATTGGCGAAGAAAGCCGCCCGGTCCGATCGAGCGGATCACCGGCGGCGGCGGGGTTGGGCGGACCGGCGCCTGTTGCTCCGGCTCGGGAGCGGCGGCCGGGGCGGCGGAAGCCTCTTCCGCTTCCTCCCAAGGCGCCACGTCCGGCTCAGGGGCCGGGGCAGCCGCGGCGGGAGCCGGTTCAACAACCGGTGGCGCTTCGGGCGCCGGCGCTTCCTGAGGGGGCTCGGGTGCGGCTGCAGCGGCTGCGGCAGGCGCCGCGGCAGTGGCCCCCGCGTCGTTCGCCTTCACCGGCGACGGGCGGGACTGAAGGCCAAGGCGGTGGGCCTTGCCGATCACCGCGTTGCGCGAAACGCCGCCAAGTTCGTCGGCAATCTGGCTCGCGGTATTGCCCTGGGTCCAGAGCTCCTTCAGCCGGTCGATCCGTTCGTCGGTCCAGGACATTGTCTTGTGATGCCTTCCTCGTCGCGCTTGCGGCCCACCGCGTCTGCCTATAGCGACGACGCGGTGAACGACCAGCCTTCTCAATGGATGCGGGCCGATCCGGGCGTGCCGGTGATCCGGAACGTGAACTGGGGCGGCCTCAGGACCCTCTATGTGAAGGAGGTGAGGCGTTTCTTCAAGGTCCAGCTGCAGACGATATGGGGTCCGGCCCTCACCACGCTGCTCTTCCTCGTCATCTTCACCGTGGCCCTGGGCAGCAGCGGGCGAACGGTGCGGCTCGGCGGAACCGTCTTCCACTTCGCCGATTTCCTCGCCCCCGGCCTGATCGTGATGGGCATGCTCCAGAACGCTTTCGCCAATTCCTCCATTTCG
>DATBNC010000014.1:0-184569 GCA_036554525.1 Allosphingosinicella sp.
CAGCACTTCGCGGCGGCCGACATGATCGGGCGTGCTGACCTTGCCTTCCTTCTCCATGCGCTCGATCAGGCGGGCTGCATTATTGTAGCCGATGCGCAGCTGGCGCTGGATATAGCTGGTCGACGCCTTCTGGCTCTCCGCCACGGTCTGCACCGCCTTGCGGTAGAGCTGCGCTTCCGGATCGTCTTCGCCGATCGGCTGGCCTTCGAACATGTAGCCGCCGTCCTCCGGCTCCTCCGTCACCGCCTGGATGTAATCGGGTCGGCCCTGGCCCTTCCAATGCTCGGCAACGGCACGGACTTCCTCGTCGGACACGAACGGGCCGTGGACGCGGGCGATCTGCTTGCCGCCGGGCATGTAGAGCATGTCGCCCTTGCCCAGCAGCTGCTCGGCGCCTTGTTCGCCGAGAATGGTGCGCGAATCGATCTTGGAGGTGACGGCGAAGGAGATGCGGGTCGGCAGGTTCGCCTTGATGACGCCGGTGATGACGTCGACGGAGGGGCGCTGCGTCGCCATGATCAGGTGGATGCCGGCCGCGCGCGCTTTCTGGGCGAGGCGCTGGATCAGGAATTCGACCTCCTTCCCCGCCGTCATCATCAGGTCGGCGAGCTCGTCGACCACCACCACGATCTGCGGCAGGACTTCGTAGTCTAGCTCCTCATTCTCGTATTTCGGCTGGCCGGTTTCCGGGTCGTAGCCGGTCTGCACCCGGCGGCCGAGCGACTGGCCCTTGCCCTTGGCCTCGCGCACCTTGGCGTTGAAGGAGGAAAGCTGGCGGACGCCGACGGATGCCATCATCCGGTAGCGCTCCTCCATCTGCTCCACCGTCCACTTTAAGGCGCGGATCGCCTTGGCGGGCTCGGTGACCACAGGCGCGAGCAGGTGGGGGATGTCGTCGTAGACGCTGAGTTCCAGCATCTTGGGATCGATCATGATCATTTTGCACTGCTCGGGCGTCAGCCGGTAGAGCAGCGACAGGATCATGCAGTTCAGGCCCACCGACTTACCCGAGCCGGTGGTACCGGCGACGAGCAGGTGGGGCATCGGGGCGAGATCGGCGACGACCGGGTCGCCAGCGATGTTCTTGCCGAGAATGATCGGAAGCGCCGCGACCTGATCTTCAAAGGCGGTCGAGGACACGAGTTCGGAGAGAACCACCATCTCGCGCTTGGCGTTGGGAAGTTCGATTCCGATCACGCTCCGGCCAGGGATGGTGGCGACGCGGGCGGAAAGGGCGGACATGTTGCGGGCGATGTCGTCGGCAAGGCTGATGACCCGGCTCGCCTTGATTCCGGAGGCGGGCTCGAGCTCGTACATGGTGACGACGGGGCCGGGGCGGACTTCAACGATTTCGCCTTTCACGGAGAAGTCGTCGAGCACCGATTCCAGCAGGCGCGCATTCCGCTCCAGCGCCGCTTTATCGAGTGCGACGTTGATCGGCGGCGGGGCGGGGGAAAGCAGCTCGATCGGCGGAAGCTGGTACGAATCGCCAAGCGCGAGCGAAGGCTGGCGGTCGCGGGCGGGGCGGCGCTTTTCCGGCTGGGCGGGGCGGTCGGCGATCACCGTGCGCGGCTTGTCGGCAGGCGGAACCACGGTTGGGCGCGCCGGGCGCTCCTCCGGATCGAGAAGCTCCTCCTCATCCTCGTCGTCGTAGCCGTGAAGGTCCGCGGCGGCGCGCGGTTCGCGGCGCGGCAGGCGGCGCGAGGCGATCCAGCCGCGCTCCTCCGAGCGAAGGGCGAGGCCGAGCCAAACGACCACCAGCCCGCCGACGGCGAGCAGCGCGACCAACACCAGCCGGAACGGCTCAACGATCGATGCGTCGCCCAGAGCGCCCAGCCCCGCTCCGGCAAGCCGGGCGAGGCCAAGCCCGAGCGCACCGCCCCAGCCGGCGGGAAGGCCGTTGACCCCTCCGCCTGACAGCAAGGCCGTGCCCGCGCCGATCAAGGTGATGCCGAGCAGGGTCAGAAGCAGGCTCTTCACCCACCGCCCGGCGCCCGCGCCGCGCGCCACCCGCAGGCCGAAGACGAACACCAGCGGCACCAGCAAGGCGGTGCCAAGGCCCCAAAGCGTCAGCAGGAGGTCGGCAACGAAGGCGCCGGGCGTGCCGAGCCAGTTCAGTACCGGACCCGCAGCCGCCGTGTTCATCGACGGATCGGTCGGGTGGTAGCTCGCCAGCGCAAGCGCCGCCGCCGCCGCGACCGCGATCAGCAGCCCGCCGCGCGCCATGTCCCAGCTGCGCCGCGCGCCGCGCTTCACCCCCGCGCGCCACTGCGCCAGCCGTTCGCCGCGGGCGCCTTGCGCTACCGATGCCGCCATGTCCCGTGCCCCAAATGTTCCTTGATGCTTTCATGCGCCCGGCCGGACTCGCCGGTCAAGCGCTTGGCGTTGCGCCCGTGCATCGGTAAGGCGGCAAAATGGAGCGCGCAGACGTCATCATCCTGGGCGGCGGCCTGGTCGGCCTCACCCTCGCCATCGCGCTGGACCGGCACGGCCTGTCCAGCATCGTCATCGACCGCGCCGACCCGGAAACACAGATCGCACCGGCCTATGACGGCCGCGCGACCGCCGTCGCCAGCGCGTCGTGGCGGCTGCTGGAGGCGATCGGCGTCGGCGCGCGGCTGGAGGGCGAAGGCTGCCCGATCCGCGCCATCCGGGTCAGCGACGGCCTTGAGCCGGGCGGCATCGCCTTCGATCCGCCCGAGGGCGACGATCCGCTCGGCATGATGTTCGAGAACCGGCGGCTTCGCCAGCTCTTGCGCGAAACCGCGGCGGACGCCGAACACATCCGCCTGCTGATGCCCGCCGAAGCCGCCGAAGTGGTGCGCGACGGCAACGGCGTCAGGGTTGCGCTTGCCGACGGGCGGCTATGCGCCGCGCCTTTGCTGGTCGGCGCGGAGGGGCGCAATTCGCCGACGCGCGAGGCGGCGGCGATCCCGATGGCGCGGTGGCAATATGAGCATGCCGCCATCGTGCTGACGATCGAGCACGAATATCATCACGAGAATATCGCTTACGAAATCTTTTACCCGAACGGTCCGTTCGCCATCCTGCCGATGCTTCCCGGCACCCGCTCCGCAATCGTCTGGTCGGTGCCGAAGGGCGATGCGGCGGCGGTGGTCGATCTTCCCGACCGGGCAATGGCGGCGGAGATCGAGAAGCGCATGGGCGGCTTCCTCGGCAAGGTCCGACTTGCCGGCCAGCGCTGGTCCTATCCGCTCGGCTTCCACCATGCCGCGACGATCACCGCCGAGCGCCTCGCTTTGGTCGGCGACGCGGCCCACGGCATTCACCCGATCGCCGGCCAGGGCCTCAACTTGGGCTTCCGTGACGCCGCCGCCCTTGCGCAGGTGCTTGTGGAAGGCGCGCGGCTCGGGCTGGACACCGGCGATGCCCAGCTTCTCGCCCGCTACGAACGGTGGCGGAGCCTCGACACCTTCACCGTCGCCGCCGCCACTGATGCGCTTACCCGCATCTATTCGGTACCGGGCCGCACCGCGTCGGCGATCCGCCGCTTCGGAATGGGCATCGTCCAGCGCGTCGGTCCGTTGCGCGATCAGCTGATGGCGGAAGCGCGCGGCGAGACTGGTGACTTGCCTTTGCTACTTCGCGGGCTACCGATTTAAGGGCCGCTTAGCCCGCTTCGGCGAGGAAGCTGTGGATGGCGGAGACCACAACCGAGCCTTCGCCGACGCCTGACGCCACCCGCTTGGTGGAGCCGGAGCGCACGTCGCCGACCGCGAAGATGCCCGGCCGCGCCGTTGCATAAGGCGAGGCGAGCGCCATCCCCTCTTCGTCGCGGCCGGTGATCACGAAGCCGCCCCGGTCGAGCGGCACGCAGCCGTTCAGCCAATCGGTATTCGGCACCGCGCCGATCATGGTGAAGAGGTTGGCGACGGGCCGCCGGGTCGCCGCGCCGGTGTGGCGGTGGGTCCATTCCACCTCCTCCAGCGCCTCGCCGCCGTGGAGGCCGCTAATCTCGCTGTGCGGGTGAAGCGTGATTCGCGGCGAGGCTTCGATGCGGTGAATCAGGTACTCGGACATGGTCGCGGCAAGGCCTTCGCCGCGGACCAGGATGTGGACCATCTTGGCGTGGCCCGAGAGGAACACCGCCGCCTGTCCGGCCGAATTGCCGCCGCCGACCACCACCACTTCCTCATTCTTGCAGAGGTTTCCCTCCATCCAGGTCGCGGCATAGTGGATCCCGCGCCCTTCGAAGTCGGCGAAGCCAGGCACGTCCAGCGTCCGGTAACGCGCGCCGGTGGCGATCACGATCGAGCGGCCGGCGACCCGCACCCCGTCCTCCAGCTCGACCCGGTAAGGCCGCTCCGAACAGTCGATTGCCACCGCTTTGCGGGAGATGGCGAGTCGCGCGCCGAACTTCTGCGCCTGGATTTGCGCCCGGCCGGCAAGCGCCTGGCCCGAGATGCCGGTGGGGAAGCCGAGATAATTCTCGATCTTGCTGCTGGTGCCAGCCTGCCCGCCCGGCGCGAGCGGCTCGATCACCAACGTGTCCAAGCCTTCCGAAGCCCCGTACACCGCCGCGGCCAAGCCCGCCGGCCCGGCGCCGACCACCACCAGATCGTAGACCCGGCTTTCGTCGAAACTCTCCGTCAGCCCCAGCGCGTCGGCAAGGGCCGGCGTCGGCGGGTTGGACAGGAAGCCGTGGCCGGTCATCAGCACCACCGGCAGCGCCGCGCCTTTGAGCTGCGGGCAGGACAGCAAACCCTCCGCATCGGGATCGGCATCGGTGTCGAGCATCCGGTGCGGATAGCCGTTGCGGGTCAGGAAGCGCTGGATGCGCAGCGTGTCGCCGCTGTGCGAGGAGCCGATCAGCACCACGCCGCCCTGCGCGTGCCGCATTAGGCCGACTCGGCGCAGGATCAGCGCGCGGATGATGATCTCGCCGATGTCGGGCTCGGCCTCGATCAGCCGGCGAAAGGCGGCACGGGGCACGCGGATCACTTCGCTGTCCGCCACCGTGCGGGCGCTGACCAGGATTTCGCGCTCGTTGAACAGGTCGAGTTCGCCGGTGAACTGGCCCTTGTCGTGGACGTGGATCGGCGCGCCGCCGGCGCCCGGATCGAAAATCTCCACCGCGCCGTTCACCACCACCAGGAAATCGACGCCGCGCTCGCCGCGCCGTAACAGGGCGGTGCCTTCCGGATATTGCTCGGTCGTGCCGAGTTGGGCGATCCGCTCCACCTGCGCCGTGCTCAGCCTCGGGAAGGTCTGCGCCTGCCGCTCGTAAGGATCGGTGGGATCGTAGGCTTCGGACTCAGGCTCGGCCATATCCCCCCCTCAGGCTTGCGCTTCGATTTGTGTCGCCTCTTCGGCAAGCAGCACCGGAACGCCGTCGCGTACCGGATACGCGAGGCCCGCTTCATCGGAGACAAGGCGGCTCCCCTCCTTGTCCCAGCGCAACTTCGTCCGGGTGATCGGGCAGACCAGCAAAGCGGCGAGTTCGTCCGTCACTGCAACGTCTCCGGCCCGTCGGCGCCGCCCGGAATCATGCGCTGGAACTGCATGAACTGAACGAGCAGCTCGCAGCGCGCCGCCATGTCGGGCGCTTCCAGCAAGGCCTGCTTGGAGCCGGGATCGAGCGGCGCGATCTGCACGATGCCGTTGACCAGCGTCTCGTCGTCCAGCCGGCTGACCGCCTCCCAATCCACCGATTAGCCGAGCGCGTCGGCGTAGCGCCGCGATTCCTGCTCCAGATCGGCGCGGTGGGCGAGGCCGAGCGGTTCTTCCTCTTCGGCATCCTCGAAGGCGCCGCAATCGGCCTCGACCTGCCGGTAAGGCGTGTCGGCTTCCACTTCGCGCACCACGCGAAAGCGACCGACGCCTTCCAGAACGATGTTGAAGCGCCCGTCCTCCAGTTCCTCGGCCGATTCGATGCGGCCGAGGCAGCCGGTGCCGTACAGAGCCGGCGGCTCGCCCGAATCGCGCGGCTGGACCATTCCGATCAGCCGGTCGCCGGCAAGCGCGTCGCGCACCATCGCCCGGTAACGCGGCTCGAAGATGTGCAGGGGAAGCTGCGTCCGCGGCAGCAGGATCGCTCCGGACAGCGGAAATACCGGAATGCGGAGCGGTTCGGCCATCAGGTGAACAGGATCGCGGAAAGCCGGCGGCGCTGGTCGCGCGCCCATTGGTCCTCGAGCCCGACCACTTCCAGGAACTGCAGGAAGCGCTTGCGCGCCGCGCCTTCGTTCCACTCGCGATTCCGGCCGATGCTTTCCAGAAGCTGGTCGGCGGCGCCGTCGCGGTCGCCGGACGCCATCAGCAGCCCGGCAAGCTCGTACCGCGCCTCATGGTCGTCCGGATCGGCGGCGATGCGCTGCTCGAACGGGCCCGTCTCGGCATTGGCGGGCGCGATCTCGGCCAGGGCAAGCGCCGACTGCGCGCGGGCGATAGCGGGATCGCCGGCTTGCTTCTCCGGCACCTCGGCGAGCAGCGCGCGCGCTTCCTCGAGCTGTTCCGCCGCGATCAGCGCCCGTGCAAGCCCGCCCAGCACTTCGACATTGTCCGGCGCCATTTCGCGAAGCTGAGAGAAGATGCCAAGCGCCCGCTCCGCATCGCCTCCGGCAAGCACTTCCTCGCCCATCGCAATCAGCGGCTCGATTTCCGCCTCGAGCTGCTGCGCTTCGCCGGCGATCGGCAGCTGCGCCAGGATCTGGTCGAGGATCCGGGTAAGCTGCCCCTCCGTCCGCGCTGGCGTCAGGTCGGCGACGAGCTGCCCCTGGAACAGCGCGTAGACTGTTGGGATGGACTGCACCCGGAACTGCGCGGCCACGATCTTGTTGGCATCAACATCGATCTTGACCAGCTTGACGCCCCGCGCGGCGTAATCGGCCGCCACCTTTTCCAGCACCGGGCCGAGTTGCTTGCAAGGCCCGCACCATTCCGCCCAGAAATCGAGAATGACGAGGCTGTCCATCGACGGCTCGACCACGTCGCGGCGGAATTGCTCCAGCGCGTCCTTCTCGGCCGCGCTCATGCCCAATGTCGCCACAACTCAATCTCCCGCAACCGTCACTCTGTTGCCGCCCTATGTGGGATTTCGCGCCTGTCTGCCAAGCCCGCGATGATGGGGGTTGCGGGGCCGGGAAGTCGATGCTAGCAGCCGCCGCCTTACCTCAGCCGGTTCCCACCGGCTTTGCGCACGAGCGGGCGTAGCTCAGGGGTAGAGCACAACCTTGCCAAGGTTGGGGTCGAGGGTTCGAATCCCTTCGCCCGCTCCATTTCTCTTTCGGCAGAGACCAAGGCGGCGCAGGTCGCGCTGTTTTTCGTGCGACCGCGCGGCTAGAAGCGCCTCAAACCTTTGAGGATCTCCCGCCGATGCTGCTTCTGTCGCTTCTTCTCGCCGCCGCTCCCGCTCCCACCGCCAAGGTTGCCCCGCCCCGCTCCTTCGTGCCGGCGGTTTCCGCGCGCGCTGTGGTCACCACGCCATCGGGCCTGCGCTTCGAGACGCTAAAGCCCGGCGCGGGCGGCAAGCCGACCCCGGCCGATCTGGTCCTCGTCACCTACGAAGGCCACCTCGCCGACGGCACCCTGTTCGACGCAAGTGCGCAGCCGACCGCCATGCCGGTCGCGGGCGTGGTCGCCGGATTCGCTGAAGCGCTGCAGTTGATGCAGAAAGGCGGGCGCTACCGCTTCTGGATTCCTTCCGCGCTCGCTTACGGCACCGACGGCGTGCCCGGCGCGATCCCGCCCAATGCAGAGCTCGAGTTCATCGTCAGCCTGATCGACATGAAGCCCGCCGCCGAAGTCGCCGCGGAGGCCGCGAAGGCTGGGGGAGCACCCCCCGCGCAATAAGGCTCGCGAGGGCCGGGGAACGCATGACCGCCAGTCCCGTTCTCAAGCCCACATGAGCACAACCCTGGACAATATGGCCGCCTCGGTCTTCGAACCGCCGCCCGAGGCCGTCGATTTCTACGTCGAAAGCCTGAAGCTTCTCAAGGAATCGGGGGTGCCGTTCCTGCTGTCGGGAACCTACGCGCTTGCCTGCTTCACCGGCATCACCCGGCCGACCAAGGACCTCGACGTCTTCTGCAAGCCGAGCGACGCGCCCAAGATCCTCTCCTTCTTCAAGCAGCGCGGCTTCGAGATCGAAATGGAGGACGAGCGCTGGATCGGTAAGGTCTGGCGCGATGGCAACTTCTTCGACGTGATCTTCAACATCTCGTCCGCGTCGATCCCGATCACCGACGACTGGTTCAAGGACGCTTATGAGGCGGAGGTCTACGGCACGGTGGTGCGCGTCACGCCGCCCACCCACTTCATCCTGTCCAAGCTCTTCCTGCAGACCCGCTACCGCTATGACGGCGCCGATATCGTCCATGCCATCCTGATCAAGCATGACGAGATCGACTGGGAATGGCTGCTGTCGAACATGGAGCTTTATTGGGAAGTGTTGCTGATCAACGTCCTCAATTTCCGCTTCGTCTACCCGACCGAGCGGGACCTGATCCCGCGCTGGCTCTACGAAGAGCTGATGACGCGGCTGAAGGCGCAGGACGATATGCCGCCGGCCGGGATCAAGATCTGCCGGGGGCGGCTGATCAGCCCGACCGATTATGTCGTGGACGTCACCGAATGGGGCTTCGCGGACGTGGTCGGCAAGGGAGTGGACGAAAAGCATGAGCCCCACCACTGAGCCCGAAGCGGGCGCCGCGATCACCGTTGCGGCGATCGGCGACCTCCACGTCAGCGAAACCTCGCAAGGCCGTTACGGCGACCTGTTCAAGGAGATGTCGGACGCTGCCGACGTGGTGGTGCTTGCCGGCGATCTCACCAACTTCGGCAAGGCGAGCGAGGCCGAGATCCTCGCCGAGGATATTCGCCACTGTTCCGCGCCGATCGTGGCGGTGCTCGGCAACCACGATGTCGAGGCCGGTGAGACGGACGAGCTGCTGCGCATCCTGCAAGGCGCCGGGGTCACTATCCTCGACGAGCAAGCGACCGTGATCCACGGCGTCGGCTTTGCAGGCGTCAAGGGGTTTCTCGGCGGTTTCGGCCGCGGCGAACTCGGCGCGTTCGGCGAGGATGCGATCAAGGTGTTCGTGGACGAAAGCCGCAACGAAGCGCGCAAGCTCGAGAATGCGCTCCGCTCGCTTCGCACCGAGCGGGTGGTCGCGGTGCTTCATTATGCGCCGATCCGCGAAACGGTGGAAGGCGAGCCGCTGGAGATCTTCCCTTTTCTGGGCTCCTCGCGCCTGGCCAATGCGATCGACCGCTTCGACAACGTAAAGCTCTGCGTCCACGGTCATGCCCATCGCGGCAGCTATTCGGGGCGCACGCCGGGCGGAGTGCCGGTGTTCAACGTCGCCCAGTTCGTCGTCGAGCCGGAACTCGGCCGCCCATACGCTCTGTTCGAAGTTTAGAGCGGCCGGCCCTGCGGAACCGGCGCCGGGCGCTGCGGCGGCGCGGTCGCCGCGGCCGGGCTTCGGGTTTCGAGCAGCGCCGCCGTCTCGATCGTGTCCAACGCGCGACGGGCGGCGACGTAACGCCTGGCCTTGGCGATCCAGTCGCCGGCCTGGTCGCGGCCTGGCAGGCGAAGCACTTCGGCGAGCGCGACTTCCGCAAGTCCGGCGTCAAGCGCACGCTTGGCCCGCGCAAGGCGCTCGGATGGAACGGTGGAGGGGGTGCCCGCCTTGCGGATGCGGATCAGGTCGGAAAATTCGCTGGTGAATGCGTCCCACCAGCTTTGCTCGGGCCCGCCGCCGCCAAGTTCGGAGGAGGTCTCCTTCAATCCGTCCTGCAGCTGCTGAAGCGTCACCGGATCGCGGGCGGCAGTGATCACCAGCCCAACCGCCTGCGGCTGGGTGGCGGCGAAGCGCTGGCGAAGCAGGCCTTCGAGATAGCCAAGAGCAACGCCGCGATCGAGCGCGCGGCGCGCCGCAAAGGCGACCAGCAGCCCCTCCGCCCGGTCCGCATTGCCGACGGCAGCGCGCGACTGGAGGTCGAGTTCGGCGAGGCGCTGTTCCAGAAGGTTCACCCGCCGGGTCATTTCCGGATCGATCACGAGGCGGGCGCTGCCGTCCGGCGCGGGGGCGAGTTCCGTCTGCGGCGCGCGCTCCATCTGGACCTGCGGAACGGGCGCGGCGGCGGCGGCAACGGGGGCTTCCGGCGCAACGCCGAGCCATTCGGCGCCGCGCTCCCAGCGCGACAATAGCCAGCCCATTGCGGCGATGCCGAGCAGAAAGGCGATCAACGGCAGGATCAGAAGCGACCAGAGCGGCTTCTTGCGCTTCGCCGCCGCCGTGTCGCCGGGCACATATTCCATTCGCGCGTTCCGCTTGCCGTGTCTTACGAGGTGTTAGTCTTGCACAGTCGCGCGGCAAGCTCCAGCAATGCCTGATCGCGCGGCGAGGCGGCGACGTGGACCTCCGCCCATCCGGAACCGGCCGCATCGGCGGCGGCCGGACTGATCGCGGCGATGCGGAGGCGTTCGCGTTCCGGTACAAAGCTGGCGAACAAAGCGGCGGCGCGGGGCGAGTGGAGCAGGGTGAGGGCGTTGCGGGAGAGCGCTGCCACCGCCTGGACCGGCAGCGACGTGGCAGCCTCGGCGGCATAAACGACGCGCCGCTCGATCGCGATTTCACGGTGCTCCAGCGCGACATGCTCCCGACCGCACAGGTGAAGCGCCCGTTTCAAACCGGCTTCCGCCATAAGTGCGACGGCGGCGGCGCCGTCGGAGGGGCCGGAGATTACCTGCGACACGCCCTGTGCCCGCGCCGCCTCCGCTGTCGCTGAGCCCACGGCGTAGCAGGGAAGGCCGCTGTACTCGGGCCGCAAGCCGAAGCGCGCGCCGTTGGCGCTGGTCAGCAGGATGGAATCAAAGGCGCCGTCCGCCGCCTCCCATTCCACGCCGCGCACGGTGAACAGCGGCGCCACCACCGGCATCAGACCCAGCGCCCGCGCCCGCGCGGCGCTCTCGTCCGCCCCGGGCTGTGGGCGGAGGATCAGGACCTCGTTCAGGCGAACAGCCCGCGCAGCGCCGGGGAAGCGCGGCTCAGGAGGTCGCGTGCCATGGCGAGCGGCGTCTCCCGGTCGCCCACCGCGACGTGCCCCTCCGTGTCATGCGCCTCGCCGCCATTGGGACTTAGGATCTGCGCGCGCAGGTGGATTTCCTCACCGTCGAGCCGCGCGAGCGCCGCAATCGGCGAGCGGCAGGTCCCGCCCAAGCCTTCAAGCAGCCGCCGCTCCGCGCCGACGCACAGATGGGTCTCGCGATGATCTATCGCGGCGATGAACGCGCGGGTGCGCTTGTCCTCCGCCCGCACCTCGACTCCGACCGCACCTTGCGCGGGGGCGGGCAGAAAGTCGTCTAGCACGACTCCGGTCTCGTGGTGGCCGAGCCGCTCGAGCCCCGCCGCGGCAAGCAAGGTCGCGTCCGCTTCGCCGAGCGCCAGCTTCTTGAGCCGCGTCTCCACGTTGCCGCGGATTGGAACGATCACCAGGTCCGGCCGCCGCGCCATGATCTGCGCGGCGCGGCGCGGCGAGGAGGTGCCCACCCGCGCGCCGGCGGGAAGCGCGTCGAGGCTCTCCGCGCCGATGAGCCGGTCGCAGACATGCGCGCGCTCCAGCATCGCGGCGATTTCGAGCTCGGGGGGGCGGATCGTTTCCACGTCCTTCATGGAATGGACGGAAATATCGGTGCGGCCCTCCAGCAGGCAGGCGTCGAGCTCCTTAGTCCAGAGGTATTTGCCGCCGATTTCGGCAAGCGGCCGGTCGCGGACGATGTCGCCGGTGGTGGTGATCGGCACGATTTCGATCCGCTCCGGCCCCCAGCCATGCGCGTCGCGAAGCGCCGTCGCCACCATCCGTGCCTGTGCGAGCGCAAGCGGCGAGCCGCGCGTGCCGATCCTCAAGGTGCTTATCATGGGGCGCTTGTGCTAGCCGCTCCATGGGTGGCAGGGAAGTGTGCATGAGCCTGATCCTCGGCATTGAATCGAGCTGCGACGAAACGGCGGCGGCGTTGGTCACCTCTGACCGGCGGGTGCTTGCCCATCGGCTTGCGGGCCAGGAAAGCGCCCACCGCCCCTTCGGCGGCGTGGTGCCGGAAATCGCCGCGCGCGCCCATGTCGAGATCTTGCCGAGGCTGGTCGAAGAGGCGCTGGAGGAAGCGGGGGTGCGGCTCGCCCACGTTGACGCCATTGCCGCGACCGCCGGGCCGGGCCTGGTCGGCGGCGTGATGGTGGGCCTGGTCACCGCCAAGGGGCTGGCGCTGGCGAGCGGCAAGCCTTTGGTGGCGGTCAACCACCTTGAGGGCCATGCGCTGTCGCCGATGCTCAGCCAGCCAGACTTGGCTTTCCCTTACCTGCTGCTGCTCGTCTCGGGCGGGCATTGCCAGTTGCTGTTTGTGGAAGGCCTCGGCCGCTACCGGCGCCTCGCCACCACCATCGACGACGCGGCGGGCGAGGCGTTCGACAAGACGGCGAAGCTGCTGGGCCTCGGCTTTCCCGGCGGCCCCGCCGTGGAGCAAGCGGCGGTGCGCGGTGACGCCAAGGCGGTGAAGCTTCCTCGCCCGCTGGTCGGCTCGGCCGAACCGCATTTCTCCTTTGCCGGGCTGAAGAGCGCCGTGCTGCGCGCCCGCGACAGCGGCGCTTACGCGGCCGAAGACATCGCCGCCTCTTTCCAGCAGGCGGTGGTGGATTGCCTGGTCGACCGCACCCGCCGCGCGCTGGGCAGCGCTCCGCAAGCCACGGCGCTGGTGGTCGCGGGCGGCGTCGCGGCGAACACGGCGGTGCGGGGGGCGCTCACCGACTTGGCGTCAGCACACGGCCTCCCCTTCGTTGCTCCGCCTTTGTGGCTGTGCACGGACAATGCGGCGATGATCGGCTGGGCGGGGGCGCTGCGTTTCGAGGCGGGGCTGATCGACGGGCTCGACGCACCGGCGCGGGCGCGCTGGCCGCTCGATCCGGAGGCGGAAAAGGTGCGCGGCGCGGGGGTGAAGGCATGATCGGACCAATAGGCGTGGTCGGCGGCGGCGCCTGGGGCACCGCCTTGGCGCAGGTTGCGGCGGAAGGCGGCGAAACGCTGCTCTGGGCGCGAGAGCCCGAAGTGGTGGAAAGCGTCAACGCCCGCCACGAGAACAGCTTGTTCCTGGCCGGCGTACCGCTCGACCCGCGCATCCGGGCGACGGCCGCACTGGAGGAGCTTGCAGGATGCGAGGCCCTGCTGATCGTCACGCCCGCGCAGCACATGCGCAGGGTGCTTGCCGCAATGCCGCGCCTCTCCGTGCCGCTGATCCTTTGCGCAAAGGGCATGGAGGAATCCTCCACCAAACTGATGCACGACGTCGCGCATGAGGAGCAGCCGGACGCGCCGGTTGCCGTTCTCTCCGGCCCGACCTTTGCGCATGAGGTGGCCGCGCGGCAGCCGGCGGCGGTCACTTTGTCGGTGGAAGACGCACAAGTGGGCGAGCGCCTGCGCGCCCGTCTCGCCCGCCCCTGGTTCCGGCCCTATCTTTCGGACGACGTGGTCGGCGCGGAGATCGGCGGGGCGGTGAAGAACGTTCTCGCCATCGCCTGCGGGGTGGTGGAGGGCCGCAAGCTCGGCCTCAACGCTCGCGCGGCGCTGATTTCGCGCGGGTTCGCGGAAATGACCCGCTTCGGCCTCGCCCGCGGCGCCCGCGCCGAAACGCTTGCCGGGCTCTCCGGCCTGGGCGACCTTGTCCTGACCTGCTCCAGCACCAACAGCCGCAACTTCTCGCTCGGCAAGGGCCTCGGCGAAGGCAAAAGCGCCGCCGAACTCCTCGCCGACCGCCGCACCGTCGCGGAAGGCGCCCACACCGCCCCCGTCCTCTCCCGCGCCGCCCGCGAAGCCGGCGTAGACATGCCGATCGTCGCGGCAGTCTGCGCCCTCCTCAGCGGAGAAGCGTCAGTAAACGAAGTCGTAGAACGCCTCCTCGCCCGCCCGCTACGCGCGGAAGGCGTCTAGTCGCCGGATCGAAGTACCACTTCGATCCGAAGTGTTAGAAGTCCCAGGCGATGCCTTTGTTCTCCCAGTCGCCGTAGCGGGTGGGTTCTTCGCCTTTGGGGCCGCCATGTTCCTCGCCGGCTTGGGGCTGCTGCGGCTCCGGGAGCGGCGGGCTCTTCGACAGATAGGCCGGCGGCTTCACGTGCGGTGGGCGGTTGGCCATGGGGACACTCCAGATTGAAGATCGGACGGGCTCTCCCCACATTTCGGGTGTGAGAGGCGTAACAACAAGATGAACCGGCTGCGGACCACGATGCTGCTCGCGGCGATGAGCGCCTTGTTCATGGGGCTCGGCTTCACGATCGGGGGCCCGCGCGGCGCGGCGATCGCGCTGCTGGTGGCGGCGGGCATGAACCTCTTCACCTTCTGGAACGCCGACAAGATCGTGCTTCGCATGCACAATGCGAAGGAAATGACTGCGGCCGATTGCCCGAAGTTCGTCGGCATCGTGCGCGAGCTTTCCATCCGCGCCGGCCTGCCGGTGCCGCGCGTCTACATCATCGATTCGCCGCACCCGAACGCCTTTGCCACGGGGCGCAATCCGGAGAATGCGGCGGTCGCGGCGACGACCGGCCTGCTCGCCATTCTCGACCGCGACGAGGTTGCGGCGGTGATGGCGCATGAGCTCGGCCACATCCGCAACCACGACACGTTGATCATGACCATGACGGCGACGATTGCGGGCGCCATCTCGATGCTCGCCAATTTCGGTTTCTTCTTCAACAATGGCGAGCGCGCCAACCCGCTGGCGATGATCGCAGCGATCTTCTTGGCGCCGTTCGCGGCGATGCTCGTCCAGCTCGCGATCAGCCGCAACCGCGAATACGGTGCCGACCGCGCGGCAGCGGAAATCTGCCGTAATCCACGCGCCCTCGCCTCCGCTTTGGCCAAGCTCCACCACGCCGCGCGGCGCATCCCGAGCGCTGTGGTGCAGCGCAATCCGGCGGCGGCGGCGCTGTACATCGTGCCGGGCGCAGGCGGCGGGCGCGACAGCTTGTTCTCCACCCATCCCGATACCGGCAACCGTATTGCCGCGCTTGAACTGCTCGCCTCGGAAATGGGTGTTCGCGCGGAGGTTGCGCGCCGCACCGCAGTGCCTCAGAGCAAATCCTCCTCCCCCCGCGCTAGTGCGCTCACCCCGCTCAAGAGGCGCGACTACGAATGACGGATCCCGTTGGTACGGAGTCGCGCCGGGCGGCGCTTAGCCTGCTCGACGCGGTGCTTCGCAAGGGGCTTCCGCTGGAGGCGGCGCTCGACACCGCCGCGCGCCACCTCACCCGCGCCGACGACCGAGCCTTCGCGCACGCAATGGCCGCCGAGACCCTGCGCCGCCTCGGCGATCTCGATGCCCTGATCGACAGCGCCACCAAGAACCGCCTGCCGGACGATGCAAAAGCGCGCTTCGCGCTGCGCCTTGCCCTCGTTCAGGCGCTTGCCCTCGACACGCCACCGCACGCGGCGATCTCCACCGTGCTGCCGCTGGTCGACGGCGGTCCGCGCAAGCTCGTCCACGGCGTTTTCGGCACCCTGATGCGGCAAAAGGTCGCTTTGCGCTCGGTGCCGATGCTTCCGCCGGCGGTGGAAATCCGCTGGACCCGCAATTGGGGCGACGATGTGGTCGGAGAAGCGGCGCGCCTGCTTGCCGCGCCGCCGCCGCTCGACCTCATCTACCCCGCGGGCGCCGAGCCCGATCAAGAGGGCATCAGCCTCCTCCCAGGCCACGTCCGCTTGCCCGGTCGAACCGCCGTCCCAGGCCTCACCGGCTTTGGCGAAGGCCGCTGGTGGGTGCAGGACGTCGCCGCCTCCATCCCCGCGCGTTTGTTCGGCGCGGGCGAAGGCCGCACCGCGCTCGATCTCTGTGCGGCACCGGGCGGCAAGACGATGCAGCTCGCCTCGGCCGGTTTCCAGGTGACGGCGGTCGATTCCTCGCAGAGTCGTCTTGCACGACTTTCCGAAAATCTCGCCCGCACCAACCTCGAAGCCAAGGTTGTGGTCGGCGATCTGATGAAATGGTCGCCGCCGGAGAAGGTCGACGCGATCCTGCTCGACGCGCCTTGCTCGGCGACGGGCATCTTCCGCCGCCACCCCGACGTGCTCTACCGCGTCCGCCCTCGCGCCATCGCCGAACTCGCCGAAGCGCAGGGCGCGATGCTCGCCCGCGCCGCCGGCTGGCTGAAGCCCGGCGGTACCCTCGTCTACTCGGTCTGCTCGCTCGAACCGGAAGAAGGCGAGATGGTCGTAGACGCCTTCCTCTCCGAACGTCGGGACTTCGAGGCGTTCCACATCGCGGCTGGCGAGCTTCCCGACACCATCTCGGTCGAAGGCAACCGCATCCGCATCCTTCCCGGCCAGTTCGCCGAAGAAGGCGGCGCCGATGGCTTCTTCATCGCCCGCTTCCGCCGCACCTAGAAGATGGCGCGGGTTTTGCGCTTTCTCGGGCTCCTCTGCGTCGTCGCGGCGGGGTTGCTGTTCCTGTCCTGGGGCATCTTTGCGATCTTCACCGCGGTCACCTTCAACAACGGCGGCAGCCTGTGGGCGCATCCCGCCATCCAGGGCTTTATCAAGGTCGAGGGCGCTCTCGCAGCCGCCGCCGCGTTGCTGCTCGGGCTCGGGGCGCTGCTTAGCCGCCGCACCAACTAGCCGGGGATAAGTCGCCGCGCTTCCTTGCCCGGCGAGTCCGGCTTGGGTAGTGCTTGGGTCGTGCAGCAGCCCGTCCGCATCGCCCCTTCGATCCTGTCCGCCGATTTCGCGCGGCTCGGCGAGGAAGTGCGCGCGATCGACGGAGCGGGCGCCGACTGGATCCATGTCGACGTGATGGACGGGCATTTCGTGCCGAACCTCACCATCGGCCCCGCCGTGGTGAAGGCGCTCCGCCCGCACACCGCCAAGCCGTTCGACGTCCACCTGATGATTTCGCCCGTCGATGCCTTCCTTCAGGCATTTGCCGACGCCGGCGCCGACATCATCACCGTTCACCCGGAGGCGGGCCCGCACCTCCACCGCACGCTTCAGGCGATCAAGGCGCTGGGTAAGAAAGCCGGCGTTGCGTTGAACCCCGCGACCCCCGCCAAGATGCTCGATTACGTGCTGGAAGAAGTCGATCTCGTCCTGGTGATGAGCGTCAACCCGGGCTTCGGCGGACAAAGCTTCATCACATCGCAGCTCCGCAAGATTGAGGCGGTCAGGAAGCAGATCGATAAATCGGGCAAGGCGATCGACCTCCAGATCGACGGCGGTATCGATCGCGACACCTGCCGCCAGGCGATCGACGCGGGCGCCGACGTGCTGGTCGCCGGCACCGCAACCTTCCGCGGCGGCGCGTCCGCTTACGCCGACAACATCCGGAGCCTGCGCGGGTGAGCCCGCCGGGCCTGCCGCACGATGAGGACGGGATCGAGCCGGGCAAGAGGCTGATCCGCGCCGGCGACGATCGGGGCGTTTCGCTTGCCGAGCGCCTGTCCTGGCGCCTCCACCGCTTGTCGTGGCGAACCCCGCTGCACAGCCTGCGCCTGCGCGGGCGCCATCCGCTGAAGCTCCTTGCCGTTCCGAAGGACCCGGTGGCGGGCGACAAGCTGGCCGGCGAAGCGATCCTGCGCGGCCGCTTCCTGCACCGGGGGCAGACGCTGGAGATCGAAAGCCTCGACTTCGCCGATCCCGCTCTTCCCGCCGACTTTTCGGACTACCTGCAAAGCTTCGAATGGCTGCGCGACCTTGCCGCCGCCGCGACCCGCGAACGCGCCGCCAAGCCCGCCGAGCACGTCATGGCAAAGTGGCTCGCCGTCCATGGCGCGCACGTGAGCGACCGCGCCTGGCGCGCGGACCTCTGGGGCCGCCGCATCCTCTTCTGGTCGGCCTACGCGCCCTACATCCTGTCCAGCCGCGACGCCGAGTACCGCGCGCTTGTGCTCAACACCTTGTCGCGCGGCGCCCGCCACCTCGACAAGGCGGCGGACAAAGCCGCGCCCGGCATCGCGCGCATGACGGCCTGGGCCGGCGTCATCGCCGCCGCGCTTGTCGTGCAGGGCGGCCCGGCGCGGCTCAGCAAGGGCGAAACCGGCCTGCTCCGCGCGCTCTCGCTCGCCATGCACGACGATGGCGGCCTCACCAGTCGTTCGCCCGTCGAACAGCTCGCCCTCGTTGAACTCCTCAGCCAGCTTCGCGCCGTCTATTTCGCGGGCGAGGCGGACATGCCCGACATGCTCGGCGAAGCGCTGGAAGGCGCGGTCGCCGCCTTGCTCGGCGTCACCTTGGGCGACGAGGCGCTGTCCAACTGGCAGGGCGGCAACATGCTCAACAAGCGCCGTGTGGCCGCCGCGGTGGAAGGCACCGGAGTTCGCGCGCGGCCGCTTCGCCAGCCGCGCGGCTGGGGCTATCAGCGGCTCGATGCAAAGGCGACGGTCGCAAGTTTCGACGCCGCCCCGCCGCCGCCGAGCCGCGCTTTCTCCGGCGGCTGCGCCTCCACCCTCGCCTTCGAGCTAAGCGAAGGCCAGAACCGCATCGTCGTCAACTGCGGCGGCGCGGGCGGGGCCACCGGCGCGCTTCCGGAAGAACTCGCCGCCGCGTTGCGCACAACGGCCGCCCACTCGACGCTCACCCTCGGCGACCGCAACTCCACTGCGATTCACGAAGACGGTACGCTCGGCAAGGGGGTCGCCCAAGTCGAGCTCGCCCGCGACGACACAGCCGGCGTGGTGCAGGTAGAGGCGAGCCACGACGGCTATGTCCGCCGCTTCGGCTTCGTTCACCAGCGTACCCTCACCCTCGCCGCCGACGGTCGCGAGCTTCGCGGCCAGGATGTCCTGCTCCAGCAGGGTCGCGGCAAGCGCAAGGCGGGCGAGGCGCTGCCCTTCGCCGTTCGCTTCCACCTCGCGCCCAACGTCGAGGCCGCGACCACCGCCGACGGCCAGGGCGCGCTCCTTCGAATTCGCGGCAGCACCGTGTGGCAATTCCGCTGCCGGGGCGGCCAGCTCGCCATCGAGGATTCGATCTGGATCGACGGCGAAGCACGCCCGCACGGCAGCCTGCAGCTGGTTGTCAGCGGCGACACGCCGCCCGACGGCCATACGATCGCCTGGATATTCCGCCGCCCGAATTAGGGAGCTTATTTCGTGCCCGACCACGTTCCGATCCGCCGCGCGCTTCTTTCCGTTTCCGACAAAAGCGGCCTCGCCGAACTCGGCGCCGCCCTTGCCCGCCACGGCATCGAACTGGTGTCCACCGGCGGCACCGCGACGGCGCTCCGCGAAGCGGGGCTCGACGTGAAGGACGTGTCGGACCTCACCGGCTTTCCCGAAATGATGGACGGGCGGGTCAAGACGCTCCACCCCAAGGTCCATGGCGGGCTGCTCGCGGTGCGCGACGATCCCACCCATGCAGAGGCGATGGAAGCGCACGGCATCGGCGCGATCGATCTGGTGGTGGTGAACCTCTACCCCTTTGCCCAGACGGTGGCGCGCGGCGCCGGGCGGGACGAGGTGATCGAGAATATCGACATCGGCGGCCCCTCGATGGTCCGCTCGGCCGCCAAGAACCACGCGTACGTGGCGATCGTTACCGATCCCGCCGATTATACGCAGCTGATCGAGGCTTTGGAAGCGAACGATGGCGCTTCATCTCTCGACTTCCGCAAATATCTCGCGGCCAAGGCCTTCGCGGCCACCGCCGCTTACGATGCAACCATCGCCCAGTGGTTCGCCTTCGCCGACCAAGGCCAGATGTTCCCCGACACCCTACCTGTTACGATGAAGCGCGGCGACACATTGCGCTACGGCGAGAACCCGCACCAGAAAGCGGCGCTTTACCTGCCGATGGGGCCTCACACCCGCGGGATCGCCCAGGCGGAGCAGGTCGGCGGCAAAGAGCTGAGCTACAACAATCTCAACGACGCCGATGCCGCGTTGGAGCTGGTCGCGGAGTTCGCCGAGGCGGCCCCCGCCTGCGTCATCGTCAAGCATGCCAACCCCTGCGGCGTAGGCACCGGCGGCAGCTTGCGCGAAGCCTATGAAGCGGCGCTTGCCTGCGACAGCGTCTCGGCCTTCGGCGGCATCGTCGCGGTGAACCAGCCGCTGACCGGAGAGGCGGCGGAAGCGATCGCGGCGATCTTCACCGAAGTGGTGATCGCTCCTGACGCCGACGAAGCGGCCCGCGCCGTCTTCGCGCGCAAAAAGAACCTCCGCCTGCTGCTCACCGGCGTCCTGCCGAACGCTGCTCGCCCGGGCCTGCAGCTGAAATCCATCGCCGGCGGCTATCTCCTCCAGTCGCGCGACAACGGGCGGATCGGGCGCGACGACCTCAAGGTGGTGACCCGCCGCGCGCCCACCGAGCAGGAGCTCGCCGACTGCCTTTTCGCCTGGACGGTGGCCAAGCACGTCAAATCCAACGCAATCGTTTACGCCAAAGGCGGCGCCACCGCCGGCATCGGCGCAGGCCAGATGAACCGCCTCGAATCCGCCCGCATCGCCGCCTGGAAAGCGCGGGACGCGGCGGTGAAAGCCGGCTGGGCGGAGCCTAAGACGATCGGCTCGGCCGTCGCGTCAGACGCCTTTTTCCCCTTCGCCGACGGCTTGCTCGCCGCGGTTGAAGCCGGCGCAACCGCGGTGATCCAGCCCGGCGGCTCGATCCGCGACGAAGACGTCATCGCGGCGGCGGATGAAGCCGGCCTCGCCATGGTCTTCACCGGCATGCGCCATTTCCGGCACTGAGCCGGATCAGCGGCCCGGCGGTTCCGCGCCAGGCGGTGTGACAACTAGGGGCGTCGGAAGCTCCGGTTTCTCGCCCTTCCCCATCCGGAACAGCGCGCGGTCGTCGTGGGTGAAGCCGCGTTTCCAGACCACGAAGCCGAAGGCGAACAGGATCGACGGGATTCCGAAGGCGAGCTCGACCCATTCCAGGCTCGGCGGGAGCCAGGTGAAGCCGACGCCGACCACCGCCGCCGCAGCCGCCGCCCAGACCAAGGGCCAACGCCAGCCCTGCACCGGCGCGTCGAGCAGCCGGCACAAGAGCCGCGACTTGAGGATCGAGCCGAGGCCCAGCGCCACCGCCAGGCCGAGCGCCGCCCCCGCCGCCTGCCATCCCTGCGGCCAGGCCAGCGTCCGCATCGCCACAAGCAGGCTCAGGGTCACGCCCGCTTGCACGGCGAGGGTAAGCATCGACAGCATCAGGTTCCGGTGGCGGGCGACGTAGACCAAGGCTGCCTCCGACACCGCCGCCGTCGCCGCCACCACTTCGGCGGCGAGCAGAAAGGCGAGCGCCCCCGTACCGCCGACGAACTCCGGTCCAACGATCCCCATCACCGCCTCGCCCGGAATGCCGAGCGCAAGCGCGATCCCCGCCTGCGCCGCGATGATCCAGAAGCCGACCTGCCGCACCTGCCGCGCCACCGCGCCGCGGTCGCCCTCGGCGAGCTTCTGGGTAATCACCGGCGCAAGAATGGGGTCGAAGCTGCTCTTCAGCCGCTGCGGCAAGGACGCGACCTGCTGCGCGACGTAATAAACGCCTACCCAATACGGCGCGACGAACAGGCCGAGGATCGCGATGTCGAGCCGCCGCGTCCCCCATTCGATCGCGTCGGCGCCGGCGAGCGGGATGTTCTGCTTCGCCACCCTGAGCAACTGCGCCGGGTTCGGCTTCCAGCCTATCGGAAGCCGATAGCTGCGGTGGAGCGACCAGAGCGCCGTCGCGAGACCCGCGACGATCGAAATCACGTAGGCGATGATCAAGCCGTCGCGGGAACGGGTGCCGTCCGCCGCCGCAGGGAAGAGCAAAACACAAACCCCGGCGGCGATGCTGATCGTCCAAGGCTCGACGATTGCGCGGGTGCGCACCGTGGCGCCGATGTCGTGCCGGTAGGCAAGAGCCGCCAGCGCCACGTCCGCGCCGGCAATGCCGAAGATCACCACCGGAAGCAGCCAGTCCGCGCCGTGGATGCCGCCGGCCGGGAACATCGCTTGCGGGAAGCACATCAGAATGACGGTGCCGAACGCCGACGCGATCGCCGCGGCGAGCAGCGCGTCCATGACGACGCAGCTATGCGGCTGGTCGGTCGCCGAAAGCTGCTGCGCGAGCCCC
Organism: Allosphingosinicella sp.; assembly: GCA_036554525.1. Classification (GTDB taxonomy): domain Bacteria; phylum Pseudomonadota; class Alphaproteobacteria; order Sphingomonadales; family Sphingomonadaceae; genus Allosphingosinicella. The sequence goes on from DATBNC010000014.1 coordinate 22,048, forward strand.
CGCTTCAGCCCAAGCGTCGACAGCTGGGCGGCAAGCTCGATCACGATCACTGCATAAGCAAAGGCGCCAAGCGCTTCTGGCCCGTAGAGCCGCCCCGCGATGAACAGGAACGGCAGCCGCGCCGCCAGCCGGATCAGGAAGCCGAAGAAGTTCGTCCGCCCGCCTTTGGCAAGCGCGGCGATATCGTCCCCGGCTTCGGCGGCCGGCTGGTTCAATGGGCGGCGCCCCAATTGCGGCCGGTACCGATCTCGACGCCGAGGGGCACGGAAAGCGTCACCGCCGGCTCCGCCGCGCCTTCCATCACTTCGCGGATCACCCTGGCGGCTGCGTCCTCGTCGCCTTCCGGCACTTCGAAGACCAGTTCGTCATGGACCTGCATCAGCATCCGCACCCGCCCGAGCCCAGCCGCCTCCAGCGCCGGGCACATGCGGACCATGGCCCGCTTAATGATGTCGGCGCTGGTGCCCTGGATCGGCGCGTTGACCGCGGCGCGCTCCGCCCCCTGGCGCTCGTGCTGCACCTTGCTTCGGATGCCGGGGAAATGGGTCTTTCGGCCGAACAGGGTGGTGGTGAAGCCGGTCTCGCGCACTGCGTTCAAGGTCGAGTGGATGTAATCGCGAATACCCGGGAAACGGTCGAAATAGCGGTCGATCATCGCCTGCGCTTCGTCGGCGGTGATGGAGAGGCGCCCGGCAAGGCCCCAGCGCGAAATGCCGTAGAGGATTGCGAAGTTGATCGTCTTCGCCGACGCGCGGGTGTCCCGAGTCACCTCGCCGAACAATTCCTGGGCAGTCATTGAGTGGATGTCGTCGCCGCGCGCGAAGGCGTCGCGAAGCTGCGGCACGTCCGCCATGTGCGCTGCCAGGCGAAGCTCGATCTGGCTGTAATCGGCTGCGAGCAGCACATGGCCTTCCTCCGCCACAAACGCATCGCGGATGCGCCGGCCGATCTCGGTGCGGATGGGAATGTTCTGCAGGTTCGGATCGGTGGAGGACAAGCGCCCGGTCTGCGCGCCGGACAGTGAGTAGCTGGTGTGGACCCGCCCGGTTTCCTTGTTGATCTGCTGCTGAAGCGCGTCCGTATAAGTGCTCTTGAGCTTGGAAAGCTGCCGCCATTCCAGGATCATCGCCGCGATCGGCACCCCTTCGCGCGACAAGCGCTCGAGCTCGTTCACGTCCGTCGACCAGGTGCCGGACTTGCCCTTGCGCCCGCCCTTGAGGGCCATCTGCGTGAACAGCACTTCGCCAAGCTGCTGCGGCGATCCGATGGTGAACTTGCACCCGGCCTCGGCGCAGATCTGGTCTTCGAGGAGCGCGATCTGGGTGGTGAACTCGGCCGAAAGCCTGGTCAGCTCCTCGCGGTCGACCTTGACCCCTTCGCGCTCCATCCGCGCCACCACCGACACCAAGGGCCGATCGACCATCTCGTAGATCCGCGTCGCCCGCTCGTGCGGCAGCCGCGCCTTGAAGCGCTTCCAAAGCCGAAGAGTCACGTCCGCATCCTCGGCGGCGTACTCCGTCGCTCGGTCAAGCGGCACCTGGTTGAACTTGATCTGCTTCTGCCCCGATCCGCAGACGTCCTTGTAGGCGATGCACCGGTGGTCGAGATGCTTCTTGGCGAGATCGTCCATGGAATGGCTGGCGAGGCCGCCCGCATCCAGGTTGAAGCTCATCACCAGGCTGTCGTCGATCGGCGCCACCTTAACCCCGCGCCGGTCGAACACGATCCAGTCGAACTTGAAATTGTGGCCGACCTTGAGAACCGCCGGGTCCTCGAGCAGCGGCTTGAGCTTGGCGAGCGCCACCTCCGTTGCAATCTGCTGCGGCCGTTCGGAGAGCAGATCGTGCCCGCCATGCTCCAGCGGCACGTAGCAGGCTTTCCCGCACTCGGTGGCGAGGCTGATGCCGATCAGGTCGGCGGTGACGCAGTCGTAGCCGGACGTTTCGGTATCCACTGCGATCAGCCCGTTGGCGAAACCTTCCGCGATCCAGCCGTCGAGCGCCGCTTCATCGGTGACCGTCTCGTAGAGCGAGCGGTCGATCTTCGGCTCGGGACGCACCTCCCTCTGCACGGCTGCCTCCGGCGCGGCGGAGGGCGCCTTGACCTGGCTGGTGCCGTTGAGGCGCGCGAGCAACGTGCGAAAGCCCTGATCCTCAAGGAACGCGGCGAGCGGCTCCTTCGGTATGCCCTTCATCTCCAGTGCATCGAGCGGCTCGGGAAGCGGCGAGTCGCATACCAGCTCGACCAACCGGCGGGACATGCGTGCGGACTCGGCATGCTCGATGAGGTTCTGGCGGAGCTTCGGCTTCTTGATTCCTTCGGCCGCGGCCAGCACGCTTTCGAGATCGCCATGCTCCTGGATAAGCTGCGACGCGGTCTTCGGCCCGATGCCGGGCACGCCCGGGATATTGTCGACGCTGTCGCCCATCAGCGCCAGCACGTCGCCAAGCTTCTCCGGCCCCACGCCGAACTTCTCGATCACATAGTCCCGGCCCAAGCGCCGATCGTTCATGGTGTCGTAGAGGTCTAGCTTGCCGTCCTCGATCAGTTGCATCAGATCCTTGTCGGAGGAGACGATCGTCACCTTCCATTCCTGCGCCAACGCCGCCTTGGCGTAGCAGGCGATGATGTCGTCGGCCTCAAGCCCTTCTTCCTCGATGCAGGGCAAGGAGAAAGCACGGGTGGCGTCGCGGATCAGTGGGAATTGCGGCACGAGATCGGGCGGCGGCGGCGGCCGGTTCGCCTTATACTCGCCATACATGTCGTCGCGGTGCGTTTTGCCGGCCGCGTCGAAGATCACCGCAAGGTGGGTCGGCCCTTCCTCCTTGTGCAGGCTGTCGGCCAGCTTCCACAGCATGGTGGTGTAGCCGTAGACCGCGCCGACGTTCAGCCCGTGCCGGTTGGTGAGCGGCGGCAGCCGGTGGTAGGCGCGGAAGATGTAGCTCGAACCATCGACGAGATAGAGGTGGGGGGAAGCCATTGCGGGGGTCTAGCCGAACCGTGCGGCCGGACAAACAGTCTTTGGCCTGCGGTTTTCCACGATGTGCCGGTCAGCGCCCGTTCAAGCCGCATCGGGCAAAGCGCAGGCATGAGAAACCTTCTCCTCGGCGCCTGCGCCCTCGCTCTTGCCGGCGCCTCCGCAACGCTCGCCCCCGCGCAATCCGCCCCGGCGCCCGTTGCGGCGAAGGCGTTCGCCCCCACGCGCTTCTCCGTGGAAGTCGTCGGCAGCGGGCCTGACGTCATCCTCATCCCGGGTCTCACCGCCTCCAAGGAAGTCTGGCGCGCCACCGTCAACGCGGTGCCCGGCTATCGCTACCACCTGATCCAGGTCGCCGGTTTCGCCGGTACACCCGCGCGCGGCAACGCCAAGGGCGAAGTGGTCGCGCCCCTTGCCGCGGAGATCGCGCGCTACATGGATGCGAACCGGCTGCACGGCGCGTCGGTGGTCGGCCATTCGATGGGCGGCACCGTCGCCACGATGATCGCCGCCCGCTATCCCGGCCGCGCCGGCAAGGTGATGGTGGTCGATATGCTTCCGCAGCCGGCGGGCCTGGTCGGCTCCTCGCCCGACCGCGTGCGCGGCCTTGCCGAAGCTCTGCGCGGGCTCGGCGAAAGCGAAGACGGCCGCCGCCTGATCGGCTCGGCGATCCGCCTGTTCGGCACCGGCGACGCGGACGAAAGCGGCAGCGACCCAGATGTCGTCGCCCGCGCTACCCACGAACTCGCCCTCACCGATCTCGGGCCCGAGCTGCCGCGCATCCAGGCTCCGCTGACCGTGGTTTATGCCGGCATCGACGCCGAACGCCGCGCCGCTGCCGAGCGCAACTACCGCGCCGCTTACGCGCCGTTGCGCGCCGCCAAGCTGGTCCGAATCGACAATAGCGGCCACATGATCATGTATGATCAACCCGCCGCCTTTCGCGCGGCACTGAAGGCGTTCCTCGCGCAGTAGCGGCTTGACGGTTGCTGTATTGCTAGAATAATACAGTGCCTCCCGAATACGGAGGTGACGATGAAGTGGACGCTTGGATTGGCCGCCTGCCTGCTCGCGGCAGGCTCCGGCGCGTCGGCGCAGAGCCTACCCGCGCGCCGCGCAACCCTCGACCGCGACATGCCGGCAATCCTCGCCAAGCATAAGGTGCCGAGCGTCTCGGTCGCGCACATCGAACAAGGCAGGATCGTCCTCGCCGCCTCCTACGGTCAGCAAAGCGCCGGGGTGCCGGCAACGACGGACACGCTCTACAACGTCGCCTCCCTCACCAAGCCGGTTTCCGCCGAAACCGTCCTGCGCCTGGCGGCCAAAGGCAAGCTCTCGCTCGACGAGCCGATGTACACGCACTGGACCGACCCCGATCTCACCGCCGATCCGCGCCACAAGCTGCTCACGCCCCGCATCGGCCTCAGCCACCGCACCGGCTTCCCCAACTGGCGCTTCAACCTGCCCGACAGGAAGCTCGCCTTCACCGGCACGCCGGGCGAGACGATCGGCTATTCGGGCGAAGGCTATGAATGGGTCTCCCGCTTCGCCGCCCGGAAGACCGGCACCGATTTCGAGACGCTGGCCAAGACGCTGATCTTCGATCTCGCCGGCATGAAGAACACGTCCTTCACCGGCCGCCCCTGGTTCGCGGGGCGGGTGGCGACCGGCTCCGACACGGCAGGCAAGCCGGTGGAGCCCTTCATCCGCAGCGACTACCGCGCCTCAGACGACCTCCACACCACCGCGTCCGATTACGCCCGCTTCATGATCGAAGCGATGAAGCGCAAGCGCCTGACGCCAAAGCTTTGGGCGGAGCGGCAGACGGTGCAGGCCAGCACCTGGAGCACCCACTGCACCGGCGAAAAGGCAAAGGCGTGTCCGGACGAACTCGGCTTCGGTTTAGGCTGGGAAGTGCAGCGCTACGGGAAGGAGGTGATCCTCTTCCACACGGGCGCCGACGAGGGGGAGTTCACCCTGGCGTTCTTCAACCCCCGCACGCGCACCGGAACGGTGGTGCTGACCAACAGCCGCAACGGCGCGCTTGCCATTGTCGACGTGCTCGACCGGATCGGAACCGATCCCAAGCTGCTCGCCTTTCTCCACAGCCAGGCGCATTATTGAGCGGGGCCGGTTTTCGCCTTCCAGCGCCGGAGCAGCGGCTGTTCTAGCAGCTTGTAGCCAACCAAGCCCGCCACACCGCTGACCGCGATGCAGGCGACGAAGATCAGCCAAGCCGGCGCCGCGCTGTTCTTGATCAAAGCCATCAGCCCGGCAATCGCCAGCGGGTGCCAAAGGTAGAGGGAGTAGCTCGCGTTGCCCACGCGCAGCAGAGGGGCGAACCTCGGCATCCGCGAGGCGAAGTCCGCGATTAGCGCGACGCCGACCAGCAGCAACGCCACTCGAAGCGGCAGCTCTAGAACGAAGAGGGCGACCAGAACGAAGCAGGCGAGCCAACGCGGAACCCCTGCCTGTTCCGGGCGGAGCGCCGCGGCAAGCCAGGCGCCGGCGAGGAAGTGAAGAATGATGGGATTGGTCCAGAACTCCCACGGCGCGGTTGAAGGCTTCAGGACCAGTCCCGCCGCCGCCAGAGCGACCAAGACCGCCGTCAGAGCGAGGAGCTGAAACGAGCGGCGCAGCAGCAGCGTCGCGGCGAAGATCGCGTAGAACATCATCTCGTAATTCAGGGTCCAGCCGACCTGCACGATCGGGAAATAATGGCGACCTTCCCCGGCAGCGCCGTAGGGGATGAACAGGAAAGATGACGCCAGCCCACCGGGTCCGAACGGAAAATAGGCCAGGCTGAGCGTTATCGCCGCCATCCATGTAAGGGTGACGACCCAGTAGAGGGGCACGATCCTCCGGATGCGCCCCCTGAGGAAGTCACTCGGACTCGTGGCGGCGCTGCTGATCCAGACCATTACGAAGCCGCTGATCACGAAGAAGATGTCGACGCCGTAAGCCCCGTCGGGGAAAGCAAATCCGGCGGCGTTTGCGGCGTGAAAGGCGACCACGCCCAAGGCGGCGAAAGCGCGAAGATATTGGATGGAGGCCAGCTTCGGGCTTTGGCCGGCACTTTCGATCGTCACGAACACCTCGCGGCAAGAGCGAACCCTATGCGGCAGCGGGCGCGGACCGTCAAAAGCGCGGCTCTCCTTGCGCACCGGAGCCGAGCGGACAATCCGGCTGCGACGTCCACCAGGCTTGAGCTTCTAGATCGTGTCGAACTCTTCCTCGACGGCCGGTTCGAACTGGCAGCTCTTCTTGTAATCGGCGCGCAAAGCGGCAAGCTTCGGCCGTGCCGCGTCTACAGAACGGTTGAATGCCTCCACCTTGCGCAGGTCGAAGCGACCCGTCGCTTCCGGGTTCCACTTCACGTCGCCGCCCACCCAGCGCACCAGCTGCCACTGGAGCTCGCGCTCATCGTCGGCAAAGGCATCCAGCATCCGGTAGGGCGCGGCGGCGACCGTCCACCGGACGTGCCGGCTGTGGGAAGCGACCAGCGTCAGGCCATCTTCGTAGCGGTCGCCGATGCGCGTCGGGCGGCGGAAGGTGATGGCCGTCGCGCCGCTCAGCTTCCCCTTCGTCACCACCGTGATCTGCACCTTGGCGCCGCCGAGATCGAACCAGCCGGGCTCCGTCTTGGACGGAGACTGCGCGGCGTTCACGCTGATGGTCATGTAGCCGCGCTCGGTTGGCTCCGGCGTGCCCTTGCCGCGCGCGTCGATCTGGTAGGCTGAAGGCTCCACCCAGCTCGCGTCAGTGGAAAGCGGACGGCCAAGGACGCTTACGAGCTGCGATATGTGCAAGGTGCCGATGGGATCGGGCCTGAGGACGCAGCGGTAAGCGCCGTGGAGCGCCATGTCCTCCGGGTCTTCCTGGGCCGCGCCAAGCAGCGCAACCAGCGGCAGGAAGCGCAGCGCCTTCACGGCGTGAGCACCGTGTCGGCCGCTTGCGGCAGCATGTCCGGATAGTCGCTCGTGTAGTGCAGCCCGCGGCTTTCCTTGCGCGCCAAAGCGGAGCGCACGATCAGCCCGGCGACCTCCACCAGGTTGCGAAGCTCGATCAGGTCGGGCGTCACGCGGAAGTGGCCGTAATATTCCTGCGTCTCCTCCCGCAGCAAATTAACGCGGTGAAACGCCCGCTCGAGCCGCTTGGTGGTGCGGACGATGCCGACATAGTCCCACATGAACCGGCGAATCTCGCGCCAATTGTGGTGAACGACCACTTCTTCGTCGGAGTGGGTGACTCGGCTTTCGTCCCACGGCCGGATTGGAGGCGGAGGTGCAAGGCTGCTCCAGCTGCGGTTGATGTCCTGCGCGGCGGCGACTCCGAAGACGAGGCATTCGAGCACCGAGTTCGACGCCAGCCGGTTGGCGCCATGGAGGCCGGACATCGTCACTTCGCCCGCCGCGTAGAGGCCGGGCACGTCCGTCTTGCCGTCGAGGTCGGTCATCACCCCGCCGCATGTGTAGTGCGCGGCCGGCACCACCGGGATCGGCTGAGTCGTGATGTCGATGCCGATGTCCGGCTCGGCGAGGCGCGCGGCGATGGTCGGAAAGTGCCCGCGGATGAATTCGGGGTCGCGGTGCGAGATGTCGAGGTGGACGAAATCGAGCCCGAGCCGCTTCAGCTCATGGTCGATCGCCCGGGCGACGATGTCGCGCGGTGCAAGCTCGGCGCGGGCGTCGAACTCCGGCATGAAGCGGTGACCGCTGCCGGGTATCTTCAATTGCCCGCCCTCGCCGCGCATCGCTTCGGTGATCAGGAAGTTCTTGACCTCCGGATGGTAGAGGCAGGTCGGGTGGAACTGGTTCATTTCCATGTTCGCCACCCGGCATCCCGCCCGCCACGCCATGGCGATGCCGTCGCCGGTCGAGCCCTTTGGGTTTGTGGAATAAAGCCACGCCCGGCTCGCGCCACCTGACGCCAGAATCGTCGCGCGGCCGGTGAACAACGACACGCCGCCATGCGCACGGTCGACGGCATAGACGCCCCACACCCGGTTCTCGCCGTTGCCACCTTCCGCGTGGCGGCCGGTGACGAGGTCGATCGCCGCCATGTTGGGGATCAGGCTGATGTTCGGATGCTCGGCCGCCGCTTTCTCAAGCGCCTGCTGCACCGCCCGGCCCGTGGCGTCGGCGACATGGACGATCCTGCGGTGGCTGTGTCCCCCCTCGCGGGTCAGGTGCCAGCGTTCCTCTCCGCCCGAATCGAACGGCACGCCAAGCGCGGCCAGCCGCTCGATCGCAGCCGGTGCGCTTTCCACGACGAACTCCACCGCCTCGCGCCGGTTGAGCCCTGCGCCGGCAATCATTGTATCCTTGATATGGCTGTCGAAATTGTCGCCGGGCTCCAGCACCGCCGCGATCCCGCCTTGCGCCCAGGCCGTCGATCCGTCCGAAATATCGCCCTTGGCAAGCACCGCCACGCGCAGATGCGGCGCCACGGTAAGCGCCGCCGAAAGCCCCGCTGCGCCGGAGCCGATCACGATCACGTCATAAGCGTGATCAGCCACCGGCGTTGGAAGCCCGGGTGAGGTTCAGGAACACGTCTTCCAGATCGGCTTCTCTCGTGGAGACGTCGACGATGCCGAGCCCGTCGCGCTGGAGGGCGGCGAGGACTTCGCCGGCGTTCACCTGGTCCTTGCGGTAGGTGATGGCCAGCGTCCGCTCGCCCTTCAGTTCGATCTTGTCGAAGCAGGCGGCGACCGGCGCGGCCGTCAAGTCGCGGTCCACCGTCACTTCAACGGCTTTCTCCTGCGCCATGCCGACCAGCGTGCGGGTTTCCTCGTTGGCGATCAGGCGGCCGTGGTTGATGATCGCGATCCGATCGCACAATTGCTCGGCTTCTTCGAGATAATGGGTGGTCAGCACCACCGTCACACCTTGGTTGTTGAGCTCGCGCACATATTCCCAAAGCTGCTGGCGAAGCTCGATGTCGACGCCGGCGGTCGGCTCGTCGAGCACCAGGATCGGCGGCGAATGGACCATCGCCTTGGCGACCAGAAGCCGCCGCTTCATGCCGCCTGAAAGCGTGCGGGCATAGGCCTCGGCCTTGTCCTCCAGATGCACCGCGCGCAGCAGCTCAAGCGTGCGCCGCCGTTCCTTGGGCACGCCGTACAGCCCCGCCTGGATCTCCAGCGTCTCGCGCGGCGTGAAAAAGGGATCGAAGATGATCTCCTGCGGCACGATGCCGATCGATGCCTTGGCGTTGCGCGGATGCTTGTCGATGTCGAAGCCCCAGATCGACGCCGATCCGCCGGTCTTGTTCACCAGGCCGGCAAGGATGTTGATCATCGTGGATTTGCCTGCGCCGTTCGGCCCCAAAAGCCCGAAGATCTGCCCGCGCGGCACGTCGAGGCTGACGCCTTCCAGCGCGCGCTTGCCGCCGGCATAGGTTTTCTGGAGGTCGCGAATTTGGAGTGCGGCTGAGGCGGTCATGTTCGCCGCCTTAGCCGCCGCGATTGGCGATGAACAGGCGGCGGCTATTTGGCGCCAAGCGCGAAATCGACCTGCACGGCGACTTCGCTGGTGTTGACCCCCGGCCGGATCATCGGCGCGGAGGTTCGCACGACCGGCGGCGGCGCGACTTCCATCGCCATTGTCGCGTCGGTGACATAGCCACCACCGCCGTCACCGCCGTCGCGGATGGTTAGCACGCGAAGCACCTTCAGCCCCGCCGCCCCGGCATAAGCCTCCGCCCGCGCCCGCGCCGCCTTGAAGGCGCTTGCATAGGCGCCGTTGCGCGCCGCCTCCGGGTCGCCGACCGAGAGGTTCGGCCCGGACAGCACATTGGCGCCCGCGTCGGTGGTCGCGGCGATCGCCTCCCCGGCCTTGCCGAGGTCGCGCATCCGCACTTCTATCATGTTGTTGGCTTCAAACCGGCCCTTGTTCGCGCCGTAGGTGATCCGCTGCAGCGACACCTGCCGAGTCTGCACGTCCTCCTTGCTGACGCCAAGCCCGTCGAGGGCGGCGAGCACCTTGTTGATCGTCTCATTGTTGCGCCGGCTGGCCTCAGCCGCGTTGGCGCCGATCGACTGTACGCCAGCGGAGAAGCGCGCTTCGTTGGGCGCGGTTTCGGCGCGGCCGGTGGCGCTGACTTGAAGCAGCGTCTCCTCCGGTTTCACCCGCTGCGGGCTCTGCTCGCTCGCGGTGCAGGCGGAAAGGAGGACGGGGAGGGCAAGCAGGGTCAGGCTACGCATCGCGGCTACTCCTTGAAGGCATGATACAGTGTAACACGCCGCCGCGATGCTGCAAGTCGCCGCCGCGCTGTGCTAAGGCGCTTGGCGATGTTCCAAGCCACGCCCGTCTCCACCATCGGCCACTTGATCCAGCTCGCCATCGCGCCGGTGTTCCTGCTCGCCGGTATTGGCGCGATCCTAAACGTCCTAGCCCAGCGTCTCGCCCGCGTCGTCGACCGCGCCCGTGCGCTGGAAAAGGAGTTCGAGTCGCTGGACGACGGCCAGCGTGATCGCGCCGCCGCGGAGCTGGTGCTGCTCGACCGGCGGATGAGCGTGGTCAACACGGCGATCAGCGCCTGCACGGCAAGCGCCCTGTTCGTCTGCCTGGTGGTCGGCATCCTGTTCGTTGCCGATCTCGCCGACATCGCCTGGGGCCGCCCGCTCGCCATCCTGTTCATTATTGCGATGCTGCTTTTGACGATCGGCCTGATCCTGTTCCTCTACGAGATCCGCTTGGCCGCCCGCTCGCTTCGCGTGCGCCAGGAACTCATGCCGCACCGCCGAAAGGCCAGGAAATGACCGATCCCGAGACCCGCCTGAAAGATGCCGAAGCCACCTCCCAGCGCGCCGCGCAGCTCGCCCGAATCGCGCTGATCGTCGCCGCCATCGCCGCCGCGCTGGCGGTGCTGGGGATATTCCTGCCGATCGATCTTTAGGCCTCGGGCACGTCGCTCTTCTCGGCGATCTGGAGCGCGTCGCTTTCAGGCTCGGTGAGATCCGCGCCCCGGCCCGCGAACGCCGCCCGCACGCGATTGAGGTCCAGCGCCTTTTCCCACCGCGCCACCACCAAGGTCGCGACGGCGTTGCCGATGAAGTTGGTCAACGCCCGACACTCGCTCATGAAGCGGTCGACGCCCAGGATCAAAGCCATGCCCGCCACGGGGACGCCCGGCACCACCGACAGGGTCGCGGCAAGCACGATGAAGCCGGATCCGGTCACCCCCGCCGCGCCCTTCGAGCTCAGGATCGCCACCGCCATCAGCAGCAGCTGATCACCGAGCGTGAGCGGGGTGTTCGTCGCCTGCGCGATGAAGAGGGCGGCAAGCGACATGTAGATGTTGGTGCCGTCGAGGTTGAACGAATAGCCGGTCGGCACCACCAGCCCGACGATCGGCTTCGGGCAGCCCGCGCGCTCCAGTTTCTCCATCAGCAACGGCATCGCGCTTTCGGAAGAAGACGTGCCGAGCACCAGGAACAGTTCTTCCTTGATGTAGCGAAGGAGGCCGAACAGCGAGAAACCGGCGGCGCGGCAGACGAGGCCGAGCACGCCGATCACGAACAGCAACGACGTCAGGTAGAAAGTGGCGATCAGCCCGGCGAGGTTGCCGAGCGTGCCGATCCCGTACTGCCCGATCGTGAACGCCATCGCCCCGAACGCGCCGATTGGCGCCGCGTACATCAAAATATGCACCATCCGGAACACGATTGCCGTCAGCGTCCGGAGCGTGCCGAGAAACCGCTCGCCACGCTCGCCGATCATCGCCAGCGCGATCCCGAACAGAATGGCGACGAACAGCACCTGCAATATCTCGCCGGAGGTGAACGCGCTCACCGCCGTGTCCGGGATGACGTGCAGCACGAACTCGGTGACGCTCTGCTCCTTGGCCTTGCCGACATAGGTTGACACCGCCCCGGCATCGAGAGTCGCCGCGTCGATGTTCAGCCCCGCGCCGGGCCTGGCGACGTTGCCGACCACCAAGCCCACGGCGAGCGCAAGTGTGGAGAAGGTCAGGAAATAGGCCATCGCCTTTGCGCCGACGCGGCCGAAGGCCTTGAGGTCGCTCATCCCGGCGATGCCGGTCACCACCGTGAGGAAGATCACCGGTGAGATGATCATCTTGACGAGCTTAATGAAGCCGTCGCCGAGCGGCTTCAGCGCCCGCCCGAACTCCGGAAACAGCCAGCCGGTGAGGATGCCGAGCGCGATGGCGACGAGCACCTGGAAGTAGAGCGTCTTCCAGAACGGCCGGCCGGCGGTTGTCACGACGTCAGGCGGCGGGGCGGAAGCGGATGGCGCGGCCATCCGGCGCGATCACCGACAGGCTGCCATTGCCGTAGCGGCTATAGCTCCTCGCCGCTGCAAGTATGGCGAGGAAGCGCGCTTCCTGCTCCATCACGGCGGCGTCGCAGGCCATGCGGGTGCTGGCGATGGGCCCGAGCTCGAGCCGGTCGGCGCTGCTTTCGATCACTGGTGCAGAGTAAGTGTTGCAGCCCGAGCTCCCCGTCGCGCGCGCTTCCGCAATGCGCAGGGTCAGCGCCTTGTCGCCCGTCACCGGGGTTCCGTTGACGTCCTGCGCCCGCCAGTCGCGGTCGCGGATGTTGCCGCTGAGGCCCGACGTGGTGGCGCAGGCGGAAAGGGCGAAGAAGGCGAGGAATGGAAGGATGCGCATAAGCGGTTTGTCTCACGAAGCCTGTGGCTTTCGCAACCGCCGCTTGGGCGTCTCGGTTCCGGCGGATCAGCCGGCGCGCTGCTCCCGGCGCGGCGCCTGCCGGATCGGCCGGGCAGCGAGGAAGCGCTGAAGCCGGCGCATCCACTGGCGGTAGAGCGTGTCGCTCATCGTCCGCCCTCCTCAGCCTCGGGCCGGGGCGATCAGCCCGGCGGCGATGTAGAGGGGAATGGTCATGCCGGTCAGGCACAAGGTCACCGCGACGAGCAGCAGGCGCACCAGGGTGACGTCGAAGCCGGTGCTGTCGGCGAGGCCGGCGCAGACGCCCATCAGCTTGCCGTTTGCTTTGTCGAGCGTGAAGGTGCGGGTCATGGCGTTGGGTGCTTTCGTGTGTTGGAGGCGGTCCGGCGGACCGGGCGCTTAGACGAGCTGAGCGGCCGGACCGACGGCGGCGGAGATGAACAGGCTGGCGGCGAAAAGCGCGCCGACCGCGGAAATAGCGAGCTGCTGAACGTTTGCGAAAGTGAAGGTCATTGTAGGTCTCCTTGAACACCGCCGGACCATCCGGCAGCGATGTCCAATGGATTGCACCCGCCGTGCCAAACGCGAAAAATGGCGCAAATCTGCGCTTCTTGGCTTCTGCGGGGTTCAGCAGCCGTTCACGCGCTCGCCGCATTTTGGTGTAAAACACCAATCCTTGGCGTACGAATTCGCACATCCGCTGCCAGCATCGCGCCATTGTGGCGGGCGCCGCGGCTCCCTAGGTGATAAGCCAACACAAAGGAGCTTCGCATGGTGGATCGCAGCGGCCCGATGGCCTGTCCGGTGGACGGCACCGCTCTGGTGATGAGCGAGCGGCAGAATATCGAAATCGATTATTGCCCCACCTGCCGCGGCGTCTGGCTCGACCGCGGCGAGCTCGACAAGATCATTGAACGCAGCGTGCCTTCCGAAGCGCCTCAGACCCCACAAGCTCCGCAGGCGCCTTACCCGCCGCAGGCACCTTATCCGCCGCAGCAGCCTTGGGGCGGCGGGCATCAGGGCCATGGCCACCACCCGTACAAGAAGCGCCGCAAGAGCTTCCTCGAGGAATTGTTCGACTGAGCGCGCGCCCGCTTTTCACCATCGGCTACGAAGGCAAAACCGTCGCCGAATTCCACGACGAGCTGAAAGCAGCCGGCGTGGAGCTGCTGATCGACGTCCGCGCCGTTGCCGCCTCGCGCCGCCCCGGCTTCTCCAAGACCGCGCTCCGGAACGGTCTCGCCGAACAGGGCATCGACTATCTCCACCTCCGCCCCCTCGGCACGCCCGCCGCCGGACGCGAAGCGGCGCGCAAGGGCCGCACCGCGGAGATGCGGGAGATCTACGCCGACCAGCTCGAAACCCCCGAGGCCCTCCTCGCGCTCGAGCAGGCGCTCGGCGCCGCCGGGGAGCGCATGGCCGCGCTGCTGTGCTACGAAAAGGAAGCGCCCTGCTGCCACCGCGCGATGCTTGCCGAACGGATGATCGCCCGCACGCCGTTCGAGGTGGTCGACCTCTAGCGCGACCGCCGGTCGAGGTGGAGGTAGCCCGCGTCCCATTCGGCGCGACGGGTCAGCGCCGCCCAATCGTGGATCACCACCTCGCTGCCGCGGAAGGTCAGCAGGCCCTCGTCGCGCAACGTCTTCAGCATCCGGTTGACGTGCACGGAGGTGAGGCCGCTCGCGTCGGCTAGGTCGCTCTGGGTCAGCGCCAGCGTGTAGCGGTGGTCCTTGGCCAGCCCCACCGTCTCCAGGCGCACGTAGAGCTCGCACAGCAGATGGGCGATCCGCGCCAGCGCGTCGCGCCGGCCGATCGACAGGATCTTCTCCCGGTGCACCGCCGAATCGAGCAGGGTCGAGAACCACAGCATCCGGGTGAGGTGCGGATAGTTTTCCGAAATGGCGCGCAGCCGGTCATGCGGAACGATGCCGACCCGGACCGGCGAGATCGACCCAACATTGTGGTCGAGCTGCTTCAGCAGGAAGCTGTGCAGGTCCAGGAAGTCGCCCGGAACGTGCAGCTCCATGATCTGCCGCTGGCCGTCCACGAGATCCTTGTATCGGCAGGACAAGCCGTCGAACAGCAAGGTGGAGTGGGTGAGCAGCTCACCGGCGCGCACTACGACCTTGCCCGCGGGAAGCTCGCGCACTTCCGCCACCGCCTCGCGCAGCACCGCCTCTTCCTCCGCGCTGATCGCGTCGCGGAGGCGCAGTTTAGCGAGCGCGCGGTCGAAGCCCGGATCCTCAACCGGCATTGATAGTCTCCCCCGTGACCCCGGCGCGGCGAAGCTCGCCTCCAAGCCGCCCGGTGAGCCACAAAAAGAACATTCGGAAATCGGAAAACAGCGACCAGAGCGGGTAAGTGAAGGTCGCCGGCCGGTTGCGCTCCACCAAAGCGTGGCTCGACCAGGCGAAGCCGTAGCCCGCCACCGGAAGCAGCAAGGCAAGCCACCAATTGCCGGTCAGCAAAGCCGCGGCGGCGAGGATCAACACAAGCGACGTGCCGGCATAATGAAGCGCCCGCGTGCGCGGTCGGCTATGCTCGCGCAGGTAGAAAAGCCAGAAGCTGTCGAACGTCTGGTGCTCCCTCACCTGCCCTCCGCCGCAAACGCCGGAGCGGCCCGTCCGCTCACCGCGCGGGTGGCAAGCCAGCCGCCGATCAGCGGCGCCACGATGGCCGAAATTTGCAGGAAGAGCGGGTGCGAGACGTAGAAGATGTTGCCGATGCCCGCGAGCGCGACCAGTCCGGCAACGATCCACACCGCCTTGCTGCGTCCGGCGATCTTCGCCGCCACCACGCCGCCGACAAAGGCGCCAACCAGCCAGCCGCAGGCGATGAAGAGCAACTGCGGAAGCGACATCCCGCTGAGATATCCGGCAAGCGCGGGCTTGTTCGTCAACCGGACACCGTCAGGCACCGGGTAGAGCAGGTGGTGGACCATTTCGATTGCCCAGATCGTCGCAAACGCCGCGATGATTCCGGCCACTACCCCCAGGATCGTCCTGCCCATGCCTGTTCTTCCCCTTTGTTCGGGCGGGACCATAACGCATACGGCACGGTTGCAGAAGCGGGATCAACCGTTGACGATCGTTCCGCCATTCGGGTGCAGCACCTGGCCCGACATGTAGCGACTGTCCTCGCAAGCAAGGAACAGGAAGCTCGGCGCCACTTCGTTCGGCTGCCCCGGCCGCCCCATCGGCGTGTCCTCGCCGAAATCCTTCATCTTCTCGGGCGTCGAACCGCCGCTCGGATTGAGCGGAGTCCAGATCGGCCCCGGCGCCACCGCGTTGACGCGGATGCCGTCCTCGATGAGGTTCTCGGACAAGGAGCGGGTGAAGGCGGTGATCGCGCCCTTGGTTGCCGAATAATCGAGCAGCTCGCTTGACCCCTGGTACATCGTCACTGACGTGCAGTTGACGATCGCCGAGCCTTTCTTCAGGTGGTCGCGCGCCGCCTGCACCATGAAGAAATAGCCGAAGATGTTGGTCTGAAACGTCCGCTTCAGCTGCTCCTCGGTGATGTCGCGGATGTCCGTGTCGGGATGCTGTTCGGCGGCATTGTTGACCAGGATGTCGAGGCCGCCAAGCTCCTCCACGACCTGCGCCACCGCTTTCTCGCAGAACGCCTTGTCGCCCACGTCGCCGGGGATTGCGACTGCGCGGCGGCCTTCCGCCTCCACGATGCGCTTGGTCATCGCCGCGTCGTCATGCTCGCACAGGTAGAGGATGCCGACATCGGCGCCTTCCCGGGCAAACAGCGCCGCCACTGCACGCCCGATGCCACTGTCGGCTCCGGTGATCAGCGCCACTTTCCCCTTCAGCCGCCCGGAGCCGGGGTAGAAAGGCTCCCACTCGGGCTTGTCCTTCATCCGGCTTTCGTGGCCGGGAAGGCCGTCCTCGTGGATCATGCCGACGGTTTCGGTGTCGCCCATGCCGCTTACTCCTTTGCGGCCACCCCGGCGCCTTCTTCCCCGAACGCCTCGATCGTGGACTGGTCCTGGCTGTCGCCTTCCGGCGCCTTCTCGACCGGCGTTTCGCCATCCTTGCCGAGCGTGAAGCTCTTGCGGCTGCCGTCGCCGGGATCGTCCGACATCTGGTTGTTCTGGTTCATGGTTTTATCCATGCTGCTGGTATTGTGCTGGTTCTTGCTCATGGCTGGTCCTTTCGATTGGTCGAAAGGGTTAACCGCCGCCCGCGCCGCCCGGTTCCGCGAACTCGCCCGGGCGGTTGCCGAGCAGGAAGCGCGGCCCCGCCCCGGCCCGCGCCGCGCGGTCCGCCGGGTTGTAGAGCGCGCAGGCTTCCAGCGACAGGCAGCCGCAGCCGATGCAGCCGTCAAGCCGGTCGCGGGTCTGCTCAAGCATCGCAATCCGTGCGTCGAGCGTGCTCCGGATCCGCCGGCTGATCGCCTCCCAGTCGCTCTTGGTCGGCGCGCGCCCTTGCGGCAGCGTGGCGAGCTCCTTCTCGATCTCGCCGAGCGTCAGCCCGACCCGCTGGGCGATCAGCGCGAAAGAAAGGCGCCGGATGTCGGAGCGCAGAAAACGCCTTTGGTTGCCGCCGCTGCGGATCGCGCTGACCAGCCCCCGGCTTTCGTAGAAACGGATCGCCGACACGCTCAGCCCAGTCCGCCGCGCCAGTTCGCCGATGGAAAGCAGCGCCATTTGCCTCTCCGATTTGATGCTTGACCTCAACTTAGCTTGAGATCGTACGAATCGGCAATTGGGGCAACAAAGAAGGAGCAATGAGAATGGCCGAACCCAGGATCGAACACGTAAACCTCACCGTCCGCGACCCGGAAGCCTCGGCGGCGCTGATGCAGAAGCTGTTCGGATGGACGTTGCGCTGGCAGGGGCCGTCGCTCGGTAACGGCCGCACGGTGCATGTCGGCACCGACGCTCATTACCTCGCTTTCTATACCGCAAACGATACGGCCTATTCGGACGACCAGTTCAGGAAGGGCCGGCCTCTCAACCATGTCGGCGTGGTGGTGGACGATCTCGACGCGGTTGAAGCGCGGGTGATCGAAGCGGGCCTGACGCCCTTTTCGCACGGCGACTACGAACCCGGCCGCCGCTTCTATTTCTTCGACCGCGACGGGATCGAGTTCGAAGTGGTCAGCTACGCCTGAGACGGCGCAGGAGTGAGGGGGTGCCCCGCCGCCCCGGCGAGGCACCCCACTCAAGCTTACTGGTTCGGAGTGCCCGGAACCACGATCGGCGCGGGCGCAGCCGCGGCCGGGGCGAACGCCACCGGCACGTCTTCGTCGACATAGGCGGTGACGGCAGTACGCGCCGGGATTTTGGCAGAAGTGCCCTTCACGAAGAAGCCCGCGACGGGAAGGAACACCACTGCGGCGACGACGCCGGCGGTGCCCGCCTTGCCCTTGTCGGCGGTGGAGTTGGTTGCGGACAGGCCGATCTGGCGGTCGCCCATCTTGATGTAGAGCGGCTTGAATTCCAGCTTGCCGGCCTTGCCCCACATGCCGTTGTCCTTGCGGCGGGTGATTTCACCCACGGCGCGGGTGCCGGCCGGGATCACCGTCTGGCCGTTGAGGCGCACCGCGTCCTTTACTTCCAGGTCGATGCGGTCGCCGACGCGGCTGCGGTTGGAGCTCAACTCGGTGACGGTCTCGAGCCGGATCTCGGTGCCCTGCTTCAATGTCGAGCCGGTGGCCGCCTCGATCTTGGCAACCATCATCGGTTCGGTTTGTGCAGGCGCGGTTTGAGCAACGGCCGCGGTTGAAGCGAGCAGCAGCAGGCAGGCAGCGGAAGCGCTGCCCATAATGGACGTATTCATTGTAATTCCCCCTAGAAATTCGAGTCGCGAACGGCTCGCGGGGGAGAATACACACACCGAAGCGGTTTGCTACAATGTTCTGTGGAGTGGGAGGGACTTAGCCGTCGCGCGTGTCGCGACAGTATCAGCGGGTGAGGGGGCTGACCTTGACCTGCGCTTCGCCGCCGCCGGGAAGCTGCACGTCGCTCGCCTTCAATACCTCCGGGCGGGCACCCTCAGCCGCGACGCAACGGGCAACGACCACCGGAAAGTCGAGATCGCTGTTCGACATGATTGCCTTGTCCGTCGCGGCGCTGCAGGCGGCTTCGCTGCGGTAGGGCGTGGCGAGCATCCGCACCTGCTGGCAGGGAGCGTCGGCTTCGCCGCAGCCCAGGATCGCGATAAGGAAAGTGGCAGGTCCCATGATGCTTGCTAAACCCATGCGATTCCTTGCCGTTCCAATCGTTACGCGGGCGGCTCGGATTTGTTTGGCGGCTTCTTTGGCCGTGCTGCTGGGCCTAGGTTCGGAGCGTGGCTGGGCGATGCCACCGACGGATCATCTTTGTTTCAATTGTGACAGCGCCACGTTCCGCCAACAGCCCCGGCACCGCCGCCGCTTGGGGTTTGCCCCGCGCCTCCCTACCTAAAGCGCCGCATGCGTCCGCTTGAATCCCCCGATACCAATGCCAAGCCCGGCTGGGGCGCGCTTCGCCGCTTCCTGCCCTATCTGTGGCCCGCCGACGCGCCCGCACTTCGCGCGCGGGTGATCGTTGCCGTCGTCCTGGTCTTCATCGCCAAGGGCGCGACTTTGCTGATGCCCTTCGCCTACAAAGCGGCGATCGACCGCATGTCGGGCGAAGCCGCTGCCGAAGCGGCGGGCCTCGCAATGGCCTTGGTGGTCGCCTATGCTGGCGCCCGCTTCGCCGGCGTCCTCTTCGACAACCTGCGCAACGCGATCTTCGAACGCGTCGGCCAGGATGCGGCCCGGCGTTTGGCCGAAAACGTCTTCCGCCACGTCCACCGCCTCTCCTTACGCTTCCACCTCGCCCGCCGCACCGGCGCGCTTACCAAGATCGTCGAGCGCGGGACGAAGAGCATCGACATGATGCTCTATTTCCTCCTCTTCAACATCGCGCCGACGATCGTCGAGCTGGTGGCGATCTGCATCATCTTCGGGGTCAAGTTCGGCGGCGGCCTGGTGGTCGCAACGGTGGTGATGGTGGTGAGCTACATCGCCTTCACCCGCTTCGTCACCGAATGGCGGGCAAAGCTGCAGCGCGAAATGAACGAGGTCGACAACCAGGCGATCGGCCGCGCCGTCGACTCGCTCCTCAACTACGAGACGGTGAAATACTTCACCGCCGAGGACCGCGAAGCGCGCCGCTACGGGGAGGCGATGCGCTCCTTCGCCGACGCGTCGGTGAAGAACGAAACCTCGCTCGCTTTGCTCAACGTCGGCCAGTCGGCGATCACAAATTTGATGATGGCCGGCGCAATGGCCTACACCGTCTGGGGGTGGAGCCGAGGGCTTTTCACCACCGGCGACGTGGTGCTGGTCAACACGCTTCTCGCCCAGCTCTTCCGCCCCTTGGACATGCTCGGCTGGGTCTACCGCACCATCCGCCAAGGCCTGATCGACATGGAGGCGATGTTCGCCATCGTCGACACGCCGGAGGAAGTGAAGGACCGTCCCGGCGCGCCCGCTTTGCGCGTGACATCAGGCGCGGTGCGGCTCGAGAACGTCCGCTTCGGCTACGATCCCGAGCGAGAAATCCTGAAGGGCATCGACATCGATGTCCGCCCCGGCACGATGCTCGCCGTGGTCGGCCCGTCGGGCGCCGGCAAGTCGACGTTGTCGCGCCTGCTGTTCCGCTTCTACGAACCGACCGGCGGCCGCATCCTAATCGACGACCAGGACATTACGGAGGTCAGCCAGGCGAGCCTTCGCGCCGCGCTCGGCATCGTTCCGCAGGACAGCGTCCTCTTTAACGACAGCGTCGGCTACAATATCGGCTACGGCCGCGACGGTTCTTCTCAAGCCGAAATCGAGGACGCGGCGCGCGGCGCTGCCATCCACGATTTCATCGCCTCCCTCCCCGACGGCTACGAAGCGCAGGTCGGCGAACGGGGCCTCAAGCTTTCCGGCGGCGAGAAGCAGCGCGTCGCCATCGCCCGCACCCTTTTGAAGAACCCGCCGATCCTGATCTTCGACGAAGCCACCAGCGCCCTCGACAGCCGCACCGAGGCCGCGATCCAGGAAACGATGCGCTCGGTCGCCGCCAAGCGCACTTCCGTCGTCATCGCCCACCGCCTCTCCACCATCGTCGATGCCGACCAGATCGTGGTGCTGAACGAAGGCCGCGTCGCCGAGCGCGGCACCCACGCCCAACTCCTCCGCGCCGACGGTCTCTACGCCGACATGTGGGCCCGCCAGCAGAGCGAAGCAGAAAAAGAAGCGGAAGCTGCTGAATAGCGGTGTTTTTTCTGCTACAGCCGGGTCTTTCGGGGAGGGATGCCGTGTCGGGGATCAGAATCATGCTTGGCGCAGCGGCCCTGGTGGCCGCGCTTGCGCTGCTTGGCCAAAGCGGCGGAAGCACCGCCCGCGCCCAGTCGGAACATCCCGCGCGGCGCTGACCCCCTCGACGCGGCCGCCGCCGCTCCGCTAGGGCAGGCGGATCGTGGCTTCCCCCCAAGAAATCCTCCACCGCACCTTCGGCTTCCCCGCGTTCCGCGGCGTCCAGGAGCAGGTGATCGACCGCGTGATGGCCGGGCAGCATACGCTTGCCGTGATGCCGACCGGCGCCGGCAAGTCGCTCTGCTACCAGGTGCCGGCGCTGGCCCGGCCCGGCACCGCTCTCGTCGTCTCGCCGTTGATTGCGCTGATGCACGATCAGATCCGCTCGGCCGACGGCTTCGGCATCCGCGCCGCCTCCCTCACCTCGGCCGACGGGGAGGACTCCCGCCAGCAGACCCTGTCCCGCTTCAAGGCCGGCGAGCTCGACCTCCTCTACGTTGCGCCGGAACGCGCAAGCGGCAACGCCTTTCGCGAACTGGCGTCACGCACGCCGCTCTCCCTGATCGCCGTCGACGAAGCGCATTGCGTCTCCGAATGGGGCCATGACTTCCGCCCCGATTACCGGCTCTTGCGCCCGCTGCTCGACGCCTTTCCGCACGTGCCCCGGCTGGCGCTCACCGCAACCGCCGACCGCGTCACCCGCGCCGACATCCTGCGCCAGCTCGGCATCGCCGAAGACGGCCTGATCGTTGCCGGTTTCGACCGGCCCAACATCCGCTACCACGTCCGCCCCCGCGACGGGGTCGGCGCGCAATTGAAGACCCTGCTCACCGAGCAGCCCGGCGCCGGCATCGTCTACGTGCCAAGCCGCGACAAAGCGGAACGGCTTGCCGAGCAGCTCGGCGGCGCCGGCCGCAAGGTCCTTCCTTATCATGCAGGCCTCGACCCTCAGGTCCGGGCCCGCAACCAGCGCGTCTTCGTAGACTCCGAAGACATGGTCATGGTCGCGACCATCGCCTTCGGAATGGGCATCGACAAGCCGGACGTCCGCTTCGTCGCTCATGCCGGCTTGCCCAAGTCGATCGAGGCCTATTACCAGGAAACCGGCCGCGCCGGTCGCGACGGCGAACCGGCCGAAGCGCATCTCTTCTGGGGCGCCGAGGATTTCTCCCGCGCCCGCCGCCGCATCGAGACCGAAACGCCCGAAGACCGGCGCGGCGGCGAACGCACGCGCTTGAACGCCCTGGCCGCAATGATCGAAACCGGCGCCTGCCGCCGCGCCCTTCTCCTCAAGCATTTCGGCGAAACTCCGCCCGAAGCCTGCGGCAATTGCGACAATTGCCTCACGCCGCCCTCCACCGTCGACGCCACCGAAGTCGCGCGCAAGCTCCTCTCCGCCGCTTTCCGCACCGAAATGCGCTGGGGCATCACCCACCTCGCCGACGTTCTCGCCGGCAAGGAAAGCGACAAGATCCTCGCAAGCGGCCACCACCGCCTCTCCGTCTTCGGAATCGCCAATGAGGAAGAACAGGCGTTGATCAAGCCGGTCGCCCGCGCCCTGCTCGCCCGCGATGCTCTCCGCGCTGACGAATATGGCGGCCTCTCCTTCGGCCCTGCCGCCAAGCCGCTCTTGAAGGGCGAGGAGCGGCTCGACCTCGTTCTTCCACCCAAGCGCGCCCGCCGCGCCCGGCGCGGTTCGGACGGAGTCGACCACCCGCACGATCCGCTGTTCGAAGCCCTGCGCGCCCGCCGCCGCGACCTCGCCCGCGAAGCCGGCGTCCCGCCCTACGTGATCTTCCACGATTCCACTTTGCGCGAGATGGCCGAACTGAAGCCGACCAGCCTCCACGCGCTCTCCCGAGTCGCCGGCGTCGGCACCGCTAAGCTCGAGAAATGGGGCGGCGCGTTCGTCGAAGTCGTGCAGGGACATGCGGCTTGAAAAGCACGCACGGTTGCGGAAGCGCCCGCGCTGCGGCACCAGGGGAACTAATGACGGTGGCGCAACATTCATCTTGCACTTCCAGGGAGGCCTTTCGTGACCCGCATTTTCATTAGATCGTCCGCGTTCGGCGCGTTCGCGTTCGCTTCCCTGGCCGCCGCGCCTGCTTTCGCGCAGGACGCCGGCACCGACACCGAATGGCCGGAGGACCGCTACAGCCTCTCCGTCGGCCTCGGCGCGGGCTATGTCCCCTCCTACGAAGGCTCGGACGATTACATCCTGACGCCGATCGGCGCGCTTCTCGGCCGCGTCGGGCCGGTCTCCTTCGTCACCCGCGGCACCTCGCTAGCCTTCGACGTTATCCCGGAGGCAAGCGATGCGCCTTTGGCTTTCACCCTCGGCCCGGTGGTCAACGTTCGCCTCGACCGCACGAACCGGATCAAGGACCCGCAGGTCCGTGCGCTCGGCGAACTCGATCCGGCGATCGAACTCGGCGTCCAGGCAGGAGTCGCCAAGAACGGCGTTCTCCACAAATACGATACATTGGGGGTCCGCCTCACCTGGCAAAAGGATGTCAGCGACACCCACGGCAGCTCCGTCCTCACGCCCGCGATCGAGTACGGCACACCCTTGAGCACCCGCACCTACGTCCAGCTCGGCGCTCAGGCGGAGCGGGTCGGCGACGGCTATGCGCAGACCTATTTCAGCATCGGCCCCGCCGGCAAGCTGGCGAGCGGCCTTCCCGTCTACACCGCCGATGGCGGCTGGAAGAACTGGCGTACAAGCCTGTTCGTCGCCCACTCCCTCACCGGCGAGCTGCGCAAGCCCAAGCTGTCGCTGTTCGGCGGCCTCGCTTATTCGCGCCTGCTTGGCGATTTTAGGCGCAGCCCGATCGTCTCCGTAGCCGGTGACAAGGATCAGTTTTTCGGTTTGCTCGGCCTCAGCTACACCTTCTAGGGCCGGCGGCCCGGGCGGAACCGAAAGGCCGCCGCGCGCGTAGAAACGGCGGCGAAACATCGAACAGGGGAGTGCGTGCCGGATGAGAGGAACTGCGCTCGTTGTCGGCGCCCTCGGCCTCTGTCTGGCCTCCTCACCCCTGCACGCAAAATCCCGCTCCAAGGCTTCCGCCGCCCGTGCCCCGGCCGCCGGCGGGCATAATCCGGCGCTGAGCGGCATCGGCCGCTTCCGTGCCCAGCCCATCCCACCAATGACGTCGTCGCGTATGCCGCTCCGCGTCTACAACGACACGATCATTCGCGAGGACGGCACACCCGCCGAGCGCCGCGCGATTGTTGGCAGCATGCCGGTTGTCGGATCGGTGGAGGCGGAGCTCGGCCTGTTCTCCGTCACCGGCGCCAAGATGAAGGATCGGCAATTAAGCGGGGCCGATCCGGTCGCCGACGTCCAGCCGCGCCGAAGCAAGGTCGCCGCCGTCGGCCTGCGGATGCGCTTCTGACGCGCGGGGCAAAGAAAAAGCCGCCGGGGCTGACCACCGGCGGCTTTCAAAGACTGAGAAGCGTCTTCAGTCTTACGGGCTGATCTGAATGTCGTCGTCACCGTCCTTGGTCAGCAGGTACACCGCGATCACTGCGGCGACGATCACCAGCAACGGCAGAATGAACCCGCCACGGATCTGGTCGCCTTCGGCCTGCTCGGCTGCGGGGGCGACTTCAACCGGAGCGCTCTGCGCCGCGGCCATGGTGGGGCTTACAACCAGCGCGGCGGCTGCCGCTGCTGCAATCAACTTCTTCACGAAACTTCTCCCTGAAATACCTGTCCGGAATGGCGGGGGAATGTGACGGCATCAAGACGGAAATCACTGATTTGTGTTTCTGCGCAGACACATTGCGCACGAAAAGCGGTGAACCGAATGTCTTCGGAACTGGCCCACGCACCCCGCCGAGGTTAGGATCAAAGAGTGAACGACGCGGCGCCGCCCTTACGCAAGATCATCCATGTCGACATGGATGCCTTTTACGCGTCGGTGGAGCAGCGCGATAATCCGGAGCTGCGTGGGCGTCCGCTGGCCGTCGGCGGCGGAGTGCGCGGCGTGGTCGCGGCGGCAAGCTACGAAGCGCGCGTCTTCGGCGTCCGCTCAGCCATGCCCGCCGTCACCGCCCAGCGCCGCTGCCCACAGCTCATTTTCGTGAAACCGCGCTTCGACGCCTATCGCGCCGTCTCCAACCAGATCCGCGCGATCTTCCTCGACTACACGCCCCACGTCGAGCCGCTCTCCCTTGACGAAGCCTATCTCGACGTCACCGAGGATCTGAAGGGCATCGGCATCGCCACCCGCATCGCCGAAGAAATCCGCGCCCGCATCAAGGCGGAGACCGGCCTCACCGCCTCCGCCGGCGTCTCCTACAACAAGTTCCTCGCCAAGCTCGCGTCGGACCAGAACAAGCCGGACGGCCTCTGCGTCGTCACCCCGGCGCGTGGCCCCGCCTTCGTCGAGAGCCTCCCCGTGAAGCGCTTCCACGGCGTAGGCCCGAAGACGGCGGAGAAAATGGCGCGGCTCGGCATCGAAACCGGCGCGGACCTGAAGGCGCGAAGCCTCGACTGGCTCGCCGTCCATTTCGGAAGCTCGGCGCTTTACTACCACAACCTCGCCCGCGGCATCTGCCACCGCCAGGTCAAGGCCGACCGCCCGTACAAATCGGTCAGCGCCGAAGATACGTTCAACACCGACCTCGCCGATCCGGCCGCCCTCCTCGCCGAGCTCGACCGCATCGGCCGCCACGTCTGGGACAAGCGGGTTGAGCCCAAGCGCCTCGCCGGCCGCACCGTGAACCTGAAAGTGAAGTACAGCGACTTCCAGATAATCACCCGCTCCCGCTCGCTCGACCGGCCGGTGGCGGATGTCGGCGAGTTCGTGGAGATCGGCCAATCGCTGCTCCGCGGACTCCTGCCGCCGGTGCGCGCGATCCGCCTGCTTGGCCTCGGCCTCTCCTCCTTGAGCGAGGGCGCCGCGCCGCCGCCGCGCCCGCTCGAACTCCCGCTCGCCGTCTAGAGCCGCTCCACCTCGCGGGCCCGGACGACGATCTCCTGCTGGCCGAGATCCCCTTCCAGCCGCTCGCGAAAGCGCCGCCACCAGGCACGGTCGAGGTAATTGCTCATCACTTCAAAGATCACGATCTCGTCATGACTGCGCGCGCCGTCTTCCTCCCAGATGCCTTCCGCCGGGCTTCGGGTGAACGCCGTCAGCCCGCCATATTGCGCGACCAGCTCCTCCCGCACCTTGGCGAAAACGCCGTGGCCATAGGGGCGGCCGTGGTTGTCGTAGACCGGAAGCAGGATTTCGATGAGGTGCATGGAGGTGCAACGCGGGCGCTTCCGCATGGCTCCGCTTTGCCCTACACGAGGTCCTTCCCCGGGGGGACGCAAACCATGGCGTCTGAGAGGCTTGGCAATCCAAGCGACCCGTCGAACCTGATCCGGCTGACACCGGCGTAGGGAGGGAGAGCCGGCGGCCCCGCTTGTGCTCCCTCCGCCTGAGGAGAGACACGAATGGCCGACATCAACGCCCGCACCGAACTCAAAGTCACCACTGGCCCGATCCGCGGCAGCCGCAAGGTGCATGTCGGCCCACTCAATGTCGCGATGCGCGAGATCATGCTCGAGCCAAGCTGCGGCGAGCCGCCGCTGCGCGTCTACGACCCCTCCGGCCCCTACACCGACGCCAATGCCCGCATCGACATCATGGCCGGCCTTCCCGAACTTCGCGCCCCGTGGATTCGCGCCCGCGGCGATGTCGAGGAAGTGCTCCAGCGCGAAGTGAAGCCCGAAGACAACGGCCAGCTCGGCCCCGACCGCTCAGGCGGCGTCCAGCCCTTCCCCAACGTCCGCAAAACCGTGCTCCGCGCCAAGCCGGGCGCCAACGTCTCCCAGATGCACTACGCGCGCCGCGGCATCATCACGCCCGAAATGGAATATGTCGCGGTGCGCGAAAATCTCGGCCGCGAGCAGCTCCGCGAAGCCGCCGCGCGCGACGGCCAGGATTTCGGCGCCGCCATCCCGGATTACGTCACCCCCGAATTCGTCCGCTCCGAAATCGCCCGGGGCCGCGCCATCATCCCCAACAACATCAACCACCCGGAATCCGAGCCGATGGCGATCGGCCGCAACTTCCTCGTCAAGATCAACGCCAATATCGGCAACTCCGCCGTGGCGAGTGACGTCGCGGCCGAGGTCGACAAGATGGTCTGGTCGATCCGCTGGGGCGCCGACACCGTCATGGACCTCTCCACCGGCCGCAACATCCACGACACTCGCGAATGGATCATCCGCAACAGCCCCGTGCCCATCGGCACCGTGCCCATCTACCAGGCGCTCGAAAAGGTCGGCGGCATCGCCGAGGACCTCACCTGGGAAGTCTATCGCGACACCCTGATCGAGCAGGCCGAACAGGGCGTCGACTATTTCACCATCCACGCGGGCGTTCGCCTGCCCTACATCCCGATGACCGCCAAGCGCGTCACGGGCATCGTCAGCCGCGGCGGCTCGATCATGGCGAAATGGTGCCTCAGCCACCACAAAGAGAGCTTCCTCTACACGCGCTTCGAGGAAATCTGCGAGATCATGAAGGCGTACGACATCGCCTTCTCCCTCGGCGACGGCCTGCGCCCCGGCTCCATCGCCGACGCCAACGACGAAGCCCAGTTCGCCGAGCTCCACACGCTCGGCGAACTCACCAAGATCGCCTGGCGCCACGACGTCCAGGTGATGATCGAAGGCCCCGGCCACGTGCCGATGCACAAGATCAAGGAGAACATGACCAAGCAGCTCGAAGCCTGCGAGGAAGCGCCCTTCTACACCCTCGGGCCGCTAACGACAGACATCGCGCCAGGCTACGACCACATCACCAGCGCGATCGGCGCCGCGATGATCGGCTGGTTCGGAACCGCCATGCTTTGCTACGTCACGCCCAAGGAGCATCTCGGCCTCCCCGACCGCGACGACGTGAAAGTAGGCGTCGTCACCTACAAACTGGCCGCCCACGCCGCCGATCTCGCCAAGGGCCACCCCGCCGCCAAGATGCGCGACGACGCTGTCAGCCGCGCCCGCTACGAATTCCGCTGGCGCGACCAATTCAACCTAAGCTTGGACCCGGACACCGCCGAACAGTACCACGACCAGACGTTGCCCGCGGAAGGCGCCAAGACCGCCCACTTCTGCTCGATGTGCGGCCCTAAATTCTGCAGCATGAAGATCACGCAGGAGGTGAGGGACTTCGCCGCCAAGCAGAATGCGAGTGCCGACACCTTCCTTGCGGCGGAGGACGCAGAGGCTGGAATGGCAAAGATGAGCGAGCGGTATCGCAACGGCGGCGATCTCTATGTGCCGATCAGCTGACGCCGCTGTCTTTACGCGATTTGACTTCGCGAAAATTCATGCCATTCTCTTAGGAGAACACCCAGCCGAGGCGAGAATGCTTAACTACGGCGTTTTTCACCGAAACGAAGCGACGCATCAGACACGAGAAGTTGCAGAGCTCCAGGTCAAGACACAGGAAATCTGGGGCAGGACTCCGAAAGACGGATTCGCGCCAACGGTTCAAGCTTACAGGCCTCTTGGGGTTAAGCAGGGCCGTCGCATTGAGTTTTCAACCGACGTTAAGCCTGGCGCAGAGTCTCCGTATGAGGCGTGGTGGTACTTGGGTGGCGCCAATGTTGAAGAGCGCATAAAAGATCAGGAGCTTTTTGCGTGCATTCCCGTCGAAATTAGCTTGAATACGCAGGTGTAGATTTGCTCGAGAATCTCGCAAGATCGTCTGGCGCGCCGATTGCACCTCGGGCAATATTCTCTCGTTCTATCGAATATTTTTCAGCGCGAATTCATGTATTTGTTGATGATTTCGACGCCTGTAAGGCAGCCTATTTCAGTTCCGGAAACCATATTTACTTCGAGCTGCGAAAGTACGCCTCTCATCCTGATACCTCAACCACCCTCTATCTCTCTTTGGCTTTGGAGGAAGATAAAATCATCTCAACTGTTAAGACGGTTGTAGATGCCCTCGACTTGCCTTGGAGCGCTGTTGTGTGGTACTGGAGTGAAGATTTAGCGTCCATCAGGCCACTCCTTGAGGATCACTCGCGCCTGAGGGAGCGGGAGGCACGCGAATTAGTTTTGAAGGTGGCCGCTAAATCTCCCGACAGAACTGCAACGATGGAGGAGATTCGTTCCGGAGTTTCGTCGTTCTATCCACTGTCAAAGGCGGACCGGGTTAGATCTTTGACGCGACCCGCCGAGCAGCTCTGGCAGCAGATCCTAAGGAACGTTGTATCCCATAGGGGAGGAGCTAACAGTATCTTTGTTCGAGGCTTAGCTGAAAAACTGGGCAACGGGATACGCATAACGAGCGACGGGCTACGTCACTTGAAGAGGTCTGGCTTTATTCCATGATTAGCTGCTGCACGGCTTTTGTATCCGGGGGGAAGCCACTTTAGCTGAGCGCTCTCTGAGCTGCCCTTATCCCAGACAAACCATGCGTAAGCGGTGGTTCCACTTCCTGCACGTACGGCGTTGGCAGGGTAAAACGTGATGCGTTCGCTAAACACCCATGTGCGGGTCGGCGGCCGATCCCGGAATATCGTCCTATATCGGTTGCCGCCCTCAAGGAACGCCAGCCGGAGAAGCAAGGCAAGCTTCTTTCTAGATGCAGATAGTCCTTTCGCAACGAACGCTTCAGCGGAGTTGAAAGGGGGGTTAGTTATGATGTTGTCTACTACCCGATTACTCGCGAGAAAATCTTCCCCCGGTCGGCCAAACCCGCGATCGTATAAATCTGTGGACAGAACTTCGCTTCCGGTTGCTTCCAAGACTCTCGCCATAGACCCGTCGCCGCATGCAGGCTCCCAGATTAGACCCTCAAAATCCTCGTGCTCAATCAGAGCTTGAGTTGCCCACTCTGGAGTGGGGTAGAAGTCGGGCCCGTCCAAGTCGGCGAATCTTCTGGTCGGGGGCTTGGGAGCGCCTGCCAAGTGATAGGTAACATCCATCCGAAAAAGATAACAGAATCATCAGGTTAGTCAACGAACGTAAGTGACTCAGTCTACTGGCTTTTTGCAAAAAACTGCGAGCCAGGCCGGTCGAAAGGCCGAGCAGGACAAGGGCTGGATGCTCGTCACGCCGTGCAGGCGTCGGCGACAACACCGCCACCCTCTCATCGGCCGTGCGCCTTGCCGCCGGCGCCCCGCCCGGCTATCCGCCGACAACCATGACTCGCCACGAGCTCTTTACCACCGCGCGAATGCCGTCATTCACCTGTTGAAGGCGGAGCGTTCGCCCGCACTGTTCCTGGTGCAGTGTAGCTCAGTGGTAAGAGCAGGATCTTCATAAGGCTCAGGTCGCCGGTTCGGATCCGGCCACTGCAACCACCCAACATCTTGCCGAAGTAGCTCAGAGGTATAGCGGCGGTTTGAAGAGCCGCGCGTCGGTGGTTTGACTCCACCCTTCGGCACCACCACGCGCCGTGGCGGAGAGGTCACGCACCGGATTGCAACCCCGGTTATGCAGGTTCGAGTCCTGTCGGCGCGTCCAAGTTCTCAATGCCGCTCACGCGAACCGCTCCGCCCGTTACCCCCGTTCAACTCTACCCCGATTCACTCCCTCCTTTCGTCGCGCCGCAGAGGAGGATTTTCCTACACGCCCCCGCATGCTCTAAATGATCCGCTCCTTTTCGAATCAAACAGGAGCAAGGATCATGCGGCGTGAAGTAAGTCACGAATTCAGCGTCGAGGATTTCGACGCTTGGGCGGCGGCGAGCGACCGGTTCGATGCGGTTGCCGAGGCATCGGATGAGGAAGGCGGGCCGAGCCTGAGCCTGGTGCCGGAGACCGAGCGCCACCAGGTCTGGCCCACCGATCTGCTTCCGCCCGCCGCCGACGCTCCGGCTGACGCGGCACCCGGCGACCAAGCACCCGCCGCCGCCCCAATTGCCGCCATGCCCTTCGACGGCGTTCCCCTGCAGGACAGCCGCAACCGGCTCGCCGGCTGGAGCGCGGACCGGCAGCGCCTGTTTCTCAACACGCTTGCCGAGACCGGCTCGGTGCACCTCGCCAGCGCCGCCGCGCGCCTCACCGCGCGCTCGGCCTACCGCCTCCGCGCCCGCACTCCGGCCTTTGCGGCGGCCTGGGACACGGCGGACCAGCTCGCCGTCGGGCGCCTCTCCGCCTTGGCCTTCGACCGCGCGATCAACGGCCGCATCGAGCAGATCTGGCAGGAAGGCAACCTCGTGGCGGAAAAGCGCCTGCCGAGCGACCGCCTGCTGATGTGGCTGCTTGCCCGCCTCGATCCGCGCCGCTTCGCCGCCCCGTCCGAGCTTCGCAAGGGTGACGCCGCCGATCCCCAGGCGCACGCGCGGGAAAGCTTCCCCGCCTTGCTCGACGCGCTCACCGACACCGTGTCGGAATAAACCGCCACGAGTGGGAACATTGGGACCATTCGCGCCGAAGCGGGCGGGGTGCGCGGGGCGGAAGCCGGGCCGCCCGCCGCCGAGGACCGGCCGCGCTGGCCTCCGCCCCGCCATCCTTTTTGCACTTCGCCTCCCTGGCTCATTCACCAGCCGTTCACGCCGCGAACGCGACTACACGTGTAGTTGCCGCGCAGGCACTTCGGAGGGGGAAACAATGCGTCACTGGTTCTTGCCGTTCAGCGTAGCTCTTCTGCTCGCCGCGCCCGCCGCCGCCCAGAACCAGACGGAGCAGGAGGGGGAGCAGGAGGTCGTCGTCACGGGCGTCCGCGACATGGACGAACAGCTTCGCGGCTTCGTCGATGCACTCACCGACACGCCCGGCGGCGGCCAACTCAGCCGCTTCGAAAACGAAATCTGCCCAACCGTGGTCGGCGTTCCGCCGGCGCAGAAGCAGACAATCGTTCACCGGATGAAGAAGGTGGCGGACGCCGTCGGGATCGCCGTCGGCGGCCCGAAATGCACACCCAACGTGCTGCTCGTCGTCACAGGCGATAAGGCCGCCTTCATTGAAGCGCTGCAAAAGAAATACAGCTATTATTTTGGCGACATGTCGAACGCGGAGATACGGCGGCTCGCCCGCGCGCCTGGGCCGGCCGCCGCATGGCATGTTCAAGGTCCGAAGCGCACGGCCGACGGCGTCGAGCTGCAGGAGAACCGTGACGGTGTTGCGGTTAACCGAACCACCCGCGTCGGCTCCCGCGTAAGCGCCGCGGCCCGTCCCCAATTTGCCGCCGCTGCCGTTGTGGTGGAGGAAAAGGCGCTTGACGGCCTCACCACCATCCAGCTTGCCGATTACGCCGCCATGCGCGCTTACTCCCGCACCGACCCCGCCAAACTCCCCGGCGCTGCACCGACCATCTTGAAGGTGCTCGAAACTCCGATGGGCGAGGAAGTGCCGATCACCATGACCGAATGGGACATCGGCTTCCTCCGCTCCCTCTACGCCGCCCCGAAGAACATTTCGGCCGCCGCACAGCGGTCGCAGATCGGGCGTGGGTTGAAGGACGAGTTGAAGAAGGCGGAATAGGCGGGCTGCGTGCTGTCTACGGGGAGGCGACGCGCCTAGGTTCGATCGCTCCGCGCAATCCGGTAAGGCCCTTCGCGCGCGTGCATGGCCACGCCTTTCCAGCTGAGCCGGATCACGCCCTCCGCCACCATTTGGTCAACGGCGGCGTGCACGGCAGGCATCACCCCGCGCCAATCGCTCTCCCCCCCCGACGCGGCGATGGCTCGCGCCACTTCGCTCGGACAGATCGTGGCTCGGGCCGCGCGCCCGGCAAGCAGCGCAAGCGCCGTCGTGCGAATGTCTCCTTCCGGCCGGTCCTCGCTCATGCCGCTACGCCTCTCGCGGCTTGACCGCCCCCGCCGCCGCTGCTCCAACCTGCAGCCATGAGCGAAAACGTCGTCAGGGGCCCGGCCTCCTATTTTCCGTCGATTGAAAAGAAATATGGCCGGCCGATCGCCGAATGGAAGGCGCTGCTGCGCGCCCGTCCGCCGGGCAACCATATGGAGCTGGTTTCCTGGCTAAAGGCGGAGCACGGGATGGGCCACGGCCACGCCAACGCGCTGGTGGCGCACACCTTGGCCGAAGACCGCGGCTAACCCGCCGCCCCTGCTACACGCTTGATTCGGCGCTTCGGATTGCCCGTGCTGGATTACCGGCAACGGTGACCCCCGTCGCGACGTCGCGCGTCACGATGCTTCCGGCGCCGACGATCGCATCGTCGCCTACCGTGACGCCCGGCAGGATGATCGCGCCGGCGCCGATCCACACGTTGGCGCCGATGGTAACCGGCCGGCCGAAGCGCACTTTCTGCGCCCGCAGCCTCGGGTCGCGCGGGTGATCGGACGCGAGGATCTGCACCCCCGGCCCGATCGCCGTTCCGTCGCCGATCCGCACCGGCGCAACGTCCAGAATGACGCAATTGTAGTTCAGAAAGGCGCCCGCCCCGAGCGAGATGTTGAACCCGTGGTCGCAGAAGAAGGGCGGACGGATCAGCGCATCCTCGCCCACGGCAGCGAAGCGCTCCTCCAGCAGCGCATGCCGCTCGGCATCGCTCAGGCCCGGCGCATTGAAGCGCTCAACCCAAGCGCTCGTCGGCTCCCGCCGGGCCGCGCCTCCTTTGTCCGATGTCGGCATGTCTGCACCTCCAGGCGGCCCAGGCTATACGCGCCAAAACCCGCACTCCACCCTTGGCGCCCAATTCCGCCTTGGCTTTACCCGCCGATCTTCCAATCGATCTTGCCCTCGAACGAAGTCTCGATCGCCTCGCCCGCAAAGTTGGTCGCGGGAGTCCACATCCCCCTTTCGACGACCATCTTGCAGGTTTGCGCGTCCAGATCCTTGTGCCCGCTCGACCGGGTGATGACGCAATCCCTGGCGCGCCCGTTCACATCGATTGTGACGTGGAAATAAGACGTGCCTTGGCGCCCTTCTCGCAAGGCTGCTGCGGGATAGTCGAAATTCCCGCTGCCGCGTTTGGCGGCCCCCGCAGCGGGGCCTGCGAACGCCGCCAGCAGGACAGCCGTTGCTATGTTTTTCCAGTTTCGCATCGCGCTGTTCTCACAGGCAGCCGGCACGACCGCAAGTAGCTCAATGCCCCGCCAGCCGCCGCGCCCGCGCCTCCGCCCAAAGGCCGCCGAGCTGGTAATCGAGCGCGCGGGGCAGGGGGTTGAGGCCGGAGCCCGGGTAAAAGGTCAGCTCGCCGAAGCGCGGGCGGCCGCCCACGTCGTAGAAATCAGCGCGCACGAAGTCGAAGCCGCGGCCGAGATGCTCGGCGGCCGCGATCATCTCGCGCAGCGACTGCGGCGGCGGCGGGTCCTGCCAGCCTTTCGGCGCCCACACCCGGCACCAGTTCAGGTCGTAATAGGCCAGGCGGTGGGCCTGCTCACGGTCGCGGTCCACCTTCACGAAGGCGGCGCGACCGCCGAACACGAAGATCTTGTAATCCACCGGCAGCGCACCGCCGCCACCGATAAAGGGCTCCACCATCACCCCGCGCGGCACGTGGCGATACAACCATTCGTCGAGCCATTCGCCATAAGGCTGGCGCACCCATCGCGCGGCGGCGGCGCGGATCGCGGCCCAATCCTCCGTGCCCGTGCGGACGAAGGCGCTTTGGTTGCAGCCGTGGCGGGACTTCACCACAAAGGCGGGGTCCCAAAGCGGCCGCTCGGGCAGCGCCGGGCCTTCGAACAGGGTTGGCGTCACCCACTCGGCGCCGAGCTCCGCCGCGACATGATCCTTCACCGCCAGCTTGTCGACCAGCGGCGGCATCCGTTCGTCGCGGTCGTGGAGCTTGCGCCACTGGATCCACTCGGTGAACCGCCGCGGCCGGTGGCAGCGCACCAGACGGCGGTGGCGCGCGCCATAGGTAAGCGCGATGCGGAGCTGGGACAGCCAGGCGGGCGTCTCGTCGGCGCGCGAGCCGAACATCGTAGGCGTGGAGGGGGCGCCATTGGCAGCGGCGAAGCGGGTTTGCTGGTCGATCATCGAAGGGGAAGCTCGCGGGGGAAGGGGGCGCTTTCGTGGCGCCAATGCGGCTGTTTCGTTTCGGCGGCGATGGGCGCGGCGGCTGCGATGCGCTAATGCTCCTTGGATACCGAGGAGCATGGCCATGCGCAGCTTACCCTTAGGCCTTATCATTCTGGCGCTTGCCGCCTGCGGAAGCGGCGGCGAGGCGCCGGACGGCGGCAACGGTGTTGCCAATGCCGCCGCGGAGAATGGCTCGGATGTGGAGGCAGGCAACGCCGCCTCCCCGGTGGCCAACACAGCCGCACCGTCTGCGCCCACCGGCACCTGGCAGTTGCAGGCGAGCGGCGAAGGCACTGCGCTTGCGCTTTCCGGCGCCTCGGGGCTTCGCCTCTCCTGCCCGGCCGGCGGCAACCAGCTGCTCGTCAACGTCCCCGGCTTCCGCCCGATCGGAAGCGAGGAGCGCCTCTCCTTCGGCGGCGGTGGCGCGGTGGTGGCCCTAGTCGCCGACACAAAGGGCGACACGCAGCGCGGCGGCGTCACCGGCGCAGGCCCCGTCCCCGCCGAGCTCCCGTCGCTGCTCACCGGCTCAGTCTCAGCAAGCTACGGCGCCCAGACGAGTGGCCCCCACGCCGCCCCGCCCGCCGAACTCGCCAAGGCGTTTGTCGCCGCCTGCCGCAAAGGCGCCTCCGCCCCCGCGCCCGCGCCCGTTGAACAAGTGGAGTCCGGCAGCCCCTGCACGACCCAGGGCAAGGAGCGCCTCACCGTGCCGCCGCTTCGCGCCTTCGGCACGGAGCCCTTCTGGGCCGCCTCCGTCACCGGCCGCTGCGTCACTTATTCGCATCCGGAGGACCAGAAGGGCACCCGCGTCTGGACCCGCTACACGCCCGGCGCACGCGGCGGCGGCAGCTGGGCGGGAAGCCTCGCCGGCAAGCCGTTCCAGCTCACCCTCCGCGCCGCGCCCGGCTGCTCCGACGGCATGTCCGACCGTGTCTACCCGCTCAAGGCCGATCTGCTGGTCGGCGGCGAGCGGCGCAGCGGCTGCGCGGCGCCCCAGTAAGCCGCCGCTTGCTTGCCGCCACCGGCAGCGGCGGATAGGGCGGCCCCTTCGCGCGTTCCCCTCGCGTAACTGGAGCCCCAACGATGACCGCAGCCGCCAACCCCGTGCCCTGGAAGCTCGTCGTCCATGGCGGCGCGGGCGTGATCGAGCGGCGCTTGCTTTCCCCCGAACTGGAAGCCGACATCCGCGCCGCCGTCGACGGCGCGCTCCAGGCGGGCTCGGCGATCCTTTCCACCGGCGGAAGCGCGCTCGACGCGGTGGAAGCGGCGGCGCGCTTCCTTGAGGACCACCCGCATTTCAACGCCGGCCGCGGCTCGGTCTTCACCTACCAGGGCACCATCGAAATGGACGCGGCGATCATGGACGGCGCCACCCTCGGAGCGGGCGCGGTGGCCGGCGCTTCGGCGACCCGCAACCCGGTCAGCCTCGCCCGCGCGGTGATGGAGCGGAGCCACCACGTTTTCCTCAGCCGCGACGGCGCCGACCAATTCTCCCGCGAAAACGACCTCGAACAAGCCCCGCCCGAATATTTCGCCACCCCCGAACGCCGCGAAGCGCTGGAGATCATGCGCAGCCAGGGCGACGATTATTTCGACGTGGACCTGAAATACGGCACGGTCGGCGCGGTTGCTGTCGACGCTCACGGCCATGTCGCCGCCGCCACCTCCACCGGCGGGATCACCGGCAAGCGCTGGGCGCGGATCGGCGACTCGCCGATGATCGGCGCCGGCACCTATGCCGACGACCGCGCCGCCGCCGTCTCCTGCACCGGCTCCGGCGAGTATTTCATCCGCACCGCGGTCGCCCACGAAATCTGCGCCCGCATGCGGATGCTCGGCGAGGACGTGCAGTCCGCCACCGAAGCCGCGCTCGGCCAGGTCGAGACTCTGGGCGGCACCGGCGGCATCATCGTCGTGACGCCAAGCGGCGAGCACGCCGTCACCTTCAACAGCGAAGGCATGTACCGCGGCATCGCATCGGCCGATGGCCGCACCATTGCGATTTATGGGGACGAATAATCCGCGCCTGCCGCTATAGGCACCCCATGTTGAAACGCCTGATCGCGCTGTTCGCGCTCCTCCTCGCCGCCACGCCCGCCGCCGCCTGGTGGGAATATGGCCACGAAACCGTTGGTCGCATCGGCTACATGGAGGCCCGCCCGGCCACCCAGGCCGCCATCCGCCGCCTGCTCGCCCAGTCGAAGCTCCTCGAGACGCCGACCTGCCCGGCGGCGACGGTGGAAGAAGCGAGCTACTGGCCCGATTGCATCAAGGGCCTGGCCGAACGCTTCAGCTACACCTCGCCCTGGCACTACCAGAATGTCGACATCTGCAAGCCGTTCGACCTCAAATCCGCTTGCCGCGACGGCAATTGCGTCTCCGCCCAGATCGAACGCAACCTGAAGCTGCTCACCAACCGTGAGCTCCCGGCCCGCGAGCGGGTGATGGCGCTTGCCTTTTTGATCCACTTCGTTGGCGACCTTCACATGCCGCTCCACGCCGGCGACAAGGGCGATCTCGGCGGCAACCGCTTCCCCGTCACCTACGGCGTCATCGCCGGCCGCACCAACCTGCACGGCACCTGGGACGGCTGGATCGCCGAACGCGGCATCTCCAACCCGCCCGGCGGGGCGGCCGGCGTGCTCAGCGACTTCTCCCCCGACCAGCGCCTCGCGATGAAGGCGGGGACCGTCGAGGACTGGAGCCGCGAAGGCTGGGAAACCGCCAAGGAATTCGCCTACGGCACCGTGATGACGGACCCCTGCGGCCCCGTCCCCACGGATCGCCCGGTGATCGACGAAGCCACGACACGGAAGCTGGTGCCCATCGCCCGCCGCCAGATCGCAAGAGGCGGGCTGAGGCTGGCGCGGTTGTTGGACGAAGCGTTGGGCTAAAAATCCTCCCCGGCACGGGGAGGGGGACCATGCGCAGCATGGTGGTGGGGTCCCACTTCTAAGCAGCGCCGCCGCCGGGCCCCCTCCACCGCACTACGTGCGGTCCCCCTCCCCGTTCCGGGAAGGATTGTAAGGTCTACTCCGGCACCACCGTTACCGCGCGCCGGTTCTGCGCCCAGGCGCTTTCGTCCGAGCCCAAGGCTTCGGGCCGTTCCTTGCCCCAGCTGATCACGTTCATGCGGCTCGCCGCCACGCCCCGGCTCTGCAGGTAGTTGCGCGCCGCGTTTGCCCGCCGGTCGCCCAGCGCCAGGTTATACTCCCGCGTGCCGCGCTCGTCCGCATGGCCTTCGATGGTGACGCGCACGTTCGGGTTGCGCTGCAGCCACGCCGCGTGAGCATCCAGCGTGCGGCGGTCCTGGTCGTCCAGCGAATAGCTGTCGGTCTCGAACAACACCCGGTCGCCGCCCATCGCGCCGCCGACGCTGTTCAGGAAGTCCGCGCGGCTGCCCGGAAGCGCCTCGGTGCCGACTCCGCCGGTCTGGTCGCCGGTGCCCGCCTGGTCGCCGCTGCCTTCCGAGCCGAGCGGCGGCGGCGGGATCTCCTTGGGCTGCTTCTTGCCGCAGCCGGCGGTAAGCGCCAGCGCCGCGGCGATGACGGCGATTCGGAGGCTGTTGGCCTTCATGAGCTTTCTCCTTGGTGGTACGCGAACATTCACGGAAGCAGCGGGCCCCAGGTCGGGTCCGATCCTTCCAGCGGGGTGGGGATCCGGCGCTCGTTGACCCCGGTGAGATCGACCTGCCAGACGCTGGACTTGCCGGAGCGGCCCTGGCTCGTCCGGAAGAACTGGATGACGCGGCCGTTGGGCGACCAGGTCGGGGCCTCGTCCTGCCAGCTATCCGTCAGCAGCCGTTCGCCGCCGCCGTCCGGGCTCATCACGCCGATCCGGAAATTGCCGGAGACGCGGGTAAAGGCGATGAGGTCGCCGCGCGGGCTCCATTCGGGCGTCGCGTAGGAGCCGCCGCCGAAGCTGATCCGGCGCTGGTCCGATCCGTCGGCGGCCATGACGTAGAGCTGCTGCTTGCCCGAACGGTCGCTCTCGAACACGATCCGCCGGCCGTCCGGCGAATAGCTTCCGCCGACGTCGATGCCGGGAGAGTCGGTCAGCCGCTGGGAGGCGCCGCCGTTCACCGACACGCGGTAGATGTCCGTGTTGCCGGCCACCGCCATCGAATACAGGATCCAGCGGCCGTCGGGCGAGAAGCGCGGCGCAAAGGTCTGGTTGGCGCTTTCCGTCACCACCCGCTGCCGGCCGGTGCCGATGTCGTAGATGTATATGCGTGGCCGGTTCTCAATGTAGCTCAGGTAGACGATCTGCTTGTAGTCCGGCGAAAAGCGCGGGGTCAGAACGGTCGACTGGCCATTCGTCAGGAAGCGGTGGTTGGCGCCGTCCGAATCCATGATCGCGAGCCGCTTGATGCGCCGGTCCTTGGGGCCGCTCTCCGCGATGTAGGCGATCCGGCTGTCGAAGAACGGGCTCTCGCCGGACAGCCGCGCGTAAATGGAATCGGCGCATTTGTGCGCGGCGCGGCGCCAATCGCGCGGGGCGACCACGAAGCCGTTGCGCGTCAGCTCGCTCTTCAGCGCGACATCGTAAAGGTAGCAGCCGACGGTCAGATTGCCGTCCGCATTGGCGCGCACGAAGCCCTGGACCAGCGCGGCGGCGCCGGTGCCGCTCCAATGGTCAAAGGCGGGCGCGGTGACTTCGCCATAGCCGATCGCCCGCACCCCGTTCGGCCCGACCGGCCGGAACAGGCCGCTTCCGGAGAGGTCCCCGGCGACGACCTGCGCCACCTGTCGTCCAAGCGCTTCGGTGTTGCCGGCGGCGGTCTGGACGGCTTCAGGCGTTGGCATCACCGGAACGGCAATGGTGAGGTCCTGCCCCGTTTCGTCCGTCACATCGACGCTGAGCTGCGCGGCGGCGGGCTGGACCGCGATGAGGCAAGCCAGGGTTGCGGCTATAAGCTTGAGGTTCATTGGGACAGTCTCTTGTCGAAGCCGATGGGGCTCAGGTGCTTCCATTCGTCATAATATTCGGACGGAAGCCTGAAGGGAGAGGCCAAGCGGGCGGCGCGCACCGCTTGCTCCTGATGGAGTTTCACCTGCGGCCGGTTGCTTGCCGTCTGCCCGGTGGTGCGGATTACCTCCACGCGGGTGACGGCGCCGCTTTGCGACAACCAGATGCTGAGTTCGGTGCGCAGCAGCTCGGCATCGGCGCCCGTGGGCGACTTCCAATGCGGCTTCAACTGTTCGCGCACCATTCGGCCGAGGGAGCTTTTAACGGCCGCGCTGGCCGCCTTGGCGGGCGGCGCTGTCGCCTTGCTCGGCGTGTCGCGAGCACCGAGGCCGCTGAGCAAGCCGTTCAAGCGGCCGGTCGGGCGCGCCGCCGATCCCCTGGGTTGGGCTGCGGCGGCGGGCGGCGCGGGCTTAGGCGTGGCTTTCGGCGCAGGTTTTGCGGCGGCCGGAGGGGCCGGCTTCGGCTGCGGCGGCGCGGGGCGCGGCGGTTGCGGGCGCGGCACGGCCCGTGGCGCAGGCGTCGGGATGGGTGCTGGGCGCGGCGGCGTCGGGACGACGCGCGGTGCCGGGGTCGGTTCGATGCGGGGGATGGGCACCGGCTCAGGCATCGGCTCCGCGGCGGCCGCGGGGGCGGGCGCCCCTTCCTGCGGGGCCAGCATCGGTGCCGGTTCTTCAACAGAAGGCGACGGCGCCGTGGACACCAAAGCCGCCTCCTCCGTCACCATTTCGATCTCGATCGGCGCCTGCTTCGGCGTCGGATCGGGCGGCGCGAAGCCCATGCCGAGCAGCGCCAGCAGGGCGGCATGCC
Source organism: Allosphingosinicella sp. (assembly GCA_036554525.1). GTDB lineage: Bacteria > Pseudomonadota > Alphaproteobacteria > Sphingomonadales > Sphingomonadaceae > Allosphingosinicella. Next base: position 62,681 of record DATBNC010000014.1, read on the forward strand.
CTGCAACGGCGACGCCGACGGCCGTGGCTTCGGTCCGGTCCACTAATGCGCCTCGCCCGGTGCGACGCTGACCAGAGCCACCCGGCGCAAGCCGGCGGCATTGATCTCGCCCATCACGCCCATCACCCGACCGTAATCGAGGCCCTTGTCGGCCCGCAGAAAAATGCGCGGCCCGCCTTCTTCGCGGCTGGAGCCGGCGATCTGCGCAAGCCTGGGGCCGAGCGCTTCTGGCGCAATTGCCGCGCCGTCGAGGAAGATCGCGCCCGAAGGGTCAAGCGAGATCTGCACCGGCTTCTGCTCCTGGTCGAGCGCGCCGGCCTTGCTGTCGGGCAGGTCCACCGGAACGCCCGCCACCAGAAGCGGCGCCGTGACCATGAAGATGATCAGCAGCACCAGCATCACGTCCACCATCGGCGTGACGTTGATCTCCGCCATCGGCGCCCGCCGCCGCCGCTGCCCGCCGGAATGGATGGGTCCCATCGCCATACTAAGCCTCGTGCTCCAGCTCGCGGCTCAGGGTGCCGTGGAAGCTGTCGGCAAAGCGCAGGAGCTTGGCTTCGATTCGGTTCAGGCCGTGGGTCATGCGGTTGTAGGCGATCACCGCCGGAATGGCGGCGAACAGGCCCAAAGCCGTTGCGAACAAAGCCTCGGCGATACCCGGCGCCACCACCGCAAGGCTGGTGTTGTTGGCGCCGGCAATGTCGGAAAAGCTGCGCATGATGCCCCACACTGTGCCGAACAGACCCACGAAGGGCGCCACCGAGCCGACGGTGGCAAGCACATTCAGCCGGTTGGCGAGCGTGTCCACTTCCGCCCCCACCGCCGAATGCATCGCCTGGGCAAGCCGCGCCCGCGTCCCCTCCCGGTCGACGCGGGCGCCGCCGGTGGAGCGCCGCCATTCCGCGATGCCCGCCGCGAAGATTTTGGCGCTCGGCAATTCGTCGCGCCCGCGCTGTTCGTAGAATCGGTCGATATCATCCGCCTTGGCGAATTCGCGCTCGAACCGGTCATTCTCCCGCCCAATCCTGCGCACCTTCAGGATGTGCGCGACGATGATCGCCCAGGTCCATAGGCTGGCGAGCAGCAGGCCGATCATCACGCTTTTCACGACGATATCGGCCTGGAGAAACAGGGCGATCGGCGACATCGCGCCACCCGCCATTTGGTCAACAGCCACTCTTATCCTTCCTTCAGCAACCGCTCGAACGTTTCAACCCAGGCGCGCGGCTGGCGCCTGGGACGGCCTTCCGGAGACAGGAAGGCGGCCGTTACGGTGGCGTCGGCCAGAATGTCGCCGCCGCGCATGACCCGTTGCTGAATAAGCACGGATGCGGCGCGCACCTCCTTTACCTCCGTCACCACCAGGAGGTCGTCGGCAAGCTTGGCCGGCGCCTTGTAGCGGATCGACACTTCGGCAACCGCGTAGACGCCTTCGCCGCCTTCCAGTGCGGCCCGCTGGTCCACGCCGATGGCGCGCAGCATGTCGCTTCGCGCCCGCTCCAGGAAGCGCAGGTAATTGGCGTAATAGACGATCCCGGCGACATCGGTGTCTTCGAAATAGACGCGCAGGGGGAAGAGGTGCGCCTTGCCGCGCAGCACGCCGTCCGCTGGTTTTGGATCCGCCCCGTTCACGCCTCCGGTGTACGAACCGGCGAGTCGCCGCCGCAACCCTCTTCCGCGCCTCCCCGCCGACGAAGCGAGCCTTTTTCGCGGCCACGCGGAGGATCAGAGTTGCTGCTGAAGAAGCTCGCGCCACCGTCACCGCAGAAAGGCCCGGTTCCTCTCGCCTCCCCAATCGTTTAGCGGCACGAACCGATCCTCTTCCGGAGCCGCCACCTGCCCGCTTTCCTCAACGCCATCGGCACCGCCGTACCCCAACACGACGTCCACCGGGCCTTTATCGGCTGGGCGGCGGAGCGGATCGCCGAGCCGCGCAAGCAGGCGCTGTTCCGGCGCATGGCGGAGCGTTCCGGCATCGGCCACCGCTGGTCGGTGCTGCCGAAGGGAGAGGCGGAGGGCTCCCCCGTCGCGAACGGCGGCTTCTACCACGGCCGCAATCCTTCCACCGCCGAGCGGATGGCGATCTACGCCCAGGAGGCGCCGAAGCTGGCGCTGCAGGCGATCGCGCGGCTGCGCGAGCAGGTCGCTCTCGACGGCATCACCCACCTGGTGGTGGCAAGCTGCACCGGCTTCGTCGCGCCGGGCATCGACCAGATCATCGCTCGGGAACTCGGCCTCGCCGGCCATGTCGAGCGCACCCTGGTCGGCTTCATGGGCTGCTACGCCGCGGTGTCGGCGCTTCGCACGGCCTACCACATCGTCCGTTCCGAGCCGCAGGCGCGAGTGCTGACCGTGACGGTGGAGCTCTCCACGCTCCATCTCCAATATGACGATGAACTCGAGCCGTTGCTCGCCATGCTCCAGTTCGGCGACGGCGCGGCGGCGATGCTCGTCACCGGCGAGGCGAGTGGTTTCGCGATCGAGCGGCCGTTCGCCGCGACCCTGCCGGAATCGGGCGATCTCATCCGCTGGGATGTCGGCGACAACGGCTTCGTGATGCAGCTATCGGGCGAGGTGCCCGGCCGGATCGCCGAGGCGCTGCGCCAGCCCGACTTCCGCGCCGAGCTGCTCGACGATGCCGGTGCAGGGCCAGTCGACGCCTGGGCGGTGCACGCCGGCGGGCGCTCGGTGCTTGACGCGGTGGAGCATGGCCTTGGCCTTGCGCCCGAAGCGCTTGCCGCCTCGCGCGACGTTCTCGCCCGCTTCGGCAACATGTCGTCCTCAACGCTTCCCTTCGTGCTTGCCGAACTGTTGCAGCAGCCGGAACGTACGCGCGGTGTCGCCCTCGCCTTCGGCCCCGGCCTCGCTGCCGAAGGCTTCCGCTTCCGACGCGCGCCGTGAGGAACCTCTCCGTCCGAACGCTCGAAGAGGAGCAGATGGACGATCTGGCGCTTCCTCCGGAGGAGTATCGGAAAGTGCTTGCCGATCTCGGCCGGGTCAACCGCTGGACCTTCGCGGGCCGCCCGACGCTGGATTTCCTCAACCGCGCCACGAAGGGCGCAAAGGCCTTCTCCCTTCTTGACGTCGGCTTCGGCGACGGCGGCATGCTCCGCGCAATCGCCCGCTGGGCAGCCAAAAACCGGCTGGAGGCGCACCTCACCGGCGTCGATCTAAATCCCAAAAGCGAAGCCGCCGCCCGCGCCGCCACACCTCGCGGTCTACCCATAGACTGGCGCACCGGGGACTATGCCGATCTCGGCCGCTTCGATTTCGTCGTCTCAAGCCTCGTCGCGCACCACATGAGCGCGGAGCAGCTCACCGCATTCCTGCGCTGGATGGACGCTAATGCGGTGCGCGGCTGGCTGGTCAACGACCTCCACCGCCACCTTTTCGCCTACGGCGGCTATCCCCTCCTCGCCCGCTTGCTCGGCGTTCACCGCATCGTTCGCGAGGACGGCCAGCTCTCCATCGCCCGCGCCTTTCGCCCGGGGGAATGGCAACACATCCTTGAGGAGGCGGGGATCGCCGGCGCGCGGGTCGTGCGCCGCTTCCCGTTCCGGCTGTGCGTCGAACGCCTGCGCTGATTGCCGGCGCCGGGCCGGCCGGCTGCGCGGCGGCGATCGTGCTCGGTCGCGGGGGCGTCGCGCCGCTGCTGGTCGAGCGGAGCGAAGGCCCGCGCGACGTGGTGTGCGGCGGCTTCCTCGGCTGGGATGCGCTTGCCGCACTTCGCCACCTCGGCATCGACGCGCAGGCCCTCGGCGCGCGGCCGATCTCGAAGCTCAGGCTGGTCACCGCCACACGCTCCTTCGAAGCGCCTTTGCCCCACGCCGCCGCCGGCCTTTCCCGCCGAACGCTCGACCAAGCGCTCCAGGCGGCGGCGGTTGCGGGCGGCGCAGAGATTCTGCGCGGCCGCTCCATCCGCGCCGCCGAACCGGACCTCCGCCGGCTCCGCCTGGAGGACGGCGAGGAGCTCGAAGGCGACGCACTGCTGATCGCCACGGGCAAGCACGAGCTTCGCGGCGCCGAACGCGGAGTCGACCTCGCCACCGCCCCGCTCGGCCTGCGTGCTTCCGTAGCGGGCGCCGCCGATCTCGAGGGCTTCATAGAACTTCATCTGTTCAACGGCGGCTATTCCGGCGCGCTGTTGCAGGAGGACGGCACCGCAAATCTCTGCCTCTCCGTCTCCCGCGCGCGTCTGAAGGGGGCCGGCGGACTAGAGCCGCTGCTCGCCCAACTCGCCCGCGAACTCCCCGCGCTTGGCCGGCGGCTGGAGGGCGGCGCGCTAACTGCGTGGAGCGCCGTCGCGGGCGTTCCCTACGGCTGGCGCGCCTCCGGAACCACGGCGGGAGTCTACCGCGTCGGCGATCAAGCGGCCGTAATAGCCTCGCTTGCGGGAGATGGCGTGGCCATCGCCCTCGCAAGCGGCATCGCCGCCGGAGAGGCTTTGCTCGCCGGCCAGAATGCCTCTGACTTCCAGCAAGCCTTCTCCACCCGCGCCCGCCGCCCACTCGGTGTCGCGGAAACTCTGCGCGGTGCCGCCGAACGCCCCGCTTCGCGCACGCTCCTGATGCCCGCCTTGCGCTTATTTCCCGGTCTGGCGCCGCTCTTCGCCCGCCTCACCCGCATCGGCCACTGACGGAGCGCAAAACAAGCGCGGCGCGAAGCGGACGAGCAGCATCAGCACGGCCGGAAGCAACAACGTGTTCCATATGTCCTTGACGCTTTCCAGGATCTGCTCGCCGCGCGTCGGCCAGACTTCGTTCTGGAGGTCGTAGGCCTCATTGGCGAACAGCGCCAAGGCCAGCGCCAGGAGCGGCCAGGGGCTCGACAGCCGCTTGCGAAGCATCGCCGCCGCCGCGATCTGGGCAAGCACGCCGACGTGGACGTGAAGCGCATCCATGTCGAGGCCGCTGACAGCCGAGACCCATTGCTTCAGTTCGTAATATTCCACCGGCAGATCAATATTGCTTGCGGTAACGCGCGTTGACGTTGGTGCCGCCGCTCGAGCCCGCCTGGAACAGCACGCTCAGCGCCTTGGACAGCGCGATCTCGATCTGGGTAGCGGTAAAGCCCCGGGCGTCGGTGATCAGCTCGAGATAGATGTCGTTGGAGATGTAGAAGCCTGCCGCGACCGCCGTGCCGCGCCCGGTGGTCTCGTCCGCGCCGAGGACGCGAAGCCGGTCCAGCCCGGTTGCAGAGCGCAGCTTGCCGAGCGGGTTCAAGCCGCCGCCGCCGCCGCGAAGAGCGTTGAGCGAGGTGGCGAGCTGCACCGCCTGAAGCGCCGAAATCTCGCTCACCGAACCCCCGAACAGGATTCGCGCCATGATCTCGTCCTGGGGCAGGCCCGGATTCGAGGTGAAAGCGATCTGCGGGTTGGTGGCGGTGCCGGAGACGTTGATGTTGACGTCGACGCCCTCGATTTCCGAGGTTGCGATGAGGTCGATGCGCGGGTTGAAGGTGCGCCCGCCGGTGAATTCGATGCGCCCGCGGGTCAGGTCGAAGCGGCGGCCGCTGAAGCTGAAGGTGCCGCGCAGCACTTCCGCTTCGCCGACCATCTCGGGCGTCGCCGAGGTGCCGGTGACGCGCAGGTCGGCTTTCCACTCAGACTCAAGGCCCATGCCCGAGATGAAGACCTGGTTGTCCGCCCGCACCCGCAGGTCGAGCTTCCAGATGCTCGGCGTTCCCCCGGCCTCGGCGGCGTCGGCGCCGACGGGGCGCAGCGGCTCGCCCTTGCGGCGCACGCCCTGCAGCTCGACCACCTGGGCGGCGCCCTGGCGGATGATCTGGTAGCGAAGGTTCGGCAGGTTGAGGTCGCCCGAAATCAAGGCGCCCTTTGCCCGGCTGTTGGTGATGGCGATGGTACCGCTCACCGTTGCCCCGATATTGTCGCTGCGCGCCAGCTGGGCGTTGGCAAGCGTAAGGCGGATGTCGATCGGGTAGCCCGACGCCGCCGCGAAGCCGACCGTGCCCTGGCCCTCGATCGTGCCCGGGCCCGCCTTGCCGGAGATGCGCGTCAGCTCAAGCGTGGAATTGTTGAAGCGGCCCTGCACGGCAAGGCTGGTGATCCGCGTCCCGTAGGTTTCATCGGTGAAGATGAGATTGTTGGCGCGGACGATGCCGTTCAATTGGGGGCTCTGCACCCGGCCGGTGAAGTCGGCGGCGACGCCGATCGGCCCGGACAGTTGCTGGCTCGACAGGCCGCTGAACGACCACAATACTTCGGCAGGTCCGTTGTAGCGGATGCCGCCGGCGAGCGGCGCGGCGAGCAGCCGCTCCATCCAGCCGCCGGCGCCCGGGCCGACCGGCTGGAGGCGCGCCTGCGCCCGGCCAACCACCGCGCCGCCGCGCCGGATCACGGCGTTCAGCGATCCACCCTCTGGGCGGAGTTCGCCGAGCAGAGCGAGGTCCACCGGCGGCGAGCGGGTGGCGATACCGGTGCGCGAGAAGCCGGCGACGTTCAGCCGGGCATCGGCGCGCGGGAAAGCCGAACCGGCCGGCATTGCGTAATCGATGCTTCCGCTCACCTTGCCGGACACGCCCATGGTCGGCGCAAAAGCATTCAGCAGCGAAAGATCGAAGTCCCTGAGGCGCGACTGGATTACCGTGCCGGCGCTTCCGTAGCGGCCGGCGAGCAGCACATTGCCCTGCGGCAGGACCAGCTGGGTCGGCGACAGCTGCCAGTTGCCGCCCATTTTTCGGATTTCGGCGGGCCGGGCGAGACGGAACGGGATTCGGTTGACCTCGCCCTGGAGGTTGGCGCGGATCAGTTCGGGCGTCAGAGCGGCGTTAGCGGCGATGCGGAATGGAACGCCGCTCGAGCCTTCGGCGAAGAGCTGCGCGGTGCCGCGCCCGCCGCGGTAATCCGCTTTGGCGCGGCCGCGGGCGAGGAAGAAGTTGTTGGCGCGGACGCCTTCGAACTGCGCGTCACCGACGATGTGCGGTGCGTCGGGGTAGAGGATCACCGTCGCCTGCACCAAAGCGCGCTGGATGGTGATCGCGGTCTCGCCCGGGATGGTCGCGCCATTGGCCCGCGCGTCGACATCAGCGCGCTGGTAGCGGCCGGCGGCGGCGAGGCGGATCACGCCGTCAATGCCCTGGCCGGTGACGTTGAGCGTGCCGGCGAACGGCCCCGCTGCGGTTTGCGTCACCCGGCCGGTGAAGGTCATGCCGGCGAACAGCAAGCGGTGGACGTCCAGCGTCAGGGTCCGGCCCTGAAGCACCGTTACGTCGGCGGTGAACGGGCCGTATTGCGACTGGCCGGTAGCGTTGATCCGGTAGCCGTTGCCGGTCGCGCGGATTGTCGCGGTGACGTCGCGAAGGCCGATGCCGAAGCCGGGATTGGCGGCGCGAAGCTGCACCTGCGGCCGGTCGACCGTACCGGTGACGACCACCGCCACCGCGCCATAGGCTCGTGACACGGCGGCGACGCGGAAGTCGATCCGCCCGTTCGGCGACCAGGTGCCGCGCCCAGACGTGACGCGCAGGCCCGGTGAATTGAGCCGGATATCCTCCAGCATCACGTCGCCCGCTTCGCTCATCCGCACCCGCGCGGAAGCGCTTGCGTTGCCGCCGAGGAAGTCGCGCGCCGAGGCGTTCTCGATCATCTTGGTGCGGATCGCGACCCGGCCGTTCAGCCCGAAGCCGCCGCCGGAGGTCACCACGTCCATGTCGGTGGTGATGTCCATCACGCCGATGCCGTTCAGCCGGTAATTGTTGACCGTGCCGTTGATGCCGAAGCGGTATTGGCCGCGCGCCGTGTCGGCGGCGAGCACCACCGTTGCGTTCAGCTTTTCGGAACGGACCTTGAGGTCGTCCGACACGATCTTGGTGCCGCTGACGAACAGGGTGCCGTCCACCGCGACGTTCGTCAGGAGCCCGCCGACCGACGGGTCGAGCCCGGTGATCCGCCGCGCGCGGGCCGAGACGGGGATGCGCATCCTGTCGGTATCGATCTTGGCGCGGCCGCGGGCGGTGAGGCCTTCCAGCACCGTGCCGTTGAAGCCCAGCGCGCCGGCGCGGATGTTGTAAGCCGCGAAAGGCGTGGCGAAGGCGCCGTTCAGCACCGCTTCCACCCTAAGGTCGCGCGCCGTCAGCCCCGGCGCCACCGCGCCCGGCTGAAGCAGCCGCCCGGCGACCTTCATGCCTTCGAACTTGTTCTGGCCGAGATCGGCGACCCCCTCGGCCGCAAGGGCAAGCGCGGCCGAGTTCAGCCGAAGCCGCATGTCGGCGCGGCGATCCTTCCAGCCGGTGGTGAGGTTGAGCTGGACATCGCCGAGCAGCTTCTTTGCCGGCCCGTCGGCGAGCACCAGGCCCGGCGAGAGCGGCCCGGCGAAGGTCCACGTCCCCTCCTTGTTGCCGAGGGAGAGGTTGGCGAACTGCTTGCCGCCCAGATTGGCGCGAGCGCGGCCGTTCCAATTCTTCCAGTCGCCCGAACCGGTGACCAAGGCGGCAAGCGGCTGCTTGATGCCGGTCAGGCCCGACACGAAGCCGTTGGCCGGCGCCTCGACGCGGACGCCGAGCGCAAGCCGGTTGGCTTCCGGCTCGGCATCGACGCGCAGCACCAGCTTGTCGCCGCCCGGCAATCCGGGGGCGTCGAGCGCACCCGCGTCGAGCGCGACTTGCGCCCGTCCATCGGCGATCTTGGCGCGGCCGCTCAGCCCGAGGAGGTGGCGGTAGCCGGTGACGGCCGGATCGACCGCGATCCGGTCGACCTGGAAGCGCCCGACGTCGATGTCGATGTCCGGAAGCATCGGCGCGTTGGGATCGCCGGGCTTAAGCTCCGGAAGCCGCATCAGCCGCGCCTGCGGCACGGTGAGCGCTTTGATGTCGACATGGTTCTTGAGGTAAGACAGCGGCCGCCAGTCGAGCGTCGCTTCGGGCGCGGTGAAGAAGGTGCCCTTGGTGTCCTTCAGCGTCAGGCCGTAGACCTTCAACTCGCCGAACAGCGAGCCTTCGATCCGCTGCACGTCGATGTCGAGGCCGGACGCCATTTCCAGATTGTTGATCTGGCGTACCACGTAGCGGTGGCCGAGGCTGGAATTGAGCCAGATCCAGAAGGCGGTGACGAGGACCAGCAGGCCGAGCAGGACGATGCCGACCCACTTCACCGCCGTTCGGGCGCGGTGACGCCCAACGGGGATCGCCGCAGGCGCCGGTGCTTCGTCGATTGCCGCCTCGTCGGCCATCAGAAGGCCTGCCCGATGGAGATGTAGACGGCGAAGCGCGACTCGCCCTTGCGGCGGCCGAGCGGCATGGCGATGTCGGCGCGAAGCGGTCCGAAATTGGTGTACAGCCGGCCGCCGACGCCGACGCCCAGCCGCAGGTCGTTCAGGCGCGGCGACTGGCTGTCATAGACCTGGCCGGCGTCGACGAAGCCGACCACGCCGTAATTGCCGAAGCGGTAACGCGCCTCCAGCGCGAACTCGACCATGGAGCGCCCGCCGGTGGGGACGGACAGCGTCGGCTCATCCTTCTCGTCCGGGTCGGTCGGGTCGAACTTCGGGTTGGCGACCTCGATTCGGGGGCCGAGCTCCTGGAAGCCGAAGCCGCGCACCGACCCGCCGCCGCCGGCATAAAGTCGCCGCGACGGGGCAAGCTCGGCCAAAGTCGCGCCGTAGATCGAGCCCACCCGCGCCCGCCCGGCGACGGTGAGCTGATCGGTCGCCGGGAAGTAGTAGCTGCCTTCCAGGATGTTGCGGATATAGGGCTGGCCGGGCTCGCGAAGCGAGGCTTCCGGGTTGATCCGGCCGAGCAGCCGAAAGCCCTTGGTCGGATCGAGCAGGCTGTTAGACGCGTCGTAGCCGAGCTGCCCGGTAAGGCCGGCGAGGAAGAAAGCGTCGCCGATCGACAGGTCCGGCTCGCCAACCTGACTTTCGTTGGTCGCGATCAGCTCGGCGCCGTAGGCGTAGGTCCACTTCTTCTGCCAGATCGGAGTCGATTCGCGGCTCACCAGCCCGCTGAGCCGCGCCGTATAGCCGCGAAAGGCGAGATAATCGCGCCGGCCGGCTTCGGCCTGGACGAGGATCGTGCGGTCGCGCTTGCCGGCATTGGACTTGCGGAACTGGAAGCGGAGCGTCTGCTCCTGCGTGCCGGCAATTGCGGTGGCGCGAATCGCCCCTTCCGGCCTCAGGAAGTTGCGGTGCTCCCACGTCCCCTCGACCCGGAAGCCTTCGCCAGTGCTGTAGCCGGCATTGGCCGACAGCGACCGCGCCGGCCCCGCATCCTGGCGCACCAGGATGTTGACATATTCCGACCCGTCTTCGGCAAGCTCGCCGGTGCGCACCGGTTCGGCGGCAACGGTGGCGAACAGGCCGGTGGCGACCATTGCCTCGCGCAGGTCGTCGACCTTGCGATGGTCGTACAATTCGCCGCGCTTGAAGCGGGCAAGCACGCCGACATGCTTGGGCCCGAAGGCGAGGTCGCCTTCCGTGGTGAAACCGGCGAAGCGCGAACGCGGCCCCGGATCGACCGGCAGCGTGTAATCGCCGAGCCGCGTGTCGGGATCAAGCAGGATGTCGCGAAGCCCCACGTCCACGAACGGATAGCCCTGCTGCGGCAGCTTGAGGCGGACGTTCGCTTCGGCCGCTTCGACGTTCAAGGCGACGATCGGCTCGCCTTCCTTCAGCGGCAAAGCCTCGCGTGCCAGATTCGCCGGCTCGGTCGTCCCGCCCGTGATAGTGATGTTGCCGAAATTGTAGCGCGGCCCGGCAACGGCGCTCAGCACCACGTTGAGGCGCCCCGGCTGGTCCGGAACCTGCTCGATCGTCGATTGCGCGGTGGCGTCGTAATAGCCTTCCGAGCGGAGCAGGCGGACTGCGAGCAGCTCGTCCTCCTCCGCCCGCTGCGCAACCTGCGAGCCGTTGGTTGCCTCGCCATCGGCATCCTCAAGCGCCGAAAGGTCGCGGAAGCGGCCTTCCAGTTCGACCTCCTCCAGCCCTTCCACTTCCAGGCTGTAGCGCACCGGCTCAACCGGCCCAGGGGAATCCCCTTCCGCTTCCGCGCCCGGCTCCGGCACGCGCACGTCGAATTCGGTGATCGGCGTCAGCGGCCGGGTCAGCTCGGGATCGGTAACGGCTGCGTCGGGAATGAGTTCGCCAGTGGGCGCAACCGGCGTCGTGTCCTCGACCTGGAAATCCTCGAGCGGCTCCAGCGGCTTGCCGATTTCCGGATCAAGCGGCGGCAGCTCCTCTTGGAACTGGCTGTCGGGAACGATCTCGGGCTCCGCCGACGGGGCCGCGCCGCTCGATTGCGCAGCGGCGGCCGTCGACAAGGCAAGGGCCGAAACCTGCATCGCGGCCGACAGAAACCGGGAAATCCTCAACTGCGCCTACGCTCCCGTAACGAACTCCCGCCCCTATTGAGAAAATCCTTGGAGTGGAAGGCGTTGTGGCCTCCGGCACGAATTTTGTCGCGCATGTGGTGCAGGCGCGCCACCTCCACACGCGCTCAGCGCAATTCGGCGTAGACTTCGAGCAGCGCTTTCGCGCCCGCTTCATAGGAGAAAGAAGCGGCACGGGCGCGGCCGCGTTCGGCGAGTTGGGCGCGGTAGCCAGGCTCGGTCAGCATCCGGTGCATCGCCGCCGCGAGGGCCGGCGTGTCGTCAGGCGAGACGATCACCGCCGCGCCGCCGGTGACTTCGGGAATGGCGCCGCGGTCGGAAACGATTGCCGGGGTCCCGCAGGCCATCGCTTCCAGCGGCGGAAAGCCGAAGCCTTCCATCTGGCTGACGTAAAGAAGCGCGTCGGCGCTGCTCAGCAAGGCGACGAGATCGGCGTCCGGCACGAAGCCCGGCCGGATCACCCGCCCGCCCAAACCGCGCTCCGCCACCATCGAATCGAAGCGTTGCTGGTCGAACATCATCTTGCCGATCAGAACCAGCGACGGCTTGCCGGGCAGGTCGGCGGCAAGCGCATCGAGCATGCCGTCGATATTCTTCTTGGGCTCGATCCGCCCGACGAAGATAAAGAAGGGGCCGGGGGGAATGCCGAACCGCTGCCGAAGCTCGGCCGCTTCGGGAGGCGCGAGGGTCACCGGACGGAAGGCCGGATCGATGCCCGGATAGACCACCCGCACCTTGCCCTGCGCCCGCGGATACGCGGAAAGCACGTCGTTCCGGGTATGCTCGGAGTTGACGATGATCCGGTCGGCAAAGGCCGCCGCCGCGGCGACGCGAAGCTTGTGCACGGACAAGGCCCGGCTCGGATCCTCGGCATGGAGCCAAGTGAGTTCGTGCACCGTCGCGATCCGCGCGGTGCGCGACGGAAGCATGGGCACGGCGGTGATGCCCGAATGAAGCAGCCGCGCGCCGAGCTTCGCCGCAAGCGGGCCCATGACGACTTCGCGCCACAAAGCGGCGGGCAGGCGGCTCTCGCCGGTGACGACGCTCCTGACGCCCGCCGGCAGCGCGTGCGGCAAGGCCAAGGGCGTCCGCGAAAGCAGAACCGTCTCTTCGCTCGGCTGAAGGGCGGAAAGCCCCTGCACAAGCCCGGCAAGGTAGCGTTCAACCCCGGTCCAGCGGCGATCCTCCAGGATCGTCGCGTCAATCGCCACCGTCATGTTCAAAGCTTTCGTGGGGTTGGGAAAAAGCGCCATTCCGTTGCCGGAGTGGCCCTGTCAACGGGCGGGCTCGCCGCTGGCGCTCAGCTTTCCTCGAACATCATGTCGGCGCCCGGCGCGAGATCGACCACCGGGCTGGCCAGCGTCCGCCCGGTTTCCGCCTTGATGAAGACCTGCAGGGTGCGCGGCGCGTCGCTCTGCTTGCACGCCGCATCTACCGCCAGGGTGCGGGCCAATTGCTCCCGCGCCTCGCCCGACATGCTCATCCACGCAGCCTCGGCAAGAACCGCCGAGCCCTTGCCGTCATGCTCGAACACCGCCGAGTCCGCGAGGGCGGCAAGGCTTTCGGAAGCCTTGCCGCAGAGCGCCGCCGGCAGCTTGCCCAGGGTCGCGGACCGCGTCGGCACCTCCGGCTGCGGATCGCATCCGCAGAGCAGAAGCGCGGCGCACAGGGCGGCGGGGAGACGAAGCGGAAGTGTCATGCGGCCCCATTGCATGGCGCGGGCCTTTTCGCCAGTGAAGCCGCATGCCGAACCCCGCCGACCAAGCCGTTTTGGGCAAGCTGGCCGAACTGCTCGGCCCCAAGGGCTTCAGCTGCGACGCCGGCGACATGGAGCCCTGGCTGGTCGATTGGCGCGGGCGCTGGCGCGGCACGGCGGCGGCGATGCTGATGCCCGCCACCACGCAGGAAGTGCAGGCTTTGGTCTCCCTTTGCGCGGCCGCCGGCGTGGTGATCGTCCCCCAGGGCGGCAACACGTCGATGGTCGGCGGCGCGACCCCGCCCGAAGCGCCCGGCGCGGTATTGTTGTCGCTGCGCCGGATGAACCGCATCCGCTTGGTCTCGCCCGACGATAATCTGCTCGTCGCCGAAGCCGGTTCGATCCTGTCGGAGGTCCACGATGCCGCGGCGGCGGCAGGGCGGCGCTTCCCGCTTTCGCTCGGCGCCAAGGGGCAGGCGACGATCGGTGGCCTTGTCTCCACCAACGCCGGCGGCACGCAGGTGCTGCGCTTCGGCACAATGCGAAGCCAGGTGCTCGGCGTCGAAGCGGTGCTCCCCGACGGGAGCCTTTGGGAGGGGCTTTCCCCGCTCAAGAAAGACAATCGCGGCTACGATGTCGGCCAGTTGCTGATCGGCGGCGAAGGAACGCTTGGCGTTGTCACCGCGGCAAGCCTGCGCCTGGTCGCCGCCGCCGGCCGCACCGACGTGGCCTGGGTCGGCTTGCGCGATCCGACATCGGCGCTTCGGCTGCTGCGAACGCTCGAGCAGGATCTCGGCCAGGCGCTGGAAGGCTTCGAGCTTGTGCCCGATTCGGCGCTTCGCCTGGTGCTGAAGCACATTCCCGGCACCCGCGCGCCTCTCGCCGGTCAGCATCGTTGGCACGTCCTGCTCGAAGCGGTGTTCCCCGAAGGATCGGGAGACTCGCTGGAGCGCGCGCTCGGCGGCCTGATCGGCGGGGACCTCGTGCAAGATGCCACCCTCGCCGCCACCGGCGCCCAGGCCGCGCAGCTTTGGCGCCTTCGGGAAACCATTGCCGAAGCGGAGCGGCTGGAAGGCCCGGCGCTGAAGCACGACATCTCCGTTCCGGTGGCAAAGATGCCCGCCTTCATTGGGGAGGCCGCCGCCGCGGTGGAGGCGCGCAACCCCGGCACCCGGGTGATCGCCTTTGGTCACCTCGGCGACGGCAACGTCCACTTCAACGTCATCGCGCCCCCGGATCGCCCGGGCTGGATGGAGGAGGAAGGGCCCGCGCTGACCGCTTTCGTACACGACATGGTGACGGACGCGGGCGGCTCGATCTCGGCCGAACACGGCATCGGCCAGATGAAGCGCGCCGAGCTTGCCCGCACCGCGCCGCCGGCCCGGATCGCGGCGCAACGGGCGATCAAGGCCGCGCTCGATCCCCAAGGGATCATGAATCCGGGCAAGCTGCTTCCCCCTCTCTAGCGCCAGAGGGCGAAAACTGCTAAGGAAGCGGCAACCGGGCCTCCGCTCCGCCGTTGACGCCCCACTCTTTCTTTTTAGGCCGTTTGAATGACTTTTCTGGGTAAATTGGCGCGCATGGTCGCCGGCAACGAAGCCCGTGCGCCGCGCGGCAAGCAAGGCGCGCGCGCTTATGCCGTCGGCGACATCCACGGCCGACTCGATTTGCTGGACGACATGCTCGCCAGGATCGAAGCGGACATCAAGGCACGCCCGTCCGCCGACAATTTCATCATCTTCCTCGGCGATCTGATCGATCGCGGACCCGAGTCCGCGGGCGTCGTGGAGCGGCTGCGCACCTACAAGCCGCCATTCGCGCGCACCGTCTTCCTGTCGGGCAACCATGAGGAAGTGCTGCTGCGCGTCCTCGACGGCGAGAAGGACCTGCTCGGCAATTGGATGCGCTTCGGCGGGGCCGAATGCATGCAAAGCTACGGCGTCGATCCGGACACCCTGCGCTTTGCCGAGGAGCAGCAGGGCATTGCTCTCGTGCGCAGCCACGTGCCGGCGGCGCACCGCGAATTCCTGCAAAGCTTCGGCGACACGTTCCGCTTCGGCGATTTCGTGTTCGTGCATGCCGGCATCCGCCCGGGCGTTGAGCTCGATTACCAGGACCTCAAGGACCTGCGCTGGATCCGCGAACCGTTCCTCAGCGATGCCAAGGAACATGGCTTCGTGGTGGTTCACGGCCACACCATCGTCGGCAGCGTGGAAGAGCGCCGCAACCGCATCTCCATCGACACCGGCGCCTACCGGACGGGCGTTCTGACCGCCGTTGCGCTGGAAGGCGAACGGCGCTGGTTCCTTGCAACGAGCGGCGAAGCGGGCGCCGCAAACCATTCAACTGGGGCCGGCAAGGCGGGCTGATCCATATCAACCTGCTGATCGTTAAGGCTTTTGTGGCGGCGCCGGAACCCCGGCTCCGTTCAGCGCCAATCAATTCGGCTTGACCCACAGGGCCTCACCGCGCATTTTAGGGAACAAGATCTTGCCCAACTCAGGACCGTCCGTGTCGACATCACACGATTATATCGCGGGTGCGCCAGCCCCGTTGAAGTCTGCCGCCCGTGGGCCGCTGCGCTTTGCCTTGCTTGCGGGAGCGGCGCTGCTTGCGGCCGGCTGCACCGACAAGCGCGGCGGAAGCATTCCTTACGAGACGCAGCTCGCTATGCCGGACGCGCCTTCGCTGACCGCGCTGGACACCAGCTACCGTATCGCGCCGCTCGACACGCTGAAGGTTACCGTTTTCCAGGTCCCCGATCTGTCGGGCCAGTTCGACGTCGATCTGACCGGCAACATTGCGATGCCGCTGGTCGGCAACATCCGCGCGGTTGATCTCACTACCGACGAACTCGATGCCCGGATCACCCAGGCTCTGGGCCAGCGATACCTGCAAAATCCCGACGTCAGCGTCGGCATCACCAAATCCACCACCCGGCAGGTCACGGTTGACGGTTCGGTGCGCCAGCCGGGCATGTTCCCGGTCAACGGCACGCTGACCCTGATGCAGGTCGTCGCCCGCGCCGGCGGCACCGACGAGAACAGCAATCCGCGCCGCGTCGCCGTGTTCCGCCAGGTCCAGGGCCAGCGCATGGCGGCCGCGTTCGACCTTACGGACATCCGCCGCGGCAAGGCCGAGGATCCGCGCATCTACAGCGGCGACATCGTGGTCGTGGACGGATCCAAGGTGAAGGAAACGCAGCGGCAGATCCTTACCAACCTTCCGATCCTCAGCATCTTCCGACCCTTCTGATTGGAGGACGCCGCTGATAAGGGCGTCACTCACCTAATGCTTGAAAGGCAGTTCCCCGTCCCATGAGCAGGAATGACATCGAGCCAGCAGGCGCTGGGCCTGTTTGGCCGCTTGCACGGCAGCCGGGAGGGGACATCGTTGTAGCCACGCCGCAGGGGCAGCAGATTTACGTCGCGCCCACGGCGGGTGCCAGCGATCTCAATTTCGCGACCATCTGGCGGATTATCTCCGAATGGCGCTGGCTGATCCTGAGCGCTGTCGCGATCGCGCTCGCGGGCGCCGTGGTGATCACCTTTCTCACCACGCCTCTCTACCGTGCAACCGCGGTTCTCGAACTGAACCCGCCCACGGTTGAAGTTATCGACGAATCCAAATCGGGCATGCGCCCGAGCGGCAGCGACCGCGAATATCTCGCAACGCAATACGGCCTCTTGGCGAGCAGAAACCTTGCTCAGCGCGTTGCGCAGGAACTGAACCTGGTTTCCAACCCGGAATTCCTCGCCCCCGGCGGCGACCGCGGCGCGCGGCTGAAGGCGGCGACCGGCAAGGTGTTCGGCAACTTTAAGGTCGAGCCGGTGCAGGGCAGCCGCCTGGTGAAAATTTCCTACGTCTCGGAGTCGCCGGCCCTTGCCGCGCAGATCACCAACAGCTTCGCCGACAATTTCATCAACTCGAACCTCGAGCGGCGCTACGAAGCCTCGTCCTACGCGCGCAAGTTCCTGGAACGGCAGATCGCCAAGCTTCGCGGCGATCTGGAGCGTTCGGAGCGCCAGCTCGTCAACTACGCGCAGGCACAAGGCCTGATCACCGTTGCAAGCGGCGGCTCCGAAAAGGGCGGCGGCGGCGGCGACACCGACTCGCTGGAAGGCGCTTCGCTGGTCCAGCTGAACCAGGCGCTTGCCCAGGCGCAGTCGCGCCGCGTCACCGCCGAGCAGCGCTATCGTCAGGCCGGGTCCTTGAACGCCGGCGCGGTGACCGAAAGCACCACCGCGCTTCGTGCCCAGCGGGCGTCGCTTGCCGCGGATTACCAGCAGAAGCTGTCGTCGTTTAAGCCCGATTACCCTGAAATGGTCAGCCTGCGCTCCAGGATCGAAGCCATCGACCAGGCGATCCGGCAGGAAGCCGGCACCGTCTCCGGCGGCCGCGGAACCACCCTTGCCGCCGAATATCGTGCCGCGGCGGCCGAAGAACGGTCGCTTCAGGCGCAGGTCAATGCACTCAAGGGCCGCGTCCTCACCGATCGCGGCGAGCGCATCCAGTACAACATCCTGCAGCGCGAGGTGGACACCAACCGGGGCATGTATGACGCACTGCTCCAGCGCTACAAGGAGATCGGCGTGGCCGGAGGCGTCGGCGCCAACACCGTGTCGGTCGTCGACCGCGCGGAGCCGCCGGCGGGCGCCTACAAGCCCAGCCTGCTTCTCAACCTGCTGATCGGCTTCGGCATCGGTCTCTTGTCCGGCCTCGGTGCCGCGCTTGTGCTCGAATTCCTCAACGACACGATCAAGACGCCCGACGATGTCCGCGAGAAGCTCCGGCTCCCGTTCCTCGGTGCCATCCCGAAGAAAAAGGGAACCGAAGCGGTTGCGGAGGATCTCAAGGATCAGACCTCGCCGGTATCGGAAGCCTATTTCTCGCTTCGCACCTCGCTTCAGTTCACAACCGAACATGGCGCGCCGCGTACCTTGCTGATCACCTCGACCCGTGCCGCCGAAGGTAAATCGAGCACCACGCTCGCGCTTGCGCAGAACTTCGCGCGTCTCGGCAATTCGGTGCTGCTCATCGACGGCGATTTGCGCAAGCCGGCCTTTGTAACCGGCAGCGATCATGACGGCGGCATCTCGAAGCTGCTCACCAACACCGAAGCACTGAGCGGCCACGTTCTCGACACGCAGTTCGAGAATCTGTCGCTGCTTCCCTGCGGTCCGCTGCCGCCGAACCCGGCCGAATTGCTCGCGTCGCCGCGCCTCAAGGCGCTGATCGCCGAGGCGCTTTCCCATTACGACATCGTGATCGTCGATGGTCCGCCGGTGCTCGGCCTCGCCGATGCGCCCTTGCTCGCCGCGACCTGCGAAGCGACGCTTCTGGTTGTGGAAACCGGCAAGACCCGCACCCGCGCCGCGCTTGACGCCGTGAACCGTCTGAAGGCGGCCGGCGGCAACCTCGTCGGCGCGGTTCTTACCAAGTTCCGTCAGCAGTCGCACGGCTATGGCTACGGCTATGGTTATGAGCCCTACCGCTATGGCGGCGTCGGCAGCCGCGAGCGCGAGATCAAGCTGATCGGCCAGCGAGAGGCTTAAGCGGAATGGCGCGGCAGCAAAGGCGGGGGGCAGTCCGCGTGGGCAAGATCCTGCTTTGGGTGCTCGCCGCGCTTCTCCTCGCCTGGCAGGTGGTGAAAACGTCCGCCGTGGGCGCCCTGATCCGGCGCAGCCCGGGCGCGGCGGCGGCCGTTTCGATCAACGACCCCCGCGTCGGCATCGCGATCGGCATGGCGGAGTTTCAGGTCGGCAACGGCCGGGTGAGTCCGGAAGGCCAGCGCCGGCTTGCCGCCGCGCTTGCCCATGCGCCGCTCGCCGAAGAACCGTTCGTGGTCCAGGGCGTACTCGCCATTGCAGGGGGCCAAGCCGATCGGGGCTTGCGCCTGCTTGAAGAGGCAAAGCGCCGCAACCCGCGCTCCCGCGTCGCGCGTCTGGTGCTGCTCGATCGCTATCTACGCGCCAAACGGCTCCCGGAAGCGGGCGTGGAAATCTCCGTGCTTAACCGCCTGATCGCCCGCGCCGGCGAGGCTTTGGTGCCCGAGCTCGCGCGCATGGCGACAGAGCCGGGAACGGGGCCGGTACTTATCGGCGTCCTGGCGCGCGAGCCCGGGCTTCAGCAAGCGGTGTTCCAACATCTCGCCGCGGGCAAGATCGATCCCGACCAATTGCTGCGCCTGACTCGCGCCGCCGGCGCCGCCCCGGCCGCCGCCCAGCCGTGGCAGGCCGTGCTTCTCGACCGCCTCGTCGCCAAGGGCGACTTCGGCCGCGCCGTGCAATTGTGGCGCGGCTTCACCGGCCTGCCCGACAAGGGCGGCGAGAAAGCCGTTTACGACGGAAGCTTCCGGGGCCTGCCGGGCCCGGCGCCGTTCAACTGGTCGCTGTCTTCCACCGCCAACGGAGTCGCGGAGCGGACCAACGGTCCCGCCCTTCAAATCGATTATTACGGCCGGGCAGACACCGACCTTGCCTCCCAACTGCTTGTGCTCGGCCCTGGACAGCACCGGCTGCAGTTCAAGGTCCAGGGCGACGCCAAGGGCGACGGCAGCCGCCTTGAATGGACCGTGACCTGCGCGGCCGGTGGCGGCGAGCTTTTGCGTTTGCCCATCACCGACACCACCTACAGCCCCCGCGCGATGACCGGCACCTTCACCGTTCCGTCCGGCTGCGGCGCGCAGTGGCTTCGCCTCAAGGGCATCGCCGGCGAAGTGCCGACCGGCCAGAATGCCGTCTTCTCCGAAGTGGCCGTTGCAGCCGGGGGGCGCCCGTGATCCACAAATTCCGCCTGGCAATTGTTCCCGCCTTTCTGCTGCTCTGCCTGCTCTTCGGCGGCGCAAGCGCCGCCGGATTTTGGGCGAACATGGTGCTTCAGCTGATAGCGCTCGCCATCATCGTCTGGGCGGCGCTGGTGGAGCGGCAGACGCCGCTTGCGGCCCCCGCACGGCGGCTGCTTGTCTTGCTGGGTCTGGCGTTGGCGTTGGCCGCGCTCCACCTGATCCCGCTGCCGCCGGCGATCTGGACCAGCTTCGCCGGGCGCGAGTCGGTCGCGCAGGGGTACCGGATGCTGGGCGAGCCGCTGCCCTGGCTTCCCCTGTCGCTTGCGCCCTACCGCACCTGGGGCTCGGTGCTGTGGCTCCTTCCCGCCATCGCCACCCTGCTCGGCATGCTTCGCCTCGGCGGCTTCCGTTCCTCCTGGATCGCATGGGTGCTTTGCGGCGTGACCATCGTCTCCGTGACCCTCGGCGCGGTGCAGATCGCCGGCGGGCAGGATTCGCCCTTTTACTTCTATCAGATCACCAACTGGGGCAAAGCCGTCGGCTTTTTCGCCAACAGCAACCACATGGGCATGCTGATGGTAGCGACCGTGCCGTTCCTTGCGGCTCTGTTCTTCGACGCGAAGGCGAAAGGCCGCTCCATCAACCGTGCGTCGGGACTTGCCGTGATGCTGGCCGGCGCGCTTGCGGTGATTGCGGTCGGCATCGCCATCAACGCGTCGCTTGCCGGCATGGGCCTGATCATCCCCGTGGCGGGGATCAGCATGTTCGCCCTGGGCAGCCGCAACCGCAAGCGGATCGCTTTTGGCGCCATCGCGGGGGCGGTGCTGCTCGTCGCCGCCGTGGTCCTGGTGTTCACGGCGCCGGTCGGCGGGGATCTGACCAGCGCTTCGGCAAGCGACACCGGGTCGCGCTACTTCTTCCTCACCACCACGATGAAGGCAGTCGCCGACTTCTTTCCGTGGGGCACGGGTCTCGGTACCTTCGTCGACGTCTACCCGATGTACGAAGATCCGGCCGGCGTGACGCGCTTGTTCGCCAACCATGCCCATGACGATTATGTCGAACTGCTGCTGGAAACGGGCGTCCCGGGCGTCCTGCTGGTCCTCGTCTTCCTGCTCTGGTTCGGAGCGCGCACCGTGGCCGTCTGGCGCGCCGAGCAGCCGGACTATTTCGCCCGGGCGGCGACCGTCGCGGGCGGTGCGCTGCTGGCCCACAGCTTCGTCGATTACCCGCTGCGCACCGCGGCGCTTTCGGCGCTGTTCGCCGTCTGCTGCGCGCTGATGGCCGAAGCCCGCCCCCGGGCGCGCCGCCGCCACCAGCCCAAGGAAACCCCGTCAACGGTGCGGCACCTGTCCGCCGACTGAGCTTTGGGTCAGCCGCCGGTGGCGCGGGCGATCGCTTCGGCGTAGCGTTCGCTGACGATTTTCTGATCGAATTCCTGCTCGACGCGGCGGCGCCCCGCCTTACCCATGGCGCGCCGTTCGTCCGGAGACAGATCGAGCAGGCGCTCCATCGCCTGCGCCAGCGAAGCGCCGTCGCGCGCGGCGCACAGGAAGCCGTTCTTCCCCTCTTCCACCACGTCGCGGCAGCCCGGCACGTCCGTGGCGATCAGCGGCTTACCCATTGCCGCGCCCTCGAGCAGGACCCGGGGAAGCCCCTCGCGGTAAGAGGGAAGCACGATGCTGTCGGCTTCCGCAATGAACGGGCGCACGTCGTCGGTTGCGCCCAGATAGTCGATCGCATCGCCCCAGCCGGCGACGTCCCCCCGCGACACGGCGGTGCGGTTGGCGACGTCAAGAAAGCCGAGCAGGCGGAAAGAAACATCCGGCCGGCGCGCGCGGATCATTCGCGCCGCCTCGACATATTCGGCGATGCCCTTGTCCCACAGCAAGCGGGCGACCAGCAGGAACGAAAAGCCCTCGCCCTCGCGCCGCTGCGAAGGGGTGTAGCGGGCAAGGTCGATCCCCGATCCGGGAAGCAGCCGCGCCTGGTGCGCCCGCACGATCCCCAGCCGCGTGAACATGCCCATGTCTTCGCTGTTCTGAAAGAACACCGTCGCGGATTTTCGGAAGGCCAGCTTGTAGAGCCGAAGCACGACCCGGGTCAGCATCCCTTCGCGGATGAAGGCGGTGCCAAGCCCGGCGACATTGTTGATGACGGGAATGCCGAGCGCGTGCGCCGCAAGGGACCCATACACGTTGGGCTTGGCCGTATAGCCGAGGAACACGGCGGGCCGGATCTGCCGCAGCGCGCGCAAGTAACGCAGGAACAATATCCCGTCCCGCAGGGGGGAGGTGCCCTGCTTGTCCATGACAATCGGATGATGCGCGATGCCGTGCGCCGCAAGGCGTTCGGCATATTCGTCGTCCGGGGTAAGCGCGACCACGTCCCAGCCGCGGGCTTGCAGGGCCGCCAGAAGACCGAGGCGGAAATTCACCACGTTCCACGCGGCGTTTACCGAGATCACAACCTTTTTGCGGGCCATTCACATGTCCAATTAGCGGGCGCGCCGGCGCCACCGTTCAACGCGGAAAAGTTTTGCGATTGAAAGCGCCGCAGGCGAGCCGCCGCTGCCGAACCCCTGAATGGGCAGCAGGCCGGTCTCAGTTGCCTAGCTGCTCAACAAGGCGGAGCGCGCCCTTGGTCCGTTCCTTCAGGCGCTTTGCGGGAACGCCTCCGTAAATCGCCCAACCCTCGAAACGCCCGTTCGCGAGCGACAGGGCTCCGACCACGGCGCCCTCCTCCATAATCGTTCCGGGCAGCAGCACGGCATTCGCGCCGACGACGCAGAACGACCCGATCTCGATCGCTGCCGTCTTCACGCCGGTGCTTTCCGGCGGCACCGTTGGGCCGGTCAAATAGGACCCGCTATAATCGTCGTCGGCGGTGAACAGCCGCGCCCCGCTCGCGATGCCGGAATAAGAGCCGATCTGCACCGGCGCGCTTGCGCTGATGCTGACTGAAGATCCCACATGGCAATTGTCGCCGAGCCGCACGGGCTCACGCCCGATGATGCTGCAATAAGCGTCGATCCTGATGTGGCTGCCAAGAAAGAGCTTGGCGGGGTTGGCGATTACTGCCCGCCGGCTGATGAACACGTTGCGGCCGCACCCCCCCAAACCCAGGCTGCCGAGTTCGTGGGGTGCAAGATATTCCTCAGCTCCGATCACCAAAGTCTCCGTCCGCGGCTTGCCCAGGCTAAGTCCGCTCCTTAGAAGATGGCCCTTCAACAGACAACCGCGGCCCCGTCGCCTAGCGGTGGCTCCCCAAGCAGGATAACCGAACGCGCCATGGAACCGGTCATCTGCAAGGTTGGCGATAGGGCTCAATTCTCCAAAACCGTCACCGAAGCGGATTTGACGCTGTTCACCGGCATTTCCGGGGACTTCAATCCGTGGCACGTCGACGAGGTGGCGGCATCCGCCGGCCGGTTCGGCGGACGGGTGGTGCACGGCATGCTGACTTCGTCGTTGATCTGCACGGTGCTCGGCATGCGCCTGCCGGGCCCGGGCACGATCCACCTGGAACAGAATCTGCGATTTCTCGCGCCCGTCCGCCCCGGCGACACCGTTACCGCCGAAGTGGAAGTGCTGGAGCTTCTGGAAAAAGGCCGCGTGCGGCTTGCGACGCGCTGCACCCGGCAGGACGGGATCGTCGCGGTAGAGGGGGAAGCCCTGGTGATCGCCCCGCGAGCGGCTTCCGCCTAGCGCCGTGCAACGCCCTGGACCGCAGGCGGTTGATCTTCGGGTGGGGCGTGTCTAGCGACACCGAACCTCGAAACGGGCTCTTTGTGCATGTCGCTTGATTACCAGGTCCGTCCGTTCAGCAAGGAGGTCGAGGCCGCCTACGAGCGGCTGTTCAGCGGCGACTCCAACGACAAGAATGCCGCACTTCTGCAGTGGCGCTTCCGCGACGCGCCGCACGGTCCGGGCCATTTCGCAACTGCGGAGGATCCGTCGCGCGGCGGGGAGATCGTCGGCATGATCGGTCTCATTGCGACACGACTGCCAACCCCGAACGGCATCGTGCCCGCCGTTCAGGCGGTGGATACGATGGTTGACCCCGCTTACCGGGGCAAAGGGCTGTTCACCAGCCTCGGGCGCGCGGTGCATGAAGGCGGCGCGGAGCACGGCGCTACCTTGGCTTGGGGCTTTCCCAACGACAATGCCGCGCCCGGCTGGTTCGGCAAGCTTGGCTGGCAAAACCTTGGAACGGTGCCCTTCATGGTGCGCCCGATCCGGTCGGGCTACTTTCTTCGGCGGATCGCCGCCGGGCTGTCGCGCGTCAACATCCGCATGGTTTCCCGGCCCCGCCCTGCCGCCGGCCGCTATGTCCGCATCGAGCGCTTTGACGAGAGGGCCACGGACCTATGGCGCTCCTTTTCCGAACAAGCGGGCTGCGCCGTCGACCGCGATGCCGACTTCCTCAACTGGCGGCTGATCGATCGGCCGGACGCGCCCTACACCTCCATCGCGGAGCAAGGTGATCACGGCGACTGGCGCGCCTTTGTCTCGAGCTGCGTACTCGACAAGCATGACGGACGCATCTGCTACGTCATGGAGGCAATGTCGCGTCCCGGTGACTCCAAGGCGCTGGCCGGCCTAATCCGGCACCAGGTCGCAACCGCGGCGGACGCGGGCGCGGACGCGGCGCTGGCCTGGTGTCCTCCCGGCGCGCCCAACCGGGCCGCCTATCGCGCGGCCGGCTTTCTGCCTTTCCCGGACCAATTCCGGCCGGTGCAGATCCATTTCGGCGGCCGTGCGCTCGTGCCGGCGCTCGAGCCGCTCCTGCAGTCGCCCCCGGATTGGTATCTAAGCTACCTCGATTCTGATACCGTTTGAGCCGTGACTGCACGATTCATCCTGAGCCTGGATTGCGAAGGCAAGTGGGGTGTCGCCGACGTTCTGACGCGGGATTATCACCGTCAGCTGTCCGACGAGCGCCTGCGCGAAGCCTACCATGCGCTGCTTGCGCTGCTCCGGAACTATGACGTGGCGGCCACCTTTGCGTTCGTCGGCCTGTTTGGGGAAGACCGCGCAAATGTTCGGCGGCTGGAGCCGGAGCTGCGCCAGCTTGCCGAACAGGTGCCGCATTATCTTTCCCCTGCGCTGGAAGACATGACGGCAGGCAGCCGCGAAGGCTGGCACGGCGATTGGGCGGTTGCGGACGTGCTGGAACAAGGCCCTGCGCACGAGGTGGCGCTTCACGGCGTCACGCACGTGCCTTGGGGAACGGTGGACCGCTCCTTTATCGACGCCGAGCGGCGGCTGCACGCCCAGCTCGGCCCGGAGCTGCGGGCGGCGAAGACGTTCGTTTATCCCCGCAACGACATTGCCCATCAGGCGCAGCTGCGCGACTTCGGCATCGGCGGCTACCGCCTTGCGCGGCTGCGTTCCCGCGCCGCCTCGCTTGCCACGGAATTCTCTGTCTTCACCCCTCCCGACACGGATCCCCAGCCCTTGGGCGATCCCGTCGGCATCCCGGCGGGTCATTTCGTCAACTGGCGCCACGGGCCGCGCCGGTTGGTTCCGCGCTGGCTCAGCATCTTGCGCGGAAGGCGGATGCTGGATCGGGCAAGCGCCACCGGCGGCGTGGTCCATTACTGGCTGCATCCGGAAAATATCGCGAGCGCCCCCGACACTCTGGACGTGCTGCGGGGCATCCTTGCCCACGTCGCTCGCCTGCGCGAAGCCGGCCGGTGCGAGGTGCTGACCCAGTTGGACTATTGCCGAAAGCTTGCGGGCGCAGCGGCGGGGCCGCGGGCCGCCGCCTAGAACATGTGCTGGCCGCCGTTGACCGACAAAACGCCGCCGGTCGCAAAGCCGCTTTCTTTCATGCAAAAGAATTCCACTGCCCGGGCAATGTCCTCGGGCAGGCCTAAGCGCCCGACCGGGATAGCGGTTTTCGTCTTCTCCAGTGCCGCTTCGGGCATGGCGGCGAGCATGTCCGTTTCGGTGTAGCCGGGCGCCACCAGGTTGACGGTGATGCCGGCCTTACCGCCTTCCAGTGCGCACGCTTTGGTGAAGCCGTGCAGCCCCGCCTTGGCCGCGGAGTAGTTGACCTGCCCGAATTGCCCCGCCTGGCCGTTGATTGAGCCCAGATTGACAATCCGGCCGTAGCGCCGCTCGGCCATGCCCGGCCACACTGAGTGCACCATGTTGAAGCACCCGCCGAGATTGACGGCAAGGACATCCCGCCACTGGGACAGCGTCATCTTGCGAAAGGAGGCATCGCGGGTAATTCCCGCATTGTTGACCAAAACCGCGACCGGGCCGATCGCCGCCTCCACCATGGCCACAGCGTCCTGGCAGGCGGCGATGTCCGCGACATCCCAGCATTTCACGATCGCGCCTGTGCTTGCCGCGAGTTCCGCCGCCGCCTGTTCGTTGTTGAGGTAGCTGGCCACCACGGTGAACCCCGCCGCGCGGAGGCGGCCGCTGATCGCCGCCCCTATGCCCCGCGTTCCGCCGGTTACGATTGCAACAGGTGCCATTGCGAACTCTCCATCGGCAGCTGCGGCTTTGGCGGCGGTAACGTTGCAGCGGCGAGCTTAGCATAGGCCCCGGCACCCTTCCAGTGAACTGGCTTCAAGAGTCCCGTGATTGCATGCAATTTCCCGCCGCGCCTACGCGGAAGAAACGGCATCGGACTGGACCCCGCCCCGGCCATCGGGTAACGCGCCGAGGCGAGGCGCGGCCCCACCGTCCGGGCGCCGAACGGAGAGTGCATGTTCCCTTATTGGCTGCTGTTTGGCGCGTTCGCCGCGGGCGCGCTGGGAACGCACCCCACGTTGCAGCAACGCAGGAGCCTTGGCCTATTATGGCTCGGGGCGCTCCTGATCGTGGCCATGATCGGCCTCCGCTACGAAATCGGGGTCGATTGGGGCAACTACCTGGTGATCTGGGACAATGCCGCTTGGGCGTCCTACCAACAGCTTCTGTCCGGCTATGCCGGCGATCCGGCCTTTTATTCCATTGTGTGGCTGCTGCGTAGGGGCGGTGCGGAATTTTGGGTGCTTAATTTCCTGTGCGCCCTGTTCTTCACCTGGGGTTTGGTGAAATTCGCCAACCAGCAAGCCAATCCCTGGCTCGCTGTCGCCGTCGCTGTTCCCTACCTGGTCATCGTGATCGCCATGAGCGGTATCCGGCAGGCGACGGCGATCGGCTTCGTGTTCCTGGCGCTTACCGCTTTTCCCGAGAAACGAACCTTGCGCTTTCTGATCTGGGTGGGGATTGCCGCCACGTTCCATGCCAGCGCGATCCTTGTGGTCCCGTTGGCGGGCTTATCCTTCACGAAGAACCGGTTCCAGGCCGTCATGCTCCTCTTGGCGATGGCACTTGGCGGCGCTTACCTGCTTGGAAGGACGTTCACCGAATACGCCAACGACTACATCACCGAAGGCCAGCTGGAGTCGTCCGGCACCGTGTTCCGGCTTGCGATGAACGTTCTCCCGGCGCTTCTTTTCTTCAAATATAAAAATTTGATGGGTCTGCAGGAGCATGAGAAAACCCTGTGGCGAAACTTCAGCTACCTGGCTTTCTTCTGCATCCTCCTCTTTGTCGTGGTTCCCTCCTCAACCGCTGTCGATCGTCTGCTGCTCTACATCTACCCGCTGCAGATGCTCGTCCTGTCGCGTCTGCCGATGGCGGCTACCCCAAAGCAGGGCGGGCGCATCCTGCTGACCTCCGGGATCCTCTGTTATCTGGCCGCGACTTTGTTCGTGTTCCTCAGCTACGGCGTAAACGCCTACGCTTATATCCCGTACAAGATGATTCCGGTCTTCGAAGGGTGACACTTGGCCCTGAACAGGCGCCTGGAGCGCCTTTGCGCGTATTGCACGTCATCGGCGGCGTCGGCCCCGGCGGTGCGGAGACGTTGATGTACCGGCTCGTCACCCGGCCGTCCCCGGTCCGGCACGAAGTGATCTGCATGGGCGACGAGGACTGGTACAGCGAACCTTTAAGGGCGAGCGGCATCACCGTTCATTACCTCAAGGTTCGCTCCGTCAGCACCGGCCTGCGGGCGGTTTTGCGCTTGTGGCGCCTCATCCGCTCGATCGATGCGGACGTCGTGCAGGGATGGATGTACCGGTCGAACCTGCTCGGCAGTCTCGGCGCGCGGATGGCCGGCAAGCCGTCGGTGTGGAGCATCCATTGCGCCTCGCTTGAACCTCTCAGCCGCTCCGCCCGCAACTGGGTGTATGCAAGCGGCGCGGTGGCGCGCTGGGTGCCCGACTTCATCGTGAACTGCTCGCGGCGTTCGGCGGCGATGCATGCCGGTCTCGGCTTCGACCGCGCACGCGGCGCGGTGATTCCGAACGGCTACGCGACCGAAGCGTTCAAGCCCGATCCGGAGGCGCGCAAGCGCGTCCGTGACAGCCTGGGCATCCGCGAAGACGAATTCCTGGTCGGCGCCGTCTCCCGCTGGCATCCGGAAAAGGACATCCCCAACCTGCTGGCGGCGCTCGGCAAGGTGCGCGATCGGGGCACACCCGTCCGCTGCCTGCTGGTCGGCCATGAGCTTACGCCCGAGAATCCGCTGCTGACGCAAGCGATCGCCGATCGCGGGCTGGAGGAGATCGCCATTCCGCTCGGGCGGCGCGCCGACGTCGCCGCCATCATGTCAACGCTCGACGTTCATGTCCTGCCCAGCCGCAGCGAGGCCTTCCCGAACGTCGTCGGCGAGGCAATGCTGTGCGCGACACCCTGCATCGTCACCGACGTGGGCGATGCCGCGTACATGGTCGGCGAAACAGGCTGGACCGCTCCGCCCCAATCGCCCGACGCGCTTGCCGGCCGGATCGTTGAAGCACGCGCCCTGTGGGAAGCCGATGGCCAGGTGTGGGATGCCCGGCGCCAAGCGGCGCGCGCGCGGATTGCCGATAACTTCTCGTTGCAGCAGATGGCTGCGGGCTACGAGGAAGTGTGGCGTTCTGTCGCGGGCGAAGCTGCGCAGGCACCCGGCAAACCGCGGATAATCATGGCCGAATCCCAGAGCGGCTAATCGAAGCCTCTGCCTTCCCTCCACCGCCGGTCGGCGAGGGCGATTCCCCTACGACAAAGGCGTGTAGGCGCGCTCTCCGTGGCTCGAAATGTCGAGCCCGTCCCGTTCCGCCCAATTGTCGACCCGCATCTTGGCAATAAGCGCAGCCGCTTTCGCGATGGCATAGGTCAGCACCGCGGACCAAAGCAGGACCACGCCGACGCCAATCGCCTGCGCGCGCAGCTGACCAAGCGCCGTCTGCCCCTCGGGAAGATCGGCCATGAAGGCGAGCAGGAGCGAGCCGAGGATGCCGCCGACGCCGTGGATCGCGAACACGTCCAGCGAATCGTCGATGTTCCAAACGCCCTTGATGAGCAGCACCGCGCCGAAGCAGACAAGGGAGCCGACGACGCCCAACAGCAGGCCCTCGGCCGGTGTGATATATCCGGCCGCGGGCGTCACGGTCGCGAGGCCCGCAATCACACCGGTGACGAAGCCCACCGACGTGACCTTGCGGAACTTCAAGCGCTCAACGATCGCCCAGGTCAGCGCCGCCGAGGAGGCGGCAAGGTGGGTCGCCAGGATCGCGTTGCCGGCCGCGTTGTTGGCGGCCAAGGCGGAACCGCCGTTGAAGCCGAACCAACCCACCCACAGCATCCCAGCCCCGACCAGGGTCATCGCCGGGCTGTGCGGCTCAAGCGTCTGATGCTTGAAGTCCCGGCGCGGCCCGATCATCAGGGCCAGAACGAGCGCAGAGATGCCCGCGGTGGCGTGGACCACGATGCCCCCGGCGAAATCGAGAACGCCGAGCCCAGCCAGCCAGCCGCCGCCCCAGATCCAGTGCGCGACGGGGACATAGACCACCAGCAGCCAGGCGCCGGAGAAGAGCATCAGCCACAAGAACCTGACGCGCTCCGGGAATGCGCCGACGATCAGTGCGGGCGTGATCACCGCGAACATCATCTGATACAGCGCGAAACTGCTTTCAGGGACGGTGAGACCTTCACGCACCGGCTGCAGGTTGGAGAGGCCGATCCGGGAAAGATCGCCGATCCAGGGCCCGCCTGCACCGAATGCCAGCGTGTAGCCGAGCGCGAACCAAAGCACCGAGGCAAGGGCCGCGATGCAGAAAGAGTGCATCAGCACGGACAGGAAGTTTTTCGCCCGCACCAGCCCGCCGTAGAAGAGCGCCAGGCCCGGCAAGGTCATGAACAGCACCAGGGCGGAGGCGATCAGGATCAGCGCATTGTCGCCGCTGTTCACCTTGGCGGCAGGCGCTGCCGCGGCAGCCGAGGCACTGCTTGCGATGGCGAAGATGGCGCATGCCGCCCGGCCGAAAATATTCTTCATAAGGTGCGCTGCCCGCCAGATCGTTGAAGGGCATGGCTGGCAGCGCCCTCAAATGTTGTCGAGGTGAAATATTCAACCCTGCTGCACGGCTGGAAGCGGGAGCCAAGTCCGTGGCGTTCATCACAGCGAAATGGCCGATGCGCCACCGGGGCGTAAAGCGGAGGGCCCTTGATGCAAGCCAATCGACGCGCGGTTCTCGGCGCCTTGGCGGGTCTCGCCGCGGCACCTCGGGCGGCCGCGGCTGCGCAAAGGGTTTTGGGGCGCCGCGCGCTTGCGGCGGCGGCACGCGGCGGTTCGCTGGTTCTGGAGGAAGGGCGGCGCGGCGGCGTCTTTGTCTGGTCGCCGGGCGACATGTCGCAAAGGGTGCACGCCGATCCCCTGCAAGGCATCCTTGTTCCGCCCGCCCGCGATCCGAGCGGCCGGTCCGGCGCCTGGGTTCGCGAGCGTGCCGGCGTCGTTCGCGTCGACTGGTTCGGCGCCATGGGCGACGGCAGAACCAACGACACCGACGCGATCAACGCCGCCGGCCTGTTTGTTGAGTTCGAAGGCGGCGGCACACTCGCTTTCTCGCGGGCAACATACGTGGTCGGGCGGGAAGAGTATGTGCCGGGCATGGCCAGCCCATTCCGCGCGTGGGAGGTGGTGGCGATCCGCGGCTGCCGGCGCAAGGTGACGATCGACGGCGGCGGCGCAACCCTGCGAACCGCGCCAGGCCTGCGCTTCGGCTCCTTCGACCCCGCGACGGGAAGGCCGCGGGAGGTGAAGCTGCCTTTCTCCGACGGCCGGTACCAGGCCACCCCGTTTCAAGCCGCCATCTTTTTGGACAAGAACACAGGCGGTGTCGAAGTTCGCGACATCGAGATCGACGGCGCCATCGCAGAGGCGCGGATCGGCGGGCAATGGGGCGACGTGGGTTGGCAAATCCCCAATCACGGCCTTCACCTCAACGGCAACAGCGGCACCCACGTGGTCCGCAACGTTCATGCCCACCATCTCGGCTGCGACGGGATGATGCTGCTTTCGGTTGTCAGGAGCGACGCAGAGCCTCCCGTTCCGACGCTGATCGAGGATTGCCGCTTCGAGTATAATGGACGGCAGGGCGTGTCGGTGCTCGGCGGCAAGGGCATCACCTTCCGCCGTTGCAAGTTCCGGTACACCGGCCGCAACGGCCGGGTCCGGTCCAATCCGGGGGCCGGGCTCGATCTGGAAGCGGAGATCGGCATCATACGCGACGTGATCCTCCAGGATTGCGAGTTCGACGCCAATAGCGGCTCGGGCCTCGGTGCCGATTCCGGCGACACCGCCCGGGTGACCTGCCACCGCTGCAAGTTCATTGGGGCGTTCAACTTCGCGCTCTACCCTAACAAACCCGACATGGTGTTCCGCGACTGCGTGGTCGTTGGGTCGGCGGCCGGCTTCTTTAACGACCCAACCGGCCGCCACGCGCCCAAGTTCTACAACTGCCGCTTTTCCGACGATCCGGCGCTCAGCGTGGCAGCCAAGGTATATGAGTGGCCGGTTGAACTCGGCTCCTCCAAGGGGACGCTCTTCAGCGACTGCGACTTCACCTACCGCAAGATCGCTTTGCCGAATGCGCAGTTCGGCACCTTTTTCCACAACGTCAGGATGAGCTCCCCGGCGCCCGGCATGGCCCAGCTGAACGGGACGTTCTCGGGCACAAACCTGATCAACGGCGGCGCGAACATCGTCGCCTCCAAGTTCAAGGGGCGCGTTGTTCACAACGGCCGGGTCCTTTCGCCTTGAACGGTCTATAGCGCCCCCGCGGCGGACACAGCTTTCAACCTCCCTCAGGTTCCACATTGCCGTAACCTGGGAACATGATAGAGCCGCAATATGGCACGGAATAACCAACCGGCGGGTACCATCCCGCTCGAAAGCCTGGATTTCCTGCGGGGCATCGCCGCGCTTTACGTCCTCGCCAACCACACCCGCGGCGCCTTTTTCGCCGGCGGAAGCGTCGTGCTGCGCGAAAGCGCCACCTTTTTCGACTATGCTGCCGTTGCGCTCCTTCAGCTTACCGCGTTGGGGATGGAGTTCGTGGTGCTCTTCTTCGTGCTGAGCGGCTTTGCGATGGCGCACAGCGTCAGCCAGACTCAGGGCAAGCTGGCATTTTACCGCAAGCGCATGTTGAGGATCTGGCCGCCCTACATCGCGGCCGTTTTCCTAGCCGCCGCGGTGGCGTTTGCGGTCTCGTCTCCTGAACTGAGGGATCCGGCGCAGATCGCGGGTGTGCTGCTGTACATCAACGCAGACACGCACATCACCCCGCAATTTTGGTCGTTGCCTTACGAGGTGCTGTTCTACCTGCTTTGCCCCTTCATCATCTTCAGCCGCAGGGCCGCGCACCTTTTCCTTGCCGCGGCGGTTGCGCTTTGCCTCGCCTCTTCGGCAGTCTTCGGAATAGGCTTCAACGCCACCGGAAGCTTCTTCCTGAACTTCCTTGGTAACGAACTGCTGTTTTTCGCCGTCGGCGCGATGGCTTATCACCATGTGGGGAGGATCCCGGTGCTGACCGGCACCCGCCTCGGCGTGGCGTGCTGCGTTCTTTTCCTCGCCTGTCTCGCGGTCAAGCTCGCCTACGGGGGCAGCAATCTCGTCTCGAACGTCCTCATGGTCGGCATGACGGTGCTGTTGATCCGGAACGTGCCGCAGCGCCTGACGTCGCTGCGTTGGCTGAATGTCGGGCACTTCAGCTATTCGATCTACATCTTCCACTACGCCTTCATCGTCGCCGGCCTGGCGATCGTGGAGCGGTTAACGGGAGTGACCACCGCTGATATGACCAGTTATTGGGCGTGGGCCTGCGCGATGCCGCCCATCCTGTTCCTGTGCTGGCTCTTGTACCACGTCACCGAGCGGCCTTGTAACCAGATGCTCAAGCGTCTCCGCCAAAAGGGCGCGGGTTCGGGCCCTGGCGACGGCGGACAACGCTTGCATGTCGTCGCCCGCGCGGACCGACCGGAGTCACACTCGAACGATCGCGTTGAACGTCCGGCGGTGAATGGTTCGGAGGCCGTGCCCGAGGAGAGTGAGGGAGCGCTCCGTCTGCGCCCCGCCCAGACGCAAGCCCTGCGCAGGCCTTCGCCGGCGACTCCTTCGGACCCGCCGGTGGCAAGGTCCTTCAGCGGCAGGCGGTAGACCCGAAGCAAGCGGGCGTAGCTAAAAGCCTGGATTGCGGCGCACGCGCGCGCAGTCTTGTGCTCAGGAGTTTGCGGCCTCGGCTGCGGGCTGCGCATAGCCGTCGCGCACCAGCTCGTCATAGGTTCCGATCTGCAGAACGCGCCCTTTCTCAAGCCGAATCACCTGTTCGCAGCTCGCAATGGTCGACAGCCGATGAGCGATCATCACGATCGTCACCGGGCCCAGATCGTCCAGCGCGCGCATCACCAAGGCCTCGGTTTCATTATCCAAGGCGCTGGTCGCTTCGTCGAGAATCAGCACGCGCGCGCGCTTGTACAGGGCGCGGGCGATACCCAACCGCTGGCGCTGCCCGCCAGAAAGCTGAACGCCGCGCTCGCCGACCATTGTCTCGAAACCGGCGGGGAGGCTGCGCACGAAGTCGAGCAATTGCGCGCGTTCCGCTGCCTCTGCGACCCGGTCCAGGTCGATTTCCTCGTCGCCGGCACCCAAGGCGATGTTCCTGGCAACCGTAGTGTCGGCAAGAAAGATGGTTTGCGGCACATGCGCGATATTGCTCTGCCACCGGGCGATGTCCGCGCCGGCCAGCCGTTGGCCGTCGACCAGGATAGCCCCGCTGGTCGGCTCAAGCAGGCCGAGCAACATGTCGACAAGCGTACTTTTGCCGCTCCCCGTGCTTCCGATAAGCGCAACGCGAGACCCGCAGCGAATTTCGATGCTCACGTCCTGGAGCACCGGATCGGGCCGCGCGGGGTAAGCGAAGGAAACGTCCTGGAAGGTGATCTTGTCGCTGAACTCCAGCGGCCGGGCGTCCGACTGGGGCAGCTCCGGAGGCAGTGGGAGGTCCAGCAGGCCTATGATGTCGAGCGCTACGCCCCGGCGGGCAACGACACCGCTCCACGCGACGTAGACTTGCTGGAGCAAGGGAAGAAGACGCTGCGCGCCAAGCGCCAGGGCGCCGAGCACCGGAAGCGCGCTCGCGAGGCCGCTTTCCTGGCTGGAGAGCGCGAGGGCGACCACGGCGATCATCACCATTCCCGCCGCCTCGATCACGAAGCGCGGTGATGCGCCAAGGAATTCAACCGTCGCCAGCGCGGTGCTCAGCCGGCGGTCGAGGGCGCGGAAATCGGCAAGCGCCATCGCTTGAGATTTGTCGACAATGATGTCCCGGATGCCGCCCAGGCTTTCCTGCACGATCTGTACGCGCTTGGAATAGGCATCGCTCATTTCGAACGAATAGCGCTCCAGCCGCTTCCGGCTGTAAAGCATCACCGCGCCATAGATGGTCGAGAACATCAAGCCGACCGACAAGGCCACCATCCAATCGATGTAGAAAAGCAGCGCAATGATGAAGGCGGCGATCACAGCCGCCGTCGCGGCGGCCATGATCTGCAGCATGAAGCCGAAGACGAAGACGGCAACCTTCTGCAAGGACGCGATGATGTCGCTCGTGCTTTGCCCGACGTGGTAGATATAGGGTTGGTAGAGGATGCGCCGCTGGATTTCGACGGCGACGTCGTGGCCGACATCGTGAACGAAGCGATTACTCTTCAAGGCAAGTTGAACCCGAACGGCCGCCGCCATTATCGCGCTGAAGATGAACAGGGCGGACGCGGCGATCAGCAGCCGCTTAGGCGTTTCGGCGCCAAGGGCGGCGAACAACTTGCCGACAACGGGAACGGCAAGCGCACGGTCGGGGTCAGCCAGCAGGGTCAGGAACGGAAGCACCGAGCCGAGCGCGGCAAGCTCCGCGATCGCGCCGAACAGCATCAGGGCGAGAACGCCGTAAAACTGCCGCTTCCGGGCCACGGACATGAAGCGATACACCCGGCCAAGTGCGCCCGCGACGCTGAGAGAACTTGTTTCGGACAAGGGCAACCTTTCAGGAGATAATGGAGCTACCGGACATTGGCCGGTGCGGATGCGCAACCATCACAAGGGCGCGCTTAAGTGGGAGGCAGAGGGGACCGGCATGCGCGGCTCACCCGAGCATATCCCACTTCAGCGCCTCCCCGCGCTTCAGGACGCGGGCTGCCGGCTGCCCGAGAATGGAACCCATGTGCTTGGGTGCGAGGCCGAAGCCCGGACGGATGGACCGAACATTCTCCTTGGTGAGCAGTTCACCCTCCGCAACGTCCCGTACGACATACAAGGAGCGCCGGAACTTCAGGGAAGCGGCTTCCGACCCGCACAGGTCGTAATTCACCCGGCCCAAGGCGCGCCACGCCGACTTGCAGTCCCGCACCAGGGCGGAAAATTCATCCGGCTCAAGGCTGAAGGCGGAATCGGGCCCGCCATCGCTGCGGGCGATGGTGAAATGCTTCTCGATCACGGCGGCACCCAAGGCAATTGCGGCGACCGACACGGCCGAACCATGGGTATGGTCGGACAGCCCCGAAACGCAGCCGAAGGCTTGCCCCAGATGCGGCACGGTGCGCAGGTTGGTGTCGTCGGCGGGCGCGGGATAGGAACTGACGCAGTGCAGCAGCACCAGCTCGTTGCAGCCATTCTCCCGCGCCGTCCGCACCGCGTCGTTGACCTCGCCGAGGTTGCACATGCCGGTTGAGATGATCATCGGCTTACCCTTGCTCGCCACGTAAGCGATTAAGGGAAGATCCACCGCTTCGAAGGACGCGATCTTGTAAGCGGGGGCATCGAGCGCCTCCAGCATGTCGACCGCGCTCTCGTCGAAGGGCGAGGAAAAGAGCGTAACCCCGAGCTCGCGGGCCTTGGAGAACAACGCTTCGTGCCATTCGAACGGCGTCTGCGCTTCCTTGTACAGGTCGTAAAGTCCGCGCCCGTCCCACAGGCCGCCTCGTATCCGGAATTCCTCGCTGTCATGGTCGATGGTGATCGTATCGGCCGTGTAGCTTTGGATCTTGATGGCGTCGGCGCCGGTCTTCGCAGCGGCTTCGATCATCTCCAGCGCGCGCGGCAGGCTGCCATTGTGATTGGCCGAAACTTCGCAAATCACATAGGGTTCATGGTCGGCGCCAATGCGGGTGCCATCGATCTCGACGCTGTATGCCACTGAATTACCTCTACTGCTGGCGGGCCCTTAGCCGATGACGGCAGCTTGAGAAAGGTCGCGGATGCTCCACGTTGGAGGCCCAGGCCTTAGCCGAGGTCCCCCGGCCGCTCGTAGCGGCCCCATCCGTCTTCCGCGCCGCCTACCCGCTCGAAGCCGCACCTGGCGAAGATGCGTTGCGAGGCCGTGTTGGCGTCGTGGATCTCGGCAACGCATCGCGCCGAGCCAAAGCGTCCTTGCAACGCTTCATGGGCTTTGCCGAGGAGGGCCGCGCCGATCTTCCGGCCGCGCCACGCCGGCGCCACGTTGATGCTGACGAGGTGGCTGCCGTCCTCACGGCGGTCGAAGCGCACCATGCCGACCGGCTCCGCGCCCACTTCACCCATCAGCAACCAGCGGTCGGGGCTTGCGAGGCATGCGGCGAACCAGCGGGCGTGCTGCTGCCACGGCACCGGCTCGCTAGTCTTCGAGGTGGCCCGCGTCACCGGATCGTTGCGCCACAGCC
Source organism: Allosphingosinicella sp. (assembly GCA_036554525.1). GTDB lineage: Bacteria > Pseudomonadota > Alphaproteobacteria > Sphingomonadales > Sphingomonadaceae > Allosphingosinicella. The sequence goes on from DATBNC010000014.1 coordinate 99,526, forward strand.
AGAGGGCGAGCGAGTCCGTGTCCGCGGCAGGCCTGACGGTGAGCGGAGCCGTTGCCGCCGGATCGCTGCTTTGACCCAGCAGGGCATCGGCAACGCGTTCGGTTCCTGCCCCGTCGGTGACGCCCGCCGCTGCGGCGATCATGGATTGGAGTTGTTGCTCGGAGCCGGCGAGCCGCGCCGCAAGCTCCACCGCCTGCGCCGGCGAGTAAGCAGTGATGGATGCTCCGATCGCCTCCAGATTATCAGCAACCAGGCGCTGGTTGTCGGCAAGCACAAGCAAAATAGCGGGAAGCCCGAGGCAGCAGCGCTCCCAGGAGGCGGAGCCCGCCGCACCAACCGCAAGGTCTGCGTTTGCGATCAATGACGGCATGTCGGGCGTGTCGACGTGCAGGTGCACGCGGTCCTGCTCCCCGGCGAGCCGCTCAAGGGCGTGTTTCGTCTTGGCCGCGCCGCCGATCACGACATGGATGTCGACCCCGGGCAGACGGTCCAGCAACCCGCGCACCACCGCTTCGGTTAAGCCGCCGACATCGGTTCCGCCGAGAAAGACGAGGATGCGGGCAACGGGTGCGGGCTGGCGGCGGCGGCGAAGTGACGCCGTTCGCATCGCGGCGAATCCAGGCCGCAGCAGGGAAAAGGACGCGCCCATCAGGAGGGTGCAATGGCCCGGCACGAGCGGTCGATACTCGCCAGCCGTGCGCCCGGCGGTTTGGTCGAGCAGGAGGTCGCAGGCGTGGGCGCGATTGGCCAGGTCGTCGATCGTCATAACGGCCGCGGCGATCGGGCGGATCGCCTCCTCCCAAGGGGCGCCGAGCTGATAGTGGTCCACCACCACCCAGTTGAAGCGCCGCCCGGCGAGCGCAGCCCTTACCTGGGCGGCGTCACCTGCCTGAGCCTCGGGTCCCGCCGCATGCAGGTCCCATCCCGCACCGTCCGCCGCGGAGCTTTGTGTTGAGCCGAGTTCGACCACCTCATGGCCTGCCTTTCTCATGGCTTCGACCATTCCCGGGAGCAGAGAGGCGGAGACGAAGGTCGTGGCTGCGCCTCGCCGGCGAAGAGCGTCGGCCAGTGCAAGGCACCGCATCACGTGGCCCGAACCCATCACCGGACCCGCGTCCACTCTGAACAGGATGTCTATTGCGCTCCTCCAGCCCGCGTCGAGCCGGTCTGCCTAAGCAAGCCGCTTCCCGTCAATCAAGGCGGTTGCGCCGCCTAGCGTGAAATTTTCACCTGCTGTAGGTGGAGCTTGGAGCCTTCGGGGGCTGCGTGCTAGCCCTCGCCGACGGTAGAATTGGAGACGAAATGTACATCTGCGACGAGATCCGCCAAGTCGACAGCCTCTCGGTCTCGAGCGGCGGCACCCAATATTGCCAAAAAACGGGCGAGTTCCTGGCGGACCCGACCGGCCACGTGCGGCTCTACCTGGTAAAGGGCGCCGACGGTTGGGGCGCCTACACCCGCAAGCACGAACTGCCCGCGGAAGCCTTCCGGGAGTTCGATGACGTCGGTTTGGCCGTGCAGCTGAGGATCAGCAACCCCAACGGCTACATGACCCCTTACAAGAACATCGTGCAAATCCCCTCCGGCATGCGCGCCAGCATCGAGGGCGACAAGGTCGAGTTCGGCCGGGACGACCTTCGCGAGTTCCTGATCGACAATTGGAGCCCCACCGACCGTTGGGACGACGAACTGCTCGCCTGGCCCGGCGCCGATGCGTCGAACACCACCATGCTGCTCAGCGGCGGCATGGACTCGGTCGCCATTCTGCTTTCGCACCAGCTGGTGGGACGGCCTTTGCGCGCCTTGCACGTCGCGCGGCCGGGCGTGGAGCACGAACTTGCCTTCGCGCAGGAAGTGTCGCGGCAATACGCCTCCGGCCTGGACATCGCGCAGTTCACGTCCGTGACCCCGGACGAGGCGTTCACCCACCTCGAATTCAGCCCCTTCGGGCGATCCTTCAACTTCCCGTTCTACCACCGGTCGATGAAGAGCTCCCTCACAACGCCGTTCGCGCTTCACGGCGAGCTCAGCCTGGTGGACATGCAATTCTACGATCACGGGCAGCGTTTCAGGCACATGCGCCGCGAGGTGTTCCACAACCCGCGTTGGCGCTCGATCCTCCACGGAGCGCGGGCCGTTGGCGGCCATCTTCCGGAATTCGGCGGCGACGCCAAGATCGGCACCATTCTTCGCTCCCTTCGCACGGCGCGGAACAAGAGGCTGTTTCTGCTCGGCACCGTTCTCGGTCCCAAGGGCTTCCCGGGCATCGCGAGATCGCCGTTCATTCGCGACGATTCGGCCTTTGTTGAGGCGATCAACGATCGTTTCACGCCGTTCATCGACGCCACGGACGATCCGAAGCATTTCGATATCGACTTCTTCCTGATGGCCTACCGGTTCGTGGAAGGAACCTCGAACAAGAACGGCCCGCAGGAGGCCGCGATGAGCGTCGGCCACCAGACCCACCATCCGATGAACAAGCTGGAAGCCTTGCTGCGCCAGGTTTCGATCACGGCCGACGCGGCACGGGACAAGACGGTGCTCAAGAAGCACTTTCACGAGCGCTTCCCCGATATGAAGTCGGTCGTCTACTTCGAAAAGAACTGTTCGCTCGGCTCGCCCGACCCCCATTACGTTCGCGATGCGAACTGGTCGGAAATCACCGAGGACGCGATCAACATGCTTCCACAAAGCCGTTTCGTCGCCAAGGATGCCTATGCCGATTACCTGCGCGGGCGGATGTGGGGCGAGCCTCATATCAACATCGCCAGCCTGTTGAAGCGCCGCGAGCTGGCGCTGGAGCAGACCAGGGCCGCGGCACCGCTCGCCGGCGCGTCGGCGGGCTGACCGGACGCCCGGGGGCTGCGGCAAAGGGTGCCGCGGCCCCCCGCGACGCCCGCGCTTGCGGCCTAGTTACAGGCTCTTTATAGCGCGGCCCTCTCACGGGAGAGTTTCATCACAAGCGCGGCGCGCGGCGCGGCGTAGGGAGCCGCGCGGTTTGATCCTTGCAATTCTTCAGGCCCGGCTCTCCTCGACGCGGCTGCCCGGAAAGGTTCTGCTCCCGCTCGCGGGCAAGCCGATGCTGGAACGCCAGATCGAGCGCTTGTTACGGGCCGAACGCGTCGATCAACTGATCCTCGCCACCAGCGATCAGGGGGAGGACGAGGCTCTCGTCCGGTTGGCCGAAACGGCCGGAATAGCGAGCTATCGCGGGTCCTTGGACGACGTTCTCGACCGCTTTTACCGGGCCGCCGAGCCGCTCGCGCCAAGCCATGTCGTGCGCCTCACCGGCGATTGTCCCGTGGCCGACCCTTCGGTGATCGACGCCTGCATCGCCCTCGCGCTGGAAGGGGGATATGATTACGCCTCCAACACCTTGCGTCCGACCTGGCCGGACGGAGTCGACGTGGAGGTTGTCACCTTTGCGGCGCTCCGTACCGCCTGGAAAGAAGCGGCCACAATTGTCGAACGTGAGCATGTGATGCCGTTCATCACGCGCCGCCCCGACCGTTTTCGGCTGGGATCGCTTGAGAATGATGTCGATCTCTCAACACTGCGGTGGACGGTGGACGAGCCCGCCGACTACGAATTCATCCGCCGCATCTACGATGCGCTCTACACTTCGAATCCCGCCTTCGGCACCGCCGACATCCTTGCGCTTCTTGCACGGGAACCGGACCTGATGAGCGTCAACGCCGGCTTTGAGCGCAACGAAGGCCTGCGCCGCGCCGAGGAAGCCCTTTTGAAAGTGAGTACCGAAAAGTGACCGAGACCCAGCACCGCTACGCCCGCTCCGAAACGCTGCTCGAGCGCGCGCTCAACGTGATCCCCCTTGGCGCGCAGACCTTTTCCAAGAGCCTCACCCAATATCCGCGCGGTGCGGCGCCGTTCTTCATGGACCGCGCGCAAGGCTCGCGGGCCTGGGACGTCGACGGCAACGAATATATCGATTTCAACAACGCGCTTTGTTCGGTGACGCTTGGCCATGTCGACGCGGACGTGACCCGCGCGGTTACGGAACAGCTGCAAAAGGGCACCATCTTCTCCCTGTCCGCCGAACTCGAGATCGAGGTCGCCGAACGGATCGTGGACATCGTGCCCTGCGCCGAGAAGGTGCGCTTCGGCAAGAACGGGTCCGACGCAACCGCCGGCGCAATCCGGGCGGCGCGCGCCTTCACCGGCCGGGAGCGGGTCGCGGTCTCGGGCTATCATGGGTGGCAGGATTGGTACATCGGCTCCACCGCCCGGTCGAAAGGGGTTCCGGCGGCCACGCGCGAACTCACCCACAACTTCCCCTTCAACGATTTGTCGGCGCTCCGCACTCTGTTGGAGAAGCACCGCGGTGAGTTTGCAGCGGTGATTCTTGAGCCGATGAACGTGGTTTGGCCCCAAGAAGGCTTTCTGCAAGGCGTCATCGATCTCGCCCATGAGCATGGCGCGGTCGCCGTTTTCGACGAAACCATCACCGGCTTCCGCTTCGCGCCCGGCGGCGCCCAGCAATTGTTCGGGGCAACGCCGGACCTCGCCTGCTTCGGCAAGGGCCTGGCCAACGGCTATCCCCTCGCAGCGGTGGCGGGCCGGGCGGACATCATGACCGAGTTCGAGCATGTCTTCTATTCGTTCACCATGGGCGGCGAGACGCTTTCGTTGGCGGCCGCCCGCGCGGCGCTGGACAAAACCGTGGCCGAAAGCGTGACGGACGTGCTCGCCGCCCGCGGCACCAAACTTTTGGAAGGCGTGCAGGCGGTGATCGACCGGCACGATTGCGGGCACTTCCTGTCGCTTGCCGGCCACCCGTCCTGGTCGTTCCTGATGATCGCCGATCGGCCTGAGGCCTCGCAGTTCGAGCTCAAGACCCTGTTTCTGCAGGAAGTGCTGGCACGCGGGATCCTGACGCTCGGCACCCACAATCTCTCCTTCGCGACCGGCGAGGCGGACGTGGATCGGCTGGTTGCGACCTATGACGAGGTGTTTCCGTTGATGCGCGACGCGTTGGCCGCCGGAACGGTTGTGCAGTCGCTGCGCTGCGAACCGCTGGTCCCGCTGTTCAAGGTCCGCTGATCGCGGCATGATCGGCCAATCGAGCGTCCAGGAACCAAGGTTGCCGAGCGATATGAGCAGGAAATACGTCCCCTTCCTCAAGGGCGAGCTGATCGATCTTTGCGTGCCCTCCAAAGCGGCGCTGGACGACGGTTGGGCCGACTGGTTCAACGACGCTGAAACCACCCACTTCCTCGATCAGGGTGTTTTCCCCAACACGCGGGAGCAGCAGGAGGAATTCTACCGCGCGCTGCCCGGCGGTTCGCGGGTGTCGCTGCTGGTGTGCGACAAGACCGGCAACCAGCTTTGGGGCACGATCAGCCTGTCGTCGCTGAACTGGGTCGCGAGAAGCGCCCAAATTGCGATGGTGCTGCCCCGCAACGACGGCCGTCCGGCGCTTGCCGCCTTGGAAGCGATGGCGCGTCTTAGCGAGCACGGTTTTTCTCTAATGGGGCTTGAGCGCATCTGGGCCGGGCAAAGCTATCCGGGCCTTGCCAAGTGGAACCAGCGGCTCGAACTCCTCGGCTATTTCACCGAAGGAGTGCTGCGCGGGGCCGTGGCCAAGGGGCGGCGCGTGAGCGACTCCGTCGCGATCTCGGTGCTCTACGCCGATTATGCCGCCATCGTCGCGCGCCGTGACTATTGGCCGGGCGAAGCGACGATGCAGCGGCTCGTGAAGGCGCTGCCTGAGTCTCCTCTGGCTGAAAGGCTAAGCCGCGCTATCGCGGAAGAGCAAAGCAGGGCGAGACGCGAGCTGCTGGAGGCGGAACAACGGGTCCTCGGCGAGCCGCTCTAGCCGGTCTGCGTCCAAGTTGCTGGATTAAGCAGATGCGGAGGTATCGGGGGCGGGTCGAAGGTGAGCCCGTGCAGCCCCTTGGCCGCAATCTGTGCCGCCTCGACGATCTGACTCAGCTCGCTAGTACGCGTGACGCCGCAAATGAACTTCGAGATCTCCGGCCGGCTGAGGGCAAGTGCCATGACGCCTGCCAAGCGCGTCATTCCCGCCTGGCGGCAGAAGCTGTCGAGTTCCGCCACGGCCTCCACAAGGGGACCGAAGCGGGCGGGGACTTGCGAAACAGGCTGAAGCAGCAGGCCCTGAAGAAACAGCGACCGGGCATGCACCTCCACCCCCGCCGCCGCGAGCCGGGCAAGCTGTCCCCCATGCACCAGGCGCGTGTCGAGGGGGTTGTAAGGCACCTGGATGAGCGAAATGGGGAAGCGCTGCAGAGCCTGGTCGATCTGCTCGCCCGAATAGACCGACAGGCCGATCTTTGTAACCAGACCCTCGCCGCGAAGCGACTCGCATGCCTCCCACAAGGCTTCGCCGTTCGCGCCGAGGAGATCCTCCGCATCATGGAACAGCAGGCCGTAGACCTGCGGCTGGCGCAGCTTCTGAAGGGATTGGGCGAATGCGGACCTCAGTAGGCTCTCTGCAGCTGCGGCGGACGTGACTTCGGCGAATTTCGGGGTCTTGGTGACGATCTTGAAGGACGCCGCGGCCGGTGTGTTGCGGCCGATCGCGTCTTCGCTGGTGCCGTAGAGATGAGCCGTATCGAGCGTGTCGATCCCACGTGCCTCGCATAGTTCCAGAATCGCGCGAACTTCGGGTTCGGGAACCTGCCCTTCCTTGTTGGTGATGCCGTAGGCGAGGCCGAACTGCACAGTCCCGAGGCCGAGCCGCGCCGCTGCGCCGCTCATCCGCGGGCGACTGCCTTGACCGCTGCGATCACCGTTTCGACGTCGGCGTCGCTCATTCCCGCATAGAGGGGAATGCTGATTGACTCCCGGTAATAGGCTTCCGCCTCCGGGCAGAGGCCGGGCTCGAAGCCGAGCCTGCGGTAATAAGGCTGCAGGTAGACCGGCATGTAGTGGAGGTTCACGCCGAGCCCGGCCTCGCGCAGGGCCGCGAAAGCCTCCGCACGCCGCCCCATGTCGGCGCCGCGCAGGCGGATCACGTAGAGGTGCCAGCTTGAGGCGGTGTCCGGCTCCTGCCACTGCACCGCGATCGGCTCATTCGCGAAAGCGTCGTCGTAGATCGCGGCGATTTCGCGCCGGCGGGCAACGAACTCGGTGAGGCGGCTCATCTGGCTGGAGCCGAGCGCCGCCTGCATTTCGGTCATCCGGTAGTTGAAGCCGAGATCGACCTGCTCGTAATACCAGGGCCCGTGGCTTTCGCTTTCCATCTCGGCAGGGTCGCGGGTGATGCCATGGGTCCTGAGCAGCGCCATCTTGCCGGCGAGGCCCGAGTCGTTTGTAAGAGCTATCCCGCCTTCCGCCGTCGTGACGATCTTGACCGGATGGAAGCTGAAGATCGCAATGTCGCTATAGGTGCAGCGCCCGACCGGCACGTCGCGATAGTCCGCCCCCACCGCGTGCGACGCATCCTCGATGATCCGGAAGCCGTAGCGGTCGCCCAACGCCCGGATGCCGGCCATGTCGCAGGACTGGCCGGCGAGATGCACCGGGATCACCACCTTGGGCAGCCGGCCGGATGCCTCCGCCTTCGCGAGCTTGGCGGCAAGCGCGTCGACCGACATGTTGAAGGTGCGGGGATCGATGTCGACGAAATCGACCTCGGCGCCGCAATAAAGCGCGCAATTGGCGCTTGCGACGAAGGTGACCGGGCTCGTCCAGACGAGATCGCCCGGCCCGACGCCAAGCGCCAGGCAGGCGATGTGCAGCGCGCTGGTGGCGCTGTTGACCGCGATCGCGTGCGCCGCGCCGCAATGGCCGGCGACCGCCGCCTCGAAGGCGGGCACGGCCGGGCCCTGAGTCAGAAAGTCGGACCGAAGCACCGCCTCAACGGCGGCAACGTCCTCGTCGCTGATCGATTGCCGGCCGTAGGGGATCACGACGTGCCCTCGACCACGCTGAAGCTGTTGTCGACATGGTCGCGGATCAGGGTGCGAAGCTCCTCGACCGAGAGGAAGTCCTCGTTGCTGCCGCTGTTATAGGCGAAGCCCGGCTCCACCCGGGTGCCGCCGGTTCGCGCCATGTAATCGTCCATGGAGAAGAAGCCGGCGCTCGGCAGGATGGCGTAATAGCGGCCGAGATCGACCGTGTTGAAGCTGTCGCTCGACGTGATCATTTCCTCGTGGATCTTCTCGCCCGGGCGGATGCCGATGACCGGCGTCTCGCATTCCGGCGCGATCGCCTTCGCGATGTCGCCGATGCGGTAGGACGGGATCTTCGGCACGAAGATTTCGCCGCCAAGTGCATTCTCCATAGCCCACAGGACCATCTCGACGCCCTCGTCGAGGGTGATGTTGAAGCGCGTCATGTTGGGGTCGGTGATCGGCAGCACGCCGGTCTTGCGGCGGTCCATGAAGAAGGGGATCACCGAGCCGCGGCTGCCCATGACGTTGCCGTAGCGGACCACCGACAAGCGGATGTCGCGGCTGCCGCGGATGTTGTTTGCGGCGGTGAACAGCTTATCCGAACAAAGCTTGGTCGCGCCATAGAGGTTGATCGGCGCGGCGGCCTTGTCGGTGGACAAAGCGACGACGCGCCTGACGCCCATGTCGAGGCACGCCTCGATCACGTTCTCCGCGCCCAGAACATTGGTCTTGATGCATTCGAACGGGTTATATTCGGCGGCGGGCACCTGCTTCAGCGCCGCGGCGTGGATCACGACGTCGATCCCTTCCATCGCGCGACGAAGCCGGTCGGCGTCGCGGACGTCGCCGATGAAGTAGCGCAGGCCGGGGAATTCCTCGGGCGAGAAACGCTGGCCCATTTCGAACTGCTTCAGCTCGTCGCGGGAGTAGACGACCAGCCGTTCGACGCTTGGATAGCGCTGAAGAATGGTGCGGGCGAACGCCTGGCCGAACGACCCGGTGCCGCCGGTGATGAGAATGGACTTGAAGTCTGACATGATGGCTCTCTGATAAGAGTTGCGAATATTGGCCGTGGCCGATGATGGAGTTGGCTGGGGTGAGGGTATGGGAGCTTCCGGATCCGGGGCAGGATGCACCGGTGCCCTCTATTTCCCCATAGCCCTCGCCACGCTTGGCTCGATGATGATCTTGCCCCCCGGCGGCAGGGGTACGTAGGGCGTTTTCGTGAAGGTTGAGCGAACCCGCCTGATCAGGAATCGAACCGGGTCCGCTATCTTGCCTCCCACCCGCGCGAGATAGGGGTGGCTGCCAGGCTCCAGCTCAGGAAGCGGCATGCCGCCCTGCGTAGCGTAGGATCCGAACCGGATCGTCTCGGCGCGCGCATGCTCGGGAAGCGCCGGCTGGGCAATGAAAGCCTCCGCCTCCGCCTCGTTCATCACCAGGCCCGTTGCACCAAGCAGACCCGCCACTCGGATGCCGACCTCGGCACAGGGTTTGTTGAGGTAAACGCTTTCGAAGCCGACGGTGGAACCGCAGGTGAAAACGCAGCGCGACGCGTGGATCAAAGCGTAGGTGTCGGTAGGGTCGCTCGGGTCGAGCACGATCGCTCCCTCGCCGGCCAGCGCCACCATGTCCCACTCCCGCCGCCAGGATTCGTGCTTGTACTGGAGATGGGGGTGAAGCCGCACCACGAGCTGCGCCCCTTGGCGTCGGCACGCGCGCGCCAAGGCCATCGCCACTTCAAACTGGCTCGGAAACTCACCGTAAGCCAGCGTGTCGCTGACAGCGATCATCTCATCCGTCGAGGAGGTGAAGAAAGAGACGATCTCGTTGCCGGCGGCCGTGGTCGGGATCTGCCCTTCGACCTGCGTCGAGGTGAAGAAGGAAACCGGGTTGCCGGGTGCCTTGTTGAGGCGGTCCTGGTAAAACTTCTCGCCAACCGCGGTGTCGCAGTCATGGTCCTTGATCAGCCTCACGACCTGCATCGGATCGTGGATGCTGCCGGACGTCGTTACGAAGCGCGTGCCGGACCCACCTTGCTCGTACCGAAAGACCTGCGCTGTTTCCTCAAGGATGTCGCAAAACGGCCGGGTGTCGCAGTGGCGGCCGTTGAAGATGTATACTTCGTCGTATCCCAGATCGCGCACGGCGAGGCCGACCTCTACGGCGAGGTGGGCGGACTTCCACGCCTCCGGCAAGCTCGCGCCATATTCGTCCATGCTTGTCGGCCGCTGGACGGTGGTGATGCTGGTGATGGTGCTCAGGACGGACAGGCCGACGCGGGCGGGCCCGATCTTGTAGCTGCGCAGGCTCTGCAGGTCCTGGGGAAGCGGCGGCGGAATTAGCTTGCCGGCCCGGATGCCGGACGTGATGTCGCGCCCGTTGACCGCCGGGAGCAGGAAGCGCTCGAACTTGCGGTTCAACATCTCCGCGGCACGGTCCACCGGGCGCCGCAGCGGCGAGTGCCTGCCGGCCAGCCGGTAAAGGTTCAGAACATCGACGCGCCCCTCCTTCGCACCCCGGCGCGCAATCTCCCGCTCGGCGGCGAGCGAAAAAGACCAAGGATTGGAATAGGCAATCAGAATGGATTTCATTCAATGAACTCAGAACCGGGGGGCATGCGGCGGGCTCGGGCCGCCGGCGGTGCGCCTATCATTGCAGCCTGTGGGAGACAAGGTTCGGCTGTTGCGCCACCCAGAGCAGTGAGGCCCGGCCGGTTGCCGACGCGCCTGCCGGCAACGAGGGTGGCATTAAAAGGCGCGGTCCCCTAGTTGCAGGTCCGGCGGCAGACGGTGAGCGAAGCAAAGTTATGTGTGGAATTGCAGGCGTTGTAGGAACGGGGCCGGTTGATCACGGCCTGCTGACGCGCATGGCAGGCCGGCTGGCGCACCGTGGGCCGGACGACAGCGGGACCTGGGGGGATGACGGCGCGGGCGTAGGGCTCGCCCACCGCCGCCTTTCGATTGTGGACCTCAGCCCGCTCGGTCACCAGCCGATGCCGTCACGCGATGAGCGCTGGCTGCTCAGCTACAACGGCGAGATCTACAATCACCTCGAGATCAGGCGGGAGCTTGAGCGCGAGGGCGCCGTTCCCGCGGGCACGTGGCGCGGGCATTCGGACAGCGAGACCTTGATCGAGGCGATCGCGCAATGGGGCGTAAAGCCGACGCTTCAGCGCTGCGTCGGCATGTTCGCGCTTGCGGTGTGGGACCGCAAGGAGCGCGTTCTGCATCTCGCCCGCGACCGGTTCGGCGAAAAGCCGCTTTACTACGGCTGGGCCGGAACGGACTTCGTGTTCGCGTCCGAACTGAAGGCGCTTACCGTTCACCCGCGCTTCTCAAGGGAGGTCGACCGCCGGGCGTTGCGGCTCTTCGTGTCCCGCACCTACATCCCGGCGCCCTTGTCGATCTACCGCGACACCTACAAGCTTGAGCCCGGATGCATTCTCAGCGCCACCTCCGAGGCGCTGCGCAAGAAGCCCTCCGGGCCGCTTGACCCGGGCGATCACGACGGCATCAAGGTCGAACGCTATTGGTCTTACCGCGATACGGTGGGGCAGGGCCTCTCCGCGCCGATCCGCTCCGAGGATGAGGCGCTGGAAGGCCTCGAAGCGGTGCTCGCCACCGCCATCAAGGGCCAGGCGGTGGCCGACGTGCCGGTTGGCGCCTTTCTGTCAGGCGGCATCGATTCCTCGACGATCGTTGCGCTTTACCAGAAACACTCGACGCAGAACGTGCGCACCTTCACCATCGGGTTCGAGGAAGCCGGGTTCAACGAGGCGGAGCATGCCAAAGCGGTCGCCGAATACCTCGGCACCGAGCATCATGAACGCTATGTCACGGTGAACGAGGCGCAGGCGCTGATCCCGGCGCTTCCGCAAATGTACGATGAACCCTTTGCGGACAGCTCGCAGATCCCGACGCATCTGGTCAGCCGGTTCGCGCGCGAACAGGTTACCGTCGCGCTGTCAGGCGATGCCGGGGATGAGCTGTTCGGCGGGTACAACCGCTACGTCAGCGCGGCGCGGATGTGGGGGCATCTGAAACGGCTCCCCGGGCCGGTGCGGGCGCTGGCTGGACGCGGCCTCGGCAGCGTGCCGCCTTCAGCCTGGAACGGACTGGTTGGCCTGATGCCCGGGCCCAAGCGCATGCCGCAATTCGGCACCAAGGTTCAGAAAGCGTTCCAGACCATGGGCGTGGCGTCGAGCCTGGAAGGGGTGTTCAATACCTTTCTCGACGAATGGTCGGCGGAGCGGTCGCCTGTGCTCGGCGGCGAAGACGGTGGAAGCGACTGCGCCTTCGATCTCGATGTCGGCCAGCAGGCGCCGGACGCGGTGCGCATGATGTATTGCGATGCACGCTCCTATTTGCCCGACGACATCCTCTGCAAAGTGGACCGCGCGGCCATGGCGGTGAGCCTGGAAACCCGCGTGCCGTTCCTCGATCACCGGGTCGCCGAGTTCGCGGCGCACATCCCGCTCGACTTCAAGATCAAGGGCGGCAAGGGCAAGCACATCCTGCGGCGCCTGCTTTACAGCCAGGCGCCCCGGCATTTGTTCGAACGCCCAAAAACCGGGTTCAGCATCCCCGTCGGCGAATGGATCCGTGGGCCGCTGCGGCCCTGGGCCGAAGCGCTGCTGGACCGCCAGCGGCTGTCGGCGGAAGGCTGGTTCGATCCCGACATCGTTCACCGCCGCTGGCAGCAGCATCTGAGGGGAGACCGCGATTCGACGCCGGCGCTGTGGGCCATTCTGATGTTTCAGGCATGGCTGGACGAACAAGCGGCTTCGTGATCGGGCCGCACGCCGGCCGTACGTGGCACCCCCTATCGGGTCAGGCTTGGCCTTGCATCCATTCGGTCCAGACCTTCTCCTGCACGTACCAGTCGTCGAACGCGGAATATTTCTCGAAGACGCGGACGTAGCCCTGCGCGGTTAAGAGCTTGAGCAAGCCTTCGCGGGCGGACGTGAAATTGTGCTCCACCGTCACGATCGCCGGGGCGAAGCGGCCGAAATCGAACTCGGTGAGGATATCGAGCTCCGAACCTTCGGTATCCACCGACAGATAATCCAATTTCCCGATGCCGTGGCCGGAGAGTAGATCGTTGAGCGTGATCGTCTCCACCTCGTAAACATTGCCCGCGCGGCGGGCGCGGCGGTGAATGTCGGCCTCCGAGTAGGAGGCGATGGTGGACAGCACGCCGTCGGCCGGTTCGTTGAAGGCAAGGGATTGCCCGGACGCCGAATAGACGCAGCGGAAATCGACGGTCGCGTCGGGCCGGTTGCGCTTCAGTGCCGGGTGCCAGGAACGAGCCGGCTCCGCCAGCACGCCCCTCCATCCGCGATGGGCTTCCAGAAAGCGGCTGTTCGACAGGGAGATGCCGTCCGTCGCGCCGAATTCGCAAAAGGTCCCGCCCCTTTTGTTCAGAACGAGGTCAACGAAGGCGTCCTGAAACGCCTGGGCCGTGCTCAGGTGCGCAAGCTCGAGGCAATGCCGCAGAAACCGCCTCTCCGCCGTATCGATTGGGAGGGTATCGAGGTTGCGCGCCTCGCAAAGGCTGACGAATATTTCCACCTCGGGAGCACGGTGCCGGCGAAGGTCGAACCCGCCCCATTTTGCCGCCGTTCTCGCTACCTTCTTCAGCATTCTGCTCCCCTGTGGACGGATGAACCGGGGGCGCTTTGAAGGAAGCGCACCATGATCGGGATCGTCCGGAGCGACGTTCGGTGCGGCATCTTCCATAGTGTGTCAATGCCCGGAAAAGCAGGGAAGACAAGGCATTCCCGAGGCTTGCCTGGAGTCCTGACGCCCATTATCCGCGGAACCAATCGAAGGGATCGAACCGGTGAATTTTAGCGACGAGCACGGCGCGCGGCCGATCATTCCCGTGATCCTTTCCGGCGGCTCCGGCACCCGCCTTTGGCCGCTGTCGCGCAAGGCGCGGCCCAAGCAATTGCTGCCGCTGGTCGGCGAGCGCACGATGCTGCAGCTTACCGCCGACCGGGTCTCCCACCAGAGCCGCTTCGCGCCGCCTTTGGTGGTCACCGCGGCCCACCATGCCGACGATGTGGAGGCGCAGCTCGGCCCGGACACGCGCCTGATCCTGGAGCCGTTCGGGCGAAATACAGCGCCGGCAATCGCGCTTGCTGCGCTGGCGTGCGATCCGGAAGACCTGCTGCTGGTCATGCCGAGCGATCACCTGATCGCGGAGCCCGAGCGCTTTCGGGCGGCGGTGGAGAAAGGCATTCCCGCCGCGTTGAACGGGGCACTCGCCACGTTCGGCATTGCACCCACGCGTCCGGAGACCGGCTTCGGCTATATCCGGCGCGGGTCGGAAACCCTGCCGGGCGTGTTCCACGTCGATCGCTTCCTTGAAAAGCCGGACAATGCGACCGCCATCGCCTTCCTTGCGGCCGGCGGATACGACTGGAATGCTGGCATCTTCCTGTTCAAGGCTGGTGCCTTTCTCGACGCTTTAGCGACCCACGCACCCGACATCCTAAATGCAGTCCGCGCCGCAATGCCCGCCGCGGTGGCCGGAAGCGGCCGGCTTGCACCGGACGCGGAGGCTTTTGCTGCCGTTCGACCGGAGTCGGTGGATCGCGCGGTGATGGAGCATGCCCGCAATGTCGTTGTGGTGCCGGTGGACGCCGGCTGGTCCGATCTCGGCAGCTGGGAGGCGCTCCATGCCGCCAGCGCCGCCGATGCCGAGGGGAACGCGATCCACGGCGACGTGCGGGCGATCTCCGCTTCGGGCTGCCTGATCCGCTCGGAAGGGCCGCTGATCGTTGCCGTCGGCGTCAGTGACCTTGCGATCGTCGCCACGGGCGATGCGGTTCTGGTAATGCCGCTGGTGCAAAGCCAGCGGGTGAGCGAGGCGGTGGCGCAGCTGAACGCGGCGGGCGACCCCCGCGTCTAGCGGTCAGCGCGCGCCGTAGCCGCTGAGGATCGTGCGTACCGTGCCCGCAATGATCAGGATGTCGAGCCAGAAGCTAAAATTCTTGATGTAATAAAAATCGTATTGGAGCTTCCAAAGCACGTCGCCGACCTCCGCGACGTGACCCTGCTTGACCTGCGCCCAGCCGGTGATGCCGGGACGAACGATGTGGCGGTACCGGTAGAAGGGCAGTTCGGATTCGTACCAGTGCGACAGCGGCACGGCCTCGGGACGGGGGCCGATCCAGCTCATTTCGCCTTTCAGGATGTTGACGATCTGCGGCAGCTCGTCGATCCGGTAGCGGCGGATCACCCGTCCGACCCGGGTCACCCGGTCGTCCTCGTCGCGGGTCATCGCCGCGGCCCGCGCGTCCGTTTCGGCGGGGCCGTGGCGCATCGACCGAAACTTGTACATCCGGAACACCTGACCGCGATAACCCATCCGCTCTTGCCGGAAGAAGATGGGGCCGGGGCTGTCCAGCTTGATCAGGATCGCAAGCACGGTCAGCGGCGGCAGCAGCAACGGCAGCGCGACCAGTGTGACGATCAGGTCCCACAGGCGCTTCACCTTGGCGTAGATGATGCCGGGGATCAGCGAGCCGAGATTGTTTTCGGACAGGTGCTCGATCGCCACCCGCCCGGTAAGCGATTCTTCCATCTGCTTGACGTGCATCACCAGCGTACCGGCAAGCGCGCGGTCGGCCAGGAAGCGCTCCCATTCGTCGGGGATGTCGGCGCGAAGGTCGGACACGATGACGTCGAACGGCTGGTTCTTGACGTGTTCGTCGAGCCGCACCCAATTGATATCCGGAAGGCCGAAGAGATGCTCGACATGGCCGCCGGGAACGACGCCGATGCGCGGCCGCTTGCCCCGCTGCAGCTTGAAGTAGACGACGTAATACCAGGAAATGCACAGCAAAAAGCTGCCGACGAAGTGCAGGCGGCTATATTCCAAGCGCGCGAAAAAGAAGACGGCGAGCGCAAGCAGGTAGGCAACGGCGAAGCTCGGCAGGATGTGGTACGACGAACGTACGCCCGGATAATGCGACACCCGCTGAAAGGCGTAATAGCCGGCGACCAGCGCAATCAGGGTTCCGAACAGCGAATTGCGCAGGCTTTCCGTGCCCCCCGCGCCTGTTTCGAACTGCATGCGCAGGGCGTAGGGCAGGACAATAGCGAGCAGGATGCCCACGCCGAGGCGGAACCGCACGCGGTGCCAAAGCGTCCGGCGGGCGCTTGCGAGTTTTGCGGGCGGCATGGTCACGTGCGGAAGGGGGCCTTCGAGGCTGCAAGTCGGCTTCGGTCAATGCACCGAATAGGGGAAAGCGGAAGGCTAAGTCTAGGTTTCCGGGGCCGCCCCACGCGGCTCTGTGCCGATTTAGCGCGCGTGGATTGAGTTTGGCCGCCGCTTTTCATAAGCGGGCACCAAATCCTCCATTTAGGCAACATAGCATGACCACACTCGTGACCGGCGCCGCCGGCTTCATCGGCTTCCACGTGAGCGAGCGGCTGATGGCGCGCGGCGAGCAGGTAATCGGGCTCGACAACGTTAACGATTATTACGATCCCAAGCTCAAGCGCGACCGAGTTGCCGAGCTTCGCCGGCGGCAGAACAGCTTCGAGTTCCTCGAAGTCGACTTTGCCGACAACGGGGCGCTGACCGCCGCCACCGCGGGTAAGGAGTTCGACCGCATAGTTCACCTGGGGGCCCAGGCGGGCGTGCGGTATTCGATCGAGAACCCGCACGCTTACGTCCACTCGAACCTGGTCGGGCACCTCAACATGCTCGAGCTTGCAAGGGCGCGGAAGACGGCGAATATGGTCTACGCCTCGTCGTCGTCGGTTTACGGCGGCAACGAGACCTTGCCGTTCCGGGTCGAAGACCGGGTCGATCAGCCGCTGTCGCTCTACGCCGCCACCAAGAAAGCGGACGAGCTGATCAGCGAAACCTATGCGCACCTTTACCGCTTGCCGCTCACCGGGCTGCGCTTCTTCACCGTCTACGGGCCCTGGGGCCGGCCGGACATGGCGATGTGGATCTTCACCAAGGCGATCCTGGAAGGAACGCCAATCGACGTCTTCGGCGAAGGCAATATGCGCCGCGACTTCACCTACATCGACGACATCGTCACGGGTATCGTCGCGGCGCTCGACACGCCCGCGCTCGACGACGGGTTGCCCAAGGCGGGCGGCTCAAAGGGCCCGCACCGCCTCTACAATATCGGCAATCACCGCTCGGAAGAGCTTACCCAGATGATCGCGCTGATCGAGCAGGCCTGCGGGCGCACCGCGGAAAAGCGCCTGCTGGCAATGCAGCCGGGCGACGTCCGCGACACGTTTGCCGACATCAGCGCAATCCAGAACGACCTGGGCTTCCAGCCGACCACCTCGATCAACGAGGGAATCCCTCGCTTCGTGGAGTGGTACAAGGCGTATCACGGGATCTAGGATCCCCCGCACGAAGCCGGCTACAGCGTCCAGCGGTTCACCCCGGTGAGCGGGCGGCGCGCGTACAGGTTCTTGAGGTCGGCGAACAGGCCGCCCTCGGCGACCATGCCGGATAGCTGATCGTCGGACAGCGTCGCATAGGATCCGTGCGGCACCGCAACCACGACCAGATCGTATTGGCCGGCGAGCGCATCGGCCGCGAGCTCCACGCCATATTCGTGCTGCGCTTCGGCGGTGTCGGCGAGTGGATCGTGAACGGTGATCTTGTGCCCGTGCGTTTGGAGACGGCGGATGACGTCGATTACACGGCTGTTCCTGAGGTCCGGTACGTTCTCCTTGAACGCGAGACCCATGACCAAGGTCTTGCCCGCGCGGCCGAGCTTTTCGTGGAGCTGGTCGGCGACCCAGGCGCCCATGCCGTCGTTGATTGACCGGCCCGAGAGGATGACGTTGGGCTGGAGCCCGAGCTGCTGGGCCCGGAAGGACAGGTAGTACGGGTCGACGCCGATGCAGTGGCCGCCGACCAAGCCCGGCTGGAACTTGAGGAAGTTCCATTTGGTGCCCGCCGCTTCCAGCACATCCCAGATCGAGATGTCGAGTTTGGAGAAAATGCGGGTGATCTCGTTCATGAAGGCGATGTTGATGTCGCGCTGGGCGTTCTCGATCACCTTGGCGGCTTCGGCGGCCTTGATGGACGCGGCGCGGAACACGCCGGCGCTGGTCACCGCGCCGTAGATGGTGGCAAGCCGTTCGGTGACTTCGTCATTCTCGCCGGCGATGACCTTCACGATCCGGTCCACCGTATGCTCGCGGTCGCCCGGATTGATCCGCTCGGGCGAGTAGCCGAGGAAGAAGTCGACGCCCCGCTTCAGTCCGGAGACCTGCTCGATCAGCGGCCCGCAGATTTCGTCGGTGACGCCCGGATAGACGGTGCTTTCGTAGACGACGATCGCCCTTTTCGCCGGGTCGAGCAGCTTGGCGACCGAGCGGGTGGCGCCGATCACCGGGCTCAAATCTGGCTGGTTGTCGCCGTCAACGGGCGTCGGCACGGTGACGATGTAGACGTCCGCGCCCGCGCATTCCGCCGAATCGCTGGTGAGGTGCAGCGGGGAAGCCTTCAGAACATCGCCTTCGACCTCGTTGGTGCGGTCGAGGCCGGCCTTGAGCTCCTCCACCCGGCGGGCGTCGATATCCAGGCCGGTGGTGGGAAAGCTGCGGGCAAGCGCAACGGCGAGCGGGAGGCCGACATAGCCGAGGCCGACAACGACGATTCGCTCGTTCGTGGACGCGTTCATTCTGGCTCACTTTTCATAAGAAACGGCGGATCGGGGAGGGTGGCCGGGCGGCAGCCCCCGCCGCGCGCAACAGCCAAAAGCCGCCGCCCTGTCAAGCGGGGCGGCGCTTGGGCTGGGGCGGCTTCAAACGGTGGATCACGGCGCCGCGGGAAAGCAACCACTCGCGATTGGCCGCCGTCACCGCCTCGATAAAGGAGCGCGGCTTGCGCATCAGACCTTTGCGCGGTGCGGCTTCCATGCCCGCCGCGGCCATCAGTTCCGCGACAAAGTGGATGCAATTAGCCTTATCGAGGTCATAGGACGGCTGCTTGGCAGCGCGCCAGCTCTCCACCGTTGCCATCACGCGGTCATAATCCTCGTCGCTGATCTTCAAGGTGAAATGCTTGTCGCTCGCCCTGAGGTAGCCGCCTTCCTGGTCGGAGATCACCTTGCCGCCGACCCGGCCCCACAAAATCGCTGGGCTGATAGTTTTTGCGGAAAAGCCGTAATCCTCGGCGATTCGCGCGCCATTCCGATCAAGCGTGCCTTCCAGAACCACGAACGTGTGGGGAAAGGTGTCGCTCAGCTCCTTGGTGTAGACGGTCATCTCCACCGCCGCCGACGCCGGTGCGGCAATCAGCGCAAGGCCCAACGCCGCCAGCAATGCGAGCCGTTTGCCAACCATGTTCCGAAGCACGTTCACCCTCCCAGCGGCCTGGCGAACCTATTGAAACAAAAAACGAAACCGGGCAATGGCTGGGCCTGGGGGCTCCCGGGTGTGGCGCCGGAGCAACAGCTGATCGTATCGCGGTCTTGGCGTTGAACCTTCGACGTGGTACCGCGTTCAGGTTCAGAGTTCGGTAACTTACCTAGAGTTATCGGGGTCTTACGGATTTGATCGGCCTGACCATTTCGGGGTAGACACGCGAAAGCGCCTCGGATAGTTAAGCGGGGAAATCGAGAAGATCAGACTCGAGTATGAAGGGAGAAGCTGACGTGGGTTTCAAGGGACTTATTACCGCGGCCACCGCGGTTGCACTGGTTGCGGCGCCGACTATGGCCGCCGCTCAGAGCGTTGAAGTGGCTCCGGCCACCGAGAGCGTTGATGGTGGTAACGAACTGCGCGGCGGGTTCATCATCCCGCTCATCGCAATCGTCGCAATCATTCTCGGCATTCTTGCCGCGACCAACAGCGACGACGACGATCTGCCCAACAGCCCGTAAGGGTTGTTGCTCAAATCGAGTCGGATAAAGGCCGGGTGGACTATGTCCATCCGGCCCTTCTCTGTGTCTGCCGTTCAGGATTCGCCTGGTAGGGGAGTGCGCGTGGTTCACAAACTCCGCCCTCTCGCAGCCGCGGTGCTGCTCCTTGCTGTTGCCCCGCCGGCAGGTGGCCAAACGCCGGCGGCCGCTGCCGAATCGGCGGGGCCTGCATCAACCTTGCGCCGCGACGATGCCCGGGTGGGCGCGGTCACTTACCGGCTTGCGCGGCAAGGTGCGCCTTTGTGCCGCGAGCCTTACCCGCTCACAGGCCTGCTTTATCACCACCTCGCGGAATATGAGCTGAAAGACCGGGCGCTGATGGTGTCCCGCTTCGGCCTCGACCGCGGCCCGGGCATTCTGACGGTGCTGCCCGACACGCCCGCTGCGAAAGCGGGGCTCCTGGCCGGCGACACGCTTCTGTCCGTGAACCGCCGCACATTCCCATCACCCAAGGGAATCGCCGCCGAGCCGAAGCGGAAGGTCTGGCGGCCGATGCTGGAAGCAAGCGAAGCCATGTTGGAAGTCGCCCTGAAGAGCGGGCCGGCAAACCTGACAGTGCTTCGCGGCGGCGCCGAGCTGGCGCTGACGCTCGATTCGGAGCCCGGCTGCATCGGCCGAATCCGATTGGCCCGTTCCAATCAGATGAACGCCTTCTCCCTGCGCGGCTACGTGGTGATGACCACGGCGATGCTGGCCTACGTCCGCAACGACGACGAACTTGCGGTGGTGATCGGGCACGAACTGTCCCATTCGATCCTCGGCCACGAAGGCGTGCGCGACGAGGAAGGGCTGCTTGCCGGTCTCGGCATCAAGCCGAACGCCATCTGGCGGCGGGAGGAAGCCGCCGACCGGCTCGGCCTGCGGCTGATGGCGGCGGCGGGCTACAACCTCGATTCGGCCATTCCCTTCTGGAAACGGTACCTTGGCAAATATGACTGGTTCCCCCAGGTCTTCCGGAGCCACCCGAGCCGCGGCGCGCGCGAGAAGATCGCCCGCGAAGAGATCGCCGCGATTCGAGCCGGCGCGAGGTAGCGACTGCTTACAGCTTAGTGCGCAGCGACCAGAGTTCCGGGAAAGCGCGCTTGGCCAGCGTCGACTGCAGATAAGCGACGCCCGCCGTGCCGCCGGTCCCGCGCTTCAGGCCGATGACCCGCTCCACCGTCACCACATGCTTGTGCCGCCAGGTGGCGAGCATGTCGTCGATGTCGACCAGCTTCTCGGCGAGCTGGTAGAGCGGCCACCAGCGGGTCGGCTGGCGGTACACTTCCGCCCAAGCTTCGGCGACTTCCTCGAGCGGCTGATAGGTCTGGCTCCAGTCCCGCTCCAGCGCTTGCGCCGGGAGCGCAAAGCCGGCGCGGGCGAGGGCGGCATTGGCTTCGTCCCACAAGCTCGGCCGATGGAGCGCCTCCATCAACGCGCCGTAAGCCCCCGATCCCTCCTCCTGGAAGCGCAGATGCCCGCCGTCCTTCAGGCCGAGCAGATATTCGAATTGGCGGAACTGCGCCGACTGAAAGCCCGACGAGGAGCCGAGCACGTCGCGGAAGCTGGAATAATCGGCGGGCGTCATCGTCGCCAGCACGTCCCACGAAAGCGTCATCACCGCCTGAATTCGCGTGACCCGCGACAGCGCCTTGTGCACCGGCACCAGCTCGTCGCGCCGAATCTGCTCCCGGGCGAGGTGGAGTTCGTGGATCGCCTGCTTGAGCCAAAGCTCCTTGGTTTGGTGAATGATGACGAACAACAGCTCGTCATGATGCTCGGAAATCGGGTGCTGCGCCGCCAGGAGGTCGCCTAGCGAGAGGTAGTCGCCGTAGGTCATCGATGCCGGCGTGTCGGTCACCTCAGCCGTGCCTTGCGAAAAGGAGACGGCGGCCGCCGGGGCCGAAGGCGATAACCTGGTACGGCTGCTTCTGGTTGTGGCCGACGTCCATGCCCGGGCTCCCTGCCGGCATGCCGGGAACGGCGAGGCCGGTGATCCCCTCCGGGCGCGCGGCGAGCAGGCGCTTAATGTCGGCGGGAGGAACATGGCCTTCCACCACCACGCCCCGCACCATTGCGGTGTGGCAAGAGCGCAGATCGTCCGGCACCCCCCGCGCCGCTTTTACCGCGGCCATGTTGGGGCTGTTCACCACGCTTACCTTCGCCCCGAACGCCGCTTCGAGCCGTTTCGCCCATTCGGTGCAACAGCCGCAGCCCGGGTCGCGCCACATCGTGATCGTGTTCGCCTGGGCCAGCGCCTCGCGCGCGAACAGCGGCACAGCGGCGGCGCCCGCGGTCAGGGTCAGCATCGTGCGGCGGTCGATCATGCCTGTTTTCTCCCTAAAGCCGCTCGGCGCTTGCCACCACTTCGGTGGCGCGCAAGGCGGCGAGGATGCGCATTAGATGCTGAACGTCGTGCACTTCGATGTCGAGGTGGAAGGTGTGGAAGCTGCCGTCGCGGCTCGCCTGGTCCATGGAGACAATGTTGGCGCCGTGGCTGCCGAGGATGCCGGCCACGACGGCCAGGCTACCCGGCTCGTTGCGGATCACGACGCATAGCCGGGTGGCGCCGCCGTCCGATTCGTCGCCCCAGGCGAGGTCCACCCAATCAGCGTCGATGCCGCTGGCGAGGCTTTCGCAGCCGATCATGTGCACTTCCAGATCCTCCCCCTCCCGGCGCAGGCCGACGATCCGGTCGCCGGGGATCGGGTGGCAGCAGGAGGCGAGCTGGAAAGCGACGCCCGGCGTCAGGCCCTTGATCGAGATGGCGGTGCGCTGCGGCGGCGGCTTTACGCCGGCCGAGCCGGTGGAGCCGGGCATCAGCGCTTCCATCAGCGCCGCGTCGCTGATCCGCTTCAACGCGATTGCTTCCATCAAAGTGTCGTCGTCGTGGAGGTGGAGGCGCTTCAGCGCTTCGGCGATGGCTTCCCAGCCGAGCGGCGTGGGGAGGCGCTGGACGATCTCGTCGAAGATCTTGCGGCCAAGGGCGATCGTCTCCTCGCGCTCCTTGGACTTTACGAAGCGACGGATCTTCGCCCGCGCCTTGCCGGTTGCGATGAAGCTCAGCCAGCCGGGCTGCGGCGTTTGCGCCTTGGAAACGAGGATTTCGACCTGGTCGCCATTCTCCAGCGGCGTCCTGAGCGGCATCACCCGGCCGTTGATCTTAGCGCCCACGGTCTGGTCGCCGAGATCGGTATGCACGGCGTAGGCAAAGTCCACGGGAGTCGCGCCCTTGGGGAGCTGGATCAGCTCGCCCTTCGGCGTGAAGGCGAAGATCCGATCCTGGTACATCGCCATTCGGGTATGTTCGAGCAGCTCCTCGGCCGATGCCGCGTGGTCGAGGATTTCAAGCAGGTCGTCGATCCAGGGATGCTGCGCTTCGGCGGCGGCATGGCCTTCCTTGTAGGCCCAGTGGGCGGCGAGGCCATGCTCAGCCTTGGCATGCATCTCCCCCGTTCGAATCTGGATCTCGATCCGCATTTGCTCGTCGTGAATGACGGTGGTGTGCAGCGACTGGTAGCCGTTGCGCTTGGGCGTCGAGATGAAGTCCTTGAAGCGTCCCGGCACCATCGGCCAGCGCCGGTGGATAAGGCCAAGCGTGCGGTAACATTCCTCATGGCTGCCGACGACCGCGCGGAACGCCATGACGTCCGACAATTGCTCGAAACTGACGTGGCGCTCGGCCATTTTGCGCCAGATCGAATAAGGATGCTTCTCGCGCCCCTGCACTTCGGCATCGACGCCATGCGCTTCGAGATGCGCCTTGAGGCCGCGGGCGATCCGCTCGATGAGGTCACCTTCCTTGCCGTGCAGCTGTTCGAGCCGGCGGGAAATTGAGGCGAAGGCGTCCGGCTCGATCTCCTTGAAGGCGAGCGTCTGCATCTCCGTCATGAACTCGTACATGCCGATCCGCTCGGCAAGCGGCGCGTAGATGTCCATCGTCTCGCGGGCGATTCGCTTGCGCTTCTCGGGATTGGCGATGAAGTGGAGCGTGCGCATGTTGTGCAGCCGGTCGGCGAGCTTCACCAGCAGCACGCGGATGTCGCCGGACATGGCGAGCAAGAACTTGCGCAGGTTTTCGGCGGCGCGTTGGCTTTCCGACTGCGCCTCGATTTTGGAGAGCTTGGTCACGCCATCGACGAGCCGCGCGACGCTGGCGCCGAACAGGCGCTCGATCTCCTCCTGCGTCGCCACCGTATCCTCGATCGTATCGTGGAGGATGGCGGTGACGATGGTTTCATCGTCGAGGTGGAGATCGGTGAGAATACCGGCCACTTCGATCGGGTGGCTGTAATAAGGATCGCCCGAGGCGCGCTTCTGGCTGCCATGCGCCTTCATGGAAAAGACGTAGGCGCGGTTGATCATCGCCTCGTCGGCGTCGGGATCGTAGCCCCTTACTTTTTCCAGAAGTTCATATTGCCTCAGCACCGTTTCGGACATTGGGTGCCGGGCGGCGGGGATGCAACCCCGGCTGCGCGTCGAGAGGCGAGGCGATCCGCTTTTCGGCTCCAAAGGCGGCGGCTTCCGCGCCCCTGCCGGAGCCGCTAGGGTTACCGGAGTGGACATCTACCTTCCCATCGCCGGTATTTCCGTCAACGCGCTGGTGATCATCGCGCTCGGCGGCGTGGTGGGTCTGCTGACCGGGATGGTAGGCGTCGGCGGCGGCTTTCTGACCACGCCGATCCTAATCTTCTACGGCATTCCGCCGGCCGTGGCGGTGGCGTCGGCGACGACCCAGATCACCGGCACCAGCGTTTCCGGGGTCCTCGCCCACCGCCGCCGCAAGGGTGTCGATTACCGGATGGGCGCGGTGGTGATCGCCGGCGGCCTGGCCGGCGCACTGATCGGCGGCTTCCTGTTCCGTCTGCTCCAGCAGGCGGGGCAGATCGATACGGCGATCGCAATTCTCTACGTGGTGCTGCTCGGCTCGATCGGCGGGCTAATGGCGCGCGAATCGGCGACGTCGCTCGGCCTCATCAAGCCGAAGGCGGGCGCTGAGGCGAAAAAGGCGCGGCGGCACAATCCGCTGATCGCCTCGCTTCCGTTCCGCTGGCGCTTCTACCAGTCGGGCCTCTACATTTCGCCGCTTGCGCCGCTTCTGCTCGGGCTGCTGGCCGGCATGCTCACCGTTCTGCTCGGCGTCGGCGGCGGTTTCATCGTGGTGCCGGCGATGATCTACATCCTCGGCATGTCGGCGCAGGTGGTGGTCGGCACCTCGCTGCTCCAGATCCTTTTCGTCACCGCCGCGACGACGCTGGTCCACGCCACCACCACCAAGTCGGTGGACATCGTGCTCGCGGGTCTTTTGCTGCTCGGATCGGTAATCGGCGCGCAGTTCGGCGCGCGGCTGGCGCAGAAGGCGAAGCCGGAGCTGCTGCGCATGTTCCTTGCGATGATCATCCTGCTCGTCGCCGCGCGGATGGCGGTCGGGCTCGCCTGGCAGCCGGAGGAAATCTACACGGTGCAGGTGCTGTGAAGCGTCTCGCGGCGCTCGTGCTTGCCTTGGCGGCGCCCATGCTGCTGGGCCAGGCGAAGCCGCGGCTGGTGCCGGACGTGTCGCAGAACAAGATCGAGATCCGCTACACCTTCACCGGTGCGGAGCTTTTGCTGTTCGGCGCGATCCTTTATCCGGGCGGACGCGCGCCGTCGAAGAATGCCGAGATCGCAGTGGTGGTGAAGGGGCCGGTTCAGCCGCTGGTGGTGCGCGAGAAGCAGAAGGTCGCGGGCATTTGGATGAACGTCGAAGCCGCGCGCTTCCGCTCTGCCCCGTCTTTTTATGCCGTCGCCTCCTCGAAGCCGCTCGCCAAACTGGTCGATGAGCGGACGGCGGCGATCTACGAGCTCGGCCTCCAGAACCTGCAGCTCTCGCCCGGCAGCGGCTCCGCGCCCGAAGTGCAGCGCCGCTTCGAAGCTGGGCTGATCGACCTGATGCAGCGCCAGCAGCTCTATTTCGAGCATCCGCACGGCGTGGAGATCACCGAAGGCGTCCTTTACCGGGCCAGGGTTACCATTCCGGCCAAGGTGCCGATCGGCGACTATACGGCCGAGACCTTCCTGATCCAGGACGGTCGGGTGATCGCCGGCGCGGTGCGCGACATTCATATCGAGAAACTGGGGTTCGAGCGCTTCGTCGCCGACACCGCCGACCGCTGGGCGTTCGTCTACGGGCTGGTCGCCGTGTCGCTGTCGCTGCTGCTCGGCTGGGGGGCGAGCGCCTTGTTCCGGCGCGGCTAAGCCCCCAACCCTGCGCAAAGCACTTGTTTACCCGTGCGCGCTACAAGGACCCGACGAAACAGCCGGAGCCTGCGTGCCGCCATGACGGACATGATCCACTTCAACACCTTCCCAGTCGCCGATGAAGCTGAGGACAATGCCCCTACCATCCGGCCGGTGGTGCGGCCGATCGTTCGGCAAGCCTCGATCGGGCGGGTGATCGAAATCTCCGGCGGCGGCGCGAAGCTTGATCTGGAATCCGGACGGCTTGCGGAACTCGGCAAGGCGGAAGACCCCTCCATTGCGCTCTCCGGCCAGGTCGGCGGCCACGTCAAGATCGAGGTCGGAACGCGCTGGCTGCTCGCCAACGTGCGCGGCCTGCGCATGCACGAAGGCGAAGCGGGCACCGTGCTCGCGGACATCGACTTTCTGGGTGAGGGTGAAGAGCATCCGCAAAGTGGCCGCCTTGTTAACTTCCGCCGCGGCATCACCGGCTACCCGACTCCGGGGGCGCGCGTGTTCCCGGTTTCGGGCGAAGACATGAAGCAGATGTTTGCCGCCGACGAGCGCGCGCATATCGAGATCGGCACCGTTTATCCGACCACCGACGTGCGCGGCGCGCTCTATATCGACGCCCTCCTGGGCAAGCACTTTGCGCTTTTAGGCTCGACCGGCACCGGCAAGTCGACGTCGGCCGCCCTGATCATGCACCGCATCTGCGACATGGCTCCCGAAGGCCATATCGTGATGATCGACCCGCACGGCGAATATTCGGCGGCGTTCAAGGGCTATGGCGAGCTGTTCAACGTCGACAACCTCGCAATGCCCTATTGGCTGATGAACTTCGAAGAGCATTGCGAGGTGTTCATCACCTCGTCCGGCTCCGAGCGCCAGCGCGACATGGACATCCTCGCCAAGTGCCTGCTCCAGGCGCGCGCCAAGAACCGGGTGGCGGAAGGGCTGAACAAGCTCACCGTCGATTCGCCGATCCCCTACACCCTGTCCGACTTGAGCGGCGCCATCGCCCACGAGATGGGCCTGCTCAACAAGGCGACGGACACCGCGCCGTTCATGCGCCTCAAGGGTAAGATCGACGAACTGAAGGCCGATCCGCGCTACCAGTTCATGTTCTCGGGGATGCTGATCGCCGATTCGATGGCGGCATTCGTGTCCAAGATCTTCCGCCTGCCCGCCAAGGGGAAGCCGATCTCGATCGTCGATGTCTCGGGCGTGCCGTCCGACATCGTCTCGGTGGTGGTGGCGGTGCTGTCTCGCCTCGTGTTTGACTACGCCATTTGGTCGCGCAACGAAGTGCCGCGGCCGGTGCTGCTCGTCTGCGAGGAAGCGCACCGCTACATCCCCGCCGACAAGACCGGCAGCGGCCAATCGGTGCGCAAGATCCTGGAGCGGATCGCAAAGGAAGGCCGCAAATACGGCGTTTCCCTCGGCCTCATCACCCAGCGTCCGTCCGATCTCGCCGAGGGCGTGCTTTCCCAGTGCGGCACAATTATCGCCATGCGCCTCAACAACGAGCGCGATCAGGCCTTTGTGAAATCGGCCATGCCGGAAGGCGCGCGCGGCTTCCTGGACGTCATTCCCGCGCTTCGAAACCGGGAATGTATCGTCTGCGGCGAGGGCGTATCGATCCCGATCCGGGTCGCCTTCGACGATCTCGAGCGCGACCGCAGGCCGGCCTCGTCCGACCCGCTCTTCTCCGAACTGTGGCGCCAGTCCGGCGAGGAGGAAGCCATGGTCGCCCGGGTGGTCAAGCGTTGGCGCAGCCAGGGACGCT
This sequence comes from Allosphingosinicella sp., assembly GCA_036554525.1. GTDB lineage: Bacteria > Pseudomonadota > Alphaproteobacteria > Sphingomonadales > Sphingomonadaceae > Allosphingosinicella. The sequence goes on from DATBNC010000014.1 coordinate 127,307, forward strand.
GATTCGGGACCCCGGGGTGATAGTTTGCGGCGCTGTTCTGCGCCGCACTGCACACACTCACGCGCAATAAACCAACCCCGTTCGTTTCGAGCGAAGTCGAGAAACGCACCTCAGGCGCCTGTGCAACGTCTCTCGACTTCGCTCGAGACGAGCGGATGTGGGGAGTAGCTGAGGCTAGGCCCGTGGCGTTTTAACCGCAGGCGCTTGCGCCATGCGGCTGTTGCCGGTGGGGACCGATAGCAGGCCCCGGAGCCTGGCGCGGAAGGCGGCAAGGTCTCCGCCCGCGAGCTGCGAGCGCATCACGAACTTCACGGAAGCCGGGTCGATAGCGACGCCGCCCTTATAGAGTTCGTAATGAAGGTGCGGGCCGGTGGAGAGGCCGGTGGAGCCGACATAGCCGATCACCTGGCCCTGGCGGACCATGCTGCCGGGCTGCGCCAAGATGCGGCTCATGTGGCTGTAGCTGGTCATTATATTGCCCTGGTGGGCGAGCCGGACCTGCTGGCCGTAGCCGCCTGCCCAGCCGGCGCGGACCACCCGTCCGTCGGTGGCAGCAAGGATTGGCGTTCCGTACCCCGCGCGAAAGTCCAGCCCACGGTGCATGCGCGAATAACCCAGGATCGGGTGGCGGCGCATGCCGAAGTTGGACGACACCGCGCCGGGCACCGGGCGGGCAAGGGTGCCGCTCTCGCGGCCGACGCCCGAGGCTTCGAACCATTGGGTGCGGCTGCCGTCGTTCCACTGCATCAATTGCAGGTCCTTGCCGCCGGCGCGGTCGAGGCCCGCGTAGAGGAGCTGCCCCGTCTGCGTCTCGCCGGTGGCGGCGCGGCGGTGCTCGACGATGATGTCGAAGCGGTCGCCGGCGGTAAGTCCGCCAATCTCCGTCTGGCCGGCGACGGCGCGGATAAAGGCTTCTACCGCCTTGGCGGGAACCCCGGCGGCGCGGGCGGAGCGGTACAGGCTGTCGCCGATCATGCCCTGAATGCGCAGCGGCGTTTCGTCGATCGAGATCGGCGTTTGGGTGAGCGTGAAGCCCCCGCCGGCGCGGGTGATTGCAAGCTTCAGGTCGAAGCGGGCGCGGAAGGCGAGGCTGTTGAGAGGGCGCGCGACGGCGCGATTGGCGCGGCGGCCAAGCGTCACGTCCATCGCGGTGCCGGGCTTCAGGTCCTCCGGCGGAACCACCGAGGCGACGAGCCGCGCGACCGCCGCCGCTTCGTTGGCGGCGACGCCGGCGCGCTCGAGCGCCCGGGCGAAGCCGTCGCCTTTGCCGAGGGTGGCGACGAGATCGATGACCGGTCGCTCCGGCGTGTCGAGCAGGGGCTCGACCGCTTCGGTGGAGGCCATTCGGCGGCCGGTGTCGGCGCCGTAGGCGAGTGGGGCGATGGCAAGGGCGCGGGCTTCTTCCCAATGGGCGTCGGGCATGGGCGCGGCAACGGCGCCGGGAATGGGTTCGAAGCCGGGGGCGAGCCACCAGGCGGCGTAGCAGAGGGCGGTGCAGGTCGCGAGGCCGCGGAACCAGGGGCGCGAGCCGATTCGCGCGCCGAGATCGGTGACGAGGTCGAGGTCGCGGCGCGGCGCGGGCACGGTTCTGGCGCCGAAGCCGCGCGATATGACGGGGCGCCGGAAAGGCTGCTCCAAGGGGAGCGCGGCCGCGCCGCCACCGCCGCCGGTGGGGCCAAAGCTATTCACTTGGTACAAGAATTCAGCCCCTGCGCTCTGTGCCTTCTTGCCTCAGGGCGCGCCCGATTTCAACCGGATGCGCCCGTGCGTGGAGTGCGGACTGTGGCGAAACAAGGTTAAAGGCTGGTGAATCGGGAGTGCGTCTTCCCCGGCTAGGCCGTTGAAATGTTTAGCGCGAAACGCTTCCCTCGGCGCCGATCAGAACCCGCGCGTCCTCAAGCGTCAGCGACTCGCCAGGCTCGAGCAACAGGCACTCGCCGGCGCCGGCTTCTTGCGCGCCCGCCGATGCCCGCCCGGCGAGCGGCATCACCCACCGCCGCCGATCCCCCAGCAGGTCGCCGTCGCCGCTTGCAACGTGGACCAGCGAGAAGAACGGTCCATCGACAAGCACCCGGTGGCCCGCATCGTCCTCGGCGATGCGAACCGGCTCTGCCGGGAGGTAAGGCTCAGGCCGCGCCACGGCGATCGCCTGGTCGAGGTGAAGCTCACGCGGACGGCCATAATCGTAGAGGCGGAAGGTCACGCCGTCATTCTGCTGGAATTCGAGCAGCGAGATGCCGGCGCCGATCGCGTGCACCGTTCCGGCCGGGACGTAGAAGAAGTCGCCGGCGCGGACCGGGCGCCAGTCGATCAGCGCTTCAAGCGAACCATCCAGGGCAGCCGCCCTGAGTTCCGCCGGAGAGAGGGTGCGCTTGACCCCGATCCCGATGGTGCCGCCGGGCTCCGCATCGAGGATCAGCCAGCATTCGTGCTTGCCGCCTTCCACCTCCATCGCCTTTGCCTGTTCGGCATCGGGATGAACCTGGATCGACAGCTTCTCGCTGGTGAAGATATATTTGGCGAGCAGCGGCAGGTGATCCGTGCCGGCGAACCAGACCTCGCCAATCCGGCTGTCGTCGCCCAGGCCCGAAAACGGCGCCGGAAGCGCGTCGCGGCCCCAGGGTTTCTCAACCAGCTTTGTGTCGAGCTTCACCGCCACGTTCATTCCCCCAGCTTCGCCCGGCGCGTTGGCCGCTCCGTCACACGCTTGCAACCCAAGGCTTCGCGGAGGCCCCAAGACACGTAGATCATTGCGCTTCTCCCACGAAGGTCCGATCTATCGCCAATGAGCGATTTCGCCCGGGCGCCGCTGACCGCCATTCTTGGGCCGACCAACACCGGCAAGACCCACCTCGCGGTGGAGCGGATGGCGGCGCATTCCAGCGGCATGATCGGTTTCCCGCTGCGCCTGCTCGCCCGCGAGGTCTACGACCGGGTGGTGAAGATGAAGGGCGCCAACCAGGTCGCCCTGATCACCGGCGAGGAGAAGATCCTGCCCAAGGATGCGCGCTGGTTCCTGTGCACCGCCGAGTCGATGCCGATGGAGCGGGACTTCGCCTTTGTCGCGCTCGACGAAGCGCAATTGGGGGCGGACCCGGAGCGCGGCCACGTCTTCACCGACCGGATGCTCCATGCCCGGGGGCGGGAGGAGACGATGATCCTCGGCTCCGAAGCGCTTGCGCCGATGGTGCGGGCGCTGCTTCCCAAGGCGGAGATTATCGGCCGCCCGCGCTTCTCCACTCTGTCTTATGTTGGGCCCAGCAAGCTGTCGCGCCTGCCGCCGCGCTCGGCGATCGTCGCCTTTTCGGCGGACCAGGTTTACGCGGTCGCGGAGATGCTGCGCCGGATGCGCGGCGGCGCGGCGGTGGTGATGGGCGCGCTTTCGCCGCGCACCCGCAACGCCCAGGTGGCGATGTACCAGGCGGGCGAGGTCGACTACCTGGTCGCCACCGACGCCATCGGGATGGGGCTCAACATGGACGTCAGCCATGTCGCCTTTGCCGGCCTCTCCAAATTCGACGGGCGGCGGAGGCGGCGGCTGACCCCGGCTGAAATGGCCCAGATCGCCGGTCGCGCGGGTCGCCACCAGCGCGACGGCACCTTCGGCTCGCTGACCTTCGAAGGGGAGGCCTCCGGCGAGTTCCGCCCGGAAGAAATCGAAGCGATCGAGGAGCATCGCTTTGCCCCGCTCGACCACCTCTACTGGCGCGAGGGCGATCCGGATTTCCGAAGCGTCGAGGCGCTGATCCGTTCGTTGGAACGCCGCCCCGACCGGCCGGGGCTGCGCGCGGCGCCGGAAGCGATCGATCTTGCCGTTCTCAAGCGGCTCGCCGAGGACGGCGACATCCTGTCCCGCGCCAAGGGGCACGATCAGGTGCGGCGGCTCTGGTCCGCCTGCGGTCTGCCCGATTTCCGCAAGACGGGTCCGGAGCATCATGCCCGGCTGGTTGGGCGCATCTTCACCCACCTGAGCGAAGGCGATGGGCGGATCCCGCAGGGTTGGTATGCGGGGCAAGTGTCGGCGCTCGACAACGTCCAAGGCGATATCGACACGCTTGCCGACCGCATCGCCGGGGTGCGGACCTGGGCCTATATCGCCCACCGCGCCGACTGGCTGGCCGATCCGGCGACGATGGCCGAGCGTACCCGCGAGGTGGAGCAGAAGCTCTCCGACGCGCTGCACGAGCGGCTGACCCAGCGCTTCGTCGACAAGCGCACCTCGGTGCTGCTGCGCGACATCGGGAAAAAGGGCGCGGGCGAGTTTCCGGTGCTGGTCGACGATGAAGGCGAAGTCACCGTCGGCTCCTTTCCGATCGGGCGGATGGAAGGCTTCACCTTCGAGGTCGATCCGACGGCTAAACATGCCGACCGCAAGATGCTGCTTGCAACGGCCGAGCGGCGGCTGGGGGGCGAATATGAAAAGCGCGCCGCAGCGCTCGCCGCCGATACGGACGCGCATTTCACCCTGCGCTCGGCGGCGGGGCAGCCGGTGGCGCTGCTGTGGCGCGGGCATGAAGTGGCGCGGCTTGGGCCGGGCAAGAACCTCCTCTCCCCGCGCATCCTGATCGACCGCCGTCTCGACCGCCTCTCCGAGCGCGGTCGCCAGACGGTGGCGGCGCGGCTCGATCTCTGGCTTCGCCACCAGGTGGAGGGAAGCCTGTCGCCGCTGCGCGCCGCAGGTCTCGCCGCGCAGGATTCCGCCTGCCCGCCGGGTGTGCGCTCGATCCTCGCCATGCTGGTGGACGAAGGCGGAATCGTTGCGCGGGAGGCGGTCGCCAAGCCGCTTGCCGGCCTCGACCGCGACGGGCGGCGGGCGATCACGCGGCTCAAGGTCAAGATCGGCGCGCTCGACCTGTTCATGCCGGACATGCTGAAGCCGGAGCCCCGGCGCTGGCGAAGCGCGCTTCGTGCGGCCGCGTCCAGTTCGGCAATGCCCGAACTTCCCGCGGAGTCGGTGGTGGTGCTGCCGACCCCGCCCGAGGGCGACCGGCCGCGGCTTCAGAAGCTCGGCTTCCGCTGCGTCGGGCCGCAGATGCTGCGCGTCGACCTGGTCGAGCGGCTCGCCCGCCACGCCCACGAAGCCCGCTCGGCCAAGGGGCAGCCGTTCGTGGACCAGAACCTCATCACCTCGCTCGGCCTGCAGCCGCCGGCGGTTGCCAAGCTGATGCGCGACCTTGGCTTCCGCGCCACGACCAACGAGGCGGGCTGGGCCTTCAAGGGTCAGGGGCGGCGGCCCAGCTCCGAGCGTCAGGCCGATCCTCGCAACGCATTCGCGGCGCTTGCGGGTTTGCGCCGTGACTGACTCGCTCCGGCTCGACAAATTCTTGTGGTTCGCGCGGATCGTGAAGACGCGCGGCCTTGCCCAGGATTTGGCCGAAGGGGGCCGCCTGCGCGTCTCCGGGCGGGTGGTGGACCGCGCCCACGCCGCTGTCCGCGTCGGCGACGTCCTTGCTTTCGCCCAGCGCGGCGCGGTGCGAGTGCTTCGCGTCGAAGCCCTCCCGGCGCGTCGCGGGCCGCCTGCCGAAGCGCGCGCGCTCTACACCGACCTGTCCGAAGGCCCGTTGACGAGCGAAGGCGGCGGCGACTAGGGATTCTCGCCAACAGGGAGAAGGCAATGACCTACGTCGTCACCGAAGCGTGCATCCGCTGCAAATATATGGACTGCGTGGAAGTGTGCCCGGTGGATTGCTTCTACGAAGGCGAGAACATGCTCGTCATCAACCCCAACGAATGCATCGACTGCGGCGTCTGCGAGCCCGAATGCCCGGCCGAAGCGATCCTCCCCGATACGGAAGCGGGCCAGGAAAAGTGGCTGGAGATCAACGCCACTTACTCGGCGGAATGGCCGAACCTGACCCGCAAGCGCCCGTCCCCGGAGGACGCCGACGAGCATAAGGGCGAGGAAGGCAAGTTCGAGAAATACTTCTCGGCAAGCCCGGGCGAAGGCGACTGACGACCGGAGTCCCGCTTGAATCCGCTATCCCGGTCTAAAGGGTAGCTTTTCGGCACCTTTTGCGCTATATACTGCCTATCGAGGGCGGATGCGCCGCGCATCGCGCAAGAGGTACTCAGACACGCAAGGCCGCAAGAGGCAGAGGGTAGCGCCGTGGGGAGGCGCGATCCGCACGTCCGGCGGCATTCTCATGGGAAGGTCTAATAGATGGCAGCGAAAGCCTTGAGCTTCGACGTTGGCGATTATGTGGTGTATCCGAAGCATGGCGTTGGGCGCGTAATCGAACTGCAAAGCACGGACATCGCCGGCATGCAGCTCGAACTGTACGTGCTGCGCTTCGAAAAAGAAAAAATGACTCTCCGCGTCCCCACCAACAAGGCGGAAAGCGTCGGCATGCGCAAATTGTCTTCAGACAAGACGCTGAAGGACGCGCTCGAGACCTTGAAGGGCAAGCCCAAGGTGAAGCGCACCATGTGGTCGCGCCGCGCCCAGGAATATGAAGCGAAGATCAATTCGGGCGACCTGATTTCGATCGCCGAAGTGACACGCGACCTGTTCCGCGCCGACGATCAGCCGGAGCAGAGCTATTCCGAGCGCCAGATCTTCGAAGCGGCCTCTAGCCGTCTGGCACGCGAACTGGCCGCGATGGAGCAGATCGACGAGCCGGCCGCCTTGGTGAAGATCCTCGAGATCCTCAACAAGGCCGCGGCGATTTACAACAAGGAGAAGGCGCCGGCGTAAGGCTGCTTCTTCACCGACACGTTCCAAGAGGGCGGCTTCCGAAAGGGGCCGCCCTTTTTGCTGGTTGCGCGGCCGTTCCGACCTGTGTATTATCGCAATAACACAGCTGGGGAGACGGTTATGCGCAAGGCGATTATTCTTTCTTCAATGCTCCTGCTCGGGGCGTGCAACGTCTCGGCGGGCGCCAAGGAAGCCGAGACTGCAGGGGTGAAGACCCAGCGCGACTTCCAGGTTGCCGGCTTCGACCGGGTGTCTGTTGCCGGGCCGCATAACGTGATCGTCACCGTCGGCGGCGCGCCGTCGATGCGCGCCGAGGGCGATTCGAAGCAGATCGAACGGCTGGAAGTGAAGGTCGTCGACGGTGAGCTTCAGATCGGCGTGAAGGAAAAGCACGGCTTCAGCTGGAGCTCCAACCGCCAGGCGCTGACCATCCACGTCACCGCCCCGTCGCTGCGCGGTGCCGCCGTTGCCGGATCGGGCGACATCAAGGTCGACCGCGTCGAAGGCAAGAGCTTCGCCGCCTCCATCGGCGGATCGGGCAATATCGATCTTCCGGCGATGAAGGTGGAAGAGGCCGCTTTCGCGATCGGCGGATCGGGCAACATCCGCGCGGCCGGCACCACCGGAACGTCGGCGGCGTCGATCGGCGGATCGGGCGACATCGACCTTGCCGGCCTCACGGCGCGTCAGGCCAAGGTGTCGGTCGCGGGTTCCGGCAACGTCCGCGCACGTGCGACCGAAAGCGCCGACATCAACATCGTCGGTTCGGGCGACGTCGAGCTTTCCGGCGGCGCCAAGTGCACGATCGACAAGCTCGGCTCAGGCTCGGCGCGCTGCACCGGGTGACGGCGCGTTAACCATTATCGATCATGGTCACGGCCATGAAGATCATGAACTTGCTCGCAGTCTTTGGCGCTCTTGCCGCGGCCGCTCCGGCGGCCGCGGCGGAGCGGCGCTACTCCGTCAGCGACTTCGACCGAATTCAGGTCGACGGACCCTACGACGTCACCCTCTCCACCGGCGGCTCCTCGAACGCGGTGGCGATCGGTGACCAGCAGGCGCTCGGCCGGGTTGATATCGACGTTCAGGGCCGCACGTTGCGCATTCGGGCAAGCACGTCGCACTGGGGCGGGTACCCCGGTGATCGGGCGGGTCCGCTGCGCATTGTGCTTTCAACTCGCGATCTGCGCGCCGCGACCGTAGTCGGCGGCGGCAGCCTCGCTATAGACCGCGCGCGGGGCCTTCGGGTCGAGTTGTCCCTGTCTGGCAGCGGCAGCCTGAACATGGGCAGCGTCGAGGCGGATACGTTGATCCTCGGGCTGGTCGGCTCCGGCACCCTTACGGTGGGCGGCACCGCTAAGCAGCTTCGCGCAACCGTAGACGGCGCGGGAAGCCTCGAGGCAAGCGGCCTCGTTGCCGACGACGCGCAGCTTGTTGCCGGCACGTCCGGCGAGGTTGTGCTCGGCGCCCGGCGGATCGCCAAGGTCACCGCGCACGGGCGCGGCAATGTCGATATCCTGGGCACCCCCGCCTGCACGCTCCGCGGCCCCGCCGCGGCGCAGGTTCGGTGCGGCCGCTGAGGCCTTAGATCAGGGCCAGCGCTGTGAGCTTGCCCGCCAGTTCAGGCGGCAAGCTAAGCAAACCATCTTCCGAATCGGCAAAATCCGGCGGCGCATCGTCGGCGCTGAGGTAGCGCCAGCCCTGATGCGCGCGCTTGGCGACGGCGCGGACCGGCACCAGATCGGGCGACAGGCTGATCACCGTTTTGCGGTCCGCTTCCCGCGCGGCGAGGCCGAGGATCGTCTGGCGGGCGGCAATGCGGTGTTTGACGATCCAGAACACCGATCCGCCGACCAGCTCCTCCGCCCGCTTGGGCATGAAGCGGGTGACCAGCGGCACGACACCGTCGGCGAGCCGCGCCTGCTGGCGCCGCTTCAGCGTCTCGATGCTTGCGCACCCGACCGCGACCTTGCTGATGTGGAGAAACGACATTGCGCCCGCTGTGGCGGATTAGCCCCCCGCGATCAACAACTTAGCCGACCAGGCCGGACGCGGAAGCGAGGCCGAGGAAGACCAGGAAACCCATCGAATCGGTGACCATGGTAACGAACACCGACGACGCCACGGCGGGATCGGCACCGGCCCGCTCAAGCGTCAGCGGAACCATCACTCCGGCGAACCCGGCGATGATGACATTGGTCAGCATCGCGGCGGCGATCACGCCGCCCAGCATCCAGTTGCTGAAGAACAGGCCGACCGCGAGGCCGATCACCACCGCAATGGTGATGCCGTTGAGGCAGGCGACGCGGATCTCGCGCACGATGGCGCGCCAGGTGTTGGACTGGGTGAGCTGATTGGTGGCGAGCGCGCGCACCGTCACGGCAAGCGTCTGCGTTCCGGCGTTTCCACCGACGCCCGCGACGATCGGCATCAAGGCGGCAAGCGCCACCATGCGCGAAATGGTGCCTTCGAACAGGCCGATGATCGTCGCGGCGACCAAGGCGGTGCCGAGGTTGGCGATCAGCCAGCGAACCCGCGCCTTGTAGCTTTCCACCACCGATTCGTTGATGTCGCCTTCGCCGACGCCCGACAGCAGCAGCGCGTCTTCGGATGCTTCTTCCTGAATGATGTGGACGATGTCGTCGACGGTGATCATGCCGACGAGGCGGCCGGAAAGGTCCACCACCGCCGCCGAAATCAAGGCGTATTTCTGGAAGCGAAGCGCCACTTCCTCCTGGTCCATATCGACCGGGATCAGGGTCTGCTCGCGCTTCATCACGTCGGCGACCGCGACGTGGCGGGGCGTGCGCAGGATCCAGCTCAGCATGCAGGTGCCGACCGGGTGATGCCGCCCGTCGACCACAAACACTTCCCAGAAGTCCGTCGTCAACGTGTCGCCGGCGCGCAGGTAATCGATGACGTGGCCGACAGTCCAATGCTCCGGCACCGCGATCAGGTCACGCTGCATCAGCCGGCCGGCGGATTCCTCCGGAAAGGTCAGCGCCTGTTCGATGGCGGCGCGGTCGTCCGGATCGAGGGCGCGGAGCACGGCGCGCTGCTCGTCCTCCTCCATGTCCTCGATCATGGCGACGGCGTCGTCCGTCTCCATTTCGCCGGCCACTTCGGCGACTTCGTGCGGTTCGAACTCCTCGATCAGTTCGTCGCGAACGTGGTCGTTCATTTCGGCAAGCACGTCGCCGCCGAGGATTTCCTCCAACGCGCGGGCAAGCGCGCGGCGGTCGTCGGAATCGACCAATTCGAAAAGATCGGCGATGTCGGCGGGGTGAAGCGGCTCCACCAGCGCGCGGGCGGCGTCCACTTCGCCCGCCTCGACGTGGTCCATCACCGCACGGACGAACTCGGGCCGCAGCCGATCGTCCTCGTCGAGGCGCGTGTCGCTGGCGGGCGCCGGGGCAGCGGTGAGTTCAGTGTCGATTTCGCTCATCCTCCCCCCTTCACGCCGCCGTTGGGACCCGCCCGCTTCCTAGGGCGGCGATCCGGTGCTGTCGATAAGGCAAGGCTGGCGAAGCCGGTGCGGCGGGCTTAAGGGCCTCGGCAACCCCATCCCAAGCGAAAGGCGCCTTCCCATGGCCGACGAACTCAACACCCTGGTCCTCAACCTCGACAGCGGCGGCGACGTCGTGATCAAGCTCCGCCCGGACCTCGCGCCCGGCCACGTCGCCCGCATCAAGGAGCTGGCGAGCGAAGGTTTCTACGACGGCGTCGTCTTTCACCGCGTAATCCCCGGCTTCATGGCTCAGGGTGGCGATCCTTCGGGCACCGGCAGCGGCGGTTCCAACAAGCCGAACCTCCAGGCCGAATTCTCCAAGGAGCCGCATGTGCGCGGCGCCTGCTCGATGGCGCGCACCAACAATCCGAACAGCGCCAACAGCCAATTCTTTATCTGCTTCGACGACGCAACGTTCCTAGACGGCCAATACACGGTCTGGGGCCAGGTGGTGGAAGGCATGGAGCATGTCGACGCCCTCCCCAAGGGCGAGCCCCCCCGTCAGCCGGGGAAGATCGTCAAGGCGTCCTTGCGCGCCTGATCGGGTGACGAACCCGGCGACCCTGATCACCGGCGCTTCGGCGGGCCTTGGCGCGGAATTCGCGCGCCAGTGCGCCCGCCGGGGTGAGACTTTGGTGCTGGTCGCGCGTCGGCGGGAGCGGCTGGAGGCGCTGGCGGCGGAGGTGGCCGGCGCGCATGTCGTGGTCGCCGATCTCGAAGCGCCCGGCGCGGCGGCGCGGCTGATGAGCGAGGTGGAAACCCTCGGCCTCCATGTCGAGACGCTGATCAACAATGCGGGCTTCGGCCTTGCCGGGCGGTTCGCTTCCCTGGATGCGGAGCGGCAGACCGCAATGATCGACTTGAACGTGCGGCTGCTCACCGAGCTCTGCCGCCTTGCCATCCCCGGCATGGTGGAGCGGAAGGCGGGCGGCGTCCTCAACGTCGCCTCCACCGCCGCTTTCCAGGCCGGGCCGAACATGGCTGTCTATTACGCCACCAAGGCGTTCGTGCTGTCGCTTACCGAGGCGCTGCACCAGGAGATGAAGGGCAAGGGCGTCAGAGTTACAGCTTTGTGCCCCGGCCCGACGGTCACTGAGTTCTTCGAAGTGGCGGGCGCCGCCGACAGCCGCCTCGCCAAGATGGGAGCGGATGCGGCGAGCGTGGTGCGCGCCGGCTTGCGCGGGCTGGACCGCAACCGCGCCATCGTCATTCCCGGCGTCACGAACCGCATCGGCGCGCAGGCGAGCCGGGTGCTGCCCCGCGCGGCGATGCGCAGGATCATCGCCGCCATCAAGGTCTAGGCGTCGGCGAGCATCTCGTCGAACAACCAGTCGTGGAAGATTTTCACCGGCCGGCGGCGGAGCGCCGAGCGGCGGCAGGCGAACCAATAGCTGTACGGGCTTTCGACCTTGTGATCGAAGAGCCGCACCAGCCGCGGGTCTTTCGACGCGCTGAGGTGGCTTTCCAGCATGAAGGCGACACCGAGGCCCTGCGCGGCCGCGTCCAGGATCAGCTGGCCGCTGTCGAAACTGTCGATCGCGGCGGGCTGAAGATCGGGGAGGCCGATCGCCTGCGCCCAGAAGGTGAAGGTTTCCGCCATGTCGCGGTGGAGGAACACCGTGGTGCCGGCGAGCTGCGCTGGATCGCTGATCGCGTGCGGCCCCGCCTGCACCTCGCGCGATCCGATCGCGACCACGCAATTGTTGTCGATCCGCCGGGCGTAAAGCGAAGGATCGATGTCGGTGGTGATGGCGATCGCGGCGTCGAGCCCTTCGTCGAGGCGGGTGAGGCGGTTCGGACCGGTGTCGATGTCAATGTGGAAATCGTGGTGCTTGGCGCGAAGCGTCGGAAGCGCCGGCATCAGCCGCTGCGACGCGAAGAGCGACGGCACGGCCAGGCGCAGGCGCAGCATCTCGCGATTGCCGACGGCGCGGTCCATCGCCACGGCGAGCGCATCGATGGAAGGCCCGATTTCGGCGAGCAGCCGGTCGCCGTCGGGGTTGAGGTGAACGCCATGGTGGCGGCGCTCGAACAAGGTGTGGCCGACATAGCGTTCAAGCGCCTGGATGCGCCGGGTCAAAGCGGGTGACGACAAGGCAAGCGCTTCGGCGGCGGCCTTGAGCGAGCCCAAGCGAGCGACCTGCACAAAGGCTTCGATGGCGGTGAGCGGCGGCAGTCGGCGCATGGGGGGCGATCCTTGGGCAGGCGGCGCAGCTTCGCTTCAGAGGCGAAGTGAAGTGCACTTCCTGCACCTGTAGCATGGTTCTTCGCACTTGCACAATAATTGGGTGCAGCGCAAAAAGATCGGGCCTTTCAGGCATCCTCTCCTAAAAACTTCTTGGGTCGGTCCTTCGGGACCGGCCCTTTTTTTGCGCTTTTCGGACCCGGATGCTGGCGCTGCCGTTTCCCCACCTTATCTGATCGAACCGAAACGACAGTTCACGAAAAGGCAGCGCACAACATGGCCGATGAGGAAAAGCAGCCGACGCGGCTCCAGGTGGCGACGATGCGGCCGGAGGATAGCGGGCGCGGCCTTGCGCGGCTGCCGCGGCGCTTGATGGCGGCGCTCGAGCTTGCGGAAGGCGACGTGATCGAGATCACCGGCAAGCGCGGGACGCCGGCGCGGGCGGTTGGGCCCTATCCGGAGGATGAAGGCCTCGACATCGTCCGCCTGGACGGTTTGCAGCGCGCCAATGCCGAGATCGGTTCGGGCGATTTCGTGACCCTGCGCAAGGCGGAGTCGAAGGCGGCGCAACGGGTGGTGTTCGCGCCGGCGCAGAAGAATTTGCGGCTGCACGGTTCGGCCCAGGCGCTGAAGCGCAGCTTCGGAATGAAGCCCCTCACCGCCGGCGACGTGGTTGCGACCACCGGCCAGCAGCAGGTGCAGCGCGGCGACATCCCGCCCGAGCTTCGCCAGATGCTCTACGCGCCGGCTTATGCGTTGCAGGAAATCCGGCTGACCGTGGTGTCGACGGCGCCGAAGGGCATTGTGCACATCGACGCCAATACCGAAGTGGAGCTGCTTCCCGAGTTCACCGAAGCGAGCGAAACGCGCCGCGCCGACGTCACTTACGACGATCTCGGCGGCATGGGCACGACCATCGATCAGCTTCGCGAAATGGTCGAGCTGCCGCTGCGCTACCCAGAGATTTTCGAGCGCCTCGGCGTCGATCCGCCCAAGGGGGTGCTGCTTTACGGGCCTCCGGGCACCGGCAAGACGCGGCTTGCCCGCGCGGTGGCGAACGAAAGCGATGCGAGCTTCTTTCATATCGCCGGACCCGAGATCATGGGATCGGCTTATGGGGAGAGCGAGCGGCGCTTGCGCGAAGTGTTCGAGGAAGCGGCCAAGTCCTCGCCGGCGATCATCTTCATCGACGAGATCGACTCGATCGCGCCGAAGCGCGGCCAGGTGCAGGGCGAGACGGAGAAAAGGCTGGTCGCGCAGCTGCTGACCCTGCTCGACGGCTTGGAGCCGCGCCAGAATTTGGTGGTGATCGCCGCCACCAACCGGCCGGAAGCGATCGACGAAGCGCTTCGCCGCCCGGGCCGCTTCGACCGCGAGATCGTGATCGGCGTTCCGGATGAAGCCGGGCGGCGCGAGATCCTGGCCATTCACACGCGCGGCATGCCGCTGGACGGCGGCGTCGACCTGCCCGAGCTTGCCCGGCGGACCTACGGCTTCGTCGGTGCGGATTTGGCGGCGCTGACCCGTGAGGCGGCAATCGAGACGGTTCGGCGGATGATGCCGCAGATCAACCTGGCCGAAGGGACGATCCCGCACGAGCTGCTCGACAATCTTTCGGTGAAGGGCTCCGACTTCGAGGAAGCGCTGAAGCGCGTGCAGCCCTCCGCCATGCGCGAAGTGATGGTTCAGGCGCCGACCGTCGGCTGGGATGATATCGGCGGCGTCGACGCCGCCCGCGAGCGGCTCCGCGAAGGCGTCGAGCTTCCCTTGAAGCAGCCCGAAGCGTTCAAGCGCATGGGTATTCGTCCGGCCAAGGGCTTCCTGCTCTACGGGCCGCCCGGCACCGGCAAGACGCTGCTCGCTAAGGCCACGGCGCGCGAAGCGGAGGCGAACTTCATCGCCACCAAATCGTCCGACCTCCTGTCGAAATGGTATGGCGAGAGCGAGCAGCAGATCGCGCGCCTGTTCGCCCGTGCACGCCAGGTCGCGCCGACGGTGATCTTTATCGACGAACTCGACAGCCTCGTCCCCGCGCGCGGCGGCGGGCTCGGCGAGCCGCAGGTGACCGAGCGGGTGGTGAACACCATTCTCGCGGAGATGGACGGGCTTGAGGAGCTCGGATCGGTGGTGGTCATCGGCGCAACCAATCGGCCTAATCTGATCGACCCGGCGCTGCTCCGCCCTGGCCGGTTCGATGAACTGATCTACGTCTCGGTGCCCGATCAGGAAGGGCGCAAGCACATCCTCGGCATCCACACCGGCGGCATGCCGCTTGCAGAGGATGTCGATCTCGGCAGCCTGGCGGCGCGCACCGAGCGGTTCACCGGCGCCGATCTCGAGGACCTTGTCCGACGCGCCGGACTGTTCGCGCTCCGCTCGTCGCTGGAGGCCACTCAGGTGACGATGGCGAATTTCGAGCACGCTTTGGAGGAGACCCGTGCGTCCGTCACGCCCGAGATGGAAAAGGAATATGAAAAGATCCAGCAGAGCCTGAAGCAGGACGCGATGAGCGCCGGCACGAGCGGGATCGGCTTCATCTCGCCGGGCATGCTGACGCCGCGCGGGCCGAAGGGCACCGACTGAGGCGGCTCACGGCCTGAAGCGGAAGCGCACCCAGAGCGCCAGCCCGAGCATAAGCCCGGTGGTGAGCAGAAAGGGAAGCGGCAGCGACAGCCCGTAGAGCGCGACGCCGAGCGCCGGCGCGGCGATGAAGGCGACCCCGTTGACGCTGGTCACCATGCCGGCGACGGCGTTTTGCTCGGCCGGGCTCACGGCAAGGCTCGCGCCGCTGGTGAATCCGGGGCGGAAGAAGCCGAACCCGAGCGAGGCGAGCGCAAAGCCCAGGGTGATGCCGTAGAGGCCGGTGGAAAGCCCGGTAACGGCGCTCCCTGCCGCCGAGAGAAGCGCGCCCCAAAGCACGAGCTGGCGCGGGTTGAGGCCGAGGTGCGGGATCAGGCCCCATTGGGCGAGCAGGGTCGCGGCGGCGCCGGCCATCAGCACAATGGCGATCATGTGCTGCGCGTCGTCGAGCGGCAGGCCCAGGCGGTCGATCACAAGGAAGCCGATCACGCCCAGAAGCGCGGCATGGCCGTGGCCCCCGACCATGCCGATCATGTGCCAGGTGAACACCCTCGGATCGCGCCAGCGTAAAGGTTCGGGCCGCTCGCCATCCTCGTCCACCCCGCCGCCGCCGCTCGAGGCGCCGATCGACGGGTAGCTTGCGATCTGGCCGCGGGCCGAGGACTTAGGCGTGTCGTCGGGCAAGCGCGTGACCACCGCGGCGAGGACGGCCATGCCGATCAGCGCGAAGACGATCAGGGGGCCGGAGAGGCCGAGCGGCGGGAAGATGAACAAGGGCGCGATGGCGGGGCCGATGATCGTGCCCAAGCCGAAGGAGGAGGCGATGGCCGAGAGGTAGGCGGTACGCTGCTCGCCGTCGGTACGGGCGGCGATGTACGCCTGGACCGCGGGCGGGGAGGCGGAGCCGAAGGTGCCGTAGACCGCTCGGCCGAAGATGAAGATCACGAACACGGCGGTGCCGGTGAGGAGGCCGGCAAGGCCCGCCGCAAGCACGCCGCCGCAGATCAGCATGGAGATGATGAAGCCGTAGAGGCCGAGACGCATCAGCGCGCGGCGGCCGCGCTGATCGGCTTTGCGCGCCCAATGCGGGGCGGTAAACACCCAAACAACGGCGGAAAGGCTGAAGGCGACCGCCACCCACAAATCGGGGATTCGCAGCTGTCGCCCGATCGACGGCATCAGCGACTGCATCGCCGTGTTGCCCGCCGCCGCGACCAGCATCACGGCGAAGAGCAGTGCGAATCGGCCTTTCCTGAGCTGCGCGGCTCCTGCCATGTTCTGAAGGTCCCGGAATTGCTACGGCCCGTCCCGTTCCCGGCCAAATTTGCCGCGGGATGCGGGCCGCCCTTGCCATTGCGGCGTTGATTTGCCAACGAACCTTCTACTTCAGGACTTTACGGAACCCGCTCATGACACTTTCCGGCGAACAGGTGCAGAAGACGCGCGCCTATGCGCGCCGCGCGGGCGGGCATCCGCTGTGGCTGTTCCTTAAAGGATTCATCAAGCATCCGGTGATGGTCGGCTCGGTGATCCCGTCCTCCAAGATCCTGATCGACAAGATGCTTGCCCCGGTGGACTGGGCCAATTGCAAGCTTTTCGTGGAATACGGCCCGGGCGTCGGCACCTTCACCCAGCACATCCTCGACCGGATGCCGGCGGACGGCGTGCTGCTGACGCTGGATACCAATCCGGACTTCACCGACTACCTGAACGGCAAGATCCGCGATTCGCGGCTGCGGGCGGTAACCGCGTCGGCGGCGGACGTGCGTGACATCATGGAAGGCTTCGGCTTCGACCATGCCGATTACGTGCTGTCGGGCCTGCCTTTCTCGACACTGCCGCCGGGCGTCGGGCCCGCGATCGCCAAGGCGACTGCCGATGCGCTTCGCCCCGGCGGCGCGTTCTTGGTCTATCAGTTTTCGCCCAAGGTGCTCGACTTCCTGAGCCCGAATTTCGAGCGGATCGACCGCGGCATGGAATGGATCAACGTGCCGCCGGCCCAGCTCTTCTGGTGCTGGAAAGACTGAGGCGCCTCCGCCTCAGCGCGGGAAATTGAGCCGCCGCGAAATGCGGTAATCGGCAACCGCCACCAGGAAATAGCTGAACGCCCAGCGCAGCCGGTTGAGCGGCGTGCGATCCTTGCCGTGGCTTTCCGGCGTGATCGCCTTGCTTTGCGCGACCTCGCCATCGACGTAGCGGCGCATTGCAGCCGCAAATGCGGCGTCCTCCACGCGGAGCATCATTTCCAGGTTCAGGAACAGGCTGCGCATGTCGAAATTGGCGGAGCCGATGTGGACGACGTCGTCGACAACGAAGAGCTTGGTGTGAAGCTTGGTCGGCCGGTATTCGAAAATCTTCACCTTGCGCTTCAACAGCCACCAATAGGTATTGCGGGCGGCGTTGACCGTGGCGGTGTTGTCGGAACGGGCGGCGGTGACCACCCGCGCTTCCCCGCCGCGTCGCGCCACCCGGGCGATACGGCGGAGCATGCCGACGCCGGGCGCGAAGTAAGCGGCGATGATGTCGAGCCGCTTCGCCTGGAGCATGTCGCGGCGGACAGCGCGGGCCCAGGGGCTGAGCCGCCGGGTGGGCCCGCCGAACAACCAGTCGAGCGGCCCTTCGGTGACGCTGTGCTTCTGGAGAACGCGGCGAATTTCGCGAATCCTGCCTTTGGGCTTTTGCGTCCAGGCGAAGAGTTCGTCGAAATAGCCGACGAGGCAGCCGACCCGCTCCCCCTCCACGGCCAAACCGATGTCGCGCCAGGCGCCGCTTTCGACCGTTCCGAAATACTCGTCGGAAATGTTGAAGCCGCCGATCATAACCCGTGTGCCGTCTGCGAGGGCGAGTTTCTGGTGGTTGCGAAGCAAATAGCGCCGGCCCCAGCGCGGGCTGAAGATGCAAAAGGCGACTCGGCTTTCGGTCAGCGGCTTGAAGAAATCGAGGTTGGCGGTGGAGCCGAAGCCGTCGACCAGAAGCCAAACCTTCACGCCCCGGTTGGCGGCGGCGATCAGCGCGTCGCGGACGCGGGTGCCGGAGGCGTCGTCGAGGAACATGTAGTATAAAAAGCGCAGGCTCTCCTGCGCCTCGTGGATCAGGCGAATAAGGGCGTCGAGCCGCTCAGGCCCGTCGGGGAGCAGCGTCAGCCGATGGCCCGCCACCACCTCACTCACCGCGCCGTATGTGGGTGCCGCATCGCCCATGCACCGGGTCATGCGGGCCGCCGCCGGGGAGGGCAAGTCCTTTGCCGAACATTGACATTCCCGCCGGCAAGCCCTAGCTCCCGCCCCTTCCCAACAGCCCAAAAAAGACCGGAGCTGCTTCATGGCGCGCGTTACCGTCGAAGATTGCGTCGACAAGATCCCGAACCGTTTCGACCTCGTGTTGCTCGCGGCCCAGCGTGCGCGCCAGATTTCCGGCGGCGCCGACCTCACCATCGATCGCGACCGCGACAAGAATCCGGTCGTTGCGCTTCGCGAAATCGCCGAAGAAACCGTGCGCCCGAAGATCCTTCAGGAAGCGCTCGTCGGCAACCTGCAGCGCGTCCAGATCGACGACGACGAAGCTCCGGACGAAGTCGGCTCGCTGTCGCAGTCGGCCGAGGCGCTCCGCCTCACCGCCGCCGCCCCGCCGCGCAACAACAATAGCGGCGGCGACTACGAATAAGCCGAAGGCTAGACCGCGCCTTCGGCGGGGACGTCCCTTGAGACGATCTCCCCGCTGTCGAGCCATTCCAGCTCGCCAAGCTTGAGCGCCCTCCCATCGGCGGAGCGGACGGCCATCTGCGCCACCGGCCGGCGGGTCTGGCGATCGACCAGCACCGGGTTGCTCGGCACGCCCGACACCCACCGTTCGCCCCATTGGCGAAGCGCGATCAGCACCGGCAGCAATTCCTTGCCCTTTTCCGTCAGCCGGTAGGCGACCCGGCGGCGGTCGGACGCGTCGGGTTCGCGGGCAAGGATGCCGTGCTCCACCAGCCGGGCGAGCCGGTTCGACAGGATGTTGCGGGCGATGCCGAGCGTCGACTGATATTCCTCGAAATGGTGGAGGCCGTTGAAGACGCCGCGCAGGATCAGAAAAGACCAGCGTTCGCCCACCACCTCAAGCGCGGCGGCGATGCCGCACCCGGAAAACAGGTCCCTGATCTGCGCGCCTTGAGCCATCGGCTTTGAGATTAGGCGATTTTCCAGCTTTGTCACGCGCGCTCATGATGGGGGCGGTCAGCCGCGGCCCTGACGGCTGGTTGTGGGGGCGCCCGCCGCTCCGGTGATCGCGCCCGCGGTGCGGCGAACCAGCGAGCGCATCTTTTCGCGCGCGTCGGGCGCAATGCCGATCAACGTGCGGCGCGCGTCGGCGGGATCGGCGGTTCGGGACACCAGCCGGCTTTGTTCGAGCTGCTCGAGCCAGCGGAGCGCGGTTGTCTGGGGAACGCCTGCCGCGGCGCAGAGACGCGACACGGAAAGCGCATCGCCCTTTTCCGCCGCCGCGAACAAGGCGAGCAGCATGTCCCAAGCGGGATAGGCGAACAATTGGGTGCCGAACAATTCGCCGCGGTGACGGCGCGCCTGGAGCAAGGATAAGGCGATCGCGCCGGCCTCCGGCGGACTTGTTGCGTCCACCCGCGCGGCAACCGAGTCGAGGGTTTCCCGCATCGCCTCCACGTCGCGGGCGAGTGCGTCCAGGCGGCGCTGAATTGGGAGGGTGGTCATGGCTTCATCCGATCAAAAATCTGTCCAGAGGGTAAGAGCCGGGCCTGAGGCGGGCCCCGCTCTGCCGGCGAGGCGGAAGCGCCAGTCGGCGGAAAGGCTGGCGTGGAGTGCAGGCACGTGGAGGCGCACGCTTAGCCCCGCGTCGATGCGGGCAAGCTTCGGCTGCGCCGCCGCCCAGGCGGCGGGGCCGACGCTCAGCCCGCCGGTCACCTTGCGGGCGACGCGGAGCGATGCTTCGGCGAAGAGATCACGCGAGCGTGTGCCGACGGCGCCGGTTTGCCCGTAGGCATCAAGTTTGAAGCCGGCGGGGAGCCGCGCGTCCGACACGCCGCCGTGCGCGGTGAGGGCGAAGGCGCTGCGCCCGGTGGACCCAATCGCCTGCCGCCGCTCGGCCAGCAGGCGCAGCGGAAGCGTGCGGACCGGCTGCCATTCGGCACCGATCGCAACTTCGGCGGCGCCGGTGCCCCGCAGCGGCGACGCCAGTCGGGCTGAAGCGACCAGCACCTTGTTGAGGCGGTAGCGCACACGGAACCCTGCCTGGCTTCCGCCGAGCGAACCTTGCGACGCCAAAGCAGGAGCTCCACCGCCGCGCGCGAACATCCAGCCGGAGGCCGACCAGCGTGAGAGTGCGGACAGCGGTGCCGTCTCCTCCGCACGAGGAAGCGGAACATCGGCAACCCGCCCGCGCCAGGGCGTCAGCGCCGGCGATGCCGTCGGAGCGGGCGCGCTGGCTGGAAGCCTCGCTTGGCTCGCGAAGGAGTGGGAGAACGTGGCGGCAGGTGCCGGAAGTGCGGTGACGTGCTGGTGTTTACGTGAGGCAGCGCGGACAGCGGCCCGGGCCGCCAAACCCAACCCTTCCGCGCCGCCAAGTCGCGAAACCGCGGTGTGACGATCCGCCGGCGGCGTCGAAGTCGGAACGGAAGGTGCGCCCGCAGCGGTGTGCGCGCGCAGGTCAGGCGCCACGGCCAAGTCTGCGCGTGTGGCTTCGGCCGCTTGCGTCCCGGGGATGAGCATCGCGGCGCGAAGGCAGGCCCAGCTGCCGGTTGCCGCGACCAGGAAGCGGATCGGCGGCGTCATTGCGCGGCAGCCGTGATGGGGAAGATGTGGTCGGTCTTGCCCCATTCCGCCCGGCCGGTGCGGCGCAGGCGCCAGTAGCGGGCGAGTGCGCTGATTGCCGCCAGCACGGCGATGCCGTTGCCGATCACAGCGCGAGGGATGGAGCGAAGGCCTTCGCGCCAGCCGTAGATGCTGGCGGTAAATGCGGCCCGCAAAACCAACCGCCAGCCGAGGATGTAGAGGTTCGCCAGGGCAAGCACGTTCAGCAGGGGCGGGAAGCCTGGGCTCTCCGTTCCCATGGCCATGCGCAGCGGCACCGCCAACACCCACAGTGCGAGCGACAGGTAGGCGGCGAGCAGCAGCAAGGCGGCAAGCGGCGATTGCCTGTCGCGAAGGCGCATCCAGCGCTCGGCGAGAGA
Organism: Allosphingosinicella sp.; assembly: GCA_036554525.1. GTDB lineage: Bacteria > Pseudomonadota > Alphaproteobacteria > Sphingomonadales > Sphingomonadaceae > Allosphingosinicella. Next base: position 148,455 of record DATBNC010000014.1, read on the forward strand.
ACCGTGCCAGCCGAGGCGATCCCAGCCGGCGAGCGCGATGCCGGTCATCCAGCGCGCCTTCTGCCGAACCGCCGCGCGCACCGTGCCGGGGAAATATTCCCGCGTAACGACGAGCCCTCCGTCGCGGCCGGTGACGCGGAGAAAGGTGGCGCGGCCGCCCGCTTGCGCGACCCTCAAGCCAAGCTCATAATCCTCGGTGAGGCTTGCAGCGTCGAACGGCGTGCCCCCGGCCTCCGCGGCAATCCGCCCAAGCATATCGCGTGAAAAGGCGCAGCCGACGCCGGCGGAGGGCAGGCCCGCGCCAAGCCATAGGCGAACCGGAAGTTCCTTGCCGTGGGCCTGGGCGAACTCGTCGGCATAATGGCCGCCGATCCAGCGGGATCGGGGGTGGATGAGCGGCTCCACCGGAAGCTGGACAAGGTCCCAATGCTCGGTCCCGCTTGCGAACACCGACAGCTCGTCGGGGGAAACGAGGTCTTCGGCATCATGGAGGATGACGGCTTTGGTGCGGCTTCCGCCGGCAAGCTCGTCGGCAAGGAGAGCGTCCCACAGGCGGTTGAGGCAATCGGCCTTTGTGGTTGGACCGGGCGCGCTGCCGATCACCAGGCGAAGGCGCGGGTCGTCCACCTCTCGCACGGCGGCGATTGTTGCGGGATCATTGGAGTAGCAGCCGACGTAGATCCTGTAGTCGCCTGGGCCCCAGCTCGACAGCGCACTGCGCAGCATGGCGCCAATAACGCCTGCTTCGTCCCAGGCGGGGATGAACACTGCCAGGGTGCCCGGCTGCTGCGGAGCGGGGAGGGACTCTACGCCGGGAAGAGGCGCTCGGCCGCGCCGCGCGCGCAAGGCGAGCCAGATCGCGTCCACAAGCAAATCGCCCGCGGCAAGGATCAAAAACCCCACCGCGGCGAACAACGCCGCCTCGCGCACCACCACGTCGAGGCTCGTTAGAATGGGCCCACCCCAATCCATAACGACTCCGTATTGGTGAAAACATAATCCGTTACGGAGAGGCGTCTGACAAGGCCCGCGCCGTGGAGCGCCGGTGCGCTCCGTTACGGACTGATCATTGGAGCTGACGAAGCATTATTCATCCGGTTCGGACCTTTTGAGCTACTCCGGAAAACGTTTCTGGTGCAGCCTCCGCCAATGAAGAAATTCGCCTTCGTCTTTGCCGCCGCGCTGCTCACCGCCGCGCCCTCCTCGTTCAACCCGTGCGGCAACGGTGCCGCCATGGCGCAGGGGGGCTGCTGCAAGGTCTGCCGCGCCGGCAAGGCGTGTGGCGACAGCTGCATCGCGGCGGAGAAGACCTGCCACAAGGGCAAAGGCTGCGCATGTGACGGCTAAGCGGGTGGGCCTTGGCCTGCTCGCCGGTGTCGCGTTGATCCTCTCTGCCTGCCAGGCAGCCGACGCGGGCGGCGCCGAAGGGGAAGAAGCGACATCCGCCGACCGCGGCGGTGCGAAGGAAGGCGCCGACTTTATCGAACAAGTGCAAGCCGCGGGGCCCGCGGGCGAAAGCTTCGCCTGCACGCCCACGAAGCTCTGGGACGGCGACGGACCCATTCACTGCGCGGAAGGGCCGCGCATCCGTCTTTCCGGCATCGCGGCGAGGGAAACCGACGGCAGCTGCCGGCCCGGCCACCCCTGCCCCGACGCAAGCGCCGAAGCGGCGCGCGATGCGCTTGCCGAGCTGCTCGGAAAGACCACCGGCGTCGCACCGCAGGGGCATGTGCTGATCGAAGGGCCGACGCTCACCTGCCGATCGGTCGGCTCGGCGGGCGGCAAGCGCACCGCCGCCTGGTGCGTCTCGCCGAAGTCCGGCGACCTCAGCTGCGCGATGGTGGCGAGCGGCACCGTGGTGAAGTGGGACAAATATTGGCGGGGCCACGCCTGCGGGTGAGGCCCGAAATTAGGTCATCGCCAAGGCGATCTTGCGGTGGCCGCCGAACGGCGCGCGGCCATGGGCGGCGAGATGATTGTCCAGCACCACGACGTCGCCGCGCCGCCAGCGGTGGCCGACCGTCTGCGCCCGCAGCGTCTCGCGGATGTGGCTCAAGGCCGCAAGCGGGATTGCGCCGCCGTCCCCGAAGGTGACGTTGAGGCGGAAATTCTCCTCGCTGCCGCACAAGGCCATCTGCTCCGCATAGGCTGCGGGCGAGAGGGCGCTTGGGTGGAAGCCGTCCGCCTGGTTGAACCACACCTCCTCGCCGGTCTCGGGGTGACGGTGGGTGGCGGGAAGGGTCTGGCTGACGCGCATCACGCCGTGTTCGCGCCATTGGACGGCGGCGCCGAGGGCGCGGGCGTGCGCTTCGGCCTCGGCCGGATCTGCGGTTTCGAAGGCGTCGGGCCAGCCATAGCCGCTGCCGGTGATCGGCGAGAGGTTGCGGATGTAGGTCAGGCGGCGGCTTCGGAACTCATCGACCAGCGCCGGATCGAGGGCGGCAAGGATCTGGCGGCTGTCGGCAAGCGTGGTCTCTCCGCCCACGTCGGGTTCAACCAGGCAGAAGAAGAATAAACGGCGAGGTTGAACGGCGGCGTAGCTCAGCTCGTTGTGGAGCGAGAGCCACATGTCGGGCGGGTATTCGGTGGACGTGTAGAGGCCGCCGCCGCCGAGACCCTTTCGCGGCGAGGCACCGCCGGCATAGCCGAACCGCTCTTCGGTGCCGGAGAAAGCGGTGACGACGGCGGAGAAAGCGTCGAGGCTGTCGATTCGCCAGCCTCGGAACAGCAACGCGCCGGCTTGAAGAAGCGCGTCCGAAAGCGCCCCGCGCTGCTCCTCGGCCAGGCGAAGCAGCGCGCAGGCGGAAGGGTCCTCCTCCGGCAGTATCGGAACGGGCAACGTGGCTGGGGCGAGGGCAGGCGCGAGGGTCATTGCCGCTGGAACGCGCGCGCGACGAGGGGTTTCCACGGCAGGGCCCGCCCGGCTAAGCCGCCGCATGGCCAATTCGCACAGCGGACAACCGCCCTTTTCGGCGCTCAGGCGCTTCTTGAGCGCCGAAGCGGCAGGCGGTATCCTGCTGATGGCCGCCGCCGCGGCGGCCCTGATCCTCGCCAATTCCCCTTGGGGCGACGCTTATCGCCACCTGCTCCACGCCGAGACCGGCCCGGTCTTGTCGGACAAGCTGGGGCCGATGACGGTCCACCTGTGGATCAACGACGGGCTGATGGCGGTGTTCTTTCTGCTCGTCGGGCTGGAGATCAAGCGTGAGTTCGTCGACGGGCGGCTTTCCACCTGGGAGCGGCGGCGGCTGCCCGTGATTGCCGCAGCGGCGGGCATGGCGCTTCCGGCGGCCTTTTACCTGTTCCTCACGCGGGACGCGGACGGGCTGGCGTCCGGCTGGGCGATCCCGGCTGCGACCGACATCGCCTTTGCGATCGGCGTTCTTGCGCTGCTCGGCTCCCGCGCGCCGACCAGCCTGAAGCTGTTCCTCACCACCGTCGCGATCGCCGACGATCTGGGCGCGGTGGCGATCATTGCGGTCGTCTACACGGCCAAGATCAACCTCGTCGCCTTGGCCTGCGCGGCGGCGATCCTGCTCGGCATGTGGGCAATGGGGAGACGCGGCGTGGTTCGGCTCTGGCCGTACCTGATCGGCGCGGCGGCGCTTTGGTATGCGGTGCTCTTGTCGGGCGTCCACGCGACCGTGGCGGGCGTGCTCGCCGCGGCGACGGTGCCTCTGATCCCCACGCCGGGCACGCCGGACGCCGAGCATTCGCCGCTTCACCGGCTGGAGCACGGCCTTTCGCCCTGGGTCGCGGTCCTGATCGTTCCCGTCTTCGGCTTCGCTAACGCCGGCGTGTCGCTGCGCGGCATCGGCCTCGACGCGCTGCTTGCGCCGCTGCCGCTCGGCATTGCAGCGGGGCTGTTCCTCGGCAAGCAGCTTGGCATCTTCGGCGCCGTCTGGTTGACGGTGAAGCTCGGCCTTGCGGGCAAGCTGCGCGGCGCGACGTGGCTCCAGATCTACGCCGTGTCGTTGCTCTGCGGCATCGGCTTCACCATGAGCCTGTTTATCGGCGCGCTCGCCTTTCCCGGCGATCCGGCGCGGGTGGAGGAGGCCAAGATCGGCGTTCTTGCCGGCTCCTTCCTGTCGGCCGTTGCCGGCTATCTGCTGCTTCGGCTTGCGCCCGCCGCCGCGGGGCATCAGGAAGAGGATGTGCGGCAGTCGGCGGAGATCGACGCGGACGGCGACGTGGCGGGGGTGGAGGAAAGAAACGCATGAAGATGTGGGCCTGGGCGCTTGGCGCTTTGCTGATGCTTGCCGGCTGCGCGCCCAACGGCGTCGGCGGCGACAGCCTGGACGAGATCGCTAAGGATTATGTCCAGATGCAGCTGGAGATAGGCGAGCGCGAGCCCGGCTACATCGATGCTTATTACGGCCCGGCGGAATGGCAGGCCGCGGCCAAGGCGGCGCCGCGCTCGCTGGGCGACCTCGCCAAAGCGGCGGACGCATTGTCGGAGCGCACCCGCGGCATCAACGACGAGACTCTCGACCGCATGGCGCAGCGCCGCCGCGCCTTTCTGCTCGCCCAGTTGACCGCCGCGCAAACGCGGCTGCGCATGCTCGGCGGCGAGAAACTGAGCTTCGCCGACGAAGCGCAAGGTTTGTTCGCCGTCCGGCCGGAGCTGAAGCCGTTGTCCGCCTACGATCCGGTGCTTGCCCGAATCGAGCGGCTGGTGCCCGGGCAGGGCGCCTTGTCCGAGCGCGTCGATGCCTTCCAGAACCGCTTCACCATCCCAAAGGAGCGATTGGAACCGGTTTTCCGCGCCGCAATCGCCGAGTGCAAGCGCCGCACGGCCGAGCATGTCGCGCTGCCCGCCGCCGAGAATTTCACGCTGGAGTTCGTCACCGGCAAGAGCTGGTCCGGCTACAATTGGTACAAGGGCAAAGCGACCAGCCTGATCCAGGTGAATACCGATCTACCCATCCGGCTCAGCCGCGCCGTCGATCTCGGCTGCCACGAAGGCTATCCCGGCCACCACGTCTACAACATGCTTCTCGAGCAGGAGCTTGCGAGGAAGCGCGGCTGGGCGGAGTTCACCGTTTACCCGCTCTACTCGCCGCAGTCGCTGATCGCGGAAGGCTCGGCCAATTACGGCATCGAGCTTGCCTTTCCGGGGCCTGAGCGGCTGCGCTACGAGACCGAAGCGCTCTACCCGCTCGCCGGCCTGGATCCGTCCACCGCGTCGCAATATCTCGCGCTCGGCGAAGCGCTTCAGGAGCTGGCCGGCGCCCGCTTCACCATTGCGCGCGATTACCTCGAAGGGCGGATCAGCAAGGAGCAAGCGGTGGAGCTGACCCGCCGCTATCAGCTCGTTTCCCGCGCCCGCGCCGAGCAGTCGATCGCCTTTACCGACCAGTATCGAAGCTACGTAATCAACTACGGTCTGGGTCAGGACATGGTCCGCGAATATGTGGAGGCCGCCGGCGAGGAGCCGGAGGCGCGCTGGGCGCGAATGGCCAAGATCCTCAGCGAACCGACCTTGCCGGAGGATCTGGCGGCGCGGTGATGCGGATATTCTTCGACTCTCGCCAGCGGCTGCACGCGCCGGCGCAGGAGCTGCACAATGGCGGCTTCACCGCCTTTGCCGAGCATCCCGGGCGTGTGGACGCGATGCTTGCGGCGCTGGGGGAGACGGAGGCGCCGCGGGATTTCGGCGAGGCGCCGCTGCTGCGCGTGCACCCTGCGGAGTATCTCGAATTCCTCAAGACCGCCTGGGCCGACTGGCGGGCGGCGGGGCGGGAGGGGGACACCATTCCCTATGTCTGGCCGGTGGTGGGCCGCCGCCCGCTCGATCTTAGCCGCATCGACGCGCGGCTGGGCCGCTTCAGCTACGACGCCTCGACGCCGATCGCCGAGCACACCTGGGAGGCGACCTACTGGTCCGCCCAGTCTGCGCTCGCCGCGACGCAGGCGGTGCTGGACGGGGAGCGGAGCGCCTTCGCCCTGTCCCGCCCGCCGGGCCACCACGCCGGCGCCGATTATATGGGCGGCTATTGCTACGTGAACGCGATGGCGGTGGCGGCGCAATTCGCCTCGGACGCAGGGCGGCGGGTGGCGATCCTCGACATCGATTACCACCACGGCAACGGCACGCAGGATATCTTCCTGGAGCGCGGCGATGTCTTCTTCGCCTCGATCCACGCCGATCCGAAGATGGACTACCCCTTCTACTGGGGACACGCGGACGAGACCGGCACAGGCGAGGGCGAAGGCGCAACCCTCAACCTCCCGCTGCCGCGCGGCACGACAATGGAAGGCTTCTCCGCCGCCCTTGAAACCGCGCTGGAGCGGATCGCCGCCTGGGGCGCGGACACATTGCTCTGCTCCTTCGGCGCCGACACCTATGCCGGCGATCCGATCAGCTTCTTCGCCATCCAAACGGAGGACTATCCGCAGATCGCCCGCCGGATCGCGGGGCTCGGCCTGCCGACCGCGATTGTCATGGAAGGCGGCTATGCGGTCGATGCCCTCGGACAGAATGTCGCGGGGTTCCTGACCGGCTTCGATTGACGATCGCGGAGGCGCGTGACAGCGTTTCGCCATGTCCTCATCCCTCGTCCTCGCGCTTCTGCTCGCTTCGCCCGATCCCGTTACCGCCGAGCGCGCGCGTGCCGCCAATGAAGCGCTTCTCACCGGCGATCCGGCGGCGCTTGCCGGGCGGATGACGCCGCAGATGCTTGGCGCGATCGGGGGGGCGCAGGGGGTGGCACGGTTTGCGGCCGATGTGCGGGCGGCGATCGGGGCGGAGTTGGAGGTGCTCGGGGAGGAGGCGTTTCCGAGCGAAGGAAGCGTCGCTTACTACCGCGAGAGCCGGTTCGAGCGGGCGCCCCAGGTGACGGTGAATTGGGTCTTCACTTCGGACGGGCGGATCAGCGGCGCCTATGTGGGGCCGAGCCCGGTGGCCGCCGACACGCCGCATCTCGATTACCGCACCAAAACGCCGCTGCGGCTGCCGTTCGGAAGGCCGGCGGGCGGCGGCGGTTGGTATGTGAGCTGGGGCGGGCGGGACGCGATCCACAATTACCACGTCATCGCCGCGGATCAGCGATTTGCCTCGGACTTCCTGCTCTATCGCGGCGGCGCGTCGTTCAAGGCCGGCGGGCGGCGCAACGAGGACCATTATTGCTGGAACCAGCCGGTGCTTGCTCCGGCAGCGGGGCGGATCGTCTCGGCCGTGGGCGATGTGCCGGACAATGCGGCGCCAGGGCAGAAGACGCCGGGCGTGACGCCGCCGGGCAACCACGTCGTCATCGACCATGGCGGCGGCGAGCGGTCGCTGCTTGCCCATTTCCGGCAGGGGACGCTGAAGGTGAAGGTTGGGCAGAAGGTAGCCGCCGGTCAGTTGCTCGGCCTCTGCGGCAACAGCGGCAACTCGAGCCAGCCGCATGTTCACTACCACCTGCAGACGGGGAAGGCGTTCGGCGAGGGGCTTGGGCTTCCGGCCTTCTTCAACGGCTACGAGGCTGACGGGGTGCCGGTGAAGCGCGGCGAGCCGCTACGAGGGCAGGTGGTAGTGCCGGCAGCTTCAGGGACGAACTAGCGCAAAGCCCGTTCATCCCGAGCGAAGTCGAAGGGCGGAGGCTCGGACTCCTCGTGTGCGCCCCTCGACTACGCTCGGGACGAACGAGTTCGGTTGCTGCCCAATTAACGCCCCGAAGTACCACTTCGGGGCGAGCAATCAGAGCTTTTCGGTCAATTCCGGGATCAGCTTGAAGAGGTCACCGACCAGGCCGATGTCGGCGACCTGGAAGATCGGCGCGTCCTCATCCTTGTTGATCGCGACGATGATCTTCGAATCCTTCATGCCGGCGAGGTGCTGGATGGCGCCCGAAATGCCGATGGCGATGTAGAGCTCCGGCGCGACGATCTTGCCGGTCTGGCCGACCTGGTAATCGTTGGGCGCGTAGCCGGCATCAACCGCGGCGCGGCTAGCGCCGACGGCGGCGCCGAGCTTGTCGGCGAGCGGATCGATATATTGGTGGAAGGCGTCGCCCGAGCCGAGCGCCCGCCCGCCCGAGACGATGATCTTGGCGCTGGTCAGCTCCGGACGCTCCGACGCGGCGATTTCGGCGCCGACGAAGCTGGAGAGACCGGCATCGCCCGCGCCGCCGACCGCTTCGATCGTGCCGGAGCCGCCTTCGGCCGCGGCCTTTTCAAACGCGGTACCGCGGACGGTGAGGACCTTCTTGGCGTCCGACGTGCGCACGGTGGCGATGGCGTTGCCGGCGTAGATCGGGCGAACGAATGTGTTGTCGCCCTCGATGCCGACGACGTCGGAAATCTGCATCACATCGAGCAGGGCTGCAACGCGGGGCGCGACGTTCTTGCCGGTGGTGGTGGCGGGCGCCACGAATGCGTCGTGGTGGCCCATCAGCTCTGCGGCCAGCGGCGCGACGTTTTCGGCGAGCTGATTGGCGAAAGCGGCGTTGTCCGCGACGTGAACCTTGCCGACGCCGGCGATCTTGGCCGCCGCTTCGGCAACCGCGCCGACACCTTCGCCTGCGATCAGCAGGTGCACTTCGCCGAGCTTCGACGCGGCGGCGACGGCGGAGAGGGTGGCGTCCTTCAGAACGCCGTTTTCATGTTCAACGAGTACGAGGGTCTTCATCCGATCACTCCCGTGGTGCGGAGGCGGTCGATCAGTTCATCGACCGAGTTCACCTTGACTCCGGCTTCGCGCTTGGACGGCTCGCGCACCGAAAGAACAACGTGGCGGGGCGTCATGTCGACGCCGTAATCCGCCGGCGTCTTCTGGGCGAGCGGCTTGGACTTCGCCTTCATGATGTTGGGCAGCGACGCGTAGCGCGGCTCGTTCAAGCGAAGGTCGGTGGTGACGATCGCCGGCAGCTTTAGCCGCAGCGTCTCGAGACCGCCATCGACCTCGCGGGTAACGTCGATGCTTTCGCCGGAGACTTCGACCTTGGAGGCAAAGGTGCCCTGCGCCCAGCCGAGCAACGCGGCGAGCATCTGGCCGGTCTGGTTGGCGTCGTCATCGATCGCCTGCTTGCCGAGGATGACCAGGCCCGGGGTTTCCTCGGCAACGATCTTGGCCAGGATCTTGGCGACGGCGAGCGGCTCCACCGTCTCGTCGGTGGTGACCAGGATCGCGCGGTCGGCGCCCATCGCGAGCGCGGTGCGCAGCGTCTCCTGCGCCTTGGCGGGGCCGATCGAGACCACCACAATCTCGGTTGCCACGCCCTTTTCCTTGAGGCGAATGGCTTCCTCGACGGCGATCTCGTCGAAGGGGTTCATGCTCATCTTGACGTTGGCGAGATCGACGCCCGTGCCGTCGGCCTTAACCCGCGGCTTGACGTTGTAATCGATCACACGCTTGACCGGTACCAGCAGCTTCATGCTCGTTCCTCTCTTTCCGTCATGCCAGCGAAGGCTGGCATCCATGCTGACTCAGTATGGACCCCAGCCTACGCTGGGGTGACGAGTGTCTTTGCTTCACGCCGCTTTCACCGCGGCGACGATCTTCTGGGCGGCGTCGCCGAGGTCGTTGGCGGGGACGATGGCGAGGCCGGACTGGGCGAGGATCGCCTTGCCTTCCTCGACATTGGTGCCTTCCAGGCGAACCACCAGCGGCACCTTGAGGTCAACCTCGCGCGCCGCGGCGACGATCCCGTCGGCGATGATGTCGCAGCGCATGATGCCGCCGAAGATGTTGACCAAAATTCCCTTCACGGCCGGATCGGACAGGATGATCTTGAACGCGGCCGTCACCTTTTCCTTGGACGCGCCGCCGCCGACGTCGAGGAAGTTGGCCGGGAAGGCGCCATTCAATTTGATGATGTCCATGGTTGCCATGGCGAGGCCCGCGCCGTTCACCATGCAGCCGATGTCGCCGTCGAGCTTGATGTAAGCGAGGTCGTATTTGGAGGCCTCGACTTCGGCTGGGTCTTCCTCGGTTTCGTCGCGAAGGGCGGCGATGTCCGGGTGGCGGAAGAGGGCGTTTTCGTCGAAGCTCATCTTGGCATCGAGCACGAGGACGCGCTGGTCTTCGGTGACGACCAGCGGGTTGATCTCCAGCATCGCGGAGTCGGTGGCGAGGAACGCCTCGTAGAGCTTGCCGGCAAGGTCTTCCGTCTGCGCGGCAAGGTCGCCTTGCAGTTCAAGCGCGGCGCTGAGCTTCTTCGCGTCGGCGGCTTGGAAGCCGCTTGCCGGATCGATTGTGATCGTGGTGATCTTCTCGGGCGTGTCGTGGGCGACCGCTTCGATGTCCATGCCGCCTTCGGTGGAGGCGACCATCGCCACGCGGCCGCTGTCGCGGTCGACCAGGATGGCGAGGTAGTACTCCTTGGCGATGTCTACGCCGTCGGTCACGTAGAGGCGGTTGACCTGCTTGCCTTCGTCGCCGGTCTGGATGGTGACGAGGGTGTTGCCGAGCATCTCCTGGGCGTTCGAGCGCACATCCTCGATGGTGCGCGCGAGGCGGACGCCGCCTTTGGCTTCGGCGCCGAGTTCCTTGAACTTGCCCTTGCCGCGGCCGCCGGCGTGGATCTGCGCCTTGACGATGTACAGCGGCCCGGGAAGCTTCTCCGCGGCGGCTACGGCTTCGTCGACGGTGAGCGCGGCGTGGCCGGCGGGGACGGGGATACCGTGCTTGGCGAGCAATTCCTTCGCCTGATATTCGTGGATGTTCATGGAGGGAGAAGCTTCCTCTCAAAGGGGAAAAGGTTGCGGGCCCTTTTGCACAGGCGCCCGGCGATTCCAAGCGGCGCGGGGTTTAGTTGGTAACGGAGCAGACCACTCCGGCGCGGGTGAGCACGGAAATGGTGTGGGCGTCGAGATCGCCGCCGTGCCGGCGCAGGAACTGGGCGATGCCCATCTTCGGCAGGCTCTTATCGACCTTGCTCTTCAGGGCGGCAATTTCGTGGATCTGTGCTTTGCTGAGCTGGTCCACCATCCGCTCGGCGACGCATTGGGCGACCGGCTCGCGCACGCCGGCGCCGGTGAGGGCACTTTCAATGCGGTTCTCGTAGACGGCGCCGCAGCCGGCGAGGGCACAAAGTGCGAGAAGCGGCGGGAGGATGCGGGTCATGGCGGGCCTTTGGCTGGTGCGGTAAGGGGTGTCGCATGAAACAACTCGATTGCACCACCTTCGTATCCGGCCAGATCGCGCCGGAGGAGATATCGACGCTCGGCGTTGCGATGATCGTCAACAACCGGCCGGACGGCGAGGAGCCGGGGCAGCCGGCTTCGGACCAAATCGCGGCGGCGGCGGAGGCGGCGGGGGTTGCGTATCGGCACATCCCGGTGGCGGGCGGCATCTCGCTTCCGCAGGTGGCGCAGATGGCGGACGCTCTCGCGGACGCAAAGGGGCCGGTGCTGGCCTTTTGCCGCTCGGGCACCCGCTCGACCTACCTTTGGGCGTTGGCCCGGGCGCGGCTCGGCGACGATGCGGAGGAGCTTGTCGGCAAGGCGGCGGCGGCCGGCTACGACCTGACGCCGGTGCGCGCGTTCCTCGCCCAGGGCTGAGGCCGCTTAGTTCAGGTCCTGCCGCCGGAAGGTGACGAAGGTCAGGGCCGCGAGGCCAAGGATCCACGCCACGGCGGCGGCGGCGGAGGCCTGCCAGGAGAGGGCGATCGTTCCCACCCTCGGCAGCGTCGCTTCGATGCCTGTGCCGGTGTTGATCCAGCTCCCCAGGTTGGCGAGGTGGTAGCCGGGCAGCACGTGGTAGAGGAAGGAGACTAGGCCCGGCGCCTTGACGCTGAACACCGGCGCGAAGTTGAACAAGAGCTGCTCCACCGTCACCGCGACGATTGCGATCACAAGCGCGGCGATGGTTGAGCGGGTCAGAACCGCGGCAAGGCTTGCATAGCCGATGGTGATCAACGCGGCGGCGAGCGACGCGAGTGCCGTGTTGCCGTGTACCCTGAGCAGCGCGCCGAGGGACACGCCGGCCGGGATCGTGTCGCCGCTCAGCGTATCCTCCAGCATCTGGCCAAGCACGGTGATGATCGCGGCGAGCGTGAAAGCGATCAGGAACAGGAGCAGGATCGAGAGGTATTTGGCGGCGATCAGCGACGAACGGCGTCGGTGGGGGACGATCAGCTTCCAGGTGTTCCAGCCATATTCGCCGGCGAACACCACCGACACGAAGGCGGCAAGCAGGTAGCGGCCGAACGTGCTGCCCGGTGCCGACCACACCAAAGCGGTTTCGCGGAGCCAGGATTCGAGCTCCGGCTGCTTGGGCGCAGCGTCGGAAACCAGGTTGCCGCTGATCATCAGCGTGAAGATGATCAGGAGCCCGACCGGGTAGAGCCAGACCAGGAACCAGGTCGCCTTGTGGCGGGTGAGCTTCATCAGCTCGGCGGACATGGCTTGAAGCATCACACCGCCTCCGGCTGGGTAAGGGAGAGGAAGACTTCCTCCAAGTTGCGCTGTTCGGGCACCATCTGGAACAGCTCGGCGCCCGCACCGATTAGGCGGCGGGCGACTTCGGGCGCTTCGGCGCGGGTGGCGCGAACGATCAGGGCATCGCCCGACCGCTCCACCGCCCAGCGCGCCTCCAATGCCGCTTCGGCGACGTCCAGCGGCGCGGCTTCGACGCGGAGGCCGTCATCCTGGCGAAGCAGGTCGGCGATGGTTGCTTCGCGCACCACCTCGCCCTTGGAGATGATCGCCACCCGGTCGCAGACCTGCTGCACTTCGTGGAGGAGGTGGCTTGAGAGGAACACCGTCTTGCCGCCCTCATCGGCGAGGCCGCGGATCAGCGCGCGCATTTCCTGAATGCCGGCGGCGTCGAGGCCGTTTACCGGCTCGTCGAGAATGACCACGTCCGGATCGCCGAGCAGGGCTGCGGCAACACCGAGGCGCTGGCGCATGCCGGTGGAATAGCCCTTCACCTTGCGCCCCGCGTCGCCGGACAGGCCGACCTGCTCGAGCAAGCCGTCGATCCGGTCGGCGCCGCCGCCATGGGTGCGAGCAAGCACTTCCAAATTCCGGCGGCCGGAAAGGAAGGGGTAGAAAGCGCCGCCGTCGACCAAGGAGCCGACGCGCTTCAGCACAGCAGGGTTGGCGCGCAAATCCTCGCCGAACAACCGCGCTTCGCCCGACGTCGGCGAAATCAGGCCGAGCAGCATTCGGATGGTTGTGCTCTTCCCCGCGCCGTTGGGGCCGAGGAAGCCGTACACCTCACCGGCGCCGACCGAGAGGCTGACGCCGCGTACGGCGGCCACGCCCTTGCCGCGCCGCCCGTAGGTTTTGCTGAGATCGGCCAGTTCTATGACCGGCGTTCCATTTTCCTGCACTGCCGGTCATGCCCCTTTGCCCCTGAAGGTGTATGGCAGCATCAATACACCCCCGATGTCAAGCAGGGAGGGAAAGGGAAGCGCGGATTAGGCGCGGCGCGCTTCGTCGAGGATGCGGCGGGCAGCGGCTTCGTCTTCTTCCGAAACCATCAGCCGGATCGGGATCAGCAAGGAAGCGCCGTCCCCCATCGAAGCATTCAAGTCGAACAGCACCGTCTCCAGCCCCTCCGACTCCATGCGGCCTTGGACGATCCCCGCTTCGAAGCTGTTGTAGAAGGTGGCGAGCTCGACCAGCGCCACTACCAGGGCACCACGTCGCCGGCGTCGACCTCGGCCGGACGCGGGCGGCGGCCGAGCACCGCATTGCGGTGCGGGAAGCGGCCGAAGCGTTCGATCACGTCGTGATGCTTTTTCGCGAAACCGAGCTGGTAGTCGTCGCCAAGCGCGGTGAAGAGCGCGACCGAACGCTGCTGGTCGTCGAGGTTCTCGCTGTGCTGGAGCGGCATGTAGAGGATGCCGCGCTCGGCCGGCGAGAGGGGGTCGTCCCAACCCGCGTCCACCGCCGCTTTGGCAATTGGGAGCGCGATGTGGTCGGTGGCGAACTGGTCGGCATGGCCGCGGAACATGTTGCGCGGGAACTGGTCGAATAGCACCACCGCGGCGAGCGCCTCGCGCGGGCCGGCGGCAAGGAAGTCGGCAACGGGGCGGCTGCGCTCCGCGTCCCAAAGCTTGGCGAAGCGCTTACGGATGTCGGCGTCGAGGGCGTCGCCGCCGTTCCACCATTGCTTCGGGTCGAGCCCAAACCAGTAGCTTAGAACGTCTTCGGTCCAGCCGCTCACGCCCCGGTCCTCACCCAGCCGTGCCGCCGACGGTGAGGCCTTCGATCAGCAAGGTCGGCTGGCCGACACCCGCCGGAACCGACTGCCCGCCCTTGCCGCAGACGCCGATGCCCTCGTCGAGCGCCATGTCGTTGCCGATCGCCGCGACGCGGGTGAGCACGGTCGGGCCATCGCCGATCAGGGTCGCGCCCTTTACCGGCGCGGCGAGCCTGCCGTTCTCGATCTTGTAGGCTTCGGTGCAGGAGAAGACGAATTTGCCGCTGGTGATGTCCACCTGGCCGCCGCCGAAGCTCTTGGCGTAGATGCCGTTCTTCACCCGCGCGAGGATTTCGCCGGGATCGTCCTGGCCGCCGAGCATGAAGGTGTTAGTCATGCGCGGCATCGGCGCGTGGGCGAAGCTTTCGCGGCGCCCGTTGCCGGTCGGAGCGACGCCCATCAGCCGGGCGTTCAAACGATCCTGGATATAGCCTTTCAGGATGCCGTCCTCGATGAGGGTGTTGCACTGGGTCGGCGTACCTTCGTCGTCGATCGAGAGCGAGCCGCGCCGCCCGCCGATCGAGCCGTCGTCCACCACCGTCACGCCGGGCGCCGCAACGCGCTCGCCGATCCGGCCGGCGAAGGCGGAGGTGCCCTTGCGGTTGAAATCGCCTTCAAGGCCGTGGCCGATCGCTTCGTGGAGAAGGACGCCAGGCCAGCCCGGGCCGCACACCACGGTCATTTCGCCGGCGGGCGCGGCGACGCTTTCGAGGTTCACCAAAGCCTGGGCGAGGGCAACGTCGATCGCCCGGTTCCAGGTCGCGGGCTCGAACAGGTCGTCGTACAGGTAACGGCCGCCGAGGCCGTGGTAGCCGGTCTCGCGCCGTCCGTTCTGCTCCACCATGATCTGGACGTTGAGGCGGACCAGCGGGCGGACGTCATGGGCGACGAAGCCGTCCGGGCGGACGATCTCGATCACCGACCAGCTTGCCGCCAGGCTCACCGAACATTGCACGACGCGGGGATCGCGGGCGCGGGCGGCGGCGTCGATCTGCTGGCAAAGCGCGACCTTCTTGGCGAAGGGCACCAGGCTCAGCGGATCGGAGTCGGTGTAGAGCGCGGTGTTGGTGCGGCGCGGCGGCGCGGGGCGCGTGCCCGTGGCGGGATCGAGCACCGCCATCGTCTCGGCGGCGCGGCGGATGGCGCCTTCCGAAAGCTCGTTGGCATGGGCGAAAGCCGTGGTTTCGCCGGAGACTCCGCGGAGGCCGAACCCCGCCTGGCTGTTGAAGTCAGCGGTCTTCAGCCGGCCATCGTCGAAGCCGAAGCTTTCCGACGCGGTATATTGCAAAAACAGCTCCCCGTCGTCGCAGCGTGCGAGCGCGTCGGCGGTGAGGCGAAGCGCCGCGTCAGGGGACAAGGCATCGTCGCGGTAAAGGAAGCGGCGGGGGTCTGCGGAAAAGGTCATGGGAAGCGATATAGGCCCGCGCGGCGCGGGCGCCAGTGCGCTATGCTGCGGCGATGCGATTGGCGATGCAGATCCTATACCGGGTGCGCAAGGCGGTATTCCGCGTCTTTCGGGTGAAGACGCGCGGCGCCAAGGTGATGGTGTTCAATCCGGCCGGCGAACTCCTGCTGATCCGCAACAGCTACGGACCCACCCACCTCTGGGTACTTCCGGGCGGCGGCATCAACCGGCGCGAATCGCCCGAAGCGGCGGGCGCGCGGGAGGTGAAGGAGGAAGTGGGGCTGGCGGTAACTGGCCTTACCCGCCTGTCCGAACACTTCAACGGCGCGGAAGGGAAACGGGACACGATCTTCCTGTTCACCGCGCATGCCGACGGCGAGCCGACAATCGACAGGGTGGAACTGGAGGAAGCGCGCTTCTTTCCGCTCGACCGGCTGCCGGAGAGTATCTCAACCGCGACGCTGCGCAGGATTGCCGAATATCGGGGGGAGCGGACGCCGGACGGCCGCTGGTAGCGCTTAGGCCTGGGCGCCGCCCTGATCGGCCGGGCCGCCCTTGAGGATGAAGCGCTTGTCGCAATAGCCGCAGTCGACATAGCCCGCTTCGTCGATCTGCATGTAGACGCGGGGGTGGCCAAGCGCCGCCTGGGTCTCGGCGGCGCCGTCGCAGGCGACGCGCGGCGTGGACACATAGCTGATCTCGGGCGTGAAGCGATCTGTCTGCATGGAGGGCGCCATTAGCCGACGGCGCGGCGGCGGGCAATCGGCTGGGGAGGGCTGATTCCAGGACGGCTTGCAACCTGCCTGCGACGAAGAGGTGCAACGGACGGGGCCGCGGCACGTTGGGGGCTTTGGAAGCGGCGGGGCCTTGTTGGAGTAAACGGCTATGAAGAAGCTTCTTATCGCAACGGCGGCGCTTGGCGCGCTTGCCACGGCCGCACCGGCGGCGGCGCAATATTCGAACCAGAACAGCCAGGGCGCGTACGGCAACGTCAACGCAGGCGGCGCGGTTGGCGTCCAGAACCGGCTCGCCCGGCTCGAAACCCGCATCCAGGCGGGCGTCCAGGCCGGCACCATCGACCGCACGGAAGCGCGCACCCTACGCATGCAGCTGCGGGACATCACCCGCCTCGAACGGCAATATAGCCGCAACGGCCTGTCCCAGCAGGAGCGGCAGGACCTGCAGATGCGGGTCCGCAGCTTCCGCGACCAGCTTGCCATGGCCGACGGCCAGCGCGGCAACGGCCAATACGGCTATAATGACGGTGCCTACGGCCAGGGCGGCCCGTACGAAGCCTACTGCGAGGACAATGGCTCGAGCGGCGGCCTCGGCGGGATAATCGACAGCATCTTCGGCGGCGGCAACAACAACAGCCGGGATTGCGACACCGGCGTCCGCGTCGGCCAACGGGTGAGCGGCAACCTTTACGCCGTGCCCGTCAACCTGCGCTCGCGCTACCGCGACGGCAACGGCGTCTATTACCGTTCGGACGGGCGTAACATCCTGCAGATCGACGCGCGTACGCAAACGGTGCTGCGGGTCTACGATCTCTACTGATCGCAGCTAGCCGAAGCATCTTGAAGAGGGCGCCGATCGCAAGGTCGGCGCCCTTTTTGCTGCCTTTCCCGCCGGTTGGAGCCCCGGGCAAACTTAGCGTTTGGCGAATTTTCTCAATGAAGCTAGGGTCTTGCCAACCGGATGAGGGGAATCGTGATGCGTTTTGGACGGGTTGGAACGGCGCTGGCCGTGCTTGCAATGTTGTCGAGCTGCGGCGGCGGCGGCGGTGGCGGGAACACCGGCGGCGGCGGCGGTGGCGGGACCGGAGCGACGCCTCCTCCTCCTCCTCCCCCGGCGACCACCGCGGGCTGCTCGCTTCGCGAGCGCCAGGATTGGGCTTTTGCGCAGCTCAACGAATGGTATCTGTTCCCCGAAACGCTGCCGACCAACCTCAACCCGAACAATTACTCAACGGTTGATGCCTATATCGACGCGCTGACGGCGAATGCGCGCGCCCAGGGGCGCGACCGCTTCTTCACCTACCTGACGTCGATCGCCGAAGAGAATGCGTATTACAACAGCGGCTCCAGCGCCGGCTTCGGCTTCCGCCTGGCTTATGACACCGGCGCCGGCCGCGTGTTCGTTGCCGAGACGTTTGAAGGCACCACGGCTCTTGCCGCGGGGATCGACCGCGGCACCGAGATCATCGCGATCGGCACCAGCGCAAGCAACCTCCAGACGGTGAGCAGCCTGATGGCCTCGGGTGGACCGCAGAGCGTGGTGAACGCGCTCGGCCCGAACAATACCGGTCTCAGCCGGGTGCTTCGCGTCCGTGACGTGGGGGCCTCGACGACGCGCGACGTGACGATCTCCAAGACGGATTACACGCTTGATCCCGTGTCGAGCCGTTATGGTGCCAAGATCATCGACGATGGCGGCAAAAAGGTCGGCTATCTGAACCTGCGCACCTTCATCAACACCGCCGATCCGGCGCTGCGCAATGCCTTTGCCTCGTTCAAGGCGGCGGGCGTGACGCAGCTGATCGTCGACCTTCGCTACAATGGCGGCGGGCTGGTTTCGATCTCCGAACTGATGGGCGACCTGATGGGGGCGAACCGCTCGACGTCGGACGTGTTCAGCTACACCACCTTCCGGTCGAGCAAGTCGCAGTATAACGAAACGGACTTCTTTTCGCCCTTGCCGCAGTCGATCGCGCCCATGAAGGTGGCGTTTATCGGCACCGGCAGCACCGCGTCGGCAAGCGAATTGCTGATCAACGCGTTTATTCCGTATCTCGGCAACAATATGGCGCTGATCGGCAGCAACACCTACGGCAAGCCGGTCGGCCAGATCGCGCTCGATCGCACCGCCTGCGACGACCGCCTTCGGGTGATCGCGTTTGCGACGCAGAATGCGAACAAGCAGGGCGATTATTATCAGGGCCTCGCCAAGACGGTGCCGCAAAGCTGCCAGGCGGCGGACGACATCACAAAGCCGCTCGGCGATCCGGCGG
Organism: Allosphingosinicella sp.; assembly: GCA_036554525.1. Classification (GTDB taxonomy): domain Bacteria; phylum Pseudomonadota; class Alphaproteobacteria; order Sphingomonadales; family Sphingomonadaceae; genus Allosphingosinicella. The sequence continues at coordinate 167,004 of DATBNC010000014.1, forward strand.
AAGCCTCCGTCGCCCGCGCGCTCGACTTCCTTGCCGGCCGCGCCTGCACGCCCATCACGGCAAGCGCCGGCGGCATCACCGCGCAGAGCGTGAAGGAAAATGTCGGCGGCAGCCTCCTTTCGCCGGAGCGGCCGAACACCGCCCAGCGCGAGACGCCGGGCTCCTTCTAAGGCCCAGAAGGCCCGCCGACGCTTCGCCTGCACCGTTTCTCCACGGGCAGGCGGGGCCGCGGCGGGTTTCGCCTTTCGCTTCAAGCGACTATATGGGGGCTATGTCCCTACGCCCGTGGCGCGATATCGCGCGCCGTCCTTCGCGCCAGATCATGGTCGGCAATGTGCCCGTCGGCGGCGACGCGCCCGTTACCGTCCAAACCATGACCAACACGATCACCGCCGACGTCAAGGCAACGGTGGATCAGATCCGGCGCTGCGAGGAAGCGGGCGCGGACATCATCCGCGTCTCCTGCCCCGACGAAGCCTCGACCCTTGCGCTGAAGCAGATCGTTCGCGCGGCGCGGGTGCCGATCGTCGCCGACATCCACTTCCACTATAAACGCGCGCTTGAAGCCGCCGACGCCGGCGCCGCCTGCCTTCGCATCAACCCAGGCAATATCGGCTCGGCCGACCGGGTCCGCGAAGTGGTCAACGCCGCCAAGGCGAACGGCTGCGCGATCCGCATCGGCGTCAACGCCGGTAGCCTGGAGCGCGACCTGCTTGAGAAATATGGCGAACCCTGCCCGGAAGCGCTGGTGGAAAGCGCGCTCGACCACATCCGCCTGCTCGAGGAGCATGATTTCCGCGAGTACAAGGTAGCGGTCAAAGCGTCCGACATCTTCCTCGCCGTCGCGGCCTACCAGCAGCTCGCCGACGCGGTGGATTGTCCCCTTCATCTCGGCATCACCGAAGCCGGGGGCTTGCGCGGCGGTACGGTGAAGAGCGCGATCGGCATCGGCTCCTTGCTCTGGTTCGGGATCGGCGACACGATCCGCGTCTCCCTCTCTGCAGAGCCGGAGGAGGAAGTGCGCGTCGGCTTCGAGATCCTGAAGGGCCTCGGCATCCGCAACCGCGGCGTCCGCGTCGTCTCCTGCCCGTCCTGCGCGCGTCAGGGCTTCGACGTGATCCGCACCGTTCAGGCGCTGGAGGAGCGCTTGAGCCACATCCGCACGCCGATGTCGCTGTCGGTGCTCGGCTGCGTCGTCAACGGCCCCGGCGAAGCGCGCGAAACGGATATCGGCATCACCGGCGGCGGCAACGGCCGGCACATGGTCTATCTTTCGGGCGTTACCGATCACCACGTCCAGGACGCCGACATGGTCAACCACATCGTTCGCCTGGTGGAAGCCAAGGCCGCCCAGATCGAAGCGGAGATGAGCGATGCGCCTTTGGTGGACGCCGCCGAGTGAGCGCCCATTGCTGCCACGACAAGGGCCATGAGCTCGAGCGGATCGCCCTCCACAAGGACATCCGCCGCGTTCTGGTGGTCGTAATGCTGCTCAACCTGATGATGTTCGTGCTGGAATTCGGCGCCGGCATCATTGCCGATTCGGCTGCGTTGATGGCCGATTCCGTCGACATGCTCGGCGACGGCCTCGTCTACGGCATCAGCCTCTACGCGCTTGAGCGCAGCCTCAAGTGGCGGGCGGGGATGGCGCTTGCCAAGGCGGCTTTCATTCTGGCGCTTGGCTTGGGCGTGATCGTCGAGATCGTGGTGAAGATGCTGTGGGGCCACCCGCCGGCGTCTGGCCTGATGCTGGTGTTCGGTGCGATGGCGCTGATGGCCAACGTCAGCTGCGTCGCCTTGCTGTGGCCGTACCGCCGCCACGACGTGAACCTGTCGAGCACGTTTGAATGTTCGCGCAACGACGTGATGGCGAATGTCGGCGTGCTTGCCGCGGCCTTCCTGGTCGCCGCGACGGCCTCGCCCTGGCCGGACATTGCGATTGCCGCGGTGATCGCATTCCTGTTCCTGCGCTCGGCCCTGAAGGTGACGCGCGACGCCCTGCCGCAATACCGCCAGGCGTCGGCGCACGTGCACCCCGCCGAGTAGCTTTTCCAAAAGTTCGTTCGTCCCGAGCGTAGTCGAGGGGCGCATCCTCCAAGTCCGTGCAGCGCCCCTCGACTTCGCTCGGGACGAACGAGGTTGGGGCTAGGAAGATGAACTAGGCGCCCTAGTCCGCGCCTCGTCGCCGCGCTATCGGCGCTCCATGCCTTCCGCCGCGCCTGCCAATAATGTTCTGATCCCCTTCGCGGTGGGGACGCTCGGCATTGCCTTGTTCTCGGCCATGGACGCGGTGATGAAGGGGTTGGCGCTTGCGATCGGGGCCTACAACGCCGTTTTCTGGCGTATGCTGGTCGGCCTCGCGCTCTCCGGCCTCCTCTACTTCGGCCAGAAGCGCGTGAAGCCGACGCGTGAGGCGATGCGCTACCACGTCATCCGCGGCCTCATCGGTTCGGTGATGGCGCTGACCTTCTTCTGGGGCATTGCCCGGATGCCGCTCGCCGAAGCGGTGGCGCTCACCTTTGTCGCGCCCCTGGTCTCGCTCTACCTCGCCGCCGTGTTACTGAAGGAGCCGGTCGGAAGAACCGCCGTGTTCGCGTCGCTGCTGGGCTTTGCGGGCGTGCTGGTCATCGTCCTCAGCCAAGGCACCGGCGGAGGCGAGGGCAAGGTACGCGACCTGTGGGGCGCCGCCTCCATCCTCACGTCTGCGATGCTCTACGCCTACAACATCATCCTGATGCGCCAGCAGGCCTTGGTCGCCAAGCCGCTGGAGATCGCCTTCTACCAATATGTCGTGGTGGTGGCGGTGCTCGCGCTCGCCGCGCCGTTCCTCGCCGTGCCGCCGCCGGCCGGGGAGTGGCCGGACCTGGTCTTCGCCGCCGGCCTCGCGCTTGTGTCGCTGATGCTGCTCGCCTGGGCCTATCGCCGGGCGGAGGCGCACCGCCTGGCGCCCGTCGAATATACCGCGCTAATATGGGCCGCCTTGTTCGGCTTCGTGATCTTCGACGAGGAAGTCGGGATGGCGACGATCCTTGGCGCAGTGCTGATCGTTACCGGCTGCCTGCTCGCCGCGCGGGGCAAGCACGCAACCGAACCCCATGTGGAGGCAATGCCATGAGCCCGGCGATGGCCTGGACCCTGCTGTGCATCGGCGGCCTGTTCGAAGTGGGTTTCACCACCTGCCTGCGCTTCGTCGACGGCTTCAGGAACGTGCCGTGGACGATCGGCTTCCTCGTTTCCGTCACCCTGTCGATGGGCCTGCTGGAGTTCGCGGCGCGGACCATCCCGATGGGCACGGCCTACGCCGTCTGGGGCGGCATCGGCGCGGCGGGAACGGTGATCGTCGGCATGTACTTCTTCGGTGAGCCGGTGAACTCGCTGCGCATCGCGCTGATCCTCGCGCTGATCGGCTGCATTGTCGGCCTGAGGCTCACTGCGGCATGAGCGTCGACAAAGGACTCTTCGACTGGACCGCCGAGGCGCTTGCGCCCCTGGGGACCGTGACGATCCGTCCGATGATGGGCTGCGGCACGCTTTACCTGGACGGCATTGTCTTTGCCCTGATCGACGAGGGCGAAATCTGGTTCAAGTCCGACAAGCAGAGCGACGCACTTTGGGACGCGCAGGGCTGCGAACGGTTCCCCGTCGACTTCGGCAACGGCAAGGCGGGCACGCTGAACTACCGGCGGGGTCCCACCGACGTCTATGATGAAGCCGAAGCGATGCAGCGCTGCGCCGGCCTCGCACTGGAGGCCGGCGCACGCGCAGCGGCGAAGAAGAAGCCAAAGAAGCCGAAGCAGCCTTAACGCGGCCGCTGCGCGAGGTGCGGCGCGACTTCGGGACTTTCCTCTATCGAAGGCAGGAAGCGCGGCTCGGCGCGTTTGCGGGAGGCTTGTTCGTAGGCATAGCCAAGGGACAGGATCATTCCGTCCGACCATTTCGGCCCAAGGAAGGAAAGGCCGACCGGAAGGCCCTTCACCAGCCCCATCGGAACGGTGAGGTGGGGGTAGCCCGCCACCGCGGCGAAGCCGCCGGCGCCCCCGCCCGGGTAGGAATCGCCGTGCACCGTGTCGATCAGCCAGGCCGCGGCCACCGTCGGCCCGACGAGCGCGACGACGTTGTTGTCCTTGAGCATCTTGTCGATGCCCTCGGCGCCGGCGAGACGGAGGCTGGTGGCGCGCGCTTTCTTGTAGTCGGGGTCGTCGAGGCCCTTGGTCTTCTCCGCTTCCTCGAAGGTGCTCTGGCCGAACAGCGCAAGCTCACGATCCGCATTGGCCTTGTTGAAGGCGATGAGCTCGGCCAGCGTGCGGGTGCTGACGCTCGGCGGCGTAGAGGCGAGATAGGCGTTCAAATCCGCCTTCAGCTCGGTGAGCAGCACCTGATATTCGCCCTGGCCCATCTCCGGCTTGCGCTCGAACTTGGCGATCTCGACCAGGATCGCGCCTTGTGCGCGCAGGGTGGCAAGCGCCTCTTCAAAGCGCTCGTCGGTGCCGAAGCCGCTTGCGAAGCGCATCACGCCGATCCGCTTGCCGCGCAGCGATTCGGTGGAAAGTTGAGCTGCATAATTTCCGCGGTACTGGTCGGCGTCCGCGGTCTGCGGATCGGACGGGTCGCCGCCGGCCATGGCGGATAGAACGAGCGCCGCCTCACGCACTGTGCGGGTCATCGGCCCCGGCGTGTCCTGGCTGTGGCTGATCGGCACGATATGCGTGCGGCTGACCAGGCCCACCGTGGGCTTGAAGCCGACAATGCCGCTGATCGATGCGGGGCAGGTGATCGACCCGTCGGTTTCGGTGCCGATCGCCGCCGGCACCATGCCCGCCGCGACCGCAACGCCGCTGCCGGAGGAGGAGCCGCAGGGGTTCCTGTTCAAGGCAAAGGCGTTGCGGGTCTGGCCGCCCACCGCGCTCCAGCCGGAGACCGAGCTGTTGTCGCGGATGTTGGCCCATTCGCTGAGGTTGGTCTTGCCGACGATCACGGCGCCTGCCTCGCGAAGCCGCGCGACCAGCGGCGCATCGCGGTTGGTGACGTTGTTGGCGAGCGCCAGACTCCCGGCGGTGGTCGGCAGCGGGCCCTTCGATTCGATATTGTCCTTGATCAGGATCGGCATACCGCGCAGCGGCATGCCGTGAACCGGCCCGCGCTGCGCGGCTTCGTCCACCGCACGCGCCTGCTCCATCGCGGTGGGATCGACAGCGATTACGGCATTTACCAGCGGCTCGACCGCGTCGATCCGGCGGAGCGCGGCCTGCGTGTTCGCAACGGCGCTTTCGGTGGAGCTGAATTCGGGCGCGGGGCCAATCGTCGCCGGCCGCTGCATCGAGCAGGCGGCAAGCGGGATCAAAAAGGTGGCGGCGAGCAAGGCGGGAAAGCGCATCGGATCGGTCCTTTCAGTTCAGCGAAGCGGCGTCAGCAGCGCGTCAAGCGTGCCCTTGCCGCCACCGGTGGCCTCGAAGCGGGGGTAGCGGAGGCCTTCGTGCCAGTGGAGATCGACAGTGCGGTAGCTGTCGCCCGACTGGACGAGCAGCCGCACCGGCTCCTTGGTGCCCGCAACCGCCTTGATCGCCCGCTTCAGCGCATCGCCGTCGAACGTGCGGCCGTTCACCGCGACGATCTTGGAGCCGACGGTGAGGCCGGCGTCGAAGGCGGCGCCGTCCCAGATCACGCTGGTGACGGTGCCGTCCTTGCTGCTGAGGGTGAAGCCGCCCGAGTAACTGAGGTCGATCGCGCTGCGCTTCTTCTCGCCCGCCTTGAACCAGTCAGTCGGCTCGGCGGTGTAGACCAGCCGGTAGCCGCCTTGCGTGAAGCCTTCGAGCGGCGCCCGCTCCGTGTAGCCGTTGAGGCGGCGGTTGAGGTATCCGGCCCAATCATAGGGCTGCACCCGGTTCAGCGTCGCGGCGACTTCGTCCAGCGTGTAGGTGAGCTCGCCATAATCGCGGTCGTTGACGCCGAAAAAGGCGCGGGCGAAATCGTCGATTGAGCGGCGGCCCTTGGATTGGGTGCGGATGATCCGGTCGACGTCTGTCCAGATCAGCAGGCCTTCGTTGTAATAATCCTCCGACCGCTGCCAGCCGCGCCACGGCTGCGGGGAGCGCTGGGCGATGATCGGATCGTTGGTGGTGTCCACCAGCGGCCGCCAGCTCCGGCCCGGTGTCGCCTGGTCGTAAGTCGCGGCGATGGAGGCGAGGGCGTCCAGCGTCTCCTGCTTCGACAGCATGCCGGAGCGGGCGTCGAGCACATAGCCCCAGAATTGCGTCTGGCCTTCATAGACCCAGAGCAGGCTGTTCTGCATCGGCGTACGGTAATCCGGCGTCCAGGCGTCCTTGCCGCGGCGGTATTTGCCGTTCCAGCTGTGGACATATTCGTGCGGAAGCAGGTTGCGGTCGCTTTGCGCGTTTGCCCAGTCGGTGAAATAGCCGGTCTTCACCCCGTTTTCGGAGCTGCGGTGATGCTCGAGGCCGATGCCCCCAAGGTTGTTCGAGATCGACAGCAGGAAATTATAATGGTCGTAATGTTGGGCGCCGAACAGCTTCACCGCCTGGGTGACGAGGTTGCGGTGGAGCGCGATCTGCTCGTCGGTGGCGGCAAGCTCGCTTTCGTTGTCGGCGAACACGTCCAGCGCCACGTCGCGGCTTAAGGGGATGCTGCGGGAATAGGCGCCGGCGAGCACCGGCGAGTCGGCGAGGATCTCGTAGGTGGTCGGCTCGTAGGTGATGGTGGACGTGCCGCCGCCGCTTGCCGGGCGGAGCGCGGTGGCCGCCTTCCAGCCTTTCGGCAGGGTCAGCGTCGCCTGCACCGGGATCTGCCGCGTGTAATAGCCGGCCGGGTAGAGCGTGGTGGAGATCCACTGGATGCTTGCAAGCTCCGGCGTCATCACCGTCCGGCCCTGATCCGAATTGGTGGCAGAAACGAACTGGAACTCAACATCGATCGACTTCACACCCGCCGGCACGTCGACGTGGAAGGCGTAGACGTCGAGATCGTCGCGCCGCCACGTGAGGCGCTTGCCGCCGGCATTGATCTTGAGGCCCGCGACCTTGTTGATCTGGCCGCTCGGCGAGTGTGCGCCGGGGATCCACTTGGGGTAAAGCAGAACGAAGTCGCCGGTGCGGTCGACCGGGATCGTCTGGCGGATCTGGAAGATGCGGCGGTCGATGTCGGTTGCATCGACTCGGACGCGCATGGTGCCGGGGTAGGGCACGTCGCGGGCGGCGGGGATCGTGTCGATCTTGGCGACCGGCTCGGCGCGGGTGAAGTTGTCGGGGAGCTGCTGCGCGGCAACCGGCGCGGCGGAAAGGAGGAAAAGCGAGAGGAGGGGGAGGCGCATAAGCTTTGGGACTCCGAACAGGACTGCCCGGCGCATGGCGCGGCGCGCTTCCCCTGTCCAGCGCCTCCCCGGCGAAAAATGACGCCCGGGCGGCGACTTAGGCGCTCAGCCCGTATCCTTGGTGCGCTTCGCGAGGGCAATGGCTTCCTCGATCACCTTCACCGCTTCGTCCCGGTCGCCCCAGGTGCCGACGCGCACCCATTTCTCCGGCTCCAGGTCTTTGTAGTGGGTGAAGAAATGCTCGATCTGCTGGCGGATGATGATCGGCAGGTCCTCGCCTTCCTCGACATCGGCGAAATAAGGCGAAGTGCTCTTCACCGGAACGGCGAGGATCTTCTCGTCGCCGCCCGATTCGTCTTCCAGCCGAAGCACGGCGATGGGACGGGCGCGGACCACGGAGCCGGAGATGAAGGGCACGCGCGCCATGACCATCACGTCCAGCGGGTCGCCGTCGGGCGAGAGCGTGTGGGGAATGAAGCCGTAATTGGTCGGGTAGCGCATCGGCGTGTGCAGGATGCGGTCAACGAAGATCGCCCCCGACGCTTTGTCGAATTCATACTTCACCGGTTCGCCGCCGACCGGCACTTCGATGATGACGTTGATCGAATTGGGCGGATCGTCGCCCACGGGGATAAGGTCGATGTTCATGGCCGCCGGGCCCTAGAGCCGCGAAGCTTCCCACGCGAGACAAAAATGCTAATGGCCGCGCGATGAGCAACCGTCCCCAGAGAATTCGCGGCACCCAGGATATCTGGGGCGAGGATGCCGAGCGCTTCGGCGCGGTGGTCTCCGCCTTCGACCGGGTGCGGCGGCTGTACGGCTTCCAGCGGATCGAATTGCCGGTGTTCGAAGCGACACAGGTGTTCGCCCGCTCGATCGGGGAAACCACCGACATCGTCTCCAAGGAGATGTACAGCCTTGAGGATCGCGGCGGCGAGTCGCTGACCCTGCGCCCGGAATTCACCGCGGGCATCTGCCGCGCCTACCTCTCCGAAGGCTGGCAGCAATTCACGCCGATGAAGGTCGCGACGCACGGGCCTGTGTTCCGCTACGAGCGCCCGCAAAAGGGCCGCTATCGCCAGTTCCACCAGCTCGACGCGGAGATCATCGGCTCGGACAGGCCGCTCGCCGACGTCGAATTGCTGGTGATGGCGGATCAGCTCCTGAAGGAGCTCGGCATCGCCGACGGCGTGACGCTGCAGCTCAACACTCTGGGAGACGCGGAAACGCGCGACGCCTGGCGCACGGCCTTGGTGGAGCATTTCGAAGCGCACCGCGCCGATCTGTCGGAAGACAGCCTCGCCCGGCTGGCCAAGAACCCGCTCCGCATCCTCGACAGCAAGGACCCTCGAGACCGCCCGGCCGCGGACAGCGCACCGGACATCGACCAGTTCCTCAGCAGCGCCGCGTCGGATTTCTTCGAGCAGGTGAAAGCCGGCTTGGAGGCCGCAGGTGTCGCCTTCGAACGCAACGCGCGGCTAGTCCGCGGTCTCGATTACTACCGTCACACCGCCTTCGAATTCGTCACCGATCGGCTCGGCGCGCAAGGCACCGTCCTCGCAGGCGGCCGCTACGACGGCCTGATCGAAGCGCTCGGCGGCCCACACACGCCGGCGATCGGCTGGGCGGCGGGGATAGAGCGGCTCGGGATGATGATCGAGGCTCCGGGGCGAGATAGTCTGATGGTGGCGCTAATCGATGACAGCGGCAGATCGTCTTCGGAAATGGCTGGTGCAGCAGCAGCGCTTCGACGGGCTGGGATCTCCGCAACGATGCCATACTCGGGTTCTCCTAAGCGCCAATTCGAGCTGGCGAAGAAGGCGGCACCAAAGCTGCGGCTTAACCTCCGCCGGTGGGAGGCTAACGAGACCCTTACCGAGGCACAGCTTGCGTCCGATGATCCGGTGTTGGTGACAATACGGTATTCAGCCAATGAGGAAATCGATCCCACTCTCTCTCATGCGATTTACGCAGCGCTTGAGGCGGCGTTCGTAGTTGGCCAGCCTGTCGGGTCGGAGGGCATCCTGCTGCTCCGGCCAAAAGTCGCATGACCTCCATCTCCGCCGATCGAATCGCGCAAATCCTGGCGCGGCGGGATGAGTTGCAGTCGGCGATGTCGGCGCGCGATCTGGCCGCCGATGCGTTCGTGCGCTTGAGCAAGGAATATGCCGAAGTCGAGCCGGTCGCCGCCTCCGCCGCGGAGGTTCGTCGCATCCGGGCGGAGATCGCCTCGCTCCGCGAAATGGCCGCCGATCCCGAAATGCGCGACATGGCGGAGGAGGAAATCCGCGCGCTGGAGGCCAAGCTCCCGGAGGCGGAGCGGGCGCTTGCTTTGAAGCTCCTGCCCCGCGACGCCGCCGACGACCGGCCCGCAATGCTCGAAATCCGCGCGGGCACCGGCGGCGACGAAGCCGCGCTCTTCGCCGGGGACCTGCTGCGCATGTACCAGCGTTACGCCGACAGCCAGGGCTGGCGGGTCGAGCTGATTTCGGCCAGCGCGTCGGAGATCGGCGGCTACAAGGAGGTCGTCGCCTCCGTCACCGGCCAGGGCGTGTTCGCCAAACTCAAGTTCGAAAGCGGCGTCCACCGCGTCCAGCGCGTGCCGGCGACGGAAAGCGGCGGGCGCATTCACACCTCGGCGGCGACGGTGGCGGTGCTTCCGGAGGCTGAGGATGTCGACGTCCAGATCGACGAAGCACGCGACCTGCGCATCGACGTCTACCGCTCGTCCGGACCAGGCGGCCAATCGGTCAACACCACCGACAGCGCGGTTCGCATCACCCACTTGCCGACCGGCCTGGTGGTGATCCAGCAGGACGAGAAATCGCAGCACAAGAACAAGGCCAAGGCTCTGAAGGTGCTGCGCACGCGGCTTTACGAGCAGGAGCGCGAGCGTCTCGCCTCGGCGCGGGCGGGGGCTCGGAAGTCGATGGTGGGCTCTGGGGATCGTTCGGAGCGGATCCGGACGTATAACTTTCCGCAGGGGCGGGTGACGGATCACCGGATCAATCTGACCCTGCATCGCTTGCCGGAGATCCTGGAGGGGCCGGGGCTGGATGAGCTGCTTTCGGCCCTGGTCGCGGAAGACGAGGCCGAGCGGCTGGCGACTTTGGATGAGGTTTGAGGCTTCTAAGCCCCTCCCCTTCAGGGGAGGGGTTTGGGGAGGGGAAGGTCGGCGGTGACGGGTTCGGACTCCTCGGAAGGTCACAGGCCCCTCCCCAACCCCTCCCCTGAAGGGGAGGGGCTTAAGGTCAGCGCGGCACTTTCGGACGCAAGCGCGCGACTGGCGGGCGTCAGCGACACCCCACGCCTTGATGCCGAGTTGCTCATGGCCCATGCGCTGGGGGTGGAGCGGGACTCCCTGCTGCTTACTCGCCTCCAAGACCCCGCACCCGCCGCGTTCGTAGCCCTCCTCCTTCGCAGAACAGCCGGAGAGCCCGTCGCCTACATCACCGGCCGCCGCGCTTTCTGGACGATCGAGCTGGAGGTCGGCCCCGGCGTTCTCGTACCGCGGCCGGACAGCGAGACGTTGATTGAGGCGGCCGTCGCCCACTTCGGTAGAAGCAGCCCTGCCCGCATCCTCGATCTCGGCACCGGCCCCGGCACGCTGCTCCTCGCTGCACTCGACCAATGGCCGGACGCTTACGGCCTCGGCATCGATGCGTCGGAGGCGGCGCTTGGCTATGCCCGCCGCAATGTCGAGCGCCTAAGCCTTGCAGCCCGCGCCGAACTCCGCCTCGGCAATTGGGCAGAGGCCGTCGAAGGCCCCTTCGACCTCATCCTCTGCAACCCGCCTTATGTCGAAGCCGCCGCCGATCTCCCCCGTGATGTGCGCGACTGGGAGCCTGCGGAAGCGCTTTTCGCCGGCGCCGACGGCCTCGACGATTACCGCCGCCTCGCGCCCACCATCGCGCCTTTGCTGACCCCCCGCGGTATTGCCTGCATCGAACTCGGCGCCGGCCAGGCGCCCCAAGTCGTGCCGCTGTTCGAAGCGCACGGCCTCCGTGCCGCCCTCCACCACGACCTGGGCGGACGCCCGCGCTGCCTGGCGCTGACCGCCTAACCTGCGTCAGACGTTTTCCGCTTGGAATTCCCTTTCCCCCTGTCTACATAGAGAAAGAGGGACGGGGCCTTTCACAGCTAAAGACGAGCGTGAGGCCAAACCGTCGCCGACCCCCGATTGCTTGAGCGTCCCCGGACGCCTCACAGCTGAGGTGGCGGGAGCCGCGTGCGGCCGCCCGCCTTTGGGGGTCGTGCAAGTTATGCGGCCGGGAGGGGCCCGGCCCGCGAAAGTGGCTGATTAGGACCACGAGGACGAGGACCTTTTTTTGATCAACAATCGTCAAAACGGCCGCCGTCGCGGCCGCGGCGGAAGCGGACCCCGCTCCCCGAACCAGCCCAGCCCGGGCAACCGGCAGGACAATCGCAACCGCGGCAACGCCGCGCAGTTGCTTGAGAAATACAAGGCGCTAGCTCGCGACGCGCAGATGCAGGGCGACCGCGTTCAGACCGAGACCTACCTTCAATATGCGGATCACTATTTCCGCGTGTTGAACGAAAACCGCAGCCGCTTCGAAGAGCAGCGTCCGCGCCGCGACGATTATTTCGGCGACGAGGATGAAGGCGACGACGACGGCATTTCGGCGGAAGGCGACGACGGCGACGATCAGGCCGCCAACGACGACCGCGACGACCGTCAGGACCGAAACCGCCGCCCGGAACGTGCCGATCGCCCCGAGCGCGGCAACCGCGCGGAGCGGCCGGAGCGTAACGACCGTCCAGAGCGCAGCGACCGTCCGGAGCGCGCCGAGCGTCCCGACCGCGGCGAGCGTCCGGAACGTAGCGAACGTGGCGAGCGCCCCGAGCGCAACGACAATGTCGAGCGCGTTGCAGGTGGCGACGAAGACCGGGCCGAGCGCCCCCGCCGCGCCTACCGCGAAGAGCGGGGCGGCGAGCAGCCGCGCTTCGAGCGTTCCCGCCCGCGCCGCGCCGAACGCTCCGAAGAGCCGGCCCGTGAAGACGTGGCTGAAGGCACCATCTCGCTCGATGTCCTGCCGCCGGCAATCTCCATCGTCGACGGCGATGCACCGGCCAAGGCGCCGCGCCGCCGCACCCGCCGGCCGCGCGAAGACGAAGCGGACATCGCTCCGGCCGCCTGAGCGCCACGCAAAGTTTGAATAACGTGAAAGGCGGCGTTCCACGGGGCGCCGCCTTTTGATTGACACCCCGCGTAACAGTGTATCATCATGGCCTCTCAGACTTCCGGGGAGAGCCTGCATGCGCCGCGTCCTTCTTCTGTCCGCCTGCCTTGCCGCGCCGGCCGCGGCGCAGGTGCCTCCGGGCAACCTCTCCGTCACCATCTACAACGAGAATCTGGCGCTGGTGCAGGATACGCGGCAGCTCGATCTGCCGGCCGGCCGCTCCCGCCAGGAATTCCCCAACGTCTCCGGCCAGATCAGCGCCGAAACGGTAACCCTTTCCGCCCGCGACGTGTCGGTGGTGGAGCAGAATTTCGATTTCGACCTGCTCTCGCCGTCCAAGCTGATGGAAAAAGCGGTGGGGGAGGAGATCATGCTGGTCCGCACGAACCCGGCCACGGGTGCCGAGGAGCGGGAACGGGCGCGGGTGCTTGCCGTCAACGGCGGCGTGGTGCTGCAGATCGGCCAGCGCATCGAAGTGCTCCGCGATGACGGCCTGCCGGTGCGGGTGATCTTCGACAAGGTGCCGGAGAATCTGCGCGCCCGCCCGACCTTGTCCGTCACCATGGACAGCAAAGGCGGCGGATCCCGCCCAGTGACCCTGAGCTACCTCACCCCCGGCATGAGCTGGAAGGCGGATTATGTTACCTTATTCGACGAGGGCGCCGGCAGGATCGACGTGCAGGGCTGGGTAACGCTGACCAACACCACCGGCACCACCTACAACAATGCCGATACCCTGCTGGTCGCCGGCGATGTCGGGGGGCGCGGCGGTTATGACGATTATGGCGGCGGGTATCGCCCGCCGCAGCCGCCGCAGCGCGGCCGCCCCGGCACCCAGACGCCCGACCGTGAAAGCCTTGGCGACTTTTATCTGTATCCGCTGAAGGAGCGGACCACGATCGCCGACAAGCAGACCAAGCAGGTCAGCTTCCTCGACGTCACCGGCGCCGCCGCCAAGCGGGCGTACGTGTTCCGCAATGCTTGGCTCGGCACGCTCGACCAGGCGCAGAGCGTCGACACCGTCCTGCAATTCTCCAGCGCCCGCGACACCGGCCTCCGCGACGCGCTGCCTGCCGGTATCGTCCGGGTTTACCAGAAGGATGCTCGCGGCAATGCCCAGTTCGTCGGCGAAAACCGCATCGGTCACACCCCGATGGGCTCCGACATCGGCCTGGTCACCGGCCAATCGTTCGACGTGAAGGTGCAGCCGGTGGTGGAGAAACGCGAGCGGCTCGGCACGTCACGCTGGCGGACCACCATGCGCTATACCCTCACCAACGCGCGGCCGCAGGCGGTGACGGTGGACCTTGTCCAGTCCGGCCTGTGGGGCGACGTGCGGATCACCGAGGAAAGCGCCAAAAGCACGCGCCGCTCCGCCGAGGAAGCCTTGTGGCGGGTGAGCGTGCCCGCCAACGGCGAGACCAGCGTCACAGCCACCTTCGACTCGCGCTACTGAGGCGAGGGGTGGCGCGCAGGCGCATTCTCCTCGCGGCCCTGCTGATCGCGGGGGCGTCGCCGGCGGCGGCGCAGCAGATCGTGCGCTCGGCCGGGCCGCTGTCGGTGGACGTCACCGTCTACCGCGCGCCCTATCGCGGCGCCGGGGAGCGGATGCAGCTGTCGTGGCTGAACGGCTACGCGCTGATCAGCGAGACGCGGCGGGTGACCATCCCCGCCGGCGAATCGCAGCTTCGCTTCGAGGGTGTCGCCAGCGGTATCTTGCCGCAAAGCGCGATCGTCACCGGCTTCCCGGCCGAGGTGGTGGAAAAGAATCAGGATGCGCGGCTGCTGTCGCCGAGCGCCTTGCTCGATTCCGCATTGGGCAAGCGCGTTCACCTGCGCCGCACGTCGCGTGCAACGGGCGCGGTCCGCGAGATCGAGGCGGTGGTGCGGTCCGGCGAGAATGGCGCGGTGGTTCTGCAGACTCCTGAGGGCTTCGAAGCCTTGCGCTGCACCGGCCTGCCCGAAACCTTGCGCTACGACGGCGTGCCCGCCGATCTCTCCGCCAAGCCGACCCTCTCCGTCCGCGCCCGCGCCACCAAGGCGACCACCGCCACGGTGACGCTCTCCTATCTCGCCAGCAATTTCGATTGGCAGGCAAGCTACATCGCCGAGCTTTCGGCGGACGGCACGAAGATGGATCTGTTCGCGTGGCTGACTTTGGCCAATGGCGACGAAACCTCGTTCCGCAACGCCGACACCCAGGCGGTGGCCGGGCAGATCAACCGCCAGAACATCCGCGCGCCGAGTGTGCGGGTGCGGCCGCTGACCCTCGAATGCTGGCCGCAGGGAAACACCACCAGCGACCTTCAAGAGGAAGAGCTAGTGCGTGAGGAGATCGTGGTCACCGGTTCGCGTCTGCCGGCGATGGCAATGATGGCGCCGGCGCCGCCACCCCCGCCGCCGCCTCCACCGCCTCCCCCCGCGATGATGGCGCAGCAGGAGGATCTGGGCGATTTGAAGCTCTACCGGATCCCCGCGCCGGTGACGGTGGCGGCCAAGAGCCAGAAGCAGGTGGCGCTTCTGCAGAAGCGCGGCGTGCCGGTGCGCCAGGTTTACCGCCAGCGTCTCTACCTCTCCAGCCTGGGCTCGGTTCAATCGCTGAGCCGGGTGCTGGTGGCGCGCAACACCGCCGCCGCCGGGCTAGGCTTGCCGCTGCCGTCGGGGCGGGTGATGCTGAGCGGCAAGGCGCAAAACCGTTCGCTGCTGATCGGGAGCGGCACGATGCGTGATTATGCGGTGGGCGAAGAGATCGAGATCGTCGTCGGCCGGGCAAGCGCGGTGACGGCGGAGGTGAAGCAGCTCTCGCGCACGGACACGGGGTCGGCGGAGTGGGAGCTGGTG
Organism: Allosphingosinicella sp.; assembly: GCA_036554525.1. GTDB lineage: Bacteria > Pseudomonadota > Alphaproteobacteria > Sphingomonadales > Sphingomonadaceae > Allosphingosinicella. The sequence goes on from DATBNC010000014.1 coordinate 182,370, forward strand.
GTGTCGAATGCTACGCCGGCGCCGGTCAGCTACGAAGCCGAGCTCGAGGAATATGGCTACACGCTGGAAACCGGCACCGCGCTGATCCGCCGCGACGGGCGGCAGGTTTGGACGCCGACGGTGCCCGCCAACGGCACGGCCACCTTCCGCTTCCGCACCCAGGCGCCGAAGCCGGCTACGCCGCCGACGCGCTGAGACCTAGTCTCGCTTCACCGGGCGCGGGCGGTGATTCTCGTCCAGCGCGACAAAGGTGAACAGGCCTTCCGTCACCTTCACCTGCTCGCGCCCGCGGTTGCGGCTCGCCACGACCTCGATCCGGATGGCGAGCGAGGTGCGGCCGACCCGCTCGATCTCCGCGAAGACTGAGATGATGTCGTGAAGCAGGATCGGCGCGGTGAACTCCATCGCCTGGATTGCGACGGTGGCGACCGGCCCGTCCGCCTCGCGGCTGGCGACGATGCCGGCGGCGATGTCCATCTGGCTCAAAACCCAGCCGCCGAAGATATGGCCGTTGGCGTTGATGTCGGCGGGGCGCGGCACCACGCGCAGGATCGGTTCGCGATTCGCTACATTCATTTCCCGCGTTTCCTTCCCGATGCCGCGTCGTCGTGGCCGGAGCTGTTGGACAGGAACACCAGCCCCATCAACCCCGTGCCGACCAGCACGGAGAGGCCGACGCCGGCAATGGTTGCGATCACCATGTGAATGGGCATCGGCTCGCCGGAGCTTTTCAGCCAGGCAAGCGCCGCAAGCACGGTCAACGCCGCGGCGAGAAGCATCCACTTCATCATCTTCTTGTAACGGGTCCAGGCGCGGGCGGCGCGCTGGATTTCCTCCAGCCGAACCGTTTCGTCGGCAACCGGCGCGCGCGGCGGAATGGGATCGTGTTTGGGCATGGCGGCCATGTGGCTGGCCCTCCCGCCATCATCAAGAGCGAACGCCCCCGCGACTTCCAATCGCCCGTTAGCCGTGGAATCATCGGAGCCGAGTCGGGGGCGACGCAACAGGAGCCGAAACGATGACCATCCACGCGATTCTCCAATCAAAAGGCGGAGGCGTCGTCACCATCGATTCGGCAGCCCCCGTGCGCGAGGCGGTTGCCTTGCTTGGCGAGCAGCGAATCGGCGCGGTGGTGGCGCTGGAGGGGGAGCGGGTCTCCGGCATTCTTTCGGAGCGCGACCTGGTATATTGCCTTGCAAAGGAAGGCGCGGGTACGCTCGATCTCCCCGTCTCCCGCGTCATGACGGCGCCGGTGATCACCGTCGCGCCGAGCGTGTCGGCGCTTGCCGCGCTCTCCAACATGAGCAAGCGCCGCATCCGCCATCTCCCTGTTGTGGAAGGAGATAAGCTCGTCGGCATCGTCTCGATCGGCGACCTCGTCGCATGGCGGATCCGCCGCATCGAGGAAGAGGCCGAAGCGATGCGCGCTTACATACAAGGTGCCTGAAACGCCTGCCGAAGGGGCCTTGACGCCCGCGCGCCGATCCCTAAATAGCGCCCTCCGCGGAACGGACCCTTGTGGTTTGCCCCGCGGGTTTCGGGGGAAATCGTGACAATGGCCTTGACGGAAGCGGATCGCTCCCCGATATGGCCACTCGTCGGCGGGGATATGAACTTCGGTTCCCAACCCACTGGCAAGTTTCGAAAAAATCGAAACAGGCTCTTGCAAGGACGGTACGCTTTCCTTACATAGGTCAAGTCGATGAGGCGGCGCCAAGGCGCTTCCAGCTTCATCGGCCACTCTTTGAAAATCGAGTATAAGGGAGGCCGCGGCCTCGGGGTTTATCCTCGAAGACGCGGCGGAAGGGCGCGGCCTGCAAGGGCCGTATTCTTTCCTTCAAGAACTTCCGAAGCGGCGAACAGCCGATCCTTCAAAGCTTATGCTTTTCGGGATCGACGGCACGCCGGCGCTTCCGGGCTTCGGCTTGGGCAGCGTCCACCGGCTTCGAAAAGGTCTTGAAAAAAGCCATTGACGGGTCGGAAACGGCCTCATATATGGCCTCTCACCGGCGGGGCAGGGTTGTTGCCCACCTCGCTTGCGTCTCTAAACGATCGGTAACCCGGTTGCCCCGGTTCAAGGGGAATGGAGACGCGTCGGCTCTTTGACATTGTTGGTTTAGATGAAGGGACATGTGGGCGGCGGCTCCAGTCACCGGGGAGTTTAAGGCTCCGGAGGATTGGTTAAAGCTAAGTCGTTCCA
>DATBNC010000028.1:0-34541 GCA_036554525.1 Allosphingosinicella sp.
CCATAGCGTCTGTGACCCACCCGATCCCATCCCGAACTCGGCCGTGAAACCAGACAGCGCCGATGGTACTATCGCTTAAGCGATGGAAGAGTAGGTCGTCGCCAGGCTTTGCGGCTTGCGCATGAAGTGAACCCATTCACATTTGAGCCGCCTTGGCAGCACCTCACGGTGTGCCGGGCGGCTCAGTCAATTTCAGCCGCATTCGTGTAGCTTAATTGCGAATATTGTACCGCATCCCAGCTGCCACAAACCGACAGTTGGCCTTTCTCTGGATAGGAGCCTGTTTGGCTCCCGAAGGCGGAGACGCTACGCGTGCGCGTAGCGTATAGCGCCGCTGAGTGAATCTCACTCAGGATTGTAGCCGTCGATCCTAACGTGCTTGATATTCCTCCCGTTGGCTTCGCTAAAAACCTCAGCGATCTCAGGCCCGAAGACGAGTTCCCCGTGATAGGACGCCTTCGGCATCTTGCCTCCTCGAAATACCGTTACGTGGGGGCGCAGCATGGGGTGATCCATCTGCGGGAACCGAGCCAACAACACCTCGTGGCGGCGCTCTATACGCAGGTCGCTAAACGCAAGTGCCTTCAATGTATAACCGAAAATCTGCACGGGTTTGGGCCCAGCTGGGACGGTGAGTTCGCCAAGCTCGAGTGCAAAGTCCTCGTCAGCCCATTCGACAGGTACTCGCACCGTTGCCAGCGTGACGTGAAGTTGCTCTGGAGGCATCATCTTGCGGACGCCGTGTTCGATGCCCCAAGCATAGACGTCCCGCCAGTTCAGCAGGCGGCGGTGAAGCCACAGTGGATCAGGCATAGGTAGAAGGAGGCAGCATCGAGCACATCCTACACGCCGGAGCCGCCTCGGAGGCACAAAGGCCTGGGAGAACTGGCATTGGCAACGTTTTAGCACGAGCACGCTGACGAACATCTGCTCCCGTGGGTGTGCAGAAGGAAGCCTGCCGCATGTGCATCCGCAGGTTCTATTCCGATTAGCGCGAACCTAGCTTGAGCCCCTATCGGTCAGCCTTGAGCCAAGCAGCGCTTCGAAGTTGCGATTGCTCCTCCGGAGCGGTAGGCGCCAAGGCAGGATAGTGGCAGCGTGAGAAACCGGTAACGTTAAGGCAGCGACTTAGACGCAGGGGATGGGCCGGTCCGCTGATGATGCCGGAAATCGCTGCGGTATCAGGCTGGAGATGAATGTTGAGTTAGACTGTCTCTCTGTGTAAAATTTGATAGGCGACGGTAATCAGTCAACAGACCAGTGGTAGGATCACCAAACGTTTTCGCGGAATTGGCAGTTTTGCGTGACAGTCTCTTATTCCTAATTTGAGGGCCACAGGTTCGTATCCTGTCGGAGTCACCACCGCCGCTTACTTACTCCGCGGCCACCGCTTGCGCCGGTAAAGAGGAGCGGTCCTGCCAGGTGCGGTAAACGCTGCGGATCGCCCGAAGCGCGGGCCTCTCGACCAAAAACGTAACGGCAGCAGCGAGCGTCAGCATCGCCGCCGTGGTCAGCGCGATGGCGGCGCTTGCCCCCATACCGCCCGCTTCCAGCCAGCGGATCAGCGCAAAGCCGATCACCTCGTGCAGAAGGTACAGGCTGTACGAAATGGCGCCGAGCCAGACGAGCGGCCGCGCGCCGAGCAGCGGAACGCCGCGCAGGGCGATGGCAGTCAGCGCGGCGGTGCTGATCAGCGCAACGATCAGGTGGGTCCAGCCGTCGCACACGGCGACCGTCAGCAGAGCAGCGGCGATCACCGTCCAGGCCCAGCCGCGCCGGCCGGGCTCGCACTTCATCCGATTGGCGGCGATGCCGATCGCGAAGAATGGGATGTAATCCTGGATCAGCAAGGCGCCGAGCAGCCAGGAGGGTTCGATACCGATCAGCGTCGGGGACAACGCCCACAACCACTTGAGCCCCATCCAGGCGAGCAGCACCGGTTCCATGCGGGGGAGGAGGCGAAGCTTCCAGAGGGCGGCCATGATGCAATAGAAAGCGAGCTCCACGCTCAGCGTCCAGTACACCCCGTCCACCGGCCGCACGTTGAGGAAGGTTTGCAGCATGGTGGTGTTGACCGCTATCTCCACCGGCGTGCGCGCGAAGTCGGTCATCCCGGCAAACGTCACCACCAGCGTGGTGAGCAGGATCGCTGTCCAATAAGCCGGAAACAGGCGGGAGGCGCGGGAGACGGCGAAGTCGGCAAGCGAGCGGGTGCGGTCCAGCGTCATGAAGATCACGAAGCCGCTGATCCCGAAGAACAGCTGCACACCGTAATGGCCCCACGGCACGTTCAGCCAAGGCTCCGTCCGGTGGCCGTACACCGCCTGATAGCGGGTGGTGAAATGAAACAGCACCACCGCCAGCGCCGCGAGACCGCGCAATGCGTCGAGATCGCGAATACGCCCATTGCGCGCGCTCATGGCTTCAACCGTCATGGGCCGGGCGTAGCGGGAAAGCGTTAAATCCCGGTTCTCCGCACCTGCGACGCTCGGGTTTGCAAAATCGCGGCGGGAGTGTCACGCGGGGATTATGAAGAAGGAAGAGAAAGCGCCGGTGCCCGACCAAGTGCAGGAGGCGGTTCGCACGCTGATACGCTGGGCGGGCGACGACCCGGAGCGCGAGGGGCTGCTCGACACGCCTGCACGGGTGGCGCGCTCGTGGAAGGAATATGCGCGGGGCTATGAGGAAGACCCGTCGCATCACCTCAGCCGCACCTTCGAGGAGGTCGGCGGCTATGACGAGATCGTGCTCCTGAAGGACATCCCGTTCCAGTCGCATTGCGAGCACCATATGGCGCCGATCATCGGCAAGGCGGCGATCGCCTATCTGCCCAATGAGCGGGTGGTGGGCATATCGAAGCTTGCTCGGGTGCTGCACGGCTTCGCGCGGCGCTTGCAGGTGCAGGAGCGGCTGACCGCGCAGGTCGCCGACTGCGTTTGGGAGCATCTGAAGCCGCAGGGGGTCGCGGTGGTGATCGAGGCGAGCCACGCCTGCATGAGCGCGCGCGGGGTCAACACGCCCGGCGTGATGATGACCACCAGCCGGATGATGGGTGCCTTCCGCAAGGACGAACGAAGCCGCCGCGAAGTGCTTGCGCTAATGGGTTACTGAGCCGGCGCACAACCCGTTTGCAGAAAAGCGGGGTGGCGCATGCCGGTGGGGAAGCCCATCTGGGCGCCATGACACGCCGCCTCATTCAACTCTTCTTCGGCCTTGCGCTGTACGGCTTCTCCACCGCCTTGATGCTTCGGGCGGGGCTCGGCCTCAACCCGTGGGACGTGTTCCACCAGGGGCTGGCGGAGCGTAGCGGGTGGAGCATCGGCAGCGTGATCATCGCCGTCGGCGTGTTCGTGATGCTGCTCTGGATCCCGCTCCGGCAGCGGCCCGGCTTCGGGACGCTCGCCAACCTCGTCTTCGTCGGAATCAGCGCCAATGCCGCGCTGTCGTTTCTGCCCGCCGCGCAGGGGCTCCCGCTTCAGATCGCCTTTCTGACCGCGGGCATCGTGCTGAACGCCGTCGCCACCGGCGCTTACATCGGTGCGGGCATGGGGCCGGGGCCGCGCGATGGGTTGATGACCGGTCTGGTGCGCCGCACCGGCTGGCCGGTCGGGACCGCGCGCACGGGCATTGAGCTGACGGTGGTTGCGGTCGGCTGGCTGCTCGGCGGTACACTCGGCGCCGGGACCTTGATCTACGCCCTCGCGGTAGGCCCGCTGGTGCAGGTCTTCCTGCCGATGTTCAGCCGCGAGGAGGCGAAGGCGCCGCGCTCAGGAGATCGCCTCCAGAACTGCGCGCCGTAGCCGGTCGATCCCCAAGCCGCCTTCGGCCGATGTTTCGATGATCTCCGGGTGCGCGGCGGGATGCTTGCGGGCTTCGGCGGCGGTGCGGTCGACCACTTCGGCAAGCTCGCTCGCCTTGACCTTGTCGGCCTTGGTAAGGACCAAGTGGTAGCTGACCGCCGCATCATCGAGCATCTTCATGATCTCAAGGTCGATTTCCTTGATGCCGTGGCGGCTGTCGATCAGCACCAAAGCCCGTTTCAGCACCTGCCGCCCGCGCAGATAGTCGTTGACGAGGAAGCGCCACTTCTTGACCACGTCCTTTGGCGCCTTGGCGAAGCCGTAGCCGGGCATGTCGACCAACCGGAAGCGCACCGGATCCCCGACTTCGAAGAAGTTCAGTTCCTGCGTACGCCCCGGCGTGTTCGACGTCCGCGCCAGCCCGGTGCGGTTGGTCAGCTTGTTGACCAAAGACGATTTGCCGACGTTGGAGCGGCCGGCGAAGGCGACCTCCTCCACCGTCGGCGCCGGCAGGAACTGCAGCCCCGGCGCCGACTTCAGGAACGAGATCGGCCCGGAAAAGAGCTTGCGGGCGACCTCTTCCAGATCGGGCGCGTGCGCGTCCGTCACTTGGCTACCGCCTCCGCCTGCGCCTGCATGCCGGGGTGGCGCGAATAGAGCCACTTCTGCTGCAGGATGGTGAGGACGTTGCTGACCACCCAGTAAAGCTGGAGGCCGGCGGCGAACGGCGCCATCACGAACATCAGCACCCACGGCATGATGCCGAAGACCTGCTTCTGCACCGGATCGGCCGGGGCGGGGTTGAGCTTGAACTGCAGCCACATCGTGATGCCGAGCAGGATCGGCAGCACGCCAAGCGCCAGGAACGAAGGCGGCGTGAAGTCGAGGAAGCCGAACAGGTTCACAGGGGTCATCGGATCAGGCGCGGACAGGTCCTTGATCCACAAGGCGAACGGCTTGTGGCGCATTTCCACCGCCAGCGTCAGCACCTTGTAGAGCGCGTAGAAGATCGGGATCTGGATCAGCACGGGGAGGCAGCCGGCGACTGGGTTGACCTTCTCCTCCTGGTACAGCTTCAGCATCTCCTGCTGAAGGCGCGGCTTGTCGTCCTTGTACCGCTCCTGGAGCGCCTTCATCTTCGGCTGGATCACCCGCATGCCCGCCATTGAGCGAAACTGCTTCTGCGCGATCGGGAACATCAGCCCACGCACGATCAGGGTGAGGCACATGATCGCTACGCCGAAGTTTCCGATGGCGGCGTAGAGCCAGTTCAGGAGCGAGAAGATCGGCTTCATGAACCAGCGGAACCAGCCCCAGTCGATCGCCCGCTCGAGCGGCGTGCCGAGCTCGGCCGAATAGCGATCGAGGAGCTTGATCTCCTTGGCGCCGGCGAAGAAGTGCGAACGGTAGCTCAGCGCCCGGCCCGGATTGACGATGGCGGGCGCGGAGATGAAGTCGGCCTGAAAGCTGCCCGTCTGCGTCTTGCGCAGGCCGGCATCCACCTGGCTGCCCTGATCGGGGACGAGGGCCGTCAGCCAATATTTGTCGGAGAAACCGAGCCAGCCGCCGCGCGAGCCGAATCCGTGGCGGGCGTCGTCCTCGAAATCGGCATAGCCCCAGTCGTAATTGGCCGAACCGTTGAACACGCCGACGGGGCCGACATGGTTGGTCCAGCTTGTCGGGTCGGCCGAGGCGGTGGCGCGGCTGACGGTGCCGTAGGGGCGGGCGGCGACGGCGCCGGCGCCGCGATTTTCGACGCGCTGCTCCACGCCGAACATGTAGCCGTCATCAACCGTCAGCAGGATCTGGAAAACCTGGCCCTGGCCGTTGTTCCAGCTCAGCCGAAGCGGGGCGCCGGGGGCCAGGCGGGTGCCGCTCGCCTGCCAGACGGTTTCAGGCCCCGGGACGGCCACGCCGTCGCCGCTCCAGCCGAAGCCCGCGAAGTATGCGTCGCGGGCGCCGCGCGGAGAGAGGAGGCGGATGGGCGGCGAATCGGCCGCAATGCCTTCGCGGTGGGTGGTGAGAACGAGATCGTCGATCCGCGCGCCTTTGAGGTTGATCGAGCCCTCGAGGCGCGGCGTTGCGATTGCGACGCGCGGCGTCTCGGCAAGCACGACGCGGCGGTCGCGGATCGCGGCAGGGGTGTCGGCTGTGGGATCGGCCTGCGGCTTGGGCAAAGGCTGCTGCTTGCCGTCGACGCTCTTGGTGGCGGGCGGGTTGGCCGGCGGGAACCACTTCTCGGCCAAGAAGCCCCAGCCGAACAGCACGATCGCCGACAGGACGATCGCGAGGATCATGTTGCGATTCTCGTTCAACTTCTTCCCCTATGGTACCGGATCATGGCCAGAGCCCCCCCAGGGGTGGCAACGTGAAAGGCGTTTCGCGGCAAGCCAGCTGCCGCGCAGCGCTCCATAGCGCCGAAGCGCCGTGATTGCATAGGCCGAGCAACTCGGCTGGAACCGGCAGCTTGGCGGAAGGATTGCGGAGGGCCCAAGTTGCCAGCCGCGCGCGATCAGGATGAGAAGCTTCGCGATCATTTGCAAAGCTTCGCAAGAGCGCGCTGCAACTCGGAGCGGAGCAGAGCGAAGTCGCGTTCGATGCCGCCGGCGCGGCCGATCAGGATGTGATCGGCGCCTGGAAAGCCTGCCTGGGGCAGGATTTCACGGGCAAGTGCGCGGAAGCGCCGCTTGATGCGGTTGCGGACGACGGCTCCGCCGATCTTCTTGGTGACCGTATAGCCGACGCGCATCGCGGGATCGCCGTCGCCGCGGTCGCGGACGAGCAGCACGAAACCCGGCGTGGGCGCGCGCTTTCCCCTGTTTGCCGCGAGGAAATCCGCCCGGCGGCTAAGGGTGGTAAGTTGGGAAACGGCGGTGAAGCCGTTGCCGGAGCTTAGGCCGAGAGCTTCTTGCGGCCGCGGGCGCGGCGCGCCGCCAGGATCTTGCGTCCGCCCACGGTCGCCTTGCGGGCCCGGAAGCCGTGACGCCGGCTGCGCACGAGATTGCTCGGCTGGAAGGTGCGCTTCATCGCTCATTACCTCAGATCTGAAACTAAAAGGGCCGCCCGAACCGGGGCAGCCACCGTTGGAGGCGCGGATAAGGAAAGCGGTGTTCAAAGTCAATCGCTCTGCCGCAGGGAAGGGGATGAGCAGGGCTCCGCCTGCGTCTTGGGTTCCAGATGGGAAGCCTGAACGTCCATTCCGGATATCTGGTGACGGTGTGTTAGCCGCACAAGACGCTCCCGGAATTTAACGCAGGCGCGACAGAAAAGCCGATTCCAGCCGACTAAGCTCTTTCTCCGAAATGGAGGAAAGAGGGGGCGGTTTTCACTCATGGTTGCACACGTGGCGACGGTCGCCTTCCTTGGGCTGGAAGCGCGGGCGGTCGAGGTTCAGGTCCAGATTTCAAGCGGCTTGCCCAAGTTCCTGATCGTCGGCCTGCCGGACAAGGCGGTGGCCGAAAGCCGGGAGCGGGTCCATGCCGCCCTTGCCGCCATCGGCCTTTCGCTTCCTCCGAAACGGATCACCGTAAACCTGTCGCCGGCCGATCTGCCGAAGGAAGGGTCGCATTACGACCTCCCCATTGCGCTCGGACTGCTTGCGGCGATGGGCGCGATCGACCGGGAGATGCTCGGCGGCTACCTTGCGGTGGGGGAGCTTGGCTTGGACGGGCGGCTCACCGCGTCGCCCGGCGTACTGCTGGCGGCGATGCATGCCTCGGCGCGCAGCCTTGGGCTGATCTGCCCTTCCGTGCAGGGCTCCGAAGCGGCGTGGGCGGGGGATGTCGAGGTGATCGCGACTCCCGACCTCATCGCGCTCCTCAACCACTTCCGGGGATCGGCAATCCTCACCCCGCCGCCGCCGGGGGAGGCGGAGCTTGGCGTAGGCGCGCCGAACCTCGCGCAGGTGAAAGGGCAGGAGACGGCGAAGCGGGCGCTCGAGATCGCGGCGGCCGGAGGGCACAATCTGCTGATGACCGGCCCGCCCGGCGCGGGCAAGTCGCTGCTCGCAGCCTGCCTGCCGGGCATTCTACCCGATTTGACGCCGAGCGAGACGCTCGAAGTATCCATGGTGGCGAGCGTCGCCGGCACGTTGAGCGGCGGGCGCTTGATCCGCTCGCGTCCCTACCGGGCGCCGCACCATAGCGCTTCGATGGTGGCATTGGTCGGCGGCGGGCTGAAGGTGCGGCCGGGGGAGGTGAGCCTTGCCCATCTCGGCGTGCTGTTCCTCGACGAGCTGCCGGAATTCCAGCGCGGCGCGCTCGACTCGCTTCGCCAGCCGCTGGAGACCGGCACGGTAAGCGTCGCCCGCGCCAACGCCCATGTCACCTTCCCGGCGCGGGTGCAGCTGGTTGCGGCGATGAACCCGTGCCGCTGCGGGCACCTCGGCGACCCCGCGCTTGCCTGCTCACGCGCGCCGCGCTGCGCCGCCGACTATCAGGCGCGGGTGTCGGGCCCTCTGCTCGACCGGATCGACCTTCACGTCGACGTTCAAGCGGTTGCCGCGGCCGATCTGGTGCTTCCGCCGCCCTCGGAAGGTTCGGCGGAGGTCGGCGCTCGGGTCCGCGCCGCGCGTGACGTGCAGACGGCGCGCTACGCCGCGCATGGGGTGCGCACCAACGCCGAGGCGGATGGAGAATTGCTCGACTCGGTGGCTACACCGGACGAGCCCGGGCGGCGGCTGCTTGCCCAGGCGGCGGAGGCGATGCGGCTTTCGGCGCGGGGGTTCCACCGTGTGCTTCGGGTAGCGCGGACGATCGCGGACTTGGCCGGCTCTGACGGCGTCGGGCGGATCCATGTCGCCGAAGCGCTGAGCTACCGCCGCCACGCTCCGCGCAATTGAGGGGCTTGCGGTTCGGGGGCAGGGGAGGCTAGCAGCCTCAGCCGGGCCCCTGTGGCGGAATTGGTAGACGCACTCGACTCAAAATCGAATGCCGAAAGGCGTGCCGGTTCGACTCCGGCCGGGGGCACCATCCGTTTAATTGATCTGGTAGAGCAGGCGGAGGCTGAAGCTCGAATTCGCCGCCATCGTGCCCTTGGGGCGGATGCGGACGGCGGTGACGGCGGGATCGGCGCCGCTGCCGTTCGGCGTCGGCTGGTAGGTCCAGGTTGCGCCATTATCCTTTGAGAAATCGATATCGTCCGTCGTGCTCGCCGCGCCGCTATAGGTATAGGTGAGGCCGGAGGCCGTAGAACCGTTAGTGAACAGCAGCGGGCCGCTGCCCGCGCCGCCTGCGTCCAGGACCCGCAGCGCCAAGCCGGCGGGAGTCGGATCGGTGATCACGATGCTGTTGGCGGTAACGGTGAAGCTGTTCGGGTTCGAAACGCTGATCGTATAGGCTGCGCGTCCCCCGGGAATAAGCTTCGCGTTGGTTGCGCCGTTGACGGGATCGAAGCTCGCCTGGCTCGATTTCACCACGGTGAGCGGTGCGGGCGCGACAACGCTGAAGGTTGCGGTGGCGACCGGCGTGGTGGCCGTGCCGAAGCGCGCTTGGGCGGTGTTGGTGTAGGTGCCCGCCGCGGCGGGAATGGTGACGAGATAGATGAGCTTGACGCTGCCGCCGGCGGGAAGGTCGTAGGACTGGTCCTGCCGCCCGACGAAGTTCAGGGTGCCGGTGGCCAATAGGGCCGGGACGCTGCTTGAATTCAGCGCCGTCACGCCGCTCAAGGGGTCGAGCCCCGCGAAGGAGGCGCCCGCCGGCAAGGTATCCGAGATCTGCGACACCCGGCTTGCGTAAGTCGACGGGTTGGACACGGTCACCGTGTAGCGCACCACCTGCGGCAGGCCGGCAAGGCCGGTGGCCGTGTCGCTGGTCTTGGTCATGGTGAACGGGTTCGTGGCTTCGGGAAAGCTGATCGTCAGAGCCCCGGACCCGTCGAAATTGCCGGTATATTTGATGTTTGAGCTGCCGGATGTCTGCACCGCGTAGGGGCGGGCAACCGTTGCCGCGCCCGCGCACTGATATTCGAAGAAATAGCGCACCCGCGCCGCGAAGCCGCTTCCGGACTGCTTGGCGTTGGCGACGAAGTAAAGCTTGTTGTCGCTGCCGGACGGGACTGCGGTGACGCCGCTCGAGATGATCTCGGAGCCGACCATCCGGAAGCAGGCGGCGTTGAACACCTGGCCGCCCGCGGGCTGCAGGAAATATTCGTCGCCGCTGTTCGCTCCGCCGAAGGAATAAACCGCGTCGAAGGAGATGGTCTGGCCGACCACCGCGCCCGGGCCAAGCGTCGCGCCGGTCACCTGGCCGCCGGCATTGGCGCTGATTGCGCTTCGGGCGGTGAGGGTGACGGAGGGGTTCAAGGTTGCGGCGCTGGAGGTGATGGTGATGCTTGGGCTGAGCGATGCGTTGTAGCTGCAGCCATAGCCGACGAACCAGTAGACGCCCGTGCTTTGGCCGGAGCCCAAAGCGCCGAGCGACTGGCTCGCGGGCTGGCCGCCCGTGAGGTAGAAATTGCCGCCCAGCCCCGCCATCGTTGCGTTGATGTTGGTTATGGTGGTCAAGCCATTGTTCTTCACCACCCCGCCGACATACATGGCGCGTGGGCCTTCATTGGCACAATTGTTGCTGTCGAGCGGCATCGACTGGTTGCCCGATGGGTCGCCGGTGCTGAGCGTGAAGGCCAGCTGGGCCTGCGCCTGGCTCGCCGCGGCAAAGGCGAAGAGCGTCAGCAAGGAGCGAAGCAGCGCGCGCATCAGCGGCGGCCCAGCCCGAGGCTCTGCAGCGACAATTGGTCGAACTTGAGGCGCATCGTCACGTAGGGGCCCGCGCGGGTGTAGCGCGCTTCCTCGAAGTCGCGGTCTTCGAAACCGCTGACATTGTAGCCGACGGTGACCCTGCTGTTCTTCGCCGGGCTGAAGCCGAGGCTCGGCCCGCCGGAGTAAGCGATTGCGCGGGCGTCGAGGCCGTGGCGGACGGTGCCGGCAACGCCGACGTCGAGGGTGTCGGAAAGGTCGAAGCGCAGGTCGGCGCCGACGACGTTGCTCCAGCCCTTGACGTCATCCTCGCCCAGCCGGTCCGCGACGAAGCGCGCGCCCCAGAAGACCGAAAACTCCGAACGATCCAGCCATTCCCCCATGCCGCCATTTGGCGAATGATTGATTGAAAGAGCGTTAACCATGCGGCGCGAGCGCGCGTTTCCGGTGACCGCAAGCGGCAAGCCGATCGGCCCCGCCTGCCCGGCGACTGCTCCGCTGACCCGGTCTTCGCGAAGCTCCAGCTTCTCAAGAATCGACCAGCGGCTGTTCGCCGGGCGGTGCGCCCAGCTCAGCTGGAGGTTGGTGGTGCGGGTCTCGGCGCCGTTCGCGGCCTTGGCGGTGAACCAGTTGAACGAGCCGCCCGCGGCGCTGCCTTCGCCGATCTGGCGAAGCGCGGCGGCGGTGAAGCCGTAGCGGTCGTCCTGGTCGCCGGCGCGATATTCGGCGCGGCCGGTGATGCTCCAGGCGCCGTTCCGGTACGTAGCGCCAGCGGTGAGCGCGGTGAAATCCTCGGTCACGATGCCGCCGCTGCCGACATAGCCGCCGCTCGCGACCGGGTGGAACGGGTTCAGGACATCGGCGGGATCAATGCCGCCAAGCGTCTTGTTGGCGTCGACGGAGACATCCACCGACCAGTAGGCGTCGAGGACCAGCGACTGCGAAAGGCCGAATGCGGCGAAGCTGCGCGGGCCGTATTCCGCGATGTGCTGAACGTTGCCGCTCAGCGCGATCCGCGCTCCAGCCCAGGGGGCGAGGTCGAAGCCCAGCCGCGCGGTGCGGGCATCGACCTTTTCGCCGTCGGCGATTTCGTAGGTGCCGACCAGCTGCACGTCGCGAGTAACGGCGAAGCGGGCGGCGAGGCGGTGGCGGGCCGGAAAGTCGATGCTGCCGTTGCTTCCGCCAAGCGGCAGTTCGGTTTGGCCGTCCAGCTCCAGCCGGTTGTTGAAGAAGCGCTTGGATGCACCGAGCTGCAGAAGCGTGGAGCGGGCGGTGCGGCCGTCGGCAAGGCGGTCGTCCGCATAAGTGATACCGGCGCGGCCGGAGAAATCCAGGCCGCGATATTCGAGCAGCGCGCGGGCGGCGATGCGGCGGGCGTCGCTGAGCAGATAATCTTCGTGCCAGGCGCTGCCCGTCAGTGACCAGGCGGCGCCGAAGCGGGCGCGGGCGTCCACGCCGAACTTGCGAGTGCCGTTTTCCGAGCCGCTGAGCTGGCCGACGCCGAAGCCGGCCTCACGCTCACGGGCGTAGGCGAGGAGATCGACCGTGGAGCCGTGATGCTCGGCTTCCACCAGCCACGCGGTGGCGGTTCCGCCGGCGGCCGCGGGCGCACCGGCTTTCGCCTGACTGTCGCTGACGGCGACTTCGGCGCGGATCTCGGTGGAGGCGTTGGGGCGATAATGGACGTCGGCGCCGACCAAGGTCGAGGAGCGAAGCGCGTCGCTGTCGCGGATCGCGGTCGCCGCGCCCTGCAGCTTGCCGTCGGCGCTACGCACCGCAACCCGGCCGCCGGCGTTGAGCGAGCGGCTTGCCACGCCGTCGGTTTCATAGTCGGCAATGATGAACTGCGGGTCGAGCGCCGAAGTGCGGCTCAGGATCGGCTCCTTGAAGCGCAGGGTGCCGGCCCGGTAGTCGATGTCGTAATCGACATGGCGCGTGAGCAGGCGCTGCTCGACGATCCGCTCCGAGCGGAGGCGGTCGCGCGCTTCGACCGTGATCCGCTCGCTGTTGGGCAGAATGTCGCGGGCGCCGAGCGCGTAGGGGCCGGACAGGCCGTTGCCCTGGATTTCGTCGCGCCGGTGGTTGTTGGGCGTGTCGGCGGCGAAAGCGGTCGCGGAGACGCGATCGGAGCGATATTCCGCCTTCACGCCGTTGAAGGCGCGAACGTAGCGGGCGAGCTCCGGCTCATCGATGCCGGTCTCATAATCGCCGAACAAAGCGTAGAATTGCGGCCGCTCGAGCTTCAGGTAGAGGCGGCGCACCGAGGCGGCGTCGAAGCGCTGCTCGGAGCGGTCGGCATAGACGGTGTAATAAGCCTGCGGGTCGATCGTGCCGCCGAAACGCGCCTCGTCCTTCTGCTTGTCGCTGTCATAGGCCAAGCTCATCAGCCATTTCCCGCGCACCCGGCCCTTTGCGTAGAGAGCGAGGCGGCCTTCTGTGAACACTTCGTCGCCGACGGTGGCTTCGAGGTGATCGGAGAGCTTGGCGTAGCCCAAAGTCGCTTCGGCGAGGCCAACGATCGTCCACGGGCGGTCGCCCGGGTCGAGCCAGGCTTCGATCCGCTGCTCGCGGGTGGCTTCGCCGTCGCGGAAATCGAAGCGCAGGCTGACGCTGCCCGAGGCGGTGGTCGGTTCCAGTTCGATAAAGGCGACGCCGTCTTCGCCCTCGACTTTCCAGAAGGGGCGGGCACGCTCCAGGCCGGCGAACTGGCGGGCCTGCTGGGCGTCGGCTTCAACGGCGGGGTAATAAGGCGCGGGCACTTCGAAGTCGCCGATCAGGCCGTGGCGCACCGGGCGACCGTCGCGGTCGGTGAGGCGGACGGCGAGCACCGGGCGGGTGACGCCGTCGGCGACGAGCACCGAGCGGTCTCGGATGAGCTGCGCCTGGATCGGGTTCGCACCGTAGCGGACGGCGCGGGTCAGCGACTGGGCAAGGCTTCCGTCGGCACCCCGCACTTCGGCGGAAAGGCTGGTCAGCGGGCCGTCGAGGGGGACGCCGCGCCACAGGCTGACGGCGACGGTGCCGGCTTCGTTCACCCGTTCACCTTCAAAAGCGATGGCATCGACCGGCTTGCCGTTGGAGAAGAGCTTCACCTTCTGCGCCGGCAGATGCTTGATCGCGACCCGAACGATCGGCGCGCGCGGATTGTGCTCGGCCTCAGGGAAAATCCAGTCGATACCGGGGGTCTGACCGGCGAGCCAATCGCGCTCGGCGCCCGCGG
Source organism: Allosphingosinicella sp. (assembly GCA_036554525.1). Lineage (GTDB taxonomy): Bacteria > Pseudomonadota > Alphaproteobacteria > Sphingomonadales > Sphingomonadaceae > Allosphingosinicella. The sequence goes on from DATBNC010000028.1 coordinate 13,715, forward strand.
CGGCGGCATCACTGAGCGAAGCCGGGCGGGCCGCGGCATTGCTGGTGCGGGCGGCGCGGGGAGGGGCGGCGACGGCGCGGAAATCGACGCGCTTCAGGGTGCCGCCGCTGCCTTCGACGAAGCGCGAGAAAGCACGCCCGGCGGAGCGGGTGTTGCGGGCGCAATCGACGGCGGCGCGGTCGAGGGGCAAGCTCTGGTCGTCCAACTGGACGACGTGAGAGCCGGGGATGACACCTTCGAAATGGTAGCGACCGTCGGCATCGGTGACGGAATAGCTGCCGTCCTCCAACATGATGCGGACGCCCGGGATGCCGCGCGCCATGGCGGGGTCGACGTCGCAGCCGCCGTCCACCACGCGCCCAACGATCGTCATCCGGCTGCCGATCGTCTCCTTGCGGATTCGCACGACGGCGTCGGCGATGTTGCTGCGAATGCCGCGCTCGTCGACCGCTTCGGCGCGGTTTACGGCCTGGCCTTCGCGCGCGTCGCCGCGCACTTCAAGCGTGTAGCTGATCAAGGCCGTGCCGCCCGCCGGGATGGAAGGGATGGCAAGGCTGAAGCCTCGGCCTACCGGAGCGATCGCGGCGGGGGCTGGCGCGCCGTCCAGCCGGACGCTGCCGGGGCGCAGGCGAACGCCGGCGGGGAAAGTATCGGTCAGGGTTGCAGGGGCGGACGGGAGCAGGGGGTCTGCGTTGCGGGCGCGGATGCGGTACTGGATCGGATCGCCCGGCGCCGCCATGGTGATCGCGGCTTCCTTGGAGAGCACCAGCGCGCCGCTTGCCTTGGCGCCGGTGATCCGCACCCGGGCGCCGGCTGCGGCGATGTTGTTTCCCTTGTCGAAGATTTCGACGTCCAGCGTTTCGCCCGAACGGACGCCGAGGCGGCAATCGTCCGGCGTCTGCGGCGGCGCTTCAACGGTTTCAATGATGCCGGCGAACCTGCCCGTCGCGATGTCGGTCTCGATCAGCGTCATCGTCTCGCGGTCGCCGTCCGCACTCGCGACGTCGATGACCAGAATGTCCTTGGCGAAGTTGTCGAGGTTGGCGGACTGCCGCTCAACCTGCAGCACCAGCGGGAAACCCGACGGCAGCTCGGCGGTCGGCATGATCGTACCGGAAGTCGGGTTTTGGCCGCCGCCTTTCACCGATGCCGCCGATGCCGTCATGGCCGACGCCGCGAACGCAGCGGGCTCCGAGCCGCAAAAGGCGCCGGCAAAGGAAACCTGCTGGCCGTCCGCGCTCAGCCGGTAGGTGGCGAGGCGGGTGGGCGATGCGGCCGATGAGACGAGGAGATCGACGCGGTTTGAAGCTTGGGAATGATGTGCAGCGCCATTGTCCCACTCGATGGTCGCGGTGTTGGAGACCACGCGCGGCGCATCGTTGTGGTTAGCCGTCTTCTGCCCGTGCACCACCGTTCCCGGCAGCGCCGCGGCAAGGGCGATTGCGATCGCTCCAATCCGGCTGAGAGTGCGCCCCATCGTGAAGCAGGAGGAGGGGCGACCGGTGCCACGCACCCGCCGCCCCTCGCGCCTTGATCAGTTCACGGTTACGCGGAAGACGAGCGTTCTCGTCACGCCCGCGGCAACGTCTGCAAGCGTTCCGGAGACCACGCCGGAGGCGTAAGTGCCGCCCGACGTGCCGTCCGCGTTGCAGGTGGAGCCGGTCACCGTGCCGTTCAGCTTGATGCCGAACGCCGACTGGTAGGTCGTCTCGACCGGCAGCGTATCGCTGACGTTGATGTTGCTTGCGGTCGCACTGCCGGCGGCGTTGGCCACGGAAATGCAATATTCCACCACCGCGCCCGGAATCATCTTGGGGTTGGTGGTGTTGTTGACCGGGTCGCTGATCACGCGGCTCGATTTGGTCGCAACCAGGGAGGCGGCGAGGATGGTGTAATCGTCCTCGTCGAAGTGGATGCCGTCATAAGCGACGTTGCCGCCGCTTGTGCTGGAATCCGCGAACACCGTGTCGACCTCGGCGGTGTTGGCGCCGCTAGTCTGGGTGACGGTGGCGCCGAGCGACCCTGCGGCCGATGCTTCGGCGGCGGTGCCGGTCAGGCGGACGCCCGCGACATCACCGGTCGAGCGCCCCAGCGGCACGTTGGCGACCACGAAAACGCGGCGCGTCGTGTCGGCAAGAACCTCGTCGAGGTAGGTGGCTTCCACGTCGGTGCCGGCGTCGTAATCGCCGTTGTCGTTGGTGTCGCGGTAGATCTTCAACCCCGAGAGGTTGAAGTTGTCGGTTCCGCCGTGCTTGGCCGAGCCGCCGCTCACCTGCGACACCGCAAGCGCGAAATCGAGCGGCGCGTTGGAAGCGTTGGTGACATCGAAGGCCGTCACCGCGGCTTGCTGGCCGGGCGACACGTTGGTGGTCTTGTTGCCGACCTCGGCAACGGTGAGGTTGACCTTGCGGTCGACCTTGAACGTGTTGCTTGCCGTAACCGCATTTTGATCAACGCCGCCGACCTTGTAGGTCAGCGACACATTGTTGGTGATCGTCGTGCCCGCGGCGGTTCCTTCGGCAAAAGCCGGGGTCGCCGCGAACGCCGCAGCCGCCAGCGTACTGGCGGATGCGAGCCATCGCATGGTTCTGGTCATGTCTCTGGTCCAATTTTGTTATAAGGTGTGCGCCGTTAGTCCCCCCCGCCGGCGCGCTTGAGCGGGTAGGTCGCTACTTCACAGTTCCGTGGAAGCTCAGCGTGCCGCTCTTTCCGGCGGCTATCGGCTGAGCGAACGTCCAGCGGACATGCGTCACGTCGGCTGCGGCCGCGGCGCGGCTGGTGCCGTCCGTTGCCGCGACTTTGAGGGCGGCAAGCTGTCCCCACGTCTTGCCGCCATCAACCGACACTTCCGCTCCCGCGCCTTCTACCGACGCAAAAGCGACGGCGGGGGGTACGGGATTGGTTACGGTGAACCCCGTCGCCGGCTCGGCGCCCTGGTTCTTGTAGGAAAGAAGAAAGACGAGGCTGTCGCCCGGGGTCACCACCTTGGGCACCTCCCGGACAGTCTTGGCCGCGCCTTGTGCGTCCTTCACGATCTTCTCGACAAGGACTTCGCTTTGCAGCGCGACATCGTTCGCCGCCAGCGCGGCAACGGGTGCGATCAGCGCGAGCATGAACAGGATGATTTTCATGATGTGGTCCTTCAGTCGATCTTGACTTTGAATGTGACGGTGCGGCTTGCGCCGCTTGCGAGGGTGCCGAGGCCGACCGAGATGCCGGTGCCGGTAAAGGCGCCCGCGTCCGCGTCTGCGGAGTCGCTGAGCGCAGCGCCGTCGAGAGCGAGCGAGCCCGCGGCGTAGCTGGTGCCCGACGGAATGGCGTCGGCGATGCGGACGTTGCCGAGGCTGCCGGAGCCGGTGACGGTGGCGGTCAGAGAATAAGTGATGATTGAGCCGGGTGCGCTGGTGGCGCCGCCCCAGGGATCGAGCAGGCTTGCGCTCTTGGTGAAGCCGATCGACGCCTTGCCGACCTTGAACCAGCCGTCGTCCTCGCCGTCGGCGCCGGTTGCGCCCACAACCGCGTCGCCGCCCCCCTGGCCGAGACCCGCGAAGCTCGTTCCCGGTGCGCCCGAGCCGGTTTTCGACACGGCCGTCAAATCTACCCTGCCGCGCTGCGCATCGAGCGCGCCGGCGGGGATGGAGGAAAGAACGAACACGGTGAGCGACTGGTCGGCGGCGAGTTCCGGATCGTTGGAGCCCGCCACGTACACCGCGTCCACGCCCGCATCGTAGGCTTGGTTACCGTTGCTATCGAGCACGATGGAGGTAACCAACGGGTCGAAATCGTCGCCGCCGCCATTGGCTACGGTGCCGAGCGTGAAGCGTTCGGCGCCGTTGCCGGCGTTGGTGACGGTGAAGCGCAGCACCTGTCCGGTCGCTGCGGGTGCGGCAGCTACGTCGGCCGGATCGGCCCAAGCGACGGCAACGTCGAGCAGTTCGTCGACCTTCAAGGTGACTGTGTTCGAATCGATGCTGGTCGCCGGTCCGCCGGGAACAGGCTCATAGGTCGCCGTGGCGACGTTCTGGATGTTGGTGCCGGCCGGTGTTCCGGCTGCGGCGACGGGCGACGGCATGGACGCGAGCGCAATGGCGGAAACCGCCGTTGCGAGCGCAGCCTTCGTCCCTCTCTGGTACTGAATGTAGGTCATTGGCTCCCCACGAGCGCTTTGCTGTGAGAAGTCGTATGCGCACCGGAACGATAAAAATTAGTTAACGCCGCGTTTGCCATTCGGCTTAAGAAGCGGGTGACGCAGGAAGAAGGACCGCGAATGATCAGGGCTGGGGGCACCGAAAGCGCGCCGGCGAACAACGAGGCGGACAACGCGCAGGTCGAGCGCGAGGAAATAGCCTACCGCCGGGACCGCCTGCTCGCCGCCTTGACTCTGATCGCGGGCGCCGGCTTCGCCATCGCCTTGCCGTTCGCGCTCCGGGCGGGGGCCGAGTTCTTCCTCCCGGTCACCGCCGCCCTCGTGATCGCCATCGCTTTGGTGCCGGTGCTGGAATGGCTGGAGCGCCGCCGGATCCCCTCCGGCCTTGCCGCTTTGATCTGCGTCCTCCTCTTCATCACCGCCGCCAACGTCGCGATCGCCTCGATCGTGCTGCCGGCGGCCGATTGGGTGCGGATGATCCCGGAGAATATCGGCCGCATCAAGGGCACGCTGGCGCCGCTGCTGGAAGTCTATTCGGACCTCGAGAAGTTCATCAACAACATCGCGGAGGAGTTCGGTCCCGCCGCCGACGCGCCTCGCACGGTGGCTTTGGAGACGCCGAATTCGGCGCTCGACATCATCGCCACTTCCGCGCCGTTCGCCGTGATCCAGATGTTCTTCGCGATCCTCGTGATCTTCTTCTTTCTTTCCGGCTGGACCCGGATGCGCAAGCGCACCATCACTACCCGCACGAGCTTCGATGGCGCTATGACCACCGCCCGCGCGATCCAGCAGATGGTGGATGCCACCTCCACTTATCTCGGCACCATCACCATGGTGAACGTTGCGATGGGGTTGGTGGTCTCCCTCATTCTCTACTTCCTCGGCATGCAGACGCCCCTGATGTGGGGCGGCATTGTGGCTGTGCTCAATTACATTCCCTATCTCGGTCCCATCGCCTCGGTACTGCTGCTCGCCTTCGGGGGACTGATTCAGTTTTCCGATCCGTGGATGGCTTTTGTGCCGGCCCTGAGTTTCGCCGCCATCCACGTGGTGGAAGCCAATGCTGTGACGCCGATGCTGGTCGGGCGGCGCTTGACGATCAACCCGCTGCTGATCCTCGTCGCCTTGAGCTTCTGGGCCTGGGTGTGGGGCACCACCGGCGCCCTCCTCGCCGTGCCGCTGCTGATCATCATGAAGACGGTACTCGACGCCGCGGGCAAGCCCGACATCGCCGGCTTCCTGTTCGAGGAAGGAACCCTTACCGGCCATCATCATGAGGATGCAGCCGAGGAGACTCGTGTTTCTCCGCCAAAGGCCTGAAGGTCGGTTGACAGGGTGCGGAGCGTCCCTTAGTTCGCCGCTCCAACGCGGGTGTAGCTCAGTTGGTTAGAGCGCCGGCCTGTCACGCCGGAGGTCGCGGGTTCGAGCCCCGTCACTCGCGCCATTTCTCTGAAATGAAAGCGCAAATCGCCCCGCCCGGGGCCGCGGAAACGCGCGTCAAATTGCGCGGAAGCTGCCGGTCTCGATCCAGCGCAGCAGCGGCTTCAGGGGCAGGATCCAGATGATCCCCGCCACGCCGAAATAGACCACGAAGACCGGCCAGGGCAGCCCGGCCATCAGGTCCGCGCCCATGGCGACCAGCACCGCCCATACGGCGATCAGCAGCAGGATCAGGAACGCGCCGAACGGTTTGCGCCAGCTCGGCTTGGGTTCGTCTATTTGCATATCATCCATTCCGCAGGCGTGGCGATGGCGTCGAGGGGCACGTCCCAAGGGTCGGGCTCGAGCCGCTCGTCGATGATCTGATGTTCCCAGGCAAGGCCGACAGTGAAGACGCGGCCGCTTTCGCGCAGGTGGGAGAGGGCGCGGTCGTAATGGCCCTTGCCGTGGCCGATGCGGCTGCCGTGCCGGTCGGCGGCGACCAGCGGCACCAGCACCGTGTCCGGCGCCAGCGCTTCGGCATTGGCAGGCGGTTGAAGCACGCCCCAGGGGCTGGGCTCGGTCGCCGGCGCTTCGCGAAAGATCATGGTCGAATCGCGGTGCAGGAACCAGGGCAGGGCGCCGCGCTGCCCGGGGCCGAGCGCTTCGAGGATGGGGTAGGGGCTCACTTCATCCTTGAGCGGATGGTAAGCGGCGACGATCTTGGCACCAATGAGGTGCGGAAGCACGATGCGGGCGAGCTTCGCCTCCAGCTCGGCGCGCAGCTCCGGGAGCAGCGAACGCGCGAAGGCCTTGCGCTCGGCAAGCGCGGCGGCGCGGATCGCGCTCTTGGGGGAAGTGGGTGACGGGACCGCCATGGCCGTTTGCCGGAATATCCTCTGACGCCTGAACGTCAGGTGGGGACCATGTGATCCAGACCAGGGTCCGGGCAGGGACAGCCCCCGAGGATGTCATTATCGCCTCAGGGATGTTCAAGAGCTCGTACCGGGCAGTACCCGTCACGCACCTATCTAGGGATTGGGCGCGCCGCTCTCAAGCCTGTCGGCGAGGCTTTCGACCCGTTCCGCCAGGCGCTCCAGCGCATGGGCGACCGCCGGATCGGGTTCGGCAGCTTCCGCAGGCGCCGCACCGGCCGCGGCCGCACGTTTTTCCATCAGCTCGTCGGCGAGCAGCAGCGAGGCGAACAGGAGCTGGCGATTCTCGCTAAGATTGCCGAGTGCCGCCGCCGCGTCCTGCGCCTTGCGGTCGATGATCGCGCCAACGTCGCGCAGGTGCGGCTCTTCGCCGTCGCGGCACGCGATCGTGTAGCGGCGGCCGGCGATTTCGATGTCTACGCTCGCCATCAGCCGGCGCTTTCCAGCAGCCGGTCGAGCTGCGCGATCGCGCTTTCCACCCTTCCGCGCAGAGTGTCGTGCGCTTCGCGAAGGGCGGCATCGGGTTCGGCGGCGGGCTGAGCCCCGCTCCGTCCGGCGGCGGCTTCGGCGCGGGCAATGGCTCTTTCGATCCGGCCGAGCGCGTCGCTTAGTCTCTCTTGCCCCATGGTCCTTCGTTATCACGGTTCGCCTCGCGTTGGAAAGCGGGACGCGCGGCGGCGGGCCCGGTGTTGACGCAAGCGCCCCCGCCTATAAAGGAGCGGGCGAGCGGGGCCCGTTTCCACCGGAGTCTCTTCCCGCCGCCCCATTTGGGGCACTCCGATCAGGGAGCCTGCATGGCCGCCGAACCGAGATTGCTCGCCAATGCGATCCGCGCCCTTGCGATGGACGCCGTTCAGGCCGCCAATTCGGGCCACCCCGGGATGCCGATGGGCATGGCCGACGTGGCGACGATCCTGTTCACCGAATATCTGAAACACGATCCGAAGGATCCCGCCTGGCACGACCGTGACCGCTTCGTGCTGTCCGCCGGCCACGGATCGATGCTGATCTACGCGCTTCTCCACCTCAGCGGCTACGACAAGCCGACCATGGAGGACATCGCCAACTTCCGGCAGATGAACTCGCCCTGCGCCGGTCACCCCGAAAACTTCATGCTTCCTGGAGTCGAGGCAACCACCGGTCCGCTTGGCCAAGGCTTCGGCATGGCGGTGGGCATGGCAATTGCCGAGCGGCATCTGAATGCCCAATTCGGCGACGAACTGGTCGATCACCGCACTTGGGTGATCGCCGGCGACGGCTGCCTGATGGAAGGCATCAACCACGAAGCCGCTGGGCTTGCTGGGCACCTCGGCCTTGGCCGCCTCAGCGTCTTCTGGGACGACAACCGGATCACCATCGACGGAGCGACGGATCTCTCAACCTCAGAAGACATCCCTGCCCGCTACGCGGCGTACGGCTGGCACGTGGCGCAATGCGACGGCCACGACGCAGCCGATATCCGCCGCGCCATCGACGAAGCGCTTGCCGACTCGCGCCCGTCCCTGATCGCCTGCCGGACGATCATCGGCTGGGGCGCGCCCAACAAGCAGGGCACCTCCGCCACCCACGGCGCCGCTCTGGGCGACGAGGAAGTGGCCGCGGCGCGCAAGCAGCTCGTCTGGGACAGCGAGCCGTTCGACATCCCTGAAGAGGTTATGAGCACCTGGCGCGAAGCGGGCCGGCGCAGCGAAGGCGAACATGCCGCCTGGCGCGAGCGGGTCGCCGCCAGCGGGGAGGGCGCCGAACTCGTCCGCCGCATGGAGGGTCGCCTGCCCGAGGGCTTCGGCATCGGCGGCTGGTTCGAAAGCCTCGCCGCCGACCCGCAAAAGCTCGCCACCCGCAAAGCCTCCGAACTTGCGCTGGAGGCGATCAACAGCGCCCTGGACGACACCGTCGGCGGCTCGGCCGACCTCACCGGCTCCAACAACACCAAGACCAAGAACCAGAAGCCGCTCACCCGTGACAATTATTCCGGGCGCTATATCTATTACGGCATCCGCGAATTCGGGATGTCGGCGGCGATGAACGGCATGGCCTTACACGGCGGTGTCATCCCCTACGGCGGCACCTTTCTGGTCTTTTCCGACTACGCGAGACCCGCCATTCGCCTCGCTGCCCTTCAGCAGATCCGGGTCGTTTACGTGATGACGCACGATTCGATCGGACTCGGCGAGGACGGTCCCACCCACCAGCCGGTGGAGCACCTCACCAGCCTTCGCCTGATCCCCAACCTTGCCGTCTTCCGCCCCGCTGACGTCGTCGAAACCGCCGAAGCCTGGATGCTGGCGCTGGAGCGGACGGACGGACCCTCGCTGTTGGCGCTTAGCCGGCAAAACCTGCCGCAGGTTCGGCTTGAGCGGAGCGAGAACCTCTCCGCCCGCGGCGCCTACCGCCTCCGCGCCGCCACCCCCGCCCGACGCGTGGTGCTGATCGGCACCGGCTCGGAAGTGGAACTTGCCCTTGCCGCCGCCGACGCGCTCGAAGCCCAGGGGGTCGGCGCCGACGTCGTCTCCATGCCCTGCTGGTCGCTGTTCGACGCGCAGGACGAAGCCTATCGGGCCGATCTCCTTCCGGCCGACACCCTGCGCGTGTCGATCGAGGCGGGGACGACGCTTGGCTGGGAGCGCTATACGGGCTCCAACGGCCTCAACATCGGCCTCGATCGGTTCGGCGCCTCGGCGCCCGCCGAAGACCTTTTCCGCCGCTTCGGTTTCACCCCCGAAGCGATCGTGCCGCGGATCCTCGCGGCGCTCAAATCCTAAGGGAGATAAGAACATGGCGACGAGAGTTGCAATCAACGGTTTCGGGCGCATCGGCCGCCTGGTGGCACGCGCGATTCTGGAGAAGGCCGACAGCGGGCTTGAGCTGGTGGCGATCAACGACCTCGCCGACGCCAAGTCGAACGCGCTCCTCTTCAAGCGCGACTCCGTGCACGGCGCCTATCCGGGCGAGGTTCACGCCGACGGCAACGACCTGATCATCGACGGCAAGCGCATCCGCGTGACCGCCGAGCGCGATCCGGGCAAGCTCCCCCACGGCGATGCCGGCGTCGACATCGCGCTGGAATGCACCGGCTTCTTCGCCGAACGCGAAAAGGCCGGCGCGCACCTCACCGCCGGTGCGAAGCGCGTGCTGATCTCCGCGCCTGCCAAGGGCGTCGACCTGACGGTGGTCTACGGCGTCAACCACGAGAAGCTGGAGGCCGGCCACACCATCGTTTCCAACGCGTCTTGCACCACCAACTGCCTGGCGCCGGTCGCCAAGGTGCTGAACGACACGATCGGCATCGAGCGCGGCTTGATGACCACGGTTCACAGCTACACCAACGATCAGAAGATCCTCGATCAGATCCACCCCGACATGCGCCGCGCCCGCGCCGCCGCAATGTCGATGATCCCGACCACCACCGGCGCCGCCCGCGCGGTCGGCGAAGTGATGCCGGAGCTGAAGGGCAAGCTCGACGGCTCGGCGATCCGCGTGCCCACGCCGAACGTGTCCATCGTCGATCTGACCTTCACGCCCGGCCGCGAGACCAGCCTGGAGGAAGTCAACGGCGCCCTCCGCGCGGCTTCCGAAAGCGGCCCGCTCAAGGGCATTCTCGCCTATAGCGAGGAGCCGCTGGTTTCGATCGACTACAACCACAATCCGGCAAGCTCGACGGTGGACAGCCTCGAAACGGCGGTGCTGGAGGGCCGGCTGGTGCGCGTGCTCAGCTGGTACGACAACGAATGGGGCTTCTCCAACCGCATGGTGGACACCGCTTCGGCGATGGCGCGGCTGATCTGAGACCCCAAAGGCGTCATGCCAGCGAAGGCTGGCATCCATGCTGACTCAGGAAATGTCCCGAGGCAGCATGGACCCCAGCCTTCGCTGGGGTGACGTTTCAGATGAAAGCAGGATTTCGTGACCAGCTTCAAAACTCTCGACGATCTCGGCGACATCACCGGCAAGCGCGTGCTTGTCCGCGTGGACCTTAACGTGCCGATGGAAGACGGCGCCGTGACCGACGACACCAGGATGCGCGCCACGCTTCCGACGGTGACCGAGCTTGCCGATAAGGGCGCGATCGTTCTCCTCCTGTCGCACTTCGGACGGCCGAAATTCCCTGGCCCGGACTTCTCGCTGGCGCGGGTGACGCGAGCGTATGAAGGCGTGCTCGGGCGCGGGGTGCGCTTCGTGGATTGGGAAGTGGCGGCGGAGAATGTCGCCATGCTCCGCCCGGGCGACGTTGCGATCCTGGAGAACACCCGCTTCTTCGGCGGGGAGGAGAAGAACGACCCGGCGGTGGTCGACCGTTTCGCAAGTTACGGCGACATCTTCGTCAATGACGCCTTCTCCGCCGCCCACCGCGCCCATGCCTCGACGGAAGGGCTGGCGCACCGTCTGCCGGCTTACGCTGGGCGGGCGATGGAGGCGGAGCTGGTGGCGCTCGAGAAAGCGCTAGGCGAGCCGCAGCGGCCGGTTGCGGCGGTGGTCGGCGGCGCCAAGGTGTCGTCCAAGCTGGAAGTGCTCCGCCACCTTGTGACCAAGGTCGATCACCTGATTATCGGCGGCGGCATGGCCAACACCTTCCTGGCGGCGCGCGGCGTCGATGTCGGCAAGTCCTTGTGCGAGCACGATCTGACCGGCACCGCCAACGAGATCCTTGATGCCGCCGACCGGGCGAACTGCACCGTGCACCTGCCTTACGACGTGGTGGTGTCAAAGGAATTCGCCGCCAATCCGCCGAGCCTTCGGACCTGCAATGTTCACGAAGTTGCCGCGGACGAGATGATCCTGGACATCGGCCCAGCCGCTGTCGAAGCACTCGCCGACGCGATCAAGAATTGCCGCACCCTGGTCTGGAACGGCCCGCTCGGCGCTTTCGAAACCCCGCCCTTCGACGCCGCAACGGTGCAGCTCGCCCAAATCGCGGCGGCGCTGACGCAGAGCGGCGGGCTCGTCTCGGTCGCGGGCGGCGGCGACACGGTGGCGGCGCTCAACCATGCCGGCGTGGCGGCGGACTTCACCTTCGTTTCCACCGCCGGCGGTGCCTTCCTGGAATGGATGGAAGGCAAGGACCTGCCGGGCGTCGAAGCCCTCAAAGCTTAATCAATTCAAACAGGTAAGAGGATCAATCCATGAACGAGTCCGAGATGCTGGCCAAGGTTGCGACCGGTGAGGGCTTCATTGCCGCGCTCGACCAGAGCGGCGGCTCCACCCCCAAGGCGCTCAAGGGCTATGGGGTCGAGGAAGGCAGCTGGTCGAACGACGAAGAGATGTTCGGCCTCATCCACCAGATGCGCTCCCGGATCATCACCTCGCCGTCGTTCAGCGGCGAAAAGGTGATCGGCGCGATCCTGTTCGAGCGGACCATGGACGGCGACATCGACGGCCGCCCGGTGCCGGACGTGCTCAAGGAGCGCGGCGTGGTGCCGTTCATCAAGATCGACAAGGGCCTGGAAGACGAAGCGAACGGCGTTCAACTGATGAAGCCGATGCCGGAACTGGACTCGCTCCTGAGCCGAGCCAAGGGCCTTGGCGTGTTCGGCACCAAGGAACGCTCGGTGATCAACCTCGCCAACCGCGAGGGCATTGCCGCAATCGTTCGCCAGCAGTTCGAGGTCGCCGAGCAGGTCCTCGCCGCCGGTTTGATGCCGATCATCGAGCCGGAAGTGAACATCAAGAGCGCTGAGCGCGCCGAAGCTGATCGCATCCTGCTGGAGGAACTGACCAACGCCCTCAACGGCCTCGATGAGGGCAAGCAGGTGATGCTGAAGCTCAGCATTCCGGCCCAGGCCGGCTTGTTCGACCCGCTCGTCGCGCACCCCAAGGTGCTGCGCGTGGTGGCGCTGTCCGGCGGCTTCAGCCGTCCCGAAGCCTGCGCCGAACTGGCCAAGAACAAGGGCATGATCGCCAGCTTCAGCCGCGCCCTGCTCGAGGACCTGCGCCACGGCATGAGCGCAGACGAGTTCGACGGCGCGCTTGGCGGGGCGATCAACGACATCCACCGCGCGTCCACCCAGAAGGCCGCCTGATCCTCCGCCGCTGGCTCGCCGGCCAGTTCGCGCGGCCATCGGGGCCGATCGGGAAGCTCCTGATCGGCCCGTGGCTCGACCGGATCAGCCGGCGCATGAACGCGCTCGCGCTGGAAGCGCTGGCGCTGGAGCCGGGCGAGCGCTTTCTGGAAGTCGGCTTCGGCGGCGGCGCCTTGCTCCGTGCGGCTTGCGCGGCGGGAGCGGAGGTCTCCGGCGTCGACGTATCGCAAGCGATGATGCAGCGGGCGCGCGGCCTGGACGTGCGCCTTGCCAGCGCCGAAGCCACCCCCTTCAACGACGGCACCTTCGACAAGGTGGCGAGCCTCAACAGCCTCTATTTCTGGTCCGATCCGCACGCCGCCTTTGCCGAAATCGCGCGGGTGACCCGGCCCGGCGGTCGGCTGGTGATCGGCTTCGAGCCTGCCGCTGAACTTCGCAAGTATCCGGGGCACGTCCACGGCTTCCGCCTCTTCGAAGTCGCCGAGGTGCGGGCACTGATTGAACAGGCCGGCTTCGGCGGAATCGGCGAGCGCTGGGGCACAGGCCGCAAGCCCGATCTGTTTTGCTGCTTGAGCGGCACGCGCATCGGTGCGAACGGCTGATACCATGGAAGACGAACTCGACCCCCATTTCGCCGACATGTTCGAGCCTGGCCGCCGTCCGGCGTGCCAGCTTTACCTGATCTCGCCGCTCGATGTCGGCGGCGACTTCCCCCAGCGGCTTGAGGAAGCGCTTGCGGCCGGGCCGGTCGCGGCCTTCCAGTTCCGGGTGAAGGGGCTGGACCAGCACGAGGCCGCCCGGCTCGCCGAGCCCCTGCTCGCGATCTGCCGCGCGCACGATGTCGCCTTCATCGTCAACGACGACATGGCGCTTACCAAGAGGCTCGGCGCTGATGGCGTTCACTTGGGCCAAAGCGACGGCGACCCGCGCGACGCCCGCGCTCTGCTTGGCCCCTCGGCTCAGATCGGCGTCACCTGCCACGACAGCCGCCACCTCGCCATGGAAGCCGGCGAAGCGGGCGCCGACTATGTCGCCTTCGGCGCCTTCTACCCGACCACCACCAAGGAAACGGAGCATCGCCCGGAGCCCAAGATTCTGGCCTGGTGGGCAAGCCTATTCGAAATCCCGAGCGTCGCCATCGGCGGCATCACGCCTGAAAATGCTGAGCCGCTGTTGAAGGCCGGAGCGGACTTCCTGGCGGTATGCGGCGCCGTCTGGAACGACCCGGAAGGCCCCGCGGCGGGCGTCGCTAAGTTTTCCCGCTTGCTTGCTCCGGCCACCGACGCATAACTTCAAACCGCCGCGTCAGGCGGGCGTGTTGTTGCAAGGGTGGGCGCTGCATGAAGATCCGGATTTTGGCGGCTTTGCTCGTGATGGGCATGTCGGCGCCCCTTTTTGCCGCCGCTGCCGACGCACCGCAGTCCAGCGCTGCGGAAATGACCGACAGGCTCCGAGCCATCGGCCAGTGGATGCAGCGGGTCACCGACGCCATGGCTGGCAGCAACGAAGCGGCCCTGGCCTTCTTTCGCGCCGTTGAAGAATTCTCGTCGGGCGACGCCGCAAAGGCGCGAGAGAAAATCCCCGCGCTGCGCGCGGCCGCGGATAATTGGAGCGAGGCACTCGCCGCAAGCGAGACCCGTCTCGACCGGATCGAGCCGCTTGGCGAAGGCGCGGGACAGATACCGGCCGCGCAGTTCAACCGGGTTCTGACCGATGCCCGTGCCTTGGTCGCCGAGATGCGCCGGCAGGCCGCGGACACGCAGCGGCTTGCCGACGCATTCGATCGTGGCGACGAAAAAACGGTGCGGGAAATCGCACCCATGCTCATTCGCGGCGGCTTTCTTCAGCTGCGCCAGCAGGTCACCATCTACCGCGCGCGGCAGGCAATCTTTTCGCCAAGCCAGTCAAACCATCAAATGGCGTCGGTAACGATCGGCATGTACCAGGCCATGTCGGTGGCGGCGGAAAGCTGGTTTGCCGCTGCTATTCTGAAGCAGAACGGTGCGGCAGCGGCCCAGGGTGCGCAATTCGAAGAACTTGCCGATCAGCTCGAGCACGAGGTTCAAACCGGCCGGCGCAACCTTGAGCGTGAGAAAGCGACTTTAGCCTCGGCGCGCGCAAGCGCCCGGAATGCGCCGACGCGCGAATTGGCGGACGCGGTAGAGCCGATGGCCAAGCTTGTGGGTAATGCCTTCACGATCGGCGAAGACCTCGTCGGCTGGCTGCGCTCCCGTGCCCAGACGTCGCAGGCGTCGCTTGCGGAGCAGAGGCAGCCTCAGCTTCTTTCGGAATTAAGCGCGTTCGAGCAGCGTTACGTCACCCTGGTGGCTGCCGCAGCGGCGACTCTGGGGCAGGCGGGGCGCTGATCCAGGCCTAGCGCAGCGCCTGTCCGACCATCGACTTCAGGGTTTGGGCATCGTGGATGGCGTGGGCGTCGATGTCGTTGTTGAAATAGCACCAGACGTCGCGGCCGGCCTGGGCCTGTTCTACGATCCAGTCGGTCCAGCCGAGCAGGCCTTCGTCCGAATAACGCCCCCAATATTTGCCTTCGCCGCCGTGAAAGCGAACGTAGGCGATCGGCCCGGAGGCCCAGCGCGGCGTCTGTAAGCCGGGCATGTCGTGGACGCAGAAGGAGACGCCGCGTGCGTCCAGGAGCGCCAGCACCTCTTCCGTGATCCAGCTCTTTTCGCGAAACTCGAAGACGTGGGTGAGATCGGCGGGCAGGAGGGCGATGAATTCCTCGAGCCGCTGGCTGTTGCAGCCCCATTTCGGCGGCAGCTGGTACAGGATCGGGCCGATGCTCGGGCCCAGATTGCGGGCACGGGTGAGGAACTCGTGGACGGGCTCGGCGCACTCCTTGAGCTTCTTCATGTGGGTAATGAAGCGCGGCGCTTTCACCGCATAGCGAAAGCCGTCCGGCGCCTGGTCGCGCCATTTGGTGAAGGTCTCGGGCTTTGGCAGGTGGTAGAAGCTGGTGTTGAGCTCCACCGTTTCGAACGTGTCGGCGTAGAAGCTGTACCACAGGCGCTGTGGCGTTCCGCCGGGGTAGAAGAGTTCGCGCCAGTGACGGTAGATCCACCCCGAGCAGCCGATCCTGATGCGTCCCGTCATGGCCTGGAAAACGGAACGGCGCGGAAATAAGTTTCGCGCGGTGTGTTTGACCCATGTTAGGAGACGGAATGCGCAAGTTCGGTGTTTGGACGATCGTGATCGTCACCGCGTTGATCAGCTCGGCGCTGACCAGCGCTTTTTGGCTGATCGCCTTCAACCGCGGACCGGTCGGTCCTGCGCCCGTGCCGCGGCAAACCGGAGTCCAGCCGGCGCTTACCAAGGCCGAACTGGAGATCGGGCCCTCCGGGCTCGCTATCCCGGTGGCGGGCATCAAGCCCGAGGCGCTTGCCGACACCTACACTCAGTCCCGCGCCGGCGGTGCCCGCGTCCATAACGCCATCGACATCATGGCCCCCCACGGGACGCCGGTGGTCGCTTCCGCGCCCGGCGTGGTGGAGAAGCTGTTCTTCAGCAAGGGCGGCGGCGGCATTTCCGCTTACGTGCGCTCGCCCGACAAGCAGTGGATTTTCTATTACGCCCACCTCGAGGCCTATGCGCCGGGGCTGAAGGAAGGGCAGGCGGTGAAGCAGGGCGATCCGATCGGAACGGTCGGCTCCACCGGCAACGCCAATCCAGCGGGGCCGCACCTCCATTTCGCGGTCAACAAGATGGTGGCCGGCGAGGATTGGCACGAGGGCAGCCCCGTCAATCCCTACCCCCTGCTTGCGGGAAAGACGGCCGCCCGCTAAGGCCCGGCCCGGCTCTTTTCCATACTCTCCAGAGAGACTGAACATGAAGATCAGCGGCGTGGACATTCGTCCCGGCAACATCATCGAATATGAAGGCGGCATCTGGCGCGCCGTCAAGATCCAGCACACCCAGCCGGGCAAGGGCGGCGCCTATATGCAGGTCGAAATGAAGAACCTCATCGACGGCCGCAAGAACAATGTTCGCTTCCGCTCCGCCGAAACCGTTGAGCGCGTCCGGCTCGATACCAAGGACTTCCAGTTCCTGTTCAAGGACGGCGAAGCTCTGACCTTCATGGACAAGGACAATTACGAGCAGATCACGCTCGATGCCGGCATCCTGGGCGACGCCGCCGCCTTCCTTCAGGATGGCATGGACGTCGTGATGGAGCTTTGGGAAGAACGGCCGATCTCCGTCCAGCTCCCCGACACGATCGAGGCCATGATCGTCGAGGCCGACGCGGTGGTGAAGGGGCAGACGGCCTCCTCCTCCTACAAGCCGGCGATGCTCGACAATGGCGTCCGCGTGATGGTGCCGCCGCACATCGGCGCGGGCACGAAGATCGTCGTCGACGTCTACGAGCAAACCTACATCCGCCGCGCGGACTAGGTGAAGTACGAAGACGATCCTCGCTTCTGCGGCTACTACTTCGAGGACAGCTACGTCCTTTCAGTGCACGTCGGGGTTAGTCAGGTCGTTTTCGAGCTGCTAGTTGTTTGGACGGAGAAGCATCCTGACTACCACCCGCCTTCGCCAGGGGAGCAATATTGCTACGGGCGCTCGCACTTGTGGTTCAAAAACGCCTCCGAGATCGAATACGCGCCGAGCGGAAGAGCACCCTCTTGGGACGCAAATGACCACTGGGACTACGGGAACATCGACAGCTTCGTGATCGATCCGCCGCATGGCTACACCCTAGACGGCGAGTGGGGCCGCCTGAAGCTGAATGCACTCAACGCCTTCGTCAAAGACATTGGACTATAGAACATGGTTTCCCATTCCGGCCTGATCACAGTCATGCAGAAGGCGGCGCGCAAGGCGGCGCCGCGCATCCGGCGCGATTTCAACGAGGTCGAACAGCTTCAGGTCAGCCGCAAGGGGCCGGCCGACTTCGTCTCCATGGCCGACAAGCAGGCCGAGCAGACCATAGTCGAGGAGCTTCGCCGCGCACGGCCCGATTGGGGGCTGATGCTCGAAGAAGGCGGCGACGTCGAAGGCGATCCGGACAAGCCGCGCTTCATTGTCGACCCGATCGACGGCACGTCGAATTTCCTCCACGGCATCCCCCACTTTGCGATCTCCATCGCGGTGGAGGACCCGCGCGGCGCCGGCGGGCGGCCGGAGATCACGCAGGCTCTGGTCTACCAGCCGCTGACCGACGAGAGCTTCTGGGCGGAAAAGGGCAGGGGGACCTGGCTCAACGAGCGGCGGCTTCGCGTCTCGGCGCGCCGGAATCTCGACGAGGCGCTGATCGCGACGGGCGTGCCGTTCTTCGGGCACGGCAATCTGGAGCGGTTCCAGAAGATCCTCGACGCCGTCTCGCCCAACGTCGCCGGCATCCGCCGCTTCGGCTCCGCCGCCCTCGATCTGGCCTGGGTCGCGGCCGGGCGCTACGACGGCTTCTGGGAAGAGGACCTGCAATATTGGGACCTCGCCGCCGGCATATTGCTGGTGCGCGAAGCGGGCGGCTTCGTCAGCGACTTCAAGGGCAGCGAAGCGGGGCTCGCCAAGGGGCAGGTGCTTGCCGCCAACGACCAACTTCATTCCAAGCTCCACAAGCTGGTCGGGGGCGCGCTTCGGGGCTAGAAAGGCGTTTCAAATCAACGGTATCCTTCGGTCCGTTAGAACGTTACTGCCAGCCTATCCTGAGTAGTTGCGGTGGCCGTGCCGCTGTCCTAGAAGCCGCCTCAACCTAGCCCTCCTGGAGAGTCTCGATGGCGTCCACCGCCGCCGACTATCTACCCATATTGCTGTTCCTCGGCGTCGCGCTTTCGCTGTCGCTGTCGTTCGTGGTGCTGCCGATGCTGGTCTCCAAGCTGACCGGCGCGGCCAACCCGTACCCCGACAAGCTTGCCGAATATGAATGCGGCTTCCCCGCTTTCGAGGACACGCGCGCGCAGTTCGACGTGCGCTTCTACCTCGTCGCCATTTTGTTCATCATCTTCGATCTCGAGGCGGCGTTCCTGTTCCCCTGGGCGGTGAGCCTCGGCCATATCGGCCTTGCCGGCTGGGGTGCGATGATGATCTTTCTTGTCGAGCTCACCCTCGGCTTTGCCTACGCCTGGAAAAAGGGAGCGCTGGAATGGGAGTAATCCTCGATCCGCGCCACGAAAATGCGCGCCCCGCGGACCTGCAGGAGCCGGATCCCGAATTCTTCAACCAGATCAGCTCGGAAGTGTCCGACAAGGGCTTCCTGGTCACGTCCACGGAGGACCTGTTCCAGTGGGCGCGCACCGGGTCCTTGTGGTGGATGACGTTCGGCCTGGCCTGCTGCGCGGTGGAAATGATCCACGCCAACATGCCGCGCTACGACCTCGAGCGCTTCGGCGTGGCGCCGCGCGCGTCCCCGCGCCAGTCGGACGTGATGATCGTCGCCGGAACGCTCTGCAACAAAATGGCGCCCGCGCTTCGCCGGGTTTACGACCAGATGTCGGAGCCGCGTTACGTGATCTCGATGGGTAGCTGCGCCAATGGCGGCGGTTACTACCATTACAGCTATTCGGTGGTGCGCGGCTGCGACCGGATCGTACCGGTGGACATCTACGTCCCCGGCTGCCCGCCGACCGCGGAAGCCCTGATCTACGGCGTCATGCAGCTGCAGCGGAAGATCCGCCGCATCGGCACGATCGAGCGCTGAGGGCGGACGAAGCAGATGGCGAACAACTCCGCTCCCCGCATTCCCGCGCGGCCGGGCATCCTCGATGAGGTGAAGGCCGCGATCGGCGACGCGTGGATGGACGGCGGCCATGCCGTCGGCGAGGACAGCTTCACCGTGGCACGCGAAAGCATCGCGGAGGTGTGCCGCACACTTCGCGACAGCTTCGAATATCAGCAGCTGATGGAGATTGCCGGCGTCGATTATCCAAGCCGCCCGGAGCGGTTCGAAGTCGTCTACCACCTCCTGTCGGTCACAAGGAACCACCGTATCCGCGTCCGCGTCTCCGCCGACGAGGAAACGCCGGTGCCGTCGATCACCTCCATTTTCCCGGTCGCAGGCTGGCTCGAGCGTGAAGTGTTCGACCTTTACGGCGTGATCTTCGACGGCAATGACGATCTTCGCCGCATTCTCACCGATTACGGCTTCCGCGGCCACCCGTTCCGCAAGGATTTCCCGCTCTCGGGCTATGTCGAGCTGCGCTATTCCGAAGAACAGAAGCGCGTGGTCTACGAGCCGGTGCAGCTTCCGCAGGATTTCCGCGCCTTCGATTTCCTCAGCCCTTGGGAAGGCGCGCAATACATCCTTCCCGGCGACGAAAAAGGCGGCGAAGCCCCCGGCGCGCCGACCCCGCTCCCCGCAGCGGAGGTAGCCAAGAAATGACCATCGCTTCGCCCGCACAGAGCCACGAGGAACAGGTCGCCCGTTCCGGCGCGACCGAGTCCGAGATCGCAAACTACACGATCAACTTCGGCCCGCAGCACCCGGCCGCCCACGGCGTGCTTCGCCTGGTGCTGGAGCTTGACGGCGAGATCGTCGAGCGTGTCGATCCGCACGTCGGCCTGCTTCACCGCGGCACCGAAAAGTTCTGCGAGTATAAGACCTACATTCAGTCGATCCCCTATTTCGATCGGCTCGATTACGTCTCGCCGATGTGCATGGAGCACAGCTACGTTCTCGCCATCGAGAAGCTGCTCGGCCTCGAAGTGCCGCTTCGCGCGCAATATCTGCGGGTGTTCTGGGCGGAGCTAACCCGGATTTCGAACCACCTCCTCAACATCGGCAGCCACGTCATGGACGTCGGCGCGATGACTCCGAACCTGTGGCTGTTCGAGCCGCGCGAAGACATCATGAATTTCTACGAGCGGGTCTCGGGCGCGCGGATGCACGCCAATTATTTCCGCCCCGGTGGAGTCCACCAGGACGCGCCGGCGGGGCTGCTCGAAGACATCTCGGCCTGGATGGACGACCGGCTGATGCCCCTGTTCGAGGATGCGATCAGCCTCGTCGCCGACAACCGCATCTTCAAGCAGCGCAACGTCGACATCTCCTACGTGTCCAAGGAAGACGCGCTCGCCTGGGGCTTCTCCGGGCCGATGATCCGCGCCGCCGGCATTCCCTGGGACATCAGGAAGGCGCAGCCCTACGACGCCTACGACCTCGTCGATTTCGACGTACCGGTCGGCACCAAGGGCGATTGCTACGACCGCTTCATGGTGCGCGTGGAAGAGGTCCGCCAGTCGGTGCGGATCATGAAGCAGTGCATCCGCGACATGCCGGAAGGGCCGATCGCCTCGCTCGACCGCAAGGTCGTGCCGCCCAAGCGCGCCGAGATGAAGCAGTCGATGGAATC
>DATBNC010000030.1:0-326756 GCA_036554525.1 Allosphingosinicella sp.
CTTCCGCGAGGAGGGCGACATCCCGGCTACGACGCAGGACGGCCGCCAGAACCTCCAGAACCTCGTCATCGCGCGGGGCGGCGTCCACCTCGACGACGTCATCTACCGCCTCGACGGCCCGACGCAGCTTGCGGAGAACCGGGCGGGTGGGCGCGGTGGGAAATAGCGGGGCGATGGTGCCGCGTGTCCGACTCGAACGGACGACCTACTGATTACAAATCAGTTGCTCTACCAGCTGAGCTAACCCGGCTTGTCGCCCCAGATGGCGGAAGAGCGGCGGAAGGTCCAGCCCGCTTGGCTAAGCGCGCCGGACCTTAGCCCTTATCCTCAATCCACCAGCCGCTTGCTGGCGTAGGTATATTCCAGCGCCACGCGACGCGCAGTCTCGGCGAGGTTGGCCGCCGCGCTGTGGCCGCCGTCGATATTCTCGTAATAATAATAAGGCTGGCCGAGCGCCGCGATCTTTGCCGCCGCCTTGCGGCCGTGTGCCGGGTGGACTCGGTCGTCCTTGGTGGAGGTGAGAATGAACGGCGTCGGGTAAGTCTTGCCCGCCAGCAGCTTCTGGTAGGGCGAGTAACCGTCGATCCAGGCGCGCTGCTCCGGCTTGGCGGGATCGCCATATTCGCCGACCCACGAAGCGCCCGCGCCGAGCGAGGTGTAGCGCACCATATCGAACAACGGCACCTGGATGATCGCCGCGTTGAACAGCTCCGGCCGCTGGGTGATTGCCGTGCCGACCAGCAGGCCGCCCTGGCTCCCGCCGACAACGCCCAGGCGGCGCGGGCTGGTCAGCTTGCGGGCGATCAGATCCTCGGCCACCGCGATGAAATCGTCCCAGGTGCGCTGCTTGTTCGCACCCTGCGCCGTCTGGTGCCAGGCCGGGCCGAACTCGCCGCCGCCGCGCAAATTAGCGACGACATAGGCATTGCCCTGCTCGAGCCACAGCTTGCCCATGGACCCCGAATAGTTCGGCACCATCGGGCTTTGAAACCCGCCATAGCCGTAAAGGAGGGTGGGGGTGGAGCCGTCCATCTTGGCGTTCTTCGGCCGCACCATGAAGTAAGGGATCTTGGTGCCGTCGCGCGATGTCGCTTCGAACTGTTCGACGACGTGGCCGGAGGCATCGAAGCGCGGCGGGGTGGTCTTCAGCATCTCCACCTTGCCCTTGGCCGCGTCGTAGAAATAAAGCGCGCTTGGAGTCAGGTAGTTGGTGGCGGTGAACATCGTCTGGTCGTTGTCGTCCGCCGCGGCAACCAGGCTGATCGTGGCGTTGTCGGGCAGCGCCACCGGCGTCGCCTTCCACGCCCCGCCGGCATAATCGTAGGCGAAAGCCTTGCCGCGGACGTTGTCGAGGATGGTGACGATCAGCTTGTTGCGGGTGCTTGCGACGCTGCCCAGCGTCTGCCGCGCAGTGGGCGCGAAGACGAGCGAAGGCAGCGCCTTGTTCGGGTCCTTCTTCCACTCACCGAGATCGTAGGAGAGAAGCGAACCGGCCTTGAAGGAACGGCCCGGTGCCGGAGTCCAATCCTCTTGGCTAGTGAGCAGCAGGCGCCCGTCGACGATCGCGCTGTACGACGCCTTTTTCGGAAGGTTGAGCTTCACCGGGCCCTTCGGCGTCAGCAGGCTATATTCGCGGTCGAAGAAGTTAGTCCCGCGCTGGCCGAGCACCGCGTGCACCACGCCGCGCCCGTCGCGCAGGGCGTAAGCGCTGGCCTGCACGTCCTCGGCGGTGCCGCGGTAGATCTCCTTGGCGTCCTCAAGCTTCTGCCCGCGCCTCAGCGTCTTGGCGACAAAGGCGTAGCCCGACTTGGTCATCGTACCTTCGCCCCAGTCGCGGGCGACGATCAGAGTATCCTTGTCGAGCCAGGTCACCGACTGCTTGCCCTCGGGCAGGTCGAAGCCGCCTTTGACGAAGCTCTTGGTCTTGAGGTCGAACTCTCGGGCGACATTGGCGTCCTTGCCGCCGTTCGACAGGAAAAGGAGGCAGCGGGTGTTTTCCGGCGGCAGGCAGGACGAATATTGGAATACCCAGTTCGCCTTTTCCGCCGCGGCGAGGGCATCGACGTCGAGCACCGTTTCCCATTGCGGCGCCTCGGTGCGGTAGCTGGCGAGGGTGGTGCGCCGCCAAACGCCGCGGACGTTCTTCTCATCCTGCCAGAAATTGTACAGGCCGTCGGGCTCGATCGACACGAACGGGATGCGGTCCTTGGCCTGCAGGATCTTCAGCGCATCCGCTTCGAACTTGCCGTAGCGCGGATCGGCCTGCAGCACGCCGAGGCTTTTGGCGTTTTCCGCGCGCGCCCAATCCAGCGCCTTTTGGCCTTCGATTTCCTCCAGCCACAGGAACGGATCGTCGCTGTTCGCCGCCGGCTGCCCCGCTACCGCCACGCCACCAAGCGCCGTCACCGCCAGAAGCCCCGCAAGAGCCAGGTTGCGCATGCCCATGTCTTTATCCCCTCGGTTTTCGCCATTTTCGTGAGCCTATGCGGTTGCCCGGGAAAGGGGAAGCGGGTCGTCTTCAGAGGACGCCAAAGGTCCAGCCTTCGGTGCGGGCGAGCTCCGGAGTGAGGCCGGCCGGCGCGAAGGCAGCGGGCTCGCTGCTCGCCAGCGCGCGCATGCCGGCGGCGGTGACGAGGGCGTCGGTCTGATGATCGTCCGGCTCGAATGGGAGCCTCGCCGGTTCGCTACCCAGCGCCCGTAGCGCGCCGTCGAGGTCGGCCGAGGTCCGAAGCTTGGTGCCCGGCAGCCCGGCGCGGCGGAGGTAGATGCGGGTGTAGATTTCGACCACCGCGCTCCCCTGCGCGGCCAGGGGGTCTATCGGCCAGATCGCGACCTTGCCGGAGATGCGGTGAAGCAGCCGCATGCCGGAGAAGCTCGCTTTCGCCACCTGCGCCGCGCCGATTGCATCATAGGCGCTCGCCGTCTTACGCCCGCCCTGCGCGTTGAGGCTTGCGTCGCATTGGCGGAAGCGCACGAAATCCGCCTTCACCCCATCGGCGATGCCGAAATAGAAATGGCGACGGTGGGCATGTTCCAGGAAGCTTGCCGCGCCCAGATCCTCATCGTCGCAGCGGCTGTCCACATAGGCCCAGAACTCCCGCGCGTTCTTCGGCACGTCCGGCTCGCCGGGAAGATATTCGCCGCGTTCCACAATCGGCGGTGCGAAGCTGAAGTCGAAGCCGAACAGGGTCGGCGCCTCGGCGGCCGCGTTCAAAAGCCATTCCAGCACCTCGGTTCGCGACCAGGCTTTGTCCCGGGTGAGAAGGCGGGGCGCCGCCGCACCGGCCTCGGCCAATGCGACGGCGATCCCCTTGTGCCGCTTTCCCTTGGCGCCCGACCAGTCGATCGCCGCGAAACGTCGGAAGCCGGTCACACCAGCGGCGGCTGGTCACCCATCGTCCCGGCCGGCGGCGCGGGCGGGGCCGGAGGTGCCGGGGGTGCCGACGGGGCAGGGGGCGCGGGCGGCGCGGGCAGGCGGTTTGCGTCCGTCCAGCGCTCCAGCAGCTTATGCGCGGTCGGCCGCCCGCCGAGCCCGAAGGCGAGCGCACAGGCGACCGCCGCCGAGCCGATGATCGAGGCGAAAGCGATGATCACGATCTCGTTGGCGAGGCCCATGAACCGCAGCCCGATGGCAACGGCGAGCGCGATGATCGCCCAGTTGAGGATCGTCGGCAGCCAGCCGCCGTCGCGTCCGCCGCCGACCAGGCTCGAGACCAATCGGGCGATCGCGACGCCGGCGAGGATGATCACCGTTCCGAACAGCACCTGTCCGCCAAGCTCCAGGATCTGGGCGAGCATGGCGGCGATCAGTGGCGACTGTAGAAGCACCGCCGCCTGAGTCGCGAAGCCGATCATGATGGCGATCATGACGATGGTGCCGACGGTGCGCGACGGGTTTACCCGGTCGGACGAGATGCCGAGCGCGGCGACGCTGTTGTCGAAGCCCATGCTCGGCAGGATCTGGTCCACCGCCCCCTTGGCGAGGCGGCCGACGAAATAGCCGATGGCGAGCAGGAGCAGCGCCCCGAGCACGTTCGGAATGGCATCCAGGATGGTCTGCAGCATGCCCGTGGCGGGTTTTGAGATCGCCTCGATCTGCAGCGCGTCGAGCGCCGAGATCGTGACCGGGATCATGATCAGAAAGAACACCACCATGCCGACCGAGCGGCTGATCGAGGTCTTGCCGGCACCGACCGAAGGCGGTGCACCGGCCGCGCCCGCCGGTACGGTTCCGGCGGTTTCCGAAAGGCCGGTCTTGCGCAGCCAGCCGTCGGCGTTGGCTGCGAGAAGCGCGCCTTCCACCAGGCGGCGGACGATTCGGGCGACGATCAGGCCGATGAAGAAGATCAGCCCTGCGCCGACGACGTTCGGAATAAAGCCGAGCACGTTGGTCGTAAGCTGGCGCACCGGCTCGAGCACGTTGCCGAGCTGCAGCGGCTGGAGGGCGAGCATGATGCCGATCAGCAGGATCAGCCAGAAAGCGATGTCGCCGATCAGGCTGCCGAGCGTCTTGCCGGGCTCCGATTCATAATGCTTGCGCAGCGCCGGCACCTTGTCGACGGCCTTGGCGATCGCCCATTTCACCGCGCGCGCGATCAGCCAGGCGATGACCAATATGGCGATCGCGCCGACGATGCGCGGCGCCCAGACCATGAACTCGTTCTGCCAGTAACTGGCGTCGCCATCGCTGCGGTACATGCCTTGCTCCCTGTTCAGCATATGCGGTCCATGCCGCTGCCGTTACAATCGCTAGGGCGGCCAGCGGGTTCCGGCGCGTACGCCTCCATTGCGCCCGGAGCGGCGGCTCACCTATTGCAGCACCCGATGGGGACGCGGCGCAACTTGGGGGACGTGGCAGGAGCGATGCTGGGCCGCGGCGGCGCGGCGGGTGCCGCCTTTACCCGGATCGCACGCGCCGGCGACTGGTGGGAGTATAAGCTCGTCCCGGTCGCGGCCATGTTCTACGCGACCGCCCTGGTAATCGGCCTGCCGCTGCACGTCGCCTGGCCCGCGGCCCTCCTGCTGCTCGCGGCGATCGGCTCGGGCGCCGTTTACGTCAGCGTCCTCAACGACCTTGCCGACCGGAAGGAGGACGCCGCGGCGGGGAAGCGCAACGGCGTCGCCGGCCGCTCGCCATTCCTGATTGCGCTGCTCATCGCGCTGCCGGTCGCCGTCGGGGCCGCGGTCGCGTGGAACTGGCGAAGCGATCCGCTCCGGCTGTGGCCCTACCTTGCCGCCTGGGCGGTCTTCACCCTTTACTCGCTGCCGCCTGTCCGGCTGAAGGTGCGCGGCCTCGCCGGCGTGCTTGCCGACGCGGCGGGCGCACACCTGCTTCCGGCCTTTCTGGCGGCGGTGATCGTGTTCCGCTTCGCCGGCGTGCGGCCGGACCCGTTCTGGCTTACCGCCACCGGCGTTTGGGCACTCGCCTACGGGCTGCGTGGCATCCTTTGGCACCAGCTCGCCGACGAAGCGGCGGACCGGGCGGCCGCGGTCAGGACCTTCGTGCACCGAAGCGGCCGCGCGTCAACGATCGCGCTCGCCCGCTACGGCATCTTCCCGATCGAGCTGTGCGCCCTTGCCGCAATGCTCTCCCAGATGCCGAGCTGGCTGCCGCTACTGTTCCTGTTTCTCTACGTCCCCCTCGTGCGGCACAAGCTCAGGGTGTTTCGAATGGTGGCGGTGATCGTCGATCCAAAGCCGCGCTACCTGATCGTCTTGCAGGATTATTACGACGTCCTGCTGCCGCTCGCCCTCCTTCTCGCCTGCGCCTGGCGCTGGCCCCTCGACCTCGCCGTGCTCGTCATCCACTTCGGCCTGTTCCCCCGGCGCCCGCTTCAGTTCTTCAGCGATCTGTGGCGGATCAGGCCGTTCTGAAGCGCGAGGCTTAGCCCCAATCGACGTCCAGCGTAACGAGCTGATCGAGGTGACGCTGCGTGTTGAGCAAGGCGGTGGGTTCGCCGCGCACCTCCAGCGACAGCCCTGCCTCGTCCCAGCCGAACAACGCGATCGGGAAGCGGCTTTCGGGATTGAGCAAAGCGGCCCGAACCACATAGCGCCCGGGAAGCAGCGGCAGGCGAGGCACCGAGCAGGACAGGCTTCCCTCGCCCTTGGTCAACACTACCCGCTCCGCGCTCTCACCGCCGGTGATGCAAACCGAATGATCGGCCGTCCAAATGCCGAAGCTCCACGTCGCCCCAACAGGCGCGGAGCAGCTGTACTGGAGCGTGAGCCGCATCTCCGCCCCGCTGCGCGGCGGCCCGCCGTCATACGCTTGTGCGGCAACCTGCGCGATCGCTACGCCGGCTCCGGAGCCGCCTTTCTTCACCGATTGCGAGGCGATGGCGGCACGCCGCTCGAACATCTGGTTCAAAGCATCTACTGCGCTGCCGGCGAAAGCGACGCGGCCTCCTTCAAGCAGCAGCCCCCGTTTGCAGACGGCCTGAACCTGATGGGTGTTGTGCGACACCAGAAGCAGCGCGCCGCCTTTCGCCAGGTAGGAACGCATGTGGGACACGCATTTGCGCTGGAACTCGAAGTCGCCGACGGCAAGGGCTTCGTCGACCAGCAGCAGATCGGGCTCGAGGTGCGCGGACAGCGCGTAGGCCAACCGCGCCTTCATGCCCGAACTGTAGCTTTGCACCGGCGCATCGATGAACGCGTCGAGTTCGGCGAAAGCCACCACTTCGTCCAGCAGGCACCGGGTGTCGCGGGCGCCGAGCCCGTGCAAGGCGGCGCCCACTTCCACATTCTCGCGACCGGTAAGCAGCGCGTTGAAGCCGGTGCCGAGTTCGATGATCGCCTGGGTCCGCCCCCTTACCCGCACCTCGCCCGCATCGGGCTTGAGCAGGCCGTGGAGGATCTTGAGCAAGGTGCTCTTGCCCGCACCGTTCTGGCCGATGACCGCAAGCGAGTCGCCCGGCGCCACCTCGAACGAGATATCCTCCAACGCAAAGAACTCACCCGAGCGCAGCGCGGCGGGTCGATGCACGGGGACGAATTCGCGGGCGATGTCACGAAGCCCGTAAGCGAGGGACCGCCGAAGATCGGCTGCGAACTTCTTGGACAGGCCGTTGACCGAAAGGATCGCGCCGCTCACCCGCGCTTGCTCAACTGGGGAAGCGGGCGAAGCCGCGCTCGCCGATCTGATCGACGCGCCGGCGATAGGATTCGTAGCAGGCGTCGGCGGGACGAACGAGGCCGAGCTGCGGCTCGTCCGGGCCTGCGGTGGGGATGAGCGTGATCGGCGTTGCGGCGGGAATGAGCTGCGATCCCGCGCCCGACACCAGGCTGGAAAGGATTCCGCACAGCGCGCCTCCCGCCGCCGCGGACGGACGGCCGAGGATCACCATCCGGTACTGCCCGTCCGATTGCGTGACGAGGTAGATGTGCCCGGACAGGTGCGGCAGCGAGACGAAGCCGGTCTGGGTAAAGGCCGCGTCCAGCCGCGCCGCCTCGATGAAGCGCAGGTGGCTATGCTCCTCGTCCCATTCGATCATGGTCCGGTAGGCGTAGATCGCGCCCGGCTCGTCAAACGAGGGGCGAAGCGTCAGGTAATCCGCCTCCAGCCAGCGCACCGCCGGCCGGGCGTAGGCGCCCATCGATTGTGGGGCTACTCCGCTCACCTGCACCGGCGCGGCGCCCGCCTGCGGCCCGGGCGGGCGAAGCTCGATCTTCAGTGCTTCCTCAAGCCGGATCACGGTTCCGAGCGTGAACGGCCGCCGCCCCGACAGCGCTTTCTCCAGCGTGGAGATGCTGAGCCGGGCCGAGTCGGCGAGCCATTGCCGCGACAACCGCCGCCGCGCCAACTCCTCTCGGACCCTGAGCGCAACCGTCTCGCTTTGGTTGAAATCCAGATCGCCCTGCACCGCCCCACGCCCCTTTGAAGAATCCCGACGCACTTATCCGCACATTTGCGCACTTTGCGTCAACCGCTTGCAGCAGCGGCCGCTCCGATACGTCGGCGTCACGGACAATTGCCGGCACTTGCCGTGGCGCCGGGGCCGCCTTGTGCGCATAGGCACCGTCAATGGGGTAGGTGGGCGCCAGACCCTCCATCCCGCTTTGCCACAAGCGCGTTTGGGGCGCGCGGCATGAGGGGACGCATGTGATGGGCACCAACGGAGAGAGCAAAGGCGGCGCGAGACCTGCGCCGGTACCGGCCATCGGGGCGCCGCGCCCCGGGAATTTCTGGCAGCGCTGGAAGGAATGGGAACGCGCCAACGAAAACATTCAGCCCCCGGTGCACGAGCACGCCGCCTGAAGCGGATCAGCGCTGAACGGCGCGGCCGACCGTGAAGAAGTCTTCGATCCAGAGGTAGCCGCGAAAGTCGCGCGGCACGTCGTCGATCTGGTCGACCCGGGTCAGGCCGGTGACCTCCGCGCCGTTGACGCTTTCCACCACCATGACCTTGCTGTTCGCGTCCGCCATCCGGGCCTGGAAGCGGTTCGGCCAGCCCCAGATCGCCCACTGCCGGTCGATGGGCACAACCACCGTCGTGTCGCGGCAGCTCGCCGGCACCGCCGAGGTCCAGCCTGTCTTTACGTAATCGTCCAGGCAGCCGCCCAGCTCCGCCGCGCCCCAGGTCCAGGCGCCCGGCGCCAGCGCCTTGATCCGTTTGGTCGCCGCCGGCGCACCGCGGAAGCTGTATTTCTCGTCGATCTTCATGCCCGCCCGCGCGAAAGCGGCGACCAGCGCGTCGGCATCCGCCGGATCGCCTGAGGCGAGGTTGAAGATCAGGCGCATCTTGGGTACCTCGCGCAGCGCTTCCTCCACCGTCGGCATGCCGCCGACGCCGCGCCCGCGCAGCGGGAACGTCCGTCCGCCGTCGGCCGTGTAGCCGAAGCCGATGTCGAGCGTCTTCAAATGCGCCAAGGTTTGGTCGGCGACTGCACCCCGACCATTGGTTCGGCACTCCAGCGTCGGATCGCGGAACAGCACCACCTGATTGTCGCGGGTCCGCCGAACGTCGACCTCGATCGCGTTGGCGCCGAGGCGCATCGCCCGGAAAAGTGATGGCAGGCTGTTCTCGATGTACAGATTCTCGTCCAGCGCCGCGATGCGGGTGGCGCTGCAGCCTTTGTCGTCTCCCGGGAGAATGGCGGGCCCAACGCCGCGACGCGCGACCAGCACCAGATGCCCCTTCGGATCGGGCGCGATCCACGAGGCGTTGATCAGCGACAGCGCAATTGCCACCCCGGCGATGCCGAGGCCGAGCGGCTTCCACACCTTCACGCCAGCCGCGCCCGCGCTTCGCTGCAGTCGGCGTCCATCTTCGCCGTCAGCGCTTCAAGGCTGTCGAACTTCGCCTCCGGGCGGATGAAGGAGACGAGCTCCACTTCGATCTTCTGGCCGTAAAGGTCGCCAGAAAAGTCGAAAAAGAACGGCTCGAGCAGCTCCTTGGGCGGATCGAATGTGGGGCGGACGCCGATATTCGCCGCGCCGCCGACCAAGGCGCCGCCGGGAAGCCAGCCGCGCACCGCGTAGATGCCGAAGCGCGGGCGCAAATACTTGCCGAGGCTCAAATTGGCGGTCGGATAGCCGAGCGTGCGCCCGCGCTTGTCGCCATGCTCCACCACCCCTTCGATGGCGAAGGGCCGGGTGAGAAGGCGCGTCGCCGTGGCGCAGTCTCCGACTTTAAGTGCTTCGCGGATGCGACTGGAGGAGACCGGCTCGCCGTCCTGCTCCACCGGGCCCACCGCGTCCACGGACAGGCCATGCTCCTGCCCAAGCCGCTTCAGCACGGCGACATCGCCGCTCCGGCCGCGCCCGAAGGTGAAGTCGTCGCCGGTCACCACACCTGCCGCGCCGATCAGCTGCACCAGCCGCTCGCCGACAAAATCTTCGGCACTGGTGGCGGCAAGCGCTTCGTCGAAGCGGAAGACGATCATTCCGTCGGCGCCCGCTTCGGCGAAGAGGCGTTGGCGCTGGTCGAGGCTGGTCAGGCGAAAGGGTTCGGCGTCGGGGCGGAAGTGGCGCACCGGGTGGGGATCGAAGGTCGCGACAAGCGCCGGCCGCCCTTCGGCTCGGGCGCGCGCCACCGCTTGGCCGACCACCGCCTGGTGCCCCCTGTGAAACCCATCGAAATTGCCGAGCGCGACGATGCCCCCGCGAAGCGCCTGCGGAACCGCCGAGCCGCCGTCCAGCCGCTCCATGCCGGTGCTATAGGAGAGGGGGCAGTGGCCGACAACCGCTCCGCTAGAGGTCAGTACGCACCAGCCGCAGGAAGGTGAAGGGCGGGCGGGCGGCTTCAGCGGGATGCGCTTCGCGTGACACTTCGCGCCAGCGAGTGGCGTCGAAGGCCGGCATCAGCGTGTCGCCTTCCGCGTCCAGTTCCACCTCGGTCAGCTCAACCGCCGTGGCGAGCGGCTCGAACAAGACAAAAATTTCCGAGCCGCCGATGATCGACACCCGCTCGGCATCGGCAACTGCAAGCGCCTCTTCGGGCGTGTGCACGACTTCCGCGCCTTCCGCCGCCCACGCCGTGTCGCGGGTCAGCACGATGTGGCGCCGGCCTGGCAGCAGCCCCGGCAAGCTGTCGAACGTCCTGCGCCCCATGATCATCGGTGTGCCGGCGGTGACTCGCTTGAAGTGCTTGAGGTCCGCCGGGATGTGCCAGGGCAGTGTCCCGTCCTTACCGATCACGCCGTTGCGCGCCCTCGCCACGACGAGAACGATCTTGCGCTTGCTCACACCGCCACCGCGGCCTTGATGTGCGGGTCGGGATCGTAGCCGGTGATCTCGAAATCCTCGAAGCGATAGCCGTCGATCGCGTCCGGCTTCCTGAGGATGTTGAGGCGGGGGAGGGGCTTCGGCGCGCGGGTGAGCTGGAGCCGGGCCTGGTCGAGGTGGTTCGAATAAAGGTGACAATCGCCGCCGGTCCAGACGAACTCGCCGGCCTCAAGCCCGCATTGCTGGGCAAGGAGGTGGGTAAGCAGCGCATAGCTCGCGATGTTGAACGGCACGCCCAGGAACACGTCGGCCGAGCGTTGATAGAGCTGAAGGCTGAGCTTGCCGTTGGCGACATAGGTCTGGAAGAGGAGGTGGCAGGGCGGCAGCGCCATCTTATCGACGTCCGCCGGGTTCCAGGCGGACACGATCTGGCGCCGCGATCCGGGGTTTGTGTTGATCGTGCGGATCAGCGCGGCGAGTTGATCGAAACGCTGCCCGTCCGGCCCCACCCAGTCGCGCCACTGCTTGCCGTAGACGGGGCCGAGCTCGCCATTCTCGTCCGCCCATTCGTCCCAGATGCTGACCTTGTTCTCCTTCAGCCAAGCGATGTTGGTGTCGCCCTTCAGGAACCAGAGCAGCTCGATGATGATCGAGCGCAGGTGAAGCTTCTTGGTGGTGACGAGCGGGAAACCCTCCGCCAGATCGAAGCGCATCTGGTGGCCGAAGACGGACAAGGTGCCGGTGCCGGTGCGGTCTTCCTGGGGAACGCCGGTGTCGAGGATTCGCTGAAGGAGCTGATGGTAGGCCTGCATGTGTCATCTATGGCGGGAGGCGCGGCGCTTTGGAAGCGCTGGGCGCTTCACCCGCCCCCGATGATCGGCTAGAGCCGGGACGGATGACTGCCGACGCCCCCACCGCCACCCGCATGACCCTGTACCGCGACGCCGGCAGCCGCTTCGGCGGCGCGATCCGCGGCGCATGGGGCAGGAAGTGGGTTCGGATCCTCGCTTACCTCGCTCTGATCCCGGTGATTGCGTACATCCTGGCGTGGGCCTTGTTCGCCCGCGGGCTGCCGTCCGCCGAATCGCTGCTTACCTACCAGCCGCCGCTTCCCGCCCACGTCCGAGACATCGAAGGCGAGCCGGTGCAGACCTTTGCCCGCGAGCGGCGCGTCGAGCTCGCATTCGAAGAATATCCCAAGGTGCTGGTCGATGCTTTCACCTCGGCGGAGGACAAGACCTTCTTCACCCATGGCGGCATCGATTATCCGGGCGTGCTCGGCGCAATCGGCGACTATGTCCGCAAGGCCGGCTCGGGCGAGCGGGCGCGGGGCGGCTCCACCATCACCCAGCAGGTTGCCAAGAACCTGCTGCTCGGCGACGAATATTCGGTGACCCGCAAGGTCAAGGAAGCCTTTCTCGCCCGCCGCATCGAAAGCGTGCTGACCAAGCAGCAGATCCTGGAGCTCTACCTCAACCAGATCTTCCTCGGCCGGAACGCCTACGGCGTGCAGGCCGCGTCGCGGGCCTATTTCGACAAGGATGTCGAGGATCTGCAACTCCACGAAGTTGCCTACCTCGCCATCCTGCCCAAGGCGCCGAGCAATTACGATCCGGACCGCCAAACGCAGCGCGCGCTGGACCGGCGCAATTGGGTGCTCGGCGAGATGGAGAAGAACGGCAAGATCACCGCGCAGCAGCGTGCCGCCGCGCAGGCGATGCCGCTCGGCGCGGTTCGGGTGCAGTCGAACAGCGGGCGCAACATCGGCGGCTATTTCATGGAAGAAGTGCGCCGCCAGCTCGCCACCACCTATGGCAGCGAAGCGGAAAAGGGGCCGAACGGCCTCTACACCGGCGGCCTGTGGGTGCGCTCGTCGATCGATACCGAAAAGCAGAAAGCGGCGGAAAACGCGCTCCGGGACGGCTTGTCCCGCTACGACCGCGGCCGCGGCTGGCGCGACACGGGCCTGTCAATCGACGCCGACGGCGACTGGCAAAGCCAGCTCGCCCGCGCGCCCGTCGGCCCCGGCTACGACGACTGGCGCGCCGCCGTGGTGCTTCGCAAAGCGGGCGGCAGCGCAACAATCGGCCTGATCGACGGGTCGACCGCCGAACTTCCCGCCTCGGCCGCCTCCATGCCGAAGCGCGGCACCGGCACCCCCGCCTATAACTTCCTGCGCCGCGGCATGATCATCCTCGTCAAGCGCGAGGCGGGCGGAAGCTACACCTTGCGCTCGGTGCCGGAGATCAAGGGCGGCATGGTGGTGGAGGAAGTCGCTTCCGGCCGAATCCTCGCAATGCACGGCGGCTGGGACGCGCGCGGCGACGATTTCAACCGCGCCACGCAGGCGCAGCGCCAGCCCGGATCGACCTTCAAGCCGATCGTCTACTCCGCCGCCTTGGACAACGGCATGACCCCGGCCTCGATCATCATCGACGGCTCCTTCTGCGTCTGGCAGGGCGCGGGGCTCGGCCAGAAGTGCTTTCGCAATTTCTCCGGCGGCAATGCTGGCCCGCAGACTATGCGCTGGGGTATCGAGCAGTCGCGCAACCTGATGACGGTGCGCGCCGCTAATCAGACCGGCATGGAAAAGGTGACGCGCCTCGCGAAGATCCTGGGGGTCGGCGAATACCCGAACTACCTCTCCATTGCACTCGGCGCCGGCGACACCACGGTGATGAAGATCACCAACGCGTTCGCCATGCTCGCCAACCACGGCCGCGAACTAAAGCCGACGCTGATCGACTATATCCAGGACCGGAACGGTAAGGTCATATGGCGCGCCGACCGCCGGCCCTGCGAAGGCTGCAACGCGCCCGATTGGGACGGCAAGCCGATGCCGCGGCCGCCTTTGCGCACCAAGCAGCTGATGGACCCGATGACGGCATACCAGATGGTCCATATCCTGGAAGGCGTGATCGAGCGCGGCACCGCCCAGACGCTGCGCGACCTCAAGCGCCCGATCTTCGGCAAGACGGGCACCACCACCGGCCCCACCAACGTCTGGTTCATTGGCGGATCGGCCGACATCGTCGCCGGCGTCTACATGGGCTTCGATCAGCCCCGCTCGATGGGCGGGTACGCTCAGGGCGGCACGCTAGCCGCGCCGATCTTCAAGCAGTTCGCGCAGATCGCCTTCAAGGACATGCCGGCGGTGCCGTTCCGCGCCCCGGCCGGCATTCGCATGGTCCGCATCGACCGCCGTTCGGGCCGCAAGGTGTTCGGCGCCTGGCCGACCGACGAGCCCAAGGCGGCGGTGATCTGGGAAGCGTTCAAGCCGGAAAGCGAGCCGCGCCGCACCGTGCAGCGCCAGGAGCTTGCAAGCGCCGCGCCCGCGCCCAAGCCCCGGCCGCGCCCCAAGGCACCGGCACCGCGCCGCTCGCCCGCCGCCGCGCCTCCGCCGGCGCCGCCCGCCACCGACGCCTTGCCAAGTGAAGCCGGCACTCGTTAGGGGCGCAGCCAGGTTCCGGGAGCCCCGCCTGGGCTCTCGCCATTGTTCGTTGAGTTGAGGAAATTCTGAAATGCGCGCCGAAGCGCAAGCCCATGTCGACCAGATCAATTCGGCGCTCGCGCTGCTTCGCCGCTTCCTGGATTGGGACCGGGCGCTGCGGCGGCTCGACGAGCTGAACGCGCGCGTCGAGGATCAGGCGCTCTGGAACGACCCCAAGGCCGCGCAGGACGTGATGCGCGAACGCCGCCGCCTGGACGAAGCGATCGGCGCCACCCGCGCGATCGAGCGCGAACTGGCGGACACCGTTGAGCTCAGCGAAATGGCCGAAGCGGAAGGCGACGACGGCCTCGTCGACGACGCCGTCGCGGCGCTCGCCCAGCTCGCCGAACGCGCCGAACAGGACAAGGTCAAGGCGCTGCTTGCCGGCGAAGCGGACGCCAACGACACCTATATCGAAATCAATTCGGGCGCCGGCGGCACCGAGTCCAACGACTGGGCAGGCATGCTCCAGCGCATGTACACGCGCTGGGCCGAACGGCGCGGAATGAAGGTGGAGCTGATCGACTTCCACGCCGGCGAGCAGGCCGGGATTAAGTCGGCGACCTTGCTGCTCAAGGGCGAAAACGCCTACGGCTACGCCAAAACGGAAAGCGGCGTTCACCGCCTTGTGCGCATCAGCCCCTATGACAGCTCGGCGCGCCGCCACACCAGCTTCGCCTCCGTCTGGGTCTACCCGGTCGTCGACGACAACATCGACATCGAGATCAACGAAAGCGAGCTTCGCATCGATACCTACCGCGCGTCCGGCGCGGGCGGACAGCACATCAACACCACCGACTCGGCCGTGCGCATCACCCACTTGCCGTCGGGCATCGTGGTCCAGTGTCAGAACCAGCGTTCGCAGCACAAGAACAAGGCCGAGGCGTTCAACCAGCTGCGCGCCCGCCTCTACGAGGCCGAGCTCCAGCGCCGCGAGGCCGAAGCCAACGCCACCGCGGCGTCGAAGACGGACATAGGCTGGGGCCACCAGATCCGCTCCTACGTGCTTCAGCCCTATCAGCTGGTGAAGGACCTGCGCACGGGAGTCACCTCCACCGCGCCCTTGGACGTTCTGGACGGCGATCTCGACCGCTTCATGGCCGCCGCCCTTTCGCAGCGGGTCACGGGGGAACAGGTGGACGTGGAAGATGTGGAGTAAGACCTCCGCCCCCTCCGCTCGTCTCGAGCGAAGTCGAGAGACCGGTCGTGGGTTCCGGGGCGTTTCTCGACTTCGCTCGAAACGAACGGAATGGGGGGCGGTGGTGTTTTCGGCCGTTTTGCTTGCCGGATGCGGGCAGGGGTCGGAGCAATCGGCCTTTCCCAAGCCGAACCGCCCGGTCTCGCCGATCGTGTCGCCGCGTTATTCGAACGAGGATGCGCGCGACAGCGTCGGCGAGGCGGAAACGGTGATGAAGCTCGCCGATGTTCGCGAAGGCATGGCCGTGGCCGACATCGGCGCGGGCGAGGGCTATTACACCGTCCGTCTCGCGCCCTTGGTCGGCCGGCGCGGGCGCGTGCTTGCCCAGGACATCGTCCCCGAAACCCGCGACGCACTCGCCCAGCGCGTCCAGCGCGAAGATTTGCAGAATGTCGCGGTCAAGCTCGGCGAGCCGAACAACCCGCACCTTCCCGATGCGTCGTTCGACCGGATCCTGTTGATCCACATGTACCACGAGATCGAGATGCCGAGCGAGTTCCTGTGGCATGCCCGCGCCGATCTTAAGCCAGGCGGGCGCGTAGTGGTGGTCGATGCAGACCGGCCGACCGACCGCCACGGTACGCCGCCCAAGCTCCTTGTCTGCGAATTCGGCGCGATCGGTTACGAACTCACCCGCTTCGAGCGGCTCGGCGACAGCGAGTCCTATTTCGCGCAGTTCGAACCGAAGGGGCCACGCCCGGAGCCTGGCGCCATCCGAAGCTGCCCCGCCTGATTAGAGCAGGCCGAGGTCGCGGAGACTGCGCACATCCTCGCCTGCGAAGATGAGGTGGTCGATCAACCGAATGCCGAGGTTGCGCGCGGTGTCTGCAAGGATGCGCGACACGCGCAGGTCCTCGGCGCTGGGATCGGGGTCGCCGCTCGGGTGGTTGTGGGCAATGATCAGCGCGGTGGTGCCGAGCCGAAGCGCTTCTTCCACCACGTTGCGAAGCGGCAGTTCGGCCTCGCTTGCACCGCCGGGATATTCGCGCATCGCCAGCAGCTGCTGGCTCTCGCCCAGGTGCAGAACCGCGACCTTCTCCGCCACGGCAGCGGTGAACAGCGGCGCCAGAAGCGCGCGCGCATCCTCGGGTGAACGGACGGTGGTGGTGGACGGGTCTGGCTGCGGCACGGCGCATGGGCATCTGCCACGCCGCACGTCCCGCCGCGCCAGCGATCTTGACCGATTTGCAGGGTAAGTACCTCCATTACGGAGAAGAAGCTTCAGCTTGCGTCAATGCCGCGGGCGCCATTGAGCAGCGCTTATGATCCGCTTCACCGTACGAAAGCTCGCGCCTTTCCTCCCCTTGCTGCTGATCGCCGCGGCAGCCCCGGCGGCGGGGGAGACGCACATCCAGACGCCCGCCGAAGCGCTTGCGCAGGACGCGCAGGTCTATGCGGAAGCCGAGGGCGTGACGGAAGCGGAGGCCTTGCGCAGGCTCCAGGCCCAGGAAGGCAGTGTCGCCGCAACCGACCGCCTTCACGCCCTCTATGCCAAGCGGCTGGCGGGCCTCTATATTGAGCATCGGCCGGACTACCGGATCGTGGTCCTGCTCACTGGCCGGAAGAAAGTCGCGCCGCAGATCATTAATGCGGGCGGCACGCAGGTCCCCGTCTTCTTCCGTACCGGCGCCAAGGCAACGGTCGCCAAGGTCACGCAAGCCATCGTCCGCCACCAGGCCGCGATCCGCGGCGCGCTCGATCACCCGCCGGCGATGGGCGCCGACCCGAAGACCGGCGAACTCGTCATCCTCGTCAACCGCAAGGACGCGGCGGTCTACGGCGCTGACGAACTCGACGACCGCTTCGAAGCCCTGACCGGCGTGCCCGTGCGAATCCGCGTCAGCAAAGGCGAGGAGGCCGATCTTGGCCTCGAAGGCGGCGCTCGGGTGCACGGTGTGTCCACCGTCAGCGGCAATCGCGAATATTGCACCACCGGCTTCGTTGTCACCGACGGCGGTCGCACCGGCCTCGTCACCGCCGCCCACTGCCCGGACGAACTCACCTACCGCGACCCGGCGGGCGGCGACGTAAAGCTCAGCTTCCTCGGCCAATGGGGCTGGAGCCACCAGGACGTGCAGCTCCATGTCCCGGAGGGGGAAGGCATCGCGTACAGCCCGCTCGTCTACGCCGACGCCGCCAAGGCGCTCGCCCGCCCTGTCGCCGCCGTCCGTTCCCGCGCCAGCAGCCGGGTCGGCGA
Source organism: Allosphingosinicella sp. (assembly GCA_036554525.1). Lineage (GTDB taxonomy): Bacteria > Pseudomonadota > Alphaproteobacteria > Sphingomonadales > Sphingomonadaceae > Allosphingosinicella. The sequence continues at coordinate 17,555 of DATBNC010000030.1, forward strand.
CTTCGTCTGCCGGCGCGGCGAAACCTCCGGCTTCGGCTGTTCGGTGATTGAACTTACCGATTTCGCGCCGCAGGGCGATCTGTGCGGCGGCCCCTGCGCGCCGACCTGGGTAATGGTGAAGGGCGCCTGCCGCGGCGGCGACAGTGGCGGCCCCGTCTTCATCGGCACCACCGCCTTGGGCATCGTCAAGGGCGGCGGCTCGCACAGCGCAAGTAACAAGTGCGATTACTGGTTCTACATGTCGACCGATTACCTGCCCGATGGCTGGTCGGTACTCACCGAAGGCGTCCCCGCCGCGAGGCTTCCTCAGCGGGAGGCCGACACGTCCACCAGCCTCTTGGCGAAGTGAGTTTCGATCGCGCTCTTCATGCCGAGCGCGATCTGCCGCCGTCCTTCCTCCGACTGGATGTAGGCCGAGTCGGCTGCGTTGGTGAGGTACCCGGTTTCAAACAGGATCGACGGCACGTCCGGCGCCTTGAGCACGATCAACGACGCGAAGCGGTGATATTCCGGCCGGAACGGGAAGAACGGCTCGGCTTCGCGGCGAAGCAAGGCGGCGAAATCGGCGGAGATGTTCATGCTTTCGCGCTGGGCTAGATCGATCAGGATGCGGTTCACCGACGCGTCGTCGCCGAGCGCCGCGCCGCCGATCCGGTCCGATCCGTTCTGCTGCTCGGCAAGCGAGGCGGCTTCCTTGTCCGACGCGACTTCCGACAGGGTGTAGATGGTCGCGCCGCGCGCGCCGTCATTGCTTGGCGCGGCATCGGCGTGGATCGAGATGAACAGGTCGGCGCCCATCCGCCGAGCGATCTCGTAGCGATCGCGAAGAACGATGAAGCGGTCGTTCTCGCGAGTCATCGCCACCCGCACCCGGCCCGAAGAGGCGAGCGCGTCGCGGATCGCAGCGGCGATGGCGAGCGTCACGTCCTTTTCGCGCCGGTTGCCGAAGGGCGAATTCGCTCCCGGGTCCTTGCCGCCATGGCCCGGATCGAGCACCACCAAAGGCCGCTCGGCGCTTCGCGCGCCGTAGATGCGGGGGAGGGATTCGGACGATATCCGGGCGTCGGTCTCGTCGAGCGGCATGGTCACGCCGCCCTCGCCGGTCCCCGCCGGCTGCGACAGCAGCAGGGCCAGATACGCCATCAATATGCTCAATATCTGTCCCACGCCGCCTTTCTGGCGCCCCGCCGCGCCTCCGGTCCAGCAAAAACGCCGTGTCGCCCGGCGTCGCCCATTGCCGCTGCCGAACGGGGGTGCTAGCACTTATAGTCGGCCAGAAGTTGAAGGTTCGCCTTCTCTCCATTGGAATGGCCTCCAAAGAATTCGCGCCGGCGCTCTTCGGGGGCGCCGGACACCAAGGTTGACGCTGCATGAGCCAATTCGCCCCCATTTCCCTTCGCCTCCCTTTCGGGTTGGGCGTCGCGGCGGGGGCATCGCGGCCGGCTATTTTGAACGGCCCGGCAAGAGCAGCGGACACGAACATCCTGCCAACCCGGACATTTGAGGCGCGCGCGACCAACGCCGCGCCTTTGTCCATTTTCAGGCGCGCGCATCCCGCGGCTTTCCAGGCCGGGCTGCGCGCGTGGAGTGATTTAAATGACCATGCGCATGTTGATCGACGCGCGCCACCGGGAAGAGACCCGGGTGGCCGTCGTACAGGGAAACCGGATCGAGGAATTTGATTTCGAGTCGGCCGAGCACAAGCAGCTCAAAGGGAATATCTATCTTGCCAAGGTAACACGGGTCGAACCGTCGCTTCAGGCGGCGTTCGTCGATTACGGTGGCAACCGCCATGGCTTCCTGGCTTTCAGCGAAATCCACCCGGATTATTACCAGATCCCCCGCGAGGACCGCGAGGCCCTGCTTCGCGAGGAAGCCGAGCATGCCGCCGAGGAAGCCCGCCTCCGCGCTGCCGAATATGGCGACGACGACCACGAGCATGACGACCATGAGCATGACGAGGACGAAGGCAACGTCGCCGCGCCCGAAGACGCGCATGACGACGAAGCCCCGGCCGAGCCCGAGGAAGCCGAAAGCGCAACGGAGGAAAGCGCCGCCGAGGTGCTTCGCCGCAAGCGCCAGAATCTGCGCCGCCGCTATAAGATCCAGGACGTCATTCACCGCCGCCAGGTGCTGCTCGTCCAGGTCGTCAAGGAAGAGCGCGGCAACAAGGGCGCGGCGCTCACCACCTATCTGAGCCTCGCCGGCCGTTATTGCGTGCTGATGCCCAACACCACGCACGGCGGCGGCATTTCCCGCAAGATCTCGAACGGCGCCGATCGCAAGCGCCTGAAGCAGATCATGGCCGATCTGAGCCTGCCGACCTCGATGGGCCTGATCGTTCGCACCGCCGGGCTTTCGCGCACCAAGACCGAGATCAAGCGCGACTTCGATTATCTCGCCCGCTTGTGGGACGAAATCCGCGAGCGCACGCTCGGCAGCTCCGCCCCGGCGCTGATCTACGGCGACAGCGACCTCATCAAGCGAGCCATCCGCGACATCTACAACCGCGACATCGACGAAGTGATCATCGAAGGCGACGAGGGCTACAAGGCCGCGCGCAACTTCATGAAGCTGCTGATGCCGAGCCACGTCAAGCGCGTGCAGAACTATGTCGATCCCGTCCCGCTGTTCCAGCGCTTCGGAGTCGAGGACCAGCTCTCGGCGATGTACCAGCCGGTGGTTCAGCTGAAATCCGGCGGTTATCTGGTGATCAACCCGACGGAAGCCTTGGTGTCGATCGACATCAACTCCGGCCGCTCCACCCGCGAGCACAATATCGAGCAGACGGCGTTCGCCACCAACATTGAGGCGGCGCACGAGATTGCGCGGCAGCTTCGCCTGCGCGACATGGCCGGCCTGGTGGTGATCGATTTCATCGACATGGAATCGAACGGCCACATCCGCAAAGTCGAGCGCACCATGAAGGATGCGCTCAAGAACGACCGCGCCCGCATCCAGGTCGGCCGCATCTCCTCCTTTGGGCTTATGGAAATGAGCCGCCAGCGCCTGCGCACCGGCGTGCTCGAAGCCTCCACCAAGCCGTGCCAGCATTGCGAAGGCACCGGCCTGATGCGCACCGCCGCATCCGCGGGCCTGTCGGCGCTTCGCATGCTCGAGGACGAGGCTGCCCGTGGCCGCGGAAGCAAGATCTGCCTGCGCGCCGGCCGCGAAGCCGCCATCTACGTCCTCAACCGCAAGCGCGGCGAGATTGCCGAGGTCGAGGCGCGCTACGGCGTTCAGATCGAAGTGCTGATCGACGAAAGCTTCGAAGGCGCCCGCATGGCGGTGGAGAGCTTCGGCCCGCCGCCGATCGCTCGCCCGCGCATCGAGCCTGTCGCGCCGCCGGTCGAGGAGGATGACGAGGATTATCCGGACGACATCGAGGACGACGTCGAGGCCGACGAAGAGGAAGATGCCGAGGAAGAGGAGCCGCGTGAGCAGCGTGGCCGTGGCGGCGCCGATCGTGGCGGCGATCGCGAACGCGAAAAGGCCGAAGAAGAACGCGGCCGCAAGCGCCGCCGCCGGCGCGGACGCCGTGGCGGCCGCCGGAGGCCCGAGGGCGAGGAAGGCGAGGAGGAAGGCCGCGAGTTCGACGCTGGTTCGGAAGGCGGTGACGAAAGCCATCTCGACGCCGAAAGCGACGCCAAGCGCGCCGAAGACGATGCCCGCAGCGACGAAGCGGCCGATCCGGTCGCGGAAGCGCCGAGCCTGGTCGCCGAAGCCGCCGCCGAGGAGGAGAAGCCCAAGGCCCGCCGTCGTCCGCGTGCCCGCCGCAAGGCCGGCGATGCTCCGGAAGCGGTAGCGAGCGACGCAGCACCGGTTGAAGCCGTTGCCGCCGCCGAAGCGGTTGCACCCGCCGAAGACGCGGCGCCTGCCGCCGAAACGGAAGCCGAGGAAGCACCGGCCAAGCCGAAGCGCCGCCGCCGCAAAAAGGCCGACGAAGTCGAAGCCGCTCCGGCCGAAGCGCCTGCCGCCGAAGTGCCGGCTGCTCCGGCCGAAGCGCCCGCACCGGCTCTCGAGCCTGCTCCGAAAGCCGCCGAAGCTCCCGCGGCCGACGCTGCCGTAGCCGAGCGCAGCGAAGAACCCGCCGCCGATGCCGGCCCGCCGCGCCGCGGCTGGTGGCAACGTACCTTCGGGGCCTGAACCGCCATGAACCCGGACATGAGCCGCTTGCCCAAAGCGGGCGCGCTCATGTCCGGTTCAGCCCCGGCGCCGGATAGCGCAACCCATGGCTGAAGCGACGCGCACCCGATCCCGCACCGGCAAAGCGAGCTATTTCGCCCGCTTCCTGATGCTTCTCGCCTTGAGCTTCGCGGCCACCGCGCAGCCGGCGGCGGCGCAGTCGATCTTGCGCGACGCGGAAACCGAGGCATTGCTTCGCGACATGTCGAAGCCGATCGTCGCCGCGGCCGGGCTCCGGCCCGAAAACGTGCAGATCGTGATGATCCACGATCCGTCGATCAACGCGTTCGTCGCGGGTGGCCAGATCGTCTACATCCATTCCGGCCTGATCGCCGCCGCCGACAGCGCCAATGAAGTGCAGGGCGTGATCGCGCACGAACTCGGCCACATCACCGGCGGTCACGTGCTTCGCTTCGAGCAGGGCATAAAGATGGCGACCAGCATCATGCTTCTGTCGCTCCTGCTCGGTGCGGCGGCGATGGCGGCGGGCGCGGGCGAGGCTGGCGCGGGCATCCTCGCGGCCGGCCAGCAGGCGGCGATGGGCAAGTTCCTCGCCTTCACCCGAACGCAGGAAAGCTCGGCGGACGCCGCGGGCGCAAGCTTTCTCAACAAGTCCGGCATCACCGGCAAGGGCAGCCTTTCCTTCTTCAAGAAGCTGCAAAACCAGGAATTCCGCTACGCAATTCCGCAGGAAGACAGCTACGCCCGAACTCACCCGCTCACCGGGGAGCGGATCGCGGCGCTTGAGCAGGTCTACAAGACGGTGCCCTCCTGGGACGCGAAGCCGGATGCGACACTGCAGTCGCGCTTCGAGCGGGTGAAGGCGAAGCTCGCCGGCTTTGTCGACGATCCCAAGCGCACGCTTCAGCAATATCCGGAAAGCAACAAAACGGTGCCGGCGCGCTATGCCCGCGCTTATGCCTGGCACAAGACCGCCTATCCGGAGCGCGCGCTCGGCGAGATCGACAGCCTGCTCGCCTCGACGCCCGAAGATCCCTATTTCCTTGAGCTTCGCGGGCAGGTGCTGCTCGAATCGGGAAGGCCGGCAGAGGCGCTTCAGTCGCTGCGCACCGCCGTCGCCAAGGCGCCCGATCAGCCGCTGATCGCCGCGCTCCTGGGCCACGCATTGATCGCGACGGAGAAGCCGGAGAATTTTGAGGAAGCGAAGACCGTGCTCCGCACCGCCATCGGCCGCGACAACAGCAATCCCTTCGCTTGGTACCAGCTCGGCATCGTCTACGACCGCGAAGGCGATCAGGGCCGCGCCGCGCTCGCCACCGCCGAGCGCTACAATCTTGAGAACCAGCCCAAGCTCGCGCTCGCCAATGCGGAGCAGGCGCTGTCCGCAATCCCCACCGGCTCGCGCGACTGGCTGCGGGCGCAGGATATCGCAATGGTTTCCCGAACGGCCGTTGAAGTGCAAAAGCGCGGGCATGACGGACACAAATAGGGCCGCTGGCGGCGGCGGAATGAAGCTCGGCCTGGTCGCCGCGGCGCTCGGCGTGCTCGCCGGCGGCGGTGCGATGGCGCTCTACTCGGGCGCCGGGAGCGGCGGGACGAGCAAGCAGGAGATCGAGCAAACGGTGCGCGGCTATCTGCTCGAGCACCCCGAAGTTTTGCAGGAAGCCTCGCAGCGTTTGCAGCAGCGCGAGATGGGCAAAGCGGTGGATGCCAACCGCGCCGCCTTTGAGACCCCCTTCGCCGGCGCCTGGGCGGGCGCGCGCGACGCCGACGTCACCCTTGTCGAGTTCTTCGATTACGCCTGCGGCTATTGCCGGAAGAGCAATGCCGACGTCGATCGGCTGCTGCGCGAGGACCCGAAGTTGCGCGTCGTGTGGCGCGAATGGCCGGTACTCGGCGCCGACAGCGAGAAAGCCGCCGCCGTCAGCCTGGCCGCCGCCCAGGCCGGCAAATACCGCATCTTCTACGACACCCTTTTCGCCGCCGGCCGCCCGACGCCTGAGGCAGTGAGTCGCGCCCAAGCGGCGGCGGGGGTAAGCCCCCAAGCAGCCGCGCAGATGGCCGCGTCACCGGCGGCGCGCGACGAAATGTCGAAGAACATGCAGCTCGCCCAGACCATCGGTGCAAGCGGCACGCCCACCTTCGTGGTCGGCGACGAAGTGCTGCAAGGCGCAGTCGGCTACGACGCCCTTAAAGAAGCCATCGCAAACGCCCGCTCGGGCGCTTGAGTCTCCCGATCTTTCGAAACGCTGCCTAGCGGCTGGTGGGCGGCCTGGCATGCTTTGCGGATGCGAGACACGTGTCACTCCAAGGACAATATCCATTCCTCGACTTCGGCGCGGCGAATGGGCGCGAAGCCCCGATCCTCGCCGCAGATGCGGAACCCGTTCTTCTCCAATACCCTCCGCGATCCGAGATTGTCCTTCACCACCCGGGCGTAGAGCGGCCGTTCTGTCAGCTCGACAAGGAATGCAGCGAGCGCCTTAGTTGCGACACCCCGGCCCCACCAGTGGCGGCCGATCCAGTAGCTGATTGAAGGCTGCCCCATCTGAACAAAGCTTGTTATGTAACCGGCCACCTCCCCGTCAGCGAGCACAGTACGGGTACGAGCGCCATTCTCCGCCAGGATGGTCGCCCAGTTTACGGTAAATGGTTCAAGGTCGGGCGGCTCGGCCGGACAAAAGGCCGCCAGCCACGAAGCGGCCGAGTCGCATTCATGCTCGTGGAAGCGCTGAACATCTTGATTCTCAACCCGCCTCAGGCGCACATTCGGCTGCGGGACCGTCATCCCTTGAAGCCCTGCGCGACGACGTACCATTCGGAACTGCCCTTGCGGCTCGCCGGCGGCTTGGCGTGCTTCACGGTGGTAAACCGCCGCTTGAGCTCGGAGATGAGGTTGTTGTCCGCGCCTCCCGCAAGCACCTTGGCGACGTAGGTCCCGCCAGGCTTCAGCACTTCGCCGGCGAATTCCAGCCCGGCCTCGACCAACGCCATTGTGCGCAGGTGGTCGGTCTGCGGATGGCCGACGGTGTTCGCCGCCATGTCGGACAATACCAGGTCCGCCGCCCCGCCAAGCGCCTCACGCAGCCGCTCGGGCGCGTCGTCGGCGAGGAAATCCATCTGCAAAATCGTCGCGCCGTCGATCGGGTCGGTGGGCAGCAAATCGATGCCGACGACCGCCGCCTTGGGGGATTGCTTGCGCACCACCTGCGTCCATCCGCCCGGCGCGATGCCGAGATCGACCACCCGCTCCGCCCCCTTAAGGAAGTGAAACTTCTCGTCGAGCTCGATCAATTTGTACGCCGCGCGTGAGCGATAGCCTTCCGCCTTCGCCTTCTTGACGTAGGGATCGTTGAGCTGGCGCTCGAGCCATTTGATCGAGCTCACCTTGCGGCCCTTGGCCGTTTTCACCCGCTTCACGGCACCAGCCCGTCGCGCACCATCAGCGAGCGCAAGATGCCCTCGCGAATGCCCCGGTCGGCGACGCCAAGCGTTTCCGCCGGCCAGATTTCCATGATCGCTTCCAAGATGGCGCAGCCCGCCACCACCAGATCGGAGCGGTCGGCGCCGATGCAGGGCAGCTCCGCGCGTTCCTCCGGGCTCATCCGCGACAGCATCTCGCTCACCGCGCGCATCGCCGCGGACGGCATCTGCAGCCCGTCCACCGCCCGCCGGTCGTAAGCAGGAAGGGCGAGGTGAACGCTGGCCAGCGTCGTCACCGTGCCGCTAGTGCCCATCAGCCGGATGTTGCTCTTGTCGGCGGGCAGCAGCTCGGCGAAGCGGCGAAAGGCGTGGCGGACCCGCTCCTTCATCCGGCCGAAGGCGGCGAGCCGCTCCTCCGGGTCGGCGAAGTGGCGGCTCTCGCTTTCGGTCAGCGACACCACGCCCCAGGGCGCGCTCCACCAGCATTTGATCTGCGGCGTGTTTTCGCCGTCCGTGTCGACCAGCACCAGTTCGGTCGAGCCGCCGCCGATGTCGAAGATCAGGGCGGGCCCGTCGCCGGGCTCCAGCAGCCGGTGGCAGCCGAGCATCGCAAGCCGGGCTTCCTCACCCGGCGAGATGATCTCCAGCGCGATGCCGGTCTCGCGCCGCACCCGTTCAACGAAGTGGCGGCCGTTGGCGGCGCGGCGGCAGGCTTCGGTCGCCACCGAGCGGGCGAGCGTGACCCGGCGCCGGCACAGCTTCTCCGCGCACACCGACAAAGCGGAGACGGCGCGGTCCATCGCTGCATCGCTGATCCGCCCGCTCGCCGCCAGGCCTTCGCCGAGCCGCACCACGCGGGAGAATGCGTCGATCACCACGAAGCCGTCTTCGGCGGGGCGGGCGATCAGCAGCCGGCAATTGTTGGTGCCGAGATCGAGCGCGCCATAAGTGTGCCGGGGGAGGGGACGCCGGTCGGCACGCGGCGCATCGTCCGTCTTCGCCGGGCCCTTTGCCGGCGGTAGCGGAGCCGTCGCGGCCTGCTGCGCCATGCCATTCACTCTTGTTCTCGTTCGAACGGCGCCCCCGCCGTCCTTGACTTGATGTCAGGGTACAGCGGCCTGTGAAGTTCGGCAAGGGAGGGGCACGGCCGCCCCGGGCGCTCAGGCGCGTGCGTCGAGCCTGCGGCCGAGAGCGACGAGCAAAGTGATCAACACCGGCACCAGCACGATGCTCAGCACCACCTTCGCCGTCGCCTGGCCGAGCAGCAGCTCGCCGATCGGGCGAACGCCGTAGAAGGAAATGGTGATGAAGATCAGGGTGTCGACGATCTGCGATAAGGCGCTCGCGATCGCGGCCCGCGCCGCGAGCCAGCCGCCGCCTCGCTTGCGCTCGCCGCCCCCATCGGAGCCGCGCAGCTTGCCGAAGATGTAGATGTTCAAAAACTGGGACACGCCGTAGGCGATCACGCCCGCCGCCATCAGCCGCCAGCTTTGCCCCAGGATGATCGGAAACGCTTCCTTGGCAGGCTCGTACATGCCGGCGTCGGTCGGCAGCTGGATCACCAGCCAGATGAGCGCAATGGCGGTCAGCAGTGGAATGAAGCCGAAGCGGACCAGCCGGTTCGCCGTTTCCTGCCCGTGAAGCTCGGACACCGTGCTTCCCAGCACCACGAGCAGAAGGAACGGGAAGATGCCCGCTTCCACCGCCAGCGGACCGAGCAGCGGCAGCGTGCCCAATGCCACCTGCTTGGCGCCGAGCACCCCGGCGATGCAGACCATTCCGCCGTAGAGGACGGTGAAGATGAACAAGGATCGGGTGATGGGCGCGGCGGCGGCGGTGTTTGTGGTCATAACAACCGCGTAACCGGTTTCACCGCCCGCAAAAAGGTCTTTCCGTCGCCGCCCATCCGGGCCATCAGGGCCTGGTGACAGACACCAGACTGGACGTCCTAGCGATCGGCGATGCCATCGTGGACGTTATCGCCACCGCTGAGGAGGAGTTCCTCACCAGGGAGCAACTCCCCAAGGGCTCGATGCGCCTGATCGACCCGGCGGAAGCGACGCGGCTCTACGGCCTGATGCGCCAGGCGCGCGAAACCAGCGGCGGCTCGGCTGCGAACACCATGGCGGGCGTCGCCGCGCTCGGCGGGCGCGCCGGCTTCGTCGGCCAGGTGGCGAAGGATCAATTGGGCGAGATTTTCGCCCACGACATCCGCGCGCTGGGCGTCGAGTTCCGCACCCCGGCGCGGGCCGGCGACCTGCCGACCGGGCGCTGCCTTATCCTGGTCACGCCCGATGGGCAGCGGACCATGAACACCTCGCCCGGAGCCTCTCACACGCTTTCGGTGGACGCGCTCGACGAGCAGCAGATCCGCGACGCCGCCATCCTTTACCTCGAAGCCTATCTCTGGGTGCCGGACGAGCCCCGCGCCGCGATGGAGCGCGCGATCGACATCGCCCACGCCGCGGGCCGCAAGGTCGCCTTCACTCTGTCCGACATCGCCTGCATCGCGCGGCGGCGGGACAGTTTCCTCAGCCTCATCGAGCGCCGCGCGATCGACCTCCTCTTCGCCAACGAGAATGAAGTCCGGGCGCTTGCCGGCGAGGACGATTTCGACCGGGCGATCGACGCGCTGAAGGACAAGGTGCCGCTTCTCGTCTGCACCTGCTCCGAAAAAGGCGCCATCGCCATCGACGGCGGCACGCGGGTCCATGTCCCGGCCGCGCCGGTCGACAAGGTCGTCGACACCACCGGTGCCGGTGACCTGTTCGCCGCCGGCTTCCTTTCCGGACAGGCAAGCGGCCGAAGCGTCGAGGACAGCCTCCGCATGGGCGCGATCGCCGCGGCGGAAATCATCTCCCACTTCGGCGCGCGCCCCGAAGTCGACCTGAAGGCACTGATGCCATGAAGCGGATTGCGGTTTATTGCGGCGCCTCCATGGGCAGCGACCCTGCCTTCGAGGCAACGGCACGCGCGCTCGGCCAGGAGCTGGCGCGGCGCGGCCTTGGCCTCGTTTACGGCGGTGGTCACCGCGGCCTGATGGGCGTGGTCGCCGACGCGGTGCTCGCCGGCGGCGGCGAGGCGTTGGGCGTGATCCCGCAGTCGCTGGTTGATGCGGAAGTCGCCCATACCGGCCTCACCGAGCTTCACACCGTTTCCAACATGCACGAGCGCAAGGCCAAGATGACCGAGCTGTGCGACGCGTTTATTGCGCTCCCCGGCGGCATCGGCACGTTCGACGAACTGTTCGAAGCCTGGACCTGGAATGCCTTAGGATACCATGCCAAGCCGTTCTGCCTCCTCCAGGTGAACGGTTTCTGGGACGGAATGCTCGGCTTCCTCGATCACGCGACGGCATCGGGCTTCATGTCGCCGGCGCGGCGCGAGCAGCTTCTGGTTGCGGACGAGATTGGCGAAGCGATTGAAAAGCTGGACAGCGCCGCGGGGGCGTCGGAAAGAAAGATGGTCTGGTAAAGACCAAAACAAAGGGCGGGGATTTCAATGGACAAGCTGCTTGGGATCGCGGGGATCGCGCTGATCCTTCTTATCGCCTTTCTTCTTTCGTCGAATAAGCGCGGCATCCGCCTGCGGGTGGTCGGCGCGGCCTTCGCGCTTCAGGCCGGAATTGCGGTGCTGGTGCTCTGGTCCTCCTGGGGGCGGAGCGCGATCGAGGGCATGGCGCAGGGTGTCGCCAATCTGCTCGGCTACGCCAACAAGGGCACCGAATTCCTCTTCGGCCCGTCCGCGACCAACCCGCTCGCCAACACCTTCGCGCTTGGCGCCCTGCCGGTAATCGTGTTCTTCGCGGCCCTGGTGTCGATCCTCTATTACCTCGGCATCATGCAGCGCGTGGTGCGCTGGGTCGGCGGCGCGATCGGCTGGGTGACGGGGATCAGCCGCGTCGAATCGCTCGGTTCCGCCGCCAACATTTTCGTCGGCCAGTCCGAATCGCCGCTGGTCGTTCGCCCCTATCTCGCCAGCCTCACGCCCGCGCAGCTCTTCACGTTGATGGTCGTCGGCATGGCCGGAGTCGCCGGCACCATCCTTGCCGCTTATGCGACCATCCTGGGTTCGGAGGCGCTTCCCTTCCTGCTCGCCGCCGCCTTCATGTCGGCGCCCGGCGGCATCCTGATGGCCAAGATCATGATGCCGGACGAAGTCGCGCCAAAGGAGCCGGAACAGCTCGAACTGCCCGAAGCCCGGATCAGCGCGCAAGGCCCCGCTGCGCTTCTTCCGGAAGGCAAGCCGATCTCCGACCAGCCGGTGGACGTCGCCGAAACCTTCGAGGACGGCGAAAAGCCCGCCAACATCATCATGGCCGCCGCCCAGGGCGCCCAGACCGGCGTCAAGCTTGCCGTTGCGGTCGGTGCGATGGTGCTCGCTTTCGTCGCCCTGGTGGCGCTCGCCAACGGCCTCCTCGGCGGCGTCGGCGCATGGTTCGGTCAGCCCAACCTCAGCTTCCAGCAGATCGTCGGCTATGTGTTCCAGCCGATCATGTTCCTGATCGGAGTGCCGTGGAACGAAGCGGGCGTCGCCGGGGGCCTGTTCGGCACCAAGATCGTGCTCAACGAATTCGTCTCCTTCCTTGATCTGCGCGCCATCGACGTCGCGCAGCTCAGCGAACGCAGCCGCGCCATCGTCACCTTCTCGCTCTGCGGCTTCGCCAATTTCAGCTCCATCGCCATCCAGATGGCGGTGACCGGAAGCCTGGCGCCCAACCAGCGGCCGGTGATCGCGCGCCTCGGCATCAAGGCGCTCATCGCCGGCAGCCTCGCCAACCTGATGAGCGCCGCGCTTGCCGGTCTGCTGCTGCCCTAAGGCGGCGGAAACTTGCCGGTTTCGGCGGAGTGACGCGGCGGGCAGGCGGCGCTAGAAGGCGAAGCATGGCTACTCTTGCACAACCCACCGTCGCTTCCGTTTCGCTCGCCGCCTCGGCCTCCGATCCGGAAGGTTTCGCCCAGGAGCTTGGCGAATCGTTCGAACGCTACGGCTTCGCGATCATCGCCGATCACGGCATTCCCGCCGATCTCATCGCCCGCGCCGAGGAAAAAGCGAAAGCCTTCTTCGCGCTGCCAGACGATGTGAAGCGGCGCTACCACACGCCCGGCGGCGGCGGCGCGCGCGGCTACACGCCGTTCGGGATCGAGACCGCCAAGGGCGCCACCGCCTACGACTTGAAGGAATTCTGGCACGTCGGCCGCGAGCTTCCCGAAGGCCACCCTTACCACGAAGTGATGGCGCCCAACGTCTGGCCGAAGGAAGTGGAATCCTTCCGCTCCACCTTTCTGGAGCTGTTCGCCGCCTTCGATACCGCGGGCCTACGCATCCTCGAAGCCATTGCCCGCTATCTGAAGCTGGAGCCCGACTATTTCGTCGACACCGTGCGCGAGGGCAATTCGGTGCTCCGCCTGCTTCATTATCCGCCCACCGACGGCAACGGCCCCAATGTCCGCGCCGGTGCGCATGAGGATATCAACACCATCACGCTGCTGCTCGGCGCCGAGGAAGCGGGGCTCCAGCTTCTCGACCGCGACGGCAATTGGCTTCCGGTGAGCCCGAAGCCGGGCGAGCTCGCCGTCAACATCGGCGACATGCTCCAGCGTCTGACCAACGGCGTGCTGCGCTCCACCACCCACCGGGTCGTCAACCCGCCGGCCGAGCGCCGCGGCCATTCGCGCTACTCGATGCCCTTCTTCCTGCACTTCCGGCCTGACTTCATGATTGAGACGCTGCCGCAATGCGTGAGCCAAGAGCGACCGCCGCAATGGCCGCCGATCTCCAGCCACGATTACCTCATGGAGCGGCTTCGCGAGATCAAGCTGGCCTGACGCCGGCCTTCAGGCTTCGGAAGGTGATCGAGTAGCGCAGCGCCTCCATGGCGGCGATGCTGTGCTGCCACTCCTCCCGCGCCGGCCCGCGCAGCAGGTAAGCGGAGCGCGGTGCCGCGACGAGCGCCTTGCGCTCCCACTTCTCGCCCGCCGGTTTGCGAAAGCGCAGCCGGGCAGGGGCGAGGAGGGAGAGGCCGACCACGTCGGCAAACACCGGCCGGTCGCGGTGCCAGCCGATGCCTGCACCCGGCGCATATTCCGTGACCAGGACGTGCTCCAGCGCATCGCCGGCGAGTCCAGCCCACGCCGCCGCGCGGTCGCGCACCGGCAGCAGCCAGTCGGGCATCTCCTCCGTCTCCTGCAGGCCGGAGCCGTTGAATTCGTAGTGCAAGCCAAAGGAGACGGTGCGGCGGTTGCCGAGGAATCCCTGAAACTCGAACGCCTTGAACGGCAGCTCCGCCAGCCGCGCGGCAAGCGCCTGCTCCTCCTCCGCTGTAATCAGCTCCGGCTGGTAACGCAGCCCCTCCGGAAGGTTGGGTACCGCGCCGCCGCCGAACAGGTCCGCCTGCGCACCGTTCACCTTCTCGCCTCCAGGCCCCTTAGCTAGCAATTCGGTAACGCTTTTCGTGGCATATCAGGCTCGAACGCCTATTCGGGGGACCTAATGCACGACCTTCGCTCTTCGATCCTGTCCGGCGCCGCCGATCGGCCGGCAACGCCCGTTGCCGAGAAGAAAGCGAAGGGCGGCGGCTTGGGCGGCCTCACGGCAATCGCCATCAAGCGCGAGGAAGCCCGCCTCACCAACCAGCGCTGCGAGGATCGCCTGCGCGACATCGTTGAAGAAACGGTGATGGTGTTCCGCCGCAAGAAGCAGCCGGTTCGCGTGATAAACGTCTCCTCGCGCGGCGCGATGATCGCCGCCGATATCGAGCCGCGCATCGGTGAAAAGATCGATCTCCTGTTCACCGCCAAGAACAAGACCAACTGCGTCGTGCGCTGGATTCGCGACGGCCGGATCGGCGTCGAATTCCTCAACGAAACCATCTTCTGGGACACCGCCCAGACCAATTCGCCCGTCTTCCGCTACGAAGGCGAGGAGGCAAGCGCCCCGCGCGCGGTGGCCGATCGCGAAGTGCGCCAGACGCTGCTTCGCTCCGGCACGCTCTACTGGAGCGGCATCTCCATCCCCGTCCGGCTGCGCAACATCTCAACCGGCGGCGCGCGCATCGAATCGGAGCGCGAGCTTCGCCCGGGCGTGGAGGTCGAGCTCGACCTCGGCGAGGCCGGCTTCCAATATGCTGAAGTGCGCTGGGCCAAGGACGGCCAGATCGGCCTCCGCTTCGCCGCCGAATTCGATCTCGATTCGCTTGCGCCCGCAGCACCAACCGCAGCCGATCTGCCGCCGCCGGTGCTGAAGCCCGCTTACCTCGAGACGGAGACTCAGCCCGATTCTCCCTGGGCCGCCCGTTTCGAGCGGCTGAAGCTCACCGACTTCGCGACCTCCAAGGACCTCTAGGTGCTCAGGTCATCGATCCGAAGAACAGCCCCATCCCGACGAACAACAGGCCGAACACGGCCATGATCGCGTAAAGCGGCCCGGGCGCGACGGTTTCCAGCACGCATTCCTCCGGCGCCTCGGGATTGTAGCGCACCTGCGCCGATCCGCCGGCACGGTAGGGGCTGAGCATCGCTTCCGCCTTCTTGCGGCTCGCCTTGCGGTAATTTCCGAAGCGCAGCCGCTGGCTCTGATAGCTCTGCCCGCTGACCGAATAATTGTAGACGACGACCGGATTGTACCAGGTGCTGCTGTGCCCGTCGCGGTCGGTGCTTTCCTCCTCGACCACCGTGCAGCTGGCGATCGTCCCCATCGCCGTCGGCCAGGTCTCCGAAGCCTTCGCTTTCCCCCGCGCCCGAAGATGCGCCCAGGCGAAACCGCCCGTCCACAACAGGCCCACTACGATCAGGCCGATCGTCAGCATTTCCGGCATTGTTCAATCCCCCTGTCTGTTCCCTGCGCGTATTGAACATCGCCGGGCGTGGTGAGTAAAGGGGCCCAATCCCCGAGGAGACCGCTATGCGTCCCGCTTCCTTTGCCGCCGCTGCAGCAGCCTTCTTGTGCCTCCTCGCCGCGCCGCTCCAGGCGCAGGATTATGCCGCTCAGCTGAAGGAAGGCGACGTCGCATTACGCGATTTCCGCTTCGCCTCGGGCGAGCGGATGAAGTCGCTGCGCATCCACTACGCCACCCTTGGCACGCCGCGCCGCGACGCGCGCGGCGAGATCAACAATGCCGTCATGGTACTGCACGGCACCGGCGGCACCGGACGCCAGTTCCTGAGCCCCCAGTTTGCGAACGAACTTTTCGGGCCGGGCCAGCCGCTCGATCTCTCCCGCTACTTCGTCATCCTCCCCGACGGCATCGGCCACGGTAAATCGTCCAAGCCCAGCGACGGGCTCCGCATGCGCTTCCCGAAATACGATTACGCCGACATGGTGGAGGCGCAGCGGCGGATGCTGGTCGATGGCCTTGGCGTCAAGAAGCTGCGGCTCCTGATGGGTACCTCGATGGGCTGCATGCACGGCTTCGTGTGGGCGCAGGAACATCCCGATTTCGTTCGCGCGATGATGCCGATGGCCTGCCTGCCGACCGCCATCGCCGGCCACAACCGGATGTGGCGCAAGGCTGCTGTGGAGGGAATCAAGGCCGATCCCGCCTGGGCGGGCGGCAACTACACGGCCGAGCCTGTGCAGGGCCTGCGCACCGCGGTCAGCCTGCTTCAGGTGGCCGGCTTTGCGCCGCTCTACCTGCAGAAAGCCTATCCGACCCGCGAGGCCGCCGACGCCTATATCGTCGACCGGATCGCCAAGGACCTGCCGACCCGCGATGCCAACGACCTCATCTACCAGCTCGAAGCGTCGCGCACCTACGATCCGTCTGGGAAGCTGGAGCGGATTCGCGTGCCGATGACGTGGGTGAACAGCGCCGACGACTTCATCAACCCGCCCGAATACGGCATTGCCGAAGACGCCGCCCGGCGGATGAAGACCGCCCGCTACGTCCTGATCCGCGCGACGGGCGACACGCGCGGCCACGGCACCCACACCTGGGCCAAGTTCTGGCGCGGCGAGCTCACCGACCTTTTGGCGCGGACGGAGGCGGCTCCTTTGAACTGACGTGGTTGAGGGCGATCACCCATCGCCCATCGACCTTGCGGAACAGCCGCGTGTTGATCCCGTCCTGCGGTTGGCCGCCACCCTCCAGCCGGTAGCGGCCAACAAGCTGGGCGGCGTCCGGACCAAGCAGTTCGATTTTCAAGTCCCAGAAATGCAGCCGCCCGCGGCGCGCCGGATCGCCGCCATAGTCGCGAACATAATGGTCGAGCGTACCTTGCCAGTCCCGCTGGAACTGACCGCGCGACACGAACACGACGTCCGGCTTCTTGAACCCGGCCATGTAGCCGGCGAAATCGCCGCGGTTCCACGCCGCTTCCATGTCGGCGACCACCTGCCGGATCGCGGCTTTCTCCGTCTCCTCCCCCACCGGTGCCGGGACGGACGCGCAGGCGGCGAGTGCAAAGGCGAAGAGGGGAGCAAGGCGGCGCATCGTCTTTCTCGCTCCCCTTATCCGCTCAGCGCGTGAACTTTTCGCCGGCTTCCGCCTTGCGCACCAGCAGGTCCGAGAGCTGGAAGTCGGCGCCGAGGCGCTCTTGCTGGCGGCGGATGCCTTCGACGATTTTGGGGAGGCCTTCCGTGTCCGCCCAGAACATCGGGCCGCCGCGGTAGACCGGCCAGCCATAGCCGTAGATCCACACCACATCGATGTCCGACGCGCGCTGTGCAAAGCCGCCTTCCAGGATCAGGGCCGCTTCGTTGACCATGGTGTAGAGCGTCCGCTCGACGATTTCCTGATCGCCGATCTCGCGCGCTTCCACGCCCTCGCGCGTCCGGAACTGTTCGATGATCTCCTGCACCTTGGGCGAAGGGGAGGGGCGGCGCTTGTCGTCGTAATCGTAGAAGCCGGCGCCTTTTTTCTGACCCCAGCGGTCGATGGCGCAGAGCGCGTCGCGGATGTTCTCCACACGCGAAGGATCGCGGTGCCAGCCGATGTCGACGCCCGCCAAGTCGGCCATCTGGAACGGGCCCATCGGCATGCCGAACTCGACGTGGACGCGGTCCACCTGCTCGGGCGTCGCGCCTTCGAGGAGGAGCCGCATCGCCTGCGTCTGGCGCGGGATCAGCATGCGGTTGCCGATGAAGCCGTAGCAAACGCCGGCAACGACGGCGACTTTCTTGATGCGCTTGGCGAGCTGCATCGCGGTCACCATCACGTCCGGCGCCGTCTTGTCGCCGCGCACGACCTCCAGCAGCTTCATGATGTTCGCGGGCGAGAAGAAGTGCAGCCCCACCACGTCCTGCGGCCGCGACGTCGAGGCAGCGATCTCGTCGATGTTGAGGTAGGAGGTGTTGGAGGCGAGGATCGCGCCCGGCTTGGCGATCTTGTCGAGCTTGCCGAACACCTCTTTCTTCACATCCATATTCTCGAACACGGCCTCGATGATGAGGTCGCAATCGGCGAGATCGTCGAGGCTGAGGCTCGGCGTCAGCAGCCCCATCGCGCCTTCCACCTGTTCGGCGCTCATCTTGCCCTTGGCGGCGGTGGCTTCGTAATTCTTGCGAATGACGCCGGTGCCGCGGTCCAATGCCTCCTGCTGCTGCTCGATGATTCGCACCGGGATGCCGGCGTTGAGGAAGTTCATCGAAATGCCGCCGCCCATCGTGCCGGCGCCGATCACGCCGACCCTGCGGATGTCGCGCGGCTTGGTGTCCTCCGGGAGGTTGTCGATCTTCGCGGCCTTGCGCTCGGCGAAGAAGAAATATTGCTGGGCGCGCGCCTGGGTGCCGCTCATCAGCTCCATGAACAGCCGCCGCTCGTCCTGCACGCCCTCGGCATAAGGCTTGGCAACCGCCGCCTCGATGGCGCGGACGTTATATTCGGGCGCGTCGAAACCGCGGAACTTGCGAACATTCTCCTTGC
This sequence comes from Allosphingosinicella sp., assembly GCA_036554525.1. Taxonomy (GTDB): domain Bacteria; phylum Pseudomonadota; class Alphaproteobacteria; order Sphingomonadales; family Sphingomonadaceae; genus Allosphingosinicella. The sequence continues at coordinate 35,985 of DATBNC010000030.1, forward strand.
GGAATTCGTCGAACAGGCCTGGGTTCGCGCGCGCCTCGGCAAGCTTCTCGTCAAGCTCGCTCGCCTTCCTGATCGGCCGCGTGTCTTTGACCTCGTCGGCATAGGCAACCGCGTGCTGGAGCAGGTCGCCCTCGATCAGCCGATCCACCAGGCCAACCTCATAGGCTTCCTTGGCGCCGATCGGGTTGCCGGTCGCCGCCATCTCCAGCGCCTTCCTGACGCCAGCGACTCGCGGCAGCCGCTGCGTACCGCCCGCGCCCGGCAGGAGGCCGAGCTTCACTTCCGGAACGCCGAGCTTCGCCGACGGCACCGCCACCCGGTAATGCGAGGCAAGCGCCACTTCCAATCCGCCGCCGAACGCGGTGCCGTGGATCGCGGCAACCACCGGCTTGGTGCAGGCCTCGATCCGGTCCACCACCATGGGCAGCATCGGCATCTGCATCGGCTTGCCGAATTCGGTGATGTCGGCGCCGGCGAAGAAGGTGGACCCCAAGCAGACGATCACCACCGCCTTGACGCCCTCGTCCCTGTCCGCTTCCTCCATCGCCGCGACCAGGCCTTCGCGCACCGCGATGCCGAGCGCGTTCACCGGCGGGTTGTTGGAGGTAACGATCAGGACATCGCCGTGGCGGGTGGTGGTGATCGGGCTCATCTCTTGTCTCCGGCTTGAAAGGCGTGGCTGCGGCTTGCCCCGGCCTTACGTTAACGTCAACCCGCTTCCCGTATGGCCGATGAACAGCGCGTTCCCGCACGGTTCAGCGTGGCCCCGCCATAATGGCTCCAATGATCGGGAACAGCCGATTGGATCGTGTTTAGTTGGAGTACCTCATGCGTAAATTGATCCTGATGAGCCTGATGGCCGCCGTCGCAATCCCCTCCGCCGCGTCCGCCCAGTCGCGCGGCGAGATCCGCCACGACCGCCGCGAAGTGCGCGAAGAACGCCAGGAGCTTCGCGAAGCCCGCCGCTTCGGCGACCGCCGCGACGTTCGCGAAGAGCGCCGCGAGCTTCAAGGCGCCCGGCGCGAGCTGCGCGAGGACCGCGCCGACCGCCGCCGCACCGCGCGCTACGTCTCGCCCTACAGCAACTGGTCCTACCGTCCGGTTGGCGTCGGCTACAATCTGCGCCCGGCTTTCTACGGTTCGCGCTACCATGTGAGCAACTACGGCCAGTTCGGCGTTCGTCAGCCGGGCCGTTTCCAACAGTGGGTCCGCTACGGCGACGATCTCCTGCTGGTCAACGTCCGCACCGGCCGCGTGCTGCAGGTGATCCGCAGCCGCTACTGGTAAGCGGCAGGCGTAAGTGAAGTGGCGGCCGGGGCAGCGATGCTTCGGCCGCTATTTTTTGTCACCGCTCCGCTCCGCCTCGATCCGCGCGACCGCCGCTTCGAGCCGCGCAAGCCCTTCCAGGATGTGGACTTGCTCGTCGTGCGTAAAAGCGTCCCGATTTTCGTTCAGCCGGTCCACCAGCCGGACGATGATCAGCGGCGCGATGCAGAAGACCGACGCGTGCATCAGCACGAAGGCAAGCAATTGCCCGCTCACCGTTTTCGGCGTGATGTCGCCATAGCCGGTCGACGTCGCCGTCGCGCCCGCCCAGTACAAGCTGGTCGAGAAATCCTGCCCCTCCAGCCACATAAAGGCCGCGGTGCAGGCGAGGATCAGCCCCGAATAGAGCGCTGCCAGTTCCTTCAGCGTATCGGTCGCCGCGCGCAGCTTCCGCACAGCCCTCAGCCCCTGATCACGTGCGGAACGAAGCGGGCGCGGTTGCCGGTGATCAGCCCGTCCTCGCGCACGCCCATGCCCGCCGCTTCGCCGTCCACCACCCAGCTTCCGATCACCGGATAACCGTTGCCGAAGTCGCGAAGCGGGTAGAGCTCCTGATACATGGTCAGCCCCTCGACATACTCGCCGCCGCTGCGGGCAAGCGTCTTGCCGTTCTCCACCACTTCGATGTTCGCGCCTTCGCGGGCAAGGAAGGGCTTGGCGACATAGCTTCCCCCGATCCGCTCCGGCCGCACCGACGCAGCGAGCAGGTTCGGGTGGTTGGGGAACATGGTCCAAAGGATCTGGAGGATCGCCTTGTTGCTCCAGATCATCTTCCAAATGGGCTCCATCCACAGAGTGTCCGGCAAGTGCCGGACGATGTCCGGGCCGTACGCCTCGCGGACGATCCATTCCCACGGGTAGAGCTTGAATATGGCGGTGATCAGCTGGTCGTCGCGGTCGACGATCCGCCCGCCGCCGTCGAGGCCGATGTCGTCGATCAGCACGCCCAAAGTCTCGAGCCCCGCCTGATCGGCCAGGTCGCGAAGGTAGGTGGTGGTGATCGTGTCTTCGTGGCTTGGGTCGGCGGTGTGGGTGAACCAGATGCGCTGCCCGAACAGCCGCGGACGAAGCTCCGCCCAGCGGCCGAGCAATTTCTCGTGCAGGCTGTTGAATTGGTCGAGTTCGGGAAAGAGCTGCTCCTTCCACTCCCACTGGACCACCGCGGCTTCGAGCAGCGACGTCGGCGTGTCGCAGTTGAACTCGAACAGCTTCGGCTCGCCCTCGCCGTTATAGCCGAAGTCGAAGCGGCCGTAGTTCAAGGATGGCGGCTCCGCCTTCCACGCCGCCTTGATCGGCTTGTGGCAGAAAGCGGGAATGCCGAAGAGCTCCATCAGCTCGGGGTCGGAGACGATCTTGTCGCCGGCCTCGAGAAAGAGGTCGAACACCGCTTCGCTTGCTCCCTCGATCCGCTCCACCTCGGCGAGCGTGAAGGCGTAATAAGCGCTCTCGTCCCAATAGGCCTGGTCGCCTTCGCTGTGCCAGATCAGGCCCTGGCCTTCGACGATGCCCTGCCAGCCTTCGCGCGGCGCAACCGCGTGCCGCTCCATGGCCGCCTCAGGACCGGCCGCTGCCGCCGAAGCGCCTGGAGCTCGAGCCGAGGCCGCCGCGCGACACTGCCTGGCTGCGCGTCATCCGAGTCGTCGCCGGCGCCCGGGCGTAGGAAACGCCGCTGCGGGGCGAGAAGCTGTTGTAGCGGGCATAGCGCGCATAACGCGGGTCACGGATCGACTCGCCGTAAAAGGGCACCGCCGCGCTGCGCCCGATATAATACCAAAGGAACGCGCTCCCCATCCCACCGCCATGATAGAGGTCGCGGCCGCAGCGGTCGTCGTCGACGCGCTTCCCTTCCTGATCGACGCAGACGGCGGTGTCGCGGTCGGCGATCACTTCGCCGTTCCAGTCGTTGTTGGACGAGCAAGCGGGCAGGCCGGCAAGCGCCGCCGCCATCGCCGTCGTCATGAACATCTGCTTCTTCATCGGTTACGCTCCCCGTGCGCGCTCAAGGAACCATGCAGGCGGCCTGGAGGATTCCGATCCCCAGGCCGATGCCGCCGACGAAGATGCCCGACGCCGCGCAGCTTTCGGTGATCCGCTGCGAGATCGAGCGGAACAGCAAACGGGCAATAACGAAGAAGACGAGGAGCTGTACGATCGCCGCGACCGCGCCCCAGAGCAGCATGTCGGGTATGCTCACCGAATGGCCGATCACCATCGCCACCGGGATGCAAAAGCCCAAGAAGGTGCCGGTCAGCTGCACAGCCGCGGCATTGTTGCCCGCGCGGATCAGCTCGAATTCCTTGTGCGGCGTGATCACCACGTAGATCGCCAGGAAAGCCGCCGCGAGCGCCACCGCCGCCGCGAAGTAAGCGAGAAAGTGCGGCAGCGTTTCGGTGAAATATTCGAACATTCTGGTCCCCCGTGCCCGTTCGGCTGGGAATCTATCAGTGGCCGCGGCACCGCGTAAAGGGCGCTCGCACCGGAGGCGCGATCAATCCGGCACGAACCGCCGCGCCACCTCGCGCGCAAGCCGGGCCGGGCGCTTAGTTACCGCGTCGAGGCAGCACCAGCAGCTCTTCACCTCGGCAACTACTTCCTCCCCGCGGCGGATCACTGTGGAGAAGAAGGCGCGGGCGCCCTGCACCTGCTCGGCGATGACGTCGGCAACGACGATGTCGTTGAGGAAGGCCGGGCGGCGGTAGGTAATTTCGTGCTTCAGCGCGACCCACAGGTGCGCCGCGACCGCTTCGGCCGGCGCGACGGCCTGCCAATAATCCACCACCGCGTCCTGCACCCAACGCAAATAGACGCTGTTGTTGACGTGCCCCATATGGTCGATGTCGCCCGGCGCGATTCCGATCGAGTGGCTATAGGTCATTAGGGAATGCTGCGCATTGCTTACACTCTTGTCAATAGGATGTTGCCTCCAACGCGCTCATCAGGTGCAGCGCGTCGGCGGTTGCCGCTGAGGAGGCGGTATTGTCGAACATGCACCAGGCGCGGCGCCCGGCGGCTTCCGCTTCGGCCAGAGCGGCGCGATAGGCCTCCAGCCGCTCGGCGCCATATTCCGAGCGGTACATCACCGGCGACCCGTGCAGCCGCCAATAATCCAGCCCGCGCCAGCCCCCGGGCACTTCCGCGGCCGGAACCACTGCCGGGTCGGCGGCAACGCGCGCGACCTCCAGTTCAACGAGAAGCGCGTCCGCGTCCGCCTCGAACCAGCTCGGGTTGCGCGGCTCGCAGGCGACCAGTGCGCCGGTGCGGCCGCGAAGGTCGGTGAAAAACGCCCGCGCTACCGCCGGGTCGAAGGCGAGCTTGGGCGGCAGCTGCACGAGCACGATCTCCAGCTTGGCACCCAGCCCCGCCACTTCTTCAACAAACGCGGCGACCAATTCCTCGCCCTCGACCAGCTTCTTCTGGTGGGTGATCGCTTTCGGCAGCTTTGCGGAGAAGCGGAAATCCTCCGGCACGCTTTCCGCCCAGCGCGCCCAGGTCGTGACGCGGTGCGATCGGTGAAAGGACGAGTTGATTTCCGCTCCGGCGAAGCGCGCGGCGTAGCGTTGCAACGACGTTCCATCCGCGGGGAACGCCTCCGCTACCAAAGTCGGGATGCTCCACCCGGCTGTTCCGATCACCGCCCGCATGTGTTCCTCAACGCCCATCCGCCGCGCCGGTGCCGCCTAAATCGTTCCGCCTGCGGATTGTCCCGATCCGCGCCCAGTGCGGCGCCTAAGTCTCGAAACTGTCACCGAAAAATGGTTGGGGATAAAAAGATTGGAGCGGTTGCGCGGGCCTTGCCCGCCGTTACGTTGCCCCGACTCAAACAGAATGATTCTTTCCAAACAATAGCCGGAAAGCAGAGCGGGCGCGGTGGGCGCTCCGCCCCGACCGGCGCACAGCGGGGGTGTTCGATGTCGAAGACGTATTACAAGCTTAGTCTAAAGCCGTTTTCGCAGAATTGGGATGACGTCGGGCTTATCTCCGTTGACGACCATTGGGACGCCGTCCCCAGCATCGTCGGCTACCTTGGCGATTACACGACCGGCAGCCCCGCCCCGGTCGATCCGCGCACCATTGTCTCCGCCACACCGACAACCGTGGACGTGATTGCAAACCAGACCAGTCCGAATACCCTGAATTCGGGCGGCGTCGCCGAATTCCACCTGCCGAACCCGACGATTGCGCTGAACGGCTCCGGCACCGCCGACGCGCCGAACCTGGTGATCTACCTCGACGCAACCGGCCGCAAGAACGTAACGGTAAGCTTCAACATCCGCGATCTCGATGGCTCCATCGACAATGCGGTTCAGCCGGTTGCGCTTCAATACCGCACCAGCCCGACCGGCGAGTGGAAGAACGTCCCAGGCGGCTACGTCGCCGATGCAACGGCGGGCCCGAGCCTGTTTGGGCAAGTGACGCCGGTCAGCGCCACCCTTCCGGCCGATGCGAACAACGCCGCCACCCTGGAAGTGCGGATCATCACCACCAATGCCGCGGGCAATGACGAATGGGTCGGCATCGACGACATCCTGGTCAACAGCGAGGAAGCGCCCGCGGCCCTTCCCGGCAACCTGTCGGTCGCCGACGCCAATATCGTTGAGGGCGATGCCGGCGCCGCGACGATGACCTTCACCGTCACCCGCGACGGCGGCACGGCAGGGCCAGTCTCCGCGACCTGGACGATCGGCTTCAACACCGCCGCCGCAAACGACCTCGCCGCCGGCCAGCCGCTTAGCGGCACCGTCGCGTTCGCCGATGGTCAGACCTCCGCGACGATCACCGTCAAGGTTGCCGGCGACACGAGCTTCGAAGGCGACGAGACCTTTACCGTCACCCTGTCGGCGCCCGCCGGCGGTGCAAGCCTCGGCGACGGCCAGGCGATCGGCACCATCCTCAACGACGATGCCCAGCCGCCGGTCGGCGGCGTGTTCATCAACGAAATCCATTACGACAATGCCAGCACCGATGTCGGCGAAGCGGTGGAGATCGTCGCGCCGGCCGGGACCAACTTCACCGGCTGGACCCTGGTCTTCTACAATGGCGGCACCGACGGCGTGAACGCCGGCGCGGCCGCCGTTGCCTCGACCCGATCGCTGACCGGCCTGGTTGTCACCGATCAGGACGACGGCTTCGGCACCGTTACCGTCTCCATTCCCGCCAGCCCGGGCATCCAGAACGGCCCCGCCGACGGCGTTGCCCTGGTCGATGCGCAGGGCCGGGTGATCCAGTTCATTTCCTGGGAAGGCGCCATCACCGCGGCCGCCGGACCGGCGGCTGGCCTCACCAGCCGCGACATCGGAGTCGATGAAAGCGGCACGGAGGCCGTCGGCCGCTCGCTCCGCCTCGTTGGCGAGGGCGCGACCTACGACGATTTCACCTGGGCGCCGTCCGCCCCGTCGAGCTTCGGTTCGGTCAACCAGGGCCAGAACTTCCTCGGCGGCAATGCCACCGGCCTCGTCACGGTCACTGACGCGCGCGTGATCGAAGGCGACAGCGGCGTTCAGCAGCTGGTCTTTACGGTCCGCCGCGCGGGCGGCCTCGGCCAGGAAGCAAGCGTCACCTGGGCGCTTGAGACCGGCACCGCCGGCCTCACCGACCTTGCCTCGGGGCAACCGCTTGGCGGAAGCGTCCACTTCGGCCTCGGCGTCTCCGCCGTCCAGATCGTGATCGGCGTCACCGGCGACACCGTTGGCGAAGGCAATGAACAGCTCGCCATCCGCCTCGCCAATCCAGCGGGCAACATCTCCATTAGCGACACTCTCGGCGTCGGCACGATCGTGAACGACGATCCGCTGCCGCTGCGCATCGGCGAGATCCAGGGCGAGGGCCATCGCTCGGCCTATGAAGGCCAGCCGGTGATCACCGACGGCATCGTCACCGCCGTCGCCTCCAACGGCTTCTACCTTCAGGATGCGAAGGGGGACAACAACGCCCGCACCTCCGACGCCCTGTTCGTCTTCACCGGCACGGCGCCCGCCGTGGCCGTCGGCGACGGCGTCAAGGTATCCGGCGCGGTGGTGGAATTCCTCCCCGGCGGCGATCCGACCAACCTCACCACCACCCAACTCAACGCAACCTCCGTCGCCGTCCAGTCGAGCGGCAATTCGCTTCCCGCCGCCGTTCTGATCGGCACCGGCGGCATCCTTCCGCCGACCGAGATGATCGACGATGACGGCCTGACCAGCTTCGATCCGCTCACCGACGGCATCGACTTCTACGAAGCGCTGGAAGGCATGCGCGTCACCGTCGATGCGCCTTTGGTTGTCACGAATTCGAACGCGCGAGGCGAGACCTATGTCGTTGCCTCGGGCGGCGTCGGCGCCACCGGCGTCAGCGCCCGCGGCGCGATCACCCTCTCGGACGGCGACTACAATCCCGAAAAGATCCAGATCGACGCCAACAGCCTGTTCCCCGCTTACACCGGCGGCCACAGCCAGGGCGACATCCTCGGCAATGTCACCGGCATCATGAGCTACGGCTTCAACAGCTTCGAACTGCTGGTTACCGAGACGGTGACGGTCACCATGGACGTGACGCTGACACCGGAAGCCACGACCCTGAAGGGGGACCGCGACCACCTCACGGTGGGAAGCTACAACGTCGAGAACCTCGATCCTACCGATTCACCGGTCAAGTTCGATCTCCTTGCCCGCGACATCGTCTACAGCCTCGGCGCACCCGACATCGTCGCGTTGCAGGAGATCCAGGACGCGGACGGCGCCGGCAACGGCACCAACATGTCCGGCCAAGTGACGGCGCAGCTGCTGATCGACGCAATCGTCGCGGCTGGCGGGCCGAAGTACGTCTATGTCGAGGTCGCCCCCGCGCCGAACAGCTCGGGCGGCGAGCCCGGCGGCAACATCCGCAGCGGCTATTTTTACAACCCGGACCGCGTGTCCTACATCACTGGCAGCGCCGATCTTCTGGAAGGCACCGCCTATAACGGCACCCGCAAGCCGTTGATCGCCGACTTCGTATTCAACGACCAGATAGTCCGCCTGATCAACGTCCACTTCACCTCCCGCGGCGGCAGCGATCCACTTTGGGGCTCCACCCAGCCGCCGTCCGACGCCGGCGACGGCGCCCGCGCGGCGCAGGGGGCCGCGGTGTCCGCCTACGTCAACGAAGCGCTTGCCACCAATCCTGCGCTGAAGCTCGGCGTGCTCGGCGACTTCAACGGCTTCTGGTTCGAAGGCAACGTCACCCAGCTCGAAGGCGGCGTGCTCACCAACCTCCACCGCTTGCTGCCGGAGGAGGAGCGTTACTCCTACTTCTTCGAGGGCAATGCCCAGGCGCTCGACAACTTCCTGGTAAGCGGCGGCCTGAGCTCAACCGCGCAGTTCGACGCAGTGCACATCAACGCCGAGCTTCCCGACGGCGCCCAGCGCGCAACCGATCACGATCCGACGGTCGCACGTTTCTTTATCGAGCATCCGAACGAGGCGCCGCTGAACCTCGTCGTCGACGGCAGCACGGTGGCGGAGAACGCCCCCGCGGGCACCGTCATCGGCACGGCCCATGCCGACGACCCCGATGCCGACGTGCTCACCTACAGCCTCGTCGACGACGCGGACGGGCGCTTCGCCATCGATCCGACGACGGGAAAGCTCACCGCCACCGGCCCGCTCGACCATGAAGCGGCGGCAAGCTGGAACGTGATCGTCCGCGCCACCGATCCGGACACGCTTTTCGTCGACCGGCCCCTGACCATCACCGTCTCGAACGTCAACGAGGCGCCAACTGCCGCCAACGACAAAGCGGCGGTCACCGAAGACGCCGTCAGCGGCAACCTCATCCCCGGCTTGCTCGGCAACGACAGCGATCCGGATTCGGGCGACGTGCTCAGCGTCAAGGGCGTCGACACCAAAGGCACGCTGGGCACCGTCTACTTCGATGCCGCGACGCAGACGCTCACCTACAGCGCGGACCACGACAGCTTCGATTGGCTCGCAACGGGCGCAACCACGGTGGACCGCTTCAGCTACACGGTGACCGACGCGGTCGGCCTGACCAGCACCGCCACCGTGGAGGTCACCGTCACCGGCACCGCCGACGGCATCCGCGTCTCGGCCGGCAACGGCAAGTCGGACCTGCCCGGAACGGGCGGTGAGGACCACCTCCTCGGCGGCAACGGCAACGACGTCCTGCGCGGGCTTGGCGGCCACGACTGGCTGGAGGGCGGCAACGGCGTTGATGCCTTGTTCGGCGGCGCGGGCAAGGACGTGCTGATCGGCGGCAGCGGCAACGATCTGCTCGACGGCGGAACCGGCGCCGACCTGTTCGTCTTCGGGCGCGGCGGCGGCAACGACACGATTATCGGTTTTGAAGCCGGCGTCGACCAGTTGGTTCTCGACGGGATCGCCATCAAGAGCAGCCGGATCGGCGACGTGGACGGGGACGGGATTGCCGATCTCTCCATCGCCTTCACCAACGGCGGCGGCTCGGTGGTTCTGCTCGGCGTGTCGAGCCTGACCGGCATCGTTTCCGCCGGCCCGGAAATCCTCGGCGGCCACCCGGCCTTCTGACCGGCGGGCAAGGGGAGGGCGGCTTCAAGCTGCCCTCCCGCATGCGGTTCCGCTCGGCCTGCCGACGCCGGGCAACGTACCGTCGCGCCGGGCGCTCGCCGGCGCGCCCGAAGCGGCGGCACGGTCATTCTGCCCCTGTTATGAGAAACCCGTCCCTTCGCGTCCGCCGCGCCGCCGCCTTGCTTGCCGCCGCCGTCTTTCCCTTGTCCGCGCTCGCTGCACAGGAGGCGCAGCCCGCCACCGAGCAGCCGGCAGCGGAGCCCGCCCAGCAGCCCGCCGCCGAAAAGCCGGCCGCGACTCCGCAACCCGCAGCTGAGCAGCCCGCCCCTGCGACGGAGGCCGAACAGCCCGCGGAACGCGCCGCCACAACCGCAGCCCCCGCCCGCCGCTCGGCACCACGCCCTGCGGTTCGCCCGGCTCCTCGCGCCGTTGTTCGAGCGGCTCCTGCCGCCGCTAATACCCCCGCTACCGTGCCTGCGCCGCCGGCAGGAACGGGCGCCGACGACTTGCCCACGGCCGACGCGGCAGCCGTTTCGTCGGAGGCCGTTGAGCAGCTCCCCGCGCCTCCCGCCGGCGAAACCGACGTCCTGAGCCCCGCCGCTCCGCCCGCCCAGCAAAGCGGGGGTTCGATGCTGCCCTGGGCGCTTGGCGCGCTGGCGATCGCCGCCGTGGCCCTCTTCTTCCTGTTCCGCCGACGCCGCGAGGATGACGACACCTTCGTCGAGCAGACGCACCATCACGAGCCGGTAGCATCCGAACCAATCCAGCACGTCCCGGTCGCGCCCGCGCCGCAGGTTGCGCCGGTCGCCGCGCCCAAGCCGGTTGTTGCGCCCCAAGCTCCGCCCGCCGCGCCAGTTACGGCGGCTCCCGCTGCCGTCACTACCGCCGTCCCTGCGGCGGGCCTCGGCACCTCGGCGCTGACTGCTCCGGTCATCGGCGGCTTTGCTGCCGCTTCCGTGTCTCCGGCCCAGGAGCCCCAGCCTGAAGCACCCGCCGCCGCTTCGGCTGTGGTGACCTCTCAAGACCGCCCGGCGATCGACTTCAGCATTCGCCCGGTCCGCGCCGGCGTCGACGGAGATGGCGCCCGCGTCGAGTTCGAACTCACCGTGGGCAATTCGGGGCCGGTGGCGGCGGAGGACGTGCGGGTCTCCACCTGGATGCTCGCTTCCGCCGCCAGCGAGGGCGAGCGCGCGCTGATCGCGCCAGCCGACCATGCCGATACGCCGCCCGTCAACATTCCGGCAGGCGAGGAACGCACACTCTCCGCCGCGGTCGGTCTTCCCACCGCCGAAGTCTCCGGTGATGCGGTGCTGCCGGTGGTCGTCGCCGACGCCAGCTTCCGCTTGCCCGACGGAAGCACCGGCCACGCCACCGCCCGCTTCGCCGTGGGCGTGCCGGACGGGGAGGAGCTTGCCCACTTCGCCGTCGACAACCCCTCCGGCCTTCACGAGGGCGTGGTCGCCCGCGAGCTCGGCGAAACGGAACGCCGCTGATCGGAGGGACCCGTTGGGGAGCGGCTTCGTTATGGCCTCGTCATGACAAAGCGCTCCCCCGGCTCCGCCCTTCTTCTTCTCCTCGCCGCCGCCGCCTTCGCCGCGCCGCCGGCCCTAGCCCAGGCGGCGCAGGATCCGCCCGCGCAGGAGGAGCCGGCCGACGACGACGCGCCCGCTACCCCTGAACGCGAACCCGCGCCCGAGCCTGCGCCGCCGCGCTCCGAACCGGCCGAGCGCCCCGTCCGCAGCGCGCCGCCGCCCGACGACATTCCCGCCGCGGCGCCCCCGCCGGCGGTGATCATCGAGCAGGTTCCGGTTCCTGTCCCCGTGCCTTCCGAACCGCTCCTCACCGACAACAGCGTCGAGATCCTGCCTCCCGCCGACAGCTTCAACGAGAGCTACAACGACGTCGAAGTCTATCCGGAGGTCACCACCACGACCACGCAGGACGGCGGCGGCTGGGGCTGGCCGCTGATCGTCGCCGCGATCCTGCTCCTGCTCGGCGCGATCGCCTTTCTGATCGCCCGCGGAGGCCGCCGCCGCCCCGACACGGTGATGCACCGCGAAGTGCGCGAAGAGCCGCCGATCCCCGTCGCTCCCGTTCCAGTCGCCCCCGTCGGCCGCCCCCGCATCGACCTTCGCCTGCGCCCCTTGCGCGCGGGCGTCGAAGGGGAGGGCGCCCGGATCGAGTTTGAGCTCACCGTGCTCAACGAAGGTCCGGTCGATGCGCAGGATGTCCGGGTCTACACCTGGATGGCGGCCCACGCCGGCCAGGACGCCACCCGCGCCCTGATCCCGCCCCCTGGCCATGTCGGCACCCCCGCCGTCACCCTCGCCGCCGGTGAAGCGCGCACGCTCCAGGCCTCCGTCGCGCTTCCCCGCGCCGAGCTCCCCGGCACCAGCCTGCTCCCCGCCGTGGTCGCCGACATCCGCTACCGCCTTCCCGGCGGCGGCGAGGGCCGCACGGCCGCAGCCTTCTCCGTCGGCCTCCCCGCCGGAGACGAACTCGGCCCGTTCCCGCTGGACGGCGCCGCGGGCCTTCACCAGGGCGTGATCGCCCTTCCGCTCGGGCAGCCGGTGAAGACATAACGGCTGATGCTTCGTCTGCGAGATCAGTGCTGGATCGCGGGCTTCCGGCACTGTTAGGCAGCGGCGATGTCATTCGACACTTGGTTCTTCGGCCTTTCAACTCTGCTGTTCGCCAGCTTGTCCGCTCGTGTGCTCGTGGTGGGCCGATGCACCGTCTCGCGGCCGATCGAACGCCGTGCCGAGCCTGGGGCATATTGGCTCGCTACCGGCTTCATCCTTGTCTTGGCGGCGCTGTGTGATTGGAGCTGGTGGCGATCGTTGAACGCCGATCCGGACGTCCGCCTTCAGCCCGCGACCCTCTTTGGTCCCTACTGTCTCTACGTGTTCCTAGAGGGGCTTCGAGCCGGCGAGTTACGGTGGGGTAATAACCACTTTCCCCGGCGGGGCCGCGCTTTGGCCTACTGGACCATTCTGCTTCTCATCCTGGTCACCGCCGCTTCCCTGATTGCGGCGGCCGTCTTTCTTTAAGTGGGGGCAGCGAGCCCGGCCGCACGTGAAGGGCACTAAAAAAGGGCGGCCCCTCGCGGAGCCGCCCTTCCTTTTCTCAAGCCCGGGATCGTCTCCGACGATCCCGAAGCCCTTACTTGACCTCGACGGTCGCGCCGGCTTCCTCGAGGCGCTTGCGGAGTTCTTCCGCTTCGGCCTTGGGGATGCCTTCCTTGATCGGCTTCGGAGCGCCTTCGACCAGGGCCTTGGCTTCGCCGAGGCCGAGCGCGGTGATGGCGCGCACTTCCTTGATGACGTTGATCTTCTTGCCGCCGTCGTTGACGAGGATCACGTCGAACTCGGTCTTTTCTTCTTCGGCCGGAGCGGCAGCCGCGCCGCCGCCACCGGCAACCGCGACAGCGGCAGCAGCGGAAACGCCCCAACGCTCTTCGAGAGCCTTGGCGAGGTCGGCAGCTTCAAGAACGGTCAGCTCGGACAGCTGATCGACGAGGGACTGGATGTCAGCCATTTCATATTCTCCAAATCAGGGGCGTCGCCCCAAGGGTTCAGTTCAAAATCAAACTTGGTATTCGGTGGGGTGGGTCCCCATCGAAGTAACACTTCGATGGGATATCCGCTTATGCGTCTTCTTTGGCCGCATAGGCACCGAACACACGGGCGAGCATCGCACCCGGCTCGTTGATGGTGCGGGCGATCTTCGTTGCCGGTGCTTGAATAAGCCCGATAATCGTCGCGCGCAGTTCATCAAGAGACGGAAGCTCAGCGAGCGCCCTCACGCCTGCCTGGTCGAGGACCGTGTCGCCCATTGCGCCGCCGACGATCTCGAAACGATCCGTCGTTTTGGCGAAATCAACCGCAACCTTGGCAGCCGCGACCGGATCGGCCGAGGTTGCAAGCGCGGTTGGACCGGTGAGCATGTCACCGATCGAAGCATAAGTGGTGCCCTCGAGCGCAATCAGGGTGAGCGTGTTCTTGGTCACCTTGTAGCTGGCGCCAGCATCACGCATCCGGTTCCGCAGGGCGGTGGACTGGGCCACCGTCATGCCGAGATTGCGGGTGACAACAACCACCTGCGTCTCGGAGAACGTCTGCTTCAGCTGTGCGACCTGCTCGGACTTTTGAGCTCGATCCATTTGCCTTGCACTCCAAACAGCCCGCCGGAACATCCGGGCGGGCGATAGTCCCGCCTGCCGATCCGAGGACCGCCAAACAGGTGTCGGCCCCGCACGCGGCAAGCCGCGCAGCGAAGCCATTGTCCGTGGGGAGTGGTTGACGGCCTGAACCCTGGAGGCAGGCTGACCCGGGGCGCGTGACGCGAACCCGGTAAAAACTCTTCCCCGTCTAGGCTGGAGCATTAAGGGGCAAGCCCCACCAGCTGTCTCGGACGGTTGCTCCCACAGGCGAACCCAGGGGAGCGATGTCCGGGCCTATACACGAATGTGTTGCCCGTTCAACCTTTGGTGAGTGTGAAAAGGGCGGGACGCTCTCGCCAACCGCCCCATTCTTGAGTGCCGCGATCGGTCTCAGCCGATCTTCACCCAGGTCTGTTGCTTGCAGAAGAAGCCGCCGATCAGGCAGCCCTTGCCGACCATCCTGGTGGGCGTCTCGGCGGTGATGGTGCCGGAAAAGGTGCGGTTCAGGTCCGGCACGAAGACACGGCCCTTCCACTGATTGGCGCTCACCGCCTTGAACTCGCGGAACAGCTGCGCACCGACGAGCTGCTGCCCGGCCGCCTTTGCCTTTGCCTGCGCTTTAGGTGCGGCCCAGACAACGGTGCCGCACATCGTTGCGCCGCACGGCTGCAGCTTCACGTGCACCGTGTTCTTCGGGTTGCGCCACACGCCGCTTGCGTTGGCGGCATCGGCCGGCGCGGCGAGGCCCGCAACAGCGACGGCGGCAGCCAATACGGTCATCATCTTGCGCATCGAAAACTCCCATGTTCGGGCCACCACACGGCCCGCCGGATGCTGGTTTCTCGCACAAGAAGATGGCGAATCAATGGCTTGGTTCAAGCCGCTAAGAGCCTGAGCACGAACGGGAAAGGGCCGGGAAGCTTTCGCCCCCGGCCCTCGCCTTGCATCATATTTCCCGAAGAAAAATGCGTGTTTAGGCGCCCGCCACTTCCGCGACATCGACCTTGAGGCCCGGGCCCATGGAGGAGCTCAGCGCCACCTTCTTGACATACTTTCCCTTGGCGCCGGCCGGCTTTGCGCGAACGATTGCGTCCACGAACGCGTCGAAGTTGCGGCGCAGGTCCTCGTTGGAGAAGCTCGCCTTGCCGATGCCGGAGTGGATGATGCCGGCCTTTTCGACGCGGAACTCGACCTGCCCGCCCTTGGCCGCTTTCACGGCTTCGGTGACGTTCGGGGTGACGGTGCCGAGCTTCGGGTTCGGCATCAGGCCCTTGGGACCCAGAACCTTGCCGAGGCGGCCGACAATGCCCATCATGTCGGGCGTCGCGATGACGCGGTCGAAGTCGATGGTGCCGCCCTGGATGCTCTCCATCAGGTCTTCGGCGCCCACCACGTCGGCGCCCGCCGCCGTGGCTTCCTCGGCCTTGGCGCCGCGCGCGAACACCGCGACGCGGACGTCCTTGCCGGTGCCTGCGGGAAGCGTCACCACACCGCGGACCATCTGGTCGGCGTGGCGGGGATCGACGCCGAGGTTCAGCGCGACTTCGATCGTTTCGTCGAACTTCGCGGTGGCGTTCGCCTTCAGCGTTTCGATCGCGGTGTCGACGCCGTACAGCTTGGTGGTGTCCACTGCGGCGGCGAGCGCCTTCTGCTTCTTGGTCAGCTTGGCCACGTTCTTAACCCTCCACCACTTCGAGGCCCATCGCGCGGGCGGAGCCTTCGATGATCTTGGTCGCGGCGTCGAGATCGTTCGCGTTCAGATCCTTCATCTTCGTTTCGGCGATCTCGCGCACCTGGGAGCGCTTGATCCGGCCGGCACCAACCTTGCCCGGCTCCTTGGAGCCCGACTTCAGGCCCGCCGCCTTCTTCAGCAGGAAAGTCGCCGGCGGAGTCTTGGTCTCAAACGAGAAGCTCCGGTCCGCGTAGACGGTGATGATGGTCGGGATCGGCATGCCCTTTTCCAACTCGGTCGTCGCCGCGTTGAAGGACTTGCAGAATTCCATGATGTTGACGCCGCGCTGACCCAGTGCCGGGCCGATCGGCGGCGAAGGATTGGCGGCGCCCGCGGGCACCTGGAGCTTGATATAGCCCGTAATCTTCTTTGCCATGTGTCTCACTCTATAGGTTCGTCCGAAAGTAATACTTTCGGCCGGGTTTCAAGTTTAGCGGTTCAGACGGCGAGCCCTGAGGCGCGCCTCCCGCGTAAATCCAATGCTGTGCGTTGGAAGGCGGCCTTTAGCAGAGGGGCGGCGGATTCGCAAACCCCTGCGTGGGAGCGAAAATCAGCCGCCGCGGCGCCGGACGCTTGGGTCGAGCAAAGCCACGCAGGCGGCGCCGGCGGCGTAGAGGAGGAGGTCGAGCGGATCGAAGGAAGAGCCGAGCACCACTCGCGCGAGCCGATTGCCGCCGAGCCCAAGCGCCTCGCCCAGGCCGACAAGCTGGCCAAGCTCCACCAGGACGGCGATCCCACAAGCGGCGGCGAGCGCGAGCCGGGGCCGAAGCGGCGTCGCTGCCCGAAGCGCGAGATATACCAGGACCAGCGCAAGAGCGTCGCCAAGGAACGGGCGGACAAAGGCATCGTCGACGAACAGGGCGATCGCCGCTTCGAGCGCGAACACAAAGACGGCGAGGAGGGCGTATAGCCGGCGTGAAACGGGCCCATTCGTCGTCATTGCAGCCGCGCCCCCTTCAGACCTGCGCACCCCCAACAAAGCAGCGGCGCGTCCCGCCGTAAAGCCGCAAGGTAAAAGTCGCCGTCCGCAAGGCTGCCCGCGTCATGATCGACGATCAGCGCGATCTTGAGGCCGAGGGCGGGGAGGTCCGGGGCGGGGGCGGTGAGGAGGCGGGCGAGGGCGTCCTCCAGCCGGTCGAGGCAGCGGTCATACTCCTCCTGCAACGCCTCGGCCTCGGCAAAGGGCAGGCCGGCGGAGGCCCGCTCGGCGGCGCACACCGCCGCCTGCGCGTCGCGGAAGGCGGTCCTCAACAGGGACCATGAGGAGGCGGCATCCGCATGGCGGGCGGCAGCGGCGGGGAGGGGAATGGCGGCGGGTGCGGGTGCGGGTGCGAGCGCGGGCGCCGCGGCGGGTGGAAGCAGGGGCGCGGCATGGGCGAGCGGAGGCGCGAAAGCAGCCGCCACCGGCAAAGCCGCCGCCGCGCCGAGCATCTCCCTTCGACTTAGCTCAGGACAGGCCCGTCTTGTTCGTTTAAGCTGCCCAGCAGCCATCATTCGCCTCCTTCACAAGGCGTTGGTGGTGAGAGCCGGGGCAGGGGGCCTAATCCCTGCTCCGGTTCGACTTCTAGATAACGGATTGTTGAGGGGGCTGCAATAGCCGAGCGTCAAAAAAAGAAGATGGGCCGCCCGACGACCGGGATTGGTAAGCCTGTCGGGCTCAGACTCTACGCCGATCAGGAAGCATTGCTTGACGCTTGGATCGAAGCGCAGCCGGACCCGAAGCCCAGCAAACCTGAGGCTATCAGGCGGTTGTTAGGACAGGCTCTGAACCGGTGACATCCAGTACCGAATTGCTCCCCAACGATCATCTGACGCCGGAACAACGTAGTCGCAACATGAGCCGTATAAGAGGCTCCAACACAAAGCCCGAGTTAGCGGTGCGAAAGATGCTGCATCGCGCCGGATTCCGGTTTCGGCTTCACCGGCGCGACCTCCCAGGCACTCCTGACATCGTGTTGCCGCGTCACAGAGTCGCCGTGTTCGTACATGGTTGCTTCTGGCACGGTCACGAGGAGTGCAGACGTTCAGCGTTGCCGAAGACACGGCGTGAGTTCTGGGCGGAAAAGATAGCCCGCAACCGTGCTCGGGATTTGCGTGCAACGGAGGCCCTCCGCGCAGCGGGTTTCTCCGTCGTGACCTTATGGGAATGCCAAATTCATGATACAGATGCTGTTTTAAATGAAGTACGGGCGCTCGCTTTGAACAATGCTGGAGCGCGACATGACTGACGAACCGGACCCGATTCAAGCCGAAGTGGAGCGTTTATCCGCTCTTCTCGATTTGTTCGCCCGAAATCGACTGAAGAACGACTTGCGAGGGCGGGTTAAGAGTTTCAGCGAAGTAGCTAAGGGTGTCCGGCAGCTCGGTACGACGTTCGTTCCAGGCCATCGTTCCGGTAGAGCACGAATCCTGGCTTACTTGAAGATCCACGTAGGGCAGGTGGTGGACGGCGACGAGCTAATGGTCGTCGGCGCGATCAGTGAATGGGCTCGCCGTGTCCGCGAGTTGCGAGTCCAGTTCGGCTGGCCGATTGTAAGTGGGGTCACGATGTCCGAGCTTCGAGAAAGCTTAATCGAGGAAGGCGTGGCCGATGAGACGCTTCCGGAAGAGATGCGGCCCGATCAGTACCTGCTGGAGCGCGACGAGCAGGACGTGTCTGCCAAGGAACGGTGGGAGGTGACCAATGGCATCAGGCGCGGCAACGGCAGCGTGCGTGAAAAGATCTTGGCGCTGCTGCGCCACTATGTTGGGCAGCCGATCCATTCCGAAGTTCTGAGGTATGTGGCGGGGCACGAGGTGAGCGAGTGGGCGCGTCGGACGCGGGAACTTCGAACCGAGGAAGGCTGGCCGGTAGTCACGAAGAGCACAGGTGATCCGAGCCTGGCAGTGGGCTTCTATCGGCTTGCAAAGGACGTTCAAGCGCCGCCCCATGATCGGAAAATTCCCGTCGATGTGCGCGGTAAGGTGATGAAGAGAGACAGCTACTCGTGCCGGTGGCAGGGCTGCGGCTGGCCCACTGGGTACAACGTGCAGTTCGATCACCGGTTTCTCGAAGTGCACCACATCCATCAACACGCTGCTGGCGGTTCAAACACGGATCCCGACAATCTCGTAACGTTGTGCAATGTGCATCACGACGAAGCACACCGTACGGGCCAGCTGCTCCTGAGCTAAGCGGCCTTCTTCACAGACTCTCGCTGGAGCAAATCGCGTACGCAATCCGCAATGGCTCCGGCGAGAGGAGGAGGAACCGCGTTTCCGATTTGACGGGCTATCTCAATCTTCGTTCCGTGAAACTTGAAGTCGTCCGGGAAACCCATCAAGCGAGCAGCCTCGCGATGGGTAATCGGCCGGTGCTCATCCGGATGAAGATAGCGGCCTTTCTCGGGCTTGAAGAATTCCGTGCGGATTGTGACGGAAGGGCGATCCCACCAAAGACGACCGAACAGGTCGGTACCCCCGGATGTTTTTCTAACCCAACAATCTGGAGTTATATCCGGAGCATTCCGATGAAGGTCAAACCTGTTGCCTCCCGGCGGGACTGCACGGTACCGAGCCATGCTCTTAGGCGTCGGGTTTCGGCCGAAGTGGAGATCAAACGGTGCTTGTTCATGCCTGATTTCAGTGCCGCGGGGCGATGGAAGGTCGGCTATAGCGTCCCACACCGTCTTCCATGGCGGCAGGTTGGTTCCCGTTCCGGGGGCAGCGTGTGACGGGAGCGGCGGGAAGATGGGCGCAACTTCAGCAGCGATCGGCCATCCGATTATCACTGCTCGCCGACGCGTTTGTGGTGCCCCGTAATCAGCAGCTAGAAGGACCTTCGAAACTGTTTGGAAACCCAATTCGTAGGCGCGTGCGCGGATGTCGTCAGCCTCAGGCGAACTCAACAGCTCAGCTACGTTCTCGATGACAAAGGCGCGTGCACCGCTTCTCTCAACCACATCCATGAACGGCTGCCAGAGGGCTCGTCTGCTATCTCCGGTGCGCTGCTTATTGAGCAGGCTGAAGCCTTGGCAAGGAGGACCGCCGATCACAACATCCGCTGAAGGGATGGGTTTGTCATCCCGAATCCACGCATCGATGTCTGCGCAATCCGCGTGATCACCGAAATTCGCCCGGTAAGTTTCAACTGCAGCGGCATCAAGGTCCATTGCCCACACACTGCGGAAGCCGCCGCCGAACCTACGGTCGGCGAAGCCTAACGTCATACCACCAGCGCCTGCGAAAAGGTCAATGAGGCGGTACGGCATTGTTCCCTCGTTCGTCATCAAAGAGGACTATGGAAGGAACGCAGATAACGCAACGGCGTTCCTGTTTTGTGCCGCTATAATGTGTGGACAACTGTTGGACAAGGAGGGTCGCAGCGGCGGATGCGAAAAGTGCGTCGGTCCGAACGACCAGAGGAAACCTGTTAATCACCCTTGGCGGCTGCTAACTCGGCCTTAATCTGACCGACAGCGGTTTCCAGCCAGTCCTTGCTGTCGGGATACAGAGCCGAATGGGAAATGCGGGGGAAGTTTGCGTCCGACCATAAAGCCTCACGCTCGAAGCGAAATTTGCCAATTAGGCGTCGGCCGAAATCCACCTGAAAAGGCTTGTAGTGAGCGCTCTGCCCGAACGAGGAGAAGTCTGGATACTCGCCCAGCAGATAACCCTCTTGAATGTGTGCTCTTATGGCTGAGGGCGGACATACGCTCGCCAGGCGAACGATCTGAATCCCTGCCTCAGCGCTCGCCGTAATCGCGCCGCTGACGTTAGGCACCGCCAGAACAAACAGAAAGGCCTCACGGCTGTTCCCTTCGGAGCCAAATGACGCGGCGATCCGGAGCGACTGAGAGACGTCGAGGAGTGGAGTTTCACAGACTTCATAGTGCTGCAAAATTGACCAACGAAGGAGCCGCTGCCGCGCCACCCGTTGTCGACCGAGACGCTTCAGAGTTTGGAATTGATCAATAAGAAGCTGTTCCGCAGTGTGTAACACGTCGTACCGCTGCTCGAGACTTGACAGCTTGATCGACTTTTTGCCTGGATCGGGCCTAAAAATGCTCGGCCGAAGTGTACTTGATCCGGCAAGCATGTGATCCGCCGGTTGGCCTCGGAAGAGGAGAACGTAATCCCGGTTTCGGAACTGCAATTCGGCAATTCGCGCAGCAAGCTCTAAGTAGGAGCTGACGCGATGCCCCTTGCCGCGGCGAACTTGCCCTACTGAGCTTGCCTGAATAGCCGTAGATCCGTCAAGGAACGTCCAGAGGGCTGTATTCCCAATTATATCCACGGGCGCCCTGCTCTTAAGATGCCGCGCCTCGCGCGTCGCTGGCGACCAGCTTTAATCCTCTAAAATGCCGGAAAGCAACCTAACGCCCTGAGCAAAGTGATATCACCCCGCAGATTAGCGAGAGGTCCTCAGGTGATCTACCCGAGGAAAGGAAGGCTAATCCATTTTGCGCCTCATCGAAAACCCTCAGTGCACGTATCCTGCTTTGGGTGAACCGGGCGCGGAGCCGGCGGTTGCGACTGGCGCTCCGCTGCTCGTGGTGTCGCGGCCCTGCTTACTGCTTCCACCGAACCCTTGATAAATAGGATTTCGATCAGAACATCAGAGGAACAGCACAGGCAAAGCAAGAGGGGGAGAGCCGATGCCGAGACCTTTGACGTGCGCGCAGCGGGAGGAGAATGCGCGGTTTCTCGCCTGTCTTGCCGAGACGGGGAATAGCCGGATGGCGGCGCGCTCGATCGGGCGGGGCAATGCGACCATGCATGAGCGGCGGGCGGCGCATCCTGCTTTTGCGCTCGAATGGGACGCGGCTGTGGCGGCGGCGCATGCGCGGTTTCACCTCTCCGGGGGCAAAAGGACGCCGGAGGGGGCGGCGCTGTCGGCGGCGCAGGCGCGGGCTCGGGCGCGGGCGACGGGGCCGGTGCCCGATCCCAGGCTTCGAACCCAAGGCGGGGAGGCGGTGGTGGTGCGGACCAAGACGGGGAAGCTGCAGCTTCGCTTCGCGCAGCCGGACAAGCTGACCAGAGCGGCCGAGCAGGCGTTTTTGCTGGCGCTTTCGGCGACGGCCAACGTGCGGCTCTCCGCCGCGGCGGCGGGGGCATCGGCGCGCGCTTTCTATCGCCGGCAGCAAAGGGACGCGGCCTTTGCGCGGGAAATGCGGCTTGCGCTGGCGATGGGCTACGATCGGCTGGAGAATGCGATGTGGGAGGCGGCGGCGCCGGGAAGCGGCGAGTACGATGCGTGGCAGGGCAATGAGCCGCCGCCGGTGCCGCCGCTGACGCCGGGGGAAGCGCTGCAGCTCCTCCACCTCCACGAGAAAACGGTGCGGCAAGGCTGGGACAAGCCGCACCGGCGGCGGCGGCGCGGCGAAAGCGACGACGTGTACCGCGACCGGCTGCGCGCGATGTGGACGGCGGAGAAGAGCCGCGCGGACGAAGCGGACGCGCGGGCGCGGGCCTTTGCGCAAAACGGCGGGCGCGTGCCAGGCGAGGGTGGGGAAGCGGAAAGGCCGCCGCTGCCGCCGCTCCACCTCGTCACCGGCTGGAGCAAGGCAAGCGGCAAGCCGCCGCACCATCCGGGAGTGGCGCTGTTCGGCGGGTGGCGGATCGCCGACATGGAGCGCAAGAAGCGGCGCGGGGACGGGTAGGGCGCAGAGAAAAGGCCGAAGCGTCTCCGCCCCGGCCTCCTGACCCTACCCGGCTCGAAGTACTACTTCGAGACGATATTATTTCACGCGCTCAACCTGCTCGAACTCGAGCTCCACCGGGGTGGCGCGGCCGAAGATGCTGACGCCGACCTTGACCCTGCCGCGGTCGAAATCGAGTTCCTCGACAACGCCGTTGAAGCTTGCGAACGGGCCGTCGAGCACCTTGACCTGGTCGCCGATTTCGTAATCGACGTTGATCTTGGCCTTGGGCGCGGAGGCGGCGGCTTCTTCCTTGGTGTTGAGGATGCGCGCGGCCTCGGCCTCGCTGATCGGCTGGGGCTTGCCCATGGAGCCCAAGAAGCCGGTGACCTTGGGCGTGTTCTTGACGAGGTGGTAGACGTCGTCGTTCATGTTCAATTTGGCGAGCACGTAGCCGGGGAAGAATTTGCGGTCGGAGGTGACCTTCTTGCCGCGGCGCACTTCCGTGATCTTTTCGGTCGGCACTTCCACCGATTCAACGAGCTGCTCCAGGCCGAGGCGCTGCGCATCCGCCAGGATCTGGTCGCGCACCTTGTTCTCGAAGCCGGAATAAGCGTGAATGATGTACCAGCGGGACATGTGCTTCCTGTCTCTTGTTTTCGAGTCTGTTCGTGTGGTCGTAGCGTCGTTTGGTGCGGAGCGCGCTCAGCCCTGGGCGAGGCCGATCAGGAACCGGACGATTGCGGCGAAGACGCTGTCGGTGGCGAAAAAGAAGATGCCGAGCAGCGACGTCATGATCACCACCATGATGCCGGTGGTGACCGTTTCCTTGCGGGTCGGCCACACCACCTTGGCGGTTTCGGAGCGGACCTGCTTGATGAATTCGGCGGGAGAGGCCTTGGCCACGGGCGCTTGTCCTTAAGTCTTTCGGGCAGCCGCCCTCGACCGGGGGGCCGGTCAGCCGAGCTTTGCCGATGAAGCGAAGCCGGGGAGATAGCGAAGCGCCGGGGCGAAGGCAAGGCTTCGGCGTGGGGAGGGGAGGCGGGAGAGCGGGTGCTTTTGACAAGCGGCGTTCGCGCTGTAGTCTTTCGTCATGTCACGCACCTTCCGAACGCTGATCCTCGCGTTGCTCGCCGCCGCCAGTCCCGCCGCCGCCGCGCCGGCGCCCGCGCCCGCATTCGACCGCGCCGCCTGGAAAGCCGATTTCGAACGGATCAAAGCGGGGCTTGCCCAGGGCTATGCCAATCTCGACTGGCAAGTGGAGCGGCGCGGGCTGAACCTGAAGCGGGCGGACGCGCAGATCGGCGCTATGCTCGACAAGGCGACCCGCGACGCCGAGGCGATGCTTGCGCTCACCAAATTGGTCGATGCGTTCCGTGACCCCCATCTCGCCTTTCAGCCGGGGCCGCCGCCCCCGTCGGCACGGGCGCTGCCGGCGATGAGCGCGCTGCCCGGCGCGGCGCCCGCCTGCACGGATGTGGACGAGCCCCGCGCCGCGACGCGGCTGCCTTACGCGAAGAGCCCGAAGTGGCGGCCGCTCGCCGGTGCGCCTTTCCCAAGCGGCTATGTCGGAACCACCGGGTTCATCCGTATCCCCTCGTTCGACGAGGCACGTTACGCCCCCGCTTGCGCCGGAATAGCTGAAGACGATCCACGGGCGCGTCAGCTCGCCTATCGCGCCGCGCTGAACCGCATGCTCCTCGGCAGGATCGCGGCGCTGAAGGCAAAGGGCGTGAAGCGCCTGGTGATCGACTTGAGCGGCAACGGCGGCGGCAGCGAGTGGAGCAGCGAGCTTGCAGCCTTGCTCGCCGCCGGCACGCTGGAGCGCCCGGCGCCGCGGCTGGTCGCCCCCACTTGCGACCGAAGCGGCGTGTGGCGCGGCGAGAAGGTGTGCAGCCCCTACGGCCCCGCCTCGACCGAAAGGCTGGCGGGACAGGGCAAGTGGACCGGCCCGACGCTTCTTCTCACTGACCGCAACACCGCGTCCGCGGCGGAGGAGTTCGTCACCTGGCTTCGCGACAACGACCGGGCCAAAGCGGTTGGGGAGCGCACCTTCGGCGCCGGCTGCGGCTATGTCGACGGCGGCGGCGCGATCGCGCTCACCGCGGCGCCCGTTCACCTGATGGTGCCCAATTGCAGCCGCTTCACCAAGGCCGGCCTTAACGAAGTAGAGGGCTTGGCGCCCGACGTCGCGGTGGACTGGGGGCTCTCCTCGCCGGAAGCTGCGCTTGCGGCGATCGACCGCGGCTTCCGGTTGTAAGCGCGTGGCACGGCGTAAGCGCATGACCCGGCTTTGGGGCCTGCTCCCGGTGGCGGCGCTCGCCGCCTCCTGCTCCGGGGGAGAGGAGGGGCCGCGCCAGGAGGCGGAGGCGCGGCTGTGCACTGCCAAGGAGGCGGGAGCGGCGGCGGCGGCGAAAGCAGCCGATCTGTTGGACACCGTGCGCCAGAGCAAGGGCGCCGCCCGCGACGCCGCCTGCGCACGTTTCAAAGAGGTCATCGCCGACGGCAGCAAAGCCGGCATCGGCGACGCTTCCGCCTGCCGATGGGACGACCGGAACAGCAACGGCAATCCCCGCTTCCTGATCTCGCTTCACCTCACCCAGCTCAAGGGCCAGGCGCGCAAGTTCTGTGGAAAGCTGGATTAGGCTGGGAGGTTCTGCTTCATATCTTCTGAAGCGGCCCGATCAGTCGTAGCCGATCGTGTCGGGAATGATGTTCACCGCATGCTTGAACGGGAGGGTGTAGACGATCACGCCGTCTGCATCTTCGGCGTCGATGCGGAACCTGAAGTCGAGCACGCCCGCGACCATGTCGCCGCACATAAGGTCGCGCGCCGTCGCCAGAACCGCCTTTCGAAGTGCATCCAGCGTCTCGAATTCCAAGCCGTCCGGGTCCAGCAACTCCTCGGTGCCGTCCCTCAAGTTCATGAAATATCTGGCCACGCAAAGCTCCCACTCGTTCGGCGGGAGCGCTTTTGTCTCTCAGCCGTCGGAGCCTGAGCCTTTCCGACGATGCCGATTATCTATCATACGTTAAGATCGATGTTAAGAACTTAAATTTCATATAGTTAGGTAACAGCGTTCGGCCATGTTACGGGGGTGCATCGATGGCATCTACCGGCGTTCATCGACTGTGAGCCCTTGTGCTCCCGCCGAAGCGGAGAGCGACATTGCCAGGCCTGCCTCATTCACCTTTGCAGCCGATGATCGATAAGCTGGCCTATTGGGCCAAGCTGGACAGCTATTGGGGCGAGTTCACCAGGGAGGACGCGCAAGCGCTGCTTGCTCTCCCGCATCGGACGAAGCGCATCGAACGGCACGGCTACATTGTGCGCGAACGGGAGAAGACGACCCATTCGTGCGTGATGCTCTCCGGCTACGCGATGCGGCACAAGATCGTCATGGGCGGGTCGCGCCAGATCGTGGCGGTGCACATGAAGGGCGACATCGTCGATCTTCAAAATTCCTTCCTGGGCGTCGCCGACCACAGCGTGCAGGTGCTGACCGACAGCGAAGTCGCCTTCATCCCCCGCGAAGCCATCAAGAAGCTGGGTTTCGAGCGGCCCAATGTCGGCATGGCGATGTGGCATGACACACTCGTCGACGGTTCCGTCTTCCGGGAATGGATCGCCAATGTCGGCCGCCGGGATTCCCATACCCGCATCGCGCACCTTCTCTGCGAGTTCTCGCTCAGGCTGAAGGTTGCAGGCCTTGGGAAGGAGACCGACTATGAGCTGCCAATGACGCAGGAGCAGATCGCGGACTGCGTCGGCCTCACGCCCGTGCACGTGAACAGGACGTTGAAAGCGCTTGAAGCGGAGAACCTTATCACCCGCAAAAGCAGCCGCGGGATTATTATCGGCGACTGGAAGAAGCTGGCCGAGGCAGGCGATTTCGACAGCAATTATCTTCACCTGCGGGACGGCGAACCCGCCCTGGCTTGACGGCCGGCCCAACCGGCCGCCAGCTTAGGCACGGGCCAGCTTACCGGTTGCCGCACGGCTCCGCACGAAGATCAGCGCCGCCGCCAAACCGACTCCACCGACAAGATAACGGGTGCGCGAAGTCTTCGAGCCGCTGCCGCGCACGCGCGTCGCAGGGTCTTCCCCGCGCTTCATGCCGGGAAGGTGCTCAACCGCATGCGAACTCCGGCGCAGGGCGAGGCTCAGCCGCCGGGCTACAGGCGCCACGGGTCCGGCGCTCTGCCCGATGCGGGCGTCGAGCGAATCGCGCAGCCGGTCGAGCAACGCCAGCGGCAAGGCCGCGAGGATGTTGCCGGGAGGGCGGCGCGAAACGATCGGGTGCGCCCGGGTGGGTGCGAATGCGCGCACCAGGTCCCAGGCAAGGCCCAGCAACCGAAGCTTGGCGGGGCTTAAAACCGCCTGCAGGCGCGGCAGGAGCTTGTCTTCCTCATCCCGCACATCTTCCTTAAGGAGGCGCACAACGCGGTCGAGCGTCTGACGATGCGCCGGCGAGCCGGCCGGAAGCGCTTCAAGCTCGGTGACCAGCGCGTTGATCTGCTGGTGCTCCAGCTCCACCTGAAGCGTCAGAGCATGCCCGTCCGGCAGCAGCCGTCGGATGACCGGCCACAAGACCGCCTCTTCGGCAAAAGCATGCGGAAAGACGAGCCGATAGATGCGCAGCAGTATCGGCCCCTGCTCGTGTGCCGGCGCCGCGGTGAGCTCTTGAAGAAGCCCGTCCAGCTCCACGTGATCCCGCTTCTGCCGAACAAGAACGCTGCTCCGCCCGCCCAGCTCGGCGATGCTTTGATCCGCGATCGACGCCATGGTCCGTCCTCCAGGACCGGCTCAACGGCAGCGCGGAAGGACGGTTCCTGCATTCTGCCTTACCTAGGTTAGACGTGCCTCCTCCAGATGCAGCATCCGGGCCCCGAAGCCGGCAGCCGCCTAACGCCGCCTGAAGTCGTTGAGGTCCCCGCTGCAACGCTCGTCCGCCTCTTTCAGCCGGGCCATATGAAGTGCGGAAAGCTTCATATGCGCCTCCGCAGCGGCAGGCATTTGCGCGCTATAGGCAAGATCCAGCTCCGTGCGGGCGCGCTCCACGTGATACAGCCTATCTTGATCGGACATGGACCCACCCTCCTTTGTGGCCGGTCCTTTATGACCCCTTCCGCAGAACTCGGCATCCACATAGGTCAAGCCGCCCGTCCGCTATCGCGACTTTGCCGCCGGTGAGGGGCGCGTGCATATCCGAGGCGCGGCGGGCGCAGGGCGGCCGCCTGACGGAGCGTTCTACTTCATGAGGAAAATGGCAGGAGTGGAGGGACTCGAACCCACGGCCCTCGGTTTTGGAGACCGATGCTCTACCAACTGAGCTACACTCCTACGTGCTGCACGAGGCCGTCTCTAGCGGCGGGAAACCGCGCCCGCAAGCGTCGCATGGACCCTGCGTTCCGGAGCGACTTTTGCCCCAAATGATCGATGGGCGCCGCTCCGGCTTCACCGAAAGCTGAGGCGGGCTGACCTTCAGAGGCAGCCTTCCACATATTCGATGCTGTCTCCGCCCACCACGATTTCAGTAACGCGTCCGTTGACGATACTGAATTTTATCCCGTTACCGACAGCGCCGCGGAAGAAGAGTTTCTTGTCAGGAGGCTCCGAGTAGATGTCGGGCTTTTCTTCCAGCTTCGGGTAGGCGCGCCGAACCTCGTCTTCGCTGTCGCCCAAACCCACGCCGCGATCGGTCTCGAACCGCGAACCCGCCCCTCCTTCTTCAGAGAGATCGGCACCGATCGAAGTGATGATTCCATCTTCGACAAAGACGCTGATGTTGGCTGGAGCGCCGACAAGGCCGTGAATGTTGCACGATTGCGCCCGGCCCGGCTCGTCGGCGAAGACCTCGTCATAGTAACCCGGCCTGACCAATCCCATCCCGGAAGCCGCCTCCGCGGCGTGGATCGTCATTCCGGCACGAATGCCGCCCCAACCGTCGGGCGTGAGGATTCGGCAGCTCACGCCCAGGCAGCCGGCGACGATCGCATCCGGTTCGAGGTAGCCGACGCCGCCGCCGGCGAGGGCGATTTCCCACCACCCATTCTGCGTCTTGCCGACGACTTTAACCTGCGCCCCGGGCGCAAGGGATTGCAGCTGCGGCGCCGCAAGGTCGGGCTCCGCGTACAAGGCCTTTCCGGTGGCGATCGTCTTCGTCTCCGCATCCTGGGAAGCAAGTTCAGGGCGGGCGGTTTGCGAAAGGTTCGCCGCCCAAACGTATCCCCCGGCAAATTCTCCGCCTTCGATCCGCACCCAGTCTCCCGCACCGGTGGGCCCGCGAACTTGAACGGCTCTGATGAGGTCGCCGCGCTTGAGCGAGCCAAGGGCCTTGGAGGACGTACTGGGTAACTGCCTTGCCCGCACTTCCCGGTTTGCCCAGTAGGAAGCCTCCTGTCCGACCACGTCCGTCGGGGATCCCGCCGGGGCCCCCTCACTTACGTTCGCCTCCGGTGCAGTTGGTGAAACACCATTGGAAATGCTGCAGAAGGCCAGTGCGAGAATTGCGGCGACGACCAATGCCCAAAGAACGAGGCGTCCATGGTCGTTGCTCTCCGGTCCCGGCTCGGGCCGATACTCGACAGTATCTTGGACGTCTTCGTCCTCGCTGGAAGGCTCGCCGAGCATCCCTGCAAACGGCGAAGGCCGCTCAACCTCCGGGATGCTTTCCGCCACGGGCGGCGGCTCCTTCGGCCGCTCCTTCCGCGGTTCGGGTGCGGGCACCTCGGCAACGGCATCTTCAACAGGCAAGGCGAAGAAGGGGCTCAGATCCGGAAGTTCGGACGCGCGGCGGGTGGAGATCGACCCGTCCGAAGCGTGGTGGGTAACGACAGTATCGGCGCGCAGCTTTCCTTGCTCGATCCCCCGCCGAATGTCGCGGTCCGTGACGAGTTCAACGGGGAACCCATTCTCCTGGTAGGTGATCAATCCCCTGGTCATGTCCCGCGCGCTCCCCGGAACCATCCGAAAGGAAACCTGTCGCAATTTCAACAGCAATCGGCACCGATTAGGTTCTCGACATCCTGAGGACCTCCGCTAGGTTCCGGTGACTGAATGATCGGAACTCGGGGCGGGCAGGGAATGACGGAAGGCACAATCACGTTCGAGGAGAACGGGTTTCCAGTTGAGCTGGTCACGGCGCGCGACATCGAGCGTGCCGTTGCTGCCGGCAGGCTTCGCCCCACGACTTTGGTGACTCAGCATCTGCCGGGTGCAACCCCGATCACGCTGAGAGCCGCGGAAGTTGCACGGCTTCAACCGGTGCTGGGTGTCGTTCCCGAGGTGACGGAACCGGAGCTCGACATTGCCGAAGAGCCCGCAGGCGACGTAGCACCGCTGCGGATGCCGGCGCGAAAGCCGGCTCCGGCAGCCGATGGCAATGCGTTCTGGAACGCGCCGCCAAAGCAGGTCCGCACGTTCGGCGCTGTTCGGGCAAATCTTGCCGCTCCCCCAGAGACCAAGGCCCCGCCAACGGAAGGCGGCTACCGGGAGCCGACGGATTTCTTTGCGTGCGCCTGGTCGCCGTTGAGGCGTTATGCGGACTTTAACGGCCGCTCCTCGCTCCGGGAGTTCTGGGGGTTCGTGCTTGTGGAAATAGGCATCGTCATTGTCGCGATGCTCCTGGGCGGATCGGGATCGGCAACCGCGGGTGGCGGGCTGCTTATTCTGGCGATTTTGCTGTTCTTCATTCCCAGCTTGGCCGTGTCGGTCAGGCGCCTTCATGACAGCGGCAAAACCGGCTGGCTCGTGCTTTTGAACTTCCTGCCTTACGTCGGCTGGCTCATCGTGCTCATCCTCATGTGCCTGCCGGGAGACCAGGGCAAGAACGGCTACGGCCCGGATCCACAACGCTAACGGGCCACAACGCTAGAAGGCGGAGTGCCTGGCGCTGAAAAGCCGGCGAAGGCGCTTACTCGCCGAGGCGCCAGGTGATGCGGCTTTGAACGCTGTCGGGAATGGGATTTCCGTCGCGGTCGACGGCCGGGGTGAAGCGGGCACGGCTTTTCATGATCCGGCATGTCGCTGAATCGAGCGCGGATGAGCCGCTCGACGATGTCACCACGCACTCGGTGACGCGTCCGTTCACGCCGATCTCCAGTCGAAAGCCGGTTGTGCCTTGTTCCTCCGACCGAAGCGCCGAGGAGGGATAATCATCGCTGGACACCAAGGAAGCTAGGTCGATGTTGCTGCGCGCCGGTTCAGCCTGGTTGGTCTCCGCATCGGGCTGCTCGGCCCCGTCCGATTGCACCACGTTGCCTTCTGAGTCTACCGTCGTGCCTTCTTCGGCGTCGCCGGTTGCCGGGACAGTCGGACGCTCCCGCAGCGCGGTGGCACGTTCGGCATAGACCCTTTCAAGGCAGCTTTCCGGGAAAGGTTCATCGGCGCATGCGTTTCGAAGCTCGAGCCACGCGCGTTGCTCCTGGCGCAGGACCTGCTTGTCCTCGTCGGCCGCTTCGGCGAAGACCCTGCCGTACAAAGCGGCAAGCTCCCGATCCACTCGCGCCAATCCGGCGCTGGCGCAAATCAGCCGCTCGGCCTCCGCCGCGGCCCGTTCGCAGTTGAAGCTGGTTTCAAAGGTGAGGGGAGCGGCAGCTATGGGTTCCTCGACCATCGGATCGGTGATCGCGTTCTGAACCGGATCAACGGCGACCGGGGTCTCCGGCGTAGGATTGCAGCTGCGCGCGCTCGCCACCAGGATGAGGGCCGCGATGCCGGCAACGATCCAGGCTGGAGCGGAGCTTCCCGACGCCGGTTCCGCAGGCTTGGGCGTGGGCGGAGCGGGTATCCATTGAACGTGCTGTTCGACGTCCGCGGTTTCGATCGGCTGGGACTGGGGTTCGAAGGGGGAGGTCGGTTGGGCCCGTTTGCGGCGGGTGGGTGGCGGGGAAACGGTGGGAACAGGCGCATCGGGCACCGGCGCTGCGGGCACCTGCTCTTGCCGCTCCCTTGGTTCAACTTCGTCCAAAATGCCGGCAAGTTCCGGAACGTCCTCGGCAGGCACCATGCGCGACGGGCCGCGACCCACCACGGTGACGATGGTTTCCCGGCCGATCTGCCCGCGCATGATCGCCCGCCGCCAATCCGCGGCGTTTTCCAACTCCACCGGAACCCCCGCGCGGGTCAGGATAATGGTCAGCGGCGATGACATAGGAGGGGTCCGGTCGGGCAAGGTTTAGCTTCGGAACCCGGACAGCTGCCCCTTACGCTTGACGTGGAACAGGCCGGTATCGTCGAGCTCCACAATGGCCGGCTGGCCGATCTGCAGCTGGCCGCCATCGCCCTCGCTGAAGTCGAACAATAAGCGGACGCTCTCCGGGTTCATCACCGGCTTGGAAAAGGCCATGGCGAAATCCGACACATATTCGTAGGTTGGGAGAACCACGAAATTCTCGCCGTCGCCGGCCGCGACGACGAATTGGTTGGCATCGTTCTCCCGATACGGCCCCGCAACCATGGTGCTGCCTTGCTGCTGAATCGCCAGAACCTCCGGGAAGGCGGCAAGGGCATCGGCAAATTGCCGCGGCTTTGCACCCTTGGTTGCGATTAAGTTGCAATAATCATCGGCGGCTTGCCCGATGCGCCTGGATACTTCCTGTTGCGCGGTTCGGGCATCCTGGCTTTGGCCGGACGGGGTCGCCTGGGGAGACGGTGCTTGCGGCGCGCGCGGCGCGCTTTCCACCCGGTAATCCTGGCGGGCCGTTTCAGCAGGCGAGCGCGGCGAAGGGCTTGCGGCACTGGAGGATAGCTTCGCCTGCGCGCGGAGCCCGGTTTCGATCGAGTCGAGACGCACTTTCAGCGGATGCAGGTCGGACGCGTTACGCCGCCTGGAGGATTGGCTCCCGAGCAACGCTCCTGCACCTGCGCCAAGCAGAGCCGTGAGAAAAAGAAGAACAAGGTCGGTCACCCACCATCGCCCCAATATACCTCCGCTCTCGACAGGCTTCGCCGTCGGCTCGTCCCTGGCTTCCCCGTCTAGGATGTAACCGGAGGTTGGCCCGGCGAGGTTGTCCGGCGCGGCGGTGCGCCTGGCATCCTGAGCTTCATACGGATCCTCTGCAGCGGCCGGTGCGGTCGCTGCGGACGGAGCCGGGCGCTGCTCCACGGGCTCGGAGGCAGGCTGCTCTGCTTGGGCAGGAGCAGTCGATGGTGCCGCCTTTGGCGCATTGTTCGACTGCGCTGACGCCGTGCCCCACGGCAAAAGTGCAGCCAGCGCGGCAGCCGCGGCGAGTCTCAGAACCTTGGTGCTCATTGGCTCGCCTCCACACCGATCCGCCGGGTGGGATCGTTTTCGTTCTTTGAAATCTCGCCAACCAGGGCGCGCAGGGCCGTGATGAACGGCGGCTCGTCGAAGGCCAGCCGCCCCTCATCGTCCCGTGTGCGATCGACATGAGCGCGCACCTCGTTGCAGATCATCCGGTGGGCGCCCTCCGAGTCCGCTTCGCGCAGGTCGATCGCGATCTCGGTTTCTTCCTGCAGGCGCCGCAGCATGTCCTCGAGCGGGCCGACCGCGACGGCTTTCACCTTCCCGCCGGCGATCGGCTCGCGGATGGACAGCGCCGGTTCAACCGTGGACCCGTTGGTGAGGGTAAGTTCGATGCCGGCGGGCAGGAACTGGGATCTGGGCTCCTTGCGCGCGTCGAGATGCGCGTCGATGTTGGCATATTCAGTGACCATGCCGCGGACCACTTCCAGCTTGGACTCCGGCTCCAGGAACAGGCGCGGCCGGGGTGTTCCCGCCGCCTGCGCGGCATGCGAAAACAAGGACAAGGCGCTGGTCACGTCGCTGTGGCCGTTCGAGGGGAGGCGCCCGTGAATGCGCGCGAAAAGCCCCGCGCCGCGGCCGCACAAGGCGAAGGTGGGATCTTCGAGCTTCTCCGGCCCGATAATGCCCTGATCGACGAGTTCCTTGGCAACGGATCCCAGATAATAAGCGAGCCCGCCGATGAACGCGAGCGCGGCTGCCCTGAGGGTCGCGCCGGCCTTCAGGTTCAGCTTCAACGACCAATGGTCGTCCAGGGCCTTGGACAGAGCAGGGCCGCTGAAGAGCAGCTCCGCCAGGTGCGGAATATCGTCGGTATTGATGCCCTGATATTCCGCGACGTGGACCGATTCCTCGGGCGGGTCGAGCAGGTCGGCCCAGTCCCCCAGGCCTATCGTTCGAAGGATCTGCGGGTTCTGAACAATGGTGCGCGTGAAAAAGGATTGGCCGGCGATCCTGAACGATCCGCGCCAAAGCGGCTCGTCGTGCGACCACAAGGTGATGTCGGTCGTCCCGCCGCCGATGTCGAGGATGGCGTTGATCGAACCCGGCGTCACCTTTGCTCCGGAATTGCCGGCCAGCATGTATTTCGCGGCCGCCATTCCTTCGGAATACAGACCTTCGAGCTGCCCTTCCGGCGAGATGAGAGAGGTCAGGCTCGACAGGTGGTTCTGGAATTTGCGCCGAGTCTTGTCCGGCATGGAATCGGGAAGGGAGAAGCGCCAGTTCAGCCGCCTCGGATCGTTCCCCTTGGCGGCAGCCTCGGCGGCGATCATCATCATCAGCTGCTCGAGGAAATCGGAAGCGGCAAGCACGTGCGCTTCATCATCGCTCCACTTCAGGTTGAACATGGCGCGGCTGAAGAACTCGCGGTACTTCTCGAGCTCCGCCTTGGCCCCGTTCTGACCGAAGGCAGCGGCCGGACTGAAGTAGATCACGTTTCTGAAGACGGAGATCTCGGCGTCCTGGTTCTTGCCCTCACGGCTGATCGCAACCGTCGGCGTCGGCAGGTCGCGCTTGTCCGGCGGCATGAAGTCCGCAAACTGCCAGCGGAAAAGCTCCCGCTGCTGCTGGATCGTTGCATTGTCCTCAAAGCTGATCGGGTTGACCAGACGCTGTTGGAACTGAACGGGCTTGCGGTCCTTGAAGCAGGCCACGGTGTTGGTGGTGCCGAAGTCGACGGCGACGCTGGTCGGCAGCGGGCTCGTTTCCACCGTTTTGATGTCGAGCCACACGCATCCGGCGTCCGCTTCGCCGCGATCGTCTTCATGGTCGGTGTAGAAGATCGCTTCGAACCCGCGATCCGACGTCTGGATCGCGTCGCGCTTGAAATCGGAAACGGTTTCGGACTGTTTGTACCAGCTCTTGCCGGCATCGGGTCCAAGGCCGTTGTTGATCCGCGACAAGGTCAATACCGCCTCAGCAGGATCGGCCGCTTCTTCAAGCGCGGCTTCGATGATCTGGCGCGACAAGGCCCGGCGCGGGCGGATCTGCTCGCTGTCGGTCTGGTAATAAAGACGCGCGAAATAGCTCGACCAGGACGACGTCCGGAAGTTGGGCCACACCGCCGCGTTGAAGAACGCCCAGTTCGCATCCGGCACGAGAAGCGCGTTTCCGTCGCTGGCCTCCGAACGGTAGTGGCGGGTCAGCGTGTGCGAAGCCGCGCCGCCCGGGCGGTCGAGCTTGACCCGCAGGCTCACGGAAGCGCGCGCGGAGTCGCAGTCGGCGTCAACAAGGGTTGGAACGTTGCCGTCCAGCAGCAAGGCCAGCGGCCGCAGCGGAAGGAGCATGTCCTTGAGCGACAGCGGGTGCCCCGCCATTTTAGGGTTCTTGCGCAAACGCACGGCGCGCGGGGTGAAGAGATCGTCGGCGGTAACGATCAGGTAGCCGTGGCTTGCCGCGTCCTGCTTCGCTTCGTCGAGCTTGGGCTTCGACATCAGCAATTCGGAAAGCGTGCGCATTCCCCACACCAGGATTTCGCGGCCGCTTTTGCCGCCGCTTTTGCCAAGGCTTTCATCGACCAGGATGATGCCCTTGAGCGGCCCTCTTTCGCTTCCAGGCTTCAGAATCAGGCGGCATTCCGAAGTGGATGCCGGATTATCCAGTTCCTCGAGTTCAACGGTGCTCCACAAGCTCTGGTAGGCGGGATCGAGATCGGGGTTGAACCCTTGTCCGACCCGCGCGACCAGCTTGGAAACGCCGAGGTGAGCGGTGATGTCGTCACCGAATTGTTGAAGCCTTTGCCGGATAGCCTCGCCGGGCACGCTGCTCGGCAGCGAAGCCAGCTTTGTGCGAAGGTTTTCCACCCACGCCGCCAGCGCGACCAGCTGCGCGGCGGGCAATGCCTGGTCGCCGCTCAGCGCAAGCGGATCCTGTAGTCCGCGCGACGCCCAGGGGATGTTCGGGATCGAGATCCGGGAGGCAAGCCTGCCGGGAGAAACGAGGCAGGCCGGGTTCATCATCGCAAGCGCCGTTGCCCGGCCGCCCGCGGGGGTGACCTGAACAATGGCCGGCTGGTGCCACAAGGCTAGGTTGTTGCCCAAGGCCATGCGCGGCGAAAGGCGCCTCA
The DNA here is from genome assembly GCA_036554525.1 of Allosphingosinicella sp. Classification (GTDB taxonomy): domain Bacteria; phylum Pseudomonadota; class Alphaproteobacteria; order Sphingomonadales; family Sphingomonadaceae; genus Allosphingosinicella. Next base: position 71,682 of record DATBNC010000030.1, read on the forward strand.
GCACTTTCTCGAACAGGTGATTGCCGTCCAGCGACACCGGACGGGTGTCGAGCGTGTAATCGGCCCCGCAAAGCTTGCGAAGCGCGATCAAGGCAAGCAGGCCCCGCCACTGCGCCTTGAAGGCCTGATGCATTGAATGCTCTTCGTCGATCAAAGCATCGGCAAAGGTGCGCGGCTGCGCCCAGGGATCGGGGATCGCACGGATCGGCTCGTCCGGATCGGAAAACGGCTCCTCGTCCACCAGCAGCGACTGGCCGAGGCGTTTCAGCGAGCCATGCTGCTCGATCCATTCGCGCGGCCGGTCCGGCCTTGGGAAGGGCGCGTTTTCCTTGAACTTCGGAAGGTTGTGAACCGCTTTGGGCATCTTAAACTTGCCTTTCCGGCTGCAGTGCGTTGGCGCGGTAGGCGGCGGCCGCGACTTTGCCGTATCCCTGGTTATTCCCTGCCGCGAGCGCCGCCCCGTCGCTGACCAGCGCTTCATAGACCGCTGCGGCGCCCCTCAGGTGCCGCTCGCCGGTTTCAGCGCGGATGAGCTCGTCATAAGCGGCTTCCGCGCCATTGACCGGAGCCTCGAGCAAGGCGGTCGGGTCCGTCGGGGTCGGCTCATAGCTGCGGTCGAGCAGGGCGCTGAGGTCCCAAAGGCCGGGTGTCCAGCGCTCGCGGCTCATGGTCTGCATGGCCGCCGCCCAGTCCAGCACGTCCCGTGCAACGGCGCGCAGGGCCCCGAGCTCCTGTTCATGCTCCACCGGCTTCATTCGGCCGCGCAGCGCCTGGGTCCAGTTCCCTCCGCCGAACAGGCTGGTTTTCGCAAGAAGCGGTTCGGTGAGGTACAGCCAATAGGTGCAGAAGCGGATCAGCTGCCCCAGTTTCTCCTCGACGTTCGCCAGCGGAAGGTCAGACCAGCGGATTCCGCGGTCGGCGCGGGCGGACAGCATCACCGGCACGCCGCTGCTCGGCTCTTCGGGGGTCTCGCGGCTCAGGAAGTCAACGGCGGCCGTGGCGGCAAGAAGCTCAGGCAGAAGCGGCGGATTGCGCTGCTCGAAATTGCCGGCCTGATGGTAGCCAAGGTTGAAGAACGGGTCCCATCCCATGACGTAGAAGCGATCGAAGGTTTCCTCCGTCTCGAACAGGCGCCCGTAATATTCCAGCGCGAGCCGCGCCTTGGGCAAAAGCTCGTCGGTTGTGACAACCGGCTGCCCATCCTTGTCGGGACGCGCAAAGCCGAAATAGGGAAGCATCAATGCGCCGCCGATCGTGACGCCGCCGCGATTTGTGAATTCGGGATCGGTGCGGATCCGGTGGAGTTCCCTTGCCAGGGTGGGAAAGCCCGCGGCGCCCGTGCCACCGAAGGCCGAGCCGACCAGGAAGATGCGCACCGGCTCCCGGTCGGCCGACTCCATCAAAACCTTCAAGCGGTCGATAAGCGCGTTTTCGTCGTCCAGCATCGCCGCGATAAGCGCGGTGGCGCCGACGTGCGCGCGGCCACGATAGCCCTCGCCGAGTTGCAGGTCCTGCTCCTGCTCGCCGGGCATGAACAATAGGTCGAACAGCTCGCGCTGCTGGGGATTGAGGTCGCGCCCGATGATGTTGGAAAGCGTCGGCTCGTCGCCTTCGGGAAACCACAAGGCATGATCCTCGAACAGCTCGGAGATCTGCACCGAACCGAGGCCGACCCGGCCGGCGCCCGCGCTCCAGTCAAGCGAGCTCGTCGACCTTCCGCCCCAGAGCTTCTGGAACCGCCGCAGGTTCTTGAGCCGCGTCTGCGTGCGGTTGATGTTGCCGTTCGCCCGATCCTGATCGATCAGCCCGACATGCACGTGGCGCGGCCCAAGGCCGCTCGCAAAAAGCCCAAGCGCGGATTCGACAACCTTCGCGCCGGTGCCGCCAATCCCGATAAGAATGTCTGTCATTTCAACTCCAGCGTGCTGGGAGGCCGGCCGCGAGCGGCACCGAAGGCCTCATCACGCGGCGAACCATCAATGCGGTGCTAAGGTAATAAGCGGCAAGAACGGCCAGGCCGGAGATCAGCAGGGATGCCATGAACGTGCCGGGCAAAAGGCTAGCCTGGGCGCGCGTCAAGCTGATCCAGCCATACGCGGCCAGCGCGGCAATCGTCGCGATCAGCAGAAAGGACCAAAGGCCGAGCTTCGAGCCTGCTTCATTCTCATTGGCAGGGCGGGCGCGTTCGGCCGAGGCGAGAAACAGGCAGGAGGCAAGCCAGCTCGCCACGAACCCGACAAAGGTCCACTTCATCAAGTCTCCCCGCGCGTCCCCCAGCACGGTCAACAACGCCTTGCTGGACGAGCCGCGATACTGCTCGCGAATGACCTGGCTCAGGCTCTCGTGGCCCTGGCAGACGAAATAGATCGCGCCCAAGGCCAGCAACATCAATGGCAGATGCACAAAGAGGGACTTCACCATTCGCCACATTATTGCACCCATTCGGAGTCTCCTTCGCGCGGAACGGCTGAGCCGGTTGTGCGCCTGATTGTTTAGCGATCGACTTTAACGGCAACCGCGAACCCGACGACGGGCGCCGGCCGCCGTCGCGAAGCCGTGGCCAACGCATTTTCCAGCAGGCGTGCCGCCTCGCTCAGGTGAAGCGTTGGAAAGAAGGCCGTGCCGTTTTCCCCTTGCCGGGCCGGGCTCGAATTACCGGGCGCGAAGCTCCATTTCCGAATCCATTCGCTGGCCGGATTGGGAGAGGCGACTTCGGTGCGCACGACCTCACCGGTGACAAGGTAGGTGCCTGCCCGCCCAAGCTCGGTGGCGAGCCGTTCGGGGTTCAAAGTGAACGTGCGTGGGCCGGCGCCTTCGCCGCTCCACAATCCGTTCAGCGGAGCGGCCTCCAGCCAGTCGGCATCCGTACACGTTGTATCCCGGCGCTCCCAGACCCGGGTCTTGGTATCGAACCGCCCGTCCCAAACGGAATCGGGGATGAAGGCGCTCGCACTGGGGCCCTTCCACTGGGGCGCGGTTGTGCCCGGCGCCGGCCGGAAGGCGTTGTCCGCATTCAAAACGAATTCCTGAAGGCGAAGGCCCTCATGGGATTCCAGAACGGCCTCTTGCGATAAAGCGGGGTGATTGGTTTCGCTGAGCGGAGACGCGAGCGCCTCGCTCTTGGCCGCGGGATTGAGCGTGAATAGCGTCCGCTTCACGCGCCCGCCGCTAAGCTCTTCCGCAAGGTAAGGGGAGGGCGCTCGCTTCCAGGACTCATGAAGGCCCGCAATCTGCTCGTTCGACCCGACGGCGATCACGAAGAGCGGATGTTCGCCTTTGAACCGCATCGGAGCGGATGCGTATGGCAGGTCGTAGATCTGCCCGTCGAAGGGCGCCGAAATCCCGTAGATTGCAACGGCACGGTCGTTGGACAGGATTTCCGCCAAGGGCTCGGCAAGCGCCGAAAGCGCGGATGTCTGGATATCCGAATTGCTGAACCAAAGATCGGTGACGACCAGCGCCATGCCCTGCTTGTTTGCGGCGATTTCCTTGAAAACGGTGTCGAGCCGGCTTTCCTGATTGTCGCATGCGCCGCCCTTGGCGCAGGTGTAATAAGCCGGCTGCATCAGCGAACCCTGCTCGGCCTGCGTCAGCGGCTGGGAAATGCTGGTTCCAAAGGCCTTGAACCGGGTCCCGACCTGCTGCGCGCTCAGCATGGCGGGCAGGTTTCCGATCAGATCCTGAAGCGGCCGCGCGCTGGCCGTGGCGCCGTTGATGTAGCCAACCATGCTGCCCGATCGGTCAACATAGACCGTCGCCGCATCGGCTTTGCGAGTCTCCGCCGGCTTGGCCGCCGCGGTAGCGTGTATCCAGCTGCGGGCAGCCTCCGGGAAGCAGCTGCGGGGATCGTCGACATCGACGACTTTGCTGCCGCAGCCGGTGAGAAATGCAATGCAGCCAAGGGCGAGCGCGGCCCGCCTCGGCTTGGAATTCAGAATCACTGTGAGTCGCCCCCGCCTCGCCCTTTGTCCCCTGTTGTCCGTTGCCTAAGCGGATTTGTCGAGAGTGGAAATCAACTTGGGGCGTTTCTCCGCCGGACGGAGTGGTGGAGGCATCGGGACGAGGCTGATGCTTGAACTCGCTGTGGCGATAGTTATCGCTGCGCCCGCGACCTACTGGCGCTCGTCCGGAGTGAATGTAATTTTCCGGTGCGGGGGCTTAGGCGGCGATGTCGTACGGCTGAATTTCACCCGACAAATAGAGGTTCCGCGCCTTCGCCCGGCTGAGCTTGCCCGAGCTCGTCCGCGGCAAGGTGCGCGGGGGGACGAGTTCGATGACGCAGTTGATGCCGGTGATCGCGCGAACGCGTTCGCGGATTACGTCGCGCAGGCGGCCGCGTTCTTCGGTGTCGGAGGTGCGGCACTGCACCAAAACCGCCGGCGTCTCCTCACCGCCCGGCGTGGTGATCGAGAATGCGGCGATGTCGCCCGCCTTGAAGCCGGGGATCTGCTCCACCGCCCACTCGATGTCCTGCGGCCAATGGTTGCGGCCGTTGATGATGATCATGTCCTTGGCGCGGCCGACGATGTAGAGATAGCCTTCCGACATGTAGCCCATGTCGCCGGTATCCAGCCAACCATCGTCGCTGAGGCAGGCGTCGGTCGCTTCCGGGTCGCGGAAATAGCCGACCATCACCGAGGCGCCCTTGCACCAGACCTTGCCGATCTCGCGGTCGGAGAGCGGGCGGCCGTCTTCGTCGAGGATGGCGACTTCCATGTCGCGCACCGGCTTCCCGCAATTAACGATGGAGCGGTAGCGCTGCGGCCGGTCGCGCTCGGCGGGGCCGCCGCCGGCGAGGAGGGTTTCCTCGACCAGCTCGACGACGATGCCTTCACCCGGCGGCATGACCGAAACGGCAAGCGTCGCTTCGGCGAGGCCGTAGGAGGGCAGGAAGCTCTTGGCGCTGAAGCCCGCTTCGTGGAACGCGTCGACAAAGGCCTGCATCACGTCAGGCCGGATCATGTCGGCGCCGTTGCCGGCGATCCGCCAGCGCGACAGGTCGAAGCGTTCGGAAACCTTGGACTGGCTCGACATGCGGCGGGCGCAGATGTCGTAGCCGAAGGTCGGCGAGTAGCTGAGCGTGGTGCCGGTGTTGCGGCTGATCAGGTCGAGCCATGCGAGCGGGCGGCGGGCGAAATCCTCCGTCTTGAGGTAATCGGTCGAGACCTGGTTGGCGACCGGAGACAGGAAGCAGCCGACCAGGCCCATGTCGTGGTACCAGGGCAGCCAGGAGACGCAGCGGTCCGAGTCCACCACTTCCATGCCGTGGCTGTGCGCGGCGAGGTTGTTGAGGAGCGCATGGTGGGTGATTGCGACGCCGTGCGGGAAGCGCGTCGAGCCCGAGGAATATTGCAGGTAGGCGATGTCTTCCGGATCGGCCTGGGGAAGCGCCGCTTCCGGCGCCGGACGCGCGGCGAAATCTTCCCAGATTATCCCTTCCACGCCCGCGCCCGAAGCGGCGGCGCCGGCCATCGAGGCAAGCTCGGACGGGTAGAACAGCGCCTTGGGATCGGAGCTGTCGAGCTGCACCGAAAGCTGGTCGATATAGGAATCCCGGCCGCCGAAGGAGGTCGGCAGCGGCAAGGGCACCGGCCAGGCGCCGGCGTAGATGCAGCCGAAAAACAAAGCGGCGAATTCCGGCCCGGTTTCGGCGACGATGGCGATCCGGTCGCGCGGCGCAACGCCTGAGGCGATCAGGCGGTGGGCGGCCTGCACCGCATCCTCGCGCAGCTCGGCGAAGGTGTAGGCGCGCGCCAGCTGGCCGCGCGGATCGTGGAAGTTCAGGCCGCGCTTGCCCTGTCCGGCATAATCCAGCGCCTCGGCCAGCGTGCCGAAATCGGCGAAGCGGCGCGGCAGATCGTCGGCGGTCGAAGTCGGGGCGAGGGCTGGAGTAGGGTGGGTTGAGCCAGTATCGGGCACTGGGATATTTATCCTCATCTGCTGGGCGTGCGATCGGGCGCACAGCCCGGGCCTCTCAGGAAGAGGCGACTGGCCTTCCATAATCGGGGCACAGTGTGGCACAATCATGGCGCGTGAGACAGGACCGTGCCCGAAAACCCCGCCCGCCGCTCGACGAGGAGGGGCTGGAGCGGCTCGCCCTCTTTTACGCGGGGCGCTACGCCACGACCCGGGCCAAGCTGCGCACCTACCTCCAACGCAAGATCAAGGAACGGGGCTGGGGCGGGTCCGCATCACCGCCGGTGGAGCGGCTGGTCGAGAAGCTTGCGGAGCTGCGCTACGTCGACGACCGCGCCTTTGCCGTCTCGCGCTCGGCGTCGCTGACCAGGCGCGGCTTCGGCGAGCGGCGGGTCAGCGAGGCCTTGCGCGCGGCCGGGATCGAAGCGGACGATGCCGAACCGGCGCGGGAGGAGGCGCGGGAGTCCGCTTGGGCCGCGGCGCTTCGTTTCGCCGAGCGCAAGCGGATCGGACCCTTTGCCGAGGCGCGTCCCGATCCGGCGGGGCGGCAGAAGGCGACGGGCGCGATGTTGCGCGCCGGGCATCCGATGGACCTCGTCAGACGTATTGTTAATGCATGCCCGGGCGAAATCCCGGATTCGGACGTTGCCTGAAAATGGGAACACAATGGTTCACAAGGGCGCAACAGCCATGATAGTCCTCCCGCCCTCTTTGTTGGAACGCCGTAGATGACGTCGCGCCGGGAACAGTTTGCGGAAGGAGCGGCCTCCGACGAAAGGGAGGAGGGTGCCCCGCGTCCCGAGGACGAGGCGCTGATCAAGCTTACCGGAACCATGAAGTGGTTCGACGCGACCCGCGGCTTCGGCTTCCTGGTCAGCGAACAGGTGAAGGGCGACGTCCTGATCCACTTCAGCGTGCTTAAGGAACATGATCGCCGAAGTCTGCCGGAAGGCGCGGTGGTGGAATGCCTGGCCGTCGAGCAGGCCCGTGGGCTTCAGGCGCAAAAGGTTCTGAGCATCGATCTCTCGGGCGCGGTGGTGCCGGACGCGCCGCGCGCCACGACCTCCCCCGCCGACCGGATCGATCCCGCCGCCTTGCTCGACGAAGCGGGCGCGTTCGAGACGGTTCGGGTGAAATGGTTCAACCGCTTGAAGGGCTATGGCTTCCTCAACCGCGACGGCGAAGGCGACGAGGAAGAGGATATCTTCGTGCACATGGAAACCGTCCGGCGCGGCGGATTGGCCGATCTGGTGCCCGATCAGCCGCTGCGCGCCCGCATTGCCAATGGCCGCAAGGGGCCTCTTGCCGTTGAAGTGGAACAGATTTGAAAGCGATTCTTCTCGCCGCCGCCGCATCGATGATGCTCGCCGGCTGCCAATCCGATCCGGTTGAGACCAACGCGCCCGCGCCCGACGCCGCGCCGGCTGCCGCTACTGGTGGCGGTTCCGGCGCGGTGTCGGCGATCTCCGGCCTGCCGCTGGTGCCGCTGGAAATCCGCAGCAAGGGCAAGACCCACCGTTTCACCGTGGAAGTGGCGGCGACGGAGGACGAGCAGGCCTACGGTCTGATGAACCGCACCCGCGTCGGTCCGAACGAAGGCATGGTCTTCCCCTTCCGCCCGGCCCGCCCGGCGAGCTTCTGGATGAAGAACACGCTTGTGCCGCTCGACATGATCTTCGTCCGCGCGGACGGGACGGTGGCGCGGATCGCGGCGATGACCAAGCCGCTGTCGCTTGAGCCCGTAGGGGTTTCGGAGCCGGTCGCGGCCGTGGTGGAAATCGCCGGCGGCCGCGCCGCCGAGCTCGGCATCGGCGCCGACGCGCGGGTCAGCTGGCCCGGCGGACCGGCGGCGCGCTGATCTTCCGACACGCGCCGGCGCGCGCGATCAAGCAAGGGATAAGAGATGCCGTTGGACGAGAGCTGGGAACTGAACGAGCGCGGGCAGGTGAAATTCGCGGCGCTGTTGGGCTATTCGATGGCGACGATGCCGGAAGGCGGGCTGGTTCGGCTCGAATATGCCGACACTGTGGAAGCGCTCGATCAGCGCCGCGCGACCGGGCTCCAAATCCACTTCACCGCGCCGCAGGCGCGCGAAATCGGCGAAGCGCTCCGCCGCCTGGCCGCCGAGCTGGAGCGCCAGGAGAAAGAAGGGCCCGCGGCGCAGACGCCGTAGTTCGCCGTGCAAACCTGCGGCGCGCCCAAGGCTTGCGCCTCTGCCCCCTTCGGCGCTAGGCGGCGAGCATGGGTTTCTTGAAGAAGATCTTCACCTGGTGGGACGGCGCGACGATCGGAACGTCGCTCCACATCCGCCGTGTCGGCCGCGAATTCGGCTCGGACAGCATGGGCAACCGCTATTTCGAATCGAAGAAAGGCAATCGCCGCTTCGTGCTCTACAAGGGCGCTAACGACGCGGGCCAGCTTCCGCCCGAATGGTATAGCTGGCTTCACCACCAGATCGACGGCCACCCCGACGATGCGCTTCCGCCCGCGCCCAAGTTCCTGAAGGAGCCGACCGGCAACCGCACGGGCACCGACCAGGCCTACAAGCCGGCCGGCGCCCTTGAGAAGGGCGGCGTCCGCGCGGCGGCGAGCGGCGATTACGAGGCTTGGACTCCGGATCAGGGATGAGCCGCACCGGCCTTCGCACTGCCACCTGCGCGCTGCTCCTCGCCCTCGCTGCCTGCGGCCAAAGCGGCGGCGGCCAAGGCTCGGGCGGCGGTGGGAACGGCCAGGCCGAGGCCGAGCCTAAGACGGTCGACATCCCGCAGACGGTGACGGCCGTGGCGCCCGGCACGACGCCGATGGCGGAGCGGGTTGCGGTGCTTGGCCTGCTCAACAAGCGCAACGGTATCTCGCGGGAACTCAAGCTCCGCCCAGGCCAGTCGATCCGCGCCGGCGACGTCATCGTCCGCCTTCGCGCCTGCGAGCAAAGCGCGCCTTGGGAAGTGCAGAAGCTGACGGGCGCCTTCGTGCAGGTGGACGTGCGTAACCCAAAGGGCGAGTTCCACCGGGTCTTTTCCGGCTGGGTCTACAAAGAAACGCCGTCGCTCAACGTGGTCGAGCACGCGGTTTACGATGTCTGGCCCAAGAGCTGCGCGATGACGCATCCCGCTTCCGCCGCCGAGCCGGCCGAGGAACCTTCGAGCAGCCGGTCCAAGGCGCCGAATTCGGGGAGCTCCGCGCGCTCCAGGCCGTCCTCGCGCCCTGCCGCCAAGTCGGCAACGCCGCCCGACAGTTCGGGCGCGGACGACACCGCCGCGGTCAACAGCGCCAGATAATCCTTCTGGCTGATCTCCACCGCGCCGAGGCTGCGCAGGTGATCGGTCATGAACTGGCAGTCGAGCAGGGTGAAGCCGCCGACCTTGAGCCGCGCCATCAGCCAGGCAAGCGCCACCTTCGACGCATCGGTGCGGCGCGAGAACATGCTTTCCCCGAAAAAGGCCGCGCCCAGCCGCACGCCGTAAAGGCCGCCGGCGAGTTCGCCGTCCTGCCACGCCTCGATCGAGTGGGCGCGGCCGAGGCGGTGGAGCTGGATGAAGCTTTCTTCAATGGCCGGGTTGATCCAGGTCTCCTCGCGCTCGGAGCAGCAGCGGATGACGTCGCCGAACGCGCGGTCGGCGGTGACGGCGAACCGGCCGGAGCGCAGCGTCTTGCGAAGCGAGGTGGAGAGGCGGAAGCCGTCCAGGGGGATAATCGCCCGGCGGCGCGGCTCGACCCAGAAGATGTCGGCGGCATCGCGGCTGTCCGACATCGGAAACACGCCGATGGAGTAAGCGCGAAGCAGCAGATCGGGATCGATGAGGTCCATCCGGGTTCCGGCTTGTGCCGAAGCGGGCGGGGAGGTCAACCGGTCAAAGGATCTCGCGCACCCGCTCCTGCGGACGGCAGAGGCGAACGCCCTTGTCCGTCTCCACAAGCGGCCGCTCGATCAGCACCGGATTGGCGACCATCGCATCGAGGATCGCCTCGTCGCTGACCGCGCCCTCCACCAGATCAAGATCGCGCGCCAAGCTTTCCTTGGCCCGGAGCCCTTCCCGTGGGGTGATGCCGGCTTGGGCGTAGAGGCGGCGAAGCTCGTCCTTCGCGGGCGGGTTCTTGAGGTAATCCACCACCGTCACGTCGGCGCCCTCCGCCCGGAGGATCTCCAGCGTCTTGCGCGACGTGCCGCAGGACGGATTGTGGTAGATCGTCGCCTTTGTCACGCCGGCTCCTCGTCGCGGGCCAGCCATTCCTCCAGCCACTTGATGGTGTACTCGCCGCGCAGGAATTCGGGGTCCTGAATGAGCTTCTGGTGGAGCGGGAGCGTGGTCTTCATGCCCTCGATCACATATTCCTCCAGAGCGCGCTTGAGGCGCATGATGCAGCGCTCGCGGGTGGTGCCGTAGACGATCAGCTTGGCGATCATCGAGTCGTAATAAGGCGGCACCTTGTAGCCGCCGTAGAGCCCGCTATCGACGCGGACGTGCATGCCGCCGGGGGCGAGATAGGCCTTCACCGTGCCGGGCGAGGGCGCGAAGGTCTTGGGGTCCTCCGCGTTGATCCGGCATTCGATGGCGTGGCCGCGGAACTGGAGCTGCTCCTGGGTGCAGGAGAGGTTCTCGCCGGATGCGATGCGGATCTGCTCGCGCACCAGATCGATGCCGGTGATCATCTCGGTCACCGGGTGCTCGACCTGGAGCCGGGTGTTCATTTCGATGAAGTAGAATTCCCCGTTCTCGTAGAGGAATTCCACGGTGCCGGCGCCGCGATAGCCCATGTCGGACATTGCCTTGGACACGATGCCGCCCATCCGCGCCCGCTCTTCGGCGGTGATAACGGGGGAGGGGGCTTCCTCAAGCACCTTCTGGTGGCGGCGCTGAAGCGAGCAGTCGCGCTCGCCCAAGTGGATGGCGTTGCCGCGGCCGTCGCCGAACACCTGGAATTCGATATGGCGCGGATCGCCGAGATATTTCTCGATATAGACGGTGGCGTCGCCGAACGCCGCTTTCGCTTCGGAGCCCGCCTGAAGGATCAATGCCTCGAGCTGGTCCTCGGAGGTCACCACCTTCATGCCGCGCCCGCCGCCGCCTGAGGCGGCCTTGACGATGATCGGGTAGCCGGTTTCGGCAGCGATCGCCTTGGCTTCGGCGATGCTCTCCACCGGCCCGTCGGAGCCCGGCACGAGCGGAAGGCCGAGCGCCGCGGCGGTGCGCTTCGCTTCGATCTTGTCGCCCATCACCCGGATATGCTCGGGCTTCGGCCCGATCCAGACGATGCCGTGGCTTTCGACGATTTCGGCGAAGCGGGCGTTTTCCGACAAGAAGCCGTAGCCCGGGTGGATCGCGTCGGCGTGGCTGATCTCGGCGGCCGAGATGATGTTGGGGATGTTGAGGTAGGAATCCGTCGCCGGCGGCGGGCCGATGCAGATCGCTTCGTCGGCGAGGCGCACGTGCATCGCGTCGGCGTCGGCCGTCGAGTGCACCGCGACCGTTTTGATGCCCATTTCGTGGCAGGCGCGGTGGATTCGAAGCGCGATCTCGCCGCGGTTGGCGATCAGGACCTTTTGAATTCCCATTATTCGACGATCACCAGCGGCTGATCGTACTCAACCGGCTGGGCGTCCTGCACCAGCACCTGCGTCACCGTGCCGGCGCGCGGCGCGGTGATTGGGTTCATCACCTTCATGGCTTCGACAATCACCAGCGTTTCACCCTCGCGCACCGTCTGCCCCGGGGACACGAACGGCCGCGCGCCCGGCTCACCGGAGAGGTAGACGGTGCCCACCATCGGCGACTTCACCGCGCCCGGATGGGCGGCGGGCGGCACGTCGGCAACCGGCGCCGGCGCGGCGGCGGGGGCTGCTGCCGGAGCGGCGGCGGCGGGCGCGGCAACGGCCACCGGCGCGGCGGCCGTCATCGTGATCTGCCGCTTCACGCAGATCCGCCGATCGCCGTCTTCCACTTCGATCTCGGTAAGTTCGTTCTGGTTGAGCAGCTCGGCAAGCTGGCGCACCAGATCGGCATCGACCCGCATGCTCCCTTCGGAGCCGCCGCGATTGTCATCGGTCATGTGAGGACCCTTTGTTTCCCTGTTGGGGCGCGAAATGTCAGAGTCGCGCCGCCGCGTCCAGAGCAAGCTCGTAACTGAGCGCTCCGAACCCGGCGATTGTTCCCCGCGCCGCGCGTCCGATCAGGCTCCGGTGGCGGAAGTTTTCGCGGGCGTGGGGGTTCGAAAGATGCACTTCGATCACCGGCGTCACCACCGACTTGATCGCATCGTGGAGCGCAACGGAGGTGTGGGTGAAGCCGCCCGCGTTGAGCAGCACCGCCTTCGCCCCCTCCGCCTGCGCTTCGTGCAGCCAGTCGATCAGATGGCCCTCGTGATTGGACTGGCGCACGTCCAGCGCGACTCCAAGTTCGCGGGCGCGGTCTTCCAGCCGGCCGGCGATCTCGTCGAGCGTGTCCGCCCCGTAAATCTCCGGCTCGCGGGTGCCGAGCAGGTTGAGGTTGGGGCCGTTCAGAACGAAGATGGTGGGTAGCGTCGCCATGGCGGCGGCTTATATGGCCGGGAACGGCGCGAGGCAAAGGCGGCAGATGGAAGACACGCTCGCAATTTCGGTCAACGGCCAGCATCGGCGGGTTCCCGCGGGGATCACGGTGGCCGATCTGGCGCTTGAGCTCGGCCTCGAGCCGACCCGGGTGGCGGTGGAGCGCAACCTCGAAATCGTGCCGCGCTCCACCCTTGGCGATGTCAAGGTCGAGGACGGCGACGATTACGAGATCGTCACGTTCGTCGGCGGCGGTTGAAGGAATTTGAATTGAACGCGATCACGCAGATTGAAGGCGACGACAGCTGGACGGTAGCCGGGCGCACCTTCCGCTCGCGGCTGATCGTCGGCACCGGGAAGTATAAGAGCTTCGAACAGAATGCCGCTGCGGTGGAAGCGTCGGGCGCGGAGATCGTCACGGTGGCGGTGCGCCGGGTCAACATCTCCGACCCGAAGCAGCCGATGCTGACCGACTTCATCGATCCCAAGAAGATCGCCTATCTCCCCAACACCGCCGGCTGCTTCACCGCCGAGGACGCGATCCGCACGCTGCGTCTGGCGCGCGAGGCGGGTGGCTGGACCTTGGTGAAGCTCGAAGTGCTCGGCGAGGCGAAGACGCTTTACCCGGACATGATCGAGACGCTGCGCGCCTGCGAAATCCTCGCCAAGGAAGGCTTCGAGCCGATGGTCTATTGCGCCGACGATCCCATCGCGTCGAAACGGCTGGAGGACGCCGGTGCGGTCGCGATCATGCCGCTGGGTGCGCCGATCGGCTCCGGCCTCGGCCTCCAGAACGAAGTCATGATCCGCATCATGGTCGAGCAATCCAAGGTCCCCGTGCTGGTCGACGCGGGCGTCGGCACCGCGTCCGACGCCGCGGTGGCGATGGAGCTCGGCTGCGACGGCGTGCTGATGAACACGGCCATCGCCGAAGCCAAGGACCCGGTCATGATGGCCCGCTCCATGCGCATGGCGGTGGAAAGCGGCCGCCTGGCCTACCGCGCCGGCCGCATGGGCAAACGCCGCTACGCTGACCCGTCGAGCCCCTTGGCGGGCTTGATCTAGGGGCGCGCTGACGAGCGTTTCAAAACGCGAAGCCGATGGTTCGCCCGCCGGGTTGCGGAAGCTGGTGACGATGGAGCCGGCGGCTTGGCCGAAGTTCACCTTTGGCATCAGTTCGTTGCAAGCCACTTTCGTTAAGTCTTCGCTTCCAAGGAAAGCGAATAGACCGGTTTCGACGGGAATTTCTACAAAAACTAATAATAGAACTCACAAAAAGACCGAACCCGGACCGGATCAACTTCTAGCCGCATAATCAGAGGTACCGGGAACCTATCTTCCTGCGCATCTTGCATTTGCTCAGTGTGAGTTATCAGCGTCCGTTTCTTTGCGTCCCAGAGTGTCTCTCTGTACGACGCGTTCCTCGCGGCAAGCAGAATTTGGGGAGGGGTTGCACCGGGCGGAGCGAAAATGCCGGTACGCACAAGATAGAGCTTGCCGGATCCTGCGGGTACGCTCCCGGTCAAACGCTTGGCCGCTCGCGAGGTGATCGGCACAAGAGTGCGGTTCTTCAACAATTTCATCGCCTCGGCTAATCCACGGACATTCACAAGCGCGAGCGGCGCGTCCAGGTGCTCAAAGGCGCGCGCGCCCTCGAGTCCTATCTCGCACCACTCGTGCCCCACAGCGGGGCTGAGCGTGCCTCCGCAATATCCATCGATTCGACCGAAATGGCCGACAAAAGGAGCAGATAAAAACACCGCTGCATCATGTTAATATCCTACATTCGGTGCCTCGGGCCGGTTGTTGGCGTTCACGCTAGTAGTCGAACTTGATCTTCGAGTACTCCCTGCAGATTCGTATCGCTTCTTGAAGATGCCTTACCGCCTCGAGCGGGGCGCCATTTGCTACGAGATCATCTTCTATGCCCATGAGATCAAGAAGCATGTTGTCAAAATAATCTTTTCCTGTATCCATCTCGGTTGCCCTTAAAATGTATTCCAAACTGGCCCCGCGACGGTTTGTGAAAGAGACGGCTGCCAGTCACAAATACGCACATCCGACCGCCAGGATCAGCGCCATTCATGGGATCGTCGCCACACAGGCGTACCGGGTCGTTCCATGCCGAAGCCGATCGGATCAGTCTGCAGGAACCGGCCGAGGCTCGGATGGTACATGCGGGCCTTGTAGTCGTAGAGGCCAAGTTCCGCGACCCACTTCTGCCCGGTGCACTGGAAGCGGCCTAGGTTGCCGGAGCCCGGCTTGCCATACTCGTCATACGAGTTGACGTTGGTGACGGCGCCTGTGCTGTCGCTCACCGCAACCACTGAGCCGCGCTCGTCGGCATGGAGGAAGCGGCGGTCGGTGGTGCCGGCGCCTTCGTACCAGACGAGCGGATCGTCCACGCCCGCGCCGTGGACGTAGCGCCGGGTGAGGGTGCCTGAGCCGTCATATTCCGCCACAAGCTCGTCGCCGTCGTAGAGGAATCGCGTCGTGCCCGTGCTTGCCCCGGAGGTCTGCCACAGCCGCCCGAGCGGGTCATAAATCAAGCTTGCGCCGTTGCTTGCGCCCACCATGCGGTTCTCGACATCGTAGCTGTAGCTCACGGCGCCGTCGAAGCTCAAATTGCCGTTCAGGTCATGCGCTTGGGTCAGCCCGCCCGCCGTGGTGTACTGGTTCAGACCGTTGACCGCGTAGCTGCGCGTCCCGCTCGCCGGAGCATAAGCGTAAGCATCGTTGCTCCGCGCCAGCGCGATGATCTGCGAGGCCGGGTTGTAGCCGAAGCTGGAGCTGGTGTTCCCCGTCGCTCCGACAAAGGTGTCGTCGAGCGTCTTGAGCCGCCCGACGCCGTCATAGCCGTAAGCCGTCGCATCGCCGCCGCGGCGCGTCATCGAGGCGCGCTCGCCACGATCGTCATAGCCGATCGTCGCAAGCGCCACGCCCGCGCCCAGCGCCCCTTCCAATACGCCCGTCATCCGGTCGAGCCCGTCATGCGCGAAGCTGATCTTGACGCCGTCGGGATAGGTCAGCTCGGTGCGGCCGCCGATCGCATCGTATTGCGCGGAAAGCGTGCGGGTGACGCCGCCCATGCTGATGCTGCTCGAGGCAAGCCGCCCGAAGCCGTTATAGCTTGCGCTGACACCTTCGCCCGACAGGCTGTCGAACCGCGCCTCCGTCTGAAGCCCGCGAAGGTCGTAGCGGTAATAAACGTCCCGCGTGTGGGCGGCGAGGAGGCCGGAGCGCTCCGGCACCACCTTCACAATCATCCGATTGAGCGGGTCGTACTGGTAGGTGAGCGTCGATCCGTCGCGCTTGCGCAGTGACGTGCGATTGCCGTTGGCGTCCGACAGGTAAGCTTCGTAATCCGCCTCGTTGAGCGAACCCGCGCTCGCCGCCGCGGAAGCCGGCGTGGCGTCGTCATAAGCGGACGGCTTGGTCGGCGAGGGAAACACCCAGCGCGCAAGCCGGTCGTGCCCGTCATAGCGCAGCTCGGCGCGGTTGCCGTTGGCGTCGATCACCTGCTTCAACTGGCCGTTCAAGCTATAGCTGCGCGTCGCTTCCGCCGCTTCCACCGCCGTGCCGACGCCCTCGCGCACCTGCAGCAATTGTCCCGCCGCATCGTACACGCTTTTGACGATGCGGTCGGGGCCCTGGCTGCCTTGCGTGCCAAGCGTGCAGGCGGAGGCGGGGAGCGCTGCAAAGGCGGCGGGGTTCATGCGCTGGGCGGTGCATTCCAGGCGGCCCGAAGTGTCGTAGCTGAACTGGGTCACCGACACGGCCGTCATCGCGCCGCCGCCCGGCTCCACCCCGCTCACCGTTTCGCGGGTTTTGCGGTCGAGCGCGTCGTAGCTGGTATCCACAATCTGGTGCACCGTGAAGCCGGTCCAGTTGGCCGGCGCCACCGCTTCGCTCTGCCAGGCGGCAAGCTCGCCTTTCTCGACCTTGGTTACCCGCCCCGCCGCGTCGTAGCTGTTGCGCACCGCCGGGAAACCGAGCGGCCCGGCGCCGTCCGGGTCCGGCGCAATGGAGCCGGTCGGCCGCCGGTCGGCGTTGAAGCGGGTGGCGGTGGTGGATGGAGACGCCGCGCTTTGCGCAAAGGCAGGAGCGATCGGAGCGGCGCTTGCCAGCAAGGCAAGCGCCGCCAAGTCCCAGATCCTGCCAGAAGAGCGTCCTAAAATCGTCCTGTTTAAGAAGGCTCGTGCGGTTGCCGTTCGGACCTGCTAACAATTTTGCTCGGCGACTCTGTTCCGGTTCCCCGCCGCCTCCGACACGGATAAGGGTCTTTAAAATCAGATCATGGTTAACATCAATAAATCACCCGAAAAGCGATAATAAACCAACATCATTTCCCGCAGCCGCCCTGTTCCTAAGCTGGGTAAGCTTATCACTAACCGATCCGGATCGGATCTGGGGATTTCGCACGAAGAAGCTCGTGCAGACTGCTACCTCATCATACCATTCATCGTACAACTCGTAATTTAAAAATTCTTCCATAGTGGTTTCATAGGTTTCATGCATCTGCCAGACATCGGCTAGAACTTTCAAGCAAGTGCTCGTAAGACCAGGGATTCTTTTATGGTTAATAAAATGGTCTGCTCGTGAAGAAACGACCTCCGATTTGGGAAAGTTCATCCCGTAAATATATAACGCAGACTGCAACTCCACTGAATCATCCGACTTTTTAATTAATTCTTCTAAAAAAAGTCTATCTCGCTCGGTAAGAGAGTCGCCGGTGCGGTAGCGATGCTCGATATCAGAGAATTTTAACATACTGAACTCTTTGCGCATAGTTTATCAACCTTGTCCAGTGTTCTGTTTAGGACATCCAGCATCTTACTTGCTCGGCCAAGAGAATTATTGAGGCGCATCGCCTGACTTTCGCCGAGTTCGTGTTTGTACTGGTTTTTCATGGCTTGGATGTCCTTGAGCAATCCATTTCTTGCCTCCCGAAGCTCGTTGATGTGGTCAAACGGCTTTCCGTCTTGGCGTCTAGCGACAACTTCGCCTCGAGCTTCCCGCAACGCTGCATTTATGTGACGAGAATTCACCACGTTCGACCGATTATTGACGCGCCCTTCCAAGGAGTTTATCGCCTTGTCTGCAACCGGGTTGTCGGCCGTTCCCGCGGGAGCAGGGTCGACCAACATAATCGCGGCACCAAGAACGCGGCCTATTACAAACTTTGTGCCTTTGAAGCTTTGCTCAAGAAGTTCTTCTCCAAATGACCTGCTGTTATGGCCGATACCGTATCGACCGTTGGGATCGATCTTATTGATGGGATCGCCCCCTGCATAGACATACCAATTGGCTCCATCCTCATAGCCGATTGGATCGGTCTGCAAGAACCGCCCGAGCGTGGGCGAGTAGACCCGCGCCTTATAGTGGTAGAGCCCGATCTCCGGCAGCCAGGCCTGGCCGGTATACTGGAAGCGCCCCACGTTCGCCGCCGCAGGCACGCCATATTCGTCGTAGGTGTTGACGTTGGTGACGTTCCCCGCCGCATCCGTATGGGCGATCAAGCTGCCGCGCTCGTCGGCGAAGAGGTGGCGCAGCGTGCCGCTCTCGTAGGTTACGATCGGCTCGTCGGTCCCGGGACCATGCATGTGGCGGCGGGTGAGGGTGCCGGCCCCGTCGCGTTCCTCAAGGAGGCGGTCGCCGTCGTAGAGGAAGCGGGTCGTCGCCCCGCCGCTCGTCACCTGCCAAAGCCGGCCGAGCGGATCGTAAGCGAGGGCGGCGTTCTTTGCCCCGCTCGCGCTGATCAGCCGGTTCTCGACGTCGTAGGCAAAGGTGGTTGCACCGTCCGACGTCATGTTGCCGTTCAAGTCGTGCGTCACCGCCGCGCCGCCCGCGCTCGTATACTGGTTCAGGCCGTTGACGGTGTAGCTGCTGCTGCCCGAGCCGTGGCCCGTCCAGGCAAAGGCGTCGTTGGAGCGCGTGTTGCTGACGATCTGGCTCGCGGGGTTGTAGCTGAAGGTCAGCGCCAGATCGTGAACGGTGCCGGCAAGATCGTGGCCCAGGCTTGAAAGTCGCGAGGCGCCGTCATAGCCGAAGCTGGTTACGCTGCCGCTCGAACGCGTCACCGATGCTCGTCGGCCCAATGCGTCATAGACGAAGCTCGCCAGCGCGGTGCCGCCATTCTCCCGGATTGCCGTCTGCCGCCCAAGCCCGTCCAAGTCTGCGCTGAAATAGGTCCCGTCCGGATGCGTGATCCGGGTCCGCACCCCATCGGCGTCGTAAAGCGCGCTCACCGTCCGGACCGTGCCGCCCATGGAAGAGCTGTTGGACGTCATCCGCCCGAACCCGTCGAACGCCGCCGTCACTGCCTCGCCCGTGGCAGTAAACGCGGCCGAAAGCTGAAGCCCGCGAAGGTCGTAGGCATAAGCCACGTCGCCTGTTCCCGGCACGTCCTTCACCGTCACCCGGTTGAGCGCATCGAAGCTGTACAGGATCACCTGTCCGTCGCGTTTCCTCAGGCTGGTGCGGTTGCCGTTGGCATCGTAGCCATAAGCCTCGAAGTCGGTGGTGGAGCTGGCGTTGGCCTGCTCCACAACCGAGATTGAATGCCAGCAGCTTTCGGTGGTGCGGTAGGCAGAGAACAGGAGCCGCCACACTGCGTCGGCTCGCCATCCTTGATATCTGCTACAATTCGTCCCTGCTACCCCGAGGTGAATATCAGCCTAAGGAGTCGCATGCCCATTAGTTTGAAAAACTTTCGTCATGATCTTGAATGGCCTGCGATAAATTATCAAACCAATCACATCTACTGCTTGGATCCTCTTGCAGGAATAACTCCATAAATAAGCACTCCGACTCCCTCATGAAAGGTTCATAATCCCGGTGTGACAGCGAGCATGCTTCCCTTTGATGGACCGCAAATCGACCATCTGCAATGTTCTCCAAGCAAGTATACAGTACGAAGTCGGTGCTGGAGCGCTGAACTATCTTATGCAATTTATATGTTCGTTTCATTTCGCCACCCATTTGCCTGATCTTATTCTGAATTGTGTGTTAGACGCAGGATTCCTGAACTGAGTTATCTTCCCATTTTGGCCCATGATGACAACCCTGTCACCCTTGACGTAAACGTTGGCGCCTGTCTCGGTATCTCGGAATTGTCGCCCCTCACGCACAATACGATTGGCGTCACCTACTTGCCTATGGCTATCTCCACCTCTTGCCTCTGCGGCACGCTGACCGCCGTGCCTTGTGCCACTGTCTTTACCCCCGCTCATCAGGCTGATGCCTTTGTCAATTAGGCTCCCAAGGCCTGCGCCTAAGAGACCGCCAGCAGTTCCCCCAACTGCCGCCCCTTCCGCAGCGCCAATTGTTGCTCCGGCGGCGGCGCCCGCAGTTGAACATGCGGGTGCGGCCGGGCCACACGCCAAGCCCGCAACGGCCCCTCCTGTTCCACCCGTGGTTCCCCCGGTGACGGCGCCCACAATCGCACCTGCTGCAGCTCCTGCGGCGGCCAGTTTGTTGCGGAATGTATGGTCTTCACCCGATCCCTTCGTCGGACAAATTCTGCTTCCCGTGGGCGCTTCACACGAGTTGCCCGTGGGGTCTACTCCGTTGACGGGATCGCTGTTGACGTACCCATAGAGGTTCACCTGATCATCGTAGCCGACAGGATCTGTCTGCAGGAACCGCCCGAGCGTGGGCGAGTAGACCCGCGCCTTATAGTGGTAGAGCCCGATCTCCGGCAGCCAGGCCTGGCCGGTATACTGGAAGCGGCCCACGTTCGCCGCCGCGGGCACGCCATATTCGTCGTAGGTGTTGACGTTGGTGACGTTCCCCGCCGCATCCGTATGGGCGATCAAGCTGCCGCGCTCGTCGGCGAAGAGGTGGCGCAGCGTGCCGCTCTCGTAGGTCGCGATCGGCTCGTCGGTCCCGGGGCCATGCACGTGGCGGCGGGTGAGGGTGCCCAGGCCGTCACGCTCCTCGATCAGGCGGTCGCCGTCGTAGAGGAAGCGGGTGGTCGCCCCGCCGCTCGTCACCTGCCACAGCCGCCCGAGCGGATCGTAAGCGAGGGCGGCGTTCTTCGCCCCGCTCGCGCTCACGAGACGGTTTTCGACGTCGTAGCCAAAGGTCGTCGCGCCGTCCGACGTCATGTTGCCGTTGAGGTCGTGGGTCACCGCCGCGCCGCCCGCGGACGTATACTGGTTCAGGCCGTTCGCCGTGTAGCTGCTGCTGCCAGAGACAGCGCCCGCCCAGGCGTAAGCGTCGTTGCTGCGCGTGTTCGAGACGATCTGGCTTGCGGGGTTGTAGCTGAAGGTCAACGCCAGATCGTGCGCGGTGCCGGCAAGATCGTGCCCCAGGCTCGAAAGCCGCGACGCGCCGTCATAGCCGTAGCTGGTTACGCTGCCGCTGGAGCGCGTCACCGATGCCCGCCGCCCCAACGCATCATAGACGATGCTCGCCAGCGCCGTTCCGCCGTTTTCGCGGATTGCGGTGGTCCGCCCGAGCCCGTCCAGGTCGGCGCTGAAATAGGTGCCGTCCGGATGCGTGATCCGGGTGCGGTTGCCGTCCGCGTCGTAAAGCGCGCTCACCGTCCGGACCGTGCCGCCCATCGAGGAGCTGTTGGAGGTCATCCGGCCGAACCCATCGAACGCCGCCGTCACTGCCTCGCCCGTGGCCGTAAACGCGGCCGAAAGCTGAAGCCCGCGCAGGTCGTAGGCATAAGCCACGTCCTGCATGCCGGGCACGTCCTTCACCGTCACCCGGTTGAGCGCGTCGAAGCTGTACAGGATAACCTGCCCGTCGCGTTTCCTTAGGCTGGTGCGGTTGCCGTTGGCATTGTAGCCATAAGCCTCATAGTCGGCGGTGGAGCTCGCATTCGCGCCCTTCGCCGCAACCGGGAAGCGCAGCTTCATCAAGCGGTCATGGCCGTCATATACGTAGGTGGAGCGGTTGTTCTCAGCGTCGGTGAGTGTGGCGAGCTGGCCGTCGGCGCGGAGAAAAGACTGGGGCAATTACCCCAGCTCTCTCGATGCAGATTATGCTACCTGATGCCCGCCGAATCAGTATAGTGCTACGGGCTAAGGCACCGACTATTATTATAGTCCCAAGCTCCTCCCCTATCGAGACAGTTGTCAATCAAGAGGTATGTCCTTCCATAATAGAAGGCGATCACAATCATCACAAATAATACTACCATAATCAAGCCGTGAACTTTAGAAATTTTCATAAAAACCCTAATATTTGCGATCTAATTTACCGGGACGAAATTTGCCACATGCCGCCTTACAAATACCTGGGTCTCTCTTTGTGGCTCCTGCACCCCTGCCTTGCCGGTTGGCCCTCTGGTCTGCCTGTGAAGCGCTACGAGGATCGCCTTTCACCCTCTGATCCGTGATCTCTCTCGCGTTGCTAATCTTCTCAGCAACAAATTCACCGACTGGACCGCGGCTAGCCGCTTCGCAGTTTGCCTTACAGTGAAAATACTTATCGGCGCCAATGGTATTGGCTTTACGCATATCATTGTAGTTTCGTGCGAAGTCTCCAGAGGCCTTCTGTGCTTGATCGCTCGCACGAAAAGGTGCCGAGATAACCTTGGTAGCATCATGAACGAGTGACGCCACATTGTCTCTGGCTCTTCCTGCCATGTTTGCAAGTCCGTCATAGAGCAACTTGCCCACGCTCGGAACCTCCGGCCTCCGGCGATCGTCAAGACCCTCGGCAGTTTGGGTGCCGCTCGGGTCTTCATTGTTAATCGGATCATTCCCCGCGTACGCATACAGATTGATCTGGTCCTCATATCCGATCGGATCGACCTGATAGAACCGCCCGTCCTCCGGGCGGTACATGCGCGCTTTGTAGTGCCAGGCGTTGACCTCCGGCAGCCAGATCTGGCCGGTGTAGCCGAAGCGGCCGATATTGCCCGCCGCCGCCATGCCGTATTCGTCGTAGCGGTTGATGGTGAGCAGGCCGCCGCTTGCCGTGGCAATGCCGGTAATCGAGCCATGGTGATCGGTGTGGAGGTAGCGCGGCGCGGTGGTGACGGAGCCTTCGTACCAGACGAGCGGATCATCGGTGCCCGCTCCGTGGACGTAGCGGCGGGCGAGGGCGCCGCTGCCGTCATATTCCGCTACAAGCTCGTCGCCGTCGTAGAGGAAGCGCGTCGTGCCGGTTGCGGCGCCCGACGTGGAGAATAGCCGTCCGAGCGGGTCGTAGGCGAGGCTCGCGCCGTTGCTGGCCGCCACCATGCGGTTCTCGATGTCGTAGCTGTAGCTCACCGCGCCGTCGAAGCTCAAATTGCCGTTCAGGTCGTGCGTCTGGCTCAGGCCGCCGGCGGTGGTGTACTGGTTGAGGCCGTTCACCGCGTAGCTGCGCGTCCCGCTCGTCGGAGCGTAAGCGTAAGCATCGTTGCTCCGCGTCAGCGCGATGATCTGCGAGGCCGGGTTGTAGCCGAAGGTGGAACTGGTGTTCCCCGTCGCTCCGACGAACGTGTCGCCAAGCGTCTTGAGCCGCGCCACGCCGTCATAGCCGTAAGCCGTCGCATCGCCGCCGCGCCTGGTCATCGCCGCGCGCTGGCCGCGGTCGTCATAGCCGATCGTTGCAAGCGCAACGCCTGCGCCAGCGCCCCTTCCAGCACACCGGTCATCCGGTCCAGCCCGTCATGCGCCCTCTTATCATGCGCGCCCGCGGTGAAGCGCTTGGCCTCGCTAGTCCTGTGCCTGTGTTAGCGACTATCGCTGGAAAAGGAGCCGGCGCATTTGCGTCAGCTCCTTTCACGATACGGTCCTCCATCGCGCTACATCGGGAGGCTAGATCAGGCGGGCACTCCTCCAGCTGCCCCCGCTATACTAAGCACTAGAGCCGCAGTGATGACTGACAACGCTGCAACTATCAGCGCAAGCCGAAAACGCCCTTTCCTCATCAGCGCAAGAGGGAGGATGGAAGAAACCGCGATTCCCACTACGGCGATTATCTCAGGAACATTATCAAACCAGGCGTCAGGAACTCCCGATTTCTTCAAGGACAATGTTACCATTCGACTATAGTACAACATGTAAAGCCACAGAGCGCATGCTAAAACCATAGCAACCACCGTAAAGCTCAATCTCGCTTTAAATATATTTTCTTTACCTTTGCTTATCATTTGGATTTCTCCAGAATTTCTTTTTGTACGTTAATCCAGGCGTCGGCCACTTTCCTTCCCCAGATACTCTTTATACTAGGAGCCATTTCGGGAGCATTGCCCTCCCCATAATGCCGAAGCGTTATGGATCCATCCGTCTGAAACTCGCCGTACCCCATTACGAACCCTTCTTCCATCTCATGATGGCCGAGAACCGTGTAGTTTACTATGATATCCGTATACTTGCTTGGATCAGGGCTGGGGATCGAGAACGATCGCACTAAGTTATCGCCTCCGTCGTAGAAGGTCAGTCTACCAACATCATTCATCGTCCCGCCGGAGCTTGCAGGGCGGTCCGTTCCGGGCGTGGGATTCTTACGATACGCGTCCCCGACGGCTTGACCGTCTCGTAAGCCGGTATGGGTAGATACCTGATATGAATGCATAAGCGGATTGCGAGGAGTGAAACCCATTGCTCCCACGTTGTTAGGAATGGAGACTGCTGGGACACTCCTGCTCTCCGGGCGAATGTGGATCCGGCCGTTCTCAGCGATAGCTCTTCTCCCTGTGCTATCCACTAGGTTAGCCGGATCATTTCCCACGTAGGTGTACAAATTAATTTGATCCTCATACCCGATCGGATCGACCTGATAGAAGCGCCCGTCCTCAGGCCGGTACATGCGCGCTTTGTAGTGCCAGGCGTTGACCTCGGGCAGCCAGATCTGGCCGGTGTACCCGAAGCGTCCAAGGTTCCCCGCTGCCGCGATGCCGTATTCGTCGTAGCGGTTGATGTTGAGCAGGCCGCCGCTTGCGGTGGCGATGCCGGTGACGGAGCCTTGGTGGTCGGTGTGCAGGAAGCGCGGCGCGGTGAGGCTTGCGCCTTCGTACCAGACCAGCGGATCGTCGACGCCAGCGCCGTGGACGTAGCGGCGGGTGAGGGTGCCGGAGCCGTCATATTCCACCACCAGCTCGTCGCCGTCGTAGAGGAACCGCGTGGTGCCGGTGCTTGCCCCGGAGGTCTGCCACAACCGCCCGAGCGGGTCGTAGGCGAGGCTCGCGCCGTTGCTTGCGCTCACCATGCGGTTCTCGACATCGTAGCTGTAGCTCACCGCGCCGTCGAAGCTCAAATTGCCGTTCAGGTCGTGGGCCTGGCTTAGACCTCCTCCGACGGTCGTGTACTGGTTGAGGCCGTTTACCGCGTAGCTGCGGGTCTGCACCGTCGGAGCGTAAGCATAAGCGTCGTTGCTCCGCGTCAGGCCGGTGATCTGGGATGCAGGGTTGTAGCCGAAGGTGGAGCTGGTGTTGCCCGTCGCTCCGACAAAGGTGTCGCCAAGCGTCTTGAGCCGCCCGACGCCGTCATAGCCGTAAGCCGTCGCATCGCCGCCGCGCCGCGTCATCGATGCCCGCTGGCCGCGGTCGTCATAGGCGATCGTCGCAAGCGCCACGCCCACGCCGAGCGCCCCTTCGAGCACCCCAGTCATCCGGTCCAGCCCGTCATGCGCGAAGCTGATCTTGGCGCCGTCGGGATAGGTCAGCTCCGTGCGGCCGCCGATCGCGTCATACTGCGCCGAAAGCGTTCGCGTGACGCCCCCCATGCTGATGCTGCTCGAGGCAAGCCGCCCGAAGCCGTCATAGCTTGCGCTGACACCCTCGCCCGACAGGCTGTCGAACCGCGCCTCCGTCTGAAGCCCGCGAAGGTCGTAGCGGTAGTAAACGTCCCGCGTGTGGGCGGCGAGGAGGCCGGAGCGCTCCGGCACCACCTTCACAATCATCCGGTTGAGCGGGTCGTACTGGTAGGTGAGGGTGGATCCGTCCCGCTTGCGCAGTGACGTGCGATTGCCGTTGGCGTCGGACAGGTAGGCTTCGTAATCCGCCTCGTTGAGCGAACCCGCGCTCGCCGCCGCGGAAGCCGGCGTGGCGTCGTCATAAGCGGACGGCTTGGTCGGCGAGGGAAACACCCAGCGCGCAAGCCGGTCGTGACCGTCATAGCGCAGCTCGGCGCGGTTGCCGTTGGCGTCGATCACCTGCTTCAACTGGCCGTTGGGGCTATAGCTGCGCGTCGCTTCCGCCGCTTCCACCGCCGTGCCGACGCCTTCGCGCACCTGCAGCAATTGTCCCGCCGCGTCGTACGTACTTTTAACGATACGGTCGGGGCCCTGGCTGCCTTGCGTGCCGGGCGTGCAGGCGGAGGCGGGGAGCGCTGCAAAGGCGGCGGGATCTCGACCGGCCCCGGCGTCTGCTGATAGGTGTAGCGGCCGTTGGCCTGATCGTCCGGCATGTCGAACTGGCAGGAACCCGGGCTGCACGGCGCCTCGGGATAATCGCAAACAAAAAGGAGCCGGCGCATTGCGTCGACTCCTTTCGGCAATTGTCTAAGCCTTTAGTGCTGTATCACGGCGTTTTCTTACTTGAACCGGGTAAAAGCTCTGCCAGAAAAGCTGTGAGCATCCCCAACGGAATCAAATATATTGCTTTCTCCATTTTTATGAAATTAGACACCCCTCCATCCCAAGATGTAATAAACCAAAAATGAAGCAAGAATAATATCGCGACTATAGAGGATCTCTTCAATAAAGCAGAGTTGCCAATTTTAAGTCGAACAAAAAAAGTAGTAAATAAGTATCCACTAAGGATCTGCAAAGAAACTACAGTCAATGCAGACTGGCGAAATGACTCCACAACTGGGCTACTGTACTCAGTATCAACTCCAAACAACAACATCAATAAGACACTACCAACCAACAGCTCGATCAAACGACTGATTAGCCAGCTCACTAATGGATTATCTGTCGCTCTAATTAGCATGATTTTATCCTGCTTCCGGTTAGATCACACCCGCCGCCCCGGCGAATGGCGCTCACCAATTCGGAACCAATAAGTTCCCGGTGCGACTGGTTAGCAAAATTGATATCTCCATTGATCTGACCGCGGACACGGTCAAGCACTCCCTTATAGGCTCGGTCGGTACCGTACACTGACGCCAACGCGGCATCCAACCCCTTGTCGTTGAGCAAACCGTTTACGCCAGAGATGAGGCTGCCGTATGCCCGGGGATCGGACGCACTGAGTTTGTTCAAGTACGACTGCACTTCGGACTGCTCCCGGCGGATCATCGTGGCGTCTAAGTTCGCGCCTCTCAAAGATCCGGATTCCATCTGCTTGGCCGCCTGGATGTTCAGCCGCTCTAAACGATCACTGATGTTGCCCATGTGCTTGCGCACTGTGCCAGACGCAAGGGCGCCCAAAAGGGGAACCGACATATTCGCCAGCATCGAAACGGTTGCCGATGCAGCAGCAAAGAAACGGGTCTGATTACCGAACTTCCTGTCAAAGATTGCATATAGCTCTGCGCGTCGACAGTAGCTGCTCCAACCATTAGCGGCCACACAGGCTTCTCCATTCGGATCCAGATTATTGACGGGATCCCCACGGACATAGTCGTAAAGGTTATGCCGATCCTCATACCCGATCGGATCGACCTGATAGAAGCGCCCGTCCTCCGGCCGGTACATGCGCGCTTTGTAGTGCCAGGCGTTGACCTCCGGCAGCCAGATCTGGCCGGTGTAGCCGAAGCGCCCCTGGTTGCCCGCCGCCGCCATGCCGTATTCGTCGTAGCGGTTGATGGTGAGCAGGCCGCCGGTTACCGTGGCGATGCCGGTGATCGAGCCCTGATGGTCCGTGTGGAGGAAGCGCGGGGCGGCGAGGCTTGCGCCTTCGTACCAGACCAGTGGATCGTCCACCCCGGCGCCGTGAACGTAGCGGCGGCTGAGGGCGCCCGAGCCGTCATATTCCGCCACCAGTTCGTCGCCGTCGTAGAGGAAGCGCGTCGTGCCGGTTGCGGCGCCCGACGTGGAGAACAGCCGTCCGAGTGGGTCGTAGGCGAGGCTCGCGCCGTTGCTTGCCGCCACCATGCGGTTCTCGATGTCGTAGCTGTAGCTCACCGCCCCGTCGAAGCTCAAATTGCCGTTCAGGTCGTGGGCCTGACTCAGGCCGCCGACCGTGATGTACTGGTTGAGGCCGTTCACCGCGTAGCTGCGCACGCCGCTCGCCGGAGCGTAAGCGTAAGCGTCGTTGCTCCGCGTCAGGCCGGTGATCTGGGATGCAGGGTTGTAGCCGAAGGTGGAGCTGGTGTTCCCCGTCGCTCCGACAAAGGTGTCGCCCAGCGCCTTGAGCCGCGCCACGCCGTCATAGCCGTAAGCCGTCGCATCGCCGCCGCGCCTGGTCATCGATGCCCGCTGGCCGCGGCCGTCATAGGCTATCGTCGCAAGCGCAACGCCCGCGCCCAGCGCCCCTTCGAGCACCCCGGTCATCCGGTCGAGCCCGTCATGTGCGAAGCTGATCTTGACGCCGTCGGGATAGGTCAGCTCGGTACGGCCGCCGATCGCGTCATACTGCGCCGAAAGCGTGCGGGTGACGCCGCCCATGCTGATGCTGCTCGAGGCAAGCCGGCCGAAGCCGTCATAGCTTGCGCTCACCCCCTCGCCCGAAAGGCTGTCGAACCGCGCCTCCGTCTGAAGCCCGCGAAGGTCGTAGCGGTAATAAACATCCCGCGTGTGGGCGGCGAGGAGGCCGGAGCGCTCCGGCACCACCTTCACAATCATCCGGTTGAGCGGATCGTACTGGTAGGTGAGCGTCGAACCGTCCCGCTTGCGCAGTGACGTGCGATTGCCGTTGGCGTCCGACTGGTAAGCTTCATAATCCGCCTCGTTGAGCGCGCCGGCGCTTGCCGCCGCCGAAGCCGGCGTGGCGTCGTCATAAGCGGACGGCTTGGACGGCGAGGGAAAGACCCAGCGCGCAAGCCGGTCGTGCCCGTCATAGCGCATTTCGGCGCGGTTGCCGTTGGCGTCGATCACCTGCTTCAGCTGGCCGTTGAGACTGTAGCTGCGCGTTGCTTCCGCCGCTTCCACCGCCGTGCCGACGCCTTCGCGCACCTGCAGCAACTGCCCCGCCGCGTCGTACGTACTTTTAACGATACGGTCGGGGCCCTGGCTGCCTTGCGTGCCGGGCGTGCAGGCGGAGGCGGGGAGCGCTGCAAAGGCGGCGGGGTTCATGCGCTGGGCGGTGCATTCCAGGCGGCCCGAAATGTCGTAGCTGAACTGGGTCACCGACACGGCCGTCATCGCGCCGCCGCCCGGCTCTACCCCGCTCACCGTTTCGCGGGTTTTGCGGTCAAGCGCGTCATAGCTGGTATCCACCGTCTGGAAGATGGTGAAGCCGGTCCAGTTGGCCGGCGCCACCGCTTCGCTCTGCCAGGCGGACAGTGTGCCTTTCTCGACCTTGGTCAAGCGCCCGGCGGCGTCGTAGCTGTTGCGTACCGCCGGGAAACCGAGCGGCCCGGCGCCGTCCGGGTCGGGCGCGATGGAGCCGGTCGGCCGCCGGTCCGCATCGAATCGGGTTGCGCTGGTGAAAGGGGAGGCGGCGCTTTGCGCAAAGGCAGGAGCGATCGGGGCGGCGCTTGCCAGAAGAGCAAGCAAAGTGAGGGACTTCTTCATCGTCCTTTTCCTTTTTTAGAAAAAATAATCGGGGGCAGGGGAAGGGGGAGGGGGAACTATGGGCAGCTGGAAAGGCCGGCCTTCGGGCTCGTTTCGCTGATCTTGTTGCCGTTCGCGTCGTAGCTTTGGCAGGTGCGGATCGACTGGCCGTCGGCGGTCACCACCGTGCCGCGCAGCAGCAGGGTGTTGGGTCCGCTGTTCGGGCCGTAATCGTAGCTGGTGATCACCTCGTCCGCCGCACCGTTGGCGCAGCCGGTGCCGGAACTTGCCGGGTTGCCCGTTTTGCAGAACGACGTCTGGGTGAGCAGCCACACCGGCGTCGCCGCCTGGACGTATCCGCCCGCGCCGTTCGAGATCCAGGCATAACGCTGGCCGTAGGTGTAGCGCTTCTGCGGCGTCACTCCGTTCACCGCCGGACCGGTCTCGGTCAGCAAGCCCCCATGCTGGGGCGCGTAGGTGTAGCTGGTGACATTGCCCTTGCCGTCCTTGGTCCACAGCGGCTTGTTCATGGTTCGCGCATTGGCAAGGTCGTAGGCCGCTTCGGTGACGATCGGCGCGGGCGTGCTTCCGTCCGCATTGAGCACGCCGGGCTTGGGGTAGCGCGTCGCCTTCTTGATGTTGTTGGCGCCGTCATATTCCAGCACCGTTTTGATGCCTTCGGGATCGGTAAAGGATTCCAGCGGCACCACCCCGCAGCGGTCGCGCCAGCCCACCGGAAGCGTCGCCATCTGCACCGGGTTGCAATAGTTGAACGTGGTGGAACGGCCGAGCGGATCGACGATCTCGACCGGCCCCGGCGTCTGCTGGTAGGTGTAGCGGCCGTTGGCCTGATCGTCCGGCATGTCGAACTGGCAGGAACCGGGACTGCACGGCGCCTCGGGAACCGGCGGGAACTCGAATCGCACGTCGGTGGTGCGGCCGGCGGCGTCGGTATAGCTGCCGCCCGCAATCGTCGCATACGGCCGCGCGTCGGTTACCGGAGACTGGTAATAAACATAGTTATAGAATTGCCCGTCCGCGAAATACTGCCCCTGGACGATCTCCTGCAGCGCTTCTTCTTCATCGAGCTTGGTCATGATGGCATTGGTGAGCCAAGGCGTAGTCGCGCCGGGCTTGATGAAATTCACGTCGAAAAAGTCGGTCCCGCCGGCATAGGTAAAGCTCGAAACGTCGCCGGCCGGGCTTGTGACGCTGGCCAGCCGGGCCGGGCTGCCGGACGTGTAGGTGTAGGAGGTTGTCGGCACGCCCGCCGGGCACAGTCCGTTGGCAGGTGCCGGCGCGATCGACACGTTCAGCACGCACGCCTTGGTGACAAGGCTTCCGCTTCCTTCCAGCAGCAGCACGTAGCCGCGCGAGCTGGTCACCCGCCGCAGCCGCGCAAGATTGCCGGTGCTGCCGCCGGTGCTGCTATAGTCGAACGTATATTTGGTGCCGTCCGGCTCCGTCATTTCCGACGGATAGGCGCAGCGGCGCTGGCCGTAGCCCCAGGGCTGATCCGCGCAATCCCCGCCGCCGATCGCGCGGAAGACGATGGTTGCGCGGTCGGGCCTGGTGAAGGTGTAGATCGCGTTAGGGCTCGATTTATCGGTGCCGCCGGTCATCGTCAGCGACGCGGTGCCGCCGTCGGACTTGTACGCATATCCGGTGCCCCATCCGGGGCCTTCGAACGTGTGCACCCGCCCGTCGAGGTGGAGCGTCATCCGGTAATCCCCGCCGGTCGGCTGGCCGTTGGTAAGATCGACCCGCGTTTCCAGCAGGGTGATGTCCCAGCCATGCGAGAAGTTGCCGAACGGGTTGGCGTGCTTGCCGGCATATTCCGGCATGGTCCGGTTCAGCGCCAGCCCGCCCTGCTCGCCGCCGATCGACAGGTCGGTTTCGCTATACGCATAACGGCCGGTGCGCAGGTCCACGCCGCCCGGCGCGATCAGGAACTTGTCGGCCGGCACGTTGATGATCTTGCTTTGCGCGGCGGCGGGTTGGGCGGAAAGGCCGCAAAAAGCGGTGGTGGCGAGCAGGGCGCAAGAGAGCGCCGCCCGGCGAGCGGACGTGGTGGTCATTGTTTGTCTCCGGTGAATTCGGGGAGGGGGGCCGGTGGGACCGGCGGAAGCTTAAGAAAGGGGGGAGAGGGTTGCCGGCCGGAGGGGGCGGGGGGCAAAAGCTCCGGCCGGCCCCGCCTCACGGCGAGCTGATGGTCTTGGCGGTGCGGTTGTCCGCTTTGTCGAACTGGTAGCTGGTGGTGCTCGGCGCCGGCGCGCCGCTGCCGCTCGTCACGCGCTTGACCTCGACCAGGCGGCCGCGGGCGTCGTAGGAATAACTGATCGTCTCCGCCGCAAAAGCGGGAAGCGCGGCGGCCACCGCGGCGGCGGCGACGCATGCGCCCAGCAAGGCGATGACAACGGCCCGGCCGCGGTCGCGGCGCGGCGGGATCGGAATCCGGGGGTGGTTGGATGGGCGGAACATGGCGGCTTCTCCTCGTGTTTTCAGAACACAAAGAGAACAGGCGAAGTCCTACATCTCAACCGCGCTTGCGAAGAAATAGGATTTGAGGGGGTGTAGAGCCTTGAAAAGCAACGATAATAAAATGAAAACCGTGTAGGACTTTTCAACGCTCCCGCGGGCCGCGCAGCGCCGCGGCGAGCAGGCGGAAGTCCTTTTCGCGCGGGCTGTTCCTTCGCCAGATCAGGGCGATTCGCCGGAACGCATGCTCGGCCTTCAGCGGCCGCGCGGTCACCCCGGTGCCTTCCAAGATCCCCGCATCCAGCGCCATTTGCGGCACCATGGTCACGCCCAGCCCGTTGCCGACCATCTGCACCATCGTGTGCAGGCTCGTCCCCAGCATCGCCGCCTCGCCGCGCAGCTCCGGCCGGTTGCAGGCGGCAAGCGCATGGTCGCGAAGGCAATGGCCGTCCTCCAGCAGCAGCAGCCGGTCCTGGTCGATTTCGCCAGGCGTGATCGCGCGCACCTCGCCTTTTCCCTCCTCGCCCGGGGGAAAGGCGACCCATAGCGGATCGTCGAACAAGGTCTCCGCCTCCACCTCGCCGCAGCCATAAGGAAGGGCGAGCAGCACGCAGTCGAGCTGGCCCCGGTGCAACCCCTCGCACGCCGCCCCGCTGGTCTCCTCACGCAGGAACAGCTTCAAGTCGGGCCACGCGCCCCTCAGCCCCGGCAGCAGCCGCGGCAGAAGGAAAGGCGCGATCGTCGGAATGACCCCCATCCGCAGCTCGCCGCTCAGCGGCTTCCCCGCCGCCCGCGCCAGATCTGTCAGTTCCTCCGCCTCGCGCAGCACCCGCCGCGCCTTGGCCGCGATCCGCTCCCCCAAGGGCGTGAACCGCACCACCCGCCGGTTACGCTCCACCAAGGTCACGCCAAGCGCCGTCTCCAGCTCCCTGAGCCCCGCCGACAACGTGGACTGCGTCACGAACGTCGCCTCCGCCGCCCGCCCGAAATGGCCATGGTCGTGCAGCGCCGCGAGGTACTGCAGCTGCTTCAGCGTCGGCAGGTAGCTGTTCATCGTGTAATCGCCTCACTCGATCAATTCGTGCGATTTAATCACCTTGCCCAATCACCGCCACCCCCTATATCGGCCTCACGCAAGGTGACGCCCCGCGGCACTTTCGGCCACTTCGCACTCAACAGGAGACACTCATATGCTCACCGTCGGCGATACGCTTCCCGGTCTCACCGTTCCCGTCCAGCAGGGCAGCGCCCTCCCCGCGGGCGAATCGATCAACCTTTCCGAGACCAACGGCAAGTGGAAGGTGCTCTTCTACTGGCCCAAGGACTTCACCTTCGTCTGCCCGACCGAGATCATCGGCTATGGCGACCTCGCGCAGGAATTCGCCGACCGTGACGCCGTCCTGATCGGCGCCTCCACCGACACCGATTTCGTCCACCACGCCTGGCGCAAGTCGGACGAGCGCCTCGCCGCCGCCGATTTCCCGTGGATCGCCGACAACAAGAAGGAGCTCGCCTCCGCCCTCGGCATCTTGGCCCGCGAAGAAGGCGTCGCCTTCCGCGCGACCTTTATCGTCGATCCGGACAACGTCATCCAGCACGTCACGGTGAACGGCCTCAACGTCGGCCGCAATCCGCAGGAGACGCTGCGCATCCTTGACGCGCTGCAGACCGACGAACTGTGCCCCTGCAACTGGCAGGAGGGCCAGGAGCCCTTGCGCCCCGCCGCTTAAGCGCTTCTCGCTTCGATCCTATCGGGGGCGCGGGAGCTTAGGTTTCCGCGCCCCTTTTCTATCCGCCCAAGGAGCCATCCATGTCCCTCAAGGAATTCGCCGACACGCTGCCCGATTACGCAAAGGACCTGCGCCTCAACCTCTCCTCGCTGCTCAACGACCAGACGCTGGGCGACGCGCGCAAATACGGCCTGCTTCTCGCCTGCGCCCACGGCTCCGGC
This sequence comes from Allosphingosinicella sp., assembly GCA_036554525.1. Classification (GTDB taxonomy): domain Bacteria; phylum Pseudomonadota; class Alphaproteobacteria; order Sphingomonadales; family Sphingomonadaceae; genus Allosphingosinicella. The sequence goes on from DATBNC010000030.1 coordinate 105,101, forward strand.
TACCGCCCGGTGGTCGCCGCCGCCGAAGCGGAAGTCGCCGGCAAGCTTGACGACAAGATCGCCAACGCCGCCCGCGCCGCCGCGGCCGTCATGGCGATGAACAACGTCTATTACCGCTTCGTCCACCTCGCCTCGAACCCGGAATACGGCACCCTCCCGGCCAAGCTGCGCATGAACGCCATCGCCACCCACGGCATCGAGAAGGACGATTTCGAGCTGTTCAGCCTCGCCGTTTCCGCCATGAACGGCTGCGGCATGTGCATCGACAGCCACGAGCGCGTGCTCCAGCAGCACGGCGTCAAAGCCGAAACCATCCAGGCCGCCGCCCGTGTCGGTGCGGTGGTAAAGGCGATCGCCACGGTGCACGCCACCTTGTGAGGCCTTGGGCAAAGCCGCGTGTCATGCTAGGCGCGCGGCCATGCTTAATCTGAATGGAATCACGGTGCGCCTTGGCGGGCGTACGATCCTTGACCGCGCGACCGCCGCGCTTCCGCCGCGCAGCCGCGTCGGGCTGATCGGGCGCAACGGGGCCGGCAAGTCTACCCTCGTCCGCGTCGTCGCCGGTTTGCTCGAGCCCGACGAAGGCGCCGCCGAGATGCCGCGGGAGTCGCGCCTCGGCTACATCGCCCAGGAAGCGCCGGCCGGTCAGGCGACGCCGTTCGAAACCGTGCTCGCCGCCGACACCGAGCGTGCCGCACTTCTGGAAGAGGCCGACATCGTCCAGGACCTCGGCCGCTTGGGTGAGATCCACGAACGGTTGAACGCCATCGACGCCCACGCCGCGCCGTCGCGCGCTTCCCGGATCCTCGTGGGCCTCGGCTTCGACGAAGAAGCGCAGCACCAGCCCCTCGACAGCTTCTCCGGCGGCTGGAAGATGCGCGTCGCGCTTGCTGCCTTGCTGTTTTCCGAGCCCGATCTGCTGCTGCTCGACGAGCCTTCGAACCACCTCGATCTCGAGGCGGTGCTGTGGCTCGAGGACTTCCTGCAAAGCTACCGCGCTACCATTCTGATCGTCAGCCACGAGCGCGACTTCCTCAACAATGTCGTCGATCACATCCTGCACCTCGAGCGCGGCAAGCTGACCCTCTACCCCGGCGGCTACGACGCATTCGAGCGCCAGCGCGCCGAGCGCCAGGCCCAGCTCGCCGCCGCCCGCGCCAATCAGCAGGCGCAGCAGGAGAAGCTGAAAGACTTCATCGCCCGCAACTCGGCCCGCGCCTCCACCGCCAAGCAGGCGCAGAGCCGCGTCAAGGCGCTCGCCCGCATGCAGCCGATCGCCGAGCTCGCCAACGACCCGACGCTTTCCTTCGGCTTCCCAAACCCGTCCGAGCTCCGCCCGCCTCTGGTCACGCTGGACATGGCGTCGGTGGGCTACAGCGAGACGCCGGTGCTCACCCGCCTCAACTTCCGCCTCGACCCGAACGACCGCGTCGCGCTCCTCGGCCGCAACGGCAACGGCAAGACCACGCTCGCGCGCCTGCTCGCAGCGCAACTCGCGCCGATGGACGGGGAGATCAACGCCAGCGGCAAGATGAAGGTCGGCTACTTCACCCAGTACCAGGTCGAGGAATTGGACGGGGCCGACACGCCCTTGGAGCACATGTCCCGCCAGATGAAGGGCGCCACGCCCTCCGCCGTCCGCGCCCAGCTCGGCCGCTTCGGCTTTTCGGGCGAGAAAGCGACCACCGAAGTGCGCAAGCTTTCCGGCGGCGAGCGGGCGCGGCTTGCGCTTGCCCTTATCACCCGCGACGCGCCGCACCTCCTGATCCTCGACGAGCCGACCAACCACTTGGACGTCGACGCCCGCGAGGCGCTCGTCCAGGCGCTTAACGATTATACCGGCGCGGTGGTGGTGGTCAGCCACGACCGCCACATGCTTGAACTCACCGCGGACCGCCTCGTGCTGGTCCACGATGGCACCGCGCAGGATTTCGACGGAAGCCTCGACGACTACACCAAGCTGATCCTCCAGAAGGACAACGGCGCCGCCAAGGCCGAACCAAAGGCCAACCGCAAGGACGAACGCCGCGCCGCCGCCGCCGCGCGCGAAAAGAGCAAAGCGCTCCGCACGCAGGCGAAAGCCGCCGAAGCCGAAGTCGCCAAACTGACGGCGCAGCGCAGCGCGGTGGATCACGCGATGTTCGATCCCTCGGGCGCTGAGTCGGCGCTCGCCAAATTGACCATGACCGAGCTGATGAAGCGCCGCGCCGAACTCGACGCCAGGATCGCCGAAGCCGAAGCGCGCTGGCTTGAGGCGTCCGAAGCCGTGGAGACTGCCGAAGCGGCCTGAACGGGAACCGCCGCGCGTGGCGTCCCGTTCACCCGACGTGCCTGCGCAGCCTGCCTCCGGTCTGAAGCCGATCCCCGGCACCCTGAAGGCCGGGGCAGGGGAGCCGGTCTACAAGAAGCCGAAGCTCCCGCCGGCCGAGGCGATCCGCGGCTATTATGACGTGGTGGCGCCGCTGCTTCTGCGCGATGCGGCGCGCAGGCCGCTTAACCTGCTGCGCTGCACGGCGGGTCATTGCTTCTATCAGCGCAACCGTGCCCATCCGGCATCCGGCGACGACTTCCAGCCGCCGATCCGCTTTCTGCCGATCGCGCAAAAGAACGGCCGCACCGAAGATTATCTCTACGTCGATGATGCGGCTGGAGTCGCCAAATGCGCCGCCGCGGGCGCGGTCGAGTTCCACGCATGGGGCACCCGCGCCGAACATGTCGAGCAACCGGACCGTCTCGCCTTCGATCTCGACCCGGGGGAAGAGATCGGCTTCGCGGAGGTGAAATACGCCGCCATCCGGATGCACGACTTCCTCGCCGAACTGGGCCTGCGCAGCTTCGCCTTGCTGAGCGGCGGCAAAGGCATCCACGTCGTCGTGCCGCACGCCCCGGCGGAGAACTGGGACACCTTCCGAGCCTTCGCCCGCGCCATTTGCGCCGCCCTTGCCGAAGCCGAGCCCGAACACTTCACCATCGCCCTTCCCAAGGCGGAGCGCATAGGCCGCATCTTCCTCGACTTCCTCCGCAACCAGCGCACCGCCACTGCAATCCTGCCTTACTCGCTGCGTGCCCGGGCAGGCGCCCCGATCGCGGCGCCAGTCGCTTGGGAGGAGCTGGAGGAGACCGGGAGCGCCGACCGCTTCACGATCATGGATACGCCTCTATTGCTGGAGCGGGCGCGCTCGCGGGCGTTGCGCGGCTGGGGCGAAGCGGACCAGGTCCTGCCGCGCATCGCTTGAACTGCCCCATTTCTGATCATCGAGGCACTGCTTACCGCTTGGGTTCTAAGCCGAATCTATGGTTGAAGCAGCTTAAGCAAACAGCCTCGGAGTGGCCAACATCCTCAACCGCCGCGCCTTGACCCTTGCCGCCGCTCTGTCGCTCGCCGGCTGCGGCAGCGAGACGCCGCGCGCCGCCGAAGAGCCGGCGGCGCGGCCGCAGCGCGCCGCGCAGGCGCCGGTGGTCGTGTCTCCCGAGATCGCCAAGGCATATGCCGCGCGCGGCCACCGCCCGCTTTGGGTGACGCAGCAAGGCGTCAAACCGGAGGCGAACGCCTTCCTCCGCCGCCTGGCGACCGCCGATGTAGAGGGGCTGGACCCTTCCTCCTACGGCGTCGCCGACATAGAGGCCGCCATCGCGGCCGCAGCGTCCGACCGCTCCGCGCTTGCCCACGCCGATCTCCTCCTCACCCGCGCCTACGCGGCCTACCTCAAGGACCTGCACCGCCCGGTGCGCGGCATGCGCTATATCGACGACGGCATCGCGCCTGCTCCGGCGGACATCTCGGCAGCCCTCGTGCAGGGAAAACCTGGACAAGCCGCGCGCCTCAACCCGCTCTACGAGGCCCTGCGCAGCGCCGCCGTCGCCTGGCGCCGGACCGAACCGGCCGCCTCGGCGCAGCGCCAGGCCCTGGTCCGCGCCAACCTCGAACGCGCCCGCGTCATCCCTGCGCACCCCGATCGCTACATCATCGTCGACACCGGCTCCGCCCGCCTTTGGATGATCGACGGCGAGAAGGTGACGGGCCCGATGCGCGTCATTGTCGGCAAGCCCAATATGCAGACGCCGCCGATCGCCGGGCTGCTGCGCTACGTCACCTTGAACCCTTATTGGAACGTGCCGCCCGATCTCGCCCGCGACCGCGCCCGCCGCGTGCTTCGCGAAGGCACCGGCTTCCTCACCCGCGAGCGGATCGAGGTGCTGTCCGACTGGGGCGACACGCCGCGCGTGATGAAGCTGTCGCAGGTCGACTGGCGCGCCGCCGCCGCCGGCCGGATCAAGCTGCGCATGCGCCAACTCCCAGGCGGCGCCAATGTGATGGGCGCGATGAAGTTCATGATGCCCAACGAACTCGGCATCTACCTCCACGATTTCCCCGGCAAGCCGCTGTTCGCGCGCGCCGACCGGGCGATCAGCTCCGGCTGCGTCCGGGTGGAGGACGCGCCGCGCCTTGCCGCCTGGCTGTTCGGCGGCACCGCGCCCAAGCCGAACGGCAACGCCCCCGAACAGGAAGTGGATCTGCCGGAGCCGGTGCCGGTCTACCTCACCTACCTGACCGTGCTGCCTGCCAAGGGCGGCGGCCTCGTTTTCGGCAAGGATCCGTACCGCCGCGACGCGGCCGTCGCGCTTGCGTCGCGTCAGTAAGAGCGCCGCTGCGCCGAGACCATCATCCGGATCAGCATCGCCACCGGCCGCGGCACGCCCACCTTGCCCTGCACCCACAGGCTCACCGACGAGCGGCTCACTCCGATCGCTTCGGCCAAGTCGCCGTGGGTCGCGTAGCCGAGCTTGCGCATCGCCGCGCGCAATTCCTCAGGCGGCATGGATGCTGCGAGCGGGTCCATCCGCTTTGGCCTAGCTCAGCGCCCGGTAGAGGCCGTAGCCGCTGCTCAGCGTCAATATGATGCCGACCAAGGTCAGCAGCAGATCGGGATCGACGCGCTTGGCGACGAACGCCCCGAACGGCGCCGCCGCGACGCCGCCGATCAGCAACCCCATAGTCGCAACGGTGAACGCCTCCCATCCCAAGGTGGCGATAAAGGTCGCCGAGATGGTGACGGTGAGGAAGAACTCGGCCGTGTTCACCGTACCGATCGTCTTCCGGGGGCTGCTTCCCTGGACGAGCAGGTTCGACGTCACCACCGCGCCCCAGCCGCCGCCGCCCGCCGCGTCGAGAAAGCCGCCGACGAGGCCGAGCGGCTCCACAATTTTGGGCTCACGCTCAGTGTGCTTGTGCGCCGCTCCGCGCCACAAGAGGTAGGCACCTAAGCCGGTGAGGTAAGCGAGCACAAAAGGCTTGGCAGTGTTCCCATCTATTTGGGTGAGCACATAAGCGCCGAGTACGCCGCCGATCATGCCGGGGATCGCGATGCGAAAGAAGAGTTTCCAATCGACGTTGCGATGGAGGACGTGACTGATCCCGGAAACGGCGGTGGTGAACGTCTCCGCCGTATGCACGCCTGCCGAAGCTAAATGCGGCGGCACGCCCATGGTGATCAGCAAGGTGCTCGAAATCTGCCCGAACGCCATTCCAAGCGCCCCGTCGATCATCTGCGCGGCAAAGCCGATCGCGATAAAGGGCAAAAGGTCGGCAAGGCCGATGCTGGACAGGTCGAACATGGCCCCCCGGGCGCCGCTGCTGGTGAAATCCCCTTTGCTTGGCGTGCCTGAGCAAGCGCAAGCGAAAAGCGCCGGAGCGGAAACTTGGCGCGTCGGCTGGCAATTCGCAGGGTCCCGCCTTATCTTGGCGCGCTGAGCGGAGTTGAGGGTCGCTGATGTTTTCGGGGCTGGTTGCGTATCTGGATTCGATCAAGGCCCGCGATCCGGCGCCGCGTTCACGCTGGGAGGTCCTGTTCTACCCCGGCGTACTCTCCGTCGGCCTGCACCGCGTCGCCCACTGGCTGTTCCGCGGCGAACTCTACTTCCTTGCCCGGCTGGTCAACCACTTCGCCCGCTTCCTGACCGGCAACGACATCCACCCGGGCGCGGTGATCGGCGCCAACTTCTTCATCGATCATGGCTTCGTGGTGATCGGCGAAACGGCGGTGATCGGCGACAATGTCACCGTCTACCAGCACGTCACCCTTGGCGGCACCAACCCGGCGGGCGGGGAGGCGGGGAATCGACATCCGACGATCGGCAACGGCGTCATCATCGGCTCGGGTGCGCAGGTGCTCGGCCCGATCAAGGTCGCCGAGCGTGCCCGCATCGGCGCCAATGCGGTGGTCACCAAGGACGTGCCGGAAGGCGCCACCATGATCGGCATTCCGGCCCGCTCCACCCTCGTCGCAGCCGAGCGCAGTTCTGCCAACTTTCTCCCTTACGGCACGCCCTGTTCCGAGATGTTCGATCCGCAGAGCCAGACGCTGGAGCTCCTCCAGTGCGAGGTCGAGCAGCTTCGCAAGCGCCTCGCCGCGCTTCTCGAGGAGCGGAACGGCAAGGAGCGCGACCGGGCCTGATGGGCACGCTTCACCCTTTCCCCAAGCCTTCCTCGCCGCAGATCGGCTTCACCCGCGCGGAGCTCGGCCGGATCATCGACCTTTACGGACGTATGGTCGCCGCCGGCATGTGGAAGGATTATGCGCTGGAATTCGGCCGCGACCACGCCGCTTTCTGGGCTTTCCGCCGGGCGGCCGAGCGCCCCGAATACCGGATCGAAAAGCGCCCGGCGCTGCGCAACCGGCAGGGCATGTGGGCGCTGGTCAACGAGGCCGGCACGGTGCTGCGGCGGGGGCACGAGCTCGGGCCATTGCTGTCGCCGATCGAACGTCGGCTGCTGAAAGTGGTCGCCGGCTGAGCAGGCCTTACTGATCGAAGTCGTTGGTGCCCGATTGGGTGCCGTGAAGCTGCGACCAAAGGTTCTGGGTCCCGGCTTCCTGCGCGCGGTTGACGAACTGCGAGGCAACCAGAAACCCCTTGATCGGCCGGAGCGGGAGCAGGGTGCCCGCCGCCATGAACGGCACCGACGTGATCAGGTGCACCCAGAATGGCGGCTCGAACGCCACCTCCAGCCACACCACCATTGCGATCAGCGGCAGGGCGACGACGCAGAGCGAGAAGAAGGCGGGGCCGTCGTCCGGGGTGGCGAAGCGGTAGTCGAGCCCGCAGACCTCGCAACGCTCGGCGATCCGAAGCCACGACTTGAACATCCGGCCCTCGCCGCAGCGCGGGCACAGGCCCTTCCAGCCACACTTCATGATCCAGCGGAAGCGGCCGTCGCTTACTGGCGCGGGGGCGGGTTGGGGCGCTTGCTCATCCATCGCCTCCAGATAGGGATGAGGGCGGCCATTTGCAGCAGCCAAAAGAAAGAGCCCCTCCTGCCGAAGCAGGAAGGGCCCTTCTTGAGCGAGCCGGTTGGCGTGTCAGGCCGCCGCGTGCGACGGCCTGTCGAGCACCGGCAACCGCGACTGCAGGCCGGCGGGAAGCGGCTGCACCACCGAGCGGCGGACATTGTGCCAGAAGGCGGAGAGCAGCAACAGGCCGGAGCCGATCACGAAGGCGGCAAGGGCGATGTTGAGCTCCACTGCGCCGAACTCCCGGAACAGGCTGATCAGGGCGAACAGCACGTAAGCGAGCGCGGAGACCAGCAAAGCGCGGCGGTCTACGGCAAGGGCCGTGATGCCGAGCAGCAGGTAGACGAGCAGCACCACCATCGCTTCACTGATGGACGCATCGCCGTCGTTGAGGCCGAGCAGCGAGAAGATCGGGTGAACGATCAGCGGCGCCGACAGGAGGTGGAGCCAGAATGCGACATCCGAACGGCGGGTCTCACGCCGTGGATCGGACGCGTCCCAGCGCATGGCGAACAGGAACACGCCGAGGCCCAGCACCAGAGCGGTGGCGAGCAAAGTGTTCTCGATCACCTGGTCGCCGCTGTCCGCAACCGCCGAAGCGATCAGCGCCATCACGAGGCCGACAAGCGTCGCCGCCCCGACCGCGATGGTGATCGGCACCCGGAAGCGCCTCCAGTGGAACCAGGTCGCGCCGGCGGCGATCGCCGCGGACGCAGCCACGGCCAGGGCCGCCGCCCGCTCGCTGTCCTCGAACATGTCTTCACCGAAGCCCAAGACGATGGTCGTGAAGGCGGTCATCGCAACGCCGGCGGTGAAGGCCAGAAGCAGGATGATGCTGGGCAGCGCCATGCGGCGCTTCTTGGTGAAGAACTCGGCCAGCCCCCAGGCCGTCGCGGCAACGAACAGGCCTGCGAAAGGCGAGGGGCCGTCCCCGCCGATCTTCGGTCCGATCGACTGGCCGATCCAGGCCACCGCGAACAACAGGATCGCGGCGGCGATGCCGACGAAAATGTCGTTGAAGCCGGTGATCAGCCGGAAATGCTCCTCGTCCACGGCCGGCGCGGAGCGCTGCGACGAGACGTAGTTGCGAAGCGCAGCCGCGGCCTCGGGGGTCATCGCCCCCGCAGCCACCGCCGCCTCGATATCGGTTTCCGAATACATGTTTTTGTCCTCCCTGTGCGGGAGGCATAGCATAGGTGTATTGGTGTATCAATACAGCAAGTGCGTCAGCTCTGCCCCTGCAGGGTGCGCAGGATCAGCATCGCCTGTTCGGCGCCCGATCCGGGCACGATCTCGCCGGTCCGGTCGATCACCTTGGCCCAATTCTCCGCCACTTCCTCCACGGTGCGGCGGCCTTCGGGAAGCGCATAGCCGGGGGTCAGCGTCACGTAGGCCGCCTGCACTACGCCGCCGCCCGCGCCGACGATCATGTTGGACGGCGCGTCTTCGCTGACCAGGTAGAGCGCCGCGGGAACAACGTTCTCCGGGTTGAAGAGCGACAGCATCTCGGGCGGGAAAATGTCTTCGGTCATCCGCGTCGCCGCCGTCGGCGCGATGGTGTTGACGCGGACGTTGTACTTCGCGCCCTCCAGGTGAAGCGTCTTGGCGAAGCCGGCGAGGCCGAGCTTGGCGGCCCCGTAATTGGCCTGGCCGAAATTGCCGTAGAGCCCCGTCGAGCTCGCCGTCATCAGAATGCGGCCATAAGCCTGCTCGCGCATCTCGTCCCACACCGCCTTGGTGCAGATCGCCGAGCCGGTGAGGTGCACGTCCACCACCGCGCGGAAGTCGTCGATCGACATCTTGGCGAAGCTCTTGTCGCGCAGGATGCCGGCATTGTTGATCAGGATGTGAACGCCGCCCCAGGCTTCGCGCGCCGCGGCAACCATGGCCTCCACCTGCTCGGCGTCGGTGACGCTGGCGCCGTTCGGCATCGCCGTGCCGCCGGCGGCCTGGATCTCCTCGACCACCTTCAAGGCCGCGTCAGAGCTTCCGGAGCCGTCGCGCGTCGCGCCGAGATCGTTGACCAGCACCTTGGCGCCGCGCCGGGCAAGCTCAAGCGCATAAGCGCGGCCAAGGCCGCCGCCGGCGCCGGTGACGATGGCGACGCGGCCTTCGAAACGAATAGACATGGCCGCTTGGCTCCCCTCGCTGAATAAGGAGGGCGAACTAAGCGAAACGGGCGCGCACGGAAAGCCCGCCGACGCTCAGGCCGGCGCGCTCTCCATGCTGGTACCCAGATTAGCGGCGGCGGACGCCGCGCTCGTAGGTCTGGGTGCAACGGTCGGTGACCGTTTTCGAACAGGCCGGCATGTTGCCTCCCATCGCGCCGCCTGCCATCGTGCCGCCCGACGTGCCGGTGCTTGCCGTGCTTCCGCCGGCCATGCTGCCGCCGCTGGTTCCGGCCATACCGCCGCTGCAGGCCGGATAGCCGGTCGTCCCGGCATTGAAGCCCGCCGGGGTGCACGCTTCGCCGTTGGGATCGGTGCCCTGCTGGGTCACGCCGCGCGGGCCGCTGCTCTGGCTCGGGTCGGCGACCGTGTTGCCGGTCTGGGCGATCGCGGCGCCGCTGAGCGCAAGCGCGGCGGCGAACAAAAGGGTTTTCATGAAAGCATCCTCCTTGTTGGGGGCCGCCCTTACTCCGGCGGCACGCCCATCAAACGACCCCGGAACGATTTTTCTCCCTGTCTCGGACCGGGACAGGCATTCGCCCGCTTCGCCTCGCCGCGAGAAGTCTTTACGCTTATGAAAGAGCATAGGCATAAGTGCGGGCAGACGATGAGCGACGAAACCGGCAAAACAGATGATGGCGGCATGAAGATGCCGAACCGCCGGGTCGTGCTCGCGCTCGGCGCCGCCGCGGCATCAACCGTGGTGACGATCCGCCCGGCGCTCGCGCAGACCGCCGGCTCGGTGCTGAACTGCGAAATCCCCGTGCCCGCGCCCGAAGCGCCGGCCGGAAGCCACATCGCCGCCGACGGCACGCTTGTGCCCGCCGGAACGCAGGGTGCCTTTCCGCCCGCGCCGCGCCCGATCACCGGCGAGGAGGCACGGGCCCTGCTCAACGGCGGCCCAACGCCCGCCGGCCTCGATGCCGAAGCGGCGCAGGCTTACACCAACTATATTCGCCGTCTGCAGGCGGGGATGAGCGGTTTCACCTGCTACGCCTCCTTGCAGATGCCGCGCTGACCTGTCCGGCCGGGCCGGCATGGCCGGCCCCCGCTTCGTCGCCGACCTGCCCGAACAGCTGCGCGCGGTTCCTCTAGAAACCCTGACGGCCGTTTTTCATGCCCCCTCCGGCATGACCCACCTCCTTGCGCCGCCCGCGCCGCAGATCCTCGCCGCGCTCGCCGGCCGTCCCGGCACCGCCGAGGAGGTCCTGGGGCGGATCGCCGAGCAGTTCGACGTCGAAGCGGGTGACGCCTCGGCCGCCATGGCGTCGCGGCTCGCGGAGCTCGAAACCGCAGGCCTGGTGCGACGGGCATGAAGCATCGGCTGGAACTGCGCGTCGGGCCGGTAAGCTTCCGCATCGGCTCCGCCTGGCCCCAGCCGATCGCCGAGCTCGCCGCACTCTACGCGCCCTATCCCAAGCCCGGTGGCGTCGCCGATTTCACCGTCCGCCTAGAGCCCGAGAAGCCGTGGCGCCGCTTCGTCCGCCCCTCCGTCGCGATTCACGGCGATTACCGCCTGCCCGACGCCGCGCCGCTTCCTTTGGCGCAGGGGCTGCTTGCCGCCGAAATGGGCATGAACCTCCAGATGGCGCTTGGGCAGAAGCGCTTCCTTCTGCTCCACGCCGGCTGTGTCGAGCGGGACGGCCGTGCGCTTCTCCTCACCGGCCATAGCGGGGCGGGCAAGTCGACGCTCGCGGCGCTGCTAGGGGAGAGCGGCTGGCGCTTCATGGGCGACGAATTCGCTTTGCTCGACCCGGAAACCGGCCTCGTCCACCCGTTCCCGCGCGCGATCAGCCTCAAGAACCAGTCGCTCGCCTTGTTCGACAATGCGGCGCCGGAGCGGCTCGGCCCGGTGCTCAAAGGCACCCCCAAAGGCACGCTCCGCCACCTCCGCCCGCCCGCCGATGCCATCGCCCGCATGGCTGAGCCAGCGCGGCCCGCGCTGATCCTTTTCCCCCGTTTCGGCCGCGACTTCGAACCGGAGACTCGCCCCGTCGGGGCCGCCGAGACCTTCGTTCGGCTTACTCAAGCGTCAACCAACTACGTCGCGCTCGGCAGCCGCGGCTTCGAAGCCCTCACCCGTCTGGTCACCGCCGTTCCGGCCTTCGGCATCGACTACGCGAGCGGTGCCGAAGCCGCGTCGGTGATCGACACCCTATGGAGCGCCGCGACGTGAAGCCGGCCCTGCTCCTCACCCGTCTCCTCACCGACCCCGCACGCGTAAGTGAGGTCGGCGACTGGACCGAACTCCTCTGCACCGCCCGCGCCGAAAGCCTGCTCGGAACTCTCGCCTTCCGCTTGGCGGAAGCGGCGGTCCCTGCAGATGTCGCGGCAATCCTCGAAGACGCCCGCCGCGACGCCGCCTACGCCCGCACCCAGGCCCTGTGGGAAGCGGAAATGGCGCAGCGCGCGCTCGGTGACATTCCGCTGATCCTGCTCAAGGGCACCGCCTACGCGGCTTCCGGGCTCCCGGCGGGGGAGGGGCGGTCGATCGGCGATCTCGACATCCTCGTGCCCCGCGACCGGCTGAACGGAGCCGAAGCGGCGTTGCTCGCCGCGGGCTGGGAATGGGTCAAGGACGACCCTTACGACCACCTTTACTACAAGCAGTGGATGCACGAACTCCCGCCGCTCATTCACCGTGAGCGGGACCGGATGATAGACGTCCACCACACGGTCCTGCCCCCCACCGCCCGCCCCACGCCCGACGCCGCGGCGCTGGTCGCGGACAACGTCGCGCTCCCCAACGGGATGCGCATCCTGTGCCCGGAAGACATGATCCTCCACGCGGTCGCGCACCTCTTCGCCGACGGCGATCTCGCGGGGGGCTTGCGCAACCTTTGGGACATCGACCGCCTGCTTCGCCACGTTGCCGACGAAGAAGGCTTCTGGAACCGGCTTGACGCCCGTGCCGCGCGCCACCAGCTTGCCCCCCACACCGCCCGCGCCCTCCGGCTCGCGCGGCGGCTCTACCAGACACCGGTAGACCCAAACCTCGCCGGCCGTGCCCGCGCCGGCGACCCGCTCTACATCCGCAGGCTTCTCGCCCGCGACGGCTGGGGCCGGGAGCGGTGCCCCGCCACGCGGCTCGCTTTCTACATCCGCTCCCACTGGCTCCGCATGCCGCCGCTGATGCTGGCACGGCATCTTTGGACGAAAGCACGCCGCTAAGGCTTGACAGGTTCGCTTGTCTTTACGTAAAGTACTCCTGACATTTCGTGAGGAGCACTTTCCATGGATGACGGCTGGCCCTCCTCGCGCCCCTACGTAATCGGCTCCTCGCTCTTATGGGTGCTGTTCCTCCTAACCATCGGCCTAATGACTTGGGGCATCGAAGGCGGGCGGCTGCCATTCGCCGCCCTTTGCGTTTTGTCCCTGCTGCTGGCGCTCTCCGTCGCCGGGCAGTTCACCGCCGCTTACCGCCTCGTCGCGCGGCAGGACGAATATATCCGCGGCATCACCGCCAAGCGCATGGTCGCCGCCGCCGGGCTGACGATCACGCTCGCGGTCCTCGCCGGCACCGCCGAGCAGTTCTTGGGGCTTGGCAATCTGCCGATGTGGCTCGTTTACCCACTCTACTGGGGCGCGTTCGGCATCGTTACGCCCTTCATCCGCGACACCCGGCCGTGAAGAGCCGCTTGCGCGTGCTTCGCGCCGAAATGGGCTGGACGCAGGAGCAGCTCGGCACCCTGATCGGCGTCTCGCGCCAGGCGATCAACGCCATCGAGGCCGAGCGGCACGATCCATCGCTCGATCTCGCCTACCGAATCGCCGGCGCCTTCGGGGTGACGGTGGAACAGGTTTTCCCAAACCCGCATCAACCAAAGGACTGACCTCATGAAAGCCATCGCCGCCGCCCTTCTGCTCACCCCCTTCGTCGCCCCCTCGGCCGCCGCCGCCGCACCGAAAGCAGCCGCCGTCTCCGCGCCCGCCTTCGCGAGCGAGCGCATCGGCGTCACCGTTCGCGGCTCCGGGCCGGACGTCGTGCTGATCCCCGGCCTCAGCTCCTCGCCGGAGGTGTGGAACAGCACGATCGAGGCTCTACCCGGCTACCGCTACCACGTCATCCACGTCGCCGGCTTTGCGGGCCGCCCCGCCGGCGCCAACGCCTCGGGCGAAGTGGTCGCGCCGGTGGCCGACGAGATCGCGCGCTACATCCGCGAAGCCAAGCTTAAGCAGCCGGCGATCGTCGGCCACAGCCTCGGCGGCACCTGGGCCATGCTGGTCGCCTCCAAATACCCCGATCTCCCGTCGAAGATCATGGTTGTAGACATGATGCCCTTCATGGCGGCCCTGTTCGGCGGCCCGACGGCGACGCCCGAAACGGTGAAGCCCTTCGCCGAGCAGATGCGCACGGCGATCAAGTCCGGCACTGGCGAGGGCCGCAAGCCGATGGCCGAGCAGACGATTGCCTCGATGGTGAAGACGGAGAGCCTTCGTCCCATGGCCGTGAAGCATTCCATGGAAAGCGACGCCGCGGTCTCAGCGCAGGCAATGTACGATCTGATGCTGCTCGATCAGAGGCCGGCCTTGAAGAACATCAAGGTGCCGCTCAGCGTCCTGTGGGTCCGCTCGCCCGCCGCGCCGGTGACGGACGAGCAGATGGCGCAATTCTACCGCGCCTCCTTTGCAAACGTGGCGAACGCCAAGATCGCGCAGGTGCCCAATTCCTACCACTTCATCATGTGGGACGCGCCCGAGGCCTTTCAGCGCGAGCTGAAGGCGTTCCTCGCCGCCAAGTGAGCAAGCGCGTCCGGTAGGGCGTCGAAATGGTCGATCACCGCGTCGGCGCCGAAGGCGCTGGCGGGGCGGTCGGAGAAGCCGAAGCTGACCGCAACGAACGGCACGCCTGCCGCGCGGGCGGTTTCGGCATCGACCATCGAATCGCCCACGTAAGCGGCTGGCCCGCCGCCGGCCCGCGCGATCGCCTCGTGCAGCATCGCCGGGTCCGGCTTGCGGGTGGGCAGTGAATCGCCCGATACCGAAGACGCAAACCGCCCCTCCCAGCCGAGTGCCTCGACAAGAAGCGCCGTCAGCCGCTCCGGCTTGTTGGTGCACAAGGCCAGCGCCACGCCTTGCGCCGTCAGCGCATCGAGCGCCGCCTCCACACCCGGATAGGGCCTGGTCCCCCGGCAGATGTCGGCGGCATACAAATCGAGGTAGAGCGGGTACGCCTCGTCCACCATAGCGTCCGACGCCTCGCCGCCCACCGACAGCGCCTTGCGCAGCAGCGACTTGGCGCCGTCGCCGATCAGCCCGCGGATCACCTCCGCCGGGATGGCCTGCCGCCCGAACGTCCCCAGCACCCTGTTCACCGCCGCGGCGATGTCCGGCGACGTATCGGCAAGCGTGCCGTCGAGGTCAAAGGCGATGGTTCGGAAGGGAAGGGGGTTCATCGGCCCCGGCCTGTGGCGGCGCGCTATGGAAATGGCAAGATTTCCGTGCGAAAGGCGCGGCCGTGAGCCAGGAAAACACCGCCCCCCGCCCGTTCGCCGCAATCATCCTCGCCGCCGGCAAGGGGACGCGGATGAAGTCCGATCTGCACAAGGTCCTTCACCCGATCGCCGGGCGGCCGATGCTTGAGCATCTCCTGTCCACCGTAGACGGCCTCGGCGCCGCCCGTACGGTGGTGGTGGTCGGCGCCGGCCGCGAGCAGGTCGAGCCGCTGGTTCAGCGCCACGGCGGCGACGTCGTCGTCCAGGACCCGCAGCTCGGCACCGCCCACGCCGTCCAGCAGGCCGAAAGCGCGCTTGCCGGCTTCGAAGGCGACGTCCTCATCCTCTACGCCGACGCGCCGCTGGTTGGTTCCGAGACCATGACGCGCATGCTCCAGCGCCTCGCGTCGCCCGACGCACCGGCCGTGGTCGTCGTCGGCTTCCGTCCCGCCGATCCGCTGAAATATGGCCGCGTCATCGCCGACGCCGACGGCACAATCCGCAAAATGGTCGAGCACAAGGACGCGAGCGAAGAAGAGCGCGCCGTCGACCTTTGCAATTCGGGCCTCATGGCCGCCCGCGCCGCCGATCTCTGGCCGCTCCTTTCGGGCGTCGACAACGACAATGCCGCGGGCGAATATTACCTCCCCGACATCGTCATGCTCGCGGCCGCCGTTGGCCGCACCTCCGCGGTGATCGAAACGCACCCGGACGAAGTGGCCGGCGTCAACAGCCGCGCCGAACTCGCCGTCCTCGAAAACCTGTGGCAGCAGCGCCGCCGCGCCGAACTGATGGCCGACGGCGTAACCCTGATCGCGCCGGAAACGGTGTGGCTCGCGCACGATACGCAGGTCGGCCGCGACACCGTGATCGAGCCGAACGTCGTCTTCGGCCCCGGCGTGCGCGTCGCGGAAGGCGCCAGGATCCGCGCCTTCAGCCACCTGGAAGGCGCCACCGTCGCTACGGACGCGGAGGTCGGTCCCTATGCCCGCCTCCGCCCAGGCGCGGAGATTGGCGAAAAGGCGAAGGTCGGCAATTTCGTCGAGGTCAAGAAATCGCGGCTGGGCAAGGGCGCCAAGGCCAACCACCTGTCGTACATCGGCGACGCGGACGTCGGCGAGGGCGCCAACGTCGGCGCAGGCACCATCACCTGCAATTATGACGGCTTCTTCAAATACGGAACTACCATTGGGGCAGGGGCCTTTATCGGCTCCAACACCGCCCTCGTTGCGCCGGTGCAAATCGGCGCCGGTGCCATCGTCGGCGCCGGATCCGTCATCACCCAGAACGTCGAAGCCGACGCCCTCGCCGTCGCCCGCGGGGCGCAGCAGGCCAAGTCCGGCTGGGCCGCCCGCTTCCGCGCCGCGATGAGCGCCAAGAAAAAGGCCGGCTGAACCCAGCCGGCCTTTCCGATTTCAGGCAATATTTCGGGCTTATTTGCCCTTCTTCTTTTCCGACTTGCCCTTCTTGGCGTCGCTGTCCTCGTTGTCCTTGTCCTTGTCACCCTTGTAGGGCGGCAGCAGGTCGAGGCCCTTGCCGCGCTTGTCGAAATCGGCGCGGCTCTGCGGCGACAGGTTCGGCCGGCCGACGCCGATGCCCATGCCGATCGCGCAGCGGACATATTGAGTCTCGCCTTCCTCGACCTCGACGCGGATCGTGTCCTTGGCTTCGCTCTTGACCGAATATTCGTGCGCGCCCGGCGTTGTCTGGTGGATGAAATATTTGCCCGGCGGAAGCTTGTTCACCACTTCGCCGTTCTCGTGCACGCGGCAGCTGATCAGCGCGCCCATCATCGAGCTGCGGTAGAACACCACCTGGCCCATGCCCGGCGCCGGCGCCGGCACAGCCGCAGCCGTCTTCTCAGCCTTTTTGGTATCCTGCGCCGCCGCATAGCTCGGCACCGCCAGCGCGGCGAGCGCGCACACGGCCATCAACTTCGTCATTCTCATTGCTGTATTCCCTCCCGTTGAACCTTGTTTACTTGATCGGCGGCAGCAGCGTCTCCGCCGCGACCTTGGCCGTCGCCCGCGTCCCTTGCGGGATCCGCACTTCGCCGCCGCTGATCATGAAGCCGACTACGCTCGCCACCGGCACCACCGCGGCCGCGACGGAGCTTGCCATTCCAACCGTGCCGCTGCTGTCCTTGCCCTGCGAGCGGCCATATTTCAGGCTGCGCAGCGGCAATTTCGTGTCGCCGATCTCCAGGTAGCGTGCGGCCAGGATAAGCTCCCCGCCCTTGCCGCCGATGCCTGCCTTGGCCGCGTGAACGACCTCGCCGACGCCCGGCGTTCCGGCCGGCGCGACCAGCTGGTCGCCGCTCATCAGCGGCTCGGCAAGCGTGAACCGGAAGCTGTCGCGCGCCTTGCTGCTCTTGCTGCTCAGATCCTCGCCGATCTCGATCTCGATGGGTGTAAGCGCGGCAACGGCGCAGCACGGCGCGTCACCTGCCGGAGCGGCTTCGCTCGCTGCGGCCCCAGCCGCCTCCTGCGCGGCGGCGGGCACGCCGCACAGCACAAACGTCGCCGCCGCCGCGGCGGGCGCAAAGCGCGTCGAAACCATGATGATAACCCCCGTTATTCGGAGGGATGCTAGCCGCGCCGCCGCACCCGTCAAGTGTTTAAACCGCCGGTAAGCGCCCACTGGTACAGCGGCCTCGCGCGCACTAGGAAGCGCGAAACCATCACCGGGGCAGATTCTTATGTGCGGAATTATCGGTATCGTCGGCGCCAGCGAAGTCGCGCCGCGGCTCATGGACGGCCTTCGCCGCCTCGAATATCGCGGCTATGACTCGGCTGGCCTGTGCACCCTGGTCGACGGCCAGCTCGAACGCCGCCGCGCCGAGGGCAAGCTTGACAACCTCGCCGCCGTTCTCGCCGGTGAGCCGCTGCCCGGCACCGTCGGCATCGCCCACACCCGCTGGGCCACCCACGGCGCCCCCACCGTCGGCAACGCCCACCCGCACATCGTCGACGGCGTTGCGCTGGTTCACAACGGCATCATCGAGAACTTCCGAGCGCTTCGCGAAGAGCTGCAGGCGGAAGGCCGCGTGTTCCTCTCCGAAACAGACAGCGAAGTGGTCGCCCATCTCGTCGACCGGGAGCTGAAGCGCGGCCTGGAGCCGAAGGACGCCGTTGCCGCCGTTCTCCCACTTCTCCACGGCGCCTTTGCGATCACCATCCTGTTCCGCGACTATCCCGGTATCCTGATCGGCGCCCGCATGGGCGCGCCGCTGACGCTCGGCTATGGCGACGGCGAGACCTATCTCGGCTCCGACGCCCTCGCGCTCGCCGCCCTCACCCAGCGCATCGCCTACCTCGACGAGGGCGATTGGGCCGTGGTCACCAACGAAGGCGCCGAAATCTTCAATCGCGCCAACGAGCCGGTGCAGCGCGAAATCATCCTCTCCGGCGCCTCTTCCGCCCGGATCGAGAAGGGCAATCATCGCCACTACATGCAGAAAGAAATCTTCGAGCAGCCGCTGGTCGTCGCCCAGACGCTGCAATCCTATCTGCGCTCGTTCGAGCAGCAGGTCGCGCTGCCCGACATGGACTTCTCCTTCGCCGACGTGCCGCGGATCACCATCGTCGCCTGCGGCACCAGCTTCTACGCCGGCATGGTCGCCAAATATTGGCTTGAGCAGTTCGCCCGCGTCCCCGTCGAGCTCGATATCGCGTCCGAATTCCGCTACCGCCAGCCGGTGCTGGAGGAGGGGGGCCTCGCCCTCTTCATCTCGCAGTCCGGCGAAACCGCCGACACGCTCGCCGCCCTTCGCCACGCCCGCGAACACGGCCAGCGCATCGCCGTGGTGGTCAACGTCCCCACCAGCTCCATGGCGCGCGAGGCGGACTTGCTCCTTCCGACCCGCGCCGGCCCGGAAATCGGCGTCGCCTCCACCAAGGCTTTCACCTGCCAGCTCGCCGTCCTCGCCGCGCTTGCCGCCAAGGTTGCAAGCGACAAGGGCCGCCTGACAGCTGAGGAAGAGCGCGACATCGTCGCCCACCTCTCCGAAGCACCGGCGGCGATGAACGCGGCGCTCGCCCATGACGACGACATCCGCGAAATGGCGCCCTTGATCGCCAAGGCGCGCGACGTCCTCTACCTCGGCCGCGGCCCCGATTACCCGATGGCCCTGGAAGGCGCCTTGAAGCTCAAGGAAATCAGCTACATCCACGCCGAAGGCTATGCCGCCGGCGAAATGAAGCACGGCCCCATCGCCCTGATCGACGAGCACGTCCCCGTCATCGTCCTCGCGCCCTCAGGCCCGTTGTTCGAGAAAACCATTTCCAATATGCAGGAAGTGCAGGCGCGCGGCGGCAAGGTGGTGTTGATCTCCGACGCCCAAGGCCTGGCCGCGGCGGGCGACGACCGCCTGCTCGCCACCATCGAAATGCCGGCCGTCCACCCGCTGATCGTGCCTTTGACCTACGCAATCCCGGTCCAGCTCCTCGCATACCACGTCGCCGTCTGCAAAGGCACGGATGTCGATCAGCCCCGCAACCTGGCGAAGAGCGTCACGGTCGAATAGGCGAGAAGTGAAACACCTGACGCTGTAAGCTTCAGGTGCTTGTTTTGCCGAGATATCTGCCGCAGGTTACGTCCCGGGCAGGGGGGCAATATGCGAATTGAAGATATCGAGATACACGTCGGCAAACCGGATTTCGAATACACGCCGATCCGCAGGTTGGAGGCGAAGTGCGAGGCCACAATGGCCTTCTCGCCGGCGCCTACGGTTGAAGAAATGAACGGCAAGCTTCGCTCGATGGCCGCCAAGGTTGGCGCGAATGCGATCGTTGAAGTTCACTACGATAGCGGCGTCTCGCTTACCTCATGGAAGTCGATGAAGGGGACAGGGCTCGCCGTTGTTAAAGCGTCGGCGGAGAAGATTTGCCCTGTCTGCGCGGAAACAATCAAACGTGCCGCTGTGAAGTGCCGCTTCTGCGGCGCCGACCTAGAGCCACAAGCTTCGCAGGACGCTGGTGACGAGGTCCCGGTGGCCACCGCTTCGCCTGCCGCAGCCCCGCAGCGGGCCGTGGACCAGGAGCCATTGCGCGAAACCAACAACCCCCAAATGTGGCTGATCATCGGCGCAATTCTGTTCGTCGTGCTGACGATGATCAGCCTGGGCGGTGCGTAAGAGAACGCACCGGCTTCGTCGCTAGCGCCGCCGAACCTTTGCTTTCCCGATGCCGCGCATGAAAGCTCGGCTGCTGGATCCTCAGTTCGAGGCGTCGAGCGCTTTGCGCAGTTCGCGGCGGATGGAGGGGCCGGAGAGGTGCGCTTCCACCGCGTCGTGACGCTCGCGCTTCAGCGTCGCGACGATGTCGGCGAGGCCGCGGTGGCTGTCGAGCTTGGCGAGTTCGAAGGCACGCTCAACGGTGCCCGGGCGATCGCCGCTCATGCAGCCACCCGGCGGCTCGAGGAGGCGGCGCTTCGCAGCCGCGCGTAGCGGTTCGCGGCGCCGAGATGCCGGTCGCGCTCGATGAGCGAAGCGGCCTTGCCGGCAAGCCAGCGCGCGCCGGCCTCCAGCCGCTCGTAATAAGCGACCCCGCCGAACACCGCATCGACATCGGCTTCGGCGGCAGGCGCGCGAAGCGCCAGCCGCGCCGGCGCGGCCTTGCGCTCGACACCGTATGAAGCGGCGGCGGCCTGGATGCTATACCGGCCGGTAAGTTCGAGATGCGCCAGGCGGGCTTCCGAGCTCGCGGCGCGCTTGACCATCAGGGATGAGGAGCGAAGTCGGCCCAACCAATATGCGTGTTCCATGGGCGTCACCTCGTAGCTTGCAAGCGGGAGCACGCGAGGTCTCTCAGTCACAAGGTGCTTGCACGGCAGATCCGGTGATGACGCATGTGTAACAGGTTGCGCCGGGAATAGCCAATCGCCTGTGCCCGCCCGAGCCGCTAGAAGCGTGGAAATGTCGGACGAACCCCCTGCACCGAGCCCGCGCCTGATCCCTTGGCTGATCGGCCTGTGCGCGCTTGCGGCGTGGTTCACCCTGCTCTGGTTCATGTTCCGCGACGTCCTGTGAGAAAATAACTGTTTGCCCACCGCTACAATTGTGGCATGCTACGTCTGTAGCAGCCTTGGAGGCGGAACGAATCGCATGATCGGGTCCTTGCCGCGCCGCGAGCGCGAAATCTTCGAAATCCTTCTCGCCGCCGGCGAAGCAACCGCGGCCGACGTGCGGCAGGCGATGGCCGACGCGCCCAGCCATTCGGCGGTGCGCACCATGCTGTCCCGCCTCGAAGTCAAGGGCATGGTTTCCCACCGCGTCGAGGACCAGGCCTATGTCTACCGCAGCGTTCCGCAGCCCGCCAAGGTGCGCGAGGGCGCGCTTCAGCAGTTCGTGAAAACCTTTTTCGACGGTTCGGCGGCAAGCGCCGCGACCGCGCTTCTGGGCCTCTCCCGGAAGCTCAAGCCCGAAGAAATCGATGCCCTTCAGCACGCAATCGACCAGGCAAAGGAGCGGACGAAATGAGCTACGACTTCTTGTGGGAAATGGCCTGGAAATCCGCCGCGATCAGCGCCGCCGCTCTCGCCGCCGTCACTTTGCTCCGCTCCCGCTCGGCCGCCGATCGCGGCGCGGTTCTGCGCATCGGCGTGCTTCTCCTCCTCTCGCTGCCGGTGATTGCGGCCCTGTTCCCGGCGCTGGTGATTGAAACCGCAGCGCCCGCCGCCGCGCCGATCGATCCCGCTTTCGCCGCCATGCCGGCCGCAACGCCATTCGCCGCCGCGCCGCAAGCGTCCCTCTCTGCCACCACCGCGAGCGCAGGCAGCGACTGGAACGATCCCGGCAGCCTCTTCCTTCTCCTCTACCTCGGCGGCGTTGCGATGGTCGGAGGACGCCTGCTCGCCGGCCTCCTTACCCTGCGCCGTTGGACTCGCGACGCGCGGGAGCTGACCGATCCGCACTGGCTCGCCGCCTTTGACCGGATCGGCGCCACCCGCCGCCCGATCCGCCTGCTCGTCTCCCACGAGGCCGACTCGCCGCTGAGCTGGGGCTGGCTGCGCCCGGTGATCCTGCTCGACGCCGACACGCTCCTCCGCCCGGAAGACGCCGACGCCATCCTCGCCCACGAAGTCGCCCACGTGCTGCGCAGCGACTGGCCGTCGCTGATGCTGTCCCGCCTCACCGTAGCCCTCTTCTGGTTCAACCCGCTCGTGTGGCGCCTCGACCGTGAGATCGCCCAGCAAGCGGAGGAAGCCGCCGACGGTTTCGCCGCCGAGCGGGTCGAGCCGGCGCGTTACGCCCAGACCCTGCTCGATTGGGCGCGGCAAAGCGGCGGCTTCGTTCCCGCCAACGCCATGGCCGGCTCCGAGCCCGGGCTCAGCCGCCGCGTCAAGGCGCTGCTCGACGGCCGCTTCCGCCGCCGCTCCAGCCTGTTCTGGAGCGTCGGGGCAATGGCCGCCGTCGCCGCAGTAGCCGCCCCCGTCGCAGCGCTCGAATTCGTGCCCAAGGCGCCCGACGCTCCCGTGGCCCCCGAAGCGCCTGAAGCGCCGCCTGCGCCGGGCGCGCCCCATGCGCCGGAAGCGCCCGCCGCTCCCCCGTTACCGCTTGCCGCACTGGCGCCCGCCGCTTCGCTCGCCCCGCGTGTTCCCGGCGCTCCGCTCGCGCGCCCCGCACCGCCGGTGCAGCTCGCCGCCTTGCACCCGCACGAGGATCCCATGCCCCACGCGCCGCAGCCGCCGCGCCCGCCGCATCCGCCGATCATCGACGCCGACGCCATCGCCGCGCAGGTCGAAGCCGCCGTGGCCCAGGCCCATCGCTCGACCGACGTGATCCGCGCGCACGCCATTGCAAGGATCGACGAAAAGGCGATCGAGCGCGACGTCCATCGCGCCGTGCGCGCCGGTCTCGCCGACGGTGCCCGCAACATGCGTCACGGCGCGAACGGCATGGACCAGGGCGCCGAAACCATGGCCCGCCAGGCTGCCCGGCTGCGCGACCGCCGGGTGCGCGAGCAGGAGATCGCCCAGGCGCGTGCCCGCGGCCACACCCTCACCCACGAAGAGCTGCTGGAAGCCTCCGAGGAGCTCGCCGAGGGCGCCCGCGAAATGCGCGAAGCCGCCAAGGAAATGCGCCGCGAAGCCGACGGAATGGCCGGCGGCGGCTAAGCCGCGGCGGCGCAAGGCAACTTAGCGCGGCGAGGCGGGTTGGGCGATTGTTCGCCCGCTCAAGGACCCGCCCCTATGCGCTTCACCGCCCGCGCCGCCTGCCTCGCGCTCACCGCCTTCGCCGCCGCCTGCGCCACCGACACCACCCGGCAGGGGAGGGATGCGTATTCCTCCGCCCCGATAGACGCCAACCGCCTGTCGATCATCACCAAGACGCTCGCTTCAGACGAATTCGAAGGCCGAGCACCGGGCACCCCGGGCGAGGCGAAGACGGTCGCCTACCTCGCCGAGCAGTTCCGCCAGCTCGGCCTCGAGCCTGCCGGCGACAACGGCACCTTTCTCCAGCGCGTACCGCTGATCCGCACCCAGCTTCAAAAAGGCGGCAGCGTCTCCATCCGCCGCGGCGCCGAGCGCACTGCCCTGCGCGTGCCCGATGACGTCTACCTCAGCACCGTCCGCGAAACCGGTCGCGCGCGCATCGAAAACGCCCCGATGGTCTTCGTCGGCTACGGGGTCACCGCACCCGAGCGCCAGTGGGACGACTTCAAGGGCGTAGATCTCACCGGCAAGATCGCCGTCTTCTTGGTCAACGATCCCGATTTCGAAGCGCAGCCGGGCGATCCCGTCGCCAACATCTTCGGCGGCCAGGCGATGACCTATTACGGCCGCTGGACCTACAAGTTCGAGGAAGCGGCGCGGCGCGGCGCGATCGGCGCCCTGGTGGTCCATGAAACCGCCGGCGCCGGCTACGGCTGGAACACCGTGCAGGCCCCCGGCGGCGAAAATTACAACATCGTGCTTCCGCAGGGCGCCCGCCAACCGGTGCTTCTCCAGGGCTGGATCCAGCGCTCGGTAACGGAAGACCTGTTCCGCCGCGCCGGTCAAGATTTCGAAGCGGTGAAGCGCCAAGCCCGCACCAATACCTTCCGCCCGATCGACCTCGGCGCGACCCTTTCCGCCGCCTTCGACGTCCAAACCACCCGCGTCGAAAGCCACAACGTCCTCGCCAAGATCAGCGGCGCCAAACGCCCCGATGAGACCGTCTGGTTCGCCGGCCATTGGGACGCGTACGGCGTCGGCGCCCCCGACGCGCGCGGCAAGCGCATCCGCCCCGGCGCGCTCGATGACGGCCTCGGCATTGCCGGCGTCCTCGAGCTCGCCCGCGCCTTCAAGGCCGGCCCGCGTCCTGACCGCACCCTCGTCTTCGCCGCCTGGACGGCAGAGGAGCGCGGCCTGCTCGGCTCCGAACATTATGCCGCGAACCCGGTCTTCCCGTTCGAGAAAGCGGTCGCCAACCTCACACTCGACACGCTGCAGCCCAACGGCCCGTCCCGCGACGTGATCCTGATCGGCAAGGGCCAAAGCGAACTCGAACCCATGATCGCCCGCGAAGCGGCGACCCAGAACCGCGTGCTCACCCCGGATAACAAGCCCGAGCGCGGCCTCTTCTACCGCGCCGACCATTTCGCTTTCGCCAAGCGGGGCGTGCCCGTGTTCCTGATCATGGCATTGGGCGGCGGCGTCGATCTCGTCGAAGGCGGCCGCGAAGCGGGCGACCGCTGGGTCAGCGATTTCACCGCCAATTGCTACCACCAAACATGCGACGAATGGCGCCCCGATTTCGACCTGCGCGGCGCCGCCCAGGACGTTGCGCTGTACTACCAGCTCGGCCGCCGCCTGGGCTGGAGCAACGAGTGGCCGCAGTGGAGCCAAGGTTCGGAGTTCCGCGCCACCCGCGAGGGCAGCGCGGCGGCAAGGCAGCGCTAGCCGAGTAAAAGGGCTCCGGCGGCGGCTCCCACCGCGAGCACCGCCGGGGTCGCGAACTTGCTCTTCCAGCAATAAGCGACCGCCAGCGCCGCCGCGAAGATCAGGACGCTCCCCAACGGCTCGGGTGTCCGCTCCGCTGCCGCTTCGCCAAGCTCCACCACGGTCACCGCGATTAGGCCCACCACGCCCGCCGCAACGCCGGCAAGAAGGAGGTGCAGGCGCTGGTGCTCGGCGATCGCTTCCAGCCGCTCGTACAGCAGCATGGAGAAAGCGAACGCGGGCAGGAACATGCCGGCCGTGACAGCGAGCGCACCCGCCGGCCCGCCGCTCACCCAGCCCGCGAAGGTTGCAAAGATCACCAGCGGCGCCGGCAACACCCCCGCCAGCGCGACGCCGTCCAGGAACTGCGCATCGCTCATCCAGCCCCGCCCGACCGTGTCGTTCCTCACGAACGGAATAGCCGTGTAGGCGCCGCCGAAGGTCAGCAAGCCGCCCTTCAGCCCTGCCCAGAACAACGCCATTGTTGTGGGCGCCGTCTGTACCGCGACACCCACCACCCCAGCCTCGCCCCGGAACGCGAAAGCCAAGGAAGCGGCAATAACCACCGCCGCCAGCGCGGACCGACGGCGCTGAGCAGAAACCAGCGCATACACCGCCCCCGCCGCCCCGAGCACGATCCAGAAGCTCACCCCCGCAAGCGACGCCGCCGCCGATCCGATCGCCACTGCCCACAGCCAGCGGTCGAGCAGGATATGCTCCCCGATCCGGTGCACCGCCCTTACGATCACCGCCAGAACCGCCGCCTGCACGCCCAGGAACAGTGCCCCAAGCACCGTCCCATCAATCCGCAGCCGCGTATAGGCCCAGGCCACCGCCATCATCAGCACGAACCCCGGAAGCATGAAGCCGAGCCCGGCAAGCAGTCCGCCGATCCGCCCCTTCGCCCGGATGCCGAGGTGAACACAAAGCTCATGCGCCTCCGGCCCCGGAAGCACCTGCATCACCGCAAGCAGCTTGTTGAAGCTTCCGCTTCCGATCCACTTCTCCTCGTCGACCAGCTCGCGCCGGATCATTGCGATCTGCGCCACCGGCCCGCCGAACGCCAGGAGGCCAAAGCGCAGGAAGCGTCCGAACAAGGCTAGGTAGCTCAGCTCCGGCGGCCGGGCTTCGGCCTCTGCGTCTTCAGCAATCATAAGGATCGTCCCTAAGCCGCTGACGACGCGCCGCCAACTGCGCGGGCGCGACGCCTCACCCGAGTGCCTTTGACAGCCCCGTTCTTCCCGAGCGGAGTCGAGGGGCGCACACGAAGAGTCAGTGCCGCCCCGGACCTTCAGTCGATGATCAAGGCGTAGCCGGAGCTTTCGCAGAGGCGGACGGTGCGGCATCGCCGATCCACCGGCCGGAGTTGCGATACTCCTCGCGCACCGTTGAAACGGGGAGGCTGTCCTCCACAGCCCGTGCCGCAGGGAGGTTGTCCTGGTACGGCGCCGGGGTTTCGATCGGCAGGATCACCGGCGGCACGAACGGCGCCACCGTTGTCGCATGCACCTGCGGCACCGCCGACGGTGAGATCGGCAGCCGGGATGCGATCACCGCCGCAGGCGAAGGCTCATGCGCTGCGTAACGCTGCGAGAAAGCGCCGGGCGTGCCCCACCTGTCGGGGATGCGATAGAAATTGTGGCTGCCGATCACCGCCACCTTGGCCAGCCGGTACGCCCAGGAAGGAAGCACCTCGTGCGTATGGTAGTGCGTCGCGTGGCCCACCGGCGCGAACACCTTGCCGGCAAGCGCTTCCGAGGCGATCCGCCGCGCCCGCGCCCAGCCGAGGCCGCTCGGCACCGCGCCGAGCGAACCGTCGCAGGTAAAGGTGAACTGGCAACCGCCGCCCGCCCGCATCGGCCCCTGGTAGACGACGCCGCAGACGCTTGACGGCCAGGACGGGTGCCGAACCCGGTTCAGAACCACCTGCGCTACCGCCCGCTGCCCATCCTCGCTTTCCGAGCGCGCCTCGTAATAGATCGCTTCCGAGAGGCATTGCAGCGCGCGGATCCGGTCCACCGGCCCACCTGCGCGGAACACGACCGAGGCCGCGCGCGGGTTGGGCACGTCGGCGAGGGGAATTGAGGCGTTGATGCTCACCGCCGCGTCGGGCGCCACTTTCTCAAGCGCCGTTTCAAGGAAGTCGGGGTTCGGTGCGTCGAGCGACTTCGCCGCCTGAGCCTTGGTCGCGCGCGCTTCGCTCTCCTGGGGCGCGGGCGTCGCGCTGAGCGGAACGCACGACGCGCTGCCCAGCAGCATCAGGGCGCAGACCAGCTGGCGCCCGCCGCCGCGTCGCCGCACCCCCTCAACCGCTTCCAAAATCAGGTTTTTCAGCACCGTCACGTCAGCTTACCGCCAGTTCTTCGAGTGCCCCCTAGACCCTATTTAGCTAACAATGTTGCTACGAGCGGCCCCCCATTTGCCGCTGTCCCATTCCGGTACGCGCCTGCGCCGGCAGCTTAATTTCGCTTGGGCAACGGCCGGAAGGATCGGTTCTCCCCCGCGCCGCGTTTGCCGCCTGATGTTTTAAGTGGAGTTTGTGGATGCGTAAGCTGTTGGCGTGCGTTTCAGCGGCGGCCTTGTTGGTCGCGGGCTGCGGGCAATCGGGTGGTTCGGGCGGTCAAAGCGGCGGCGGGAGCGGGGGCGGCGGCGCCCAGATCCAGGTCGATCCGCAGCAGGTTACCCCCGAAGCCCTGAAGGCAGCCGTCAAGGACGAACGCGTCAAGCGCTTCTACGAAGGCCGCGGCTGGGCCGCCGTCTGGAACAGCGACCTTGCCGGCCAGCTCACCGGCGCGCTTGGGGAAGCGCAGACCCACGCCATCAACCCCGAAACCTACCTCAAGACCGCGCAGGCCGGCGCCTCGGCGGCGGAGCGGGAGGCGGGGCTGACGCTCGCCGCCCTCGATTACGCCCAGGCGCTGTCCACCGGCATGGTCGATCCGCGCAAGCTCTTCGAGGTCTATGAAGTGCCGATGCACAAGGCGGATGTCGTCACCGGCCTTGGCCAGGCGGTGGAGCAGGCCGGCCTGCGCAACTGGCTCGGCGGCCTCGCGCCGCAGGACGCGGAATATAAGGCGCTTCAGCAGGCTTATGCCGGCTACGCCAAGCAGGCGGGCCAGGAACAGCGCCAGACCATCCAGCCGGGCGACAAGATCGCGAAGGGCGACAAGGATCCGCGCGTTCCGCTGATCGCCCAGTCGCTCCGCGCCAACGGCTACCTCGCCGCCGAGGCGCCGCAGCAGCCGGCGCCGGAAGCGAAAGGCAAGGGGAGCGAAAAGGGCAAGGCCGCCGCGCAGCCCGCCGCCGCGTCCACAACCTTCACCGCCGCAATGGCCGAAGCGGTGAAAAAGGTGCAGGCGGATTACGGCATCAAGCCCGACGGCGTGATCGGCAACGCGACAATCGAAGCGCTCAACACCGGCGCCCGGGAGCGCGCCCGCATCCTTGCGGTTAACCTCGAACGCCGCCGCTGGCTCGAGCGGACTCCGCCCGCCACCCGCATCGACGTCAACACCGCCGCGGCGGAGCTCAGCTACTTCCGCGACAATGCCCTCGCCAACAAGCGCCGGGTCGTCGTCGGCCAGCCCGACTGGGAAACGCCGGAGCTCGGCTCGCCGATCGTTCGCCTCGTGGCTAACCCGGATTGGACGGTTCCGGAGTCGATCGCCAAGGAGGAAATTCTGCCCAAGGGCGCGGCCTATATGGCCAAGGAGAATATCAAGATGGTCAACGGGCGGCTGGTTCAGCAGCCCGGGCCGAAATCCGCGCTCGGCCTCGTCAAGTTCGACATGTCGAACGCCCACGCAATCTACCTGCACGACACGCCGTCAAAGGCCCTGTTCGGTTCCACCGAGCGCCACGCAAGCCACGGCTGCGCCCGCGTCGAGGATGCGATCGGCTTCGCCCGCCTGCTTGCCGAGCATCAGGGCCAGCTCGAAGCGTTCAACAAGGCGCTCGCCACCGGCAAGGAGACGCCGGTCCCCATGCCGAACCAGCTTCCGGTGCGGCTCCTTTACCATTCCGCCTACTTCGATGGCGGCAAGGTGCTGTTCCGCACCGACCCCTACGCCTGGGACGACAAGGTCGCGCAGGCGATGGGGCTCCCAGGTCAAATCCGGCCGCGGGTGAAGACCCACGTTGCGGACATCGGGCCGTGATGGAGGCGGTTGTGCCCGGCCGCGCGGCCCGGGCGGCCGGGCACCGCTCTTTAGCTGTTCTGGTGCTTGCGCTGGCTGGTGCGACTCGGCGCCGCATCGACTTTCTTCTCGCCCCTGATCGCGTTGCCGGAGACGCCTTTTTCCGCCTGATGCTCTTCAAGCGTCGGGTTGCCGGTGTTGTTGCTGCTTTTTCCGCCGCCGCTGTTGCTGCGCATGTTCTGCTCCTTTGGGTAATTACCGAGGGACAACGCGGCGGCGGCGCAAAGCTTCCTCGCTTCATCGTCGCCCGGATATAGATCGTCTTATGCGCCGCCTTTTCGCTCTCCTGCCGCTTCTGCTCGGCGCCTGCTCGCCGCTCACTGCCTTCAACACCGTGATCCCCAAGGATCGCGGCGGCGTGCTCCTCGCCCGCGATCTTGCCTATGGCAGCCACCCCCGCCAGCGGCTCGACCTCTACGGCCCGCGCAAGCGCGACGCGGGCGCGAAGCTGCCGCTGATCGTGTGGTTCTACGGCGGCTCCTGGAACTCCGGCTCGAAGGACGGCTATGCCTTTGCAGGCCGCGCCCTCGCCTCGCGCGGCTTCCTTGTAGCGGTACCTGATTACCGCCTGGTACCCGAGGTCCGCTACCCCGCCTTCCTCCAGGACAGCGCCGCCGCCGTCACCTTCCTCCGCGGCAACATCGGCAACTTCGGCGGCGACCCGGACCGCCTCGTCCTCGCCGGCCACAGCGCCGGCGCCTACAACGCCGCCATGCTCGCGCTCGACCCGCGCTGGCTGGGCGAGGGGAGGGCGGCGGTGAAGGGCCTGATCGGCCTCGCCGGCCCCTACCACTTCCTGCCCCTCGACATCGCCGCCACGCAGAACGCCTTCGGCCAGGCGCCCGATCTTCCTTCCACTCAGCCGCTGAACTTTGCCGGCGCGGGCGATCCGCCGGCCCTGCTCCTCCACGGCGCCGACGACACCCTGGTCAGTTCCACCAAAAGCACCGCCCTCGCCGAGCGCCTCCGCCAGGCAGGCGTCGCAGCCGAAAGCCGCGTCTACCCCGGCGTCGGTCATGTCGCGATCATAACGGCGCTTGCCAAGCCGCTACGCCGTAAGGCGCCGGTGCTCGACGATGCCGCCGCGTTCGCCCACCGCGTTACCGCCGAAAATTGATGCGCGACTCCTCGCGGACAGCAAGCGCGGCAATCATCAAGCCCCTGCGCGACATTCTTGTGGATAAGATATTACGGCCCCGTCATTCGCCAGCTTTTCCGCCAATCCCGCCGAACCGCTGTGGCGCGAGTGCGACACTTCCGAAATCTGACATCGGCCGTTGGAACTTTGCCGTTGCCGCGCCTCCCGAATGGTGATTCATTTCTGAACGGGGAGCGGGGATTTGGTTAAGCGGTCGGTAACCGTTTGAATCGCATGATCTCCGCCGGGTAAAAGGAGTGAGGTCATGGCGACGCATACGAAGCCGGCTCATGGGGCGCTGACGCTGGTCGAGATCAAGGAGTTCGGGGGTTTTCCGGCGGCGACTCAGCGCTACATCCGCCGCTCTCTCGATGTCGGGCTCGGCCGCCGCGACGCGATCCGCCGCTGGTCGCGCGATGTGGGCGAAGCCGCTAGCATCCGCGCGCAGGAGCGGATCTATCGCCGCCTCGAACAAATTCGCAACCACGTGCCCGACGATAGCGGGCTGGACGAAATGGAGCCGCTGCTCGGCCCGCTCGTCACCGTCACCGCCTTCGACCTCGGCCAGGATCGCCTGCCCGATTTCGCATCCTACCGATTCCTTTACGAGCGTCTGATCGGTGCTGCGGTGCGCCCCTGGCTGCCCGGCGCCTTCTGCGCCGCCGCCGCCTTGCCGCACCTCCATCCGGAGCGCCGCCGCACGCTTCTTCAGTCGATCAGCGAAGCCGCCGCAACCGCGCCCGGCTGGTCGAACCGCGAGCCGGTTTTCTATCCCGAATGGGTCGACAAGATCGACATGACGGTCGCCGGCTAAGCCGCGCACCCAGACGAACAAGGAGCGGCGGGCCCTCGGGTCCGCCGTTTTCGCTTCAAAGGCTCTCCAGCAGCTCCTGTGCGAACTGCGACAAGGTGTCGTCGCGCGCGCCCATCACCACGATCCGGTCGCCCGTCTGCGCAAGCTCGGCAAGGCGCCGCCCGCATTCCTCGCGAGTCTGGAAATACTCGGCCTTCCGCCCCGCCGCCTGAACCCCGGCGACGAGCGCTTCGCTGCCGACGCTGCGGTCGGTGGTGCCGCCGAAATAGACCGGCTCGCGCAGGATCAGCACATCCTCCTCGCGCATCTGCCCGGCAAAGGCGGCAATCAGCTCGTTCTTCATCACCTTCAAAGGCCCGAAGCCGTGCGGCTGGAAGAACAGCAGCAGCCGCCCCGGAAAACCGTGTAGCGTCTTGAGCGTCGCACTGATCTTGTCCGGATTGTGCCCGAAATCGTCGATCACGCTGACGCCGTTGCGTGTGCCGACGAGGTCGAAGCGTCGGCGAAGCCCGGTGAAGCCGCCAAGCACTTCCGCGGCCTGGGCAAGCGGCACACCCGCCGCCCGCGCGGCGGCAAGCGCAGCCAGTGCGTTCGAAGCATTGTGCCTTCCCGGCACCTGCAGCCGCAGCGGCACCGCTTCCGCGCCCGCCCGCACGGTGAGGGAGATCGCGAACGGCTCCTCGACGATATCTTCTGCGCACAGGTCGGCCGAACCGTCGTACAGGCTGAACGTCGTCGCGCCGCGCAAGCCAAGCGCCCGCGCTTCCGCATCGTCGGCATTGACGATCGCCGTTCCCCCGCGCCCGAGGAAGCCGCCGAACAGGTCGCGCAATTCTTCCATCGATTTGTGGTCGAGGCTGACATTGTTCAGCACCGCGATGCGCGGGGCGTAGAGCGCGATCGAACCGTCGCTTTCGTCGACTTCGCTGACGAACGCCCCGCCGCGCCCGGCAAGCGCGCTTGCGAACGGCGTTGCTTCCGTCACGAAATTCTTCATCACCGCGCCGTTCATCACCGTCGGATCGAGCCCGACCTTGTGCAGGATCCAGCCGATCATGCCTGTCACCGTCGATTTGCCGCTGGTGCCGGCAACGCCGATCGACAGCGGCGCGGCGTTGAACAATTGCGCCAACAGCTGCGGCCGGGTCAGATGCCGCCCGCCGAGCCGCCGCGCCGCCTGCACGTCCGGGATGGTCTCCTCGACAGCTGCCGACGTCACCAGCACCTGATCCGCCGACCTCAGCCCGCTACCGTCCTGCGGGAACAGCTTTATTCCTTGCCGCTCAAGGTAAGCGAACTTGTCGCCGAGCCGCCCCTGGTCGAGCGACCGGTCGGAGCCCGCAACCTCCGCCCCCTGCGCGCGAACGATCGACGCCAGGGGAAGCATGCCGCTGCCGCCGATGCCGCAAAAGAAATAGGATTTGGTCTCAGCCATTTCCCCGCCCTATTGCGGAGCGGCGGCCTTTTCAAACGATAGGACAGAAGAATGCGGATTGCAGTGGTGGCGCCGAGCACGCCGCTCGACCCACAGCTTGCCGAAGGGGTGCGGGCAATCGCCGCCGACGCCTATCCGGACGTGAAGCTCGCCTTCAGCCCGCAATGCTTCATCCGCCACGGCCACTTCGCCGGGGACGACGTCACCCGCGCCGCCGCCTTTGTCGAAGCCGCGAACGATCCTTCGGTTGACGCCATCTGGTGCGCGCGGGGCGGATACGGCTCCAACCGCATCGCCGCCGCAGTGATCGAGGGCCTCGCTCCGGCAGCACGCGACAAGACCTATCTCGGCTACAGCGACGCCGGCTTCCTCTTCGCAGGCCTCTACCGGGCGGGCTTCGCCAACCTCTTCCACGGCCCCATGCCCGGCGATCTGAAGCGCGAGGGCGGTAACGCCGCGATCCGCCGCGCCCTTTCCTGGCTGGCAACCCGCGACCCGTCCGCCCTCGATACCAGCCTCTCGGACAGCATCCCCACCGCGCCGTTCAACATCACCGTCCTCAGCCAGCTCCTCGGCACCGCGCTCGAGCCCGACCTTGCGGGCCACGTGCTGATGCTCGAGGACGTCTCCGAATACCTCTATCGCACCGATCGCGCGCTGTTCCACATCACCGGCCAGACCTCGATCCGCCGCGTCGCCGGCATCCGCTTCGGCCGCTGCACCGACATCTTGGAGAACGATCCGGATTTCGGCGCCGATGCCGCCGAAGTGGTGCCTCACTGGTGCGCCAAGTCTGGCATCCCCTATCTCGGCCGCTGCGACATCGGCCACGACGCCGCCAACAAGATCGTGCCCTTCGGGATGCTTCGCTGACCCATGTTAATTTTCGCGCCGGAACGGTGCAATGCGGGGCTGTAGCGATTTCCCCTCTAGAATCGCTTGCACTCCCCGCGCGTTTGAGGTGTATCAAGCCACGAACATACAGGGAGGGTTACATGGCAAAGGGCACTACTGAAGGATCGGGTCGTGGCGGCGGGCTTCAGCGCCCCGTGCAGCCTTCCGACGAACTCGCGGTTGTAACGGGCAAGGACCCGCTTCCGCGCAGCCAGGTCGTGAGCAAGATGTGGGACTACATCCGCTCGAACAATCTCCAGAATCCGGAGAACAAGCGCGAAATCCTCGCCGACGACACGCTTCGCAAGGTCTTCGGCAAGGACAAGGTCACCATGTTCGAAATGAACAAGCACCTGTCCAACCACCTGAAATAAGCCGCGCCCGCCGGGCAACCGGCGGTGCCCGCAGGCGAAAGGGCCGCTCCGATGCAAATCGGGGCGGCCTTCTTTTTGTCAGCGGCAGCCGCGCCAGCCGCTCACCCCGCGTCCCGCCTGGTCGAGGTGGAAGTGGTCGCGGTGCGCTTCGTTATAGTCCGGCGACAGCACGGTGGCGAAGAGGTCGCAGGCGCCATCCCGCGCGTCGCGCAGGAAGCGGCCCTTTGCGCCCGTGTCCTTCCAGTCCCCAATCACGCTGATTCGCCGGCCGTCGGCCAGCCGGAAGCCGGCGATGTCGACCGCGTTGGCGCTGCTATGCTCGCTCCATGCCCCTTCCGAGCGGCCGTAGATGCGCCGGCAGCTATAGCTTCCGAAATGCTCGACGCTCGCAACCTTGCTTCCGAAGTGGCGAAGCGCCGCCGGCTGGACCACGTGCCACTCCCAAAGCGCAAGCGCGGCCGCCACCGGGCAACTGGTGCCGAGGTCGGCCGGCCGCCACGCGATCTCCAGCGCCCCGCCGCGCTCGAAGCGCACCGCGTCGTCGTAGCCGCACTGGCCTTGCCGTCGAGCGGGAAGGGCGGTGAACCTTACGCCGGTCTGCTTCAACAGCGCCCGGCACTTCGCCCCCTCGCCACCCAGCGCGGTCAGCTTGCGCCCGGTGAACGCACCGACCGGCTGCGCAAGGTCGAGCTTCGTCCACGGCAGGTCCTCAGGATGGTTGCGCGCATAGCCCCACAGCAGCAGGCCCGCGAAAGCGAGCAGCGCCAGAAGAAGCAGGCGCTTCACCCAGCGCAGCCAGGCGGGCCTAGCGCCGCCGCGCCGTTTCATAGGCTTCCGCCGTCACCGGATATCCCGCATCCTCCGGGATGACGACGAAGCGCCGCCCGTCGCGCTCCTCCACCCAAGGTGTGATCTTGCGCACCGGGTGACGCGCCGCGTCTCCCCTCGCGTCCTCTATGGAGGCGAATTGCGCCAAGCGCTCCAGATTGCGCCGCGTCGGGAAAATTGCGTGAGCCTGCCCGGCTTCGATGTCCCGGATCACATCGGCCGCACTCGCCCAGAAAGCACGGACTGCCTCCGTCTGATCGGCACTGGTCACCCCCGCGCCCGGCGGCGCCTCGGCAAGGTAGAAGAAGGTATCGAAGCGCCGCGCCTCGCGAAAGTTCGGGCACCAGCGCGCAAACGGGGTGAGTGCCTCCAGATCCAAGGTCAGGCCCCGCGCCTCCAGAAGGCCCGCCAACGGTGCTCCGTCAGCAAGCTGCGCGCGAAGCCCAGCTACAAGCTCGGCATCTGGTTGCGGGCGAACCGCAGCGGCAATGCCAGTCTCTTCGATCGTCTCCCGGACTGCGGCTATCCGCTCCGCGCCATCTTCGACGTGGGGAAAGGCGGTTCGCGCGAAAGCCTCATCCGCCTCCTCGATCCGCCCACCGGGAAACACCAAAGCCCCCGCCGCAAACGCCATCGTCTGCGCCCGCTCCATCATCAATATCTCGGGCGCCCCGCCCGCCGCCGCCGGGCGCATCAGGATCAAGGTCGCCGCCGGGATCGGCTCGGGAAGCGGTTCGGGCATGGGGGGCCGTTAGGCGCCCGCGCCTCCCGGTGAAAGCCCCAAGCGGTGCTCAGCTCTCGCCGGCGAACGCGTTTTCAAGCGTCGGAAGGTCGATCTTCACCATGGTCATCATCGCCTGCATCGCCCGCGCGGCGGCGGCGCGGTCGGGGGAGGCGATCATCTTGGTCAGCGCGCGTGGCGTGATCTGCCAGGACAGCCCCCAGCGGTCCTTGATCCAGCTGCACGCCACCGGCTCGCCGCGATTCGCCACCATCGCATCCCAGATGCGGTCGACCTCCGCCTGGTCCTCGCACTCCACCTGCAGCGACAAGGCCTGGGTGAAGGGAGAGCCGGCGCCGCCGTTCAGCCCGACATAGTTCCGCCCCGCCAGCGTGAACTCGACGGTCAGCACGTCGCCCGCCTTGCCCGCCGGGTAATCGGCCGGTGACCGGTTCACCGCATCGATGCGGCTATCCGGAAGGAGGGAGACGTAAAACGAAGCGGCATCTTCCGCATCGCCGTCGAACCACAGGCACAGCTTAACCTTGTCGCTCATGCGCCTGCGCCTCCCGCTTTTTTGTCGAGGATGATCTCGAACCCGCCCCAGAACATCCGCTTGCCATCGAACGGCTGATCGGCGGGAGGGGTCTGGTTGGCGGGATCGGCCATCATCTTCCCCCAGCCGGCGTCGCGCGTCGCTTTGTCCGGCCACTCGATAAAGGAGAAAACGACATTCTCGCCTTCCTCGGCGAGCACCGAGCGGCGGAAGTCCGTGACTTTGCCGTCCTCCACATCATCGCCCCACGCCTCGACCAGCCGGTTCGCGCCGTAGCGCGTGAAGTCCCCCGCCGCCTTCTGCGCCAGCGCCAGATAGGCCTCGCGGTTCCCATGCGGCACCGGCAGCACCAGCCCGTCGACGAACGCGCCGCCCGCCGCGCCTTCGTCGAGCAAAGCCGCGAAGCCGCCATAAATCATGCGCTTGCCGTCGAACGGCATGTTGGCGCCCATCGCCTCCATGCGCGGATCGGCCATCATCTTCGCAACCGCGGCGTCGCGCGCTTCGCGCGATTCGTATTCGAACCAGGAGAAGACGACATCCTCCTCCTCCGTCGCCTGCACCGCCTTGCGGAAGCCGGTGAGCTTGCTCTCCGGGATGTCGCTGCCCCAGGCCTCGACGTGGCGGAGGATCCCGAACTCCTCGAACAGCGGAAACGCGTCGGCAGCGTGGCGCAGATAGGCCTCGCGGTTCGCCTTCGGCACGGCGACGATGAAGCCGTCGAAATAGGACATCAGGTCTCTCCCGGCTTGTGGCGTCAGGCGGCTTTCGACTGCGCCTCGGCTTCGGCAATTGCGGCAAGCTGCGCGCTCACCATGTTCCAGCCTGGTTCAAAGCCCATCGCCTCATGTGCGTTCACGGCTTCTTCGGTCCAGTGACGAACCTTGGCGGTGTAGCGCGTGCCGTTTCCTTCGGGCTCGAACGTCACGGTCACCACGCAGGGAAAATCGCAGTCGCTGTCCATCCGTCCCTTGGGCACCCAGCCGGCGGTAAAGGCGTTGGTGTTGACAATCCGCTCGCCCGGAATGACTTCCAGATAGACGCTGTCGCTCGGGTGGCTTTCGCCTTCCGGACCCTTCATGTCGAAGGCAAAGCGGCCGCCGGCGCGAAGGTCCATTTCGACGACCTTCGTGGCCCAGGGGGCAGGGGCCCACCATTCCTCCAGCCGCTCGGTGTAGACGCGGTAGACGGTCGCGGGCGGGGCATCGATGTACCGGGTGACGGACAGTTCAAGCGCGGATTGTTCGGTCATGATGTGAGCCTTTCTTCTCAGGATTTGCGGGGGCCGACGGCGCCGAACACGGCGCCCTGCGGGTCCGTCGCGACAAGCATGTAATCGCCGCCAGGGATCTCCTGCGGGCCGTGGCGAACCACGCCGCCCGCCGCCCCAACCTTCGCTGCCGCGGCATCGATGTCCGGAACTACGAAATAGAAGCGCCACGCCGGCAGCGGCCCGTCACCTTGGTGCGGCATCACCGCGCCGATCATGTCGCCGTCATGGTTGATGAAGACATAGTCGCCCATCTCCCCCATCGGCATCGCCTCGCCTTTTTCCCAGCCGAAGTGGCGGGTGTAAAAGGACAAAGCAGCGCCCTGATCGGCCGTGGAAAGCTCGTTCCAGCAGCAATGGCCCTGGCCGCGGCCGAACGAGTCGCTCTTTTGGTTGCTTGAGCCGCGCATCACGTAGAACGGGACGTGCTGCGGATCGGTGACAAGCGCCATCCGCCCGACGTCGGGAATGTCCATCGCCGGCATCAGCACCGTGCCGCCTTCGCTCTCGATCGCGGCGACGCTCGCATCGACATCGTTCACGCCGATGAAGCCGTACCAGCCCGGCCGCATGCCGTGCTCGGCGCCTTCTTCGGGAATGTTCATATGCCCGCCGATGCCCTCCTCGCCGGCCCAGAAGAAACGGTAGTCGTAGCCCGGAACCCCGGCCGCGGTCGCGCGCCAGCCGATCACCTCGCCGTAGAAGGCGGCGGCCGCATCGGCGTCGGTGGTCAGCAGCTCATACCAGATGAAGCTTCCGTGGCTGTTGGTATCTGGCATGTTCCTGCTCTCCTTATGCGCGGCCAAGGTGCCGCATCTCCAACCGAATTGCGAGATCAGCCCGCCGCCATCGCCTCCGCCCCGGCCGCGGCATCCATCCAGAAGGGGCCCCAGCTATGGCCATCCGGATCCTCGAAGCTTCGGCCGTACATCCAGCCATGCTCGTCCACGGGGCTCGGCTCGGGCGCGCCGGTGGCAAGCGCCGCTTCCGTCATCGAATCCACCGCCTCCCGACTGTCCAGCTGGATGGCGAGCAGCACCGAACTCGTCGCATGCGCATCGCCGATCGGCTTCGACGCGAACTGCCCGTACTTCGCGTGGGTCAGCAGCATCACGTTGATCCCGTCCGAAAAGCGCATCATCGCCGCCGTTTCGTCGCTGAACTGCATGTTCTGCTCCGCGCCGACCGCTTTGTAAAAGGCGATCGAGCGGGAAAGGTCCGCCACCGGCAGGTTCACGAAAATGGCTTGCGGCATTGGTCCTGCTCCTGGTCCGGCGAATCATCTGTTTGACCTTGATGCTCGCCCGAGTTATAAAAAGCAACTATGCAGTTAGAAAAAGAAACAAAGGCCAAGCGCAGCTACGACGATGCCTGCGGAGCCGCCCACGCGCTCGATCTCGTCGGGGAGCGCTGGGCGCTGCTGGTGATGCGCGAGCTGCTGCTCGGCCCGAAGCGCTTCAGCGATCTTCGCGCCGACCTGCCGGGGATCAGCGCCAACGTACTCACCCAGCGGCTGGAGGGACTCGAAGCCGCGGGCGTCCTCGTCCGCCGCAAGCTGCCGCCGCCCGCCTCGACGCAGGTCTATGAGCTGACACCCTGGGGCTATGAGAGCGAGCCGATCTTCCAGACCCTCGGCCGATGGGCCGCGCGTTCGCCGAGCCACGACCCCCGCCTGCCGCTCAGCGCGGTGTCGCTGCTCACGTCGTTCCGCACGATGGTTGATCCGGCGCGCATCGAAGGGCTGGACGCGCGAATTGCCCTCCGCCTCGGCCGCGAGGACTATGCACTGCGCATCTCGGGCGGCGAGGTCGTGGCTGATCGCGGGAGCACCGACGGCGCCGACCTGATCCTCACCGCGCCGCCGCCCGTAATCGCCGCCGCCGTCTATGGCGGCGTGCCCGTGGAAGCGCTTGAGCAGGACGGCGCGCTGAAGGTGGACGGCGACCGCGCGCTGCTTGCCCGCTTCGTCACCCTGTTCCCGCTTCCGCCGAAGGTCGGCGCCTAGTCGCGAAAGACCTTGCCGCCTTTCATCACCAGCCGCACCTTGCGCACGGCCGAAATATCCCGCGTCGGATCGCCCTCCACCGCCACCAGATCGGCAAGCAGCCCCGGCCGTACGCTCCCCAAGCGGCCATCCAACCCGAAGATCCGCGCATTGCCGCCGGTCGCGGCAATCAGCACCGCGGCGGGCTTCATGCCATAGCCCACCATCAGCTCCATCTCGCGCGCATTCTCCCCGTGCGGGTAGACGCCGACGTCGCCGCCCATGCACATCGTCACGCCCGCCGCCAAAGCCGCCGCGAAGCTGTCCCTTTTCTCGCGCACCGCCTGCGGCTCCGGCGCCTGCCCGTTCCAGCCGCGGTAGCGCGAGATTGCGTCCGTCGCGGCGAGGGTGGGGCACAGCGCTACCCCATTCTTCTTCATCAGCGCGAACACCGCGCTTGTGCCACCATTGCCGTGCTCGATCGTCGCCGCGCCCGCTTCCGCCGCGCGGCGCATGCCTTCGGGCGTGCTCGCATGCACCGCCACCGGCCGCCCTGCCGACTTCGCAACCTCCACCGCCGTACGAACCTCCGCCAGCGTGTAAGTCGGCCGGCTTTCCTCGCCCGGCCGCCAGCGATAGTCGCCGTAGAGCTTCACCACGTCCGCGCCCGCGCCGATCTGGTGCCGGATCGCCGGCACCAGCCGCTCCGCATCCGCTTCCTCGGCGCCGAGCACCGGGAAGTTCGGATCGGCGCTCTTCGGCCCATAGCTCCCCGTCGCAACCAGCGCCCGCGTCGCGATCAGCATCCGCGGCCCCGGCACGACCCCGCCGTCGATCGCCTGCTTCAGCCCAACATCCGCATAGCCCGCGCCCTCCGTGCCGAGATCGCGCACGGTGGTGAAGCCGGCGCGCAACGTGGCGCGGGCATGGTTCACCGCCCGCGCGGTGCGAAGCGCCTCCGGCTCCTTCAGCACCTGATCGTCCCAGCTCGTCTCGTTATACGGGTGAAGGAAGAGGTGCGAATGGCCCTCGATCATGCCCGGCATCAGGGTCGTCCCCGGCAGGTCGATCACCTCCGCCCCCGCCGGAACCGCCAAGTTCGGCCCCGCCGCCTCGATCCGCTCCCCGCGCACCAGCACCGACCACCCCTCGTGCGGGCGCGGATCGACCCCGTCGAACACCCGCGTCGGACGAAGCAGGATCGTAGCCTCGCTTTGGGCGGCGGCAGGGGCGGCGACGAAGAGCGAGAGCAGAACAAGGATGCGCATGCCTACCGTCTAACCTAGCGCCGGTCCGCTGGCACCTCCCGACACGTGCTTCTTGTCCGAAATTGCGAAAAGCGTGGCAGCGCAGCCTATTGCGCCGATTTCCATTGACGCCTGCGTATTGGTGTAGCACATCGCTAATACAGCAGCGGACGGGGGCGGAAACCGGCGGATGAACACGCCGTCTCCATCGTTTCTGCACCGGGATCAGGCAATCAACCGCGAACAGAGCGGGTTACGGGGCGAACATCATGGTCAAGCAACACCTTCATTTCTGCGGATCGATCCTTGCGATCGCCGCGGCCTCGGTTGCGGCACCCGCCGCCGCCGGTGCGCAAACGGCGCCACAAGCGCAGCCGGCGCCTGCCGCCGAACCTGCGGCAAAGCCCACGCCTGCCCCGGGGAACGAGCAGCAGGTCACCGTCACCGGCACCCGCTCCGAAGTGATCTCCACCCCCGACCGCACCAGCTTCAGCGTTGCAAACGACCTTCAGGTGCAGACCGGCAGCGTCGCCGACGCGCTTCGCGTCGTCCCGGGCGTCGAGGTCGACCTCCAGGGCCGGGTCAGCCTGCGCGGCGATCCCGGCGTCGAGATCCTGATCGACGGCCGTCCGTCGGGCATGCTGCGCGGCGAATCGCGCGGCGACGTGCTCCTTTCCATGTCCGCCGGGCAGATCGAACGGGTGGAAGTGATCACCAACCCCGGCGCGGCGCTCAGCCCGGAAGGCTCCGGCGGCGTCATCAACCTCGTCACTAAGAAGGCGCGCAAGGACACCACTTCCGCCACCGTCCGCGCCAATGTCGGCTTGGAAGGCCGCGGCGCTCTCAACGTCAGCGGCGCCCATTCCTCCGGCCCGCTGACCCTCACCGGCGACGCCGGCTACCGCCGCATGACCGGCGAAGCGCGGGGCACGCAGACCCGCTCCCGCACCGACGCCAACGGCAATACCGTCACCAGCGTGCAGGAGTCCGATCTCGACACCACCAACCGCGGCCAAAGTGCCCGCGTCGGCGTCGATTACGACCTCAACAAAAAGAACCGCTTGAGCACCGAGATCAACTATCGCGAAGGCCGCAGCCAGGTCGATCGCGTCGACGATTTCGTCAGCTCGAACGCCGCCACCTCCTACGACCGGGTCAACGACATCCACCTGATGCAGCGCGGCATCGGCGCCCGCGCGTCCTGGCGCACCACGC
Organism: Allosphingosinicella sp.; assembly: GCA_036554525.1. GTDB lineage: Bacteria > Pseudomonadota > Alphaproteobacteria > Sphingomonadales > Sphingomonadaceae > Allosphingosinicella. The sequence goes on from DATBNC010000030.1 coordinate 146,586, forward strand.
TCCCCGGCAAGGATCACGAATTGGTTGCCGATCTCGAGGTGGAAAAGGGCAAGCTCAGGCGCGAAGTCGAAGCCGTCACCGACTTCGCCGTCGCCCCCACCACCTTTGAGCGCATCCGCAACGCCGGCGACCGCAGCGAAGTCACCGCCAAGCTCGACTACAAGAAGCCGGTCGGCAAGGACGGCTCGATCAACCTGGGCTACCAGGGCAATTTCAACCAGGCGGACTTCGAATATAGCGGCCTGCGCGGCACCAGCTTCGGGACGCTGCAGCCCATTCCCGGCCTGTCGAACGACTTTGAATACGACCAGACGATCCACGCGATCTTCGGCACCTACCGCTTCTCGATGGGCAAGTTCGACGTCCAGGCCGGCCTCCGCCTCGAGCAGGTCGAAACCGCCATCGATCAGATTACGGACAACGTCAGCTTCGACCGCGACTATTTCCGCGCTTATCCGACGCTGCACGCCACCTATGAATTGTCCAAGACCGACCAGCTGCGCGGCAGCTACAGCCGCCGCATCCAGCGCCCGAGCCCGCCCGATCTCAACCCCTACACCTTCTACGTCGATCCGCAGAACGTGCGGCGCGGCAACCCCAATCTGCTCCCGGAAATCACCGACTCATTCGAGCTCGGCTGGCAGCACCGCAAGTCCGGCCAATTCTACTCGCTGACCGGCTTCTACCGCCGGTCGCGCGGCGGCGTCACCGACATCCTGAGCGACCTCGGCGGCGGCGTGTTCCTCACCACCCGCGCGAACCTCGCCACCGCCGAGCGGGTGGGCGTGGAGGCGATCGCCAACGGCCGCTTCAGCAAGACGCTCACCTACAACGCGTCCGCAACCTTCCTGTGGAACGAAATCGACCCGCGCATCGGCAACGTCTCGACTCCGCGCTCCGGCGTCACCGGCACAGTGCGCGCGAACCTGAGCTGGCAGCCGACGCCCAAGGACTTCTTCCAGGTCAACGCGGTCTACGCCGGCAAGCAGCTCCTGCCGCAGGGCTATCGCAAGTCGGGCGGCATCTTGAACCTCGGCTACCGCCGCAAGGTCAACGACCGCTTCAGCCTGCTCGTCACCGGCCAGGACGTCCTCAACACCGCCCGCCAGGTCTCGGTGTTCGAAACGCCGACCATCCGCGACCGCTTCGTCCAGACCGGCACCGGCCGCATCGTTCTCCTCGGCCTTTCCTACAATTTCGGCGGCCAGACGAACAAGAAGCGCCCCGAGCCGGGCTTCGACTTCCAGGGGGCGGGCGAGACTCCGCAATGAAGAGCAGGGAAGGGCGCGTGGGGAAGGCTACCCACGCGCATCCTTCCGTTAAATGGCAGCGGAGGCGGTCCCAAGGTTAAGCCCGCGTTAGGCAATCTGCGCTAGCCTAAACGGATGTTCCACTCGCCCGTCAAAGCTGCGCGGCTGCTGATCGCGGATCGCGAGGACCTGGTCCTTGAGCTGCTTCGCTTCCGGCTGGAGCAGCTCGGCTATCTGGTGGACAGCGTCACGACCTCGCAAAAGCTGGCGCAGAAGCTTGGCGACGCCGATTACGACGCGATCATTCTCGACGACCTCCTGCCGCAAGTGGAGGGATCGGATCCCCTGCAGTGGATCAAGCAACAGGAATCCTTCCGCGACACGCCGGTGCTGATGCTCGTCAGCCGCCAGTCGGAGGACGACATCGTGCGCCTCCTGCAGCTTGGCGCCGACGATTGCCTTCCCAAGCCTCTGAACACCCGCGAACTTACCGCGCGTCTGCAGCGCGCCGTAATCCGGTCGCGGGTCAAGCCGCCCGCGGTTGCCACCCGGGCCTTGCGCGCGTCCGTTTCCATGCCGACCAAGCTTCAATTCGCCGACGGCACCGTCGCCTCCTGCCGCGTCCGCGACATTTCGCGCTCGGGCTTCATGGGCGAGGCGCGGCAGGCCATTGCCGCGGGCTCCGAAGTGGCGCTGCTGTTGCCGAAGCTCGGCGCGGTGGATGCCGAGGTGCGGTGGTCGGACGGCAACCGCTTCGGAGCGCGCTTCGCCCGCCAGCTGGACCTCTCCGCCCTGCAATAATCACGCGCGCGGCGGCTTAGACGCCGACGCTATTCGACCGCGCTAAGCAGACGTTCCGTGGGTGATATTCAGGGAAATGGTGGAGCCGAGGGGGATCGAACCCCTGACCTCTGCAATGCCATTGCAGCGCTCTCCCAGCTGAGCTACGGCCCCGAACCTTTCGCAAAACCGCCCTGGGGGGCGGCGCGGCGCGGCCCTCTGAAAGGGCCTGCGGACGCCGCCTTTAGGAGACGCGGCGTCCTTTAGCAAGCATAGGCTTTCGCCCGGCGATCAGACCTCTTCGTCGTCGTCGCCGGCGCCCGGAACGCCGATATCGTCGTCGCCGCCGAGATCGACTTCATCGTCCGGATTCTCTTCGGCGTCTTCGTCGATCTCAAGCTCTTCGGCGGCCAGATCGGCGTCTTCCTTCTCATCGACGACGGCCTCTTTCTTGGGCGCGTCGAACGGCATCGGCTGCTTGGACTTGAGCACCGGCTCCGGATCCCAGGCCACGCCGCATTCGATGCAGGTTACCGGGTCTTCCTTGCCAAGATCGTAGAAGCGCGTTCCGCACTTCGGGCAGCTACGCTTCGTGCCCCATTCAGCCTTCACCATCGGTGAGAAACTCCAACATCGAAATTGATGAAAAACGGCCGCGGGCGAGGTGCCGGACAGGCCTGATCGGCCGCGCCTTGCCACATGGGTTCCCCGCTGTCAAAGCCAAGCCCATGCAGCAGGCCAAGCCGAGACCGGGCGTTTTCACCGCCAGCGGCCCCTTGCGCGGGACCGGCGCCGTGCCCGGCGACAAGTCGATTTCCCACCGCGCTTTGATCCTCTCCGCCCTCGCCCGCGGGCAAAGCGAGATCGCCGGCCTCTCCGGCGGAGGGGACGTTCTTTCCACCGCATCGGCTCTGCGCGCGCTCGGCGCCAGGATCGAGCGGGACGGCGAAGGCTGGACGGTGGACGGCGTCGGCACCGGCGCCCTGCTCCAGCCAGCAGAAGCGCTCGACATGGGAAATAGCGGCACGTCCGCGCGCCTTCTCATGGGCCTCCTCGCCACCCACCAGCTCACCGCCACCTTCATCGGTGACGGCTCCTTGTCGCGCCGCCCGATGAACCGCGTCATCGCGCCCCTCAGCCGCCTCGGCGCCACCTTCACCGCCGCGCCGGGCGGGCGCCTGCCGCTCACCCTCAAAGGGTACGCTCCCGCCGCGCCGCTCTTTCACCGCATGGAAGTCGCCTCGGCGCAGGTGAAATCCGCGCTCCTCCTCGCCGCCCTCAACACCCCCGGCATCACCCGCGTCCTGGAGCCGGTCCCGACCCGCGATCATAGCGAGCGCATGCTCTTGGCCGCCGGTGCCGATCTGGAGATCGAGGAAACGGGGGAGGGGCGTCTCCTCTCCCTGCATGGCGAGGCCGAGCTCAAGCCGCAGCGTATCAGGGTGCCCGCCGATCCCTCCCAAGCCGCCTTCCTGCTCGTTGCCGCGCTGATCGTCCCCGGCTCGGAAGTCAGCGTCGAAGGCGTCGGCATAAACCCGACCCGCGCCGGCCTGATCGGCGTGCTCCAGGAAATGGGCGCCGACCTGACCCTCTCTAACCACCGCGACGAAGGCGGCGAGCCCGTCGCCGACCTCACCGCCCGCCACTCCGCTTTGCGCGCCGTCGACGTGCCGCCGGACCTCGCACCCTCGATGATCGACGAATTCCCGATCTTCTTCATCGCCGCCGCCTTCGCCCACGGCACCAGCCGCACCTCCGGGCTCGCCGAACTCCGCGTCAAGGAATCCGACCGCCTTGCCGCAATGGCCGCCGGCCTCGCCGCAATCGGCGTCCCGGCCACTGAAGGCGAAGACGGCCTCGCCGTTACCGGCACCGGCGGCGATCCGCTCCCCGGTGGCGCTTCGATCGACCCCCGCCTCGACCACCGCATCGCGATGAGCTTCGCCGTCGCTGGCCTCCACGCGCGCGCCGCGATAGAGGTCCGCGACATGGCTCCCGCCGACACCAGCTTCCCCCGCTTCGAAACCCAGCTCGAAAGGCTCGCCTCGTGATCATCGCCGTCGATGGACCCGCCGCCAGCGGCAAGGGCACGATCGCAAAGGCGCTCGCCCGCCATTACGGCCTGCCGCACCTTGATACCGGCCTCCTCTACCGCGCCGTCGGCCTCAACCTGCTGCGCTGGGGCGGCGATCCGGAAAGCGAGTTCGCCGCCGCGCGCGCCTGCGATTTCGAGCAGACCGATTTCGACGATCCGGAGCTCAAAAGCGAGATGGTCGGCGGCATCGCCTCCCGCATCTCGGCCTACCCGCTGGTCCGCGCCGCCTTGATCGAGCGCCAGCGCGATTTCGCCACCCAGCCCGGCGGCGCGGTCCTCGACGGCCGCGACATCGGCACGGTCATCGCGCCCGAGGCCACCGCCAAGCTGTTCATCACGGCAACCCCCGAAATCCGCGCCCGCCGCCGCTTCGACGAGCTCGTTCGCATGGGCCTCAACGTTCATTTCGATGACGTCCTGCTCGACATCCAGGCGCGCGACGCCCGCGACAGCGGCCGCGCCGCCGCGCCTTTGGTGAAGGCCGAAGACGCCTATTTGCTCGACACCAGCAACCTCGGCATCGAAGCCGCGGTCGCTGAAGTCATCGCCGCGGTGGAGGCCGCCCGCACGCGCTAACTGTTCACCTCTTGTTCTTTTTCCGCAGGCGCCTTATCTTTCCGCCTGAGCTGGTGGGGACAAGCGATGGCTGACAAGTTCGTGGGGGCGGGGGCTCCGATTTCGGAAGGGGGCTTCGCTTCGGCAAGCCGCAAACTCGGCAACGGCCGGGCGGCGCTCTGGGCGTTGCTCGCGGTCGAGACCAAAGGCTTCGGCTTTCTGCCCGATCGCCGGCCGAAGATTTTGTTCGAACGCCACATCTTCCACCGCCGCACCGGCGGCCGGTACAGCGAAGCACGTCCCGAGGTCAGCAACAGCCGCTCCGGCGGCTACCTCGGCGGCGCCGACGAATATCGACGGCTGGAGCGCGCCATGCGTCTCGATCGCGACGCCGCGCTGGAAAGCGCCTCCTGGGGCCTCGGCCAGATCATGGGCTTCAACGCACCCAGGCTCGGTTACCCCTCCGCCGCCGCCATGATCGACGCCTTCCTCAAAGGCGAGGACGCCCAGCTCGACGGCTGCGTCCGCTTCATCCGCGCCGATCCGGCGCTCGCCGCCGCCTTCCGCAAGGGCGACTGGCCGCGGGTCGCCGCCATCTACAACGGGCCCAGCTACGCGAAGAACAGATATGACGTGAAACTCCTCGGCGCCCACGCCGCTTTCAAGGCCCTCCCGCCCAAGCTCGACGTCCGCGCCGCGCAGGCGCGGCTGGTCTATCTCGGCTACGACCCTAAGGGCGTCGACGGCCTCGTCGGCGAAGCCACCCGCACCGCGCTCCGCGCCTTTCTCAAAGCTCGCGGCCTTCCCGGCGACGGCAGCCTCACCGCCGCCGCCCATCAGGCGCTCAAGACCGCCGCGGGCGTTTAAACACGAGTGGGAACATTGGGACCATTGGAGGCCGAAAAGCACCGTTCCAGGCTGAACAAGCACCGCGAAATCAGCATGTTGGAGAAGCCCTACTAGACGTTTTGCCGCCGTGAACATATATCGAACGCATGGCCCGGCTCGACACTCGCGAAAAGCTCGCAATCCTCGCCGACGCGGCCAAATATGATGCGTCCTGCGCTTCCTCCGGCACCGCCAAGCGCGACAGTAAAGACGGCAAAGGCATCGGCTCCACCGAAGGAATGGGTATCTGCCATGCCTACGCGCCGGACGGCCGCTGCATCTCGCTCTTGAAGATCCTGCTGACCAACAGCTGCATCTTCGACTGCCATTATTGCATCAACCGCAAGAGCTCCAACGTCCGCCGCGCCCGTTTCACGCCGGAGGAGGTCGTCGAACTCACCCTTTCTTTCTACCGCCGCAATTATATCGAGGGCCTCTTCCTCTCCTCCGGCATCATCGCCTCGTCGAACTACACGATGGAGCAGATCGTCGAGGTGGCGCGCAGCCTTCGCGAGGACCACCAGTTTCGCGGCTACATTCACCTCAAGACCATTCCTGATGCCGATCCTGAGCTTGTCCGCCAGGCCGGCCTTCACGCCGACCGAGTCTCGATCAACGTCGAGCTCCCAACCGTCGGCGGCCTGAAGCGCCTCGCGCCGGAGAAGGACGGCTTCCGCATCGAAAGCGCGATGGGCGACATGAAGGGCGCGATCGAGGAAGGCGCCGATTCCAAGAAGCGCTTCAAATCCGCCCCAAGCTTCGCCCCCGCCGGTCAGTCCACCCAGATGATCGTCGGCGCCGATGCCGCGACGGACAAGGACATCGTGGTTCGGGCAAGCACCCTCTACGACCGCTTCCGCCTCCGCCGCGTCTACTACTCAGCCTTTTCGCCGATCCCCGACGCAAGCGCCGTTCTCCCGCTCAACCGCCCGCCGCTGATGCGCGAGCACCGGCTTTACCAGTCGGATTGGCTGATGCGCTTCTACGGCTTCACCCCGCAGGACGTGGTCGACGCCGCCGAGCCGTCAGGCATGCTCCCGCTCGACATCGACCCGAAGCTCGCCTGGGCCCTGAAACACCGCGGTAACTTCCCCGTCGACGTCAACCGCGCGCCCCGCGAGTCGCTGCTCCGCGTCCCCGGCCTGGGCGTCAAGGCCGTGGACAAGCTCATCGCCTCCCGCCGCTGGCGCCGGCTGACGCTTGCCGACGTCGGCCGCCTCACCGTCTCCGTCGCAAAGATCCGCCCGTTCCTGATCGCCGAGGACTGGCGCCCAACCCTTCTCACCGATCGCGCCGATCTCCAGCAGTGGCTCAAGCCCAAAACCGAACAGCTCGAACTGTTCGCGGCTTAGGCTTGCTCTTCGCGCGCCACGGCGGCGGTGACGGCCATGTCGGCGGTGACGTTGCCGACCGTGTAGAACATGTCGGGAATGGTATCGATCGCCAGGAACAGCGGCAGCAGCTCGATCGGCACGCCCGCGGCGAGGGCAGGGGGCGCGTAGGCGGCGAAGAAGGTGATCTGGTTGGGCAGCCCGGCGATCACCAGGGTGTTGAGCGTCGCCATGCCCACCACCACCGCCATGGTTCCCCAGCCGATCTCCACCCCGTTGATCCGGGCAAGGGCAAGCACGACGATGACGATGGAGGAAGGCGCCGCGATCCGGAACACCGCAACGGCGAGCGGAAGCACCACCGCCGGCACGCCGGCCTTGAGGCCCAACTTCTCCGTCCCGGCAAGCATCGGCGGCATCGAGGCCAGCGAACTCTGCGTGGAGAAGGCCACCGCCTGCGCCGGCGCCGCGGCGCGGGCGAAATCCTTGAGCTTCACCCGGCCGAGCGCCACCGCCACGCCGTACATCGCGACGCCAATCAGGGTGATCACGGCGATCTGCACGGCAACATAATGCGCCAGCACCGCGCCCGCGCCGACGCCCAGCTTGGCGCCCACTCCGAAGCCGAGCGCCGCAACGCCGATCGGCGCCAGCAGCAGCACCCAGCGCACGATCACCAGCAAGGTGTCGGCCACCGCTTGGAACACGTCCAGCACCTGCGTCCGGCTCGCTTCCGGCAGCCGAGACACCGCTAGCCCGAAGACCAAAGAGAAGATGGTGAGCGGCACGATCGCCCCTTCCGCCGCCGCCGAGACGACGTTGGTCGGAACCAGCGACCGGATCCATTCCCCGGCAGGCGGCGCCGGCGGCGCAGGCGCCGCGCCGAGCCCGGCCTGCAGGGCTTCAACCGCGCCGGCGGGCGGCGCCCAGGCGCCGAGCAGCAGCGGCCCGAGCAAGGCGGCGGTCACTGCCGAAGCCAACAGCAGCAGCGCGAACAGAGTGAAGGCGCGCCGGGTGAGCCCCCCCGCGCCCGCCGTCGCCGCCGCACCGGCGATCCCGGTGACGATCAGCGACACCACCAAAGGCACGATCGTCATCCGCAGCGCGTCCAGCCAAAGGCCGCCGACCGCGCCCGCAATGGCAAGCGCCCCGTCCATCGGCCACTTCAGCCACGCGCCCAGCGCGCCGAGCACGAGCCCAAGGGCAAGTCCGGTCAGGATTCGGGCGGCGTTGGGCATAGATCGGTTCTCCAGAGCGCTGGGCCGCTATGCCTCCGCGCGCGTTAGGGCAAGTGGCATGCACACGGTAACGCTCGAAGCCCCTGACGATTTCGAAGCCTGGCGCGACGCTGCACGGGCGCTTGCGCTTGCCGGCGTCCCCGCCGAGGCGGTCGCCTGGCGCGCGGGTGCAAGCGGCGGAGACCTGTTCGGCGGCGGCGGCGACGCGGCGCCATTGCCGGCCGCCAACGCTCCGGCCTTCTCCGTCCCCAAGGCGTTCGTCACCCTCGCCCGCTCCGCCATCTGCCACAGCGACCCCGAACGCTTCGCCTTGCTCTACGCCCTGCTGCTCCGCATCCGCGATCAGCCGAAGGCGATGGAAGACAGCGCCGCGCCCTTGCTCCGCCGCCTCGAGCGGATGGCCAAGGAAGTCCGCCGCGACATCCACAAGATGCACGCATTCGTCCGCTTCCGCGAAGTGGAGGCGGAAGAAGGGGGCACCCGCTTCGTCGCCTGGTTCGAGCCCGATCACCACATCGTCCGCGCCGGCTCGCTTTTCTTCGCCCGCCGCTTCGCGTCGATGCGCTGGTCGATCCTGACGCCGGAACTCTGCGTTCACTGGGACGGCGAGAAGATAACGGAAAGCCCCGGCGCCACCCGCGCCTCCGCGCCGGAAGGCGATCCGGTGGAGGAGGTCTGGAAAACCTATTACGCCTCCATCTTCAATCCCGCCCGCCTCAAGATCGGCGCGATGACAAAGGAGATGCCCAAGAAATATTGGAAAAACATGCCGGAAACGGCGTTGGTCGGCGAGCTCATTGCGGGGGCGCAGGCGCGCGAGGCGAAGATGGTCGAAGTGTCGAGGGAGTCGATCGGCGGCAACGTCAGCATCGCCTGGGAAGGCGTTCGCGACGAGGCAATGGGCTGCACCCGCTGTCCACTCTACCGCACCGGCACCCAGACGGTGTTCGGCGAAGGCCCGCTCGACGCCCGCCTCATGTTCGTCGGCGAGCAGCCGGGCGACCAGGAGGACCTTGCCGGCCGCCCCTTCATCGGCCCCGCCGGCCAGCTCTTCGATAGTGCGCTCGGCGAGGCGGGGATCGACCGCTCCGCCGCCTACGTCACCAACGCGGTGAAGCACTTCAAATGGGAAGCGCGCGGCAAGCGCCGCCTCCACGCCAAGCCCAATGGCGGTGAGATCGACGCCTGCCGCTGGTGGATCGAGCAGGAACGAAGCCTCATCCGCCCCGCCGTCACCGTCGCCTTGGGGGCCACCGCCGCGCGATCGATCTTCCACCGCGCCGTCACAATTTCAAGCGTCCGCGGCCAGGCCCACCCGCTTCCCGGCGGCGGCGAAGCCTGGGTCACCGTCCACCCCAGCTTCCTCCTCCGCGTCCGCGACAACCGCGACGAAGAATATGCACGATTTGTCGCCGACCTCGTCCAGATCAAGCAGCGACTGGCGGAGATCAGGGCCTAGAAGCCCCTTCCCTGCAGGGGAGGGGTTGGGGGAAGGGCCTGTGCGTGTCGCAGACCCAAGCGGAAGCTCGCCTGACTTCCCCTCCCCAGCCCCTCCCCTGAAGAGGAGGGGCTTGAGCGTCAGAGCTTCACCAGCATCTTCCCCATATTCCCGCCGCTGAACAGGTCGAGGAACGCCTGCGGAGTCGCCTCCAGCCCCTCGCGCACCGTTTCCCGGCTCTGCACCTGGCCGCTTGCGATCCAGCCGCCCATGTCGCGGTAGAAGTCGGGCATTTCGGCCATGTAATCGGTGTAGATGAAGCCCTTGAGCATGATCCGCGCCGCGATCACCCGCATGATGTAGCGGAATGCCGCCGGCTCGCCGCCATTGTAGCTGTCGATCATGCCGCAGATCGCGAAGCGGGCGTTGTTGCGCGCCGCGGCGAAGGCGGCGTCGAGATGGTCGCCGCCGACATTGTCGAAGTAAACATCGATACCCTTCGGCGCCGCCGCCATCAGGCCCTTCACGATCGGCTCAGCCTTGTAGTCGATCGCCGCGTCGGCGCCGAGTTCGCTGACCCACGCCACCTTGTCGGCACCGCCGGCCGAACCGATCACCGTCATGCCCTTGGCCTTGGCGATCTGCACCACCGCCGAGCCGACGGCACCGGCCGCGGCCGAGACGAAGACGATGTCGCCTTCCTTCGCCTGCCCCGCCCGGAGCAGCCCGAAATAGGCCGTCGCGCCGGTGAGGCCGAGATTGCCGAGCCACTGATGGTCCTCGACGGGAAGCGGCGGCACCTTGTTGAACGTCTCGGCAGGCCCCGTCGCGGCTTCGCGCCAGCCCTGCATGTGGAACACGGTGTCGCCGACGGCGTGGCTGGGCGACCGGCTCTCCACCACCTTGCCGACCGCGCCCCCTTGCAGCGGCGCACCCACTTCGAACGGCGGCACATAGCTCTTCACGTCGTTCATCCGCCCCCGCATATACGGGTCGACCGAAAGCCAGCTATTCTCCACCCGCACCCAGCCGTCCTGAAGGGGTGCAAGCGGCGCGTCGCCAAGCTCGAAATTGTCCATCGTCGGCGTGGCCGTCGGCCGCGACTTGAGGTGCCAGGCGCGCGTTGTATCGGTCATGTCGTCATCCCTCTTGGTGCCTGCCGCGCATGCCTCGCCCATTGCGCGGAGTCAAAACGGCCCGGCCGTCGCGTAAACAGCCGGGCCGCTTCTTCGGTCCTTACCCCTCCAAGCGGGGCAGCGGACTATTCCTTGCGATCGCTGCCGTCGCCGCGCTCGCTATAAGTGCCGGAGAAGCTGCGGTTCAGCATATGCGGCCCCTCGCTGCCCTGGCCCGGCTGCTCGAACAATGCCCGGTTGCGGTCCTCGTCGCGCCATTCGGCGATCGCCTGCTCCGCGGTGCGGTTGAGCATCACCTTCTCGGCGACCGTCTCAACCCACGAGCAGGGCACCGAATGGTGGATGCCGCCGGCATTGGGGTCGCTGCGGGTCAGGATGATGCGGTCGCCGCGCACCTTGTCGACCGTGCCGACATGGGTGCCGTCCGATCCGACCACTTCCATATGCTCCTGCGCCTGGCCGACCATCTGGCGCTGACCCTGCCGCTTGGAGCGCCAATTGCCGAAGTCGTTCTCGAACTTCGACTGATGCTCACGGCAATATTCCTCATAGTCGCGGTCGATCTGCTCGATCTGGCGCTGGCGCCACTCAGAATAATGTGGATCGTGGACCTGGCTGCCGCGGCCATAGTCGCCGGTCATCGGAGAGTAGCTCTGGCTTCCGCCGCCGCCATGCGACTGCGCAAAGCCGCTGCCGCCGGGGCCGCCATGCTGATCCCGGAAGCCGCCGCCCTGCTCGGGACGGTGCTGGCCGCGCGCGCCATAATGGTGGTCGCTGCCGCCGCCCGCGCCGGGACGGTTGCCGCGCTCGCCGCCCACCGAGTCGGTGAACCAGCCCGGACGGCCCGGACGATCCTGGTTCCAGCTTTCCGCCTGCTGGTTGCCCCAGCCGCCGCCGAAGCCGCCGCCGCCGAGGTTGCCCGGGCCGCCTTCGTTGAAGCCGTTGTCGCGATGCGACCCGCCGCCGCCGCGCTCACGCTCGTAGCCGCCGCGTCCGCCGCCATGCCCGTGATCGTCGTCGCCGCCGAACCAGGAGCGCGCGGTTTCCGTCGCCCGTTCAAAGAAGCCGCGATCGTCATGACCGCCGCCGCCGCCGCCGCGTCCGCGATCGCCGCCCGGTGCCGGTCCCCAGCCGCTCTCTTCGCGCCGGCCTTCGTTCCAGCCGCGCCCGCGATCTTCGTCGCGCCAGTCGCGGCCCCGGCCGCCGTCAAAGCCGCGTCCACCTTCACGGCCTCCGCCGTAGCGATCGTCATTGCCCATGCTTACTCTCCTTGGCTGCGCCCGCACCAAACTCGCGCGAAAGCCATCGCGCCTGCGGTTCTGATGGGGAGAACAAGAGGGGGAGCGCCGTCGTTCCGTGGCCCGGGCCGGAACGTTCGGGCGCGTCGCCGAAACGAACATAGGTTAGCGGCGGCACCGCCGGGCGCGCCGACGAATTGGCGCATTGCGAAAGCGCCCGCGGGCCGCTATCGGAAGCGGCATCCCAGCTCCGTTCGGCGGAGAAAACCGGGTCGCCAAAAGGCGCGGGGCTGTAGCTCAGATGGGAGAGCGCTGCAATCGCACTGCAGAGGTCAGGGGTTCGATTCCCCTCAGCTCCACCACCCTTATTCTCCCCCACACGCGGCCAAGGCGTGACGCTCTCGCCAAATCTAAAGCTTCGCGATAAACAGGCAGCGTGACTGCCGCGTTTCAGCAAAAGGACGAGGATTTCGACAGCGGCCTGTTCGCGTCGATCGCCCACACGCCCGTTGCAACGGTGATCACCGACGCGCGCGTCCCCGATTACCCGATTGTGGCCGTCAACGCCGCTTTCCTCGCGCTCACCCTTTACTCGGAAGAAGAGCTGATCGGCCGCAACTGCCGCTTGCTCGGCGGCCCCGGCACCGAAGCCGAACCGCGCCGCATCCTGCGCGAAGCCGTGCACAAGCGGCAGCCGGCGCTCGCCGAAATCCTCAACTACCGCAAGGACGGCACCCCCTTCCGCAACACGGTGATGATCGCGCCGGTGTTCGGCCCGGACGGGGAGCCGCGCTACTTCATCGGCTCCCAGATCGCTCTTCCGGAAGACCAGGAAACGGCGGAGCCGGTGCGGCGGCAGCGGGCGCGAAGCCTTGTGGACGGCCTCACCGTCCGCCAGCGCCAGGTGCTTCACGAAATGATGCTGGGCTACCGCAACAAGCAGATCGCGCCCCGCCTCGGCATTAACGAGAAAACGGTGAAGATGCACCGCGCGGCCTTGCTTCAGCGCCTGGGCGCGCCGACCTCGGCCGACGCAATCCGGATCGCCGTCGAAGCCGGCATCTAGCCCCTAATGGTCGCGCGCCACCGCGAAGCGCGCAACCGCCTCCAGAATCGCGGCGCGCTGGCCGAAGGGGCGTAGGTGCTCCACCGCCTGTTCGGCAAGCAGATCCGCCTGCCGCCGCGCCCGCTCGACACCGAGCAGGGTGACGAAGCTCCTTTTGCCCTGCTCCGCATCCTTTGCGAGCCGCTTGCCGACCCTGGCTTCGTCGCCGCCAGCATCGAGCAGATCGTCGGCGATCTGGAACGCCAGGCCGACGCATTGGGCATAGCCGCGCAGCCCGACGCGCTCCTCGCGCCGCGCGCCGCCCATGATCGCGCCCGCTTCCACACACCAGCCGATCAGCGCGCCGGTCTTAAGCCGCTGCAGCCTGGTGACGCCGTCGATGTCCAAGGCGACGTCGGCTGCGCAGAGGTCCAGCATCTGGCCGCCCGCCATGCCCGCCGCGCCGACCGCGCGGGCAAGCTCGCAGACCAGCTCCGCGCGCACCGCCGGATCGGGGTGGGTTTCGGGCGCTGCCAGTATCTCGAACGCGAGCGCCATCAGCGCGTCGCCGGCAAGAACCGCCGTCGCCTGATCGAACGCCTTGTGCACCGTCAGCCGTCCACGCCGCAGGTCGTCGTCGTCCATGCAGGGGAGATCGTCGTGGATCAGCGACTGGACGTGAAGGCATTCCACCGCCGCGCCCGCCCGAAGCGCCTGAAGGGCAGGGACGCCGAACAGGCTCCCCGAAGCGACCACCAGCAGCGGCCGAAGCCGCTTGCCGCCGCCGATCGCCGCATAACGCATCGCCTCGTAGAGCCGCGCGCTGGCGTCGTCCGGCACCGGCAGCAACTGGTCGAGCAGCCGGTCGATCTCGGCCGCGACCCTCTTCATCGGCGCTTCAAGGGTAGGGCAGGGGCGAAGCGCCGTCGCCATCACGCCACCTTCAGCGGCTTGAAGAACACGCTCTCCTCAACCGCGCCCTCCGCCTCCCGAACTGTGACGGCGAAGCGCTTGCCGAGCGCCTCGAGGATGCCGTCGACCACGTTTTCCGGCGTTGAAGCGGCGGCGGTGATGCCGATCCTTCGGCGGCCGCGCAGAAGCGCCCAGTCGATCTCGTCCGCTCCCGCCACAAGCTGAACCGACCGGCAACCGGACGCCCGCGCCACTTCGGCCAAACGGCAGGCGTTGGAGGAGAAATGCTCGCCGGCAACGATCACCGCGTCAACCCGGCCGACAATCTCCTTCAGCGCCGCCTGGCGGTTGCTGGTCGCGTAGCAGATGTCGCTTGCCGGCGGCGCCGCAAGGTCCGGAAAGCGGTCCTTGAGCGCGACCACGACCGAGGCGGCTTCGTCAACGGAGAAGGTGGTTTGCACCGCATAAGCGACGGGGCTAGCTTGCTCGATCGGCAAAGCGGCGACGTCCGCTTCCGTTTCCACCACAAGCGCGCTTCCTTCCGGAACCTGGCCCAAGGTCCCGACGATCTCCGGGTGGCCGGCATGGCCGATCAGCACCACCCGCCGCCCGCCGCGGTGGTGGCGAACCACTTCACGGTGCACCTTCGCAACCAGCGGGCAGACCGCATCAACCGTGCGCAGGCTGCGTTCCTCTGCTTCCGCCAAAACGGCGCGCGGAACGCCGTGCGCCGAGAGCACCACCGTCGCCCCCTCCGGCACCTCGTCCAGCTCCTGAACGAACACCGCGCCCTTCGCCTCGAGCGCGCGCACCACCGTCAGATTGTGAACGATCGCGCGGCGCACATAGACCGGCGCGCCGTGCACCCGAAGCGCGTCTTCCACCGCCTCGATGGCGCGGCGCACCCCGGCGCAGAAGCCGCGCGGCGCGGCAAGCAGCACGTCCATCGGCGGCAGCGCAGGCGCCGCCGTGTGCGGCTCAGCCTCTTGGGAAACGGGGTGGTCGCAGCGCAGCATCGAACCTCACGCAGTCTTTCCCCATCCCACCCGAAAGCTACGGGCGGCGACTGCGCTGGTCCACATGGACTAAAGAAGGTATTGCATTCGAACGGTTTGGCGCGCGATGCCCGCGCCGACTTCGAAGCGGACCTGGGCGAACTTCGGCGCGCCGAAACGCACCGTCGGATTGCGTGAAAAACCAAAGCCCTCTTTGGGTATTTTGAGAAAGGTGTCGAACTTCGTGTTCCCGTTCTCGTCGTGGAAGATCGAAAGCGCATATGCGCCCGGCGCGACGCCGCCGATGGTTACGCTTGCCGCGCTGCCGGCGGGGACCGACTTCTTCTTCGCCTTGGGATCGCCCGCGCAATCCGGAAAAAACGCCGCGTTGGCGGTGAGGCAGATATGAACCACGCCCTTGGCATTGCGCAGCTTCTCGATCCGCACTTCCACGCTCGCACCAGGCGCGGCGGCGGGGAGCAAGGCGAGAAGCGGCAAGGCGAACAGGATGCGCAGGGTCATGGCGGCAGTCTTTACCGGGTGTGCAGCGCTGCGCCAACCTGCCCGGTGACCGGGTGAGCGAGCGCTTCGAGCTGATCATCGCCGGCGGCGGCCTGTCGGGCTGCCTCGCCGCGCTCGCCCTTGCCGAAAAGCGGCCGGACCTGTCGTTCCTGCTGATCGAGGGCGGCGCGAACTTCGGCGGCAACCACATTTGGTCGTTCTTCGACAGCGATGTCGCGCCTGAAGCGCAGTGGCTGGGCGATCTTCTTCCCGCCCGCGGCTGGGCCGACCACGATGTTCGCTTCCCCTTGCGCAGCCGCACCATCGATCTCGGCTATAACAGCCTGCGCTCGGACGATCTCGACCGGCTCCTGCGCGACCGTCTTCGGCCTGAACAATACCGCCTCGCCGCGCGCATTACCGAAGTGGGGGAGGGGCATGTCCGACTCGAAAGCGGCGAGACTCTTAACGCCGCAGCAGTGATTGACGCGCGCGGCGCCCAGGCTGTGCAGGGCGTCACCCTCGCCTGGCAGAAGTTCGTCGGCCACACCTACCGCTGCGCCCAGCCGCACGGCCGCACCCGCCCGATCATCATGGACGCCACGGTCGAGCAGGTCGACGGCTACCGCTTCGTCTACACGCTCCCCTTCAGCGAAACCGAGATCCTGATCGAGGACACTTATTACTCCGCCGATCCGTCGCTGGACGTCGGCCGTCTGCGCGGACGCATCGGCGACTATCTCGAAGCCAGCGGCTGGCAGCCTGCTTCGCTGATCGGCGAAGAAACCGGCGTCCTCCCCGTCGTCCTCGCCGGTGACGCCAGCGCATTCTGGCCGAAGAACGAACCGCCCCTGGCCCGCTTCGGCCTGCGCGGCGGCTTCTTTCACCCGACCACCGGCTATTCCCTCCCCGACGCCCTCGCCAACGCCGCTTTGCTCGCCGAGCAAAGCGACTTCACCAGTGCCGTCCTGCACGCGCTCTACCGCGCCCGCTCCGCCTCGTTGTGGCGGGAACGACGGTTCTACCGCATGCTGAACCGCATGCTGTTCGGTGCCGCGCCGCCCGAGGAGCGCTACCGCGTGCTTGAACATTTCTACCGCCTGCCGCCGGCAACCATCGGCCGCTTCTACGCCGGCCGATCCACCTTGCTCGACAAGGCGCGGGTGCTGAGCGGCCGCCCGCCGGTGCCGGTCCGCCCCGCACTCGCCGCCGCCCTTGGGAAAGCCGCATGAGCCGCACCGCCTGCATCATCGGCTCCGGCTTCGGGGGCCTCGCGCTGGCCATCCGCCTGCAATCCGCCGGCATCGCGACCACAATCCTCGAAGCCCGGGACAAGCCGGGCGGCCGCGCTTATTATTGGGAGAAGGAAGGCCACGTCTTCGACGGCGGGCCAACGGTGATCACCGATCCCGATTGCCTGCGCGAACTTTGGGCGCTGAGCGGCGCAGACATGGCGACCGACGTGGACCTCGTGCCGGTCGCGCCTTTCTACCGCCTGTCTTGGCCGGACGGCAGCTTCTTCGATTATTCCAACGACGACGAACTGCTCGACCGCCAGATTGCCGCGCTCGATCCGGAAGATGTCGCCGGATACCGCAAGTTTCTCAGATACTCGGCCGGCGTGTTTCACGAAGGCTATGAGAAGCTCGGCGCCGTGCCCTTCCTCGACTTCAAGTCGATGCTCAGCGCCGCCCCCGCGCTCGCCCGCTATCAGGCATGGCGCTCGGTCTACTCTGTCGTCTCCGGCTTCGTGCGCAGTGAGAAATTGCGCCAGGCGCTGTCGTTCCACACGCTCCTCGTCGGTGGCAACCCAATGACCACCAGCTCGATCTACGCGCTGATCCACAAGCTGGAGCGCGACGGCGGCGTCTGGTTCGCCAAGGGCGGCACCAATGCGCTGGTGCGCGGCATGGTGACGCATTTCGAGCGGCTCGGCGGAACGCTGCGCCTCGACGATCCGGTGGAGGCGATCCGCGAAGTCGGCGGCGGCCTGCTCGAAGTCGCCACCGTCAAGGGCTTCAGCGGCCGCTTCGATTCCGTCGCCTCCAACGGCGATGTGGTGCGCACCTACGACATGCTGGAAGGCACACGCGGCAAGAAGGCCGCCGCCGCGCTTCGCCGCAAGCGCTTCTCGCCGTCGCTGTTCGTTGTCCATTTCGGCACGGACGGCGAGTGGCCGGACCTGCCGCACCACTCCATCCTGTTCGGCCCGCGCTACAAGGGCCTGCTCGGCGACATCTACAAGGGCTCCACCCTTGCCGACGATCCGTCGATCTACCTCCACCACCCGACGATCACCGATCCGGATATGGCGCCGCCCGGCTGCTCGACGCTCTATGCGCTTGCGCCGGTGCCGCATCTCGGCCGTTCGAACTTCGACTGGGAGACGGAGGGGCAGCGTTATGCCGACCGCATCCTGGAGATTGTCGAGCAGCGGGTGATGCCGGGCCTTCGCGGCCGCATCCGGACCTCTTTCCACTACACGCCGCGCGACTTCGAAACGGACCTGCGCTCCCACCTCGGGTCCGCCTTCAGCCTTGAGCCTTTGCTGACCCAAAGCGCTTATTTCCGCGTGCACAATCGCGACGACAAGATCCCCAACCTCTATTTCACCGGCGCGGGCACCCATCCGGGCGCGGGCATTCCCGGCGTGGTCGGAAGCGCCAAGGCGACGGCGGGGCTGATGATCGCGGATCTGCTCGGCTGATGGCGGCGGCGGTGCCTCTCGACCGCGCTGCGCTTGTCGCCGCCGCCGGCGAGACGATCCGCCACGGCTCCAAGAGCTTCCACGCCGCAAGCCGCCTGTTCGACCGCCGGGCCCGCGAGCGCTCCTGGCTGCTCTACAGCTGGTGCCGCCACTGCGACGACGTCTGCGACGGGCAGGTGTACGGCGGCCCCGACCGGTCGGGGCCGCTCCGCGCGGTGGAGGAGCTTCACGCCAAGACCCGCCGCGCGCTGGCCGGAGAGCGGACCGGCGAGATGCCGTTCGACGCGCTGGCGGTGGTCGCAAACGAGTGCGCGATCCCGCACCGCTTCGTCTTCGACCACCTCGCCGGCTTCGCGCTCGACGAAGACGGCTGGCGCCCCTCCGACGAGGCGGAGCTCGTGACTTACTGCTACCACGTCGCCGGCGCGGTCGGCTGCATGATGGCGGTGGCGATGGGTGTTCCCGCCGACGATGAGGAGACGCTGGCCCGCGCGTCCGATCTCGGCATCGCCTTTCAGCTCTCCAACATCGCCCGCGACATCAGTGAGGATCAGGCCGCCGGCCGCTGCTACCTGCCGGCCTCGTGGCTGGAAGAGGCGGGCCTGCACCCCGCCGATCCGATGCGGCCGGAGCGGAGGGAAGGGCTGGTCCGCATCGTTGCCCGTCTGGTCGAACTCGGCAACCGCTACGAAGGATCGGCGCTTGCCGGGGTGCGCAAGCTGCCCTTCCGCTCGCGCTGGGCGATCCTCGCCGCCGCTGGAATCTACGGCGGCATCGGCCGGCGTGTCGCGGCCCTTGGCGCAAGTGCCTGGGATCAGCGCGTCGTGATCCGCCGCCGCCGCAAGCTTCTCACCATCGTCTCCGCCTTCCGGGGCGCGCTCGCGGCCTGAAGGTGGCGCATTTCGCCGTTATCGCGCCGCCGCTCACCGGCCATTACAAGCCGCTCGCCGCGCTTGCGCAGACGCTTCACGGGCGCGGCCACCGCTGTACCTTCATCCACCAGGCAGGCGCCGCGCCGCTCGCCGCTTCCCTCGGCGTGGAGTTCGCGGCTTTGCCCGAGGGGGCAGGGGCGAAGCTCGGCCTCTCCGGCGTCGGCGGAACGGTGGCCGAGATGGCGCGGCTCACCCATCTCCTCTGCCGCCACGGCCCCGATGTGCTGCGCTTCATCGGCGCCGACGCCGTCCTCGCCGATCAGCTCGAGCCCGCCGGCGGCCTGCTCGCCGAATACCTCCGGCTGCCGTTCGCGACGATCGCCTGCGCGCTTCCGATAAACCGCGAACCTGGAGTGCCGCCGCCTTACGTAGATTGGCCCTTCGACCGTTCCGAAAAGGGCCTGAGCCGCAACCGCGGCGGCTACCGCGTCTCCGACCTCCTGATGCGCCGCATCGGCTCGGTTATCCGCCGCGAGGCGCTGAACTTCGGGCTTCGGCCCCGCCGCCTGCTGGAGGATTGCTTCTCGCCGACGCTCCAGCTCGCCCAAGCTGTCGCCGGCATCGACTTTCCCCGCGCCCAGCTCCCGCCGAGCTTCCACTATCTCGGCCCGTTCCGCACGCCCTCCGAAGACAAGTTCGAGCTAGCGGACGAGGGCGACACCCGCCGGCTTGTCTACTGCTCCTTCGGCACCCTGCAAGGCTCGCGCATCCGCCTGTTTGAGCGCGTCGCCGGCGCCTGCAAGCGGCTGGACCTGCGCCTGGTCCTCACCCATTGCGGCCGCCTCACGCCCGAGCAGGCCGCGCGCCTGCCGGGCAACTCGCTGGTCCGCGACTTCCTGCCGCAGGAAGCGGTGCTTCGCCGCGCCGACCTGGTCGTCACCCACGCCGGCTTCAACACGGTGATGGAAACGCTGACGCAAAGCCTGCCGATGGTCGCGCTTCCGCTCGCCTTCGATCAGCCGGCGGTCGCCGCCCGGATCGAACGCGCCGACGTGGGGGTGGTGGTGAAGCCGCGCTTCGCCAGCCGCAAAACATTGGAGGCGGCAATCTCGGACGTGCTCACGCAACCGAGCTACCGCGCCCGTTCAGCGATCCTCGCCAACGAAATCGCCCATGCCGGTGGCGCGACGCGGGCGGCGGATCTTATCGAGGCGCACCTGCTCTAGTTTCGCGCCGCGCGTCGGGCAGCTTCCACCACGGCACGTGCGGCGCGCGGTGATGCTCATGGTGGTAGCCGAAGTGGAAGCAGGTCAAGAGCGACAGAAGCCAGCCATAGCCGTTGCTCCGCGCCCGGTGGTTGTCGGCGAAATCCTCCTCGTCCAGCCGGTGCGGCAGAAAGGTCCCGAACAGGAACAGCTGCAACGACGACAGGATCGCCGGCAGCGCCCAAAACAGCAGCAGGTTTGGGTAGGACGCGCCGAGCACCCAGACATACACCGCCACCAACGCCGTCAGCACCGCCAGCTCCCGCAACCCGAAATATTGCCGGAAGAAGGCCAGGTACCAGTGCCCGAACGATCTCGGGTGCGGCTCATGGTAATCCGGGTCAGCTCCCGTCCCAGGTGCCTTGTGATGAGCGAAATGCTTAGGCAGCAGCCGGTCGAACGAGAAGCCGGCGTAGAGCGCCAGCGCGACCCGCCCGACCCAGCGGTTCACCTTCGGCCGTCCCGGCGCGAGGGAGCCGTGCATGCAATCGTGCGCGACAATGAACAGGCCGACATCGAGCCAGCACAAAACCGCCACCAGCAGCGGAGCGGCGGCCAGGCCCCAGCCCTCCAGCGGGTGGAAGAACACGGCGTAAACGTGCAGCGCCCCGAACGCCGCCGCGACTGCTGTAGCGAGCGTCAACCCGATTGCCGCCTGCCGCCCCCGCTCCATCACTGCTTCCGCCCCGCACGCAATTCCTCGAGCAGCTTTGCCACCGGCGGCGCGTAAAGGAAGCCGAACGACACTGCCCCCTCCCGATCGCGCACCGCATGGTGGAGCCGGTGCGCCTGCACCAGCCGCTTGAGGTAGCCGCTCCTGGGCGGCTTCACGAACGGAATGCGGCGGTGCACGAGCCCGTCATGCACCAGCATGTAGAGCAGGCCGTATAGCGCGATGCCCGCGCCCACCCACCACAGCAAGGGCCAGCGCGCCGCCAAAAGCGTGAAGAAGGCCAGGCTCAACCCCGCGAACACAAGGGCGTAGAGGTCGTTCTTCTCGAACCACCCGTCGGGTGGGCTGTGGTGCGAGCGGTGCCATCCCCAGCCCCAGCCGTGCATCACGTAGCGGTGAACCACGAGGGCAAGCACCTCCATCGCCGCCACCGAAAGCAGGATGAGAAGGAGCGGAAGAAGCCAGGCAGTGCCCATCGCCTCCCTCTACGCCCCTGAACCGCAACGGGAAACCGAGCATTTGTCCCGTAGGGCCCAAGGGCCTCGGCGCCGTCACGCCGCTTTCACATCACTGTCATCGAACCTAAGCAGTTTCGCGAGGCAACCACCGGGTAGCCCGCGAAAGGCCTGAAAAGACGTGCCGACCACCCGCCTTCTTCTTGTGGAGGACGATCCCGCTCTCGCCCAGCTCCTGCGCTACAGCTTCGAGCGGCAGGGATTTGAGGTCGCTCACACGCCCAGCGGCGAGGAAGCGCTTCTCCTTGCCAACGAGATCGGGCCGGACATCATTCTGCTCGACTGGATGCTTGAGGAACTGTCCGGCATCGAAGTCTGCCGCCGCCTGCGCCGAATGCCCGACACGGCAAACGTGCCGATCATCATCCTGAGCGCCCGCGCCGAGGAGTCCGATCGGGTGCGCGGCCTCGAAACCGGCGCCGACGATTACATCACCAAGCCGTTCAGCCCGCCGGAGCTCATCGCGCGCGTGAAAGCGGTGCTTCGCCGGGTCCGCCCCGCGCTGGCCGGGCTGACCTTAAGCTACGACGATGTCGAACTGGACATGACCACCCACAAGGTCCGCCGCGCCGGAACCCCGGTCGCCATCGGCCCGACCGAGTTCAAGCTCCTGCGCCATTTCCTCGAACATCCCGGCCGGGTCTTTTCACGCGAGCGGCTGCTCGACGCCGTCTGGGGCCGCGACAGCGTGATCGAAGCGCGCACCATCGACGTCCACATCCGCCGCCTTCGCAAGGCGATCAACGCCCACGGCGGCAAGGACATCATCCGCACCGTCCGCTCCGCCGGCTATGCGCTGGATGCCGAAGGGTAAGGGGCACCGCTTCATGACAAGCGCATGACAATTAGCTTACACTTCGAAGTACCGGCGAAGTAATTCCTACCCCCTGTAATATAAGCGCCACCGAAACATCTTAGCTCCCGAATCATCCGGAGCGACTCGGCCAGGAGAGCCGCAGCGCCCGAATGGTTCATCTTCAAAGGGGGCTCCCATGGCCAAGCTGCGCAACATCCTTTTGCTTACCTCCGCCGTTTTCGTGCTCGCCAGCTGCGGGCCGGACGGCGTAGCGTCGCCGGGCGAGGGCGGCTTCGGCAACGGCGGCACCGGAAGCACGCCGCCGCCGCCCCCTCCGCCTCCGCCGCCCGCCAACACCCCCGCCGCCGCCTGCCCGAACGGCACCGCCGATCGCGGCGTCCTCGGCAACCGCCGCAATTGCGAAATCAGCGGCACAGTCACCGGCCAGCGCCTGATCCAGAACCTCCCCGGTGTGATCTATTCGCTCGCCGGCCGGGTCCAGGTCGGCACGGACGCTGGCGGCGATCCGGCCAACCCGCTCCCAGGCGCCCAGACCGGCCAGTTGACCATCGATCCCGGCGTGGTGATCTTCGGCTCGGGCGGTTTAGACTTCCTGATCGTCAACCGCGGCTCGCAAATTTTCGCCGAAGGCACCGCCAACAACCCCATCGTTTTCACCAGCCGCCAGAATGTTGAAGGCACCGCCACCGACAACTCGATCGGCCAGTTCGGCGGCTTGGTGGTGCTCGGCCGCGCGCCGATCCAGCGCTGCAACCAGCCCAACGTGCCGGGCGGAAGCGTGGGCTGCCAGTCGCAAGTCGAAGGTACGACCGGCCTCTACGGCGGCGCGTCTGCGGCGGACAACAGCGGCCGAATTCGCTACGTCCAGGTCCGCTACCCCGGCTTCGAAGTCTCGGCCGGCAACGAGCTGAACGGCATCACGCTCGCCGGCGTCGGCTCCGGGACGACCTTCGACCACGTCCAGATCCACAACAGCTCGGACGACGGCATCGAATGGTTCGGCGGCACGGTGAACGGCCGCTACATCGTCATCACTGGCGCCGACGATGACAGCCTTGATACCGATTTCGGCTACAAGGGCGCCAACCAGTTCCTCCTCGTCAACCAGCGCGCGTCTGGCGGCGACCGCATCGTTGAAGCCGACACGCCCGGCAACGGCAATTCAACGCCGCGCTCCTACCCCAAATTCGCCAACTTGACCGCCATCAGCCGCCGCACGCCTGACGCCTTGCTGCTGCGCGGCGGTACCGACTTCGCGCTCTTGAACAGCGTCGTCACCGGCGCGCCCACCTGCCTCGACATCGACGAAGCCGTAACCACGCAGGCGGCGAACGGCGCCGTCGACGAGAACGGCCCGCCGGTGTTCCGCTCCACCTTCTTCTCCTGCACCACGCCCTTCCGCGACGAAGCCGATGTCACTGCCGCCGAGATCGCCGCAATCTTCAACGGCAACAACAATGTCGCGAACGGCCAGTCGACGCTGACCGACATCTTCGTCAACGGATCGAACGAGAACGCCGTGACCGCGTCGAGCATCACCAGTTTCTCCGCTTTCTTCCAGAACGCCGGCTACGTCGGCGCGGTGCGGAGCAGCGACCTCTGGTTCCAGGGCTGGACCTGCGGCCTGGGCTTCGGAACGCCCGCCTGCACGGCGCTGCCGACCGCCTGAGCCCACCTGCCTGCCTTGCCTGAGGCGGCGGGACGCCCCCGCCGCCTCCCACTCCACATTCGCTCATCGGGGGCAATATGAACCGCCGCATCGCCTTGGGGAGCCTGCTCCTCTTTACTTCAGCACTTACCCCCGCCGCTGCTCACGCGCAGTTTCAGGCCGAAGTGCCCGGCACGCCCGCTGCCATTGCAGCCGAAGAGGAGGGCGCGGCGCAGCCGATCGAGGTGTCCGGACCAGGCGCCGGTGAGGAGGAGGGCGCCGCGGGCGAGATCGTCGTCACGGGCCGCAAGATCCCGAATTCAATACGCTCAACAGCCGAAGTGATCTCCGTCCTCTCCAGCGAAGACATTGCCCGCACCGGCGAAGGCGACATCGCCGGCGCGCTGAGCCGGGTCACTGGCCTCAGCGTCGTCGGCGGCCGCTTCGTCTACGTCCGCGGCCTCGGCGAGCGGTACTCGCTGGCCCTACTCAACGGTTCGCCGCTGCCGTCGCCCGAGCCGCTGCGCCGCGTGGTGCCGCTCGACATCTTCCCGACGGGCATCATCGCCTCGTCCGTCGTCCAGAAGAGCTATTCGGTGGCCTATCCCGGCGAGTTCGGCGGCGGCGTCATCAATCTCACCACCAAGTCGGAGGTGGAGGAGCCATTTTTGACGATCGGCCTCAGCACCGGCGGCGACACCCAGACGACGTTTCAGGACGCGATCGGCTATTACGGCAGCGGCACCGACTGGACGGGCTTCGACAACGGCGCCCGCGCGCTTCCGGCGCCGTTCCGCGACGCGCTGAACAGCGGCAAGCTGATCGCCGTCGGTCCCAACTTTACGCGGCCCCAACTTCAGGACCTAACTGCAAGCCTCAGCAACGCGCCGACCACCTTGATCCAGAGCTTCGACGCGCCGGCCAATGCCGGCGTCAGCGTCACCGGCGGCACCAGTTTCGATCTGGCCGGCGGCGCGCAGCAGCTCAGCATCCTGTTCGCCGCCTCCTGGTCGAACGGCTGGGAAACCCGCGGCGGCATCCAGCAGGTCGCGGCGGGCATCACCCCCGTCGGCGGAGAGGACACGCTTCAGCCGGACGTCGATTACCGCTTCTTTTCAACCGAAAACCGCATCCTGGTGAACGGCCTCGTCGGCCTCACCTACAAGTTCGGCGAGCACCAGCTGAAGTGGACCAACCTCTACATCCGCGACACCTTGAAAGAGGCGCGGATCCAGGAGGGCACCAACCAGATCAATGTCGGCTCCGACCTCGTCAACATCTCCAACACCGCCTGGTTCGAGCGGCAGCTGATCGACACGCAGTTCGTCGGCGAGTTCGATTGCGGCCGCTTCGATGCGGACGTGCGGGCCACCTACGCCCAGTCGCAGCGGGAGTCCCCGTACGAAAGGACGATCGGTTACCGTTATGACGCGGTGGCCAAGGATTTCGTCAACGACCTGCGCTCCAACGGCCAGTTCGCCCGCGTCTCGTTCAGCGACCTCACCGACAACGTCTATTCGGCAGGGGGTGACCTCTCGTACCGCTTCCCCGGCGCCGACTTCACTCTCTCGGCCGGCGCCGCCTACCTCAAAAACGACCGCGCGGCGACGCGGCGCGACTTCCGCTACACGCCGCTCGACATCCTGCCCGGCCAGGTGCCGCAGGAGAGGCCGGATTACCTGCTCTCCGACTTCAACATCTACGCTTACAATATCGTGTTGACGGACATCTCCGGCACCGCCGGCGCAGCGCGCTACGAGGCCGATCTGGAGGTGAAGGCCGCCT
Source organism: Allosphingosinicella sp. (assembly GCA_036554525.1). Classification (GTDB taxonomy): domain Bacteria; phylum Pseudomonadota; class Alphaproteobacteria; order Sphingomonadales; family Sphingomonadaceae; genus Allosphingosinicella. The sequence continues at coordinate 172,270 of DATBNC010000030.1, forward strand.
ACCTGCAAGGCGAGTCCGAGTTCCTGCCGGGCCTGCGCCTCCAGGCCGGCGTCCGCTTCGAAAGCGGCCGCCAGCGCGTGACGCCGATCGACATCTTCGGCACAGGCGGCGGGGACATCAGCGCCTCCCTGATCGAGAAGAACTACCTCCTCCCCGCCGCGACTTTCACCTGGACCGTGGCCGACGACATGCAGCTCCGCCTGCACGGCTCCAAGACCATCGCCCGCCCGCAGTTCCGAGAACTGGCGCCGCAGCAATATTCCGATCCGGAGACCGATCGCACCTTCTTCGGCAACCAGTTCCTGACAGACAGCACGCTTCTCAACGCCGAAGCGCGCTTCGAATGGTATTTCGCCAAGGACCAGCGCCTCAGCATCGCGGGCTTCTGGAAGAAAATCGACCGCCCGATCGAAACCGTCGCGTTCCAGCAAGGCGGCACCTTCTTCACCACCTTCGCCAACGCCCCGTCGGCGACGCTCAAGGGTATCGAGTTCGACGTGCAGAAGTACGTGCCACTCGCCTCAATGGGCGGCGTCTTCACGCCGCGCCGCCTCGTGCTGATCGGCAACTACACCTACTCGAAATCCGGCATCAGCGTAGGCGAGGGCGACACCACCATTCCGGTCGGCACCGGCGGCCTGCCCGTCCCGGCTGCGAACGTCTTCGACAACGGCACCCCGCTCACCGGCCAGTCCAAGCACCTCGCCAACATTCAGATCGGCTTGGAAAACACCGACCGCCTGTCGCAGCAGACGTTGCTGCTCACCTACTCCAGCCGCCGGGTCACCAACCGCGGTGCCGGCGATCAGCCGGATGTCGTCGAAGAACCCGGCCTCCGCCTCGATTTCGTCATGCGCGAAGGCATCCGCCTGTTCGGCCTCGACGGCGAACTCAAGTTTGAAGCCCGCAACCTCACCGGCGAAGACTATGAGGAGTTCCAGCAGCTCGGCGCCTCCCGCATCGACACCAACGGCTACAGACTCGGCCGAAGCTTCAGCCTCGGCCTAGAGGTGAAGTTTTAGGACTTGTTCGTCTTCCCGCTTAGGGGGGCGGCCCGTTCGGAACAGTTGATTATCGGGTACGTTGCCACTCCATCACAGTGGAGTGCGTGCCATGACCAAGGTTCCCACCGCAATGAACATCGGCGTCCTCGCTGGCGTCGGCTTCTTTGTTCACGCCATGGTCCCGAACAGCCACGCATGGCCGATGCTTTGGCCCGCTGCTGGCGGACTGCTCGCCGTGCTGCTGACGGCTCGTGATGGCGCCGTGACTGGCTTCTGGAACAGCATAGGCCTGGGCCTGAAAACCGGTGCGATTGCTGGGGCGGTTTTCTTCGGCGCAACGGCCGCCGCGCTTTGGCTCCTGAGCAGTTCTCAACTGACTCGGCTTGCGCGTCAGCTAGGCGCCGAAGGGCCGATCAATGCTGGTGCCGCGTCCGTTGGCCTCGCAATGGCTGCGATCATCGGACTGGTGCTTGCCACTGTCAGCGCCGGAGCGGCCCACCCACTTGCCCGATCCAGAGCCTGACCAAGGTCGCTAGGCGGCAAGCAACGGAGGTTATGCTGCGCCGCTCGCCTCCAGCTTATAGCCCGCCGATCTCACGGCGGTGATCACGTCCGGCCGGCCGCCCGCATTCAGCGCCTCGCGCAAGCGGCGGATGGAGACGTTGATCGTCTTTTCCTGGATCTCGCTTTCGTCGCCCCAGATGTTCTGGATCAATCGTTCGCGGCTGAAGACACGGCCGGGATGCTCCATCAGGAGGCGCAGAAGCCGGTACTCGGTGGGGCCGAGATGAACCGGCTCGCCGCCGCGGCGGACCTTGTGGCTGGTGAGGTCCATTTCGAGGTCGCCCACTTCCAGCTTCGACTCCGGCAATGGCGGCCGCATCCGGCGCAGCACCGCCGCGACTCGGGCGATCAATTCCTTGGGGGAAAAGGGCTTCGTGACATAATCGTCCGCGCCGGTGTCGAGCCCGCGGAGCCGATCCGCTTCCTCGCCGCGCGCGGTGAGCATGATGATGGGCAGCGCTTCCGTCCCCGGCCTGGCGCGGAGCAGGCGGCAGACGTCGATGCCGGCCATGCCTTCGATCATCCAATCGAGAAGGACAAGATCGGGCGCCTTCGAGCGCACCAGATCGAGCGCGTCGTGGCCGTCGCCGGTGTGCACCACCTCATATCCCGCGCGGGTGAGGTGAAAGGACAGGAGCTCGGCCAGCGGCCGGTCGTCCTCGACAAGCAGGATGGTCTGCGCGGCCATCAGACCTTGGAGGCCAAGCTGTCCTCTCCGCGCTCCCGCTCGCCCAAGTGGGTTCCGGTGGCGGCGAAATAGACCATCTCGCCGACGTTGGTGGCGTGGTCGCCGATCCGCTCCAGGTTCTTGGCGATGAACAATAGGTGCGTCGCCGGCGTGATGTTGTGCGGGTCCTCCATCATGAAGGTGAGGAGGGTGCGAAAGATCGAGTTGTAGAAATCGTCGACCGCCTTGTCGCGCTCGCAGACCTCCGCCGCCCCCTTGGCGTCGCGGGCGACAAAGGCGTCGAGCACCGAATGCACCATCTCCCCGGTCAGCCGCGCCATTTCCGGCAGAAGAGACAGCGGCTTCAAATTGCGGCTTTCCTCGATCAGGTGGACGCGCTTGGCGATGTTTTTGGCATAGTCGCCGATCCGCTCCACCACGCCGGCGATCTTCAGCGCCGCGACCACTTCGCGAAGGTCGTCCGCCATCGGCGCGCGAAGGGCGATGATCTGCACCGCCTGCCGCTCGACCTCCGTTTCCAGCGCGTCCAATTTCTTGTCGTTGGCGATCACCGCCTTGGCCGCTTCGCTGTCGCGGTTGACGAGCGCGCGCATCGCGTCGGCGATTGCCGCTTCGGCAAGCCCGCCCATCTGCGCGATGCTCGCCCGCAGCTGGTCGAGATCCTGGTCGAAGGCCTTCAGCGTATGTCCGGTCGCCATGTGTCTGCTCCTCAGCCGTAGCGGCCGGTGATGTAATCCTTGGTCCGGTCGATCCGGGGATTGGTGAAGATCTCGCTGGTTTCGCCATATTCCACCAGCGTTCCGAGGTGGAAGAATGCCGTGCGCTGCGACACGCGCGCCGCCTGCTGCATGTTGTGGGTGACGATGACGATCGCGTAGCGGCCGCGAAGTTCGTGGATCAGCTCCTCGATTTTCGCCGTCGCGATGGGATCGAGCGCGGAGCAGGGCTCGTCCATCAGGATCACTTCCGGATCCACCGCAATCGCCCGCGCGATGCAAAGCCGCTGCTGCTGGCCGCCCGACAGCGCGGTGCCGCTCTCGCTCAGGCGGTCCTTCACTTCCTCCCAAAGCCCCGCCCGCTTCAGCGACTTCTCGACAATCCCGTCCAAGTCCGCCTTGGCATTGGCGAGCCCATGAATCCTCGGCCCGTAAGCGACATTCTCGTAGATCGATTTGGGAAACGGATTCGGCTTCTGGAACACCATGCCGACCCGGGCGCGGAGCTGCACCACGTCCATGCCGGACGAATAGATATCCTCCCCGTCAAGCGCGATCTGCCCTTCCACCCGCGCATTGGCGATGGTGTCGTTCATCCGGTTCAAGGTGCGCAGGAACGTCGATTTGCCGCAGCCCGACGGGCCGATGAAGGCGGTGACATGCTCCTGGCTGACGTCGATCGAGACGGCGTCGATCGCCTTCTTGGTGCCGTAGAAGACGCTGACGTCGCGCGCCGTCATCTTGGGCGCGGCGTCGTTGGGAATATGGTTCATGTCGGTCACCAGCGCCGTTCGAATTTGTTGCGGAGAAAGATTGCGAGCCCGTTCATGGCGAGCAGGAAGAGGAGCAGCACGATGATCGCGGCGGAGGTCTTCTCGACGAAACCCTTGCTGACCTCGTCCGACCACAGGAACACCTGCACCGGAAGCACCGTCGCCGGCTCCGTAAACCCGCCGGGCGGCGAGGAGATGAACGCCCGCATGCCGATCATCAGCAGCGGCGCCGTCTCGCCAAGCGCGCGGGCCATGCCGATGATCGTGCCGGTCAGGATGCCGGGCAGGGCGAGCGGCAACACGTGGTGGAACACCACCTGCACCCGGCTCGCGCCGATACCGAGCGCCGCATCGCGGATCGAGGGCGGCACCGATTTGATTGCGTTGCGGCCGGCGATAACGATCACCGGCATCGTCATCAGCGCCAGCGTCAAGCCGCCGACCAAGGGCGCCGAGCGCGGCAGGTGCATGGTGTTGAGGAATACCGCCAGGCCGAGCAGACCGAAGATGATCGACGGCACCGCGGCAAGGTTGTTGATTGACACTTCAATCAGGTCCGTCCACCGGTTCCGCGGCGCATATTCCTCCAGGTAGACCGCCGACAGCACGCCGACCGGAAAGGCGAGGGCCAGCGTCACCAGCATGGTCAGCAGCGAGCCCTTGAACGCGCCCCAGATGCCTGCTGCGGCAGGATCGGTGGCGTCGGCGCCGGTCAGGAATTCGGTGTTGAACGCAGTCTTGAGCGCCTTCGCCTGCTCCAGCCGCTTTACCACCGCCTCCGCTTCGGGCGCCGCGTCGCTCTTGGCAGCCTGGTCGAGCTCCGATGAAGCCGGAAGCCACAGACTCGCCTTGCGCGTCAGGATGTCAGGATCGGCCTCAATCGCCCGCTGCACACGGATCCAGGCGGTGTCCGACAGCATCCGAGCGCCCTGCGACCCGTACTGCGCCTCTGCCGCCGTAGCGACCGCGCCTTCGATGTCGGCACCGGCTAAAGCGGCGACGCTTTTGCTGTTCTTCAACGCGGCGGGATCGATGAACAAGGCGCTTTTCGCGAAGTCGATGTCGACGCGGATGTCCGTCTGGGTGAAGCCCTTCAGCCCGTTCGACATCATCGAGATCAGCAGGAATGCGAGGAACCCGGCCGACAGCAGGATCGCGCCCAGCCCGATCAGCCGGAAGCGCCGTTCGGCCGCATTACGGCGGCGGATGCGCTTCTGCATTTCGCCCGCTTTCCAGTCGGTCGGGATTCGCGCGGGCAGGGAGGCGGCGGCGTCAGTCATAAGCTTCGCGGTACTTTTTCACGACGCGCAGCGCGACAATGTTGAGCAGCAGGGTGACAATGAACAGCACCAGCCCGAGCGCAAAGGCGGCGAGGGTCTTGGGGCTGTCGAACTCCTGATCGCCGGTCAGCAATTGCACGATCTGCGTCGTCACCGTGGTGACGCTCGCGAACGGATTGGCGGTAAGGTTCGCGGCGAGGCCGGCGGCCATCACCACGATCATCGTCTCGCCGATCGCCCGGCTGACCGCGAGCAGAACGCCGCCGACGATGCCCGGGAGAGCGGCCGGCACCAGCACCCGCTGAATCGTCTCGGAGGTCGTCGCGCCCATCGCAAGCGAACCGTCGCGCATCGCCTGCGGCACCGCCGTGATCGAATCGTCGGCCATCGACGAGACGAACGGGATGATCATGATCCCCATCACCAAACCCGCCGCCAAAGCGCTTTCCGAGGAGGCGGAGGTGATGCCGATCGCCTGGCCGAAGTCACGCACCGCAGGCGCCACGGTCAGCGCGGCGAAATAGCCGTACACCACCGTCGGAACGCCCGCGAGCATCTCCAGGAGCGGCTTCATCCACTTGCGCACCGCGGGCTTGGCATATTGCGTCAGGTAGATTGCGCTCATCAGCCCGAGCGGGATGGCGACGATCATCGCAATGATCGCGCCGATAAAGATCGTGCCCCAGAACAGCGGGATCGCCCCGAACGCGCCGGACGAGCCCGCCTGGTCGGCGCGCATCGCGGTTTGCGGGCTCCAGTTGGTGCCGAACAGGAACTCGACCGGATTGACCATCGAGAAGAAGCGCAGCGATTCGAACAGCAACGAAGCAACGATCCCCGCGGTGGTCAGGATCGCGATCAGCGACGCGACCAAAAGCAGCCCCATCACCAGCCGCTCGACGCGGGTGCGCGCCCGGAAGTGCGGCGATACCCGGCTGAAGGCGAAGGCGCCGCCGGCAAAGGCGAGGAGGAGGGCGACGGCGGCGCCGATCAGCCGGTATCGCCCCTGCGTCTCCGCCCAGACCGGCGCGAGCTGATTGGCCTCCGGATAGAAGCTCGCCGCCTTCGCGCCCGACGCGATGTCGCGTGCGTCGCGAAGGATCGCGGCCTTCTGCATCTCGAACGGTGGCAGGGTGGCCCCGGCGGGATGCTCCATCACCGCATCCATCACCAGCGCGCTCGATATCGGTGTCCAGACGGCAATGAAGAGAAGGGCAGGCACCGCCGCCCAAAGCGCGACGTACCAGCCGTGGTAGGCCGGAAGCGAATGCGGCCGCGCCCCCGCAGCTCCGCCCCGCGCCGCGCCTGCAAAGGCAAGGCCGCGCGCGCGCGCCGCTACCCAGCCGAGGGCGGCAAGGCCGAGCACCGTCAGAACGAGCGCAAGTGGCGACACTGTGTCTCTCTATCCAGAAGCGCGGTGCCGGGCCCGCTTAGCGGCGCCCGGCACCAGGCGCATCACTTGAGTTCGGCGGTGTTGAGCGGGGTGAGCTGCGTCGCCGCCTGCGTCGCCTTGGCTTGAACGTCGGCGGGCGAGGGGATCAGGCCGCGGCGTTCCAGGTAGCCGCCCTTGCTCCAGGCGCGGGCATATTCGGCGAGGAACTCCTTCATGCCCGGGATCACGTTCACATGCTCGCCCTTGACGTAGATGTAGACCTGGCGGGCGCCCGGATAGGTCAAGTTGCCGATCGTCTCCGCCGTCGGCGCGATTCCGCCGAGCGGAATGCCCTTCACCGACGCGCCATTCTCTTCAAGGAAGGAGTAGCCGAGGATGCCGATCGCGCCGGGGTTCTGCGCGACCTTCTGGACGAGAAGATTGTCGTTCTCGCCGGCTTCGACATAGGCCCGATCCTCGCGGATCTTGGTACAAATGTCCTTGTGCTTGTCCTTGTCGCTGTCCTTCAGCGCCTTCATTGCAAGATCGCTGTCGCAGCCTTTCTCAAGGATCAGCTCGGCGAAGCTGTCGCGGGTGCCGGAGGTCGGCGGCGGGCCGAACACCTGGATGGCGATCGCCGGAAGGGTGGGGTTCACGTCCTTCCAGGTCTTGGCCGTGTTCGGGCCCTTGCCGAACGGGTTGGCGGCCAGCGCCATATAGACGTCCTTGGCGGTCAGGCCGAAGTTCGCGCCCTTGGCGCTTTCGATCAAGGCAAGGCCGTCGATGCCGACCGGAACCTCGATGATCTGCTTCACCCCGTTCTTGGCGCAATCGGCGGCTTCCGACGCTTTCATCCGGCGGGACGCGTTGGTCATGTCAGGAAACGTGTCGCCGACGCCGCCGCAGAAAAGCTTCATGCCGGCGCCGGTGCCGGTCGATTCGACGATCGCGCTCATGCCGGCATTGGTGCGTTGGAACTGCTCGGCGACCGCGGTGGTGAACGGATAAACGGTGGAGGAGCCGACGATCTGGATCTGTTGGCCGGCGGTTCCGCCGGAGCCTTCGCCGCAGCCAACAAGGGCGAGTGCCGCAAAGGGCGCCATGCACAGGAATGTCTTCAACTTCGCCTCCATCATCGCTCCCCCGGGGGCTGTTGCGTCCCTAGGCAGGATCGAAGTGCCTTTTGTGACGCGTTGATGACAGTGATGTTACATGGAGCGGATCAGGCGCCGTCGGAGAGGCGGGGGAGGGTGACTTTCACCGTCGTGCCTTCGCCGACGCGGCTGGCGATTTCGAGTCGCCCGCGATGCCGCCCGACAATGTGCTTGCAGATAGCGAGGCCGAGCCCAGTTCCCCCCTCGGCGCGGCTCCGGCCGGCATCCACCCGGTAGAAGCGCTCGGTGAGGCGGGGCAGGTGCTCGGGCGCGATGCCGTCGCCCTGGTCGGCAACCGAAAGGGACAGGCTCTCACCCGCTTCCTCAATGGCGACCCGGATCTCGGTGCCGGGGCGGCCATATTTCACCGCGTTGACGACAAGGTTTTGGACTAGTTGGAGCAGCTGGCCGCCATCCCCCGGCACCAGCGCAGCGCCGCAGCGATTGTCGAGCACCAGGCTATTGCCTCGCTCCGCAAGCAGATGCGCGCAGCCGCCGCGCACTTCCTCGACCAGCGGCACCAGGTCCACCGCATCGCGCGGCGCGCGGAAACGGTCGGCCTCGACCCGCGACAGCGACATGAGATCGTCGATCAGCTGCTGCATGCGCCGCGCTTCGTCATTCATGATGGTTAGGAAACGGCCCCGCAGCTCCCGGTCTTCCGCTGCGTCATCGTCGCGCAGCGTCTCAATGAAGCCCAGCAGCGTCGCGAGCGGCGTACGCAATTCGTGACTCGCATTGGCGACAAAATCGACGCGCATCCGCTCGGCCGCCGCCGCTTCGCTCCGGTCGGTAAGGTGGATGAGGCGAAGGTCGCCTTCCACCGCCACGATGCGGAACAGCCAGCGCCGCTCCGGGTCGGCGCCAATGCCGATCGCCTCCAGCGTCTCGGCCCCCGCGGGCGCCTCCCGGTTAAGCAGATCGACCACCGCTGGGCTTCTGAGCGCAAGCCGCACGTCCTGCCCTTCGATCCATTCACCGAGCAAAGCCCTCGCGGCGGGGTTAGCAATACCGATCCGGCCCCCGTCGAGAAGCAGCATCGGCTCGCCGAGCGCGTCCATCACCTCACGCGCCAATGCCCGGGGATCGACTCTCGACGGTTCTTCGGCGGACGCAAGCTGCGGTGTCAGGAATGCGCCGCCGAGGATCGCCGCGCCGAGTGCACCCGCGACCAGTCCGGCGATACCGGCAAGCAACGGTACCTCGATCGCCGCGGCCACCGCGCAGCCGATGAGCGCAACGAGTAGGGCAAGAAGGATGCGGCCGCGGCCAGTGCCAGTCATGTGCCGCCCCTAGCGCCTTTGCGGTGGGGGCGGAATAAGCAGCGGCTTCGTCATGAAAGTGTCACCAACTTGACGCTGAAGTGCAATGGCGGCGTCATGCAACGGAATGCGCTCGGCGCGACGGGAGGAACAGATGATCGGCAAGGCATTCACCGCGGCACTTCTGGCAAGCGCGCTGACCGCGCCCGCTTTCGCCCAGGACCGCAGCGACGCCCTCGCCGCCGAACTCGCCGCGATGCGCGCCCGGATCGCGCAGCTCGAAGCGGAAGTAGCCACCATGAAGGCGACGAGTGCCGTGCCCGCGCCAGCCCCTGTCGCTGTCGCCGCCGCCGCCGCCGCCGCCGCACCGCCCGCCGCCGCGCCTGTACCAGCCAAAAAGGAAAGCAGCAGTCCCACGATCAAGCTCTTCGGCCGCCTGCAATTCGACGCCGGCTATGTAAGCCGCTCCGAAGGCCTCGGCGACCGCGGCCTCGGCTTCAGCAACGAACTCCGCCGCGCCCGCATCGGCGTTGAAGGCGCGATCCCCGGCGGCTTCGGCTACAAGGTCGAGCTCGACCTCGCTGACAACCAGGTTGAAATCACCGACGCCTACCTCAGCTACAAAGCGTCCAAGGCGCTCGGCCTGACACTCGGCCAGCACAACAATTTCCAGTCGCTGGAAGAGCTCACCAGCTCCCGCTTCCTTTCTTTCATGGAGCGCGCCGCCTTCACCGACGCCTTCGCCTTCGAACGCCGCGTCGGCCTCTCCGCGAGCTACTCGGCCGGCGATCTCCTCGCCCAGGCGGGCGTCTTCACCGACAACATCCAGGACCTGTCCGGCGTCAGCGGCGCCGCGGGCCTCGGCGATGAAAACAACGCGCTAAGCGTCGACGGCCGCCTGGTCTTCGCGCCCAAGCTCGGCGCCGCCCAGCTTCATTTGGGCGCCTCCGCCCACTGGCGCGACAACAACGATCTCGCCGCTTTCGGCCCTGCCACCCGCTTCCGCCAGCGCCCGTTCATTCACACCAGCGACACCCGCTTCATCTCCACCCCCGCCTTGCGGGTCAGCGAGGAGACCAGCTTCGGCCTGGAAGCCGCCCTCATCCGCGGGCCCTTCCACGCCACCGGCGAGCTGTACTGGCTGCGCGCCGACACGCTCACCGCCGGCACCAGCCCGAATTTCTTCGGCGGCTATGCCGAAGCCGGCTTCTTTTTCACCGGCGAAACCCGCGGCTACAAAGGCGGCCGCTGGGACCGCACGATCGTCCGCAATCCCGTTGGCAAGGGCGGCTTCGGCGCGCTGCAGCTCAACCTGCGCTACGACCACCTCGACCTCAGCGACGACGGCGTGATCGGCGGCACCCAGCGCGGCTACGAAGCCTCGCTCGTCTGGATCCCGCAGGACCATGTCCGCTTCCTCCTCAACTACGGCTATCTGCGCTACAACGACGCGCTGCCCACGCCCACCGGCGACACGAGCTACGGCGTCAACGTCTTCGGCGCCCGGGCGCAGATCGACTTCTAACCGCCGCGCGCCGCACGTTACTGCCCTAGTCAGGCCGCATTGATCTGCGTATAGGCGCGGCGAAATCCCCTTATACCGACAGGACTATCTGAAATGAGCCTCCGCAACGTGGCGATCATTGCGCACGTCGATCATGGCAAGACCACGCTTGTGGACCAGCTGTTCCGCCAGTCCGGCACCTTCCGCGACAACCAGCGCGTCGAAGAACGGGCGATGGATTCGAACGACCTCGAAAAAGAGCGCGGCATCACCATCCTCGCGAAGTGCACCTCCGTCGAGTGGCAGGGGACGCACATCAACATCGTCGACACGCCCGGCCACGCCGATTTCGGCGCCGAAGTGGAGCGCATCCTTTCCATGGTCGACGGCGTGATCCTGCTCGTCGATGCCGCCGAAGGCCCGATGCCGCAGACCAAGTTCGTCACCGGCAAGGCCCTCGCGCTCGGCCTCAAACCGATCGTCGTCGTCAACAAGATCGACCGCCCAGACGCCCGCGCCGCCGAAGTGCTCGACGAATGTTTCGAGCTCTTCCTGAGCCTCGAGGCCAATGACGAGCAGCTCGATTTCCCCGTCCTCTACGCCTCGGGCCGCAACGGCTATGCCGGCCTTACCGACGACGTGCGCGAAGGCACGCTTGACCCGATGTTCGAGACCATCGTCCGCCACGTCCCCGCGCCCGATGCGGACCCGGACGGCCCCTTCAAGATGCTCGCCACGCTTCTTGACCGCGACAATTTCGTCGGCCGCGTGCTGACCGGCCGCATCGCGAGCGGCAAGCTCAAGCTCAACATGCCGATCAAGGCGCTCGACGCCGACGGCAACGACGTCGAAGCCGGCCGCGCCACCAAGATCTTCGTGTTCCGCGGCATCGAGCGCGTCGCCGTCGAGGAAGCGGGCGCGGGCGACATCGTCGCCATCGCCGGCCTCACCAAGGCGACCGTTTCCAACTCGATCGTCGAGCCCGCCGTCACCGAACCGCTCCACGCCCAGAAGATCGATCCGCCGACGCTTGCCATGACCTTCACCGTCAACGATTCGCCGATGGCGGGCCGCGAAGGGAGCAAGGTCACCAGCCGCATGATCCGCGACCGCCTTGAGCGCGAGGCGGAGGGCAACGTGTCCTTCAAGATCACCGAAAGCGCCGACAAGGACAGCTTCGAAGTCGCCGGCCGCGGCGAGCTTCAGCTCGGCGTCCTGATCGAAACCATGCGCCGCGAAGGCTTCGAGCTCACCATCAGCCGCCCCCGCGTCCTCTTCCGCGACGGCCCCGACGGCCGCGAGGAGCCCTATGAGCAGGTCGTCATCGATGTCGACGACGAGCACTCCGGCACAGTCGTGGAGAAAATGGCCCAGCGAAAGGCCGAGCTCGTCGACATGCGCCCCTCCGGCGGCGGCAAGACCCGCATCACCTTCTCCGGCCCGTCGCGCGGCCTGATCGGCTACCACGGCGAGTTCCTCTCCGACACCCGCGGCACCGGCATCATGAACCGCATGTTCGAGCGTTACGGCCCCTATAAGGGCCGCATCGAGGGCCGCCAGAACGGCGTCCTGATCTCCAACGGTTCGGGCGAAACGGTGACCTACGCCTTGGGGCCTTTGGAAGACCGCGGCATCCTGATGGTCGGCCCGCAGGAGCCGGTCTACGAAGGCATGATCATCGGCGAAAACGCCAAGCCGGAAGACTTGGAAGTCAACCCGATGAAAACCAAACAGCTCACCAACTTCCGCGCGAGCGGCGGCAAGGACGACGCCATCCGCCTGACCCCGCCGAAGCGCATGACCCTGGAACAGGCGATCGCCTACATCCAGGACGACGAGCTGGTTGAGGTGACGCCGAAGAGCATCCGGCTCCGGAAGCGGCACCTCGATCCGCACGAGCGGAAGAAGGCAAGCCGGCGGAGCGAGGCGGCTTAAGCCGCCCGCTTCCCGCCGAGCGCAGCGACGCCGACGCGTCAGCGTCGCCGGAGCAGCGCGAAGAGACGGGAAACGCCGGCCGGCGGGTCGCCCGAAGGGCGAGCCCGTTCGACGTCACGGGATTCAATCCCGTCACGGCGATGGCGTGAAGCACTGCACCCGAACCCGTCGAAATCCGCTCCGGAACGGGGGGCACCCGAGGGGTGGTAAAGAGCCCACGCGAAGTGCGGTGAGGCCACCGGAGCGTATGAAGGTGCGCGCGAAGGGCATTAAATGTCTTTGAGCGGTATGCTGCGCGGTGCCGATGCCAAAGCACGAACACCGCTGGCGACGGGTAACAAGCCTGTTGGACGTCATGGCTATGCCCTAGAAGTCGCTATACTCTGAAGCAGGTCCACTCATGCATTTTCCAATGCCCTAGGGCATGAGGTCCTATGAGTGACGACCACCTAGATTGTTGTGACGTTTCGTCTATCCTGAGGCTGGCGCACGAAAGAGGAGGGCAGTCTGTCGAGCATTACCGCGTCCGATCTGGAAGCTGCGCTCACGGGTAATCCCGAAGCTCTTGATGTTCACCTAGCGCTGATCGAGCGTGACGTTCTAATCGACGGTCACGCTGTGAAAGTTCATTGTCACTGCCTTACGATTGACGGGAATGGACGTGTCCAGCTTCATCGTCTAGCCGAATTCATGCGCAACACGGTGGCAGATTACGCCATACCGCGCGCGCAGCTAGCGAAGGCCAAAGCGCGGGATACCAAGTACAATAGCACAGAGGCAGTTGCCGCACTTGTGGAGCAAGCCCGCCGGTCCTTCACGGATCTTGCGAAGACAGGTGAGGGTGGCGAGATGCTGCTATTCTTGCTTGCGGAGCGCTTCCTCAAGTTACCACAAATTCTTTGCAAGATGGATCTGAAAACCGACGGGCGGATGCATTACCATGGTGCAGATGGCGTCTACGCGGGAGTGACCGCTGATGGCATCCTCAAACTGTACTGGGGCGAATCTAAGGTTTACAAGGACGCGACGGCAGCAATAAGAGCTTGCCTCTCTTCTCTGGCGCCGTTTCTCGTGGAGCCCGATCATGAGGGCGCAGAACGCGAACGGGATCTCGTTCTCCTTAGCGATAAGGCTGATCTGAGCGATCCGGGGCTCACCGAAAGCCTCAAACGTTACTTTGACAAAGACTCGGTAATGTCAAAAAGGGTGAAGTACTGCGGCGTAGCGCTCGTTGGTTTTGACGAAACTTTTTATCCCGGCGATCAGGCAATAGGCAATGCTGACGAAATAGCAGAAGCAGCGCGTATCGCTCTAGAAGGTTGGCGCGAGACGATTGGCCATCGCCTGACAGCGCACAAACTTGAGCAGGTTGAAATCGAACTGTTCTGCCTTCCCCTCCCATCTGCTGAAGAGTTCCGTCTCGCTTTCCTAAAGGCGATGGGGCAACCCGCATGAGCCTGAGTGAATTACAAAATTGGCTGGTTGACGAGCGTCTGCTGAAAGATCTGGCTGCCATCGCGCGCCGGACCATCAGGTCGGAACTTGATAACCTACTGCCCGAGCCCCAGGACGTCCATGCGATAGAATTCGACTGGGCACGGCTGCTGCTTGCAGGCAGCATTCTGGCCCCATCCGACCACCGTCCGCACCAAGAAGCTGCTCTCCGGATAGCGACTGCTGCGGTGACCTTGTCCGAACGGGAGGATGTCAAAGACGCTGGGTCGGTGCTTCTAGGGAAGCTATCGAACTTCCGTGCCGTTGCGCTAGCATATCGGCGTGACTTGATCGCGGCTGGGCTCGATAACCGGCTGGGAACGTCACTGCGAATTGAAGCTCAGCGGCGGCTGCTCGATCAGGCAGTGTTGCTTGAATCAAGCGGCCAATGGCTTCAGGTAAATGAGTTCCAGCTTAAATTTTGGAACCAAGCTAACGATCATCAATGGCTTTCCGCTTCCGCTCCCACCGCATCTGGAAAGACCTTTCTTGTTCTCCAGTGGCTTGTAGACCAAGTGCGATCGCGCAACGTGCGTATCGCCGCCTACTTGGCGCCCACACGTGCGTTGGTCTCCGAGATCGAGAGTAACCTGCTCGCCCTGCTGGGCAAAAACAGCGGGATCAACGTATCATCGTTACCGCTGAGCGCAAAGTATAACGTGGCCGCGGAAGGGGGAGCGCCCCTCATCCTGGTCCTCACGCAGGAACGGCTGCACCTACTCGCGAATATCCTCGCTGACGCAGTCAGCGTCGATCTGTTGATTGTGGATGAGGCCCATAAGATAGGCGACCACCAACGGGGGGTCATCCTGCAGGAAGCCATCGAGCGAGTCAGCCGATCCAACCCGGACCTGAAACTGGTTTTCATAAGTCCAGCGACGCAAAACCCCGAGGAGCTTCTTGCAGATGCGCCCCTAAAAGCGACTGTGAAGGCGGTGGATAGCGATGCGCCCACGGTACTACAAAATCTTATCGTAGCGGAGCAAGTCTCCGGTAAACCAAAGCTCTGGCAGCTTTCCACACGGCAGCTAGGAGCAATGCTACCTATTGGGGTACTTGAACTTGGTAGTTCTCCTTCAACAGTCAAAAAGAAACTGGCGTTCATCGCAGCCGCCGCAGGGGAGCGAGGGGGAACTCTCATCTATGCGAACGGAGCTGCTGAGGCTGAGGAGGTAGCCGATCTTATAAGTCAGATGATCCCTCCTATCGGGGCGCCCAACCAAAGCCTCCTTGAGCTAAGCGACCTCGTGCGAAAGACCGTCCATCCAGACTTCCGGCTTGCTCCCTTGGTCGAGTGCGGCGTAGCATTTCACTACGGTAATATGCCGTCGCTCATACGCATTGAGATAGAAAAACTATTCCGGTCAGGCCAGATTCGATTTTTGGTGTGTACCTCGACCCTCATCGAGGGCGTTAATCTCTCGTGTCGCACCATCGTAGTGCGCGGCCCCCGTAAGGGCATGGGAAATCCGATGGAGCCACACGATTTCTGGAACCTGGCCGGGCGAGCTGGTCGTTGGGGCGACGAGTTCCAAGGCAACATCATATGCGTCGACCCGCACGACACAAATGCATGGCCTGACGGTGTACCAAGTCGCGCGCGTTATCCGATTAAGCGAGAAAGCGACGCTGTTATCGGGCTAGGTGATGGATTGGCGGACTATCTGGACAGGCGAACGGATGGAGCGTTTGATGGTGCCGACAAATACGAGCAGGTCGGCTCATATCTTCTTAGCGCTTACTTGCGGTCTGGATCGATCAAAAACGGCAATTTAGCGAAGCGTCACCCAGCCTCGACACTCGCTCGACTGGACCAGAGTCTAGCAGCCATCGCGGACAAGATCGAGATCACCTCCGAAGTTGCCGGGCGACATCCTGGTGTTAGCGCACTTGCCTTACAGAGCATGCTGAACGCATTCAGAAAATATAAGGGGGATCCAGAAAATCTCATCCCGACACCCGTAGACAGTCAAGACAGCTATGATCGTTTTATCACTATCATGCGTCGCATAAACAGTCACCTTTACCCGGCGTTTTTACCAGAGGGATTGATCCCCCTTCATGCCTTGATAGTGGTACAGTGGCTCAAAGGGTATTCCCTAGCCCTTATGATCCGGCGAAACATAGAATATCACCGTCGGGTCGGCAAGGCGTTCCGATTACCGATCCTAATCAGGCATACAATGGAAATTGTTGAGCAAACAGCAAGATTCCGCGCGCCAAAATACTTTTCCGCGTATGTGGACATTCTTGATATATATCTTCGCGAAGCTGGCCGCGAGGACTTAATCGAGCACGATCTGGACATAGGCACTCAACTGGAATTCGGAGTGTCGGCTCGAACGATGGTATCATTGATTGAGCTCGGGCTGTCACGCACCAGTGCTGTCGCCTTATACGAGAAGATCGCTCGAGACGACCTTACCAAGGAGGAATGTGTCGCTTGGGTAACCGCGCGCCAAGCGCAGTTCGAAGCCATGGGTGTGGCAGTGATCATAGCACGTGAGGTACGAGATAAGCTGTTGCCTCCGCTTGAGCCATGATCAATAACACGACTTTCGTCAGGTAGGATGCACCTATGCCAGCAAAGCCAATAACGTTAGGTGGGACGACTTTCCCGAGGCGTCAGGACCTGCGCACTCACATCAAGGCTATGCTGGCGAGCTATGACGTTGGGGACAAAGTGAATGCAGAAGACACAAAGGTTCTGAGGGATCTTTTAGCCAGGCACGCCGACGCGTCCAAAAAGATTGGTTCAGGTGTAGCGAGCTTTAGTGTGCGGACAAGCGGAGAATTCGGCAGTAAGTGCTTTTGGGTTAATAGGACCGACGGGACCTCGGAGGACTTCTCCTTCCAGGGCTGCATATATGGCTAACGATCGGTGCTGAGGCGGCGTTAGTCGCCCGACCCATTCGGCCGGCTACGGGGGCGCTGCCGTTTGCCCCGGGATGCGATCGAGCACAAAAGCGGAACAAAACACTTTCCTATTTGCACTGTCGTCTAAAATATCCTGTCCGATTGGCCGCGACTCGGCCGGAGGAGAGGAGATACATCATGCAGAACCGCACGCCCGTGCCGCGCTCGGAGCGGCCGCCGCTGCCGGACTTTGCGCCGGTGCCGCGCAAGTATCGGCATGATGGGTGGACGCCGGAGCGGCAGAAGGCGTTTATCGAGGCGCTTGCCGATACGGGGTGCGTCAGCCGGGCGGCTCGGATGGTGAATATCTCGCAGCAAAATGCCTATGCGCTGCGGCGGTCGGCGGGGGCGGAGGGGTTTCGCCGGGCGTGGGACGCGGCGCTCGACTTCGGGCTGAAGCGCCTCAAGGACATCGCCTTCGAGCGGGCGGTGGAAGGCTATCTGGTGCCGGTGTTCGTGGCCGGCAAGCTGATGGGCTTTCGCCGCAAGCATAATGACGCGCTGCTGATGTTCTGCCTGCGCCACTACGGCCAGGACGGGAACGGCAAGCGGACCACCGTGAACTATTTCTCGTCGCGGGCGAGCGCGGGGGCGGCGGCTTCGGCGGCGGGTGGGGCAGGGGCGGAAGCCGAGGCTTCGGCGACGACGGTTCGGACAGTGATTTCCGGCGCAAGCGGGGGCGGCGCGGAGGCGGGCGCTCGGCGCGACGACGAGGCGGCGGCTCTGCTCGAGGGCTTTGAGGGGGTGACGCTCGATGGCCAGGCGGCGGCGGAGGTCGCGGCGGCGCTGGAGGCGTGCGCGGCGCGGGCGCGGGAGGCGCAAGCGGCGTTCGAGGCGGACGGCGAGGCGGCGATCGAGGCGGGGCTGGACAATCCGGCAACTGAGTTCGTGCGGGTGTGGGACAGGAACAGCCCGTTCCACGGGACGCTTGAGCCGCAGGTGTTCAGCGTGGCGGAGGAGCGCTTCACGCCCGACGAGGACGAATGGCGGCTGGCGGGGGCCCAGATGCCGGCGGAGCTGGCGCAATGGCGCGATGCGGCGGAGCAAGCGGAGGCGGCGCGGGCGGGGGCGGATGGCGCCTGCACAATATCTCCACAGGGTGCGGACGAGGGGTGCAAGGGGGCGGGCGATAAGGGAGGCTGACGAACGACACAAACGGGGAGCGAAGACCATGTCGGCAGGGACTTTGAATGACGGCGGGCGCGGCGGGAGCTGGGTTCGGGTGGTGCTTTGGGGCGGGGCGGCGGCGTTGCTGGCGCTTCCCGCGGTGGCGATGCAGTTTACCGGCGAAGTGAACTGGACGGCGTCCGACTTCGTCTTCGCGGCGGCCATGATCGGCGGCGTCGGACTGCTTGCCGAGGGCGCCGTGCGGATGAGCGGCAACGGGTCGTACCGCGCAGGCGCCGCCTTTGCGCTGCTTGCGGCGTTTCTGACGATCTGGGCGAACGGGGCCGTCGGCATGATCGGCAGCGAGGACAATGGCTACAACCTCCTCTTCCTTGGCGTAGTCGCGGCGGCGTTGCTGGGCGCGGTGGTGGCGCGGTTCCGGGCGGGGGGCATGGCGATCGCGATGCTCCTTGCGGGGCTCGGCCATGGCGGGGTGGCGCTGGGCGGCTATGCGGCGGATCCCAAGGGCGCGACTTTCTCGCTCGCCTTCGTGCTGCTGTGGCTGCTGTCTGCCGCCTTGTTCCGCAACGCGCGCAGCGGCTGAGCCGAAGGGAAAGGCGGCAGCGTCTTTCCGTGGATTTTTGGGGCGGGGGAGGCCACAAGGCGGCGATGCGCAGCCTCCTCCTCCTCGCCCCCTTCCTGCTCCTCGCCTGCGGCGACGAGGTGCGCGACGACCATTATGCAAACCAGGCCGCTCCGGCCGTGCCCGCCCCGCCGCCCGCGCCGGTGACCGCCGACGTGCCGGTGCGGATCGGCGAGCTTGGGCCGAATTTCGACGCCTGCGCCACCGCCGGCACGACGCGGCACTTGAAGCCAGGCCAAAGCCTCCCCGTCCGCGCCGCGCCATTCGACACGGCGGGCGAAGCGGGGGCGATCCCGGCCGGCGCCCGCTTCTTTGTTTGCGCGCGCAGCCACGACCAGAAGTGGCTCGGCGTGGTGTTCGACGAAAACGGCCAGCTCGGCGATCGCTGCGGGGTTTCGTCTCCCGTTACCCGCCGCCGCGACTATGACGGGCCGTGCCGCTCCGGCTGGGTGGCGAGCGCATTCGTGCGGCTGATCGCTGGCATCGAACCCCCCGCCGCGGCGAATCAGCCGGACACCGAGGTGAATTCGGGCGGCTGAAAAGCCACAGCTGCCAAAAAGTTCCTGCCGAACCCGTAATTTTCTTCGCCGTGCCCCCGGAGTCACACGGTTCACCGTGATAACCCGAAGGCCGTGTTGAGTTTCCGCGCCGCCTAAGTCATTGCCCTTTCAACGGAAACGAGAGCGGCGGCGCCCTGTGCGATGGGGCGGCGGATGCGAGACGGGGCCGCGATCGGGGATGCGCATGGACGCATCCGGGGGATCGCACACCGCACAGATTTGGACCTTCATGAACCGGATTTTTCGGGCCGCGGGCTTTGCCGCGGCTGCGGTCGCGCTCAGCGCGGCGGCGAGCATTGCCTCACCTTCGCAAGCCGAAGGTCCGGCGCCCGTCGCCCTGGTAGCCGCTCCGCTCGACGCCTCGAGTCCGGTTGCGATCGACGCAGCGCTTGACGGCGCCGCGGCACGGGTTGCCCCGCTCGCCAAGGCCGACGAAAAACCCGGCGTGGTTTCCCGCTTGTGGACCGCCGCGACCGACTGGATCGGCGTTGCCAAGTCCACCGCCGCCGCCCCCGCCGCGGGCCAGCCGCGCCGCAACCTCGATGAACTGGTGCTCGCTTATGCCGGCCAGGTGACCGAAGGCCGCGACCAGGATTGCCTCGCCAAGGCCGTCTATTTCGAAGCGCGCGGCGAGCCGCTGGAAGGCCAGCTTGCGGTTGCCCAGGTGGTGATCAACCGCGCCGGATCCGGCCGCTACCCCGCCGACGTCTGCTCGGTGATCACCCAGCCGGCGCAATTCTCCTTCATCCACCGCGGCCGCTTCCCCACCCCGGATTTCGGGTCGGACGCGTGGCGCAAGGCCGTCGCCGTTGCCAAGATCGCGCAGGGCAAATTGTCGAACACGCTGCCGTCCAACGTGCTCTGGTACCACGCCGATTACGTTGCGCCGAGCTGGGGCAAGCGCCTGACGCGGCAGGCCAAGATCGGCCTCCACATCTTCTATTCGTAAGGGCTGAGCCTAGCCCGCGTCGCTGAGGTTGCCGGGGCCGAAGCCGAAGGGCAGCAGCTCCGAGATGCGGGTCGTGTTCGCTTCCGTGCCGTCGCCGTTGGCGGAGACGATTTCGATGTCGCGATTGCCCAAATGCGCGGCTTCGAGGATCGCCTGACGGCAGCCGCCGCAGGGCGTGCAGACGCCGGCGCCTTGAAGCGCGCCGCTGCTCGCATCGCCGCCCGCCACGGCAATCCGCTTCACCTTCGCCAGTCCGAACGCTGAATGCGCGGCGGAGAGCGCCGACTGCTCGGCGCACATGCCGAGCCGGTAGCAGGCATTCTCGATGTTCGTGCCCACCACCACTTCGCCGTCCACCGACTCGATCGCGCAGCCGACCGAGAAGCGGGAATACGGGGCGTAGGCGCCGAGCGCCGCCTGGCGGGCGCGTTCGATTAGGGGGTCGGGGGGGGTGCTGGTCATGCCCCTCCCTTAAGGCGGGAGCGGTGCGGGCGCGAGACGCAAAAAGCGGCTGACTCCGCCGCTCCGCCATGGCACCTCAGCCGCTCAGGCTTTTGGGATATGGGGCGGATCGATGCGGTTGAAACTGGTGACGATGGTGGCGGCGGTTGCGCTTGGCGGCTGTACGGCAAGGACTGGCCAGCAGCCGGTGGGACCCAACAACGCCACCGCGCCGCTGGAAGTGAAGATCATCGCCTTCAACGACTTTCATGGCAATCTGATGCCCCCCAAGCGCTCGATCGACCTGCCGCTTGCCGGCGGCGGAACCGCGCCGGTGCCGGCGGGCGGCGCGGCCTATTTCGCCTCGGCGGTGGCGCAGCTCAAGGCCGACAACCCGAACCATGTAGTGGTCTCGGCCGGCGACATGATCGGCGCCTCGCCGCTCGTCTCCTCGCTCTTCCTCGACGAGCCGACCATCCTGGCGATGAACATGATCGGCGTCGACTTCAACGCGGTCGGCAACCACGAATTCGACCGCGGCAGCGGCGAGCTCCTGCGCATGCGCCATGGCGGCTGCGAGAAGTTCACCGCCCGCCAGCCTTGCCGGGTCGATCCGGGCTTCGGCGGCGCCAAGTTCGACTTCCTGGCCGCCAACACCGTCCGCGACAGCGGCGGGACCCTGTTCCCGGCCTACGGCATCAAGACCTTCGGCAAGGGCCGCAACCGGGTGAAGGTCGCCTTTATCGGCATGACTCTGGAAGCGACGCCGTCGGTGGTCACCCCGGCAGGCGTCGCAGGCCTCAGCTTCCGGGACGAAGCGGATACCGCCAACGCGCTGATCCCCAAGCTCAAGGCGGGAGGCGCCGACGCGATCGTGATCGTGATTCACGAAGGCGCGGTCAGCAAGAAGAGCTATAACGACAAGGATTGTTCGGGGCTGAGCGGCGATCTGCTGCCGATCCTCGACCGGCTGGACCCTGAGGTGGACGTCGTCGTCTCCGGCCACACCCACAATGCCTATGTCTGCGACTATGCGCAGATCAACCCGGCCAAGCCGTTCCTCGTCACCAGCGCCGGCCAGTACGGCACCATGCTGACCGACATCCGCCTGACGATCGGCGGCGGCGAGGTGCGGGCCAAGCTCGCGGACAACGTCATCGTCCAGGGCGAGGGCTATTCGGGCTCGCGCGGCGAGGTCGTGCCGGTGGCTTCGGTGCCGCGATTCGAACCTAACCCGGCGGTTGCGCAGCTCGTCTCCCGCTACCAGCAGGCGGCGGCGCCGGTGGAAGCGGAGCCGGTCGGCAAGCTTTCCGGCGCGGCGCTGCGCGAGCGCAGCGAGGCTGGCGAAAGCGTGCTCGGCAACCTCATCGCCGACGCGCAGCTCGCCGCCACCGCCACCCCGGCGGGCGGCGGCGCCCAAATCGCCTTCATGAACACCGGCGGCATCCGCGCCGATCTGGTGCCGGGGGCAGGGGGCGTCGTCACCTTCGGCCAGGCTTATGCGGTGCAGCCGTTCGGCAATTCGATGACGGTGAAGACGATGACGGGCAGCCAGCTCAAGGCGCTGCTCGAGCAGCAGTTCAACAGCGGCGCCAACAGCGTCGAGAGCCCCAACATCCTGCAAGTCTCGAACGGCTTCAGCTACGCTTACGACCTGTCGAAACCCGCGGGCGAGCGCATCCGTGAGATGACCCTGAACGGCGCGCCGGTCCGCGACGATGCCACCTACCGTGTGGCAATGAGCAACTTCCTGTCCAGCGGCGGCGACAATTTTACGGTCTTCCGCGACGGTACCGACCCGGTGGGCGGATTGCAGGACATCGAAGTGCTGGCGGCGTATCTGTCAGGTGCCGAAACGCGGCCGCTGCCGGCGCTTGGGCGCATCCGCAACCTCACGCCGAAGCCGTAAAGCGGGGCGCTATGCCCCTCCCCTTCAGGGGAGGGGTTTGGGGAGGGGCATGTTCGCCTGCACCACCCAAGTGGGTACCCGCCCCGCTCTTCCCCTCCCCAACCGCTCCCCTGAAGGGGAGGGGCTTTGTCTCTTACCGGAACGGGGGTTCGTCGAAGCTTCTGAGCTTGCGCGAGTGGAGTTTGGCGCCTTCGCGGTTGAGGATACGCAGGGTTTCAATGCCGATGCGCAGGTGCTGGCTGATCGCGCGCTCGTAAAAGGCGTTGGCCTGGCCGGGCAGCTTGATCTCGCCGTGGAGCGGCTTGTCGGAGACGCAGAGCAAGGTGCCGTAGGGGACGCGGAAGCGGTAGCCTTGCGCCGCCACCGTCGCCGACTCCATGTCGATCGCCACGGCGCGCGACTGGTTGAAACGCCGCGCGGACGATGTGTAGCGAAGCTCCCAGTTGCGGTCGTCAGTGGTCACCACCGTGCCGGTGCGGAGGCGATGCTTGAGCTGCTGCGGCTCCTCGCCGGTCACCGCGGCGGCGGCGTCGTACAGCGCCTGCTGGATCTCGGCGATCGGCGGGATCGGGATTTCGATCGGCAGCACGTCGTCCAGCACATGGTCGTCGCGCAGGTAAGCGTGGGCAAGGACGTAATCGCCGATCGTCTGGCTCGGGCGAAGGCCGCCGCAATGGCCGATCATCAGCCACACTTCCGGGCGAAGCACGGCAAGATGGTCGCAGATCGTCTTGGCGTTGGACGGGCCGACGCCGATATTGACCAGGCTGATGCCGGTGCCGTTCTTGGCGATCAGGTGGTAGGCCGGCATCTGGAACTTGCGCCACGCGCTCGCCTCGATCTGGGCGAGCGGATCGGGCGTGTTCGGCTCGATGAAGATGCCTCCCGGCGCCGACAGCGCTTCATACTGCGAGTCCGGCTTTTGGAGCTCCTCCACCGCCCAGCGCACGAATTCGTCGACGTAGCGGACGTAGTTGGTGAACAAGAGGTAGCGCTGCGTGTGCTCGGACGGGGTGCCGGTGTAATGGCGGAGGCGGGCGAGGCTGAAATCCACCCGCGGCCCGTCGAATAGCGCAAGCGGCCGCGCCGAGCGCAGTGAATGGTCCCAGGAGCCATCGGCGATCTCGTCGCCGATATGGGCAAGCTCGGTCGTCGGGAACCAGCGCCCGAGATCGGCGGCGCTCGCGCCGTCGAGGCGGAGGTCGTCCGTGCCGTCGAGCACGTAAGGGTAAGGGATTTCGCTTGCCGAGCGGCCGACCGAAACATCGACGTCATAATCGCGCATCAGGAAACCGAGCTGCTCCGCCAGATATTTGCGGAACAGCTTCGGCCGTGCGACGCTGATCGCATATTCCCCGGGCTGGTTGAGGCGCCCGAAGGCGCGGCCAGGGAACTTGGACGGCGTGTCGTAGCGGTAGTGGATGCGAAGCTCGGGGTAGGCGAAGGCGCCTTTCGTCCGCGCTTCCGGATCGGGGCGTTCACCGCGCGAGAGATAGGCGGCAAGCGCACTGCGCAGGGCGCTCGACGAGCTGTCGGAAATGGCGATCAGTTCGTCGATGATTGCCGGAATGGAGTCGGTGCCGGTCACGCTGCGTGGGCCCTGCGGAACCCGGCCGGACGGAAAGGGAATGGGGAGGTCATCGGGGCGGCATAAGCCAAGCCGCGCCTCCGGAAAAGGCGGCACCGCCGAAATCGTGGCCTAAATGCCACGGTCGCAACCTTTCGCGACGGTGAACAGGGCCGAATCGAAGCCTCTACTTGGGTTGAAACGCCGCCTCGGCTATCTGCCGCGCAAGGCGATTCTTGCGGGGGAGTCGCCAAGCCACATTGGGTCATGCCGAGCAAAGGCCGCCGTTGGGGCGGGGGCCTTCGGACATGTCACAAAGCGGCAATCTTGCAGTGACAAACGCGCTCCCGTTGCACTGACTTCAAGGAACTGACGACATGAGAATGATTTCACTGTTGTGCGCCACGACGGCGCTGATGATGCCTGCCATGGCGTTCGCGCAGTCGACCGGCTCCCAGGAAGTCGAAGAAACGGTGGGTGAAGAGGTCGTCGTGACCGGCACGCGCACCCAGGGTGTCGGCGGCGTCGTTGTTCCGGACGTTCCCAAGACCCGCTCGATCCTGACCCAGGAAATCATTGCTCGCCAGTCCGAAGGCCAGTCGATCCTGCAGACGATCAACCTCATTCCCGGTGTGAACTACACCAACTCCGATCCCTATGGCGCTTCGGGCGGCAACCTGCGTATCCGCGGTTTCCCGGGTAACCGCGTTGCTTTGCTCTGGGACGGTTTGCCGCTCAACGACACCGGCAACTACGCCATCTTCGGCAACCAGCAGATGGATCCGGAGCTGATCGATCAGGTTTCGGTCAACCTCGGCACCACCGACGTCGACAGCCCGACCCCGTCGGCGGCCGGCGGCGTGGTTTCCTACCGCTCGCTGGTTCCGTCCCGCGATTTCGGCCTGATCCTGAAGGGTACCGGCGGTACCTACGATTTCTTCCGCACCTTTGGCCTGCTGCAGACCGGCGAATTCGGTCCGTTCGACACCCGCGCCTGGTTGTCCGCTTCCGCCCAGGAATATGACAAGTTCAAAGGTCCGGGCAAGCTTCGCCGTACCCAGTATAACGCGCGCGTCTATCAGGAGCTGAACAGCAAGGGCGATTTCGTCTCTATCGCCGGTCACTTCAACCGCAACCGCAATAACAGCTACAACAACGGCACGGTCGCCGACTACGCAGCGAACCGGTACTTCGACAATATCGGCACCTGCGTGCGCGATGCGCCCACCGCGAACGTGCGCGACGACGACAATTCCGGTTCCTCGTCCAACGTCACCAATCCGGCGAGCTGCACCAACTATTACAACCTGCGCATCAACCCGTCCGACACGGGCAACATCCGCGGGCAGCTCCGCCTCACTCTCGCCGACGGCATCATCCTTACGATGGATCCGGGCTATCAGAGCACCCTTGCCAACGGCGGCGGCACCACCACGCTGAACGAATTCGATTCCCGTCTGCGCGGCAACACCACTGCGAAGGGCGTTGATCTGAACGGCGACGGCGACGTGCTCGATAACGTTCGCGTCTATCAGCCGAGCAACACGCGCACCAACCGTTACACCTTCCTCAGCTCGTTGATCTGGGAAGTGAACGACAGCAATCGTCTCCGCCTGGCGTACAGCTACGATCGCGGCGAGCACCGGCAGACGGGTGAGTTCGGCCGCCTGCTTCCGAACGGCGATCCGATCAGCGTGTTCGGCGGCAAGTATAACGAACAGGCCCGTATCCTGACCGCCAACGGCACCACGCTTCAGAACCGCGACCGTTACTCGGTGGCGCTCCTGAACCAGATTTCGGCGGAATATTTCGGCGAGTTCCTCGACGATCGTCTTACCGTTCAAGCCGGCATCCGCGCCCCGTTCTTTAAGCGCGAGCTCAACCAATATTGCCTGACTTCGAACGCCACGGCGTTCTTCGGCGGCGCCAATGCGAACGCCGGCGGCGTCAGCGTTACGCCGGGCAACCCGTATTGCACCACCGGTACGACGGGCATTCCGGCTTCGGCCATCCAGCCGTTCGAGCGCACGGTGAAGTACAGCCCGATCCTGCCGTCGGTTGGCGTTTCCTATGACATCGGAAGCGGCAACAGCGTGTATGCGAGCTACGGCAAGAACTTCTCCTCGCCGAGCACCGACAACCTCTACCGCTCGGTCAACATTAATGTCGCTCCGGAGACCACGAACTCGTTCGAGGCCGGCTACCGTATGCGTTCGCGCCAGGTGCAGGCGCAGCTTGCCACCTACCTGGTGAACTACCAGAACCGCATCGTCACCGCGACCGACCAGGATCCGGCGAGCACGACCTTCGGTACCACGCTCGACCGCAACGTCGGCAGCGCCCGCGCTTACGGTTTCGACGGCCAGCTTTCCTACCGGCCGATCCCCGAAGTGCTTCTCTACAGCTACGTTTCCTACATCGACTCGAAGCTGAAGAACGACACGCCGGGCCCCGTGGTGGGCGGCAAGCCGACCTTCATTCTGACCGGCGGTGCCGAATTCGTCGAAACGCCGCGTTGGCAGTTCGGCGGACGTATCCAGGGCGATCTTGGTCCGGTGTCGGTCGGCGTGCAGGCGAAGTATGTCGGCAAACGCTACTCGACGGACGACAACGGCCGTACGCTGGCGACCAGCGCGACGGGTGGCCAGACGATCGGTCAGCCGTTCGTTCTCACCAACATCGGCACCC
This sequence comes from Allosphingosinicella sp., assembly GCA_036554525.1. GTDB lineage: Bacteria > Pseudomonadota > Alphaproteobacteria > Sphingomonadales > Sphingomonadaceae > Allosphingosinicella. The sequence goes on from DATBNC010000030.1 coordinate 198,796, forward strand.
TGCCGATCTCGCCGAACGGCCGCACCGACGATTACACGCTGGTGGATGCGGACGTATTGATCAAGCTCGAGCAATATGGTCTCAAGCGGACAAGCCTGCGCGTCGGCGTGACCAACCTGTTCGACAAATATTACTTCGGCAACATCAACCCGCAGAACACGCTGTCTGGCAACCCCCGCTTCTCCGTGGGTTCGCCGCGCACCTTTCAGGCAACCGTTCAGGTCGGCTTCTAAGCTGTCCTGAAAGGGGGGCGGCTCGCGCTGCCCCAGTTATTCGGAAAAGGCTCCTCCGCATTTTGCGGGGGAGCCTTTTTCGTGTTTACCGCCGAGCGGCGGGCGAACGGCGGCGAGGAGGATCGCCTTCCCAGCGGGTGACGCTTTGGATGGGGCATCGCTGCCCCTCGGCGATTATTGTGCTGTACCGGTCGAGCTTGCCGCCGAAGGACGCTTCGAAGCCGAGGCCGATCGCGCTCTTCAGGCCTGTGCACAGACCCATGGTTCGAACCAGATACCAGCCGCCGGTCAGGGCGCGGATGTAAAGTCCGTCGTCGCCCGCGACCCGCCACTCGCCGATGCCGTCGCGGTTGGCATAAGGAATGTAGCTTTCCGGCCCCGTCGCGGGCGGCGCCAGCTCAGGGGTCGCGCAGCCGGCACTTGCCGAAAGAAGGGCCGCAGCCAGCCAGATACGCATCGTGTTCCGTCTCCCATCTCGCACCAGAGGCTTCGGTGCCGGTTGAGGAAACGAAATCGGGTCGCCCTTGCTCCGATCAAGTGGTGAAGCGTGTTCCGGTGCGCAGCTTCCGCCCCACGCCGCCGATCAGCAGCGCCGCTTCGCTTTCCGCCCCCTCTGGACGGCCGGCGGCGACCCACAAGCCGGCAAGCACCGCCCCGTAAACGGTTGCGCCGAGGCAGATGCTTGCGACGAGGTCGGCAAGCGGAGAGCCGGTGTCGATCAGCCCGGGCAGGCAGAGGATCCCGGCCATGGTCGCGGCGGCCACAACTGGCCGCAGCAGGTTGCCGCCAAGGCGCAAAAGCGGCGCGGCGGCATTGGCGGCAAGGAAGGTCAGGCCGATGCCTAGCATCGTTGAGTTCACGCCCAGCGCCGCAAGGGCAACCGCCTCCGGCGTACGCCAGTAATAGCCTGCGCCCGCGACGCAGAGTGCCGACAGAAATGCACCCGCGAGGTTCATCAACGCGGCGCGGCGGACGAAGCCGGAGGCCTGCAGAACGGACCCGGTCATCAGGTAGACCGCCTGGATGCCGGTGTAGATGGCGATGATCCGGAGGAGCGGCGCCGCGCCCAGCCACTTCGCGCCAAGCAGCACTGCCACCGTGTCCGGGGCGGTCGCAACCAAGCCGGCGGCGAGCGGCGCGACGATGACCCCGTAACCGCCGATCACCCGCGCAATGTGCCGGCCTTCGGCCGCGCTCGCCTGGCCGCTTGCGACGGTGACGAAGGTGACGCGGTTCAATGCGGTGGTGATCTCCTGGGTGAAGATCGTCGAAAGGTCCTTGGATACGGAATAGAGGCCGACCGTTCCCGGCATGGCGATGCGGCCGAGCACCAGCCGCTCGATCTGCGTCTGGATCCATTCGGCAAGCGAACTGACGAACATCCACAGCGACACGCCCAGGATTTCGCGCCGCCGGCTGAGGTCGAGCCGCGGCCGGTACGGATGCGCGATGTAGGAGGCGATCGTGTAGAAGCCGGTGTAGGAGACCAGCCCGATCACCAGCGCCCAATAATTACGCAGCCACAAGGCGGCGGCGACGGTGACGACCAGCGAGAGGAGGCGCACCGACAGGCGCATCTTCATGTCGCGGCCGAACTGCATCTCCCGCTCGAAGTCGATGATGGCGATGTTGACGACGGCGAGAAAGGCCATGCGCCCGGCGAGCACCCAAAGGATCGGCGCCACTTCCGGAACGCCGTAGAATCGCGCGGCGAGCGGCGCGATGGCGGCGAGCAGCGCGCCGAGCGCAAGGAACAGGCAGAGCTGAATGGTGAAGGCGGTGTCGTAATGCGACCGCTCCGGCGTCTCGATCCGCAGCAGAGCCTGGCGAAGGCCGATCCAGCCGAACAGCTCCACGAAAGCCGCCGCCGCAAGGGCAAGGGCGACGATTCCGAAATCCTCCGGCCGGAGCAGCCGCGCCATGATAACCACGGAGACGAGCCCGATTGCCCGCACGCCCCATTGCAGCGCCACCGCAAGGAAGGCGGAGCGGAAGATGGTCGCGCGATCGAAGCTGCCGCTCACGACTGCGCGCCCCCGAGCAAGGCGGAGCGGTAGCGGGTGAGGGTGGTGAACACGCCGCCAAGCTCGTCCTGGAACACCCGCAGCACCGTCTCGATGCGCTGAAGGAAGGCCTCAAGCTCCGCCTCGTTTCGGACATAGGGTGTGTTGCCGGGCACCAGGCTTGGGCTGTGATAGGTCAGTGTGAAGAAGCTGTGGCCGCGCCGCATCAGCGACTTGATCAGCCGCACCTGCTCCTCGGCCGACACGCCTTCCGGGGTGAGCGCGGAGCGGGCGATCAGGTTCGTCCGCGCGAGCAGACCGGGCACGCGCAGGCGCTTCGCCTGGGGGTTGTTGAACAAGCCCGGCAGCAGCCCGCCGGCGGCGGCGAAGGCGCCGATGAAGCCGCTGGTCATCGGCACTTCCAGCAGCCGCCGTTCGGAATCCAGCCAGAAGGGCCGGTCCGGCGTGTTGTGGTAGCTCGGGCCGCCGTCCGCTTGGAAGCTTGCATGGGGCACGAAGCTGCAATCGATGTGATAGCCGAGATCGGCGATCGCTGCGGCGGTGCTCCGGCCGAAGCCGTAGCGGCCGGCCTTGAACACGGTCGGCGCCGCACCGAAGCCTTCGGTGACCGCCTCGGTAAGAACCTCAATCTTCGCCCGCTCCAGCGCCGGATCGAGGTTGCAATGGTAGGAATTGTACGCGGTCACATCCTCCTGGTGCGGCGGGCAGACCCAGGGGTGGAGGTGCGCGCCGATCTCCGCGCGCCCTCCTTCCCGCCACGCGCCGAGCAGCGCCCGGGCGGCGGGATCGACTGCGATGGGATAATCGACGACATAGGTCGGCGTGACATCGAAGCGGTCGTAGATTTCCTGCGCCAGCGCCTGTGCAGGGACGCTTCCGGTTGCGACATTGTCCCGCGAGAAGGGGCGCCGCCAGTCGAACTCCTCCTCCGTATCGACCACGATCGCCAGCTGCGGCCGGCGCTCGCGGCGCTCGGAAGCAGACACCGGCGCACGCGCGGCGTCCGGCGCCGCGTCGGGCGCGCGGCGGCAAGCTCGCGGAAGGTCTGCGCTCCAGGCGTTCGGCATCGAGCCCGCTCTACCAGCCGAGGCGTATACAGAGCCTAAAGATCGGGGAGCGAGCGGGCTGCCTTCGTTCAGTTCAGCAGTAGGCCTTGCCCAGCCGTCGGGCGCAGGCGCCGAGGCCGTGCAACTATCTGGGCGTGATGCGGTCTCAGCCGCAAGAAGCGTCGGAAAACTGGCGCCGCGGCTCGCAGGCCGTCCTCCGCGACACACCATAATGGACCCGCTTCGGCACAATCGCCGACTCGACTATTGCTGCGGATGCGATACACTCAGGCCGGCGACCGTCCCTTCGCGTCTCATCGCCTGCATTCCCCTGACCACGGGGGGTATGCGGGAGCCCCTTTGGACGTTGAAGGGCTTGAACCTCACCATGCCCACCATGGCGGTTCGAGCCAGTTGGAGACTCAGTTACCCTGCTGACCTTTGAAAAGAGGCGGTCGCCACATTTCCTGTCGTAGCGCTTAGTCTCCGATGCGGACCATTTCAGTCGCGCTTTTCCGAGAATTCACAAAAAAATTCACGTCGGCTCCTACACGCGCTACGCCTGGGCCATGAGCAGCCGCGTCTACCTTCGCCCCACCGCCTTCGTCGATGCCCCCTTTCAGCTCGACGGCAAGGTCGCGCGTCTCGCCGGCGGCCTGATTTTCTTTTCCGCAGTGGAGGTGATCCGGCTCGAAAACGGCCGCCCGGTGCTCGATCTCATCTCCGTGGAGCGGATCGAGGAGGCGCTTCCTTCCCTTGGCGCGGGCGCGCAGACGGCGTGGCGCAACCTCACGAGCCCAAGAGCGCCGCTGCGGATGGGCGAGCGGGTGGTCCGCTTGGACCAGCCGCAGGTGATGGGCATCGTCAACGTCACGCCTGACAGCTTCTCCGACGACGGTCTGAGCGGCGACACGGACGCCGCCGCCGCGCTCGGCTTCTCCATGGCGGAGGACGGCGCGGCGATGATCGATGTCGGCGGCGAATCCACCCGTCCCGGCGCGAAGCCGGTGTGGGAGGGGGACGAGATCGCCCGGGTCGAACCGGTGGTCCGCCGCCTCGCCGCCGCCGGAACCGCCGTGTCGATCGACACCCGCAAGGCCGCGGTAATGGAAGCAGCGCTTGGCGGGGGCGCCGGGCTGGTCAACGATGTCTCCGCTTTTTCCTGGGACGAACGCTCCGCCGCGATCGTCGCGAACGCCGGCTGCCCGGTAGTGCTGATGCACCACCAGGGCACACCCGAGACGATGCAAAAAGCGCCGCATTACGACCGGCCGGTGGCGCTGGAAGTCTATGACTGGCTCGAAGAGCGGATCGCATTTGCCGAAAGCCGGGGCGTGAAGCGGGAGAACATCCTGGTCGATCCCGGCATCGGCTTCGGCAAGACTGTCCAGCACAATCTGCAGCTCCTGAACCAGCTTGCCTTGTTCCACGGCCTCGGCTGCCCGCTCGTGCTCGGCGCCAGCCGCAAGCGGATGATCGGGGCGCTTTCGGGCGAAGCACCCGCTGACCGGCGGCTTCCCGGCTCGCTGGCGCTGGCGCTGAAGGGGGCGGAGCAGGGGGTTCAGCTGCTTCGCGTCCACGACGTGCCGGATACTGTGCAGGCCCTGCGCATCTGGCGCGGCCTTCGCGACGCGGCGCTTACCCCTTCCTGAGCACGACGATCATCGGCCCGAGCCCGCCATACGGGTCCTGCCGGTCCGCCGCCGGGTCCCACAGGCTCGAGACAGTGCCGTCGAGGTAGAGGGCGTTCGGGCAGCCGAGCACGTCGCGGAAGAAACGGGCGAAGCGGCCGAAGGAGACGGCGTCTTCGCTGATCACAAAAAAGGCGTTGCGCGGGTCCTTCACGCCGACGCCGTTACGGATCAGGCGGGACTCGCCGTCAGGGTCGAACTTCGGGTGAAGCTTGTTGTCGATCACCAGCATCGGGCCGGACTGCGTCGCCCAGGCGAAGCGGTTCGTCTGGTTGTTGAAGGCGTGGGCGGTGAAGACGAAAGCCTGCATCTTCCCGTCCACCGCGAACACGCCATTGGGCAGCAAGTGGAAATTGCCGGGGCCGGAGCGCAGGTTGAGCGGCTTCAGCGTCTTGCCGCTCTCGATGAAGAGCCCGATCGGTGCGCCGTTCTCGTCATACATGCCGGCGTTGATCGCGAAGCGCACCTGGTTCGCCTCCGCTCCCAAAGCCTTCTCGAGCCCGGAAAGGCTGCGCAGCGGTTGCTTCTTCACGTCGCGCCAGGCGAGGCGGAGGGTGTCGCGGTGCCCGTCGAAGGCGCAGACCGTGAAGCGGCTTCCTTCGAAGCGCCGTTCCTCGCAGGCACCGGTTCGCGCCACCGTGGCGGGATCGAAAGCATTGCCGCCCTCGTTCTCGCTCTCGCGGCACCCGGCCTGTAGAAGCAAGCCGGCGACCAAGGCGGCCCGTGCCGCGCGTTTCAGGTGATGGAGCATGTGCAACAGATGGTGACCAACAATCGCGCCGATAGCCAGTATGAGCTGATGGTGGACGGCCACAAGGCGCTGGCCGCCTACAGCCTCGACGGGGAGGTGATCAGCTTCACCCACACCGAAGTGCCGAGCGAATTGGAGGGCCAAGGGGTCGGCAGCCGCCTCATCGCGGGCGCGCTCGAGCAGGTGCGCGAGGAGGGGCTGAAGGTGGTGCCGCTTTGCTCCTTCGTGCGCCACTATATCGACACGCACGCCGAGGCGCAGGACCTACTCGCCTGAGGGCGCGTCCCAATTGTAGCGCAGGCCGATGACGACGCTGCGGCTTTCGACGTCCTCGCCCGCGTCGCGCGCCATCCGTGCGGTGCGGCCGAAGGCGCGCTCCCAGCTGACGCCGACATAGGGCGCGAAGCCGCTGTCGGTCGCGTAGCGGAGACGGAGGCCTGCTTCGGCATAGGAAAGGCCGCGGCCGAGGCCGAGTTCGGGCACGTCCTGCGCGCTCGCGTTGAGCTCGAAGCTCGGCTGGAGGAAGAGCTTGGCCGTCAGCTGGCGGTTGTAGATGCCGCCGAGGCGGGCGGTCACTTCGCCTTTGTGGCTGAGGTAGGTGAAGGCGCCGAACCACAGATCGTCGTCCCCCCGCATGGTGGGTTCCCACTGCGAGCCGGTGGCGAGGTAGAAGCGCTGCGGCGCAGGCTTCGCGTCCCAGCGCGGGCCGAGGTTGAACTGGACCCCGTTGCCGAGGTCGCGGGCGTAGAGCGCCTGGAATTCGAGATAATCCGGCGCGCCCCACAGGCTGCCTTCGCCAACGCTGCTGAGCCAGAGGCCGTTCGTGCCGCCGTACCAGGCGGAAAAGTCCCAGGCATAGCCGTCCGCGCCCCGCTGCGGCGCCCATTCGAAACGGTCGAGAAGGAGATATTCAAGGCGTGCGCCGGATGCCCCGGCCTTGGCTTCCGAAGCGCCGCCGGCAAGCTCCGGCTCCGCCTCGTCGAGATCGGCATAAGCGAGCGGTTCCGCCGCGGCAGCCGGGGAGGCGGGGAGGGCAATCAGGGTGGCGGCGAGAACGAGGCGCATCGTCCTGCTTTAAGGTGCGCCGGTTGAAATCCGCTTAAAGCGTGTAGCCGCCGTCGCTGACCAGGCAGGTGCCGGTGATGAAGCTCGCTTTGTCCGACAGCAAAAAGGCGATATGCGACGCGATCTCTTCCGGCTTGGCGAAGCGACCGGTGGGCGACGCCTGAGACGCCACTGCCTTGTAAGCCGCTTCCTCGCTGCCCATGGTCTCGACGAGGTTCTGGAAGAATGGCACGTTGGACCAGATCGGCGTTTCCACCCCGCCGGGCGCGATGGCGTTGACGCGGATGCCGCTTGAAGCGCCTTCCTTGGCAGCGATGCGGGCAAGCTGGATCACCGCCGCCTTGGACGCGCCATAGGCGGCTATCCCCGGCTCAGCCTTGATGCCGGCGGCCGACGCGGTGAGGACGATTGAGCCGCCATTGCCCTTCATTGCCCGCATCGCCGCCTGAAGGGTCAGGAACGCGCCATCGAGGTTCACCGATAGGATGCGCCGCCATTCGGCGAAGGGCATGTCGTCGATCGGCTGCCCGGCGCCGACGCCGGCATTGACCACAGCGTGGGTGAGGCCGGTCAAGTCCGCCTTGGTCCACAGCTCCTCGTCGGTAACGTCGCCGATGATGACCTGGCGCTCGGAGGGGAGGGTGAAGGCGAAGTCGCGCAGCCGGTCCTCGTCGAGGTCGACAAGGATCAGCTTGCGCGCGCCGGCCGCGGCCAGTTCGGTCGCGGTCGCCGCGCCGATACCGGAGGCGGCGCCGGTGATCAGCACAATGGCGTGGGTGAAATCGGTCATTGGCACTGTGTAACGACGCCTGTGGCCTACGCAACCAACGTTAAGCGGCGTCGCTGATGCCGAGTTCGCCCAATTTCCGGTAAAGCGTCGAGCGGCCGATGCCCAGGCGGCGCGCGACTTCCGTCATCCGGCCGCGATAATGGCCGATGGCGAGGCGGATCACGTCGGCCTCGATTTCCTCAAGGCTACGCATGTTGCCGTCGTCGCCGTAGAGTGTGATGCCGGGCCCGCTGTGCATCGCGGCGCTTTGCGAGGCGCCGTTAAGCGCCTTGCCGTGGTGGTCGCTCGAGCGGCGGGAAAGGGTGGATTCCTGCGCGATCTGCGGGAAATCGAGCGCGGTGAGCGCATTGCCCTCGCACAGGACTGCCGCGCGGAAGAGGGCGTTCTGAAGCTGGCGGACGTTGCCCGGCCAGCCGTAGCGCATCAGAACGGCCAATGCGTCGTCGGTGATCGACAGCCGCCGCATCCCCGGCTGCTCGGCGATCCGGCCGAGCAGGTGGCGGGCAAGCGCTGGAATGTCGCTGGAGCGGGCGCGCAACGGCGGAATGCCGACGTGGACGACGTTGAGGCGGTAATAAAGGTCTTCGCGGAAGCGGCCGGCGGCGACTTCCTCGGCGAGGCGGCGGTTAGTCGCGGCAATGATCCGCACGTCCACCATCTGGATCGAGCGCCCGCCGATGCGCTGCACTTCGCCCGTCTCCAACACGCGCAGCAGCTTGACCTGCGTCTCGAGCGGAAGCTCGCCGATCTCGTCCAGGAACAGGGTGGAACCGTCGGCATCCTCGAAGCGGCCGATGTGGCGGTCGAACGCGCCGGTGAAGGCGCCTTTTTCATGGCCGAACAGCACCGATTCGACGAGGTTGGCGGGGATCGCGCCGCAATTCACCGTGATCATCCGCTTGCGGCCGCGTGGGCTCGCGGTGTGGATCGCCTGAGCAATCACTTCCTTGCCCGATCCGCTTTCACCCTCGATCAGCACCGAGACACGCGCACGTGCCGCCTTGGCCGCGACCGCCATCGCCGCCCGGAAAAGGGGCGCCGAGCCGACGATCTCGTCGAACGCAAGCGGCGTCGAAATCTTCTCGGACAGCGGCCGAAGCTCGCCGTTCCTCTGCCGCCGGTCGGTGGCGGCGTTAAGCGCGCTTAGCATCCGGTCGGGGGCGATCGGCTTTACCAGGAAATCGTTGGCGCCGGCGCGCATCGCTTCCACTGCAACGGCGACGCTGGTCTGCGCCGTCATCACCAGCAGCGGCAGGTCGGGCCGAAGTTCGCGGATCTGGCGGATGATCCGCGTGCCTTCGTCGCCCGGCATCCAATGGTCGAGCAGGATCGCATCCACCGGCGGCCCTTCGGTCTCGGCAAGGATCGCCGCGGCACCGTCGACATCGGCCGCGCCGCGCACCGACCAGCCGGCGCGCGCACCGATTGCAGTGACCAGGCGGCGCTGGGCCGGCTCGTCGTCGATCAGCAGCAAGCAGCGGGTGGGCTCCGGCCGCATGGCATCCCCTTTTATATCCATAGGGAGGCTCCTAGGCTCAAGTCGGTAAAGGCCGCCTTAATTGGGGCTTGGGCCGGTGCGTCTTCGTTGATAAGGGTACGCCCACTTCGAAACACGCGCAGAGGATGCACATGGCCGCCGATCTGGACCTGGAAAAAGAAACCGCCGTCCACAGGAAAGGCTATGTCGCGTTCGTCGGCCTCATCAAATGGGGCGCGATCATCAGCGCGATCGTTGCGGCGATCGTTGTTTTGATCATCCGGGCCTGACCCCAAAATGAAGATCGCCGTCCTCAAGGAAAGCATGGACGGCGAACGGCGGGTCGCCGCGACGCCGGAGACCGTTAAGAAATATATCGCGCTTGGCGCCACCGTTTCCGTTGAGGCGGGGGCGGGCGTTTCCGCCTCGATCGCCGATGCGGACTACGCGGCTATGGGTGCTACCGTCGGTGCTCGCGCCGATGTGTTGGCCGGCGCCGATACCGTGCTCGGCGTGCAAGGACCCGATCCCACGGCGCTGCAGGGCATCAGCCCCGGCGCGTTGGTGGTGGCGGCGCTCAATCCGTTCGGCCAGCGTGAGCGGGTGGACGCCTACGCCGCCGGCGGCGTGGAAGCGCTGGCGATGGAGCTGATGCCCCGCATCACCCGCGCCCAGTCGATGGACGTCCTCTCCTCCCAGTCCAATCTGTCCGGCTACAAGGCGGTGCTCGACGCCACGCAGGAATATGGCCGCGCTTTGCCGATGATGATGACGGCCGCCGGCACCATCTCCGCAGCGCGAGTCTTCATCATGGGCGTCGGCGTCGCCGGCCTGCAAGCCATCGCCACCGCCCGGAGGCTTGGCGCGATCGTTTCCGCAACCGACGTCCGCGCCGCTACCAAGGAGCAGATTGAAAGCCTCGGCGCCAAGGCGGTGTTCGTGGAGAATGTGAAGGGGATCGAAGGCGAAGGCACCGGCGGCTACGCCACTGAGATGTCCGACGAGTATAAGGCCGCGCAGGCCGAGCTCGTCTCCGCCCACATCGCCAAGCAGGACATCGTCATCACCACCGCGCTTATCCCCGGCCGCCCGGCACCGCGGCTGATCAGCGACGCCCAACTCGCCACCATGCGGCCGGGCAGCGTTGTGGTCGATCTGGCGGTGGAGCAAGGCGGCAATGTGGAGGGCGCGGTCCTCGGCGAGGTCGTGGAGCGCCACGGCGTCCGCATCGTCGGCCACCGCAACGTGCCGAGCCGCCTCGCCGCCGACGCCTCGGCGCTCTACTCCCGCAACCTCTACAACTTCCTCAGCGCCTTCTGGGACAAGGACGCGGGCAGGGTGGTGCTCCCCGACGACGATGAGATCGTTAGGGGCGTCCGGCTGACGCAAGGCGGCAAAGTGGTCCACGAAAGGCTAGTGGGATGATGCGGATGTCGTTTCTTTTGCTGGCGGCCGCCGCGCTTGGCGCCTGTGCCGCGCCCGCACCTCCCGTCGGTCCGCCAGCGGTACAAGCAATAAGCACTTATGAAGCAGCGAGAGCCGCTTATCACGCTGCCTTAAGCCTTTCGGCGACCGATTTCCCGCCTTCCTGCCCCTCGGATGCATCCATGGCCCGGATTGAAGCCGCGAGGGCGTCCTTGAAGATGCTCGGTACGAATTTCTACAACAGGGCAAGCGCGCGCGGCGACTGGACCCCTCCGCCTATGTTCATGCTTAAGCAGCGTACCTGCAGCGAAGCGGGTTCCTTCCCCGCCGAGCTCGAGCGGGCATTGCAGGATTTTCAGGTCGCGCTGGCGAGGTATTGAAGATGGACTTCATCTCCATCCTATCGATCTTCGTGCTGGCCTGCTTCATCGGCTATTATGTCGTGTGGGCGGTGACGCCGGCGCTGCACACGCCGTTGATGGCGGTAACCAACGCCATTTCCTCCGTGATTATCGTCGGTGCGCTGGTCGCGGCGGCGGCGGCGGGGTTTCCGGCGGCGAAGTGGCTTGGGCTGCTGGCGGTGGTGCTTGCCAGCATCAACATCTTCGGCGGCTTCGCTGTGACGGCGCGGATGCTGGCCATGTACAAGAAGAAGGAGCGCTAAGGTGAGCCTTCCCCCTCCGCCTGCGCCGCCGCCCGTCGAGCATCACAGTGTCGGCGATGCCGTCGGCCACCTCGCCCAGCCGTCCTGGGTGCTGCTCGCCTACCTCGTTGCCGGCATCTGCTTCATTCTCGCGCTTCGTGGCCTTTCCAGTCCGCAAAGCAGCCAGCGCGGCAACCGGTTCGGCATGGCAGGCATGGCCATTGCCGTTGTCACCACCCTTGCGGTTCACGAGATCGCCAACATCATCGAGATACTCGTCGCCATCGCCATCGGCGCCGTCATCGGCTTGGTGACGGCGCGGCGGATCGCAATGACCGCGATGCCGCAGCTCGTGGCGGCCTTTCACAGCCTCGTCGGTCTCGCGGCCGTGCTCGTGGGCGCCGCAGCCTACCTCAATCCCACCGCGTTCGGCATCGCCGAGGTGGTCAAAATCACGACGGATTACGACCACACTGTGGCGCTGATCGGCATCAACCCGGTCAGCCGTATCGAAATGGGGCTCGGCGTCGCCATCGGCGCGATTACCTTCTCGGGCTCGGTGATCGCGTTCCTCAAGCTAAACGGAAACATGTCGGGCAAGCCGATCCTGCTGCCCGGCCGCCACGTCCTGAACCTGGGCCTGCTCGCGCTGATCCTCGGCCTGATCGCTTACTTCACCACCGATCAGAGCAGCTGGGTGTTCTGGACGATAACCGCGCTCTCCTTCCTGATCGGCTTCCTGCTCATCGTGCCGATCGGCGGCGCGGACATGCCGGTCGTGGTCTCCATGCTGAACAGCTATTCCGGCTGGGCGGCGGCGGCGATGGGCTTCACGCTCGGCAACACTGCGATGATCATCACCGGCGCGCTGGTCGGCTCGTCGGGCGCGATCCTCTCCTACATCATGTGCCGGGCGATGAACCGCAGCTTCATCTCGGTGATCGCGGGCGGCTTCGGCGGTGACGCCGCGGCTGGCGGCGGCGCGGGCGGCGCGATCGACCGGCCCTTTAAACGCGGCTCGGCCGAAGACGCAGCCTTCCTGATGAGTCAGGCCGAGCAGGTGATTATCGTCCCAGGCTACGGCATGGCGGTGGCGCAGGCCCAGCATGCCCTCCGCGAAATGGGCGACCTCCTCAAGAAGGAGGGCGTATCCGTCAAATACGCCATCCACCCCGTTGCGGGCCGCATGCCAGGGCACATGAACGTGCTCCTCGCCGAAGCCAATGTGCCCTATGACGAGGTGTTCGAGCTTGAGGACATCAACTCCGAATTCGCCCGCACCGACGTCGCCTTCGTGATCGGCGCCAACGACGTCACCAACCCCGCGGCGAAGACGGACAAGAGTTCGCCCATCTACGGAATGCCGGTATTGGATGTGGAAAAGGCCAAGACCGTCCTCTTCATCAAGCGCTCGATGGGCGGCGCGGGATATGCCGGCGTCGACAACGAACTCTTCTACCGTGACAACACGATGATGCTCCTCGCCGACGCCAAGAAGATGGTGGAAGAGATCGTAAAGTCGCTGGGTTGAGGGCTTTGCCCTCTGGATTGGCGACGATTTCACACTAGAGCGTCACCCCAGCGAAGGCTGGGGTCCATGCTGGGTCCGTATGGGCTCCAGCCCTCGCTGGAGCAACGTGAGGTGATTTGAACATGCGCAAGTTAGGTCTGATCGGCGGGCTGAGCTGGGTCTCGACCGCCATGTATTACGAGCAGATCAACAAGGGCGTCGCCCGCGAGCGCGGCGGCCTGTCGTCCGCGCCCTTGCTCCTCGAGAGCCTCGACTTCGCCCCCGTTGCCGAACTCCAGGCGGCTGGCGAATGGGACACGCTCGGCGCGATCATGGCCGACACCGCTCGCCGGCTCCAAGGTGGCGGCGCGGAAGGCCTCCTCCTGTGCAGCAACACCATGCACAAGGTATACGACGCCGTCGCCGACGCAGTGTCGCTGCCGATCCTCCACATCGGCGATGTCACCGCCGACAAGCTTACCGCCGACGGCGTCACACGCGCCGGCCTGATCGGCACCCGCTACACAATGGGCGAAAGCTTCTATCGCGACCGGCTTGAAGCCAAGGGCATCGCCGTCACCATCCCGGATCCCGCAACGGCGCAGGAGATCGACCGGATCATTTTCGAGGAACTCGCCAAGGGCAACGTCCTTCGCCAGTCGGAACGGCGGCTCAAAACCTGCCTCACCGAAATGGGCAAGGCGCGGCAGCAGGCGGTGATCCTCGGATGCACCGAATTGGTGATGCTGGTCGATCCCGGCGCCAACGTCCTCCCGGTCTACGACACCACCGCACTTCACGCCAAAGCGGCGGTGGACTGGATCCTGGGCTGAAGCGGCCGCTTGCCAGCTTCGCTCCGCAACCCGCTGTTTGCAGAGGCGGACGCCCCGTCGTCTGCCACGGCGAAATTACTCCGTAACGGTGTAATCGACGCGACAGATATTCCGGCGAGGGAAGACTAACGTCGCTATCGGGGCATGTTCCGCCGCCTTTGCAGGCAGGCTTGCATCAAGGTAGCTGTTTTCGAGGTGCGGGCGTGGGGGACGCATCGTATCCGAAAAAAAGAATCTGCCGTTTTGGAGTAAGCCGCGCCTGCTTTTCCTCCGGAATGGCGGCATTGTCGGCAGGGGCAAACGGGGCAATCGCAATGAACGGGGTTCGGGGAACAAGCGGCGACGCCTACGCGGCGGGACCAGGCGTGCTGCTGGTGGACGACGGGCCGGACGGCCGCGAACCCATCGCGGCCGCGCTGGCGGCGCTTGGCTACCGCATGCACGATCCTGTTGCGCTCAAGGGGGCAAGCGAAAGGCTGAAGGGGCAGGTCGCGACTGCCGGCGTCGTGCTCCGCACCGGCGGTTCCGCCGAGCCGGTCGCTGCGCTCTGGCCGCTTTTGTGCGAGGCCGCCGAGCACGGCCGCCACAACAGCATGGTCGCTGCTCCGGCGGCTCTGGCGCCCGCGCTCGCGCACCTGCCGCGGCCGGCGGGCGTCACCTTGTTGTTCGATCCTTCGCCGCTGGATTGGCTGACGGTGCTTCCCGGCGGCTTCGCCCCGGCGCCGCACCGCCTGCACGACAGCAAGGATGCGGGAACGCCGCGCCTTCAGCAGATCAGCGAGGAGGTCGGCCGCATCGCCTCCGCGCTTGCCGCTTTGTCCGAAGAGGATTTCGCGGCCTCGGAAGCGGCCAAGGGCAAGATCCGTATCGACGCCGGCCTGGTCCGCGCAATGATCCGCGCGCGGCGGCTGCGCGACCAGTTCTTTCACAGCGACCTATTCGCCGATCCCGCCTGGGACATGCTGCTCGATCTGTTCGCGGCGCGGCTCGAGAAGCGCAAGGTGGCGGTCTCCAGCCTGTGCATCGCCGCCGCCGTGCCGCCGACAACGGCGCTGCGCTGGATCAAGAGCCTGTCCGACCAAGGCCTGTTCGTGCGAACCGCCGATGCGGAAGACGGCCGCCGCGTCTTTATCGAGCTTTCGGACGCAACCGCCGTCGCGCTCGAAAACTACCTGCGCGCCGCCCAGCGCATTTCGCCGCTGGTCGTCTAGGGCTTGCCCGCGCCGCCGGGCGGTGGCAGTGGGCGGGGCGGGGGCGCTTAGCTCAGTTGGTAGAGCATCTCGTTTACACCGAGAGGGTCGGCGGTTCGAGCCCGTCAGCGCCCACCATGATCAGGCAAGCCGTCGTTCCGACGGCTTAGCCCTGTCCGGGGGACAGGGCGGCCTGATCATCGCTCGGCTTCATTTCGGAAGCCACTCTCCTAAAACCGCAGCCACCCCATGAGCCAAAGCAGGATCAGCGATCCCAGCGCGGTGATCAGCAGCGACGTTCCGCAGCCCATGCGGTTGGAAAAGAACAAAAACAAAGCGCGCCTCCGGGTGAGCTAGCCGGCCTAACGCTTCTTCTCGCGCTCCGATCCGGAAAACGGCTTCTCGACTTCGATCGAAGCGAGCGGTGTGGGTGTTCGCCCGCTTGGTCCCTTCTCCGTTCCTTCCCCTCCACCGCTCGTGTCGAACGAAGTCGAGAAACGTTGTCCCCCGCTCCACCTCGAAATGCACACCCCAGATCATGGAGCCGCAGAGCCGCCCGCGAGTTCTCGCCACCATGACGGAAGCCGATGAAAAGCTGGTCAAGGCGGAGGTGATCGCCCTTCAGGCCGTGCTGATCGCGGTGTTCCGCCGAATGGCCACCGACCGGCCGGAATTCGCGCCGCTCTTCTGCCGCGCCTTCGACGATGCGGAGACGATCCTGTCCGGCGTCGCGGTGAAGATGGGGCTGGAGGCGCCGCTGGAAAGCACGCTCGACGCCTTGAAGGTGATCGAGGAACTGCGCTCGGCGGTGATCCGCGACGAAAGCGCCTGCAGCGGCGACTGAGGCGAGGGGCGCGCTTAGTCAGGCCGGTCCTGCCGCCCGCGCGGCTGCCTGGGCTTCCAGACGATCTTCTTGCCCTCCGGCACGTGCCAGCGCCCCGAGGCGGTCCGCACCAGGTCCGAGCCGCAGCGGCCGCACGTCGTGAACCAATAGCCGCGGTTCCAGACCTCGCCGGGCTCCGGGCGGTGGGTGCCGAGGCGGCAAAGAAGCGGAAGCGAGGCCACGCCCCTTCATAGCTCTCCCCGCGCACCGCTGGAAGCCGTGCAGCGGCCCCCTCGGGACGGCCAGTGTCCCGAAATAAACCTGTCGCGGACAGCCCGTGCCGGTGCGGGACAGGGGGTGAAAACAGGCTGGGGAGGGCTGGAACTTATGGTGAAGAAAACGTTAAGCCTTCTTCATGAGCCGCACTGCCTTTATTCGTCCCTCGCTCCAGCCCCACCCGCTCCGCGCGGCGCTTGCGGGTGCCGGAATGGTGTCATTGGAGCAGGCGGATAGCGGCCCAAGCGGCAGCGACCTGCGCCTCTTCCTCACCGCTTGGCTCGGCGGCCTGGTCTTCTTCGGAACCTACCTCGCCTAGGTGCCCCCCCGATCAAAGTACCACTTTGATCGGAACCGTTAATCGCAGGCTTTGTGGAGCCGCCATGCGAGGTAGGCCGCGATCACGCTTGCGACCGCGACCATCAGCAACGTCTCCTCCACCGACACGCCCATCTGCACGAGGCCGGTGAGGATCAACGCCGCCAGCACCATGCCGCCGGAATTGACGATATTATTCGCCGCCACCGTGCGGGCGGTTTCGGACTTGGGAACGGTGGTGGTCAGGAACGCATAAAGCGGCACCACGAACATGCCGCCCGACACTGCCACGCCGAACAGGTCGAACAGGATCCACTCGGCGCGCGGCATGACGATGAAGGTGGAGGCGTCCATCAGTGCTTCGGCGGGCGCCGGCCAGTGGAGGACGTTCCAGTAAAGGTGGCAGATGAACGCGCCCATCGCCAGCGATGCCGCCGGCGCGTAGATTGCGAGCACCCGTCCTTTGAGCAAACGGTT
Organism: Allosphingosinicella sp.; assembly: GCA_036554525.1. Classification (GTDB taxonomy): domain Bacteria; phylum Pseudomonadota; class Alphaproteobacteria; order Sphingomonadales; family Sphingomonadaceae; genus Allosphingosinicella. The sequence goes on from DATBNC010000030.1 coordinate 215,368, forward strand.
GATCAGCACCGAGCCAAGCCCGACCCCGACCGAGAACACGGCTAAAAAGATGGTCGCCACCTGCTCATCGGCGTGCAGCACGTTCTTCACCAAAGGCGGGAATTGCGCGGCCAGGATCGCCCCCATCATCCAGAAGAAGCTGATCGCGACAATCGCGAGAAACAGCCGCGGGATGTGCAGCGTCGCGTTCACCAGCGTGATAGAAGCGCGGATGATGTGCCAGTCCATCTTCGCGGTGGGCGCGTCGGCTTCGGGCGGCGCGGCCGGCACTTGCCGCCCCGCGAACCAGCCGAGCGCCGCCACGAACAAAACGCCGCCCGCCGCGATCTGCGGCCAGTCGGCGCCGAGCAGCCCGCCGGCGATGGTGCCGAGCAGGATGGCAATATAAGTCCCCGCCTCGACCAGCCCGGTGCCGCCGAGCACTTCGTCATGCTTCAGGTGCTGCGGCAGGATCGCGTATTTGATCGGCCCGAAGAAGCTCGAATGCACGCCCATCGCGAACAAACCCGCGAGCAAAAGCGGGATGTTGTGGAGGATGAGGCCGATCGCCCCGCCGATCATGATGAAGATTTCGGCCGTCTTCACGATGCGGATGATCCGCGCCTTGTCGCCGCTGTCGGCGAGCTGCCCGGCAAGGGCGGAGAAGAGAAAGAAGGGCAGAATGAAGAGCCCGCCGGCGATGGCGTTGAACGTCGCCTCCTGCACCGGGTCCTTGTAGATCACGTAGGTGACCAAGATCACCATCGCGGACTTGTAGAGGTTGTCGTTGAACGCCCCCAGGAACTGGGTGACGAACAAGGGCAAAAAGCGGCGTTTGCCGAGCAGACCGAGCGAAGGCGTCATGCGGGGACCGAAGCGTCGTGCCCGCAAACGGCGGGAGCAGGTGCGATGAAAGCCAACAGAACGCGCATTCGAACCTTTCGGTCGGGCAGGGACTTAACAGCGGCTCGTCATTGCCCAGCTTTGGGTGGCGCACAAGCCTCCCGCGCGCCTCGCCGCTTCCCCTTTCCCACCGAACCGCGCTAAGGCTTGCCGCGCCGATGCTGACCTTGCCGAACATCCTCACTCTGTCGCGCATCCTGGCGGTGCCGCTGCTGGTGTTTCTGCTGTGGAAACCGAGCTGGTGGGATTACGCGCTGACCTGGCTGCTCTACTGCCTGGTCGGCATCACCGATTATTTCGACGGCTACCTCGCCCGCGCGCAGAAGACCGTGTCGAAGCTCGGCATTTTTCTCGATCCGATCGCAGACAAGATCATGGTCGCCGCCGTTGTCGTGATGCTGTGCGCAAGCCGCCGCGCCAACGGCGACGACCCGATCATTTCCGACTGGCACATCATTCCCGCTTTGGTGATCCTGCTCCGCGAGATCGCCGTCTCCGGCCTGCGCGAATTCCTCGCCGGCCTTCAGGTCTCGCTTCCCGTCAGCCGCCTCGCCAAGTTCAAGACCACGCTTCAGCTCCTGGCCCTCGGCGCTTTGATCCTCGGCGGCGCCTTCAGCGCCCGCGACGCCGCTTTGCCTTACTGGCCGTGGGTCCACCAGGTCGGTCTGGCCTCGCTGTGGGCGGCGGCGGCGCTGACCCTGATCACCGGCTGGGATTATCTGCGCACCGGCCTCAAGCACATGGATTGATCGGCCGGGCGGCGCCAAGTACAGTTGCGATACGAAACTGATCTGAGGGGGAAGAACAATGATCCTGTACGGCTCGTCGATGTCGCCATTTGTTCGCAAGGTGCTCGCTTTCGCCGCCGAAAAGGGCGTGGAGCTCGAGCACAAGCCGCTCGGCCTCGGCGCCGACGATCCGGACTTCCTCGCCGCGAGCCCGTTCCGCAAGATTCCCGCGCTTCGTGATGGCGATTTCGGGATCAGCGACAGTTCGGCGATCATCGCCTACCTCGAAGCCAAGCACCCCGAGCCCGCCCTCATCCCCGCCGAACCGCAGGCCCGCGCCCGCACCATCTGGTATGAGGAATTCTCCGACACCCTGCTGTTCGCCTGCGGCGGCAAGATGTTCTTCAACCGCATCGTCGCGCCCCGCTTCCTCGGCCGCCCCGGCGATACCGACATCGCCGACAAGGCGGAGTGCGAGGAGCTCCCGCCGATCCTCGATTATCTCGAGCGAGTCGTGCCGGAGCCCGGCGGCTTCCTGGTCGGCGACACGATCACCCTGGCGGACATCGCCGTCGCCGGCCCGTTCGCCAATTTCCGCCTGATGGACATCGACGTCTCCGCCACCCACCCGCGCACCCAGGCGTGGGTGAATTCGATCCTCGCGCGTCCGAGCTACGCTCCCTGGGTGGAGCGCGAACTCGCTTTCCTGCAGCGCACCGCCGCGGCCTGAGCCCGTGGCGGCCGAGCACCGCGCGACAGTGGAGTGGTCAGGCGAGGGGGACTTCGCCGCCAACCGCTACAGCCGCGCCCACGTCTGGCGCTTCGACGGCGGCGCTGAAGTGCCGGCGTCCTCGTCGCCGCAGGTGGTGCCGGTGCCGCTCTCGGACGCCGCGGGCGTCGACCCGGAGGAAGCGCTCGTCGCCTCGGCCTCCGCCTGCCACATGCTCTGGTTCCTCCACCTCGCCCGCGACGCCGGCCTGGTGGTGACCAGCTACCTCGACGAGGCGGTGGGCCAGATGGGCAAGGACGAGCGCGGCCGCACCTTTATGCTCCGCATCAAGCTGCGCCCACGCATCGACTTCGGCGGAGAAGCGCCCGGGCCGGAGCTACTCGCCCACCTCCACCACCACGCTCACGAAGCCTGTTTCATCGCCAACACGCTGCGCTGCGAGATCAAGGTAGAAGCGCTTTAGCCCCCATCGTCATTCCCGCGAAAGCGGGAGTCCCGCTTCTTGTTCTTCAACGCCACTGCCAAAGCGGGACTTCCGCTTTCGCCGGGGGTGACGGGAAGAAGGCAGCGCGCTCAGCCGTTCAGCCGGTGCTCCAGCGTGATCTCCGCGTTGAGCAGCTTCGAGATCGGGCACCCCGCCTTCGCCGCCTGCGCCAGTTCCTCGAACTTTGCCGCGTCGATCCCGGGCACCGTCGCCTCCAGCACCAGGTCCGAACGGCTGACTTTGAAGCCCTCGCCGTCCTTCTCAAGCTTCACCTTCGCCGTCGTCTCCAGCGCCCCGTCGCTATACCCCGCGCCGGCAAGCTGGAACGACAAGGCCATCGTGAAGCACGACGCATGCGCCGCAGCGATCAGCTCTTCCGGGTTGGTGCCCGGCTCCTCGCCGAAGCGCGTGCCAAAGCTGTAGGGCTGCGCTGTCAGCACCCCCGACTGAAGCGAGACGTGCCCCTTGCCATCCTTGCCGAGGCCGTCATAGCGCGCCGAAGCGGTTCGCGTGGTCATGGCTTGATCCTCCTGAAGTGTTCGCCACCGCAGGTGGTGCGCCGCCGCCCCCGCGCAAGCCCTTACGGACGGCGGAAGCGGTAAACGAACCGGTCGGTGCGGCCGCGGATCGATGGGTCGAAGACGTTCTTGCTGTGGTCGTCGCCGGGCACCGCAAGCAGCGGAGACTGGGCTTCCAGCACGAACCCGGCCCGTTCGAAGTCCGCCTTCACCACCGCCGGATCGATGCGGTGGAGCTTCTCTACCACCGCGCGGGTATCGCCGCCGGGCGCCGCGGCATGGTCGATTACCGCAACGATCCCGCCCGGCTTCACCGCCTGGAACAGCGCCTGCACAACCGTTGCCGGATCGATCCGCGGCACCTGATATTCGGCGCTCTCCCAATAAGCGTCGTGGTAGACGAGGTGCAGCATTGCGAAATCGAAGGTGGCCGTTGGGAAAGACAGCGCGGTTGCGGGCGTCGCGTAAAAGGACAGGTTCGGATCGCCCACGCGGATCGCCGCCAGCTTGTCCTTGGCGCGCGCTACGAACGGCGTCGCGTTCCAGCCGACGACCGTGCCCTTCGGACCGACCGCCTTGGCCATCACCTCGGCATAATAGCCGGCGCCGGTGAAGTAATCGAGCGCCCGGTCGCCCTTCTTCAAGCCCAGGAATGCAAGAACCTCAGCCGGCTTGCGCACTTCGTCTAGCGCCACATTCTCCTTTGCCCGATCGGACGCGGCGAGGGCGGAGCGCACGTCGGCAGGCGCTGCAGGGACAGCCGCGACCGGGGTCAGCAGGAGCGATGCGAGCGTCAGGGTTCGGGTGATGAGCATTCGGCGCCTCCATTCGTTACGCTTCCGGCATTAGCTGCCCCCGCGCCGCCGGAACAGAGGAAATGAGCCGCCGTGCGGCCCCGCCGCCTCACTCCGTTTCGGCGCCAATAGTCGTTCCGGCGGTACCCGGCGCGGTTGACCGCGCGCGGCAAGCGGCGCAGCTTCGCTTTTCGCGAAAGGGGGCACGCGATGCAGCAGGGGCAGACGCCGGAAACACTGGCACAGGGCGAACCGGCAGGAGACGCGAAGCCCCAATCGAAATCGATCATCCTGTTTTCCGATGGCACCGGCAACAGCAGCGCCAAGCTGTTCAAAACCAATGTCTGGCGGATGTACGAAGCCGTCGATCTCGGCGTCAACGCGGAGGGCCTTCCCAGGCAGATCGCCTACTACGACAACGGCGTGGGTACTGAGGCGATCAAGGCGCTGGCGATGCTTGCCGGCATTTTCGGGTTCGGCCTGAAGCGCAACGTGCTGCGGATCTACCGCTTCGTCTGCCGTAACTACGAGGCAGACGATTCCATCTACGGTTTCGGCTTCAGTCGCGGCGCCTACACCATTCGACTCGTTGCCGCGATGCTGGCGACCCAGGGCGTCGTTCAATACGAAAGCGAGGCGGAACTGAAGGCGCGTTCCCTTGACGCCTTTCGCCGCTTTCAGCGTGAATCCAACCCAGCCTACTATCACCTGCTGGGCTGCGGCGCGCGCTTGTTGCGGGACGGCTGGATCAAGGTGAAGCGCTTCCTCTTTGGGCCAAGGTTGGGCAGGGAGAAGCCGCCTCTTCCGGTTCGTATCCGGTTTTTGGGCGTGTGGGACACCGTGGCGGCTTATGGTGGTCCCATCACAGAGATCACGCGCGGCATAGACATGGTGATCTACCCGCTCTCGATGCCCGACACCTACCTCAACGAAAAGGTCGAGGTCGTGCGGCACGCGTTGGCCATTGACGATGAACGCGACGCATTTCACCCGGTTCTTTGGGACGAGGTGGACTGGCACGCAAAGGCGATGAAAGCCCATCCGCACGACGGCGAGGCGCGGAAGCGCTTCAAAGACCGGCTAAAGCAAGTCTGGTTTTCGGGCATGCACGCTGATGTCGGCGGCGGCTATCCCGATGAAAGTCTCAGCTACGTTTCCCTCTGCTGGATGATGGGCGAAGCCAAAGGCAAAGGCTTGAGGCTGATCCCCGAACTGGAGAAGCGCGTCCACGACCTCTCCAACAGCCTGGGTCCGATCCACGACTCTCGCGCCGGGCTGGCATCTTATTACCGGTACCAGCCGCGGCGTATCGGGGCTTATCTCCACCAGGATTCCGGCCAGGATTATGTTGCCGAAACGCTGAGCATGCGCGATCCGCAGCTTGGCAAGGAGCAGACCGGGGCGGGGGCTCTTCTCAGCTGCAAGGTTCACGAAAGCGTTGTGGCACGCGTCGCGGCGGGAACGGACGATTACGCGCCCGTCACCCTGCCGAACGGCTTCGAAATTGAACCCTTTTCAGCCGGCCAGACCGCAGGCGGACACCCGGTCGTAGAGAAAGCGGTCCAACAGCGCCTCAGCCTATTCGATGCTGACTGGAAACAGGCGGAGCGGCGCATTTTCGACATGGTCTGGATCCGGCGCGGGCTCTACTTCGCGACTACGATCATCAGCCTCATATTCCTGCTCAGCCCTATCTGGGCGGCATCTTTCGCTTACCCGCGCGACGCGGATAATCGCTGGATGTCCAGCAGGCTCACCGGATGGTCCGATTACCTTTTGCCCGATCTGCTGAATCCTTGGGTGCATGCCTTTGAAACGACGCCGCTTGTTTTTGGCATTCTCCTTATCGTTGTGCTGCCAATTTTCTGGACCGCTGGCACGCTGCAGCAGGGAAAGATTAAAACAGAAATGCGCGCGCTCTGGAAAGCGCGGTGCAATGGTACTCCGGTCCAGGTGCCGGGCGGGGGAGGCTTCGCAGCATTGCGCAGGGTCCGGATCTACCAGCAGCTGCTTCGGGCGCTGAAATGGGCCATACTCCCGTTCGTCTTTGGTATTCTCCTGCTCGCTGCCCTCCTCTATCTGGTGGTGATCCTTTGGACCCAGGTGGCGCTTTCTGTGAACGAGCGGACCTGGTGCGCGCCAACTCCCGTCCAAGCAAAAGAGGCGGGTCGTGTTGCCCGGTTCGAATTCAAAACACGCGAAAAGTGTAACGACAGCACGTTGGTGGTCCAGAAGAACCATCGTTATCAGGTCACCTTCCGGGTGCAGGGCGACTGGATGGACGGGCAGGTGCGCGCCACTCCCGCGGGACTCAAACCGGGGAAGCTCGGCATCGCCGGTTTCATTGGTATTCCCCTGCGGCGGGTCGTGGATGCCCCCTATCTCGCCCCCATTTACCAGATCAGGCCGGTCCAGCGCTCGCCGGAGCGGGTGCCTCGCGTGGTGATGCGCACACTCCTTCTGCTGGGGGAGGATGGAAAAGAGGCTTGGCCCTGCCGCCTTTACCACGGAAGCTTCGAGGCGCGTGAAACCGGCCGATTGTACATGTTCGCCAATGATGCGGCGGTATTTGGAAATGCCGAGCCTTTCTACACCGGCGCGAACGGGAATAGCGGCATGGCCCAGGTCATGGTCAGAGACATCGACGCACTTCCTGATGCAGGTACTGACAATATCCTGAAGTGCGATCCGCCAGCGAAGTAGGCGTGGCCGGGCTGCGCGGGTGGACCGCGAATGCCGGGGGCTCGACCTGACCGGGCTCGATGCTGCTGTAGCGTCGGTGTACGGTCGCCGGGCCGCCTTGCCTTACGCCTCTCGCGAACCCATCTCGCAGCGGTCCGCGTTGACCTGTCACGCGCGCGCCTCTACCCTCGGAACAAACCTGGAACATCATCGGCCATGCTGACTCACCTTTCCGTACGCGGCGCGCGCGAGCACAATTTGAAGGGCGTGGATGTAGACATCCCGCGCGAGACGCTGACGGTGATCACCGGCCTGTCGGGCTCCGGCAAATCTTCTCTCGCCTTCGACACGATCTACGCCGAGGGGCAGCGCCGCTACGTCGAGAGCCTTTCGGCTTACGCGCGGCAGTTCCTGGAGATGATGCAGAAGCCCGATGTCGACCACATCGAGGGCCTCTCGCCGGCCATCTCGATCGAGCAGAAGACGACCTCGCGCAACCCGCGCTCAACGGTCGCCACCGTGACCGAGATCTACGATTATATGCGCCTCCTTTGGGCGCGTGTCGGCGTGCCCTATTCGCCCGAAACCGGCCTGCCGATCAGCGCGCAGACGGTCAGCCAAATGGTCGACCGCGTCATGGCGCTCCCCGCAGGCAGCCGGCACTACCTCCTCGCCCCCGTCGTCCGCGGCCGCAAGGGCGAGTACCGCAAGGAAATGGCCGAGTGGCAGAAAGCCGGCTTCACCCGGGTGCGCATCGACGGCACGATCTACGAAATCGACGACGCGCCGGCGCTCGACAAGAAGTACAAGCACGACATCGAGGTCGTCGTCGATCGCTTGGCCGTCCGCGAAGGCATCGAGACCCGCCTGGCCGAGAGCCTCGAGCAGGCGCTGAAGCTCGCCGAAGGCCTCGTCTACCTTGACCCCGCCGATCCTCCCCGGGACGGGGAGGGGGACCAGGCGCAGCCTGGTGGGGGGGGCTCGGAGACCCGCGTCGTCCTCGGCGACAACGCACCCCCCGGCCGCATCGTTTTCTCCGAAAAGTTCGCCTGCCCGGTCTCCGGCTTCACCATCGCCGAGATCGAGCCGCGGCTTTTCTCCTTCAACGCCCCGCAAGGCGCGTGCCCCGCCTGCGACGGCCTCGGCGAAAAGCTCCTGTTCGATCCGGAGCTCGTCGTCCCCAACCAGAACCTCAGCATCAAAAAGGGCGCCGTCGTCCCCTGGGCCAAGTCCAACCCACCCAGCCCTTATTACATGCAGGTCTTGGGCTCCCTCGCCCGCGCCTACGATTTCGCGCTGGAGACGCCCTGGAACGAGCTGCCGCTAGAAGTGCAGGACGTCATCCTCCACGGCACCAAGGGCAAGCCCGTCACGCTGACCTTCATCGACGGCCGCAAGAGCTACGACGTCAAGAAGCCTTTCGAAGGCGTGATCGGCAATTTGAACCGCCGCATGCTCCAGACCGAGAGCGCCTGGATGCGCGAGGAGCTCTCCAAATACCAATCGGCCGCCCCCTGCGAGACCTGCGGCGGCGCCCGCCTCCGCCCAGAGCCGCTGGCCGTCAAGATCGCCGGCGAGGACATCTCCATGTCCACCCGCCGCTCCGTCCGCCACGCCCTCGACTGGTTCTCAACGCTGGAGGACAAGCTCACCGGCCAGCAGCGCGAAATCGCCCGCGCGATCCTCAAGGAAATCAACGAGCGCCTGGGTTTCCTCAACAATGTCGGGCTGGATTACCTCAACCTCGACCGCACCTCCGGCACCCTCAGCGGCGGCGAGAGCCAGCGCATCCGCCTCGCCTCCCAGATCGGCTCCGGCCTCTCGGGCGTCCTCTACGTCCTCGACGAGCCCTCGATCGGCCTCCACCAGCGCGACAACGACCGCCTGCTGGTGACGCTGAAGCGCCTGCGCGACCTCGGCAACACGGTGATCGTCGTCGAGCATGACGAAGACGCCATCCGCACCGCAGACTATGTCATCGACATGGGCCCCGGCGCCGGCGCCCACGGCGGCGAGGTCGTCGCCCACGGCACCCTCGCCGAAGTGCTCGCCAACGAGAACAGCCTCACCGCCGACTACCTCACCGGTCGCCGCTCCGTCGCCGTCCCCGCCAGCCGGCGCAAAGGCAACGGCAAGAAGCTGACGGTGAAGGGTGCCCGCGCCAACAACCTGAAGGACGTCACCGCTTCCATCCCCTTGGGCACCTTCACCTGCATCACCGGCGTCTCCGGCTCCGGCAAGTCGAGCTTCACCATCGACACCCTCTACGCCGGCGCCGCCCGCCAGCTGAACGGCGCCCGCGTCGTCTGCGGCCCGTGCGAAAAGATCACCGGCCTCGAATATCTCGACAAGGTGATCGACATCGATCAGTCGCCGATCGGCCGCACCCCGCGCTCCAACCCCGCCACCTACACCGGCGCCTTCACTCAGATCCGCGACTGGTTCGCCGGCCTCCCCGAAGCCCAGGCGCGCGGCTACAAGCCCGGCCGCTTCTCCTTCAACGTCAAGGGCGGCCGCTGCGAGGCCTGCTCGGGCGACGGCCTGATCAAGATCGAGATGCACTTCCTCCCCGACGTCTACGTCACCTGCGACGTCTGTCACGGCCAGCGCTACAACCGCGAAACGCTGGAAGTGAAGTTCAAGGGCAAGAGCATCGCCGACGTGCTCGACATGACGGTTGAGGACGCGGTGGAATTCTTCAAGGCCGTGCCCCCCATCCGCGACAAGATGGCGATGCTCGCGGAAGTGGGCCTGGGCTACATCAAGGTCGGTCAGCAGGCGACGACCTTGAGCGGCGGCGAAGCCCAGCGCGTCAAACTCGCCAAGGAACTCTCCCGCCGCGCCACCGGCCAAACCCTCTACATCCTCGACGAACCCACGACGGGCCTCCACTTCGAGGACGTGCGCAAGCTCCTGGAGGTCCTCCACCAGCTCGTCGAGCAAGGCAACAGCGTCGTCGTCATCGAACACAATCTTGAGGTGATCAAGACCGCCGACTGGGTGCTGGATCTAGGGCCGGAAGGCGGCGACAAAGGCGGCGAGGTCGTGGCGGAAGGCACGCCGGAGCAAGTGGCGGAGGAGCCGCGCAGCTACACGGGGCACTATCTCAAGCCGCTGCTTCAGGTGGCGCGGGTGGAGGCGGTCCCGGCCAAGCCGAAGCGGAAGAAGAAGGGCCCCGTACAGGAGCGTGAGGCGGCGGAATGAGCGCGAGGCACCTGGCCCTGTTATCGGTGCTGGCCGTGCCCGCGGCGGCATCCTCGCAGCCGGACGCGACGCCCGCCACGCCGAGCACGCCCACCGCGCCCGCCACCCTGCCGGCCGAGGCGCCGGCGGCCTTTCCGTTCTTTCAGAAACCCTTTGCGGGTGACTATCCCGTCCTCAACGTCTTCGATCACGACCTTCCGCTTCGCGCTGCCGACAATAATCGCCGGGCGGTCGACTGGCGTGGCCGCCGCTTTCGCGCAACCCGGGCGCAGGACGGTCATGCCGGCTATGATTTCGCAATGCCCGTCGGCACCCCGCTGCTTGCAGCGGCTGCCGGCACCGTCACCCGCGCCGGCCAAGAAGACCCGCATCCCTGCCATCTGTTGAGCGGTCTCACCAGCGGTCTGTGGGTGCAAATCCGTCACCGCCTTCCCGACGAAGCGCACGGTGAATATTTAATCACGAACTATGTCCACCTTTCGCGTGTCGACGTGAAGGTTGGCGACAAGCTTGCGGCCGGCGACCAGCTCGGCCTGTCCGGCAATACGGGCTGCAGCAACGTGCCCCACCTCCACTTCGCCGCCGCGCGCCAATTCTATACCCGGTCCGGCTCTACCAAAGGGACCTGGTTCGATCCAAGCGGCTGGCGCGCGCGAAAGCGCGCCGACCCCTGGGCCCTCGACCCGCGCGGAGTGGCCAGCACCCGCATGTGGATCGACGGCAAGGCACCTGCGGGCCTTTAACGGCTGGCGGAGTTCAGGCGTCCGGGTGCCTCGGCGATGCCAGCTTGAGGAAGTATGCGTAACACGTTAATCAACATCGTTCCTTCACTTAGTTTAAATTTTGTACACGCTACGTGAGTAAAGATTCACTGCACACTAATTCCTTTTCCGGAGCCAACCTCAAGAGCTAGTCAGAAGGGCTTGCAGAGCGGCGGAAGATGCTATGCGTATAAACAAATAAACCTGAGGCCTTAAGGGCGCGCCTTCAATTCGTTCAATCGATGCGCTGATTGCGTGGTATGGCATCCATGCGCGGATTGATGCAGCTTGGGGCCTTGGTACGTACCCTAGCTTCACCGCTCCCGCATATAGTTGAACCGCATTCGGATCCATTGGGTTGTGCGGCTCTGGAAGCAGTTGGACCGGCAGTCCCTGTAAGGTCTCCATCTGGACGTGCATGCCTTGGTAGTACCTGAAACCGGAAACTTCCATCAGAAATTCCAGTGGCGGCCGTTCCAGGGAAAAATCAATCTCTAGGTAAAATCCGTCGCCAGGCAGCCTTGCCCCGGAATATCCAAGAAGAGCAAAATCAGAAATAGAAGGAAAGTGAGCAAGGCGGTGCTTGCTCAAGAACTGGTGAAAGTCCAGACGATTTCGTGGAGGTACACGCTTTATGAATATCTCCAACACATTATGGTGGTGAACCGGCTGCCTGAAATCAAAGGCGGGGTGCCCTTGGAATCCAGCCTTTTGGGCTGCTAGAAAATCGGCCGTGTTGTAGCTATAGTACAAAGCTACGCAGTTTGAAGCCCGTACTAGCTCGCCAACTACGTATTTCGTGCGATCCGAGCCGTTGACCGACTGCCACACCAGCTTGAGCTTGTTAGGCTCGACAATCCGGGAAATCTGTTGCATTAAGTGGCCACGGCCTCCCGCAGAAGTTCGATCCTTCGATTGACCATTCGACGAATAACGCTGACTCGCTCTCCGCTGAGAGGGACTGCAATTTCCATCGAAGTTAGCGCCTCAATTTCGACAAACGCTGCGTCGATGTTCGCGTCGAGGCTCTGGTGCACATGAGTCAGTAGGGCAGGCTGGCGCTCGGCCAGCATACGTATCAATTCGATGTGACCGCATTGCTTCTGATCATCCCGTTGCCACCTGAGGTGGTGCCGACCCCGTTGAACATACCGATCCAGCGCTTCGGAGTCGAACGCCGAGAGCTTTTCTTCCATGATCTCGTGGGCCAGTGATGTGCCATTGTCAAAGGCGGGAGCAAAGCGCGGGCTCAAATTTCCTGCATTATCCGCCCGCCATAGGACACCCCAATTGTCCTGATGACGATCCGTGTTCCCGATGAGCGCATCGAAGAGGAGCATGCCACACCACTGAGGCCAGAAATCATGTCGGTAGGTGCGGCTGAACGCAGTGATCCAGCGAGCAAGGTCAACAAAATTGTGCTGACGACCGGTTCTAAGGTCATAATCAGGTATGAAGCGGCGCATGTAATTGCTGCCAGGTACGTACAAGCTGTGCGTGGTCGGAGCCTCCCTCACACCGAATATGATGGCCGCCACTGCAGCTAATCGACCTTTCTCCTGCCTGCTGTGTTCAATTTGCGGGCCGTAAAACCACTCGATCAAAGATCCTGGCTGACCGGTGGCGGGGTCAATCGCAATGAACGTTGGCGGTACTTGTACATGTAGTTGCTTAGCAATTGCGAACGCCATAAGCTCAGACCAGAATTGCACTGGGTACCGTCGGTTGGAAAACTTCATCAGATAACGATGTTCGGGCACTATGCCGCTCGGCAGCTGACTCACGGGTGCGATCACAGCGTACTTGTCGCGTGAACCCTCCGGGTAGGGAGAAAACTCCTCATCAATTTTCCACTGCGAAATGTCGATCAAGCGCACGCTATCAGATCACATTGATCGTGAAGGCTGCGGTGGCTGCCGCGCTATCGGTCACCGGCCAGCCCACTCTCGATGAGGCGGCGGATCGCCTCTGACCTGGATGGTTTCGGTTCCGGCTGCCGCTCCATCCACGCGTCGATAGCGGCCTCCAGTTCCGGCGGCATTCGCACGGCTCTGGCAGGGAACACGCCAGTTCGTGGCCGCCCGCGCGGTCTTTTCTGTTCGACTGCTATTGACTCGCTCCTATTTTTAGTCTGACTAGAAACTAGAAGGAGAGAAGGCACCCGCCTCGCTCCGGCTCTGACCAGCGAACTCCGCCCTGGAAGAGGAGGCGAAGGATGGCTGTTGTGCAGCTTAACCTGTCGCGCCGCGCTCTGCTAGGCGCTGGGTTCGCCGTGCCTGTTCTCAGCATCATCGAAGGGCCCGTACTCACCGCCGTCCGGACGTTTGGCAAAGGGGAAAGGGCAGGGCGCCGCACCCACGGCAGCCGAGTCATCCAAGGCGGTCACTTTATGGGACCGCGCCCTTGCCCGCTTCCAAGGCCGACGCCGAACTCACCGCCCTGACCAGAGGACCGGACGACAATGTCTACGCCCGCGCCGGCACCCGCCACGATCGCGCCCTTATCCACCTGCTCCGCACCCCAGCGTCCCACGCTGCCGCCCTTGCCGCCAAGATCGACCTCCTCATCGCTCACCAGGCCTGGGAACTCCGCCCCGCCGAAGCCTGCCTCGCCGCCCTCAGCGCCGACGCTCGGCGCTTTGCGGAACATCGGCGGCCCGGGTCACGACGGGGTTCCGCCTAGCTTAGCTTGCGCCGCATGGGCGCCATGAGATGGGCGCACTCGCCAGCGCAGTATAGATTTTGTTGATAAGCAGGGGATCGCTGGTCGGCAGCGGGTTGTAGATACCGGTCACGCGCGGCCGCTTCCCCGTGTCACGATCGTATAGGATGGCCTTAACGGCACCAAGGCTCACCAAGGCGTTTTGAACCGATGTCGAGCTAAGCTCAGTCGGGATGGCGAAGGTTGAGGCAACCTGCTGGTTGAACACGCCCAGCGTTTGGAGGGTCAAGGTCCCGGTGCTCTGGTTGGCGTCCGCACTCGCTGCAATCGCCGGAAGATTCGACAGTTTCAAATTCGCCTTCCGCGCGATCAGATTTGCCGTCAGACGAAGCCCGATGCCGACATATACCGGCACTCGAACGTCTTCGAAATCTACAGGGAATTTCTTGTCACTGCCGTCTTTTTCGAATTCCCCCCTCCGAACCTCGACCTTTGTTCCGGTTGGCAACTGCTTTGGCAGCGCTGCAAGGCTGATGAGATTGTTGTTCGGATCTGTGACCCGGATTCCCAGCCGCACGTTGGTCGCATCCGCAAAGATCGAGTCGGCCACCACCTGATAGGAGCTGCCGGCTACGCTTAACCCGACGGGACCGAAGCCGCCTTCGGTTTTGCCGCTGACTTCCCGAATAGCCATGCGAATCGTGTGATCCGGAAGGGCATCCATTACATCCGCGCTATGCTCCGGGGGGGTTTTGGGCGCGGGTTCGTCCGCGTCATCCATGATGCTCCTTGGAACGCAGCGTTGGTACCGTGCTGCTTGCATGATCTTCGCGCTCGTACTGGCCGGAAACTGGCCCTCCGCGTCCACCAGCCGGCCGTCGATCAGCACCGTCACCTCAATCGGGTCCACGGGGACGTAATTGTAACCGGTATTGATCTCGCCGGGTGTTTTCGGCTCCACCAGCGAATTGGTCGCACATGCGGAAAGCGGCAGGGCCGCGGCGGCGGTTAGCAAAATTGCGAGCGTCTTCATCGTTACCCCCTCTCGACAACAGTTTGTCAGGCACGCGGAAGCACCGGGCCGAGGGTACATGTTCGGCGGCTCAGTCTGCCACAGCCGTGCGGCCGGTCGACTCCAACCGCCTCCACTTCGGCGTGATTTGCAGCCAAGCTGCATATTTCGGTGCGTCGGCGAAAGCGGGCAGGAGGATGGCTGGACCAGCGAAAGCTGGACGCGGGCGCGGACCAGTGCGCTCAGCGACAGTTTCCGCGCCGTTCGGAGACTAAGCCTGTTCAACGCAACCCGTGGGGGGCCGTATATGAAACCGGTTGGAAAGATCCTGGACGTCGCCATCACGCCGCTCGCGGGCGGCGATTATTTCGTCGAGGCGGTAGGGCAGGTCGGGAGCGGCGGCTGGTCGCGGCCTGCGCTCGTTTCGCGTGGTGCGATCATCACAGCGGACGGCACGCTTGAATATGATTTCCTCGCGCAGCCGCCGCCTTCCGGCTCAATGACCGCGTCGGTGATGGCGCGGCACAAGGCGTCGGCGAACTTCGGCGGCCCCGGCACCGACATTCGCGGCCTCCGCCGGGTGCGGATCTACGCCGCCGGGAACCACATGGATTGCCCGCTGCCGCGCGACTGATCGGGCCGCCGGTCAGGCGCGCATGGAGTCGATTTGAGAGGAAGGGCCGCTTAGCCCGCTTCGTCCAGCGTGAAGCCGATCCGCAAGGTCACCTGGTAATGCGCAACCTGCCCGTCCTCGATGTGGCCGCGGGTTTCCTTGACCTCGAACCAGCGCAGGCCGTGGACGGAGGCTGACGCGCGGGCGATCGCTTTCTTGATCGCATCTTCGACGCTGGTCTCGGACGAACCGACGACCTCGATGATCTTGTAGATATTGTCGCTCATGCCCGGCTGAACGGGCGAGCGGCCGGTTCGTTTCCGCGTCGCGTGTCCGCTGGCCGCTTGCGCCGGTGGGGGAGGGGGATAGTGTAGGGTCTCGCATTGGGAGACCCGCATGACCCGCCGCTTCGCCGCCGCCCTTCTCGCCGCCGCTTTGGCCTCAGCCGCCCCCGCCGCCGCGGCACCGGCCGACGATTTTCGCGCGCTGCTCGACGAACATTATGCTTGGCTGCTCAGCGAAAGCCCAACCTACGCCACCGCACTCGGCGTGCGCGACTACGACGCGAAGGTCGAGGATCTGAGCCTCGCCGCCGCCGACCGCCGCGCAGCCCGTGCCTCCGCCTTCCTCCGTCGTCTCGACGCTATTCCCGACTCCAGCCTCGACGCCTCCGATCGGACCAGCAAGGCGATCCTCCGCCGCTCCTTGTCGGAAGGCGTCGATGCAAACGGTTTCAAGCAGCGGCTGATGCTGTTCACCACCTACGCTGGCTGGCACCAGAATTTCGCCGGCGTGGCCAGCGGCCTCCCCTTCCGCACCCGCGCCGATTTCGAAAGCTACCTCACCCGCCTCGAGCAGTACCCAAAGCTCAACGACGAAGCGCTGGCGATCACGGCTGAGGCCGTGAAGCAGGGCCAGGTCCTGCCCTGCTCCGTCCTCGGCAACACCGAGAAGTCGATCACGGGCGTCATCGCCGACGACCCGCTCAAGTCCCGCTTCTACGAGCCCTTCCTGGGCACCCGCCCCGGCGACGTCTCGGATGCCGAGTGGGCGGCGCTCCAGTCCCGCGCCCAGCGCCTCATCCGCGACGTCCTGAACCCTGCCTACGCCAAGCACGCCGCTTTCTACCGCACCGGCTACGCCCCCAAATGCGCCAAGTCCGACAGCGTCTCGGCGCTCCCCGGCGGCAAGGAATATTACGCCTTCCGCGTTCGGCAGGAGACCACGACCACCCTCACGCCCGACCAGATCCACCAGCTCGGCCTCCAGGAATCGACGCGGATCAACGCCGAGATGGACGCCGTCGCCAAGTCCGCCGGTTTCGCCACCCGCCAGGCCTTTATTGCCGAGCTGCGCACCAACCCGGTTTACTTCGCCAAGACACCGGAGGAACTGCTTCGAGCGACCGCGCGGGTCGCGAAGATGATCGACGGCAAGATGCCCGCTTTCTTCCGCACCCTGCCGCGCTTGCCCTACGGCATCCGCGAGATCCCGGCCGAGACTGCCGAGGGCACCACCACGGCCTATTACGGCCAGGGCGCGCCGGAGAGCGGCCTGTCGGGCACCTATTACGTCAACACGTCCAAGCTCAACCAGCGCCCGCTCTGGGAAATCCCGGCGCTCTCCGCCCACGAGTCGGTACCCGGCCACCACCACCAGATTTCGCTCCAGCAGGAAGTGGATCTGCCGCCCTTCCGCCGAAACTTTACCTCCTTCACCGCCTTTACCGAGGGCTGGGGCCTGTATTCAGAGAAGATCGCGGAGGAGATGGGCCTCTACGACACACCGGCCAAGAAGATGGGCCAGCTATCTTACCAGGCGTGGCGCGCGGCGCGGCTGGTGGTCGACACCGGCATCCATGCCAAGGGCTGGGACAAGGCCCGCGCCGTCGCCTTCATGCGGGAGAATACCGCTTTGTCCGACGCGAACATCGACGCGGAAGTGAATCGCTACATCAGCTGGCCGGGGCAGGCGCTCGGCTACAAGATCGGCGAACTCAAGATCCGCGAGCTACGCGCCCGCGCCGAGAAGGAGCTCGGCACTCGCTTCGATCTTCGCCGCTTCCACGACGCGGTGCTCCTGCAAGGCTCGGTGCCGCTCGACGTGCTCGAGCGGCAGGTGACGGAATGGATCGCGGCGGAGAAGGAGAGGGGCTGAGCCTTACCGCCCAGGGTCGCCTTCACCCTTCGTCCGCTCGCCGCGGGCGGTGCGGATCAGTTCCGCGAGACAGCCTGAATTGCCGCCGGGGCCGACCGGCGAGCAGCTCTGAATGCCGGTGCGGCCGGCATATTCCAGGCTCTCGGCGCGTGCCGCCCAGCTGACATTCTCCGGATCATCCGCGCCGGCATCCTCGCGCAGCGCCTCTGGAATGCGGAAGCGATCCTGCGAGCGGCGGCGGCCGCAAATGATGATCTCGCCATCGTCCCCGCGCGGGCACGCCTGGGTGCCGTAGATGGTGACGCGGGTTATCCTGTCGGCGCGGGACGCGCGGTTCTGCGCGTCCACCGGCATTGCGGCCAGCGCCGCGGCGGCGGCAAGGGCGGCGAGGGCAAGGGCCTTCATCGGGGGCCTCCTGTTCAACGGTTTCGAACAAAAAGGCTTAGGGCTCGCTTGCGGTTCCAGAGGAAGCGGCGAGGCGCCGCTCAGCGGGGGCCGTTCTCCGCTTCCTCCTCTTCCTTCGCTTTCTCGTCGATCTTGGACAGCCGCTTTTGCCGAGCCTCGTCGATCAGGTTTTCCCAGTTGATCCGCGGATCGGCGGCGCGCTCCGCCCGCGCCTGGCGGACCAGTTCGTTGTAGCAACCGGAGGCGCCGCCAACGCCGGTCGGCGAGCAGCTGCCGATGCCGGAACGGCCGACATATTGAAGCGCCACGGCCCGCGCGCCCCACGCCTCGTTCCCCGGGGTGCCGGGGCGGTCGCGCAGGTTGTTGGGAATGCGGAAACGCTCCTCGTCATTCAAGCGGGCGCAGACGGTGATCACCTCGTCCGTGCTGGGCGGACAGGGATCGTCGCCATAGACGATGAGCTGGTTGACCTTGACGTCCTCCTCCGCGGCGGGCGCTTCGGCGTCCTGCTGCGCGAAGGCGGGCGTGGAGACGGTAGCCAGCAGGAGAGCGGCGGCGAGCAAGGACTTCATGGCGTCAGATCCTCTTGGAAAGGGCGATTGCGAACCGGCAGCCCGCGCGAATAACGGAGGACAATATCGGGTAGCCGAACGTGTCTTCGGCGCCGGCGGCGATGGCGGTGTCGCGATGCTCGAGCTCTTCCGCCTGGAAGCGGCGGATGGAGGCGGAAAGGTCCGGCTCCTCCTCGCCCAGCGCGCGCACCTGATCGTCATAATGTTTGTCGATCTCGGTCTCGACGGCGGCCGTGCAGGCCATGGCCGCACTCGAGCCCATCAGGGCGGTCACGGCGCCAAGCGCGTAGCCGGCGACGTTCCAGAACGGCTGGATCAGGGTCGGGCGGATGCCCCGCTCGACCAGCATGTCGTCGAAATGGCGGAGGTGAACTTCCTCCTGGCTCTGCATCCGGGCAATCGCCCGCGCAGTCGGGTGGCGTGCGCCGAGCACGGCGAGCTGGCCGCAATAGATCCGCGTGGCGCCATATTCCCCCGCCTGGTCGACGCGCGCCATCGAGGCGACATCGGGGCGGCGGTCGCCCGGGCGCCAGCGCGGACGAGGCGCGGGCGAGACATCGCTCGTCACGGGATCGGCGTCGGCGGTCATGCCGCGGCCGGACGGGGGCGTCGCAAGCTGAGCCATAGGATCACCAATGCGAACAACAGGGAAATGATCGCGTTCCATCCGGCCATGGAAATGCCGAGGAATTCGAACTGGATTTGGTCGCAGCGCACCAGCGGCGCATCCATGATCGAGCGCAGCAGATCCTCGCCCGAGCCGCCGGCGGTGCTGGTGCAGGTGGTGAAGCCCTTGAAGATCTTGGCCTCCACGCCGGCATGGTAGGCGCCGATCAGGCCGCTTGCCGCAATGCCGAGCGCCGCCAGCCACACGAAGCTGCGGCCCCGGTCCGGCATGCCCTTCGCAAACAGCAACGCAAGAAGCGCAAAGCCGAGCCCCGCGATGTGCGCGTAACGCTGCCACCAGCACATCTCGCACGGGTGAAGCCTGCCCCAGATCTCCGATCCCCAGGCGCCGGCAAGCAAAGCCGCCGGCACCAGGATGGCGAGAGCCTTCGCCTTGTCGAGCCCAGTCACAGCTTAGCGCGTGCCGGTCTTCGCCTGCGGCGCGGGCGGCGCCTTGGCGGCGGTGGCGGTGGCGGTGCGGCCCAGGCGGGCGATGGTCTGCAGCGCATAATGGAGCTGGAAGTCTTCGATGCCCTTCTTCTTCAGCTCCTCGGGCGTCGCCGCGAAGCGCGGATCGGTTTTGCCGTCGTCCTCGACCACATTGTCCTCCACCTTGATCTCGTTGATCAGGTGGCGGCGCAGATCGGCTTCGCGAAGCCGCGGCCGCGACTTGTAATCGGGGTCGGACAGCTGCGGCACTTCGATGTCGGGCGTGATGCCGCCTTCCTGCACCGATCGGCCGGACGGCGTGTAGTAGCGCGCGGTGGTCAGGCGAAGCGCCGTGTCGCCGCCGATCGGAAGCAGGGTCTGAACCGACCCCTTGCCGAACGTCCGCTCGCCCATCACGATTGCGCGGTGATGCTCCTGAAGCGCGGCGGCGACGATTTCGGCTGCCGAAGCGCTGCCGGCGTCGACCAGCACCACGACCGGCAGGCCCTTCGCGGCGTCGCCGGGCTGGGCATAATAACGCTCGATGTCCGTCTTCTTGCGCCCGCGCTGCGAGACCACTTCGCCGCGCTCGAGGAAGACGTCAGACAGGCCGATCGCCTGGTCGAGCAGCCCGCCCGGATTGGCGCGCAGGTCGACGATATAGCCCAAGGGCTTCTTGCCGAGCGACTTGTCGATGGCCGCGATGGCGGCAAGCGTCTCATCGGTGGTGCCGCGGCTGAAGGCGTTGACGTTGATGATGCCGACATTGTCCTTCACTTCCCACTTCACCGCCTTCAATTCGATGATGGCGCGGGTAAGCTTGACGTCGAACGGCTTGTCGCGGCCGGGGCGGACGATGGTGATGGTGAGCGAGGTACCGGGCGCGCCCTTCATCTGGTCCACCGCTTCATCGAGCGTGCCGCCGTAGATCAGCTTGCCGTCGATGTGGGTGATATAGTCGCCGGCCTTCAGCCCCGCCTTGAAGCCGGGGGAGTCCTCGATCGGCGTGATCACCTTCACCGCGCCGTCTTCCATGGTGACGTTGAGGCCGAGGCCGCCATATTCGCCCTCGGTGGTGGTCATCATCCGGCTATAGCCCTTCTCGTCGAGATAGGAGCTGTGCGGATCGAGACTTGCGAGCATGCCGTCGATGGCGCCGCGAAGCAGCGTCTTGTCGTCCACCTGCTCGACATATTCGGAGCGCACGCGCTGGAACACGCTCATGAATTCCTCGAACTGCCGCATGCCCTCCACTTCGGCCGAAGCGAAGGCGGCGGTGGCGGCCGGAATTATTGCAACGGCGCCGACAAGGCCGAGGGAGCGGATGAGGTTGCTGGCCATGGTGATCCTGCTGGAATGGTGAGGGAAGCTTTACGCGCTTTCGTAGCAAGGGAAAAGCAACAGGAGGTGAATGATTTCGCGTGCGTGAGCGAAGGTGGGCTCGCCTACAGCGTCACCAGCGGCGCAATCGGGAACGGCCTGCCGTTGTGGCGCAGCTCAACCGACACGCGCGGGGTGCGGGACGAGGCCTGGCCGAGGAGCTGACGGGGTTGCACCCGGTCGCCGACGCGCACGGACAAGGCGCCGAGATGGGTCAGCGTAGTGGTCCAGCCGGCGCCGTGGTCGAGGATCACCACTTCGCCATAGCCGCGAAAGGTGCCGGCATGGACGACGCGGCCCGCGGACGGCGCCAGGACATCGGCACCGGGCGCAGTCTGAAAGGTGAGGCCGCGGGCGTGAACGCCGGCGTCGGAAATCTCGCCCATGCCCGTCAGCAGCTTGCCCGCCACGGGCAGGATGTACAGCGGCCCGCCTTGCCGTGCCTCGCCGCCTTTCGTGCCGGGGCGAAGCGCGGGGCCGGGAAGTTCCGACAGGCGTCGGCGCAGCTGGTTCTGATAGGCCTCGGTGCCGGCAAGCGTAGCGATGTCGCGCGCCTCTTCGCCGAACGCGAGGGCGCGGTCAAATTGCGAAACGGCGGACGCCATCAGGTCTTCCGATTTGGCGCGGCGGCTCTGCTCGAACCGCGCGAGCGCGATGCGACGCCGCCGCAGGTCCTCGCGTCCTGCGGTCAGCGCGGCATACGCCGTCTCCGCATCCTTGCGCAGCCGATTGCCCTCGGCGATTTCCGCACGCACGGCAGCGGTGCGCTGGCGGATCACCGGCAGCGACGAGGCGAGCAGCGATCGGACATGGACGATCTCGTCCACCGATCCTGGCTGCACCAGCGCCAGTGCCGCGGGGCGGCGCGCCATGGTCTGCAAGGCGGCGGTCAGCCGGATCAGCGGCACCTGTTTTTCGGCAAGCCGCGCTCGCTGCGCCCGGCGAAGCTCCTCAACCAGGCGGATGCGCGTTTCGGCGGCGGTGATGTCCGCCTCCGCCGCCTCGATGCGGGAGGCGAGCGCGGCGGCCTCGGCGCGCGCTTTGCCCGCCTCGTCGGTTGCCTGCTTCGCCTGCGCCTCAAGCGCCTCCGAGCGCCGCCGCGCATCCGCCGCTTCCTGCTTCGCCTGGACCAGATTGGCCGGCTCGTTCCCGCTCCCTTGCGCTGCCGCGAGCGCGCCGGCGATCAGCGGCGGCAGAGCAAGGAGGAGGAGAAGGCGGCGCATGGCCTATCCTTCGCGGTGATACGGGTGGTTGGCAAGGATGGAGGTGGCGCGGAACAGTTGCTCGGCAAGCATCGCCCGGGCGAGGAGGTGCGGCCAGGTGGCCTTGCCGAAGGCGAGCAGCAGATCGGCGGACGCGCGTTCTTCGTCGCCGAAGCCGTCCGCGCCGCCGATCAGAAACCGCGCCTCCCGCTTGCCGCCGTCGCGCCAGGTTTCAAGCTTGCGGGCGAAAGAAAGGGAAGGGAGCTGTTCGCCCTTCTCGTCGAGCAGGAGCGTAACGCTGTTCTCTCCGGGCGGCGGGACCTTGCCGCCGCTTTCAGGCAGCTCCGTGAGCTTCGTCGGCCAGGCGATCCGCTTCAGATAGCGCTCCACCAGCTCCCCCTCCGGCGAGCGGCCGATCTTGCCGCGAGCGATGATGTGGAGGAGCATGGCGCCTAGTTGGTCAGCCGGCAGAGCGCATCGCGGTTGCGCACGATGTAAGCGCCGATATGCACCTTGGACGCTGCCTTGGTCTCGTCGCGGTAGAACCAGCTGTCGAACGCATCGGCTTCAACCGTGACGATCGAGTCCCAGTCGAACTCGGGCGGCTGTTCGGGCACGATCTCGCCATTCTCCACCGCCTGGTCGTAGAGGCCGCGCAGAACCATGTCGGGGAGCCCGGCGTAAGAGGCTTCCTCGCGCTTGCGGGCCCAGGGCGAAAGCGGGTCGCCTTGCGGACCAGGTGACCGATGATCAGCGGCCGGTCCACCGCGCGGGGATCGAAGGTCGGCGGGGCGTCCTGCCGCCTGAACGGGTCCTCCGGGTCGCCCGCTTGCTCGCGAAAGGCGCGGTCGAAACGCTCGATCAGCTCCGGCCATTCGATCTGCGCGATCAGCCGGTAGGCAAGCTTCAAGTTCTTTCCGAAATTATCGATAAACTGGGTGAAGCCGCCGTTGGACGTCTGCCCGACCACGTCCGACCACATCATCAGCACGCGCTGCGGCTCGGTCAGCAGTGCGTTGCCCGCATGCCCGTACAGGTTCCAGCCGTCGACGTTCATTACCTGCGGAACGTGGATGAAAGGGTCTTCGCCGGTCAGCCACCAGCCTTCGTAGCAAAAAGCCGCTGCCTCCTCGAACCGCGCGCGGCTCATCTCGGGCCGGGTTTCGACGGGTCCGCTCATCGCGACAGCCGGCCGCTCAGCCCGCGGCTGTAACCGGCGCCTTGTTTTCCTCGAAAGCCCACATGCGTTCTAGATTGTAGAAGGTGCGCACTTCCGGGCGGAAGATGTGGATGATGACGTCGTCGGCGTCGATCAAAACCCAGTCGGCCACGGGAAGGCCCTCGATCCGCACCGGGCGGCCGAGTTCCTGCTTGATCCGTTCGCTCAATTTCTGCGCCATGGAGGCGACCTGCCGGGTCGAGCGGCCGGAGGCGATCACCATATGGTCGGCGATGCTGGATTTCCCGCTCAAGGGGATGGTGACGACCTCCACGGCCTGGTCGTCGTCCAGGGATCGAAGCACGAGATCGTGCAGGGCTTCGACCGATTCGATGCTGCCGCGTTCGTGCGGAGCGGGGGTGGTTGCGGGCAATGTGCCTCCTTTTAGCGCACGGCCTTGCGCGTCACGCGGTCGCGCAGGGCCTTGGGGTTGAACGAATGATGTGGCGATTGGTGCCAGTCGGGACAAGCGGCGCGGATGCCGGTTGCTGAGGTCGGATCGAGCGGCAGTTGCAGGAACACGAGTGCCGGCGTTCTCCACCTCGTCCACTCGGCTGCGACGGCCGCGGGTCGGACGAAGCGCCGCAGCCAGCCCATAGCGCGTGCCGCCCGGGCATCGCCATCATATCCCGGACGCGCAACAACCGCAATCGGAACCAGCCGGGCGATCCGCCGCCACTCGCGCCAGCGGTGGAACTGGAGAAGGTTGTCGCTGCCCATGATCCAGACGAACCGGCGCTTCGGGTAAAGTCGGGTGAGGGCGAGCAGGGTGTCGTAGGTGTAAGGGGAGCCGAGCTGTGTCTCGATCGCCGTCGGCCGGATGGGGAAGCCCCGCGCGGCGCGCAAGGCGGAACGATAGCGGGCGGGAAGCGGCGCCATTCCGGCCTTGGGCTTGAGCGGATTGCCGGGTGAAACCAGCCACCACATTTCGTCCAGCCCGAGCGCTTCCAGGGCATGCATGCTGATCCGGCGATGCCCGCGATGGGCCGGGTTGAAGGAGCCGCCGAGGAGGCCGGTGGTGATCGTCACGGCTGGAGGGCTAGCACGGAAAAGCGGCGGCGCGAACGGCCTCGACGCGCGCGGCGGCTTGCGTCATGATTATGCGTATGGGGGCTGACGGTCTGGAAGCGATGGGCGACGCGGTTACCGGCGGCGTGCTTGCGCGCGCGGTGGAGCCGGAGGCGGGGGAAGGCGGCCACGCGGAAGGCGGCGCCTGCCTAAATTGCGGGGCCACTCTGCATGGCGAGTTTTGCTGCAATTGCGGACAGCAGGCTCACATCCACCGCTCCTTGTCGGCATTCTGGCACGATCTGCTCCACGGCGTCCTGCATTTCGAAGGCAAGACATGGCGGACACTGCCGCTGCTCGCCTCGCGACCAGGCGAGCTGACCCGCCGCTACGTCGAAGGGGAGCGGGCGCGGTTCGTGTCGCCGCTCGCTTTGTTTCTGTTTGCCGTGTTCTTGATGTTCGCCACCGTGTCCACGATCGGCGGTCCGTTCGGAGGCGCCAAGACCAGCAATGCGGCGGAACTGGACGTCGAACGCCGCGAGCTGCGCGACAAGATCGTTGAACTTTCGAAGCAGCGCGCCGCGGCGGTTGCGGCGAAGCAGGACACGAAGAAGATCGAGGAGGATCTCGCCGATGCGCGCCAGGAACTCGGCGCGCTCAACCTCATTGCCGGCGATCCCCCTACCCGGGACGGCGGCGACCTTGCGGCGGAGCCGGGGGAGACGGCGGGGCCGCTTCGCACCGAAATCGCCAACGCCGCGGCCGGCTCCGACGGCGGAGGCAAGAACTGGTTCAGCGCCGCCTACCAAAAGGCCAAGGCCAATCCGTCGCTGCTTTTCTACAAGATGCAGAACAACGCCTATAAATTCTCCTGGGCGCTGATTCCCATCTCCGTCCCGTTCCTGTGGCTGCTGTTTCTCCACCGCAAACGCTACCGCCAGTACCGCGCCTACGACCACAGCGTGTTCATCACCTACTCGATCGGCGCGATGACCTTGCTGGTCGTGGCCTTAAGCCTGCTCCGCGCGGCCGGGCTCTCGCTCGGGTGGGTGGTGAGCGGGCTTACCTTTCTGCCGCTGATCCACATGTACCGGCAATTGCGCGGCGCCTACCAAATCGGGCGGTGGAGCGCAGCGTGGCGGACCCTGGTGCTGAGCCAGTTCGCCTTTTTCGCGGCGAGCCTGTTCCTGTTCCTGCTGCTCGTCATCGGCGTAGCCTAAGGCTTTCCGGCGCCTGAGCCTCAACGGCAGGGATATTTACGGGCAAGCAGCCCGCGAAGGCCGTCCTTGGTGGACATCCGCGCCTGCTGCGCCGGCGGAATGGCACGGAAGTATGTAAGCACATCCTTGGCGCTGACATTGTTCTTGGCGGGCGGGCAGAAAGACACCTTGCGGCCTGCCTGCAGAGCCGCCTTACGCTCGGCGGCAAGCTGCGCGCCCGCGGTCTCCATCTCGGCCTTCAGCGCCTTATAGTCGCTGGAGAAGAGCGCCATCATGCCCTTCTTCTCGAGTGCATTGGCCTTCACCAGAAACGCCTGCACTGTCATCGCCTGGACCGCGCCGACCGGCAGAACCGCCAACACCACGGCGGCAAAGAGCTTGAACTTCATGGATAATTTCCCCTGGAACACGCCGGGGAAACAAGCTGTCTGCTGATGAACGGTGGTTGAACGAAGAAGGGCCACCGTCGCCGGCAGCCCCTCTTTAGTCGCTCAAGCGCCCTGCGGAGCCGGGTCGCCGAAGCCGCCGCCGCCGCGCGGCCGCCGTGTGCTCGGGATCGACGAACCGGCCACCGGCAGGCCCGGACGGCGGTTCGAAGGATCTTCCCGGCCGATATCCTCGCCGGCAATTGCCTTCTTGGATTCCTCGCCGGTCAGCGTCTCGAACTCAAGCAGCGCGCCGGCCAAACGGTGGAGCTCGTCGATATTGTCGGTGAGCACCTTCCTCGCAGTGGCCTCCGCTTCCTCGATCAGGCGCCGCACTTCGCTGTCGATCAGCCGCGCGGTTTCTTCCGACACGCTCTGGCTGCGCGCCACCGAGTGACCGAGGAACACCTCTTCCTGGTTGTCGCGGTAGCGCAGCCAGCCGAGCTTCTCCGACATGCCATATTCCATCACCATGGACCGAGCCATGTCGGTCGCCTGCTGGATGTCGTTGGACGCGCCGGTGTTGAGTTCGTCCGCGCCGTAGATCAGTTGCTCCGCGATCCGCCCGCCGAAGCAAAGCGCGAGCCGCGCCTTCATCTGCTTCATGGACATCGAATAACGGTCGCGTTCCGGCAGGTTCCAGGTCACGCCAAGCGCACGGCCGCGCGGGATGATCGTGACCTTGTGCAAGGGATCGCAGCCGGGGACGTGCAGCGACACCAGAGCGTGGCCCGCCTCGTGATACGCAGTCGCCTTTTTCTCGTCCTCGGTCATCACCATGGACTTCCTCTCGGCGCCCATCATGACCTTGTCCTTGGCAAGCTCGAACTCGCTCATCGCGACCAGACGCTTGCCCTTCCGCGCGGCAAGCAAGGCCGCTTCGTTGACGAGATTGGCGAGATCGGCGCCCGAGAAACCCGGCGTCCCGCGCGCGATCGTGCGCGGATCGACGTCGGGCGCGAGCGGCACCTTCTTCATGTGCACGGCCAGGATCTTTTCGCGGCCCTCGATGTCGGGACGGGCAACCACCACCTGCCGGTCGAACCGGCCCGGGCGAAGCAGCGCCGGATCGAGCACGTCCGGACGGTTGGTCGCGGCGATGATGATGATGCCTTCGTTCGCCTCGAAGCCGTCCATCTCCACCAGGAGCTGGTTCAGCGTCTGCTCGCGCTCGTCATTGCCGTTGCCGAGACCGGCGCCGCGATGCCGCCCGACCGCGTCGATCTCGTCGATGAAGACGATGCAGGGCGCGTTCTTCTTGGCCTGCTCGAACATGTCGCGCACGCGGCTCGCGCCGACGCCGACGAACATTTCAACGAAGTCCGAGCCCGAAATGGTGAAGAAGGGCACGTTGGCTTCACCGGCAATGGCGCGGGCGAGAAGGGTTTTGCCGGTGCCGGGCGAACCGACCAGCAGCGCGCCCTTCGGGATCTTGCCGCCGAGCCGCGCGAACTTCGTGGGGTCCTTCAGGAAGTCGACGATCTCCTGCAGTTCCTCACGCGCCTCGTCGATGCCGGCGACGTCGTCGAAGGTGACGCGCCCGCTCTTCTCCGTGAGCAGTTTCGCCTTGGACTTGCCGAAGCCCATCGCACCCGAGCCGGCATTCTTCTGCATCTGGCGCATCACGAAGAAAGCAATGCCGAGGATCAGCAGAAAGGGCAGCGACTGAACAAGGATGTATGTCCAAACGCTGGTCTGCGCTTCCGGCTCGCCGCGAAAGGCGATGCCCTTTTCGCGCAGGCGGGTGGTCAGCTCCGGATCGGGGATGGCGTTGGTGCGAAAAGCCTCGCCGTTGGACAGCTTGCCGGTGATCGTCTCGCGGCCGATCGCCACTTCCTTGACAGAGCCCTCCTCGATCCGGTTGAGAAATTCGGAATAGGCCACCGCCTGGCCCGACGCGGCGCGTCCGCCGCCGTCCACCAGCTGCACGAACAGGATCAGCGCCAACAGGATGCCTGCCCAGATGAACAGCGACTTCATCCACGGATTAGGCGCCCCGCCGCCGGAACTCGGATCCTTGTCGGGGGTCGGCGTGCGGTTATCGGCCATAAACAATCCCAGGTAAGTGGTACTTCCATGGGAGCCCGCTTCGGAGCCAGCCCATGGAAGCGCCACAATAGTGCGTCTGTCCCTTAAATAGGACTTCACGCTGCCTTGGCAATGTCGCCCGCCGCAGGTGAATGACGGGTTAGCAGACGCCCCGCGCTTTGCAGACGCCCCGCGCTTTAGCGCAGCGTCACCCGCACCACGTTGCCGCGGTCGGAAGTGATGGTGCGGGTGCGGCCGCGCTCGAAGCGCTGGGCGTAGGGCCAGCATTCGCGATAGCTCGCGCCCCAGGTGAAGCAGAGGCGGCGGCGCTCCAGCGCCCAACGCCCGGCGGTTTCGCGCTCGTTGAAGCGGGCGGTGACCCGTCCGTCCCCGGCGAAGCGCAAGGTGGTGGTCTGGCCGTTGGCGGCGACGACGCTCATCTGCCGGCCGACGAATTCGGGGGCGGGCGGCTCCCTGTCGGGTGCGCGGTCGCCGCCGGGGATCACCGAGCAGGCGCCGAGCAGGAAAGCGGCGGCGAGTGGCGGGGCGAAGCGAAAGGACGCGCGAAACATAAGCTCTCCGGATGTTGCAGCGCCGTGATGAACGCGGCAGCCCCGCGAGAGTTCACCGGAGCTCAGCCGGCGGGCAACTCGGCCGCATAACGGTAGGCGTTTCGGGCCCAGCCTAAGCGGCGGAAGAAGTCGGGGGCGGCGGCGAGTTCTATTTCGGCCAGCGCCTCTACGCGGGTGC
This sequence comes from Allosphingosinicella sp., assembly GCA_036554525.1. Taxonomy (GTDB): domain Bacteria; phylum Pseudomonadota; class Alphaproteobacteria; order Sphingomonadales; family Sphingomonadaceae; genus Allosphingosinicella. The sequence goes on from DATBNC010000030.1 coordinate 243,898, forward strand.
AGCCGAGGTCGGCGAGGCGGGCGGCCGCTTCTTCAACAAGGGCGCGGCCGAGGCCGCGGCGGCGGTGGGCGGAATCGACGTGGAGAAAGGTGAGGCGGCCGAGCGGGGCGGCTTCGTGAACCAGAGGTATGGCGTGAAAGGCGCAAAGGCCGAGGATCGCGCCGCCTTCGTCGGCGACGAGCGGCGGCGTTCCGGCCTTGCGCAAGGCGGCGGTTCGGGCGGCGAGCTGCTTGGCTGCGGTGTCTCCGCCGATCAGCGCAGCGAGGGCTTCGGCGTCGGCGGGGCGGGCTTCGCGGATCTTGAGGATCGGGCGGGGAGCGGGCGGCGGAGGCGGCGGAGGCGGTGGCGGCGGAGGAGGAGGGGGCGCTGGCCGCTCCTCTTGGTCGACCACGCGCAGCTTGGCGGCGGGGCGAGGCGCGGGGGTGCGCGGCTTTGCCTTGGTTTTGGCGCTGGTCTTGGCGACGGGGGTTCGTTCGTCATTGGCGGGGGAGGCGCCCGCGGCGGCGGCGGCGAGGCTGCTTTTCCAGTCCGAGACGGCACCCTTGCGCAGGAACGCCTCGATTTCGTCGGGCGTGGCGGTGAGCAGGTCGCCCGCGCCGAAGCCGAACACCTCACGGTCGGACCCGCCGTCCTTGAGGCCGTAAAGTCCAAAGTCGCCGCTGCCGGGGGTGCGCTTGCGCGACTTGACCAGCTTGCAGCCGCGATTGGCCGCCATCTCCTTCAGCATCCGGTCGCGATCGGGGTCGGTCATCGGAAAGCTAACGCGCGGCGGCGCGGTTGGTGGCGGGGGCTGAGGGGTACGCGGCGCGGAGGGCACACGCGAAAAAGGCCGGCGGCGGGAGAGGATTCCGCCGCCGGCCCGTCAGCAAGCCGATCAGGCTTCCTGCTTGCTCTTGTTGGACGAACCGCTCTTGGAGGCGGTTTCGCTTTCGCTGCCGCGGCCGCGGACCAGCGGGATCGCGGCGGCGGCGATCGCGCCAACAATGGCGACACCGGCGGCGGCGGCAGTTTTCGGGTTTTCGCGGGCATAATCGGCAAGCTTGCCGGCCTGGGCGGAAATGCCGCTGGCGAAGCCCTGCTGGTCGCCCTGCTGCTGCTGCTGCGAGGTTTCGTCGGAATGGCTGGGGCCGGCGTGCGGCATTGCGGACGAGGGGATGTGCGACATCGTGTGGGGTACTCCGTTACTGTGATGAGGACGGCTGCGGAACGGTCCGCTGCCCGCGCGGTTCCGGGCAAGGGGCGAAGGGTTTGGCGAAAGGGACGAGCCGTGGCGGAAGGGGTCCGGCTTTGCCCGGCAGGAGACGCCTAACCCACGCAGGTCCAGCTCGCCTCGTGGCGCTGGATCGGCTTCGTCGAGTCGCCGCCGACGGTGACGCCCGCGCGGGTGGCGGGGCTGCCGGCCGTTGCTCCTTCGGGGGGCTTGAGGCCGATGCTGACCGTCACGCCGGGGCCTTCGAAATAGCCGCCGATCGGACCGACCGGGCCGGCGATGCGGAGGCGGACCGGCCGCCCGTCTACTATCGCGACCCCGCCGGCGGCGCCCGCCACCAGCAGCAGATTATTGCCTTCCAGCAAGCGGCAGGAGCGGCCGGTGCGAAGCTCGGCCGGCACCTGCTCTTCGCGAAGCAGGCCGAGCCGACGCGGGGCAGCTTGCTTCTCCTCGGGCGCGATCTGCGACACCGCTTCGATTCGGTTGGCGAGTTCCCCCGCGGTGGGATCGCCGAGCGGTTCCTCGGCCGCTTCTTGCGTCCCGCAGGCGGCGGCGAGGAGGGCGAGAAAGGCGGCGGGGAGGGAGCGCATCCGCGGTGAACGGACGGGCGCGGGGAAGGGTTGCCGCGCGACTCCGCACAGCTCCGCCATTTGCTGAAAAGCAAGCGCCTTTCTGCTCCGTTCGGCGCATCGTTTTGCGGCGAAAAGTGGTGACCGGATCATTTACCCACTTGGCGGGCAAAGCAGGTTGAGGCACTATGGATGGTGGCGCTGCCGAGGGGGTGACGCTAGAACTTGTAGATGAGACTGCCGGTACCATATTGGTCCGGCAAGCGCTTCGCCGCTGCCCTGTGGATATCGGGGGCGGTTTGAAAATAGCGCCCGCACCCCCGCGACAAATGCTTAAGGTGGGGTTATTCCCGCTGGAACGGAATAAGAACAAGGGGTAAGGCGATGGATCTGAGCGGCAGCAGCGAAACGGGATCGGGCGACGTGACCGTTGGCGAGGAAGTGATCGGCTCCAAGACCATCCGGAAGGTGCGCTTTCCGGTCTCGGTCGACCATAGCCGCGACTCGCTCCTCACCGAATTCGGCAAGGATACGCTTCAGGACCGCTACCTCCTTCCCGGCGAATCCTACCAGGACCTGTTCGCCCGGGTCTCGTCCGCTTATGCCGACGATGCCGAGCACGCCCAGCGCGTCTACGATTACATGTCCAAGCTGTGGTTCATGCCGGCGACGCCCGTTCTGTCCAACGGCGGCACCGGCCGCGGGCTTCCGATCTCCTGCTACTTGAACTCGGTGTCGGACAGCCTGGAAGGCATTGTCGGCACCTGGAACGAGAATGTCTGGCTCGCCTCGCGCGGCGGCGGCATCGGCACCTATTGGGGCAATGTCCGCGGCATCGGCGAAGCGGTCGGCCTGAACGGCAAGACCAGCGGCATCATTCCGTTCGTCCGTGTCATGGACAGCCTGACGCTCGCAATCAGCCAGGGTTCGTTGCGCCGCGGCTCGGCGGCTTGCTACCTCGACATCAACCACCCGGAGATTGAGGAATTCCTCGAAATTCGTAAACCCTCGGGCGACTTCAACCGCAAGGCGCTCAACCTTCACCACGGCGTGCTGATCACCGACGCCTTCATGGAAGCGGTGCGCGACGGCGACGAGTGGGTGCTTCGTTCGCCCAAGGACGGATCGCCGCGCGCGACGGTGGACGCGCGTTCGTTGTTCCAGAAGCTGGTCGAGACCCGGCTTGCCACCGGCGAGCCGTACATCATCTTCATCGACAAGGTGAATTCGACCATGCCGCGCCACCAGCGCGAATTGGGCCTCAAGGTGTCGACGTCAAACCTTTGCTCGGAAATCACGCTTCCCACCGGCCGCGATCACCTCGGCAACGACCGCACCGCGGTGTGCTGCCTCTCCTCGCTGAACCTCGAAACCTGGGACCAGTGGAACGGCGACAAGCAGTTCATCGAGGACGTGATGCGCTTTCTCGACAACGTGCTTCAGGATTATATCGACCGCGCGCCGGAAGAGATGGCGCGGGCCAAGTATTCGGCGATGCGCGAGCGTTCGGTGGGCCTCGGCGTGATGGGCTTCCACTCCTTCCTGCAGGCGCGCAACATTCCGTTCGAAGGCGCAATGGCCAAGAGCTGGAACATGCGCATCTTCAAGCACGTCCGCGCGCAAGTGGACGAAGCGTCGATGATGCTCGCCAACGAGCGTGGGCCGTGCCCGGACGCGGCCGACATGGGCGTGATGGAGCGGTTCAGCTGCAAGATGGCGATCGCGCCGACCGCGAGCATCTCGATCATCACCGGCGGCACGTCCGCCTGCATCGAGCCCATTCCGGCCAACATCTACACCCACAAGACGCTGTCCGGCAGCTTCTCGATCCGCAATCCGTATCTGGAAAAGCTGCTCATCGAGAAGTCGAAGAATTCGGAAGGCGTCTGGTCGACGATCCTGGAGCGGGGCGGCAGCGTCCAGCACCTCGATTTCCTCACGGCCGAAGAAAAGGACGTGTTCAAGACCAGCTTCGAGATCGACCAGCGCTGGCTGATCGAACTCGCCGCCGACCGGACGCCCTATATCGACCAGGCGACGTCGCTGAACCTGTTCATCCCGGCCGACGTCGACAAATGGGACCTCCTGATGCTCCACTACCGCGCCTGGGAGCTCGGCATTAAGTCGCTCTACTACCTGCGCTCCAAGTCCGTGCAGCGCGCCGGCTTCGCGGGCGGCGTCGAAGCGGACAACACCGCCGAAGCGCCCAAGTACGAGCTTGCGACGACGGACTATGATGAGTGCCTGGCGTGTCAGTAAGGTGCGGGCGGCCCACTCTTGCCGAAGGCAATAGTGGGACTCGCCACGGCGGCGAGGGCTACCCACGAAAGTACTACTTTCGTGGGATCCCGCAGCGGTCTGGCGCAGCCGGTCCGTCTGACGGCGTGGCCAGGGCGGAGGGCGTCTGATGCCTGAGACCCTCACCCTCGGTCACCTGCTGTATCTGCTGACGGCGCTCTCGGCGCTGTACTGCCTGACGCAGTTCGCGCTCACCATGCGCTATTCGGGCGCGGGCGCCGGCACCCCCGGCTACGCCCGCCACCGCGACGCGACCCGCTACACCGTCTGGAGCGGCGCGCTGGCGCTGGTCTGCCTTCTTCTCGCGACGCTGAGCCCGCTCGGCCGCGTCGTCCTTTTTTAGTGCCCAGGGAGTAACCCCATGCCTCTTCTCGAAGCCCGCAAGCAGTATAAGCCCTTCGAATATCCCTGGGCGTTCGAATTCTGGAAGCGCCAGCAGCAGATTCACTGGATGCCGGAGGAAGTGCCGCTCGGCGAGGATTGCCGCGACTGGGCGCAGAAGCTCACCGATCATGAGCGCAACCTCCTCACCCAGATCTTCCGCTTCTTCACCCAGGCGGACGTCGAGGTGCAGGATTGCTACCACGAAAAATACGGCCGCATCTTCAAGCCGGTCGAGGTCAAGATGATGCTCGCTGCTTTCTCCAACATGGAGACGGTGCACATCGCCGCTTATTCGCACCTCCTCGACACGATCGGCATGCCCGAAAGCGAATACGGCATGTTCCTTCAGTACAAGGAGATGAAGGACAAGCACGATTACCTCGCCACCTTCGGCGTCGATACGGACGAGAATATCGCCAAGACGCTCGCCATGTTCGGCGGTTTCACCGAGGGGCTACAGCTCTTCGCCAGCTTCGCCATGCTGATGAACTTCCCGCGCTTCAACAAGATGAAGGGCATGGGCCAGATCGTCAGCTGGAGCGTCCGCGACGAAAGCCTGCACTGCGAGGGCATCACCCGCTTGTTCCACGCCTTCGTGAAGGAGCGCGATTGCTTCACCCCCGCGGTGAAGAAGGAGATCCGCGAAACCTGCCACCACACGGTGGAGCTGGAAGACGCCTTCATCGATCTCGCCTTCGAGCAGGGCCCGGTCCCCGGCATGGCGCCCAAGGAGATCAAGCAGTATATCCGCTACATCGCCGACTGGCGCCTCGGCCAGCTTGGCCTCAAGCCGATGTTCATGATCGACGACCACCCGCTCCCCTGGCTCGCGCCGCTGTTGAACGGCGTCGAGCACGCCAACTTCTTCGAAACCCGCGCGACGGAATATTCCAAGGCGGCGACGCGCGGCAACTGGGGCGAAGTGTGGGACAGCTTCGACCGCAGGAAGCAGGCGAAGGTGGCGAACGACGTGCCGGAAGTGGCGGCGGACGCGGACATGTTCGCGCAGGCTGGTGTGGCGGCGGAGTAAGGGAGTGCGGAACGAAGCTTCTTGGAAACTCCGCGGTCCTCTACTTGTGCACGAGGAGCAGCTTCGAGAAGCGTTTGCTCTTGTGGACGAGATGAGGCTCGATGATGCTGCGCAAAGCAAGAACAGCCTTATCGAAAATCCGGCCTCAATTCGAGTAGAGCTAGCGGACGGCCAGAAATATACGGTCGACACTCCCGACGACGTCCTGAAGCTAGAAAACAAACGGCGGGAGCGGATAACTCGTGTAGTGATAAGAAGTCACACGTTCTCGCACAGAAGCGCAACAATTCGACTTGGCTCTTACCATTGGGGTACCGCCGAGGCAGCTGAGATAGAGGTTTCCGGACCAGTCGATAAGAACCGCCTCACGCTGAGTCGGTTTAATAATATTCTTGATCTAGAAAAGGATATCCTTCTTCAGATCCTATCAATGCCAATTTGGTTACTTGCGCTGGCACTTACCGGAACAATCCATTTTACCATTGGCCTTTTCAGCCAAAACAATATAGCGGAGATCGGCCGCGCTTTCAGCAGTGGTAACGTGGGTTTACTTCTAGCCTACGCCACCATCTTTTGGGTTATTCCTGTTTTCTTCCTGACGACAGCTTTGCACTGGATGGTAGGAGGCTGGTTTGGCAGAGCCATTTTCCTGTGGGGTGGCGGAAAAGCTCGTTACGAGAACAAACGCAAAATCATGCTGTTTGTAGTGTACACGATTCCAGTTGCTGTTCTCGGTAAGTTCGTCGCGAACTACTATGGTGTGCATTAGGAGTAGCGCCTTGGGCAAGCAGCGCCGGCGCTCGCCAACGCTGTGAGCAGCAGAGGCCGCTTTTACCAATGGAAGCACTCGTTGCGGTGCCAGCTTAGGTATCTCGGGTGAGGTCGTTGAGACACCGAACTAGGAAAACGTGCTTTGCGGTCGAAGTGCATCAGCTTTTCCACCCCTAGCACGTCGTTTATTTTTCGCGAGAGGAGGATGTCGCCTTCGTCGCTCAGGGAAAGCAGGCCTCGATCAAACATCCAGTGAACCGTGCCCGATAGCGCAATGCCGTTGTTGACTACGTCGGGTCCTCCCGCTTCCACGCTCCTGATGTGCGCTGCCTGCGCCTCAGCGCGGCCACCTCCATTAATGAGCTTCATACCCGTGAACGCACAGCGGCGGTCGTAGACATCCAGCACGCGCTTGCGAAACTGGCGATTTCGTACGGTACGATTAACCAGCATGGTAGCGCGGTCAACCGGTCCCTCCCACGCGGCATGCTCCTCCTGAAGCAGCGCCGGCACCGGCTGTTCTTCATCGACCCGTGGCAGAAGCTCCTCCTCGTCCACCAAGCCCAGTCTGACAATACGGTTGAAGTCGTCATTTGAAATCGCACGAACCGACTGCACGGCACGCCCGTTGTTCAGGCGCCCGCTCGGATCGAGCAATCCGCGCTCAACCGCTTGCCCGTCTAGCTGAAACGGCACGTCTCGGCCGAACTCCAAGTACGTGCCCGGTTTGATAAGCGCGAGGTACATGCCCTCAGTCGCTGGGTCAGGTACGATCCGTTCGACCTTCGCGACGGCGTAGTAGCCGCGCCGCCCGGCGCGCCGTGGCTCCTGATAGATGATCCACCTCCCCACTACCTTGGAGGCATTTGCCAACCACCGCGGTGGGAAGCGGTAGAAGCGTTCAGGCTCATCGTCGTAGATCGAATGCGATCCGATGACGAACACGCCATTGCTGGTTCCCGGCTGCACCATCCCCTCAGGCTCGTCCACCAAGCGATAGGTGCCAGCGTCGATGAATTCGATGATACCAGCATCGCGCAATTGCTGCAGTTCTCTGCTGAGTGTCTGATGGGGTGTTGCACCGGCGGAGCCCGTGTCAGCAACGATCGCATCGAGTTCTGAGTCGATCAGGGCCTGGCGCGTGAACAACGAACTTCCAGTTTTGCGGACGAAGCGGCGCAATGCTGCCTCGACTGCGTTGCCCCACGTGAGAGCCACTAGAGCTCCCCAGCGGGCGGAACTACTCCCCCGAGGTCGGGGCCAACATCTAAGAAGCGCAGGCCCGCCCTTTCGAACGCTCCGCGAAGTGCGGTAATTCGATCCGCCTGCACATCCCGCTGCTCATTCTCCAGTCTGAAGATGGTGCGGTAACTCACCCCTGCGGCCTTGGCCGTCTCATTGAGCGACCATTGCAGCGCTGCGCGCGCCATGCGGCACTGAGCGGGCGTGAGGGTGTTGCCGCTCAGAACAAAAACCCTTGACGGAAGGGCGCACGGTCAATATTATTGACCTCAAAGAGAGGAACCTCAGGCATGGCTGCCAGGAGGCATAACCTGACGCGCCGAGCGATGCTAGGCGCAGGCGCGGTGTTCACGATCAAGCTTGGGAACTCTCCATGACCGAGACACTTCTTGCCGCCTTGCAGGCGGATGGCCGCAGGCTAGCCGATGGCCGTTGATTACGTGTGTGATAGGTGCGGCGGCGGCAGTGTGACGCGTGACGCTTGGGCAGCGTGGGATACCGATGCGCAAGACTGGGTGTTGGGCGCCGCCTTTGATTACGCCTACTGCCATGACTGCGACGAGGAAACGAACTTAGTTGAAGTCGATCTAAAGACGCGCGAGCCCACCGAACTGTGACCTGGGCAGGCGTTCTCGCAAAGTCAGCAGTGAATCCGCCGTTTAACAAGCACCCGGCGCCGCTGGAAAAATCAGAAGAAAGGAACCTCAGGCATGGCTGCTGGGAGGCATAACCTGACGCGCCGGGCGTTGCTAGGCGTGGGCGCGGTGTTGCCGGTTTTGCCCGCTGCGGGGCTCGGCTCCGGGGCAAGCGTGGCCGCCGCGGCAGGCTCGGCGGCGGGCGACGAGGTCGCGCAGGAGGCGGCGAAGGCGGCGCGGCGGTGGGGGCGGACGCTTCGGGCCTACCGCCGAGCGGAGGCCCGGGTGGCGGCGTTCAAGGCGGACGAAGCCATGCTCCCGCCCGGGCGGCGGGAATGGCCGGCGGTGCGGGTGCTCGAGGAACGCTTCGGCGACCTCGATTCGCGTCGCCTGGCCGCGCTCCGTCGCCTCTTCCTGATCCCCGCACCGGACCTTGCGGCCCTTTCGCTCAAGCTCGACCTCGCCGTGGCCGAACAGGCCTGGGAGCTCACCGGCTGCGAAACCTGCCTCGAAGCCGCCGCCGCCGACGCGCGCCGGCTGTGCCGTGGGGGTTGAGCATATCGGCCCGCTGCAGCCGCGGCACAGGCACTGGCATTTCGCTCCAACAGGAACAGGCGTGCCCGCACCGAACCGAACCGCCGCGCAGGAAGCGGGGCAGAGCGCGGCGCCGACCTGGCACCGGCGCACGCTGCCGCTTGGTAACGGCGCCGGTCTCCTGCTAGCATCGGCAGCCATGCGCATTTCCAAGCCCCTCGCCTTGCGGCTCCTTGCCGCCGCCGCCGCTCTTCCCCCGCTGCTTGGGGCCGCGCCGGCGCAGGCGTGCAGCGTTCAGAACAGCTACCGCGTTCCGACCAACCTCCAGCTCGCCGCAGGCGCCGAGCTGATCCTGCTCGCCAGAGTCGACTCCGGCAGCGGCAGCGGCGCGAAGCGGAACCCGACGATCACCGTGACTCCGATCGAGCTGCTCAAGGGTCAGCTCCCCATGGACAAGCCGCTGACCCTGCCCGGAAGCATCGCGGAGCCCCGCTTCGCCGTGTTGAGCAACCCGTTGCAGCTCGAGCAAGCGCATCCCTTGGCCTATATCGGCGCCTGCACGCGCTACATGTTCGTTCGGGGGGCGACTGTGTTGTTCTTTCTCCAGCCGGCGGAAAAGGCCTATGCGGGGGAGGAAGCACCCGCCGAGCTGCGCGGCACGCTGATGCCCGCCGGCGACGCGTTCTCGCGCTGGGCGGAGGACGTCCTGTCCCCGCAGTCGCCCTGGGTGCGGGCGACGCGGATCTACGTGCAGGCCGCGTCCCTGCCGGAGGAGGCGCGGCGGGCGATGCTCATCGCTGAGCGGGATAAGCTTCGCGCCGCCGGGGACCAGGAAGCAACGGTGATCGCCGACGATATCGAGCGCCAGCTTGCCGGGCCCAACAACCCCTGGAACCGGCTGATGGCGGAAGAACTGAAGAAAATGGAAAAGAATGGCGAAGACCCTTTGGAGGCACGCCGCAAGAAGTGAGGCCCGGCCGTGAGAAGCGGGTTTTTGATTGCTGAGCCGGCTCTCACTCGGGCCGATCAGGGTCTGGGGACTGCGGCCACCGGATCGAGGCGGTGGATGTGCCAGCGGCGCTGTTCGGGAGTGGAGCCGGGGACGTCGTTTACGCGCCGGAGCACGGCCGTCGCGCGGCTGTTGAAGGCGGCGCCGGTTCTGAGGCGGCCGTAGAGTACTACCGGGACTTGGACGAACAGCGAGCCGGCCGCGCCTTCGATTGCGCCGGGGCCGCCGATCTGGGCGTGGTATTCGGTGAAACCCGCGAAGCTTGCGGCGAAGGCGGCTTCGTCCATTCCGCTTGCCGCGCCGTTGCCGGACCAGAGGCGGCGGGCGTCGGCGAAGCGGCGCTCTTCGAAAAGGGCGAAATAGGTCTGGACGACGTTGGCGGCGCCTCGCGCGCTTTCGGGATTGAAGGGGGCTTCGGAAAGGGGCGTTCGGTCGTCCGGGAGGCCGCCGGGGGTGCCGGGCTCGGGCGGGCTCACCGGGGGCTGGGGCGGCGGCCCCGGAACTTTGGAGACAGACCATGAACTTCAATCGAGCCGCTCCGACGCGCTCCGCACCTCGCGCGCGGCTAGAAGCCGATCTTTACGCCCACCATGGCCCGCTTGCTGACGAAGCCGGACCCGAAATCGACCTGCTCCGTGTAAGCGCGGCCGGTGACGCCGTTGCCGAGGTCCTTTTCGGCGACCAGCGGGCCTTCGCGGAAGATCCGCTCCCACTTTTCCATTGGGTAGTCGCCCGCGCCGGGGCGACGGCCGCAGACGACGATCTCGCCCCCCGTGCTGTCCGCGCCGCAGCGGCCTTCCGCCTGCCTGCGGGCCAGCTCGGCAAGATCGAAGTCGACGGGCAGCGGAGGCTCGGGCGTAGGGGCAGGCGCGGCGGCAGCCTGAAGCGCCATCAGCAGGGAAAGAACCACGTCGCGCGCCTCCACGTCCGTTTCCCGCTCAGCCTCTGCCTCAAAGACGGCAAAGGCAAGGCGGGCTCGGGGGGATGGGGTCGGCGGATAAAGCCCTTGGGTATTAAGCACTTTTCAACGGCGGCATCCCCCTAAAGGGGGATATCGCTTTGCCAACTTCGATGATGAGCTGGAACCAACTCGGGTAAGGGGAATCGATGATGCGTATGGACAAGGTGATTTTGACGGGCGTGCTGGCCTTCGCGGCGGGCCTGGCCGCCGCTCCGGCTCAGGCGGAGATGCTGACCTTCCATGTCGCGCTCGACGGAAAATTCGGCAAGGAACCAACCGGCTCCCCCGCAACCGGCACCGCCAAGGTCAAGGTGGACACCGAGCGCAAGCTGGTGTCGGTGGACATGAAAGTCGAAGGCCTCACCGACGCCGACCTTTGGGACAGGCTGGTGGCGGCGCCGATCGGGCCGATCCATTTCCACAGGCTTCCGAAGGAAGGCGCGGACGCGGAGCTTGCCTTGCCGCTGCCTTACGGGCCCAATTACCACTTCACCAAAACCGGCATGACCGTGACGGTGAAGGATTATGATTACACGGCCGGCGCGGCGCTGCTTAAGTCGACGCTGAGCTTCGACGATTTCGTCGCGGCGATGCGCGGCGGCGAAGTGGTGCTCAACATCCACACGGACAAGTTCAATCCGGGCGAGATCAGCGGCAAGGTCATGGAAGGCCCGGCCGGCGGGAAGGGCAAGGCCTAACGCATCAGCCCGGCCGCGCGCAGCGCCCGCTCGATCACCGCCTGAGGGCCGTGAGCCGGCGGTGCCTTTGCACGGGGCTCCGCTCGGCCCGCCCGCGGAGGCTTGGGGCGGCGGCACGCGGGGCGGGGGCGCGCTTTCCGACCACGCGGGCGATGCCGAAGAAGGCGCTGATTTCGGCGGTGGAGCTCAGGCCCACGTCCAGCATATGGGCGCCCGCGGCGCCGATCGCCTCGTCCCCGTCGCCGGTGGCGAGCGGGACGCCGTGGGCCATTCCGGTGACGGAGAGTTGCTCCAGGATGGGCTCGCCGGTCCCGTCCAGCCAGGCGCGGCGGGGGAAGCCGGCGACTTCGTCGAAGCGGTTCGGCTCGACGGGAAGGCCGTGGAGGGCGGCCCACTGCCGCACGATCGAGTCGGCATTGCCGGGCACGACGGTGGTGTCGGCGCTGCCCTGCCAGACCTGGAGGCGCGGCCAGGGCCCGCCGTGGCGGGAGGCACGGCGGACGCTTGCGGCAAGCGCCGCGCCGTCGCTGCTTCCCCTGCCGGCCATGCACTGAAAGGCATCGGACACGCTGTCGGCGCAGCCGAAGGCGACCCCTGCGATCGGCGCTCCGGCCGCGAAGAGTTCGGGGTAGGCGGCGAGCATCACCATGGTCATTGCCCCGCCGGCGCTCAGGCCGGTGACGAAGGTGTGCGCCGGATCAAGGGCGTGGCGGGCTTGAATCGCTTCCACCATGTTGGCGATGGAGGCCGCTTCGCCGCGGCCGCGGGCGGTGTCGTCGGCCTGGAACCAGTTGAAGCACAGCATCGGATTGTTGGCGCGCTGCTGCTCCGGATACAGAAGGGCGAAGCCGTGGCGATCGGCAAGCGCGGACCAGCCGGAGCCGTGATCATACACCGCCGCATCCTGCGTGCAGCCGTGAAGAACGACCACGAGCGGCGCCCCGGCGGGCAGGTCGGCGGGGACGTAGCAGCGGGCGCGCAAATTGCCGGGGTTCGGGCCGAAATCGGGCAGATCGGAAAGCCGGTCGCGGACTACGGCGCGGGGGGCGAAGCGGCTCTTGCCGCGAACCGCGCGGGGCAGGCGGAGGCGGGGAATGATGCGCGGCATGACGTGTCTCCGGGGAACCGTGGGCCGCAAAAACTGGCGGCAACCTCTTAGCTAAACCGGTGGCGGTGCAAAATGTTGCGGTGCAGCATGAATAATCAGCGGTGCGCTGCCTGCTGGCGGGCGAGTTCCTTCTGGAAGGCGGCTTCGGCGCGGCCGGTTTGTCGGGCGAGCTCGGCCGGGTCGCGGAAGGCGTTCGGATCGTCGGTGCGCTGGCGGGCGCGTTTGCCGGCGAGGTCGAAGAATTCCGGGTGGAAGTTCAAGAAGATGTCGGCCTTGAGCGTCCTCAGCTTAGCGAAGGTGCGGCGGAAATCGGCGGCGGCTTGGGGGTAGAGCGGGTCGTTCACCAAGTTCTGGCCGGCGACGGTGAGGCTGCAGGCGAACAGGATGCGCTCGGTCTTCGTCTGGAGAAGCCAGCTGGTGCAGCCGCGGGTGTGGCCGGGGGTTAGGTACGCGGTAAGGCGGCCGGCGGTGGTGGCGACGGTGGCGCCGTCGCCGATAACGCGGTCGACCTTCACCGGCGGGCCGGCAGGGAGTTCGGGGCGGCCGGCGACCTTGCCGCTTTCGAGGTCGTCAAGATCGCCGCGGCTCGCGACAAGTTTGGCGCCGGTGAGGCGCTTCAGCTCGGCAAGGCCGCCACTATGGTCGAAATGGGCGTGGTTGATGAGCAGGGTGCGCACGTCCTTCAGCTGGAAGCCGAGTGTGCGGATGTTTGCGGCGATCAGCGGCGCGCTTTCGGGAAGGCCGCCGTCGATCAGCACGTGGCCGTTGCGCCCGGCGATCAGGTAAGCGGCAAGGCCGTCGGTTCCGACATAATAGACGTCCGGGGCGATCCGGAAGGGCTCGGCGGGGCGGTTCCACTCGACGCGCTGTTCGGCATCCTGGGCGGGCGCGGCGGTGGGGAGGGTGAGGAAGGCGGCGGCGAGGGCGATCAGGCGTAGGCTTGGCACGGTGTTACTCCAGAAGCGTGTCGCGGATACTCGCATCCGCTCGGAGGCGCGACAAGGGGAACGGCGGGCGGCGGCGCGGCGTTGGCGGGGTTCGGGTTCCTTGAAAGGCGTTGAATACATGCTTGAGCAGCCGGCGGGCGTGCCTTTTGACAAGGAGGGCGCGGCCGGGGGCGGCGCCGGGCCGAAGCGCGTGCATGCGGCGCATGGGCCGACGGTGGCGCGGCTGTGCGCGGCGGTGGAGGAGGGCGACGTGCTCGCCATATTGTGCGGCGAGCAGCGCGGCGAAGCGGTCGCCAAGGCGGCGGCGTCGCTGACCGATGCCTTGGTGCTTTGGTATCCGCCTTCCGATGCGCTCCCTGGAGAGGCGGCGCCTGCGTCTCCTGCGGTGGCGGGGCAGCGGGTCGCGGCGCTTGGCGCGCTGCAGGCGCGCGAGGAGGGGCGGCGGGTGCTGTTTGTCACCGATGCAGCGGCGGTGACCCAGATGGTTGCCGCGCACGAGGCTTATGCGGGCGCGCCCTTGGCGTTTGTGCCGGGAGAGGAGATCGACCGGGAATCGCTTTGCGAGCGGCTCGACAGCATGGGCTATTTCGCCGACGATCGCGTGGACGAAGCCGGCGAATATGCGCTTCGCGGCGGCGGGCTGGACATCTTTCCGGCCGACGACGCGCTGCCGGTGCGGGTGCATCTCGATGGCGACACCGTAAGCGACATCAGCTGCTACGATCCGGTCAGCCAGCTCGCGCGCGGCGAGGCGCTGGAGCGGCTGGAGGTCCGGCCGGCGGCGGAGCCGAAGCCCGGCGGCTCGGCGGTGACTTTGTTCGAGCATCTGCCGGGCGCTGCGGTGGCGATGGACCCGGAAGCGATCGAGCGGAGCGACAGCTTCATCGAGCTCGTCGGCGAGGGAAAGGGCGCGAACAAGGCGCCGCTTGCCGGCCCCAAGCTTTGGCGCAGCGGAATGGCGGGGCGGGCGAAGATCGACCTCGGCGAGGACGGCGAGGAGATCGGGCGGCGCTTCGTGGAGGCGAAGCGGCCCGATCGGGCCTTTCTCGCCGCGGTCGAGGAAGCGCAGGCGAAAGGCGACAAGGTGGTGCTTGCCGGATCGGCCCGCGACCTGCGTTTCTTTGCGCGGCGGCTGGAGAAAAAAGGCCGGGAGGCGCCGCGGGTGCTGACGTGCTGGCGCGAGCTGGAGGCAGCGAAAGCGGGCGAATTCGTTGCGCTGGAGGCGGAGTTGGAGCGCGGCTGGAGTTCGCCCGGCCTGAGGGTGATCGCCACGGCCGACGTGCTCGGCAGCCGGGCCCAGAACGGCGGCGCTTCGGCGGCGGTCAACCCGCTCGAGCTCGAAGGCGCCGAGTTTCACCAAGGCGACGCGGTGATCCACGAGGATCATGGGCTCGCCATCCTGCGCGGGCTGGAGCGGATCAGCACCGGTGACGCCGAGGGCGACGCGTTTCGGCTGGAATATGCTGGCGGCGCGCAGCGGCTCGTGCCGGTGGAGGAAGGGCGGCGGCTGTGGCGCTACGGCGCCGATGCAGACGCGGTGACGCTGGACAAGCTCGACGGCTCGACCTGGGAGAAGAGGCGCGCCGACCTGGACGCGGCATTGGCGCAGACAGCGAAGCAGCTCGTCGCGCTTGCGACGGAGCGGGCGGAGAAGACCGCGCCGGTGCTGGAGCCGCCGGTCGATCGCTACGAGAAGTTCGCTGCCGGGTTTCCGTATGCAGAGACGCCCGACCAATTGCGGGCCATCGAGGCGGTGCGCGCCGATCTTGCGTCGGGCAAGCCGATGGACCGGCTGGTGGTCGGCGATGTCGGCTACGGCAAGACGGAGGTCGCCTTGCGGGCGGCGGCGGTGGCGGCGCTTGCGGGCAAGCAGGTGGTGCTGGTGGCGCCGACGACGGTGCTTGTGCGCCAGCATCTGGAGAGCTTCCGCAAGCGTTTCGCGCGGGTGGGGCTGAAGGTCGCCGGCCTGTCGCGGCTGACGTCGGCGGCGGAGGCGCGGGAGGTGAAGAAGGGGCTAGCCGACGGTTCGGTGTCGGTGTTGGTCGGCACCAAGATGGTGGCCGGCAAGGGCGTCGAGTATCGCGACCTCGGGCTGGTGATCGTCGACGAGGAGCAGCGCTTCGGCGCGGCGGACAAGGCCAAGCTTCGCGGCCTGAGCACGAGCGGACATGTCCTGACGTTGACCGCGACGCCGATCCCGCGCACCCTGCAATCGGCGCTCGTCGGGCTACAGGACCTGTCGCTGATCGCGACACCGCCTGCGAGGCGGCTGCCGACGCGGACGCATGTTTCGGAGTTCGCCGCTGAGCGGGTGCGGGCGGCGCTGTTGCGTGAGAAAAGGCGCGGCGGGCAGAGCTTCGTAGTCGTGCCGCGTATTGAAGACATGGATGCCATGGCCGAGCAGCTCACCCGGCTGGTGCCGGAGCTGGTGCTGCGCAAGGCGCACGGCAAGATGCCGGCAGCCGAGATCGACGAGGAGATGGTGGCGTTCGCGGCCGGCGACGGCGACGTATTGCTTGCAACCAACATCATCGAGGCCGGGCTCGACATCCCCCGCGCCAACACGATGGTGGTGTGGCGCGCCGACATGTTCGGGCTTGCCCAGCTTCACCAATTGCGTGGGCGGGTCGGGCGTGGGCGGTCGCGCGGCTATGTTGTGCTGCTGACGGAGAGCGGCGCGGAGGTTGCCCCGGCAACGCTGAAGCGGCTTCGGACGATGGAAGCGCTCGACCAGCTCGGCGCCGGCTTCGCGATCAGCGCGCGGGACCTCGATCTGCGCGGCGCGGGCGATCTGCTCGGCGAGGAGCAGGCGGGGCACTTGAAGCTGATCGGCGTCGGGCTCTACCAGCACCTCCTCGAGCAGGCGATCCGCACGGCGCGGGGCGAGGAGGCGCAAAGCTGGCTTCCCGATCTGCGCCTCGGAGTCACCGGGCGGGTGCCGGAGGAATGGGTGCCGGAAGAGGATCTGCGTGTGAACCTTTACCTGCGCATCGCGCGCATGGCGTCGGCGGCGGAGGAGGAAGCGCTTGCCGCCGAATGGGAGGACCGGTTCGGGACCGTGCCGGAAGAGGCGGCGCGGCTGCTGACGCTTGGCGGGCTTCGAAGGCTGGCGCGCGACGCGCGGATCGCCAGGGTGGATGCCGGCCCGGCGGCGATCGCGCTGACGCCGCGGCCCGGCGCCCGGATTGCGGCCAAGGCGAACGGGCTGGAGAAGAAAGGCGACCGCCTGCTGCTGCGCCGGGAGACGCAGGCGGACGACGGCCGTCTGGACGTGGTGCGGGAGCTTCTCGAAGCGCTCGCCGGCTAGCGGAGACTAGCCGCCGAAGCCTTGCGACAGGAAGCCCGGGACCGGCCCGTTCCAGCCGTCGTCGGCGTTGTCGGGCTCCGGCTGGCGGCGCGGTTCGTCGCGGCGGGAGCGGCGGTCCTCACGCGGCTGGCGCTCGGCGCGTGCTTCCTCGCGGCGCGGTTCCTGGCGGCGGGGCTCTTCGCGGCGCGGTTCCTCGCGCTGCGGTTCCTCCACCAGAGCTTCCTCCGGTTCCGCATTGCGGGGCGGACGGGCTTCGCGCGGCGCACGAGGCGGACGGGCTTCGCGAGGCGCACGCGTCTCGCGCGGGGCGCGGGCGCGGCGGGCCTTCGGCTCGGCAGCCGGTTCGGCTTGGGCGTCCGCTTCCGGTGCTTCGGCGGGCGCGGCGACGGCGGTGTCGTCGACGGCGCGGATCTTGGCGCCGGTCAACTTCTCGATCGCTTCAAGCGCTTCGGCGTCCGAGCTGGTCGCAAAGGTGATCGCAACGCCGGTGCGGCCGGCGCGGCCGGTGCGGCCGATGCGGTGGATATAATCGTCCGGATGCCATGGCACGTCGTAGTTGAAGACGTGGCTCACGTCCTTCACGTCCAGGCCTCGGGCCGCGACGTCGGAGGCGACCAGGATGTTGATCGACCCGTCCTTGAATCGGTCGAGCTCCCGGATTCGCTCCGCTTGCTCCATGTCGCCGTGAATTTCGCCGGCGTTGAGGCCGGAGCGCTTCAGGCTGGTGGCAAGCTCGCGCACCGTGGTCTTCTTGTTGCAGAAGACGATGGCGGTGCGGATGTCGTTGCCGGAAAGGCGGTCGGTCAAAACCTGCTTCTTCTTGCGGGCGTCGACCTTCAGCACCCGCTGGTCGATCAGCAGGTTGGAGGAAGCCGGGCGGCTGACCTCGATGGTCTTCGGGTTGGTCAGGAACTTGTCGGCGAGCTTCTTGATCGGACCGGGCATGGTGGCCGAGAAGAGCAGGGTCTGGCGGGTCGAAGGCAGCTTGGAGCAGATCTCCTCGATGTCCGGGATGAAGCCCATGTCGAGCATCCGGTCGGCCTCGTCGATCACCAGAAGCCCGCAGCCGTTAAGCAGGATCTTGCCGCGGCCGAACAGGTCCATCAGCCGCCCGGGGGTGGCGATCAGGACGTCGACGCCCTTTTCCAGCGCCTTTTGCTGGTCGGTCATGGAGACGCCGCCGATCAGCAGCGCCATCGAAAGCTTGTGATGCTTGCCGTATTTCTCGAAATTCTCGGCGACCTGGGCGGCAAGCTCGCGAGTCGGCTCGAGGATCAGCGAGCGCGGCATGCGCGCGCGGCTCCGGCCCTGGGCGAGGATGTCGATCATCGGCAACACGAAGCTCGCCGTCTTGCCCGTACCGGTCTGCGCGATGCCGATCAGGTCGCGCATCATCAGCACCGACGGGATCGCCTGGCGCTGGATCGGGGTGGGCTCGTCGTAACCGGATTCGGTTATCGCGCGGAGCAGCTCGTCGGAAAGGCCGAGATCGGCAAAGGTCATGGGGGGTCCGGGTAAAAAGAGGTTGCCGTTCGCAAGGAAGGGCAGGTGCCGCCTGCGCTAGGGCACTAGCGGAGGCAAAATGTCAAGGTTGTCGCCCCTCCGGCGCTATTTGCGGGCGACCGCCTGAAGGCTTCGGAAGCGCTCGATCCCGCACTGGCCGCCGACCCGGGAGCGGATGAAATCGCGGTCGGCGCAGATCATGCCGTCGGCGTTCGGGCGGATGTAGAAGCCGTAATAATAATCAAGCGCCGGGCAGGAGCTGTCGAGCTTGGCACGCACCCGGCTTCGGTCGCGCAGCACGAGATCGACCTTGTCCGGGCCTTGCAGGGACGCGCCGAGGATGGCGCGGGCGGACACACATTTCGGGCCCTTGCCTTCCTTATACTGGACGGGCGTGGCGGGGGCGGGGCGCTGCTGGACGCGGACCATGATCTGTTCGCGGATCACGAGCTGGGCATATTGCTCCGGCTCGGCGGGCGCGGCCGGAGGGGGCGCTGCCCCGACCAGCACGAGCAACGCACCCGCGCCCAATTTCAACCGTGAACCTTTAGCCATGAAACAGCGTCTGCCCCCAAGCGCTTGAACAGCGGCTTAACTCGAAAGGAGCGCCGGTGGGAAGGGTATGGGGCCGCAAAGCCCGTCACTTGCCTTTTACGCGTTTCCGGAAAGCGCGCCGCTGCTTGTTCGGCATTAGCGGGGAGAAGGGGCGGCTGAAGGGGGAAGGGCCCCGACTCCGCTTGCGAAAAGCGTTTGCGGCAAATAGACGGGGCCGCAAGAGGCCGCGCGCGCGGCCAACCACCTTCACCTTGGGGAGACAATCACATGGCGACGCAGCCGCCGGCCAACAATTTGCCGATCTTTTACGGCGGTCTCGAGCCGCTTTCCTCGCAGATCCACGGGGACTTCCAGAGCCGCCCGGCCGACAAGGCGCCGTACATGGTCAACACCCATGCCGTGCCGGTCACCATCGATGAGTTCGTTGCCGCGCAGCGCTTTTTCCCTATCGTGTTTTCCACCGGCGAAAACCCGGTGCCGCTGGCGCTGATGGGCCTCAACGAGGGCATCAACGTGTTCGTCGAGGGCGATGGCGCGCTGATCGGCGAGACGTACATCCCGGCCTACGTGCGCCGCTATCCCTTCATGCTCGCCCGCACCGCGCCCGAGGCGCAGGAGCTGTCCTTGTGCTTCGATCCGACCAGCGATCTGATCGGCAGGGGCTTTGACGATGGCGTCCGCCTGTTCGACGACGACGGCAAGCCGAGCGAGCAGACCAACAATGTTCTGAAGTTCTGCGAAGAATTCGAAATGTCGGCGCAGCGCACCGTTGCCTTTGTAAACGAACTCAAGGCGGCCGACCTCCTGATGGAAGGCGAAGTCTCCATTCAGCCGAACGGTTCCGAGCAGCCGTTCGTGTATCGCGGCTTCCAGATGGTCAACGAAGAGAAGTTCCGCGAACTGCGCGGCGACGAGCTCCGGAAAATGAATACCAACGGCATGCTGCCGCTGATCGTGGCCCATCTCTTCTCGCTGTCGCTGGTGCGCGAAATCTTTGCCAAGCAGGTGCAGCAGGGCAAGGGTCCGCAGGCCAATCTCGGCGCGCCGGCCGGCAACGCCTGATGGCAAGCGCGGCGGCGATGACTGGGCAGGAGGCGGCGCGCTACACCCGCGTCGCCGTCGCCCTGCACTGGATCATCGCGGTCGTGCTGATCGGCAATCTGCTGCTTGGCTTCTTTCACGAGGATTTCGGCAAGGCGGCAACGCCGTGGATCATGTTCGTCCACAAAGCGAGCGGGCTGACGGTGCTTGCACTGACGCTGGCGCGGCTCGGCTGGCGGCTGACGCACCGGCCGCCGGTATTCGATCCGGTGCTGAAGGCCTGGGAGCGGGGGCTGGCGAGCCTGATCCACTGGCTGTTCTACCTCGTGCTGATCGCGATCCCGCTGAGCGGCTGGATGCTGTCCTCCTCGGGCGGGCGGGTGACCAGCTTCTGGGGCTTGTTCGGGGTCGCGCCGCTGCCGGTGGCGCGCGGCAAGGAAGCGGGCGCGCTGTTCGGCGAAGCGCATGAGCTGCTCGCCTTTCTCGCCATTGCGCTGATCCTGCTCCACGTCGCCGGCGCGCTGAAGCACCATTTCGAAGGGCACCGGCATTTGCTGCGGCGGATGTCGCTGCGCGGCACCGGCGGCCGCTGAGCCGCGCGAAATTTTCCAAGCCGTTGAAACCAATTAGCCCGGTCCTACATTGAACGAGCGCGCCGACGTATCCCCCCTTTACGGCGGCGTGTTAGCGCTCTTCGGGGCGCTTCCTCCCTGAACCTGGGCCGCCTCGCATGCATTTGCGGGGCGGCTTTTTTATTCGGCGGCGATGCCGTGCGGCGGGATCGCGGCGGCGACCAGCGCCCGGGTCAGCGACGCGATCATTCGGGCGGCGCGGTCGAAGCCGGCGCCGGGGCTGCGCAGATCGGGGCCGAGGTAGGCGGAGCGGTCGAGCTCGAGCTGGATGGCGTGGATGCCTGCGCTTGGCTTGCCGTGGGTCGCGGTGATGTGGCCGCCGGCATAAGGCACGTTGCGCACCACGCCGTAGCCCGCTTCGCGCACCGCCCGTTCGGCCGCTTCGCTGAGTTCCGGCGCGGCGCTGCTGCCGTGGCGGTCGCCGAGCACGACTTGGCATTCCTCGTCATTGGCGCCGCGCGGCGGCATGGAGTGGCAGTCGAGCAGAATCGCAATGCCGAAGCGGCTGCGGGTTTCCTCAAGCAAGGCGGCGAGCGCCGCATGGTAGGGGCGGTGGATCGCCTCCACCCGGCGGCGGACTTCGCCGGACGGAATGCGGTCGCGCCAGATATTGCCGGTGCCGGACATCCGCGCCGGGATAAGGCCGAGGCCGCCGCGCAGGCGGGGCGTGTCGAGCAGGTCGCCGGTCGCGGGGCGGGGCGAGACCATGCCGGGATCGAGTTCGCGCTCGTCGCGGTTCAGGTCGATCTCGGCGCGCGGCGCGTCGGCGACGAGGGCGCAGGCGCCCGCCTCCACCGCAGGGGCGATCAGCCGGTCGACCAGCCGGTCCTCCAGCGATTCCAATCGGGCAAGCGGCAGGCGGGAGGCGCGAAGCAGTGCGGGCGGGTAGATCCGGCCGGCATGCGGCACCGACAGCACCACCGGGAGCAGGGGCGCCGGCGGCCCTAGGCGCCGGAACGGCGGGGAGCTGGAGGGATCGTTCATTCGTACCTTGAGGGTAAGTAGTCCGCTTTTGGCACGCAATCGCTTTCATGGGGATTTGCGCGCGCGAAGAGCCCGCGCGCGCTGGAATCGGACGCTTTGTTGCGGCATAAGTTCCGGCACGCGGCGCAGCTGGGCGCGGCAATATTTAAAGGGCGCGGCGCGCACATGGTCAGGATATTGCTTGCCGAGGACGACGGCTCGATGCGCGCCTACCTGGCGCGCGCGCTTGAGCGTTCCGGCTACCACGTCACGGCGGTGGATTGCGGCACGGCCGCGCTGCCGCTGATCGAGGCGGAAAGCTTCGACCTGCTGCTTACCGACATCGTGATGCCGGAAATGGACGGCATCGAGCTCGCGCAGAAAGCGGCGGCGATCGCGCCCGACATGCGGGTCATGTTCATCACCGGCTTTGCCGCGGTCGCGCTCAAGGCCGGCAAGGCGGCGCCGTCCGCCAAGGTGCTCTCCAAGCCCTTTCACCTGCGCGACCTGGTGGGCGAGGTCGACCGCCTGTTTCAGAGCGAAGACCAGCACAGCCGCCTCTAACCGCTGGGCGGCGCAATTGCCGCGCGAAGCGGGTTGCGCGCGCCCAAACCCCCCGCTAATGCGCGGTCCGAGTGGGCGTGTAGCTCAGTGGTAGAGCACTGTGTTGACATCGCAGGGGTCGCAAGTTCAATCCTTGCCACGCCCACCATTTTCTCCCCCATCGTCAGCATCAGCGCCGCGTGCGCACCCGGTCCGCGTGGGCAGCTGGAACCGCATCGGGAGCATAGCGTTCTGGTGCCGTAATGAAATGGCCGCTCCCTGTCTGTGTGCTCGCTTTGTTGCTGAGCGGCTGCGACAACTATCCGCGTGATCCGGAAGGAACGTTGCAGCGGGTGAAGAGCGAGCGGCTCTTCCGCGTCGGCCTGGTTGCGCCGTTGGGTGCGCAGGCGATGGAAGCCGAGCCGCGGGAGCTGCTGCGGCGGCTGGCGGAGCGCTCGGGGGCGAGCCCGCGCCTGGAGCAGGGGCCGGCCGAGCCGCTGCTCGACCGGCTGGAGAAAGGCGAGCTCGATCTCGTGCTCGGTAGGTTCGAGAAAAAGAGCCCGTGGTCCACTCTGGTCACCTTTGCGCCGCCGCTGCGGGTGGAGAAGAGCGGCAAAACGGCGATCCATCTCACCGCCGCGATGCGCAACGGCGAGAATGCGTGGATTTCGCTGGTCGAGCGCGAAGCGCGGGACGTGGCGGAGCAGGGGCAATGACCGAGCTTTACCCGCCCTACGTCGAAGCCGGAATCGCAAAGGCGAAGCGGCTCGAATATTGGACCATCGCCTGGATCGTCACGGTGGTGCCGCTGATGGCGGTGGTGATGGGCTCCAGCCAGGCGATGAAGACGGTGTGGATGGAGGACATGCTCGGCTTCATTCCGCCGATCGTCTTCCTTGTCTCCGCGCGGCTCGAGCGCAAAAGACGAACCGAAGCCTTTCCGTTCGGCTTCGACCGCGCCAACGGCGTCTCCTTCGTGATCGCGGCCTTCGCGCTTGCCGCGATGGGCGTCTACCTGTTGTTCGAAGCGGTGATGACGCTTGCCATGACCGAGCATCCCACCGTCGGCACCCGCCGCATCTTCGGGCGCGACATCTGGATGGGCTGGCCGATGATTGCCGTGCTGCTGTGGAGCACCATTCCGTCGATGATCCTCGGGCGCCTCAAGCTGCCGATCGCGCGCGATATCAACGACAAGGTGCTCCACACCGACGCCGACATGCAGAAGGCGGACTGGATGACCGGCCTTGCCGCGATCGGGGGCGTGATCGGCATCGGCTTCGGCCTGTGGTGGGCGGACGCGGCGGCGGCGGGTCTTATCTCGTTCGGCATCCTCCACGACGGGATCAGCGGCCTCCGCTCTGCAACGGCCGAGCTGATCGACGGCGCGCCGCGCAAGCTGGAGAAAGACCAGATTGCGGACGAGGCAAAGCTGCTGCGGGACGAGCTCGAGAAGATCTTCCCGGATGCGGAGGTGCGGCTTCGGGAGACGGGGCGGGTAATCTGCGCGGAAGTCGGCGCCTATCCGCCCAAGCTGCCGCTCGATCTCAACGCGCTGTGGCCGGGGCCCCCGGAGCGGGCGTGGCGGCTCGCAAGGGTCGGCTTCGTGCCGCCGGCCGAGCACGGCCGGGGCGGCTGAGCCGGCGCGCCTTCGAGCATTGCCGGAGCGGGCCCGGACCTGTACCCGCAGTACCTTCTTCAATTCAGGGCTATTTCATGACCGACGCGTCTCCCGGCCCTGCGCCGCACCAATGGCGTAGCGAGCACCTGAGGCTTGCAGTGGAGGCGGCCGGCGTCGCCTTGTGGGCGTGGAACGTCGACGACGACCGCTTCACCATGGACGAGCAGGGCTTCGTGCTCTGGGGCCTGCCGTGGCGCGACCGGGTTACGTTTGAGGAGCTTTCGCACCACATCCACCCCGCCGACCGCGACCGGGTGCGCGCGGCCTTCGCGGCGACGCGGGCGGTGCTCGGGCCGTACGAGACCGACTTCCGGATCATCGTGGACGACGAAATCCGCTGGATTGCGACGCGCGGGCAGGGCGAGGATGTCGGCATCGTGGGCCGGACGATGTTCGGCATCTTCCTCGACGTCACCAACCGCAAGCAGGCCGAAGAAGGCCATGAGCTGCTAGCCGGCGAAATGAGCCACCGGGTGAAGAACCTGCTCGCCATCGCCTCCGGGCTTACCGAGATCACTTCGCGCACCACCCAGTCGACGCAGGAGATGGCGCGCGAGCTGATCCTGCGGCTCACCGCCTTGGGGCGCGCGCACGATCTGGTGCGGCCGCTGCCGGATGGGCAAGGATCGGCGGCCCTTCTCGGCGATCTCCTCTCCGTTCTGCTTGCGCCATATGACGATCTCGGCGCCTTCAGCGGCCGCATCCGGGTGGCGGTGGAGCGAATGGGCGTCGGCGAAGCGGCGGCGACCAGCCTTGCCATGGTGGTGCACGAGCTTGCCACCAATTCCCTCAAATATGGCGCCTTGTCATCGGAGACGGGGACGCTGGACGTCTCAACCCGCGGCTGTGGCGAAAAGCTGACCCTGATCTGGATGGAGCGCGGCGGGCCAGTGGTGGTGACGCCGCCCGACGTCGAAGGCTATGGCAGCAAGCTCGTCCAGCGCAGCATCTCACGGCAGCTCGGCGGAAGCATCGATCACAATTGGTCGGAAGAAGGCCTGATCGTAACTGTCACCCTCGACCGCGCGCGCCTGAGCGCCTGAGGCCTCAGCCGCCGCCGGGCGCTTTCGATCCCATCGGGCGGCCGTGGGGTGCCGACGCCTGCTCCCCGCGCCGGCCCCGGCTCCAATCGATCCGGTAAAGATCAAAGCGGCGGTCGGACAGGTTGCGCACCGTGCCTTCCGCCCGCGCCCAGGTGAGGTCGGCGAGGTTGACGTCGGCGATGGTCAAAGTCTCGATATTCTCGCTTGCCTCGGCGGCGATGCCGTCGCGGGCGAAGGGAAAGTCGCAGGGCGTGAGGATGCAGGACTGGGCGTATTGCACGTCCATATTGTCGACGCCCGGCAGATTGCCGACATTCCCGGAGAGGACCACGAAGCACTGGTTCTCGATCGCCCGCGCCTGGGCGCAATAGCGCACCCGCATATAGCCCTGGCGGTTGTCGGTGCAGAAGGGGACGAAGATGATCCGCGCGCCTTCGTCGACCAGGCGGCGGGCGAGTTCCGGAAATTCGCTGTCGTAGCAAATGAGCACGCCCACGGGTCCGATGTCGGTCTGGATCACGTCCACCGAGCTTCCGCCCTTGATCTTCCACCAATAAGCTTCGTTGGGCGTCGGGTGGATCTTCTCCTGCGCGTGGACGGAGCCGTCGCGCAGGCAGACATAGGCGACGTTCTGGACGCTGCCGTCGTCGGTTCGGGTCGGGTGCGATCCGCCGACAATGTTGATGTTGTAGCGAAGCGCCATCCGCGACAGTTCGGCGACGATCGGCGCGCGATGCTCGGTCATCCGGTCGATCGCCGCCATCGGCGACAGGGTCTCCGTCTCGAACGAGAGCAGCGACATGGTGAACAGTTCGGGGAACACCACGAAGTCCGAGCGGTAGTCGGCGGCGACATCGACGAAATATTCGACGTTCTTCACGAACTCGGCGAAATCCTTCACCGCCCGCGCCTGGAGCTGAACGGTGGCCAGGCGGACGCTTTCAACGTCGCGTGGCACCCGGAAGGCGAGCGGCTCGCTCGGATCGACGTACGGGTTGCGCCACACCATGTGCGCCGCATAGCCGCCCGACGCTTTGTCGAAGGGCAAATAGTCGCGCAGGATGCCGATCGGCGTGAAGCCGTTGGCGAGCTGGAAGCCGATGACCGGATCGCGGTGCTGGCCTTCCACCACCCGCTCAAGATATTCCTCCGGGCTCTTCGCCTTGGGGCGGGCGCGGGCGAAGCCGGGCATGCGGCCGCCGAAGACGATGCCGCGAAGCTCCAGCCGCTCGGCGAGGGCGCGGCGCGCTTCGTAAAGGCGCTTGCCGATGCGAAGCCCGCGCTGGCGCTCGTCCACCGCCATTTCGATGCCGTAGAGCCAGTCGCCGGTCGGATCGTGGCGGCTGCCGAAGCCGTTGCCGGAAATGGTCGACCAATTGTGCGGGGCAAGCGCCACCGCTTCGTCGATGCGCGACGAGGCGCAATAGCCGACGATATCGTCCTCGAAGACGGCGACGAACTGGCCTTCGGGGAAGTTGTTGATCTGGCCGAGGATCTGGCCGGGGCTGTAGCTTTCGATGCCCGGATACGCGCGCCCGATGAGCGCGAGGATCGCGGGTACGTCGCCGGCGCGCGCCTGGCGCACCTCCAGCGTCGCGGGGCTTTTTCTGCTCATCGCTTGGCTGGGATCACTTACGCGCCTTGCGCGCGGCGTAGCGCGCGTCGCGGGCCTGCTTCTTTTCCTCTTCGGTCAGCGGCGCCGGCGCGGCGGCGACCTTTGCAGCCTCGGCGGCCTTTGCGTCGGCGGCTTCCTGCTCCTGCGCGCGCTTGGCTTCGCGCTTGGCCGCTTCGGCGGCTTCGCGGCGTTCGCGGGCGGCTTTCTTTTCCGCGACGACGGCCTCGTCCATCGGCGGCTTGGAACGCAGCAGGTCGAGCGCCTTTTGCTTGGCTTCGGCGGCGCGGCCGGTCCGGTCCTGGAAAGACGGATCCTTGTACGACTTCATGGTGTTGGCAGTTCCTTTAGGGGGAGAAAGGGCGCGGCACCCGTGCGGGAAGCACCGCGGGCGAGCGGCCGAAGCCGTTCAACCCGCAGCATCCCGCAAAGTTGCCGCGCCCGTCCTCGGTTACCAGATGCGCACCCGGTCGGCGGGGGCGATATATTGCTTGTCGCCGGGCTGGACGTTGAACGCTTCGTACCAGGCGTCGATGTTGCGAAGCGGCGCTACCGCCCGGACCATGCCCGGCGAGTGGGGATCGCCGACCAGCTGCTGGCGAAGCGCCTCGTCGCGGAACAGGGTGCGCCAGACCTGCCCCCAGCCCAGGAACACGCGCTGATCGCCGGTGAAGCCGTCGAGCACCGGCGCCGGCTTGCCGCCGAGCGACATGCGATAGGCTTCGAGGCCCAGCGTGATGCCGCCCAAGTCGCCGATATTCTCGCCCATCGAAGCGCGGCCGTTGATGTGGACGCCGGGCAGGTTGGGGAAGGTATAGGCTTCGTACTGGGCGCCGAGCTTGGTCGCCTGGGCTTCGAACTTGGCGGCGTCGGCGGGGGTCCACCAGTCGCGCAGCACGCCGGCATAATCCGACTTGCGGCCCTGGTCGTCGAAGCCGTGGATGATCTCGTGGCCGATGACGCCGCCGATGCCGCCATAGTTGACCGCGGGATCGGCGTCGGGATCGAAGAACGGCGCTTGAAGGATCGCGGCGGGAAACACGATCTCGTTCTTCACGCTGTTATAATAAGCGTTCACCGTCTGCGGGGTCATGCCCCATTCGGCCTTGTCGACCGGCTGATCGATGCGGTTGCGGCGGTAATCCCACTCGAAGCGGCCGGCGCGTTCGGCATTGCCGACGAGGTCGCCCGGGACGACGGTAAGGGCGGAGTAATCGCGCCACTTGTCCGGATAGCCGATCTTGACGTTGAAGCCCTCGAGCTTCTTCTGCGCCTCCGCCTTGGTTTCGGGACCCATCCACTCGAGCCGCTGCAGGCGCGCGCCGAGCGCGGAGCGCAGGTTCAGGACGAGTTGGTCCATCTTCGCCTTGGATTCAGGCGGGAAATAAAGGCGCACGTAGTCGCGGCCGATCGCTTCGCCCATGGCGTTCTCGACCATGGTGACTCCGCGCTTCCAGCGTTCGCGCTGCTGCGGCTGGCCGTTCAGGAACTTGGAGCGGAACTCGAAATTGGCATCGACGAAGCGCTTGGACAGGAGCGGCGCGACGTCGTCGGCGGTGTGGAAAGCCTGCCAGGCCTTGAGCGTCTGGAGGTCGGCACCGGCGAAGATCTTGGCGATCTTCGGGAAAGCGGTGTTCTGGGAAACGATCGACTTGCCCGCGCCGCCGACGCCGGCCGCGTCGAGGAAGGTGCCCCAGGGGAAGCCGGGCGCGTAGCTTTCCAGCTCGGCGCGGGTCATGAGGTTGTAGGTCTTGTCGCGGTTGCGGCTTTCGGCGCGAGTCCAGTGCGCCTGGGCGATGCTGGTCTCGAGCGCCATGACCTTCTTGGCGGCGTCGCCGGAACCAGGCCAGCCGGCCATCTCAAGCATCTGCGCCACATACTGCGTGTAGCGTTCGCGCTGCGGCTGGAACTTGGGATCGAGGTAGAGATCGCGGTCGCCGAGGCCGAGGCCGGATTGGCGCAGGTACAGGGCGTAGATGTCGGGCTGCTTGGCGTCGTCCGAAACGCCCGGGCCGAAGAAGCTTGAGCCGAAGCCGCCGAACGAGCGGCCCATCAGCCGTGCGATGTCGTCCTTGCTCTTGGCCTGAAAGATGGGCGCCATGCGGGAAAGGAGCGGGATCGCATCGGTGCGCTCGGCGGCCGCTTCGTCCATGAAGCCCTGATACAGGGTCGCGACCTTGGCCTGCTCGGCGCCGGAGGCGAGATCGCCGGCGTTATAGCCCTCGACGAGCTTGCGCAGGCGCGCTTCGGAAAGGTCGCGAAGCACGGCAAAGGCGCCGAAGGAGGAGCGGTCGGCGGGGATCGTGTTGGTTTTCGCCCAATTGCCGTTCACGAAGGCGTTGAAATCGTCGCCCGGCTTCACCGACCGGTCCATGCCGGCGATGTCGAAGCCCCAGCTGCCGTAGCGCGGCGATTCCACCGAGCCAGCCGCCCCGTTCGCGCCGTCCTGCTCGCCGCCAAGGATGCTCACCGCGGTGCAGGCATCGTCGAGGCAGGCATGATCGTGCGCGGGCGTGGCCGCGACCGGCGCCGCGGCGGCGAGGGCGAGGAGGGAGGCGGCGAAAGCGAGGCTTTTCTTCATCGGGCAATTCTCCGTTTCAGGCGCGATTTCAGCCGCTTCGTTCGAGCGGCTCGATCTCGCCGCCGACTTAGGCCCGCCGCGCGCGAAACGCAATTTGCCGGGAGGCGCGCAATTGCGGGTTCAGGCGCTCAGGTGCATGGCCAAGCAGATGTTGCGCACCGCCCTCCGCTTCGCCTGCTGCATCGCTCTTGCCGCGTCCGCGGCAGGGGCAGCGCCGGCGGATCCCTTTTACGCCAAGCAGCTCGACGCTTCCGGCATCCCGATCATAGCTTCCGCGCGCGTCCCTGCCGCCGCGCTGGTTCGCGCTCGCGCCATCGTCACCGCCATGCTCTCCCGCCGGCCGGACCTCCGCGCGGAGATGGTTCGGCAGGGGGTGCGCGTAGGGGTGATCGCGCAGGACGAGGCGATTACCGATCTGCCGGAGCATCGGCACTGGACTAAGCCGAAGCGCGACGACCGGCGGCTGACGGCGTGCGAACTCAAATATTTCGAACGCATCGAGGCGCAAAGCGACCGGGATTATTGGAACGTGCGCTCGCGCGGCACGGGCGGGCGCTTCACCACGGTGGGGGCGGAGAACCTGCTTGCCGTGCCGGGGAGCCGCTACTTCGGCGAGAACATCCTGGTGCACGAATTCGCGCACACGGTGCTGGATGCGATCCAGGTGGCGGACCCGAAGCTCTACGCCCAGGTCGAGGCGGCTTACCAGGCGGCGCTCGAGGCCGGGCGGTGGAAGGGCGATTATGCGGCGGTGACGCTGACGGAATATTGGGCGGAAGGGACCCAATATTGGTTCAACACCAACATGCTCGCCCGGCTCGACGAGGCGGAGGTGCTGTCCGACAAGGACCTCCGGCGCTACGATCCGCTGCTCGCGGCCGCGTTGGCAAAGGCCTATGGCAAGCGCCACCGCATCGCCGCCGATCCCTTCTTTGAGCACAGCGCACGGCTGAACGTGCCGAAGGGGTATAAGAGCGCCGAATGCTGAAGGCGCGGCGCGCGCCGCTTAGTTGAAGACGGCGAGCAGCTTCATGCCCTTGGCCGCTTCGCTCGGCGCGCCGACGAAGATGTTGAGCGGCGGAAAGGACTTGTGAAGGACACGGTAGGCGCGGTCGCCGGCGGGCGTCTGGCCGGCGGCGGTTTCGAAGCTCAAGGCGAACGCCTGCTTGCGGCCGCACGAGGCGGGGCGGCTGCCCGCCGACGGCAGCAGCTTCAGTTCGGCAAGCTTGGCGGCGACGGGGCCGTTTTCACCTTCTATGGTGAAGGTCTGGCCGACCACCCCGCTCCATTCGGAGACGCTGCCATGCTCCAGGGACACGAACAGGCGCTCCCACCAGCTGAAAACATGCTTAGAGCCGCCCTTCTTGAGGTTTAGCCCGAGCTTGGGCGCGGCAACGGCGGCGGCGCCGATGCTTCCCGCGCCGAGCGCGAGAAGAAGGTTGCGGCGCATCTTGTCCGTGGCGTCAGCTGTTTTCATCGGTGCCCCCATGCACGTGTCCGTTCGCCCCGCTCCCCACGAGCGCGGCGGTTATCCTGTAAATCGTCCACGGTTTTCCCGGCTTCCCCTTGAGCCGTGAACCCCAGCTTTACTGCGGGAAGGCGCGCTGTCCAGCCCTTATTTCGCGCGAGGGTTGAAGGGCTTAGCCCCGGTTCAGACCAGTTCCACCGCCATTGCAGTGGCTTCGCCGCCGCCGATGCACAAAGTGGCGAGGCCGCGGCGCTGGCCGTGAGTCTCGAGCGCGCTGATCAGGGTGGCCAGGATTCGCGCGCCGGAGGCTCCGATCGGGTGGCCCAAGGCGGTGGCGCCGCCGTGGACGTTGAGCTTTTCGTGCGGAATGCCGAGGTCGCGCATCGCGATCATGGCGACGCATGCAAAGGCCTCGTTCACTTCCCACAGATCGACGTCGTCCACGTTCCAGCCGGCTTTCTCAAGCACCTTGTGGACGGCCGGGACGGGGGCGGTGGTGAACAGGTTGGGCGCCTGGGCGTGGGCCGCGTGGGCGACGATCCGGGCGACCGGCTTCACGCCCAGCCGATCGGCGACGCTTTGGCGGGTGATGACGAGCGCGGCGGCGCCATCCGAGATCGAGGAGGCGTTGGCGGCGGTGATGGTGCCGTCCTTAGCGAAAGCTGGCTTGAGGCCGGGAATGCGGGCGGGGTTCGCCTTGCCGGGCTGCTCGTCGCAGGTGACGATTTCCTCGCCCTTGCGGGTGGTGACGGTGACGGGCGTGGTCTCCCGGTCGAATGCGCCGGAGGTGATCGCGACCGTGGCGCGGCGCAGCGATTCGATGGCATATTCGTCCTGCTGTTCGCGCGTGAACTGATATTCGCGCGCCGTGTCTTCGGCGAAGGTACCCATCGCCCGGCCCTTGTCGTAGGCGTCTTCCAGGCCGTCGAGCATCATGTGGTCGTAGACCGTGTCGTGGCCGATGCGCGCGCCGGCACGGTGCTTGGTCATCAGGTAAGGCGAGTTGGACATCGACTCCATGCCGCCGGCGACGATCAGGTCGGCCGAACCGGCCGCGATCATGTCGTGGGCGAACATCGCCGCCTGCATGCCGGAGCCGCAAACCTTGTTGATGGTGGTCGCCTCGACGGAGCGAGGCAGGCCGGCGCCAAGCGCCGCCTGGCGGGCAGGCGCCTGGCCGAGGCCGGCGGGGAGGACGCAGCCCATGAAGATCTTGTCGACCTGATCGCCGGAGATGCCGGCCCGCTCGATCGCAGCCCGAACGGCGGTTGCGCCGAGTTCGGTCGCGGGCACGGGGGCGAGTTGGCCCTGGAAGCCGCCCATCGGCGTGCGGGCGTAAGAAAGGATAACGATCGGGTCGTGAGGGGCGGTGGCGGCGGTTGCCATATCGTGGAAGCTCCAAATCTCCGTTCGTCCCGAGCGTAATCGAGGGGCGCTGGCAGTGAGTCCGAGCGGCGCCCCTCGATTACGCTCGGGACGAACGAGGTGGGGGTATGGCATCGCAGATAGCTATCGGGCGCGCCTTGTCCAAGTCTTTCCCCCTCTGCTAGGGCGCACGCCAAGAGGAGAGTTACTGCATGGCCGACATCGGGCTCGACTTCGCCCTTGGCGAGATGGCCGACACCATTCGCGACACCACCCAACGCTTCGCCGCCGACCGGATCGCGCCCCTTGCGGCGAAGATCGACGCCGACGACTGGTTCCCCGTCGAGCTCTGGCCGGAGATGGGCGCACTCGGCCTCCACGGCATCACCGTGTCGGAGGAAGATGGCGGGCTCGGGCTCGGCTATCTCGAGCACGTCGTGGCGCAGGAGGAGGTGGCGCGGGCGTCCGCCTCGATCGGGCTCTCCTATGGCGCGCACTCCAATCTGTGCGTCAACCAGATCCGCCGCTGGGCCAATGCCGAGCAGAAGGCGAAGTATTTGCCGGGGCTGATTTCCGGCGAGCATGTCGGCAGCCTGGCCATGTCCGAAGCGGGCGCGGGTTCGGACGTGGTGTCGATGAAGCTCAAGGCGGAAAAGGTCGATGGCGGCTACCGGCTCAATGGCACCAAGTTCTGGATCACCAACGCCCATCATGCCGACGTTCTGGTCGTCTACGCCAAGACCGGCGAGGGCAGCCGGGGCATCACCACCTTCCTGATCGAAAAGGGCATGGAGGGCTTCAGCCTCGGGCAGAAGCTCGACAAGATGGGCATGCGCGGTTCGCCCACCGGCGAGCTGGTGTTCAACGACTGCTTCGTGCCCGATTGGAACGTGATGGGGCCGGTGAACGGCGGCGTCGGCGTGCTGATGAGCGGGCTGGATTATGAGCGGACGGTGCTTGCCGGCATCCAGCTCGGCATCATGCAGGCGTGCCTCGACGTGGTGCTGCCCTACATTCGCGACAGGAAGCAGTTCGGCCAGCCGATCGGCTCCTTTCAGCTGATGCAGGCCAAGGTTGCCGACATGTATGTCGCGCTGAATTCGGCGCGGGCGTACGTTTATACGGTGGCGCGCAATTGCGACGCGGGGAAGACGACGCGCTTCGATGCGGCCGGCGCGATCCTGCTGGCAAGCGAAAGCGCGGTAAAGGTCAGCCTCGAGGCGATCCAGGCGCTGGGCGGCGCGGGCTACACCAAGGATTGGCCTGTGGAGCGCTTCCTACGCGACGCAAAGCTGCTCGACATCGGCGCCGGCACCAACGAGATCCGCCGAATGCTGATCGGCCGCGAACTGATCGGCGCCGGCGCATGAGCGAGAGCTTCCTCAACGTCCTCCAATGGTATGGCGCGATCGCCGGGACGATCGCCGCTCTGGTGGTGTCGCTCGACCTCGGGCGCCGTGCCACCGGCTGGGCCTTTGTGCTGTTCGTAACGGCGTCGGTCGCCTACGTCGCCTGGGGGTTCCTGAACGACGAGGGCAAGGCGGTCGCCTGGCAGAACACGGTGCTGTTCGTGGTCAACCTGATCGGCGTCTATCGCTATCTGATCCGCAAGCTGCCGGTGCATCCGGAGACCCAAAAAGCATGAGCCGGATCGTCTCCAAGGTTGACGAAGGCTCGGAGGCTTTCCGCAAAAATGCTGCGCACAATCGCGCGCTTGCCGAGGCGCTTCGGGAGCGCACTTCGCAAGCGGCTTTGGGCGGGCCGGAGAAGCATCGCGAACGTCACGTCGCGCGCGGCAAACTCCTTCCGCGCGACCGCGTCGGCCGGCTGCTCGATCCCGGCGCGCCGTTCCTTGAGGTGGGCCAGCTTGCCGCCAACGGCATGTATAACGACGAGGCGCCCGGCGCGGGGATGATCGCCGGCGTCGGCCGCGTCTCGGGGCGCGAGTGCATGATCGTCGCCAACGATCCGACGGTGAAGGGCGGCGCTTACTTTCCGCTCACCGTGAAGAAGCATCTGCGCGCGCAGGAGATTGCGCGGGAGAATCGGCTGCCCTGCATCTACCTGGTGGATTCGGGTGGCGCCAACCTGCCGCACCAGGCGGAGGTGTTTCCCGACAAGGAGCATTTCGGCCGCATCTTCTTCAACCAGGCGCAGATGTCGGCGGAAGGCATCGCCCAGATTGCCTGCGTGATGGGGAGCTGCACGGCGGGCGGCGCCTACGTGCCGGCGATGAGCGACGAAAGCGTCATCGTCCGCAACCAGGGCACGATCTTTCTCGGCGGCCCGCCTTTGGTGAAGGCGGCGACCGGGGAGGTGATTTCCGCGGAGGATCTCGGCGGCGGCGACCTCCACGCGCGGCGTTCCGGCGTGGTCGATCACCTCGCCGACAACGACGAACATGCGCTTGCTATTGTGCGCAGCATCGTGGCGCGGCTGAACACCACCAAGGCGCACGATCTCGACATCGCGGAGCCGGTGGCGCCGAAGCTCGATCCCGAAGAATTATACGGCATCATCCCGGACGACGTGCGCACGCCGTACGACGTGCACGAAGTGATCGGGCGGATCGTCGATGGCTCCGACTTCCACGAATTCAAGGCGCTGTACGGCACCACCTTGGTCTGCGGCTTCGCGCGCATCTGGGGCATGCCGGTCGCGATCCTCGCCAATAACGGCATCCTGTTCTCGGAGAGCGCGCTGAAAGGCGCGCACTTCATCGAGCTTGCTTGCCAGCGCAAGACGCCGCTCCTGTTCCTGCAGAACATTTCGGGCTTCATGGTCGGCGGCAAATATGAAGCGGGCGGCATCGCCAAGGACGGCGCGAAGCTGGTGACGGCGGTCGCGACGGCGCAGGTGCCGAAGGTGACGGTGCTGATCGGCGGCAGCTTCGGCGCGGGCAATTACGGCATGAACGGGCGAGCCTACGGGCCCAGGTTCCTGTTCACCTGGCCGAACTCGCGCATTTCCGTGATGGGCGGGGAGCAGGCCGCAAGCGTGCTCGCGACGGTGCACAAGGACGCCGACACCTGGACGCCCGAGGAAGCCGAGGCGTTCAAGGCCCCCATCCGCCAACGCTACGAAGACGAAGGCAACCCGTATTACGCGAGCGCCCGCCTCTGGGACGACGGCATCATCGACCCGGTACAAACGCGTGACGTGTTGGGCCTAGCCTTCAGCGCCTGCCTCAACGCGCCGATTCCGGAGCGGGCACAATTCGGCTTGTTCCGGATGTAATGGGGATGCACGGTCTGGCCAAAGCTCTACAGAGCGACCCAAGTTGGGTGCTCGGCCTCATAGGTCTGACGATCGTAGCGTCTGCGGTTCAATTGTATCCAGTAGCCAAGGGGATCATCGTATTCTTACGGACGGTATTCGCAAGTGGCTTGAGAAAGGCCATCGTTCGTGAATTTAGGCCGGCCGTGAAACGCGCTCGGACGAGCGTCAAGTATCCAGAGCTGTATGCCGCAGCGCATGTAATTTACCTACAGAAAATGTTTATCAACTTCGCTTTCTGTGTGATCTTCATGTTATTTGGCATTGCTGGTTTCAACGATGGAGAAGGTCTCTTTGCTTCATCTGAGACGAGGCTGTTACTTGCTCGTGTGTCTTGGCTAGGCGGTGGCATATTCATGATCCTTTTCTTTCTGCAAGTTGCCCGACTGCGGTTGTTCAAGTTCGTCATCGACGCACGGGCTGACAAATTGAAGAGCCGGATCCGGCGGAAAGACCAAAATCGATGATCCGCTCCCTCCTCATTGCCAACCGGGGCGAGATTGCTTGCCGGATTATCCGCACGGCGCGCAGGCTCGGCATCCGCACGGTGGCCGTTTACTCCGATGCGGATCGGCATGCGTTGCACGTCCGGGAGGCGGATGAGGCGGTGCATATCGGGGCTTCGGCGGCGCGGGAGTCGTATCTCGTCGGCGAGAAGATCATTGCCGCGGCCAAGGCCTCCGGCGCGGAGGCTATTCACCCCGGCTACGGCTTCCTCTCCGAAAACGCCGCCTTTGCCGAGGCCGTCGAAGCAGCAGGCCTGGTGTGGGTCGGGCCCAAGGCGGAATCGATCCGCGCGATGGGCCTCAAGGATGCGGCCAAAGCGCTGATGATCAAGGCCGGGGTGCCGGTGACGCCGGGTTACCTCGGTGAGGATCAAGCGCCCGAGCGGCTCCATGCCGAAGCGGATGCGATCGGTTATCCGGTGCTGATCAAGGCGGTGGCCGGCGGCGGCGGCAAGGGGA
Organism: Allosphingosinicella sp.; assembly: GCA_036554525.1. Classification (GTDB taxonomy): domain Bacteria; phylum Pseudomonadota; class Alphaproteobacteria; order Sphingomonadales; family Sphingomonadaceae; genus Allosphingosinicella. Next base: position 279,829 of record DATBNC010000030.1, read on the forward strand.
TGCGGCGGGTCAACGAAAGCGCCGAGTTCGCCGACATGCTCGCCTCCTGCAAGCGGGAGGCGGCGGCGTCGTTCGGCGACGACCGGGTGCTGATCGAAAAATACATCCTGCGCCCGCGCCATATCGAGGTGCAGGTGTTCGGCGACAGCCACGGCCAAGTCGTACACCTCTTCGAGCGCGATTGCTCGCTGCAGCGCCGCCACCAGAAGGTGATCGAGGAAGCGCCCGCGCCCGGAATGGACGCGGCGACGCGCGCGGCCGTCTGCGGCGCGGCGGTCAAGGCCGCGCAGGCGGTCGACTATGTCGGCGCGGGGACGATCGAGTTCATTGCCGACGCATCGGAGGGGCTCCGGCCGGACCGCGTCTGGTTCATGGAAATGAACACGCGCCTCCAGGTCGAGCATCCGGTGACCGAGGAGATTACCGGGCAGGACCTGGTCGAATGGCAGCTCCGCGTCGCGTCGGGCGAGCCGCTGCCGCTTCGCCAGGACCAGCTCGCCATCCGCGGCCACGCGATGGAGGCGCGCCTTTATGCGGAGGATCCGGCGCACGAATTCCTTCCCTCCACCGGCCGGCTCGACCACTTCGTGCTTCCGCGCGGGGTGCGGATCGACACGGGCGTCGAGGAAGGCGACCGGATCAGCCCTTATTACGATCCAATGATCGCCAAGGTGATCGCCCGCGGCGCCATCCGGGAGGAAGCGGCGGAGCGGCTGACGGAAGCGTTGCACGAGGTCGAAGTCTGGCCGGTGCGCACCAACGCCGGCTTCCTCGCCCTCGCCGCCGCGGATGAGGATTTCCGAAGCGGCGACGTCGACACCTCGTTCATTCCGCAGCGGATCGAGCGGCTGGTGCCGGACCCGGCGCCCCCCGAGGGCGTCTGGAACCTGGCCGCGACGGCGCTTCTTGCCTCCGATTTCGGCAATGGCGGCGAGGCCGACCCGTGGGCGGCTCTGCAGGGCTTCCGGCTGAACGGCGCGGAGGATCTGCGGGTCGCGATCGCCCATGGCGGCGAGACCCGGCGGGTGGATGCAAGCGGCGATCCGCCGCTAGAGGGCGTGGCGACGGCGGAAGGGGAGACGGTTCTGGTCTTCTCGGCCGGGCAGGCGTTCGCCTTCACCCTGCCGGGAGTCGGTGGCGGCGGGGCAGGGGGCGCTGCCGGAGACGGAAGCCTGCTATCGCCAATGCCGGGGCGGGTGATTTCCGTCGACATCGCGCAAGGTCAGCGTGTGTCCAAAGGCCAAAAGCTCGTCACGCTCGAAGCGATGAAGATGGAGCATTCGATGCTCGCTCCGTTCGACGGCGTGGTGGCCGAGCTTGCGGTGGCCGAAGGCGCGCAGGTGACGGAGGGGACGATGCTGGTGAAGGTGGAGAAGGAATGAGGGTGGCTCAAACCCGTTCGCCTCGAGCGAAGTCGAGAGGCCGCTTTGAGAGCACCGCAAAAGCTTGCATGCCATGTCTGGCACGCTTTCGGCAGGGTGTCTCGACTTCGCTCGAAACAAGCGGTCCTTCTCACCTGAGTGAGGTCCGCTGATGCCCGGCCGCTTTTTCGACGAATGGACGCTCGGCGACACGATCGCGCATCAGCCGCACCGGACGGTGACGGAGACGGATAATCTCCTCATATCCGCGCTCACCCACAATCCGCAGCCGCTGCACATCGACGCCGAATATGCCGCCGCCACCGAATTCGGGCGCATCGTCGTCAACGGCACTTTCACTTTTGCGCTGATGGTCGGCCTGTCGGTGGGGGACACCACGCTCGGTACGCTGATCGCCAACCTCGGCTACGACAAGGTGCGCATGCCGAAGCCCGTGTTCATCGGCGACACGCTCCGCGCCGAAACGGAAGTGATCGGCCTGAAAGACAGCCGCTCCCGCCCCGACGCGGGCATCGTCACCTTCGAACATTCGATGCTCAACGAGCGCGACGAACTGGTCTGCGTCTGCGAACGCACCGCCCTGATGCGCCGCTCGCGGTGAGGGGCGCACTGCACGTAAGCCCCGCCCCTTCAGGGGAGGGGTTTGGGGAGGGGCCTGTCGCTGCTCCGGCTTCCGCGATCGTGCACCTTTCGACATTCCCCTCCCCAGCCCGTCCCCTGAAGGGGAGGGGCTTTTGATGCGGCTTCGCTCGCTCTTGTTTGTCCCCGGCGACCGGCCCGAGCGGATGGAGAAGGCGCTCGGGCTTGGCGCCGATGCGCTGATCCTCGACCTCGAGGATGCGGTGGCGCCGCCTGCCAAGGCGGAGGCGCGGCGGCATGTCGCCGCCTTCCTAAACGCCCATCCAGAGGCGAATCTTTGGGTTCGGGTGAACCCGCTCGACGCGCCGGAGCATGAGAAGGACCTCGCTGCCGTTCTGAGCGCGCACCCGAACGGCATCGTTCTTCCCAAGTCGGAAAGCGGCGCCTCGGTGAATGAACTTGCACGGCGGCTGACCGAGCGCGGCAACGCGACCGCTCAGATCCTCTCCATCGCCACGGAGACTCCGGCGGCGATGTTCGGTCTCGGCACCTATGGCGGCGCCAAGCGGCTCGCCGGCCTGACCTGGGGCGCGGAAGACCTGCCCGCCGCGATCGGCGCGGCGACCTCGCGCGAGGAGGACGGCAGCTTCACGCCGCCCTACCAGCTCGCCCGCTCGCTCTGCCTGTTCGGCGCGGCGGCGGCGGGGGTGGCGCCGATCGAGACGGTGTATCCCGCCTTCCGCGACCTGGACGGCCTCGCCGCTTATGCGGGCCGGGCGCGGCGCGACGGCTTTACCGGCATGATGGCGATCCACCCGGCGCAGGTCGCGGTGATCAACGACGCATTCACGCCTACCGAAGACGAGGTGGCGCATGCCCGGGCGGTCCTTGCGGCCTTCGATGCCAATCCCGGCGCAGGCGCGCTGTCGCTGGACGGCAAGATGATCGACCGGCCGCACCTCGTTCAGGCGCAGCGCACCCTCGCCGCCGCGAACGGCTGATGCACGATCCGTTCGCGGCGGGCGGAGCAACGGCGCTCGGCTTCGTGCTCGGCGCGGTGATCGGAAGCTTTCTGGCCGCGATCCTGGTTCGCTGGCCGCAGGGGCGGTCGGTGCTGCGCGGGCGCTCGCAATGCGACACTTGCGGACGGACGCTGCGCGCAACCGAACTGGTCCCGATTCTTTCCTGGTTCGCGGTGGGCGGCAAGTGCTCCACCTGCGGGGCGCAGATCGACCGGCGCCTGCTTGCGGTGGAGGCCGGGGCGGCTATCGTCGGCCTCACCGCGCTTCTTGCCCATCCCCTGCCGGCGGCGGCGTTTACCGCGGTGTTCGGCTGGTGGCTGTTCCTGCTCGCCGCTTTGGACGTGGAGCATCACTGGCTTCCGGACAGGCTGACCCTGCCGCTGATCCCGGCGGGGCTCTTGGTGGCGTGGATCGGGGTTGGGCCGGAGCTGGAGGAGCGGGCGATCGGGGCTGCGGCGGGGTATCTGACGCTGGAACTGATCCGCATCCTGTACCGGGTGGTACGAAAGCGGGAGGGGCTTGGCGGCGGCGATCCCAAGATGCTTGCGGCGATCGGCGCCTGGCTTGGTTGGCCCGTTCTCCCCGTCGTGCTGCTGGGTACCGGACTCATCGGGCTCGCCGTGCTGGTGGCGATACGGCTTCGCGGCAGGGCGGTGAAAGCCACCGATCGCCTTCCGCTCGGCACGCTTATGGCGCTTGCCGCCTGGCCCTTGTGGCTGCTGCTCGCGCGCTAAACGCTTGCGCGCATGCGCAAAAACGTGTGTGTTTCCCGGCGGCGCGACTCTCCGGGGCGAAGCGGGCCAAGGCGTTGTAACAGCAATGAAATGGTAGCCGGGCAGTGGGCGGGCTTACCGAGTGGGGAGTGGCGCATGCGCCTTGCATTGGACTCGCACAGGCAGCTTCTGCTGCGGCGAGTCCCCCGAACCAATGTCTACACGCTGGCGGAGCTCGGCCTGCTGAGCCTGCTTGCCGTGCAATGCGCGCGGCTGGTGTGGGCGTTCGCGACTCCGCTTGGGCCGGTCGGGGACTGGCGCCCGGCACAGGTGCAAACCGCGCAGCCGGGGACGGCTTTGCTCGGCAGCTTCGATCCCTTCTTCCGTCTCGCCGGCGGCGGCGGGCCTGTGGTGGTGACGTCCCTGAGCCTGAAGCTGTTCGGTGTGCGGCAGGATGAAGCCTCGGGACGCGGCTCGGCGATTATCGCGCTTACCGACGGCACGCAGCGCAGCTTCGCGGTCGGCGACGAGATCATGCCGGGCGTGAAGCTGGAGGCGGTCGCCTTCGATAATGTCACCATTTCGCGCGGCGGCGCGTCCGAACAATTGTTCATGGACCAGTCGCAGCCGGACCAGGCGGCCGGAACGGCGCCTGCACCGGTGGCGGTGCCGAACGCACCGGCGCCCGCGCCTGCGCAGCCGCTGCCGGTGGTGACGGTGCCGACGGTGCGCGTGCCGCCGCCGCTCACCAACCAGATCAGCTTCCAGCCGCGCCTCAACGGCAGCAAGATGACCGGCGTCACTTTGTCGCCGCAAAATGGCGGCGCGGCGTTTCGGGCCGCGGGGCTGCAGCCGGGCGACGTGCTGATCGCCGTCAACGGCCAGCGGATCACGTCTGCCGAACAATTAGGGGCGCTTCGCGACCAGCTTTCCGGCGCGCGCGGCGCGTCCGTGCAGGTTGAACGCGGCGGGCGGGTGACACGAATTCAGCTGAGGAACAGCCAGTGAAGCGTTTGCTGATGGCCATGGCACTGGCGAGCGCGGTGCCGCTCGCGCCGGCAATGGCGCAATATACCGTCAACTTCCGCGACGCCGACGTACGCGCCTTTATCGAGGATGCAGCGCGGGTGACCGGCCGCACCTTCGTCGTCGATCCGGCGGTGCAGGGCAAAGTCTCGGTGGTGACTCAGCGGCCCTTGTCGCGGTCGGAATATTTCGAACTGTTCCTGTCCACCCTGCGCGCCAATGGCCTTGTTGCCGTGCCGATTTCGGGCGGCGCGTTCCGAATCCAGCCGACGGCTGGCGCGGCCTCCGTGGCGAGCCGGGCGCCGGCGCGGCGCGGGAGCCCGAACAACTTCGTGACGGAGATCTTCCGCTTGCGCAGCATCGAGGGGCCGGCGGCGCTGGAGTCGCTTCGGCCTCTGGTCAGCCGCGACGGCTCGATCACCGCCACCGCGAACAGCGTCATCGTCGCCGATTTCGCGGACAACGTGGCACGGATTCGAGCGGTGCTTTCGTCGATCGACCGCGACACGACGACGACCCGGATCGTGACGCTTCAGAATGCCGGCGCGCGGGAGATCGGTGCGTCGCTTGCGCAGCTGATGGAGGGGCAGGCGCGCGGCGCGAGCGTGGTGCCGGTGGACAGCTCCAACTCCATCGCCATCCGCGGCGACGCGGCAACCGTGGCGCGGCTCGGCCAGCTTGCCGAGGAGCTGGACGCGCGCGCGGCGAACGGCACGGAGATCCGGGTCGTGTTTTTGGAACATGCCGATGCGGCGCAGATCCTGCCGGTGATCCAGCAATTGCTCGGCCAGCCGGTGACGCCCGCGCCGGCCAACCAGGGGCTCAGCCAGCGCACCGAGACCAGCTCCGGCGCGAGCCGGCCGGGAAGCGCTCAGCGGCAGCCGATCAACACCACCGAACCTGCGCCGGCCGCAGGCGCTGCGGGCGGCGCGACCGGCACCGGCGTGTTCGGTCCGCGCGGCGCGGTAGTGACCCGCTTCGAAGGCGCCAACGCCATCGTCATCGCCGCGCCCAAGGATGTGCAGCGCAGTTTGGGCGAGGTCATCCGTCAGCTCGACACCCGCCGCGAGCAGGTGCTGGTGGAAGCGATCATTGTCGAGATCAGCGACACGGCGGCCAAGCGCCTCGGCGTGCAATTGCTGATGGCGGGGCTGGAGGGCTCCAACATCCCCTTCGCGGTGACCAATTATTCGAATGCGAGCCCGAACATCCTGACGGTGGCCGGCGCCGTCGCAGCGGAGCGGCTTCGCCAGACCACCACCACCGTCAACGGCCAGGTGGTGACTACCAACCAAAGCTCGGGCGTCGCCGACGCGCTTCAGGAAGCGGCGGTGAGCTCGATCCTCGGCGCAACCGGCGGGCTTGGCGGCTTTGCCTTGAAGAGCGGCAACGAGATTTTCGGCGCGATCATCAACGCGGTGAAGAGCGACACCAAGTCGAACATCCTCTCCACGCCGTCGGTGATGACGCTCGACAACCAGGAAGCGCGCATCCTGGTCGGGCAGGAGATACCGGTCACCACCGGCGAAGCTTTGTCGGACAATTTCGACAACGCCTTCCGCACCGTTCAGCGCCAGAATGTCGGCATCTCCCTTCAGGTGAAGCCGCAGATCAACGCCGGGGGCGCAATCAAGCTTGCGCTCAGGCAAGAGGTGAGTTCCATCGCCGGCCCGGTGGCGCGTGGCTCGGCCGACCTCATCCTCAACAAGCGCGAGATCGAGACCACGATCACGGTGGACGACGGCGAGATCGTCGGCATCGGCGGCCTGCTCGACGAGAACGACCGGCGGACGATCGAGGCGATCCCGTTCCTCGGCGATCTGCCGGTGATCGGCAACCTCTTCCGCTCCAAGAGCCGGGCCAAGGACAAGACCAACCTGATGGTCTTCATCCGCCCCACCGTGCTCCGCTCCACCGCCGATGCGCGGGCGATGACGGCGCGGCGCTACGGCTACATTCGGTCGCGGCAGTATCAGCAGCAGCCCGACGAGGAGCCCGGCATCGACGAACTGGTGCGCGAATATATGGGCGCCGTGCCGCCCTTCGCCGCTCCGCCGCCGCCAGCGCCGCACGATCCGGCGGTCTACGATCCGACGCTGCAGCCGGGCCAGATGGTGGTGACGCCGGCCGGCATCGTGCCGGTCGGAACCCCGCCGCCGCCGCCCAAGAAGCGGAAGAAAAGGTGATCCGCCGCGGCGCCGACCTTGCCGATGACGTCGCGCTGGAGCCCGGCGACACGCTGATCGTCACCGAGCGGGTGGTGGAGCATGACGCCGCGCCCGCGCCGCCTGCGCGCATTCCCTACCCCTTCGCCAAACGCTTCGGGGTGGCCACTTTGGGCGAGGCGGACGGCGCAGCTCTGGTCGCCTTGCGCGAGGGCGCCGACCCGAAGGCGTTGATCGAGGTGCGCCGCTTCCTGGGACGGCCGCTGAAGGTGGAGCCGACCCCCGCCGCCGCCTTCGACCGCATCCTTTCCGAAGCCTACGCCATGGACGGCCAGGCCGCGGCGGATGCGGCAGGGTCACTCGGCTTCGGCGACGACCTTGCAAGCCTCGCCACCGATCTCCCCACCGCCGAGGATCTGCTCGACAGCGAGGACGACGCGCCCGCCATCCGCCTGATCAACGGCATCATCGCCGAAGCGGCCCGCCGCGGCGTCTCCGACATCCACATCGAGCCTTACGAAACCGGCCTCGTCATCCGCATGCGCATCGACGGCGTTCTTCGCGAGACGCTTCGCATGCCGCCGCACGTCGCGCCCGTGGTAGTCAGCCGCATCAAGGTCATGGCGCGCTTGGACATCGCCGAACGCCGGGTGCCGCAGGATGGGCGCATCGGGCTCACCCTCGGCGGCAAGCTGCTCGACGTCCGCGTCTCGACCCTGCCGAGCCGTGCCGGCGAGCGGGTGGTCTTGCGCATCCTCGACAAGGAAAATGCCGGCATCGGCCTTGACTCGCTCGGCATGCCCGAGGAGATCCACCGCCTGTTCCGCGCCGCGCTCACCGAGCCCAACGGCATCGTCCTCGTCACCGGCCCGACCGGATCGGGCAAGACCACGTCGCTTTACGCGGGCCTCCGCATCCTCAACGACGGCAGCCGCAACATCCTCACCGTCGAGGACCCGGTCGAATATGCCGTCGACGGCGTCGGCCAGACCCAGGTCAACCCCAAGGTCGGCCTGAGCTTCGCCGCGGGCCTGCGCGCCATCCTCCGCCAGGACCCGGACGTCGTCATGGTCGGCGAAATCCGCGATCGGGAGACGGCGGAGATCGCGGTGCAGGCGTCGCTCACCGGCCACCTCGTCCTTTCCACCGTGCACACCAACGACGCGGTCGGCGCGATCACCCGGATGCGCGACATGAAGGTGGAGCCGTTCCTGCTCGCCTCGACGTTGCGCGCGGTGATCGCGCAGCGCCTCGTCCGCCGCCTCTGCCCCGCCTGCCGCGTGCCCGTCGCCCCCGATCAGTCGCTTGCGCCTCTGCTCGGCCTCCCCGTCACCACGACGATCTACGAAGCGCGCGGCTGCCCTGAATGCGCCAACACCGGCTACAAGGGCCGGATCGGCGTCTTCGAGGCGGTGCGGATCGACGACACGATCCGCCGCCTGATCAACGCCGGCGGCGACGAAGCGGCGATCGCCGAGCACGCCTTCCGCAACGCCGCCAACCTCACCGCCTCCGCCCGCGCGCTTGTTGCACAAGGGCTGACCACGGCCGAGGAAGCGATCCGCGTCTCCCGCCGCGAGAGCGAGCCGGATGCCGTCGATGGCTGAGTTCGACTACCTTGCGCTCGACACCGCCGGCCGTGAGCGGCGCGGATCGGTGCGCGCCGACAGCGCCGAAGCCGCCAAGGCCAAGCTCGGCCAGCGGCGCCTGTTCGTGGTCAAGGTGGAGGAGGGCAGCGGCGCCGGCCCCGCGGCGGTCGCGGGGGTCGGCCAGCCCTTGCTCTCCCGCCAGCTTTTCGTGCGCCGCAAGCTTTCGCCGAAACAGCTCACCGTATTCACCCGCCAGCTGTCGACGCTTGTGCAGGTCAGCCCGCTCGAGGAATCGCTTCGCACCATCGCGCGGCAGACGGAGAAGCCGCAGGTCCGGACGATGCTGCTCAACGTCCATGCCGGCGTGCTGGAGGGGCGGCGCCTGTCCGACGCGATGGGGCGCGAGCCGAAAAGCTTCCCGCCTTTGTACCGCGGCATGGTCTCGGCCGGCGAAAGCTCGGGCAGCCTGCCGCAGATCCTCGAGCGGCTTGCCTTTCTGCTCGAGCGGCAGGGGCAGGTGCGGGCCAAGGTGCTGTCCGCGCTGGCCTACCCGATCGTTCTGGCCTTCGTGGCGATGTTCGTCGTTTTCGCGCTGATGGTGTTCGTGGTGCCGCGCGTCGTCGAGCAGTTCGACGACATCGGCCAGCAACTGCCCTTGCTGACCCGGATGGTGATGGGCCTGTCGCACTTCCTCGCCGGCTGGTGGTGGGCGCTTGCGCTTGGCCTCGCGCTGTCCGCCCTGATCGCTGCCCGCGCCCTTCGTGAGGAGACGCTGCGGCTGAAGGCCGACCGTACTTTGCTGCGTCTCCCCCTGTTCGGCCGCCTGATCCGCGACCTCCACGCGGCGCGGATGGCGCGCACGCTTTCCACCATGGTCGCCTCGCGCCTGCCGCTGCTCGAGGGGCTGAAGCTCACCACGCAGACAGTGCACAACCGCGCGCTCCGCATCGCCAGCGCGGAGATCGCCGAGACCGTGCGCACCGGCGGCAGCCTCTCCGGAGCCCTTCGCCGCGCGGGCGTGTTTCCGCCCTTGCTCGTCTACCTCGCCGCCTCGGGAGAGGCGAGCGGCAAGCTCGACATCATGCTGGAGCGCGCCGCCGATTATCTCGAGCGCGAGTTCGACAGCTTCACCGCAACCGCGCTTGCGCTGCTCGAGCCCGCCATCATCGTCATCATGGGCGCAGTCGTCGCGGTGATCGTTCTCTCGATCCTGCTTCCGATCCTGCAGATCGACACACTTGCCGGAGGACTATGATGAAGAAGAAACGTGACGGCGGGGAGGGCTTTACGCCCCTGAGGCGTTCCGCCGAAGACGGCTTCACACTCGTTGAACTGATGGTGGTCATCGTCATCATCGGGCTCTTGGCGACGGTGGTCATCATCAACGTCATGCCGGCCACCGACAAGGCGGCGCTCACCAAGGCGCGGGCGGATATTGCGACGCTTGAGCAGGGGGTGGAGATGTATCGTCTCAACAAGCTGCAATATCCGGCCACCGGCGAAGGCCTGCAGGCGGTGGTGCACGAAGGCTATGTGAAGCGCCTGCCCAAGGACCCTTGGGGCAACCCCTATCAATATACCGCCCCCGGCCGCGACGGGCGGAGCTTCGACATCTTCAGCCACGGCGCCGACGGGCGCGAAGGGGGCGAGGACGAGGATGCCGACATCGGCAGCTGGCAGAGCTGAGGTCCGGCCCAGCGCCCGCGGCTTTACGTCCTTGAAGCGTTCCGCCGTAAACGGCTTCACGCTTGTGGAACTGATGGTCGTGCTGACGATCGTCGGGCTGATGTCGGCCGCGGTGGTGCTTGCAATCCCCGATCCACGCGGCGGGCTGGTGGCAGAGGCGGAGACATTCGCGGCGCGGGTGCGGGCGGCGTCGGAGCTCGCCATCATGGACAATCGCGCCGTCGCGCTCCGGCTGAGCGGCGCCGGCTATCGCTTCGAACGCGCCGACAAAGGCGAGTGGCAGCCGCTGGTCCAGAGCCCGTTCGCCGAAGCACGCTGGGTGGAGGGCACCGGCGTCGCGGCGGCGGCGGACCGGGTAGTGTTCGATCCTACCGGTCTTGCCGAGCCCTTGGACGTAACGCTTCAGCGCGGCGGCGAGCAGGTCGGAGTCTCCATCGGCGAAGGGGGGGACGTGCGTGTCCGCCCCTGACGAAAACGGCTTCACGCTCATAGAGATGCTGGTGGCCCTCGCCATCTTCAGCCTGGCCGCGCTTGCCCTGCTTCGGCTCGAAGGCGCCACGGTGAAGAACACCGCGCTCCTCCAGGAGCAGGCGGTGGCGCAGATCGTCGCGCGCAACCTTGCGGTCGAAACGATCACCGATCCCGTCGCCCCCGCATTCGGCGTGGCGAAAGGCGCGACGGTGAACGGCGGGCGGCGCTGGAGCTGGGTCCGCAACACCGGCCGCTCGCCCGAACCGCGAATTCAGATGATCGACATCGCCGTGCTCAGCGACACCGGCCGCCAGGCGGCGCGGCTGACCATCTTTCGTAGGGCGGAGCGGTGAGGGGGCCAGCACCTTGTCCTCCTCGGAACGGGAAGGGGGACCAGCCGAAGGCTGGTGGAGGGGGCCCGCTGCCGTGCCGCATTCGCCGCTGGGACCCCACCACCGCTCTTCGAGCGGTCCCCCTCCCCGTTCCGAGGAGGCACAGCGAAAACGGCTTCACCCTTGTCGAGTTGATGGTCTCGCTGACCATATTCGGCATGCTGTCGGCGGCAGGCGTGACCTTGCTCAGCTTCTCCGTGCGGGCGCAGGAGGCGGCGGAGACGCGGCTTGGTGATCTGTCGCAGCTGCGCCGCGCGGGGACCTTGATGGCGGCCGACTTCGGCCAGGCGGCGGCGCGGATGCATCGCGACGAAGCGGGGGCACCGCTTCCCGCCTTCACCGGCGGCGCGACGTCCGTGGAATTCGTCCGGCGCGGGTGGGAGAATGTCGACGGCGCGGCACGTTCTTCCTTGCAACGGGTCGAGTACCGGCTTGCGGGCGGCAAGCTGCAGCGCCTGTCCTGGCCGATGGTCGACGGTGCCCCGCCGCGCGCCGCGGCAACGATGCTCGACGGGGTTCGAAGCCTAGCCTTCCGCTACCGGATGCCGACCGGCGACTGGCGCGACCGCTGGGATCCGGAAAAGCCGGACGATCTGCCGCTGGCCGTGGAAGTGGTGGCTGAAACGGAGCGAAGCGGAGTTTCCCGCCAGCTCTTCCTCACCGGGCGCGGCTGGTGAAGCGCTTCAGTCCGCCCAGGCACGAGCGCGGCGCGGCCCTGCTTGCCGTGCTCCTGCTCGTGGCGATCATGGGCGCGATCGCCGCGGGCGCGTTTCAGCGGCTTCGGCTCTCCACCGCGCTCGCCATCAACCACACCGGCATCGAGCAGGCGCGCGCTTTTGCCGTCGGCGTCGAGACGCTGCTTGCGATGCGAGCTGACGACCTCGTCGCCGCCAACCGCGACGTCACCACCCTTGCCGGCGACTGGAACGGCGCGGAGCGGACGATCCCGCTTCCGGGCGAGGGGCTTGCGGTCGGCACCATCCGCGACGGCGGCAATTGCTTCAATCTGAACAGCCTCGTGCAGGGCCAGCCGCCCGCCGCTCTCACGCAGCGGCCGCAAGCGGTGGAGCAGTTCACCAACCTGATGCTCGTGCTCGGCGTGGCGGAGCGGGAGGCGCGCGGCGTCGCTGCCGCCGCCGCCGACTGGCTGGACAGCGACGGCGATCCTTCACCCGGCGGCGCGGAGGACGCGGCCTATGCCGGCTTCGCCACGCCGTATCGCCCGGCCAACGCGCTTTTTGCCGAGGCAAGCGAGCTGCGCGCGGTCGCCGGCATGACGCCCGAGCTCTACCGCCTTGTCCGCCCCTTCGTTTGCGCGCTGCCGACCACCGATCTGTCGCCAATCAACGTCAACACGCTTCTCCCGAACCAGGCGCCTTTGCTGGCCATGTTTGCGCCCGCGCGGACGGGGCTTGAGGCCGCCAAAGGGATCATCGCCGGCCGCCCCGCCGCCGGCTGGAGCGACATGGCGGATTTCAACCGCGCCACCGGCACCAACGAACTTCCGCTCGACCCGTCGAACCAGCTTCAGCTAAACAGCCGCTGGTTCACGCTCGACCTCCGGATCGAGCTTGGCGGTGCCGAGCTGATCGAGACGGCTCTGGTGGACGCGCGCTACAGCCCGGCGCGGGTGGTGGTTCGGCGCTGGGGGAGGGACGAGTGACGGACATGCTGCTCCTCTTCCTCGCGCCGGGAGGCGGCCTCGTCGGCTGGCTGCTGCTGCGCGAAGAGGGCGTTGCCGCGCGGGGCGAGGGGCTCGCCGACGTGCCGACAGCGGCGCGGGTCGTTGCCGTCGTTCCGGGCGAGGAAGTCGCGCTTCACTGGCTCGACTTGCCCGCCGGCCTTGCCCCGGCGCAGGCGCAGGCGGCAGCGCGCTTGCTGGCCGCCGAGTTCAGCGCCCAGCCGCTTGCCGACATGCACGTCGGGGTCGGCCGCGAAGGCGAAGCGGGCGCGCTGAGGCCGGTTGCGCTTGCACCGGTGGCGGCGATGGAGCAGTGGCTTGAGACCGCGCGCGCGGCGGGGGTGGAGCCGGACCTCGTCATCCCCGACATGGCCTTGCTGCCGGTGCCGGAGGAGGGCTTCGTCCGCTTCGACCGCAGCCTCCTCTCCCTGTGGCGCGGGCCGGAAGCGGCTTTCGCGCTCGAGGCCGATCTCGCCGAGCTGGTGATCGGCTCCGCGCCTCTCACCATACTCGACCCGCTCGCTTTCGAGGCGGGCTTGCCCGCCGCGCTTGAGCGGCCGCTGGTCAACCTCCGGCAGGGGCCCTTCGCCCGCCGCCGCGGTTTCCGGCTCCAGGGCGCGCGGCTTCGGCGGCTTGCCTTGCTCGGCGCGGCGCTCGCGGTAGTCACCCTCATCCTGCAGATCGCCCAGATCATGCTCTACACCCTCGCCGCCGACCGGGTAGAGGAGGAGACGCGCCGCATCGCCGCCACCGCGCTCAGCCGAAGCCCGGGCTCGGCGGGCGCGGACGACCTTGGCCGGCGCCTCGCCGAGCTTCGCGGCGGCGGCGTCGGCTTCGGCGCGATCGCCGGCGCGGTGTTCGCCGCGGTCAAGGCCGCGCCGAACGTGGAGCTCACCGCCTTGAGCTTCGCGCCGGACGGAAGCCTGCGCATCACCGCCCGCGCCGACAGCGCAGCGAGCCTCGCCGATCTCGGTCAGCGTATCGAGGGGAGCGGTTTCGCCGCCGCCCGCATGCCGCCCAGAAGCGAAGCCGCGCGGCAGGTGCAGGACATGATCGTGAGGCCGCGATGACCCGGGGCGTCACCATCTGGTACCGCGGACGCAGCGCGCGCGAGCAGAGGCTGCTGCTCGTCATGCTCGCGCTCGTGCTCGTCGTCTTCCTCTGGCTGCTTGTGATCCGGCCATTGAACGATGCGCTTGCTGACGCCCGTGCGCGCCACGACACCGCCGTGATCGAGCGGGCGGAGGCGCGTGTCCAGGCGGAAGCGCTCGGCGCCCTTCGAAGCAGCGGCGGCGTGGCGCGGACGCAGCCGGTGGAAACGATCGTCTCGCAATCGGCCGGGCAAGCGGGCTTCCAGCTTTCGCGCCTCCAAGCGGAGCCGGGCGGCGCCGTCTCGATCGGCATCGAAGCGGCGCGGCCGCAGGCCCTGTTCGGCTGGATTTCCTCGCTCGAGCGGCAGGGGCTGGTGGTCTCTACGCTGAGCGCCACGGCCAATGCCGACCGCACGCTTGCGGTTCAAGCGAGCTTCCGTGGGAGGGGCCTGTGACCGCCCGCTTCCGACTGCCGCTCGGCCGCGGGCTCTTCTTCCTGTGCGCCTTCCTCTTCGCGTTGATCGCCTTGCTCCCGCTCCGCCTCGGGCTCGACTGGTTCGGCCTCTCCGATCGCGGCTTCGCGGCGCGCGAGGCGAGCGGCAGCGTCTGGCTGGGCACGCTGGAGGAGGCACAGTTCGGCCGCGTCGCCATGGGCGATCTCGGCACCGGCCTCGACACCTGGCCTTTGCTCGTCGGGACCGCGCGGATCGAGGTGGAGGGGCTCGGCGGGCGACGCTTGAAGGGCGCCTTCACCTCTACCCGCAGGGGCTTCGGTGTGGACGACGTCGAGGCGCAAGTTGCGATGGCGGGCGCGTTCGGGCCGCTGCCGCTCGCCGGCCTCGATCTCGACGACCTTTCCGTCCGCTTCGAAGGCGGCCAGTGCCGGAGCGCGGAAGGGCGGGTGAAGGCGACGCTCGGCGGCGACTATGGCGGCGTTCCGCTTCCCGCGCTTGCAGGCGTGGCGCGCTGCGAAGGGGGGCTCCTCCTCCTCCCGCTCGCCAGCCAGGCCGGCAGCGAGCGGCTTGTCCTCCGCATCGGCGCCGACGGCCGCTACCGCGCCGAACTCATCGTCAGGCCGTCCCAGCCCGCCGTCGCCGCCGCCCTCACCGCCGCGGGCTTCGCGGCGGCAGGCGGCAGTTACACCATGCGGCTGTCAGGAACGCTCTAGGCGCGGGGCAGGCCGTCGCGGTAGCGGCTGTCGAGGTAGCGCTGGCGGGTTTCGAACTGGAAGCGGTCCTCGCCGCTTGCTTCTTCGGCGACCCGTGCAAGCTCAGCGCGGATCGTGTCCATGCCGCGCACCAGCCGCTGCACCTCCTCGTCGCGCTCGCGCACGCCCGCGGGGAGGCCGCACCAGGTCGCCACCAGGGTCGGAAGATGCTCGCCGATCAGCCGCCGCGCTTCCCAGGCAAGCGTCGCCCCCGGCTCGATCTTGGCGAGGTGGCGCGGAAGCTCGCCGAGCAGATCGAGGATCGCTTCATAAGCCGGATGCGCCGCCTGCGGCAGCATCAGGCGCTGGTCGAGCAGCCATTCCTCCGCCTGGCAGGGCAGCGCCTGAAGCTCCTCGCGCGAAAATTGCTTCGGCCCGCCGCGCCCGGTCCACATGCCGGTCAGCGCCGCCCCCGCCACCGCCACCGCGCCCGCCGCGACCAGCGCGCTGGCGAAGGGCGCAAGCGTCACCGCGTAAGCAAAGGCGCCAGCACCCGAAACGCCGCCAAGCGCCGCCGCGCGCTTGAACTTGCGCGCCGCCTCGCGCTGCCGCCGTTCCTGGCGGCGTTTCTCCGCCTCGCGCACCGGCTTCGATTTCAGATGCTTGCGAAGAAAGCCTTCCGCGCCGCGCAGCGCACCGCCGACCGAAAACGCGCTCATGGCTCGCCGAGGCCGCCCGGATCCTTGTAGCGGCTTTCAATGAAACGGCCGTGGCTTTCCAGCGCCTCGCGCTTGCCCTGCGCAAGCCGCGCGCCAATGTCGCTCAAGGCGGTCTGCGCCGTGTCGAGCCCCGCCACCAGCCGCTCGTCCACCGTCAGCCCTTCGCCGTCACGCTGCGCGCGGTACGGCGCGGGCACGCTTTCGTAGCGCTGGAAGAGCTCGGGAAGGTGCTTGCCCATCAGCCGCCGCGCGTCCTGCGCAAGCGGATCGAGCGGGTTCAATTCGGCAAGCTGCTGCTCAAGCATCGGCAGCGACTGGGTAATCGCATCCACCCGCCGCGCCGCCGGGGCCGGCAAAGCGGGACGCTCGCGCACCAGCAGGCTTTCGAGCTGCTGCACGACCCGCTTGGTCGGGACTTCGTCGCTCAATTCCACCGGCTTCGCGTCGTCGCCGCCGCCGCTCAGCGAGAAGAAGAGAAGCACGCCCAAGGTCAGCAGCACGACCATGAACAGCCCGAGCATGCCGATCGGCGCCACGAGCTGGCTGAACAGGATGGTGGCGACGATCAAAACGGCGAGCGCAATTCCCATGCCGCCCAGCCGCTTACCGACCGATCCAGCCATTCGCCCGTAATAACGCTTCCTCGCCGCCCGCGCCTGCGGAGAGCCGTCGAGCCGCGCGGCAACCTCGTCGAACCGCGCGATCGCTTTGTCGGGGCTAAGCGGCCGGCGTGCCATTTACCTGTCGACCGGCGCCAGCAGGGACGTCGCCGCACTCGTGCCGGCCAGGCGGTTCTGCTCCGTCCCCTCGGCCCGCGCGATATAGCCGCGGCTCTTTTCGACCTCGCCCGAAAGCGTATCCACCGTCTGCTTCATGTTGGCGAGGGCCTCGACCTTGAACGTGTCGATCTGGTCCATCGTGTCGTAGATGTTCTGGAAGGCGCGCTGCAGCGTCTCCAGCGGAATGGTGGAGGACGCGGCCTGCTTGTGGATTTCCGCCGTCTGGCTTTTCAGCAGGTTGCCGGTGGAATCGATGATGTTGGCGGTGGTGGTGTTGAGCGACGTGATCTGATCGAGCACCAGTTTTTGGTTCGCCATCGCTTCCGCCACCGTCACCGCCGTGCGCAGCGCCGACACGGTCGTCGTGGAGGCCCGGTCGACGCCCTTGATCAGCTCGACATTGTTCTTCTTGACCAGGTCGAGCGCCAGATAGCCCTGCACCGTCACCGCCATCTGGGTGAGGAGGTCGGTCGTCCGCTGGCGCGTGTAGAACAACGCCGTCTCGCGGATCGCCTTCGCCTTGGCCGGGTCGGTGGCGTCGAGCTCGTTGGCTTTCTCCTCGAGCTTGCGGTCAAGCTCCTTGGAGATGTGGATCATCTGCTCCAGCTGCCCCATCGACTTCCACATCGCGGCCCGCTCGGTGGCGATGGCGGCATTGTCCATCAACAGCTCGTCCTTGCCGTTGCCGAGGCTGCGCAGGATCTGCGCGATATGCGTCTGCGCCGATTGGTAGCTTTGGAAATAATTCTTAAGCTTGTTGCCGAACGGGATGATTCCGAACAGCTTCTTCGTGCCCGTAGGATTGCGGCGGCCGGGATCGAGCGCTTCCACCGTTCGGCGAAGCTCGGACAGGTCGTTGCCGATGCCGGTATCCTTGTCCATCGCCCGCACCGGGCGGTCGAGGAAGCGGTTGGAATGGCCCGCGGCCGCGGCGATTTCCTTGCGGCCCATATTGGTCAGCTCGTCGACGCGCTTGCCGAACTCCGGGCTGTTGGTGTCGGCGGCGACGAGATCGGTGACGAACTTGTCGACCACCGTCTCCAGCTTCGATTTCACCTCCGCCTCGATCGGCACAAGCCCGGCGGCTTCCGCCGGCGCAAGCGTTTGCAGCGCCTCGGGGGCTTCCAGCTTCAGCTTGGTCTCGGTCGCGGTGGTGGCCATGAAACTCCCTCCCAATCGTCAGCCGGTAAATGGGGCAGGGGGGCCGTGCAGCGCAAGGGGAAAAGTGTATTATTTAAGCAATACACGCGGGGCGGGTGGTTCAGACGGTGAGCAGCGCCAGCGTCGCCTCGTCCACCTTGCCGGTGAGGCCCGGCACTTCGTCCAACTCGCGAAGGCTGGTGAAGCCGCCGCGTTCCTCGCGGTAGCGGACGATCTCGTGGCCGTGGCCCCTGAGGCCGTCGACGGCGTCCAGCGCGTCCTTGTCGGCGGTGTTGATGTTGACGCGGGTCATAGGGGGCACAACGCCTGACGGCCTATCGGGTCCCCATGCCTCCAATCAGCGCGCACTGCTTCGGGAATGGGGCGGCGCCGCCCTCGGGCCCGCTTGCCACCGAGCCGAGCGCGGGCACCGCCTCCCCGTATATTCTGCCGGCAAGATAATCGAGCATCACCTGTGGCGGGGAGTTTCGGCAGAGGTGCCAGATCGCGCCGGCCGTGGCGGTGACGACATCATCCGCTGGGCGAGGCGAAGTGCGGCAGGCATCTCCCAAGGGCGGCGCTGTGTCCGCGTCGCCGTGATGCGCCTGGTTCTTCAACGAATAAGCATAAAAACGCGCAGGCTTTCCGCAATCCGCGGTGGGCTTGAACTCCAGCCCGGCGGGAATGGGGCCGCGGACGACGTGGCTTTGGGAGTAGGAATCCTGAATTGCGTGCAGCAAGGCGCCGGCGGCGGCGCGGCGGGCCCGGCTTTCGTGTACATACTGGGTGCAGCCAACCGTTCCTTTGGGCGTCCAGCAGCGCATGGAAAACAAGGTTGCAACCCGCCACGGCGTCTTTGCCTTGGTTCTTTCGCAATAGGGAAAGTTTGCGGGCGCGAGTTCGGCTGCGATCTTGCTGCCGGCGCTGGCCGCTTGCTTGTCCCAATAGCCGCAATGATCCTGCTGAAGATCGACCCGGCCGGTGGCGGCTTTGTAGCTGAATAAAGTCCATTCCAGAACCTTACGGCGGGTGAGCTCCACATTCTCCTCCTCGTCCAGCGCGGCCATCGAGTGGAAGAACTGGAGGCGGCCATAATGCGACGCGCAGAGAAGCCCGCGACCATGCGGCACCGACAGAGCAGCAGTGGCATCCTCACCCTTCTCGCAATTCTTCAGGCCCGGCGCGGTACCCCACAAAAATTTCAAGAAGCTCAGCGGCGAATACAGGTCGCGCGTCGGGTCATCCGCCCAGCGCGTTGCCGCCTCCAGACGGTTGAAGTTAGTTCGCAGGCTTTTGCTATGCGTAGCAATGTTCTCGATCGCGCCGTCTTCAGTGCCGCAGTCCTGCGGTGGTGTATCGAGGTTCGACTGCTCTTGGAGGCATTGAAGCGCCAGCCGGGTGATCGCCTCGTGCACGCTTTGCTTGGCCTTGATTTCGTAGGCCGAGGCCGCGTTGGCGCTCCACAGCACGATGAGAGCGAATATTATTCGTATATTCATGTCAACGTCCCCCTTGCGGGAACATGACATAGAGACTTCCGCTCGGCAACACTTGGATTGACTTCAAAGATCCGGAAGCACCTGGCTTGCCTCGCCCCAGCCTTGCAGGGCGCGGGAGGAGGCGCGTTCGAGGAGTTCGGTCGCGTTGCGGACGCTGTAGCGCGCGCCGGACTGGAGGTCTTCAAGCTCGTCCCAGCTGACCGGGGCGGAGACCGGCGCGCCCTCGCGGGCGCGGGCGCTGAACGGGAGGATCGCCGTCGCGCCGCGCTGGTTGCGCAGGTAATCGAGGAACATCCGACCCTTGCGCTTGGCCTTGGCGAGGTTGGCGGTGAACCGCTCCGGCTCGGCGGTGGCGAGCGCGACGCAGAAGCGCTGGGCGAAGTCCTTCACCTCCGGCCACTCCGCCTCCGGCGTCAGCGGCACTACGACGTGAAGCCCCTTGCCGCCGGTGGTCAGCGGAAAGCTCTGCAGCCCCATGTCGGCGAGGTAGCGGTGAAGATCGCGCGCCGCCTTGCGCACTTCGTCGAACGGCAGGCCTTCGTCGGGATCGATGTCGAAGATCAGCCGGTCGGGCTTCTCGATGTCCGCGACCGGCGATCCCCAGCCGTGGAATTCAATCGTGCCCATCTGCACGCAGGCGATCAGGCCCGCCGTGTCCTCGACATAGACATAGTCGACGACCTCGCCCTTTTTCTCCTCGATCTCGACCTGGTGGACCTGGTCGCCGAACGTCGCCGTATTGTGCTTCTGGAAGAAGCATTTCTTCGACCGCCCCTGCGGGCAGCGCACAAGACTGAGCGGCCGCTGCGCCGCCCACATCGTCATCAGCGGCCCGACGGCGCGGTAATAATCGACCAGTTCCTGCTTTGTGACGTTCGCTTCCGGCCAGAGCACGCGCTCGGGGTTGCTGATCTTGATCGTATCGGTCGGCGCCGGCGCGATCGGCTGCGGGAGCTCGCGCACCACATCCTTGGCCTTCTTGTCGGCTCGAAGGCCGAGGAAGCTGCCGTGGCGGATGATCCCTTCCGAAGTGAACTCGGCGAACGCCACTTCGCAGACCATCTGCGGCTTCACCCAATGGGCGCCTCGCGCGTCGGCGCGGGGGACGGCGGTCGGCGCCTTGTCGACCTCGATCTTCTCCATCCGGCCGAGCAGGTCGAACATCACGTCCATCGAAAAGCCGGTGCCGACCTTGCCGACATATTTCAGCCCGCCTTCCTCGTGCACCGCGAGCAGCAGCGAGCGAAAGCCGCGGCCTTTCTTGTCGCTCGGCGTCCAGCCGACGATGATGAACTCCTGCCGCTGGGTGCACTTGATCTTCAGCCAGCATTTCGTCCGCGCGCCGCGGTAGAGGCTGTCCGCCTTCTTCGAGATGATTCCTTCCTGCTTCGCGTCGCACATCGCCTGGAGCAGCTCGTCGCCGCGGCCGACGATATGCTCGGCGTAAAGGATGTGCGGCGGCTGCCCCTCGCCGAGCAGGGTGGCGAGCCGCGCCTTGCGCTCGATGTTGGGAAGCCTGGTCAGGTCCTCGCCGTCCACCTCCAGCGCGTCGAACAGGAACAGGGTAAGGCCCCGCCCGCCTTCGGAGATCGCCTGCTGGAGCGCGGAAAAGCTTGAGGAGCCCTTATCGTCCAGCGCGACGATCTCGCCGTCGAGCAGGGCCGACCCCGCCTCGATCTCCCGCGCCGCCGCGACGATCTCCGGAAACTTGTCCGACCAGTCGAGGCCGGAGCGGGTGTAAATCTTCGCCTCGCCGCCGCCGATGCTCAGCAGGCAGCGATAGCCGTCATATTTCATCTCATGGATCCAGCCGGAGCCGGACGGCACGGTGTCGGCGAGGGTGGCTTTCTGCGGCTCGCGAAAAGGCGGCGGTTTAGATCCTCCGCGGGACGGGGAGGGCGACCGCGCAAGGGTCCCCGCCAAAGTAGTACTTTGGCGGGTGCCCGGGGTGCGCGGTGGAGGGGGTTCAAAGCCCCGCACAGCGTCCTCTACTTCGTCATTCCCGCGAAAGCGGGAATCCCGCTTCTCCTTCTTCTCTTCCACCGCACTGCCCAAGCGGGACCCCCGCTTCCGCGGGGGTGACGAAGAATTGGAAGAAGGCGTCTTGGAATAAGCATCCGTCCGCCACCCCTTCAGCTCCTTCGCCTTCTTCGCCGCGGCAATCTCCCCCATCGTCCGCCCGGTCTTGATGCTGGTCAGATAGGTCTCGACCAGCGCCATCGAGCCGCCGGCGAACTCGTCCGTCACCTTCTTCAAAATCCAGTTCTCGGCCTTCGACCGCTCTCCGGGCCGCGGCTTCATGCGAAGCATGATCCAATCGCCCTGCATCCGGTGGCCGTCGACGCTGAAGTGAAGGTGGCCTTCCTCCAGCGTCTTCCTGGGGTCCTTGCCGGGATGCGGCCACCACCGCCCCCAATCCCACAGCATCACCGTCCCGCCGCCATATTCGCCCTTGGGGATGGTGCCCTCGAAGGTCGCATAGCCCATCGGATGGTCTTCGGTCCGCACCGCCAGCCGCTTGTCCGACGGATTTAGGCTCGGCCCGTTCGGCACCGCCCAGCTTTTCAGCACCCCGTCCAGTTCGAGCCTGAGATCGAAGTGCAGCCGCGTCGCATCGTGCTTCTGCACCATGAAGAGGAGCGGAAACTCCGACCGCGCGTCGATCGCCTCGCCCGCAGGCTCGGCGGTCTTTGCGAAGTCCCGCTTGCGGTTGTAGGTTTCGAGCGGGTTGGCAGCCTTGGCCATTCAGCGACCCCCGTACCGGCAACAAACTCCGTTCGTCCCGAGCGAAGTCGAGGGGCGCTGGCACCGACTCCTCGTGTGCGCCCCTCGACTACGCTCGGGACGAACGATTTGTGGGTATTGCACCAGATTAGGCCCGCTTCCGCGCCGGGGCGGCCTTGGCGGGCGCGGCTTTCTTCGCGGGAGCCTTCTTCGTTGCCGGCTTCTTTGCCGCGGCTGGCTTGGCATCCCCGCCCGTTTGCTTCCCCCCAGCCCCCGGCTTCTCGATCGACCGCTTCAAAGCCGCCATCAGGTCGATGACGTTCGTCCCCTTGGCGGGGGCTTCGTCGTCTTCCGTGGTGATCGTCTTGCCCTTGCGCTTCTGCTCGATCAGGTCCTGCAGCGCCTCGATATAGCGGTCGTGGAACTTGGAGGCGTCAAAGGTGGCGGTCTTGCGCTCGATCAGCGTCTCGGCGAGGTCGAGAAGCTCCTCGTCCGGTTTGCCCTCGCCGATGTCCCGGAAGTAATCGCGCGCCTTGTTGACCTCGTCAGCATAACGCAGCGTCTCGAGCACGATGCCGCGCCCGCACGGCTTGACGCTGACAAGATACTCCCGGCCGCGAAGCGCAAGCTGGCCGATTCCCATCTTGCGCGTCCGGCGAAGCGCCTCGCGAAGCACGATGAACGCCTCTTCGGCGAGGTCGTCCGCCGGCACGACGAAATAGGGCTTCTCGAAATACAGGACGTCGACATCGTCGTAATCGACGAACTGGGTGAGCTCGAGCGTCTTCTTGGACTCAAGCTTCACCGCCTCAAGCTCCTCATCGTCGAGGAGGACGTAGGAGCCTTTCTCGTACTGATAGCCTTTGACGATCTCGTCCGGATCGACCGGCCCGACCCCCGGCACCACTTTCTCATATTTGACCCTTTTGCCGGTCGGCTCGTGGATCTGGTTGAAGGCGATGGTTGCGCCGCTTTTGGTGGCGGAAAAGATCTCCACGGGGATCGAGACAAGCGCCAGCCTGATCTGCCCCTTCCAATAGGCGCGTGCCGCCATAGCCGTGTCACTCCCAATCGATTCGTTGCCGGTTCAATCCGCGGGCGCGGGAAACTGTTCCCGCGTCGGCATTGACAGGGGAGGGCCCCGCGCCGCACCTCCGGCGCATGACCCGCATCGCTTTATACCAGGCCCGTACCGGCATCGATCCCGCCGCCAACGCCCGCGCCCTTGTTGCCGCCGTCGAGGAAGCGGCGGCCGGAGGCGCCGCCATGCTGTTCACGCCGGAGATGAGCGGCCTCCTCGACCGCGACCGTGCCCGGGCTGCAACGCACTACCGGCGCGAGGAAGACGATCCGGTTCTCGCCGCCGTGCGCGAGGCGGCGGCGCGCACCGGCATCTGGGTCCATCTCGGCAGCCTTGCGGTGCGCGAGGAAGGCGATCTGCTCGCCAATCGCGCCTTCCTGATCGATGGCGGCGGCAACATCCGCGCGCGCTACGACAAGATCCACCTGTTCGACGTCGATCTCCCAACCGGCGAAAGCTGGCGGGAAAGCGCCTCCTACCGGCCCGGGGACGGCGCGGTGGTCGCCGACACGCCCGCCGGCGCCATCGGCATGGCGATTTGCTACGACCTTCGCTTCTCCGCCCTTTTCCATGCCCTCACGGATGCCGGCGCGCAGATCCTCTCGATCCCCGCCGCCTTCACCGTCCCCACCGGCCGCGCCCATTGGCACGTGCTGATGCGCGCCCGGGCGATCGAGGCGGGCGTGTTCGTCGTCGCCGCCGCGCAAGGCGGGGTACACGAGGACGGCCGCGAGACCTTCGGCCACAGCCTGGTCGTCGGCCCCTGGGGCGCGGTTCTGCTCGACATGGGCGAAACGGAAGGTGTCGGTTTTGCCGAGCTGGAAGTTGCCGAAATCGACACGGTCCGCTCGCGCCTCCCCGCCATCCGCCACCGCCGCCCGATCCCGCCGGTTGAGCGCGTTCGTTGATCATATTCGATCTTAAGTGCGGCGCCCAAGGCCATGTTTTCGAAGGGTGGTTCGGCTCCTCCCAGGACTACGAGACGCAACAGGGGAGAGGCCTCGTAACCTGCCCCCTCTGCGGCTCGCCTGAGGTCACCAAGGCCCCAATGGCCCCCGCAGTCCCCGCCAAAACCAACGCACGCGCCGCGGCACCTTCGCCAACATCCGACCTCTTCTCCGCCGCCCCGGCGGAGGTGAAAGCAATGCTCGCCGCCGCCGCCGCGGTTCAGAAGACGCTGCTTGCGAACTCGGAAAGCGTCGGCGACCGCTTCGCCGATGAAGCGCGCGCGATCCACCTGGGCGAAGCCGATGCCCGCCCGATCCACGGCCGCGCAACGCCGGAGCAGGCGCAAAGCCTTGCCGAGGAGGGTGTCGCTATCGCCCCTCTGCCCTTCCCGGTGGTGGACGCGGCCAAGGAGAATTGACCCCGCGCAATGGGCGGCTTAGGTCCTAGCGCACTGGCGGAGCGGCCCCGTAGCTCAGCAGGATAGAGCATCAGATTCCTAATCTGGAGGTCACTGGTTCGAATCCAGTCGGGGTCACCAAAAAAAGTGTTTCTATCAACAGGTTGATAGCCAACTTCGCAACACGTGTGAGTTGGTTCTGATACCCTTGAAAGCCTCTGATACCCTGCAAGTCCCTGCGGAAGCTAAAAATAACGCCCAAAATGCAATGGGTTAGCGGGCAGGTGTAGCTCTTGGTCGTTCAAGCCCGTCATGTAGTCGATAATGCTAAACGCTGCTGCTGCCGACGGTATGTTGGCCCACCCTTCGGCGACTTCGCGCTTGATCTCTTCTACCGACATGGAACTCCTGTTGAGACGCGCCAGCCACTAAGCAAAGTGGAGGATACGCTGTCGCACATGATCGTAGTCTGTGAACCCAACAGTCTTACGGATTACAGCGTCGAAGAGCTGTGGATTCGGGTTCTCCGCAACGTGGCTGGTGGTGTGTAGGTTCAGCTCCGGGTGGGCCTCCACACCACCCCAATATCGACGGTATAGGCGATACTCACCTTATAGGGGCGAACCGGGGTATTGAGACTCGCCTTATCTCCCATTCGATACAGCCCGGTGCGAAGGCGATCCACCGAGACCCGCATGCGCTCGTGCGCGCTCGTGCATAACCGAACGGGTGGTGGTGCCGAAAGCAATCTCGACCACTCGGCCCTCTCCAGCGGAGTCATACATTTTGCTTAGAAGGGGGAACAGATTGACGGGTGTTCTGAAGGAATCGGTTTTCACCAGCTTCGTGAAAGAGGTGATCAGCGTTCTGGGCAGCACGTCCCATGTCTGCATGAGTCCCCTTCGGGTAATCGACGCGAAGATCGATGACATTGCCATTGTCGGGCACCCGACCACGTCGATCGCCTGATGCCGGATCAGTTTCAGGCCGATCACTTCATCATAGCCGGAGAGCATCTTTGCAGCTCCGTCGGGAAGCTTGGTGGGGTCCACTTCCTCTCGCACCCGGGGCGCTCGCACGGATCCGTACACAGCTGCCAGTCCGCCATTCACCGCCTCGACAGCGATAAGTGTGGGCTGTCCAAGCTGCATCTTCTTCAACTCGTTCTCGCCCAAGAGAAATGGGTAAGCGGCCTGCATCGGGTTCGGCGTCACTTTCGTGGCCGCGAGCGATACCCGAAGGACCTTCAACTCAGGCGGCTTGAGCCGATAGAAGCGACAGACCTTCTCACCGGTCAAATTACCTTTAGGAGTTGTGGCTCCTTCCGATACAGATTGCGTTCGCATCGAGCAGGAGCCGGACGGCACCTACAAGATGACCGCGTCAGCCCTTTGCGCGGGAGGAGACAACCACGAGTCTGTTTCAATCGTAGATGGGCCCCCTTTTGCAAGCGTAGAACAAGCTGAAGAAGCGGGATTAGCCTGGGCCGACGACGTGGGGGCGGAGCACCTCTACATATCGGTTGGCACGCTCGAGCGGCCGCTACAGCCCACTGAAATTGATCTTCCGCTTTAACCCGGTCGTGGGCACGTGCGCGCGGCCGGGCACAGCCTTTCGGCCAAGGAGATCGCCAGAAGACGCTGATCCCTACCTTTCTGCGGGATTCGGGAACCGGACCGGTACGGCATCGTAGAGCGGGTGAGCGGAAAATTGAAGGAGACCAGAGCGGATGAAAGCTTTCTTGCTGGCAGCGAGCGCTGCCCTGATGATGACCGCCTGCAACACGACGGCGGACGAAGACTATATGCCCGCCGATGCAGCGCCGCCCGCAATGGCCGCGACAACCTACATGCAAACGGCGGCCAGCAGCGACATGTTCGAGATTCAGTCGGGCCAACTGGCATTGCAGAGGTCATGCGATCCTGCGGTGCGTTCGTTCGCGCAGATGATCATCAACGATCATACTCGCATGTCGAACATGATGATGGACACCGCCCGGGATAATGGCCTCCCAACGCCGCCCGTGCAGATGCTCCCCCACCATATGAACATGCTTCAAACGCTGGACCGGGCTCCTCAGGGTTCGTTCGAAGCAGCATTCAGGAACGAGCAGGTCATGGCGCATCAGGAAGCGTTGAACCTTCATCGCACCTACGCCGATGCCGGTGACCTCCCGCCGTTCCGCGCGCTCGCATCGCAGGCGGTTCCGGCCATCCAGGCCCACCTGGGGCACGCACAGAGCCTGCCTACGTCTGCGGCCTGTGCAGCCGCGCCAACCGAACAGTTGCGGCGCGGCGAGCGGGGATGAGATTGACCTGAGCTCGATCGCTTGAACTACGGCCGCTCCCGCCTTTTGTGAGGGTAGGGGCGGCCCTTCAAGCATCGACATGTTTCCAGCGTCCAGCGTTCGCGATTGATGAACACGGCAGGATTTGTGACTCCCTCGGGGTGGGTCGCGACCCTTGATAGCATCGCGCAGCGCGAGAAGCGGCGCGTGGTTGTGATCGGGCCCACGGATGTCGGGAAGAGCAGCTTTGTCCGCGCTGCACTGGACGCTGCCGCGGAGGCGTCGACAGCGCTGAGCCTGATTGATCTCGATCCCGGCCAGAAGATGCTTGGCCCACCCGGGACCGCGAGCCTTGGAGATGCGTCGTGCCTGCGCCGCTTCATCTTTCTTGGCAGCACAAGCGCGAGCGAGGTGTCCAGGATCGTCGACGCCGCGGGGAAGCTCGCCGACGATGCGGCCGACGGCTGCATCGTCAACACCTCGGGTTTCGTGCGCGGCCTGGGCGCCAGGTTGCAGGCCGCGACCATAGCGAGGCTTGCCCCGGACCTGCTTGTGGTTCTCGGTGATCCCGCGGACGTTGTGCCCATTCTTGAAGCGCATGGTCAGGTGCGGACTACCGAGCTGGGAACGGCGCCAGCGGCCCGTCGCAAGGCACCTTCGGAACGGAGCGCAAAAAGGCAGGCTGCATTCGCGCAATCATTGGAGAATGCCGAAGCGCTGCAACTCAACCCGGGCGAGGTTTCCTTCATTCCAGCTCCGCCGGCGATGTTCGAAGAAGTGGCGCGTCCCGTATGCGCCCTGCTGGACGCCACCGGCGAGGCAATGAGCATCGGCATCGTGGTGCACGTCGGCGCCAATGCTCTCACACTACACGGCAGCCCGCCACCAAGGCGGGTACGAGTTGTGCAGCTTGGTAAGATGTGGGCTACACCCTCCCCGAATGGATGGGAGTTGCTCGATCGTCTCAGCCCAAGCTGGCTTTCAAACGGACAATGAACCGGCTCAAGCCGCCGCAAATCTAGGCGGTATGGCACAACCGGGATGCCGTCCTCTCAGGCGATCTTCCGAAGGCGCTCGATTCGGTGTCGCGCTAACTCAGGTGACCCATCCCACTGAACCCGGAACCGGTGCGCGGGAAGAGCATTGCCGAAGCCATGGATTTCGCGACCCGCGCCTATAACCAGACGTTTCCCTTCGATCCGATCGTTCGATCGCTGCTGGATACCGACTTCTACAAGCTCCTGATGCAGCAATTCATCTGGGAGCATTACCCGAACGAGCAGGTCGGCTGGCGCGTCACGAACCGCAGCGGCCGTGTGAAACTCGGCCGCGAGATCGAGATCGGTGCCCTGCGCGAGCAGCTCGATCATGTTCGCACGCTGCGCTTCACCCCTTCCGAGATCGTCCATCTGCGCGGCCAGAGCTTCTATGGTCAGCGCGGCATCTTTAAAGAGGCTTACCTGGGGACGCTTTGCTCTTTTCAGCTGCCGGAATACGATCTGCGTGAAACCGAAGACGGGCAGATCGACCTCTCCTTCAACGGTTCGTGGTGGCAAACCACGCTTTGGGAAATCTACGCGCTCTCCATCATCAACGAACTAAGGTCGCGGGCGCTGATGCGGCGCATGTCGCGCTCGCAGCTCGACATCCTCTACGCGCGGGCGAAAGTGAAGCTCTACGCCAAGCTGGAGGTGTTGGCCGGGCTGCCGCAACTCAACCTGACTGACTTCGGGACTCGGCGCCGGCATTCCTTTCTGTGGCAGGAGCATTGCGTGCTGACGGCGCGCGAGGTGCTGGGGGACCGCTTCACCGGAACGTCGAACGTGCATCTGGCGATGAAGCATGGGCTTGAGGCGAAGGGCACGAATGCTCACGAATTGCCGATGGTGCTTACAGCGCTTGCTCGCCAGCGCAGTCCCGATGACGCGGAAGCCGTGAGACAGGCCCAATACGATGTGCTGCAGCAGTGGCAAACCGAATATCGGGGCAACCTGCTCGTCTTCCTGCCCGACACCTATGGGACGACCCAGTTCCTGCGCAATGCGCCGCACTGGGTGAGCTTCTGGACGGGGGCGCGGCCGGATTCCAAGGATCCGATCGAAGGCGGCGAAGAGCTGATCGCCTTCTGGCGGCGAATGGGACTGGAACCCGAAAGCATCGCATCGAAGAAGCTCATTATCTTTTCCGACGGGCTAGACGTCCGCGTGCCCGGCGCGTCGGCGAATGGCACGGACATTGCCGAACTTTACCTCCACTTCGAAGGCCGGGTGCTAATGGGCTTCGGCTGGGGCACCAATTTCACCAATGACTTCATCGGCTGCCACCCTGAAGGCGCCGAGGTCATGAGATCGATTTCGCTGGTCTGCAAAGTCCATGACGTGAACGGGCACCCGGCGGTGAAGCTAAGCGATAATTATGAAAAGGCGACCGGCCCCGCGGAGGAGATCGCCTACTATCGCGCGGTCTTCGGCAGCGAGGGCATCCGCAACGCGCCCGTGAGCGTGTAAGCGCAGCGGACATGGTAGGTCCGTGCCGCACCGGGCATGCTTTGGTGATCGTGACTACGTAGCAAGCTTACACCTTGGCGCCGCAGCTGACCCGCTCTTAGTGATCGCGCCCGAGGCCGGGGTTCACACCGCCGGCGACGCCGCCGTCATTCTCCGTGTCGCCTTCGATGGTATTCTCACCCTCGACGAGATCCGCATCCTTGCCGCCGGTGCGGGCGGAGAGGCCGCCGGACTGGCCAATTCCCGGGTTGCGCTCCAGGTCGTCCTGGAGATCGACCGGCGTTTCGTCGGGGCGTAGGTGCTTGTTGCTCATGATTTCTCTCCTGTGCCGCGCCAACGCCCGGCGCGCCGCCGGGTTCGTGCGTTTCGACAAGCCGAGTGGCTTCGCCGGCCGAACTGCGGCTCACCAGGTCAGGCAGGCCTCACCCGCGAAGGACCTTACCTGGCGGGAGGCATAGGGTTAGTTGACGCTTCGAAGACCTTTACCTTTCGCCCTTGATCCCAAAGTTCAGCGAAGTCTCTTCCCTTGATATTGCGCGCTACAGCCTCGGCGGCGCTATCATCGCGAGCGTCAAACTGCTCGCACCCAAGCAGCCGCCCAAAGCGGTCGACGCGGAAGAGGCGGTAGTGTTGCATAAAGGCCTCCGGGGTAGGATTGGCTCAAGCAACACACACGCTCCGGCTCACCCAGCTACCGAGTCGCCCCGCGTTTGTAGAGGGGGCAGTTCGACGCTGCGTTCACCTTGGTTAAGCCCATGGTTGGCAAGCAAAAAAACCTCCGGGGCCAGTCTAGTAGCTTTCGGTATAGAACGCCCATTTTCGCGCCCGCGCAAAGGCTGCACAAGAATATGGAACGGAGAGGAGGGAACACCTGTCGCGTTCAGCCTTTGCAGTGCCGGCGCAAAGGATACGAGCAAAACAGGCCAAGGAGTGCACATGTCGAAGCGATCCGGGCCCGATGAGGCGATGCAGGTGGCGCAATCGGAGCCGCAGAACGCAGTGCGCGTGTTGTTGTTCGAAGATGGGCAGAGCAGCCGGGAACTCGCCCCACATGAACTTCCTGGGCCGGCGGCCCTTCCCGATACCCACCTGCTCTGGATCGATGTGGTCGGCACGGACATCCCGGCGCGGCTGCTCCAGACGCTCGGCGTGGATGGTGCGCTGCTCACGAACCAGGGACCGGTTTACAGCGAGGTCCAGCGGCGGGACGGCTGGACTTTCCTCCATCCCCGCGCACTCGACTGGACGGAGGTGGAGCGCTTGAAAGACGTACCGCTGACGATTGCTGTCGGCCGCAATACGGTGGTCACGTTCCATCGAGAACCTTTAGAGTTCATCGTCGCTATCCACGAAAGCGAGACAGACTACCTGCGGGCGGGTAATCTGGAGGCGATGAGCTTCGCAGTCGCACTGATGGACCGTCTGCTTACGGCTTATCTGGACGTGCGCGACGGCTTTGAGACCGTACTGGACCGCCTAGAATTACTTGTCCTAAGTCGCCCCAGTCACCGGCACCTGCGCGACATGCAGCGGCTCAGGCGATCGGCATCGCGTCTGCGGCGGTTGCTCGCGGTCCAGAGGGACTTGTTCGATGCCGTCGGCCGTCCCGATTTTGACCCGACGATGAGTGACACGGTGGCCGGTCACTGCAGGAACCTGAGCCTGCGATACTCGAAAATAATGGTCGCGGTTGAGGGCACACGCGAAATGGTCAACGGTGGCTTCGAACTCTATACGTCGCGCACTGCAGAGAACACGAGCCAGGAAATGCACACCCTGACCGTTGTCATCGTCGTTACCTGCATCACCGCGACGCTGTCGGGTCTGATGGGTGCCGGCGTGGCCGTCAATTTTCTTGGTGATGGCGAGGCCTTCTTCCTGTGGAGCGCCGCCGCAATCTCGCTGCTCGTGGCCGTCACCGTCGTCTGGGCCGTGTACCGCCTGATGTTCCGGAGCCGATAAGCGACACCGTCTTCTAAATGTGAGCAAGCGGCGCGGTGAAGTTGCAAAGCGGCCTAAGTGTCTAATCCCGACGCTGCTTGATCTATTTGAGTTAGTTTTCCAGGACCAAAGCGAAACTCGCAACGTTCTAGCCTGATCGAGAAAACGCGAGGAGTGCCCCATGAAAATCGCCCAGATCATGTCTTCCGACGTTCAGGTCGTTACCCCTGAACAGCCCATCCAGGAGGCAGCGCGGCTCATGATCACCGGCGACACCGGAGCGCTTCCAGTCCGTGAGGGGGAAAAGCTGATCGGAATGGTCACGGACCGCGACATCACCGTGCGTGCCATAGCCGAGGGCCGGGGCCCGGACACGCCCGTGCGCCAGGTTATGAGCGAGAACCTTCTCTTCGCGTGGGACGACCAAGATGTCGCTGACGTCGCCATACAGATGAGCGACGCGCAGGTGCGCCGAATGCCGGTGCTGAGCCGGGACGGCGAGCGCTTGGTTGGACTCGTCTCAATTGGCGATCTCGCCGTCCAGGGCGATAGCGACGCAGCAGAGGCTGCGCTGAGCGGCGTTTCTGAACCCGGAGGCGAGCACAACCAATCGCAGGGAGGCTGAGCACCTTCCTAAGCTCAGGCGTCCTCATCCTGCGGCACATCGAGTGTTCTCAAATCGGTACTGGGCAGGTGAAAATCCGAGCGGAGGTTCGCTTGCACCAGAGGTCCGCTGTAGGCGAACTCAGTCGTGGCCTGTGCTGATGGCCGCCGGTGAAGGGGCGCTACAACGCGCCTCGGCCAGATCGATCTCGATCAAGAGAGAGGCAAAATCATTCGCGTCGGTTAGCGGGAATGCCCTTCTGAAGCCGGTTGATAATAGATCAAGGTCGCACCGTGTGAGCGTACCCACCGGCACGGATCGGTTGCGCGGCATGCCGACTCTCCAATCTGCTTGGTTTTTATGAGTGGGGAATTCAAATTGAAGTCCGGGCGCCTCGGTAAGCAGCAGGCCAGGGAGCTAACCGCGCATCAACCGACGCGCCCGGACGGGCCGAGCAAGGGATACTCAACCGGCTTATAACCTATGTTGGGTTCGTGCGTCCGGGCGACAAGGGAATATTACGCGCCGTAAATGAAGCAGTGACCCGTTGGGCTCCTACTCCGCAGTGGCGGCGACGGTCAGTAACCGCCCTTGGTGGCACCTGATCTAGACGAACGATACGGCTGATGCCTCATGCGGCGGCACCGCCTAACCTGAGTTGGTGTAGCGTGTAGATGGGTGTGGCAGACGATGCCGATGCCACGAAGCCCAGCTGAATGCCCCGTACCACTCGACCGGGCGGCGCCGTTCGAAAGGATGATAGGCGTGCTGGCGCGGCTCACGCCTCTTGAAGAGCGCGAGCGTGCGGCGATTAGGGGACTTCCCCATGAGCTGAGATTCTATGGAAGCGGGGCGCGGCTGGTCGAGCCGGGTGATCCAGCGGACGAGTGCCACCTCCTCATCAGCGCTTACGCCCTCAAGGAGAAGTTCTCCGGCAGGGTGATTAGAGTCGTCGCAATCAACCTGCCCGGAGAGATCATCAACATCGAGGCCATGTTGGGCCGCGGCAGCGATTACTCTGCCCGCACGTTCCGCGCCGGCGAAGTGGCCGCCATTCCTGCCGAAGCGTTGCGGGAACTTGTCTTCTCCGTTCCGGCCGTCGGTCGGGCAATTTGGCTGCAAGGGCAGGTGGAGTCGGCGCTCTACCGGGAGTGGCTGCTTAACGACCAGAGGCGTGGCCTGAAGGGGCGAGCAGCGCACCTGATCGCGGAGACCGCCGTTCGGCTGCAACTCATCAACGCCGATGGTTTGGAGGACGCGGTTCTGCCGCTGACCGCCGCCGAAATCGCATCCGCCCTGGGCTCGGTAGAGCTCTATGTCCAGCGAGAGCTCAACAGCCTCGCCGATGCGGGTGCGATCGACGTTACCGATAATGAGGTCGTCCTTCGCGACGCAGCGAAGCTTGCCGCACTGGGGGACTTCGATCCGCAATATCTCATTGGGGCGCCTCGCGCCGGCTGAGCCGGATCAGGGATAGCCCCAACCTCCCGCGTGCCTCTGGTCGCAACGCGGGGAACCCGTTCCTCGAGCGGGGAATCCATGGGTGGGAAGTCGATGGGCGGGCAGTTTATGAATGGTCAGTCCGGTCAGGCCGGCCAGTCCGGCTCCGCTGGAGCGGGCCAAGGCGGCCAGGGGCAGGCGGCGAGCAACGGAACCTGGAACAGCACCAGCGGCTCGGCAGGCGGCGCTGGTGCCGGCACAACAGGCGCATATGACGGCACGGGTGGACCTTACGGGACCGCCGGCGGCACGCGCAGCTATCCGACTTGTTCGCGCACCGTCACTGATAGCTGCATCCAACGAAACGAGCGCGGCATGCGCCGCCGCTAATCGCCCTGACGAAACATCTGGACGCCGCACGCGCGAGCCCGTGTGCGGCGTCCAAAGCTTCTTCACGGCCTCTTGTAGTCACGACGTCCTAAGCGCATGCCTCACGAGATCGTCCGCCACAAAGTGGCCGCTTTAGAGGATGCTGCTAGGGTACCGTGCCCGTCCAACGCCCATCGCAAACTTGAACTTAGCACCCTCTCAGTAACACCGAAGCAACTCTACTGATGTAGAATATTAACTTGTGTTATCAGTAACTATTAGATCAGAACTGCGGGAACGCTTGCCGCTATTCCAAGTTGTTTACCTTCTGCGCGTGAGGCGCTGAGGAGATGAAAATGACTGGATTGATCATGCGAAGCTCGTGCGCGATTACCCTTGCTCTCGCTGTTGCCGCTTGCGGCGGTGGAGGCGGTGACTCGCAGAACAACACGGCTGCCATGGACGCCGGCAATATGGCGGTCGGCGACATGGGCGCGACCGGTACGACTGGTGACATGGGCGCAGGCGGTACGACTGGTGACGCCATGGATGCAAACGGCACCATGGGTGCTGGAGCCGGCGCGGGTATGACCGACGGCGGAACCACGGGCGCTGCCACCGGCACGGGTGGTGCGGGCGCCACCGGAGCGGCCGGGACCACCGGAGCGGGCGGCACCGGCGGCACGGGCACCACTGGGGCCGGCGGCGGCACTGGCGGTGCGGGCACCACCGGGACCGGCGGCGGTACCGGCGGAACCAGCACGTCTGGAACCGGCGGCGGCACCGGCGGCACGGGCACCACAGGAACCGGAGGCGGCACCGGCGGCAACGGAACCGGCGGGTAAACTACGATACCCTGGCGCACCGCGCGCGGCTCACCAGCCGTGCGCGGGCGTCAGAAGCGTCAACCATTACGGCTGTCGGTCCGGAGACAGGAGGAGAGGCCATGAGGATGCGGGCTGCCGCCAAGCTAACCTTCCGGTGGCTCTCGCCGTCCGCAATCGCTGTTCTGCTCCTGGCGGGCCTGCCCGCCGCCGCGCAAGAGGCCGAAACGATCGAAGGCCTGGGACCGGACCGTGGCGACTGGGAGCTGGAATATGTCGGCCAATTCGGGAAAGCCAACGGCACCCGCGACAAGCGGCAGCATTCGGGGCAGTCGTTCTATGGCGTGACGGATCGGCTGGCACTCGGCGGAGAGACCCAGCTCAGCTACAGAAGCGGCCGGCTGGTCAGCAAAGAGCGCCTCTACTTCGACTACGACAGCGCTATCGCCATCTTCCGCTTCAGCGATGCCGAGGAGGATCCGATCGGCCTTGGCCTGTGGGTGCAGGCCGGCCTAGACCTCAGCGATGGTGAGCTGGCGCGGCTCGAGGCGCGGCTGATTGCAGAGAAGAAAACGCGGCACTGGTGGGCACAGGGAAACCTGATGCTCCGCCGCGTTAACGAGAGATCGCAAGAGGGCGCCCTCATCGCCTACGCGGCGAGGGGCAGACGCGCAGTAGGCACTGCAACCTGGGTCGGCATCGAGGCGTCGGGTCAGGTTGCGGAGCTTGGCGGCTTTCGTCGCGAGCCGCTCGACAAGGGCCACTTCATCGGCCCGAATTTCACCCACCAATTTGTATTCGCCGGAGACAATAATCTGCAGCTGGGCGTCACCTACCTGCACCGGTGGGACGAGCACCCGGGCCTTCGCAACCTGCTGCAGGTTTCAGCGGCTCTCCGCTTCTGAGGCAAAGCAGAAGCTGGCGCGTCGCTGAGGCGTGGCGGGAGCAAGATCAATAGCTTAGCTCAACTAACGCAAGCGAATGTTGCGGAACCTTGGGAGGTGCATACCTTGCAAGTTGCAGCGTGTTTCGCCCTTTTCAAAGTTGATAGAGCATGGACCTATTTCCGCGCGATTTACTGGGATGCATCGTGGAGGGCCGCGACCCGCGCCCGTCCGAGTTGGACAGCGTGACCGCGAAGGTTATCCGGGAAGTCTTTCCGGGCCACGCGTCGCCCTCCTCGTACGCGCTCGCGAAAACCATAGCACAGACAGCCCTAATCGGCACACCGCTGCCCTGATGTGCATCGTCGGTGCCGAACGTTTGGGCGACCTCCGGTTCGGCCTGTGGGTCAATCTCTGGGTCGCGTAAGCGGGATAAAGTGTACCGCCAGCAGGGCGCGGGTGCTGACACGGCGTACGGAACCTTTGGTCACAAGCATCAGTTGATCGCCGTCTGCCCGCGTAACGGGGATCACCATGCGTCCGCCGCGTTTCACCTGCGCGACGAGGGCAGGTGGGATGTGCGGCGGTGCGGCGGTAAAGATGATCCGATTCGAACGGCTCTTGCTCCGGCCAACCGGCATAGCCGTCACCGGCTCGTGCCCGCACTTCAGTATAACCGAGCACTTGCAGGCGCTCCGAAGCTTCCTGCGCCAGTGGCTCCACAATTTAGATGGACCTCACACGGGCACCGAGGTGCGCCAACACCGCAGACTGATAGCCCGATCCGGTGCCTACTTCGAGCACGCGCTGGCCCGGCTCAACACGCAGCAAATGCGTCATCAAGGCGACAATATAAGGCTGCGAAATAGTCTGCCCGTGGCTGATCTCGAGCGGCCTGTTCTGGTACGCTAGGCGGCGTACATCTTCAGGCACAAACCGGTGACGCGGCACCTCCCGCATGGCCGCTAGCACACGCGGGTCTAGCCGGCGGCCTTTGGCCGGGCTCGCAATTTCTGATAAGTTGGCGATGGAAAGAACCATCATCTCGCGCTCCGCCTGTCGATCATCGGCTGCGCGAAGGCAGGCGCCAGCCAAAGCGCGAAGAGGAGCAGGAGCAGCGAGCGCGTCATCAGCGACCCACGTAACTAAGCGGCGGCGGCACCTCTACTATTTACCACCTCCCGAAATTGTCGAAATTCAGATGCAAACCAATCAACCGATGATGCAGGGGGGCCGTGGTTTGCGTCTTTCGCTGGCGCGGGTCTCAAGAACCTTCTTCTTGTGCAATGAGGAGAGCTGGAGATGCGAT
Organism: Allosphingosinicella sp.; assembly: GCA_036554525.1. GTDB lineage: Bacteria > Pseudomonadota > Alphaproteobacteria > Sphingomonadales > Sphingomonadaceae > Allosphingosinicella. The sequence goes on from DATBNC010000030.1 coordinate 316,225, forward strand.
CGCGCGACGGAGATCGACGGCGCGGTAAGGCCGAGATGAAGTTCGCGTTCGGCTCGTTGCGAGTGATAGAGTACGTCCTCGGGCTTCATGATCTTCCCTTTTGCGGTTATCGGCGGGCGCTCATTCGGCCGCCTCAAGCCTGACCTCATCTTCGCGCCGGTGCACCGCCAGATCCCCTTCGCAGCGGGCGGCCCTGCACTCCCGAACAAAGCGCTCGAGCGTGGTTTCGCCTGGCGGCAAGTAGGACGCCTCGCCACTGAACGCGAAGAGGGGCGGCCCGGCCGGCGAGCCGACTTCTTCGATCAGGCCGGCGTCGCGATCCGCGACTTCCGCCAAGGCGCGCGCGAATTCGGCCTCGCTGAGCCGCTCGGCGGGAACGAACCAGATTTCGCCGGTGACTTCGTCGAGCAGCAGGTCGAGCACGCCGTCGATCAAGTCCGGGCCGTAGACGCGATCCCAAAGCCGGCTGGCATCCACCTCGATGGACCGTCCGCTATCAAGCGCATCGAGGATGCGCACGGCGCGGGTTGAGCGATCCCAAGGCGCATAAACGGCGCCGGTTCGAACGAGCAGCAGGTTATCCGCTTGGGGGGCCTGATGTCTCGATGTGAGGCTCGCCACAACGGCGCATCTGACGCCGTGGCGCGCACAAGCCTCGACCAACTCCGATGCTCCGCTGCCATCGCGGACGTCCAGCACCGCCCAGGGTTGAGCGGCATTGACCAATTCCCCGCCTTCCTGACCGCAACGGACGTACTGCAGCCCGCGCACCTCGCACGCCCGGACGGCAAGGCGGGTGAGCGGTCCGTTGTCGCCAACGATCATCAGGGGGGATACACCGGGAGACCCGATCTCGACCTCAAAGCTGGCCTCACTGCCCGGGATGGCGTCGATGAAACGGGAGCTGCGATGCCACCAACCGGGCGATCTCAGGAACGGAAGATCGGGCATCTCGCCGGTGGCCAATTGCCTGAGTACGGGCTCCATCAGCGTTGCGCGCGGCGTGCCGGTTCGGCAGTCGTAGACGCCCGTTTCGTAGTGACCGATGAAGCGGGTCACCATGCGGTTCCAGTCGTGGGAGCCAAGCAACGACCAGGCAGTAACGGCGCAGATGTCGACGCCAGCATTTCGCAGTTCGGCTACCCCCTGCCAGACCTCGACGAACCAGCGAACCTGCTCCTCGCGAGTGGCTCCGTTATGGCATTCCGTCACCGCCATCGGCAGGCCATAGCGGTCCCACGCCTGCCGCAGCAGGGCCGGGAGGCCAAGAACGCCCTCCTTGCGGTTGCGGATCGCATCGACATCGACGAATTCGAGGCCGGAGCACTTCCCAGTCTCGCGGTCAGCCAGTGAGCGATGGGGGTAAAGCTCCACCCTGTGGTCGCGCAGGCGTTCGCTCGAAAGATAATGGTTGATGCCGATGATACCAGGCGGGCAAGGATCATCGGCGATCACTCGTAGCCGGTCATCAAGACCGAAGCTCGCGATATGATCCCAAAGTGCGTGCCCGGGAACAACTGTCCCGCAGAGGAGATCCCAGCCGACCCACCGGCGCTCGTTCTGGAAATCGGCATCGCATTGAAGGGGCGGCGTCGCATGGCAATAGCCCAGATCATCCGTCTGGATCAGCCGTGCTTCCGGGTTGATCCGGCGAATCTCCCGCATCGCCAGCCTGGTGGCGTCGATTTCGTTCAGGAGGGCGACCCAGAATAGCCGCTCATCCTTGGTGTGAGGATACCAATAGCCATAGAGAGCACTGAAACGCGCGGTGGTGAGGTTCTCGTTCACCGGGGTCCAGTCGCGTACCCACGGGTATCGGGCGGCGACGGCAGCGGCATGGTCGGCGAGGCCTGGCGCGAAGCTGTCTTCGATGAGGCTGGTATAATGCGGACCGCTGCCGTGGTGGCAGAGCGTCAGGATCGGGTTCATCCCCAGCCGGCGGATCTCGGGCAGCCGCTCGTCCGTCCAGCGGAAGTCGCGGCTCGCAGGCGCCTGCGGAGAGATCCGCTCCCAAAGAGCGGGATATCGAAGAGACCGTACGCCCAGATCGGCGAAAAGCTGCAAGTCATCGATGCGTTCTTCATGGCCGCTGCGCGGTGTTTGGTCAAACCACTCGTGTCCAACCCTGTTGACGGTACATTCGTAGCCGCCCCACAACTCAATTGATTTCATACGTACCTTCGTGACTTATTGGAAGCGCGGTGAGAGCTTCCAAAACTGCATGGCGATCCGGCCAATATGTGAAACGAACGGAATCAATGCTTCCATGTTCCGGCTGAAGTCACGGGTTTAACCTACAGCAAGCACTTTTTCTGCAAGATGACGACTCTCTTGGAGCGCGTCGTGAACCGGCCAGCAAGCTGTGCGGTCTTGGGGTGCGGTGGGACACGACCCTCATGCTCCCGCGCCCGACCGCTAGCACGACGACGGTCGTTCCCGTCGCTTCGAACAAGCGGACCTTATGGACGAAGGGGAGCAAGGCATTCTCATCCGGACGTTGAGCCGCTAAGCCGCGCACGCGCACGATTAAGAACTGGAGAGGCGGTCTCCCTTTCGCTGATGATGAGCAGCACGCCGCCCTCGGTCGAGCACTGCACCAAACTCGCGCCACGTCTCATAAGCTCGGCGAGCGCGACCGCCACGTCCCATGCGGAGGCACGGGGAACCAGCATGGGCTCCACCTCAAGCTCACATTCGCCGCCGCCTCCGCACGCATATTCATGGAGCACGCCTTCAAGATAGCTGGAAAGCTCCACTGTATCGGCGTCGCAGATGTTTTGGGCCAAGATCATCGCCGCGGATCAGCTATTTCCTGACTGGGCACGTACGCTACCCATGATCGTTGCGACTGCCAGCGCAACGCCGGCAAATGCAGCGGCATTTCTCCAATTGAATGCTCTCTTCATCACGGCAGCGCCGGCCGCCGGCGCCCGCTCCGCCAGATGGAGCGCCTGGACGGAAGCGGGACCGTGGAGGATGCGGCTGAGCGAACGCGAGAGGGCCTCGGCCTCCTCCCGAGTGTTGTAGAACATGAAAGAGGCGCGGACTGCCTTTTTAACGCCGAGCGCCCGCAGCAGCGGAGCCGCTTCCAGATTGCCGGCGCGTACGGCGATGCCGTCTCTGTCGAGAGCCTGCTCGAGTTCGCTCGGGTCCTTGTCCTCGGCGACGAAGCTCAGGACGGAGATGCGGTCGAGCGGATCGCCGAGCACCCGTACCCCGGGGATCGCCTTGAGAAGCGAGCGGGCATATTCCGTCAGTTCGCGCTCATACGCTTCGATCCGGTCGAGGCCGATCTTCTTCCAATAATCCAGCGCGGGCCCCCATGCCTCGACTTCGCTGAACGGCGGCTCGCCGGCTTCATATTTGTGGGGAAGCGGCTTGGGCGTGATCTTCTCGAACGTCATGTCCTCCGACATGGTTGAACCGGAATCTGCAAGGGGCATTGCTTCCAGAACATCAGCGCGGCCCCAAAGAAAGCCGACGCTGGACGGGCCGCCCATCTTGTGCCCCGTGCCCGCATAAAAATCGCAGCCGATGTCGCGCACGTCGACGGGGAAGTGCGGCACGGCCTGGGCGCCATCCACCAGCACCGGAATACCTCTGGCTTTAGCCATTGCAGTGATCCGTTTCACCGGATTGATCGTGCCGGTGACGTTGGACACGTGCGTCAGGGCGAGGATCTTTGTCCCGTCGCCCAGCATCGCCTCGAGACGAGCAAGGTCGAGGTCGCCGGAAGGGGCAATCGGGACCACCTTCAAGGTCGCACCCGTTTCCTGGCAAGCCATGAGCCAAGGGCCGATGTTGGAATGATGCTCCATCTCGGTAATCAATATCTCGTCGCCGGGCGCGAGGCCCTGGTGCTGGATCATGCGCGCGACGAGGTTCAGCGCTTCCGTCGCGCCTCGGCAAAAAATTATTTCGCGCGGTTCGGCGGCATTGAGCAGTTGGGCAACGCTCGCGCGCGTCCCCTCGAACGATTTCGTCGCCTCATGGCTGAGCGTGTGCCCCTCCTCGACCCGGGCATATTCGTACCGGTAGATCTGGTCGATGCGCTCGATCATCGCGCGCGGCTTCTGGCTCGTTGCGGCGTTATCAAGATAGACAAGCGGCTTGCCGCGGACCGTCCTGGTAAGGATCGGGAATTCGGCGCGAATGGCAGCCACGTTCAACCTTCCGATCTTCACTTTTGCTTCTCCAGCTCCAGCAGGTGCAACGACAACGGCCTGGGGCCGGCGCACAAACAACTTTGCGGCGCTGCCGCTGTTCCGCCGGGAGCGGCCAAAGCAAGACGGCATCCTCACGGGGGCTCGCCACCAAGCCGAAATGTGCGGAGCCATGAAGTGTGGGGGTAATGATCGGCTAATAACCGAACTGGAGGTGCTGCGACGGGCGCGCAGCTCAAGCCGGCAGCACGAAAGGCGCGTTAGGCACGGGAATAGGGATATCGGGCACGCGCGTCGTGGGCGCGGCAGGCGCCATTCACATTCGTATGCTATAGTGAACAAATCGCCGACCGAGTTCGCTGGCATCGGCGCCTGAGAGACCCCGTGCTCCCGCCGCAGAAGGGAGTCGCGCCATGCCTCGTTTTTTCATGCACCTGAGAGATGGCACCGATGAGGTTCTGGACCCGGACGGTGTTGAGATGCCCGCAGAGGCCGTCTCTGGCTATACATTGGCCACCGCTCGCGATTGCATGGCCAATGATATCAGAACCGGGACGGTCTCGCTGAAGCACCGGATCGATGTACACGATGAGGGTGGTCAGCTGGTGCACTCTCTCGCGTTCACCGATGCTGTCTTATTCGTCCGAGTTGATTAGAAGTACGCACAAAGCCCCTGGTACCGGGCGTTGGCACCCGCCGTTGTTGTCTAGGGTTCCAGCTTCCGATGCACCTCTCGTCGCGAAGCTTCATGTCGCTCCGAACCTGGAGGACCATTCGCGCTGACATAATGATCCCGGCCCGCCTCCGTGGCAGGAGCACGCTCGTTTACAGATGGCCCCGCGCGGGCGTCCGCCCGATCTCCGTTCGGAAGTGTGTCCGTCTGCTCCCCAGTTGACGATTGGGGCGCTCCACTGGAGCCCATAGCGCGGCTTTTGGGTTTTGCATCGCCGGTGGTCGCACCGCGAGGATCGCCGCCACGCGTGCCTGGTAGTTGATCAAGCGCCTTCCAGTCGTTGCTTTCTTGGGCTGACATCGGACACTCCCTTGCTACCTCGGTCCAATAAACGGGGAAAGTCGAGGTTCCATGCCGATGGAATACCACGCCTTGCGCTCCGAAACGGCGCGCAAACGCGAGGTGGTCAGGCCGCCTGATCGAGGTGGAGATAAAGCTCACTGAAGCCAGCAGCATCACGCAGGCGCTCCCAGTTGGGAATGGAGACCGAGCGACCGCTACGCACAATGAGGCCAGCCTCTTCAAGTGCTTTCAAGGTGCGATTCACGTGCACCGACGTCAGCCCGGTGCAGTCGGCAAGCTGCTCCTGTGTCATTGGCAAAGTGTAGCCGTTTTCGTCCCCAAGCCCCGCCAATTCCAGGCGCTTCGCAAACTCGCAAAGGAGGTGCGCTATCCTTTCCTTGGAGTCGCGTCTGCCAACGTTGAGAAGCCACTCGCGAAAAATAGACCCATCAATAAGCGTATCGACCCACAGGGCATGAGCAACCCGGCCGTGCGCGTCGATCAGCGCCCTCAGGGCCCTTCGCGGAATAGCTGCAACCTCGCAGCGGGTACGCGCCTGTAGATTATGGTCCGCGACATTGAGCAAAGCGCCTTCAAGATCTACGAAGTCACCCGGAACGTGAACGCTAAGGATTTGCCGATCCCCACTGACGGCTAGTTTCTGCCGGTATGCAAAGCCCTCAAGAAGGAGGGTGCTTTCTTCCGTCGGCCCGCCCTCGCGAACGAGGTAGCTGCTGGGCTCAAAGGTCTTTATTCGGAAAGGCAGCGACAACAGCGCCTCGCGATCCGCTTCATCAAGGGTCGCCCGTTGGGCGAGCTTGCTCACCATACGATGGAGAACAGGGTGGTCGATCATGAAGCAAGCTCCCAAGGCAGGATAGCGCGGGAGCACGAAATGGACTCTCAGCTGCCAAAGCGCGTCGCGGGATAAGCAGTGAACCTCGTTAACATCCCAAAGCGAGGGGCGATCTAACAAATGATAGGGAAAAGAATCTTTCATTCGCCGCGTAGCCTTGTTCGCCCGGTGGCATGCCCCGACACTGCGTCCGAGTGTTAATCTAGATCATCGACTTCGCTGGAACGGCTTTCGCACGAGGCTGTTGCTACGCCAGCCTCTCGACTTGGGAGCGAAACAGGAGGAAGATATGCGAGCCACGCTTATTGCGGCGGCGCTGGCGGCTGCGGCCGTTCCGGTGGCCTCGTCCGCACAGCAGACGGGCAACGACACAGGCGTTGCCACGGAGACGCAGGAACGGCGCTCCGAAGGCCAGGACAATGATTTCCCATGGGATCTGCTCGGCCTACTTGGCCTTGCGGGCCTGCTTGGCCTGAAGCGCCGCGACGATGCCAACGATCGCGGTTCCCACTGACACCTAACCGGAAGGAAGACACATGCGCATCGCCACTCTCGCCGCCGCCGCCGCCCTTGCGGTTTCCACACCCGCTCTCGCCCAACAGACGGGCCAGGGAACGCCGGGCTCTGGCGTCGGCAACGGCACCATCGACACATCCTACGGGAACCCGCAGGGCGAAGAAGACGACGGCTTTCCCTGGGGCCTCCTCGGCCTGCTCGGACTTGCGGGGCTTCTCCCGCGTAAGCGCCACGGCATCAACGTGGATAACCGCACGCCTCGGAACTGACTGAGCCGGGTCGCTCGCGCTCGTCCTTAGCGCAGGTGCAGATCGCGCACGTGAGCGGGAGCGTCTGCCTTCACGCCATGCCCGCGCGGAAGCAGACGGGCCGCTATCGGCCACAAGCAGACATGGGGGCCTGGGACGTCTGCTACGCGCCAATAGCGGACGTTCAGAGGCCTTCGGGAGTTCTCCGCAAGCGGCCACTGTGGCGCCTGAACCCTAGGGATTAGCCGTTGAAGTGCCCAGACCGACCGGCGCCGTCGGAGAATCGCGCAGCGCCAAATAGCCCCTCCTCCCTAAGAGGCACCTCGCCAGCAAGCGCCTCGGCTTGGAGCGCTGCTGTCAGAGCACTATCCCATTGTTGATATGCCGAAAGCCGATCTGCCCGCAGGCAAGTTTGTGGGAAGGCGCTAATTGCCCGCGCCAATGACATCGCCTGTTCCAAAGCGCTGCCTGCCGGCACAACTCGGCTGGCGAGGCCTATAGCAAGCGCCTCGTCGGCACCTACCGGTCTTCCGGTAAGGATCATGTCGAGCGCCCGTCCATGCCCCACAACCCGCGGCAGTCTTACGGTGCCCCCATCAATAAGCGGAACGCCCCAGCGCCGGCAGAACACTCCGAAAATCGCGTTTGCGCTCGCCACGCGCATGTCGCACCAAAGCGCTAGTTCTAGCCCGCCTGCGACGGCGTGCCCCTCCACAGCCGCGATGACCGGCTTCGACAGGAGCATCCGAGTGGGGCCCATGGGTCCCGGCCCTTGCGCATCAAGTGGCGGGACGCCCAACGGAAGAGTGTGAAGATCGTACCCCGAGCAAAACGTGCCGCCCCCGCCGGTAAGTACCGCCACGGAAGCATCATCGTCCGCGTCGAAGTCGGCGAACACCTCGCGAAGACGTAGCGCGGTTTCCGCGTCAACGGCGTTACGCCGTTCCGGTCGGTTGATGGTGACCAGCGTCGTTCGGCCGCTTCTCTCGACAAGAATGGAATTCATCCGACCCTCCTGTCCAATCCAGTCCAGTACGGCTCACGCAAAACACGGCGCAGTGGTTTACCGACAGCACTGGTCGGGAGAGCATCCAGAAACCGTACGTCCTTCGGAGCCTTGTACCGCGCCAGTCGCTCTTGGCAGTGCATGCGGAGGGTGGCTGCGTCGGCCGCGGCACTGGCGCGAAGAACTACGAAGGCAAGAACCGCTTCACCCCACTTTGCGTCAGGCACACCTACCACCGCAGCCTCGCTTACCGCCGGATGCTCAAGCAGCACGTCCTCCACCTCCTTCGGGTAGACGTTGTAGCCGCCGGTCACGATCATATCGGAAGCACGATCTACCAGCGTCAGCGAGCCGTCAGGTTCGAAGCGCCCGATGTCGCGTGTTCGTATCCAGCCATCGGCCGTGATCGTCTCTGCTGTCAGCTCGGGTTCGTCATAGTAGCCGATCATGCCGAAAGGCGCCCGAACGAGCACCTCGCCTTCTTCTCCGGGAGGCGCTTCGACGCGTACCTCCGCATCGCGAGCAGGACGACCGCAGGAAGTCAGGAGGTCCACGTTCAGGTGATCCTCCTTTCCTAGTGATGCGATGGCCAGCGGAGCTTCAGTTTGTCCGTAGAACTGGACAAATCTCGGGCCGAGTTTCGCCAGCGCCCGTTCGATCAGCGGGCGCGGCATTGGCGACGCGCCGTAGATGATGGTGTCCACGGACCGAAAGCTCGTTACGGCGAAGTGCGGATGATCAAGGAGGAGTCCGAGCATAGTCGGCACCAGCATCAGTGCTGTGGGCTGCCACTGCTCGAGGGCGTCTATGTAGACTCCTGGGTCAAAGCTCGGGAGTACGGCGGCTGCTCCGCCGCGGAGCCAATACGGCAAAAGCAAGGTTCCCGAGGCATGGAAGAGGGACGCCGCGTGAAGCATGGAATCGCGAGGCCGAGGATCAACGAGGTTGGTGAGGATGTTGAGCACGACTGCACCGTAGCTTGTCTGGCTATGTACCACGGCCTTTAGCCGACCTGTTGTGCCCGACGTGAAGAGGGCAAGTACAGGATCATTAGCGGCGGGTTCCAACAAGTTTCCCGTCTGAACGTCGGCGCCTTTCGACAGTTGGTCTAAGTCTATCAGCTCTAGTTCCGGAATGGTCGCGAAGAGCGCGATGGCGCGCTCCCGCTGGTCTTGCGAATGGACGAGCGCCGTAACGTTAGCCCGACGAAGCATCGCCTCGTGCTCACCTACGGACAACCGCGGATTCAGCGGCACCCGCACGAGCCGAGCCTTCGCACAGGCAAAGTCCAGTGGCATGCTCATTAACTCGTTGCCGGCCAGCAGCCCGACCATCGCACCGGGACGAAGCTTGTCCGCCAGCCGCAGCCCCATGCCTGTCGAGTACGCATCAACCTCACGGAAGGTGAGGCTATCCTGAGCGAATTGAACCGCCCGATGTGAGGGGTAGCGTTGCGCGCCTTGGCGGATCATGTGGGTCAACAGCATGAGCTAAGCCTAGCGGCGGCGTCTGCCACTTGGAAGCGCGGGGATGTCTCGTTCGCGCCAGTGTCGATCGCTTACACTTAAGATCCGGAAACGGTACGTCCGCTCTTAGATCTACTGGTGCTCGATTAATCAACGTAGGACCAAAGGTGCCCTTCAGCGCTGATCTTGCGTAAGGGTGATACAGGTCTGCTACGCGGCAATTGCGCCTGGTCACCCCGAAACGTGTGATTTCTGGAATTGAGCCAGTTTACGACGTCAAGCCCGCTCGTCGAGGGGGCGCTTGATATTCAACGCGGGAGCACCAGATGGCCTGTTCGGGGGCGGGTAACCCGCTTCACCACGTCAGAGTAGCGTTAGAATGCCAGCAAGCTGTCCTGCAGACTTTTCCGTTCAGGCTCGAATCAAGACCAACCGTCAGCTCGCTGACGGGTATGGGGTGGGCGAGAAGACGATCACCCGCTGGCGGAAGGAAACCGGCTGCACTGCTGCCAATCGGCCTTTTGTCGGCTCCGCCTTGCCAAAACCGCAGGTGCCGACGGTCACATCGGGCGCAGTAAGCGAGGCGGCACAATTCCTGCGTAAGACGTATAGGCCTGTTTATCACCGCTTGATCGAGGGCAAGGAGTTCAAGGGCCAGTATGTAGTCGGCACCCAGGTTTTAACTGAAGATCAGGTGGTCGCCCTGGCCGAAGAAAAGGGGCTTCGGGCATATAACCTGCGGTTCATGATGCTCGAGTAACCGACACTGCTGCAGGCGGTGCTTGCTGACACGAAAGTCAGATAATCGGACGAGCCGCCTAGGGATCGGAGTTTCGTTCGGGGGGATCGCTAGCAGCCGGAAGGGGATGAGAAAGCCCGCTTCGAAAAAGTTCGGGGAGCCTGTTGACGAGATCGGACGAGCTTCATATATGGCTGTTACCGGCGAGCGAAGGCCACTTCGCCAGTCTCGTTGGATCCTCGCATAGCCGCTCAAGGCGCCTTATACAGGCAGTGAGGTTTTGGCTCTTTATAGAAATCAAGGCTTCCTGAGGGTTGCCTCGCTTGCGTCTCTAAACGATCGGTAACCCGGTTGCCCCGGTTGCCCCGGTTGCCCCGGTTGCCCCGGTTGCCCCGGTTCAAGGGGAATGGAGACGCGTCGGCTCTTTGACATTGTTGGTTTAGATGAAGGGACATGTGGGCGGCGGCTCCAGTCACCGGGGAGTTTAAGGCTCCGGAGGATTGGTTAAAGCTAAGTCGTTCCA
>DATBNC010000033.1:0-32454 GCA_036554525.1 Allosphingosinicella sp.
TCGCTCGACGCGATGATCGCGCTCGTCGCGGCCGACCTCAACCGCGTCAACGCCGTGATCCTCGATCGCATGCAGAGCGAGGTCGCTTTGATCCCGGAGCTTGCCGGGCACCTCATCGCCGGCGGCGGCAAGAGGATGCGGCCGATGCTGACGCTCGCCTGCGCGCGACTGCTCGACTATCCCGGCGCGCGCCACCACAAGCTCGCCGCCGCGGTCGAGTTCATCCACACCGCGACTCTCCTCCACGACGACGTCGTCGATGGCTCGGGCCTGAGGCGTGGGCGGCGCACCGCCAACATCATCTGGGGCAATCCGGCGAGCGTGCTGGTCGGCGACTTCCTGTTCTCGCGAAGCTTCGAGCTGATGGTGGAGGACGGCAGCCTCAAGGTGCTCCGCATCCTCTCCCGCGCCTCCGCGATCATCGCCGAAGGCGAAGTCGATCAGCTCACCGCCCAGCGCCGCGTCGACACCACCGAGGATCATTATCTCGGCATCATCAGCGCCAAGACCGCCGCCCTGTTCGCCGCCGCCTGCCGGATCGCGGCGGTGGTCGCGGAACGCGACGAGGGGGTGGAAGCGGCGCTCGACAGCTATGGCCGCAACCTTGGCATCGCCTTCCAGCTGATCGACGACGCCATCGACTATGCGTCGGATGCCGAAACCATGGGCAAGGGCGTCGGCGACGATTTTCGCGACGGCAAGGTCACACTTCCCGTGATCCTCGCTTATGCCCGCGGCACCCCCAAGGAACGCGTCTTCTGGCGCGAAGCAATGGAAGGCAGCCGCATCTCTGCCGAGGACCTTGCCCACGCCACCGCCCTCCTCCGCCGCCACGGCGCGCTCGACGACACCCTCGCCCGCGCCCGCACCTACGGCCAGCGCGCCATCGACGCCCTCGGCCCCTTCCCCGGCGGCAAGGCGAAAGCGGCCATGGCCGAAGCGGTAGAGTTCGCGATCAGCCGGGCCTATTGAGCGAAGCACAAGGCAAGAGAACCGTTCGTCCCGAGCGTAGTCGAGGGGCGCCCACGAGGACTCAGTGCCATGCGGGGCTGGCCTGTCCCCCGGACAGGCCTTAGCCGCCCCGCATCCCCTCGCCTTCGCTCGGGACGAACGAACCTTGTGATTAGCCTCCCCATCCACGCCGTCCTCCCGGACCTTCTCGCCGCCCTGCGTGCAAACTCAAACGCCGTGCTCGTCGCACCCCCCGGCGCCGGCAAGACCACCGCCGTTGCCCCCGCTTTGCTCGACCAGCCCTGGTGCACCGGCGAAATCCTGCTCCTCTCCCCCCGCCGCCTCGCCGCGCGCGCGGCGGCCGAGCGGATGGCGGAGCTTGCCGGGGAGCGGGTGGGCGAGACGATCGGCTACGCCACCCGCCTCGACAGCAAGCGATCCGCCCGCACCCGAATCCTCGTCCTCACCGAGGGCATCTTCCGAAGCCGCATCCAGGCCGATCCGGAGCTTGCCGGCGTCTCGGCCGTCCTCTTCGACGAGGTGCACGAACGGAGCCTCGACAGCGACTTCGGCCTCGCCCTCGCCCTCGACGCCCAAGCCGCGCTCCGCCCGGACCTGCGCGTCGTTGCCATGTCGGCGACGCTCGAAGGCGAGCGCTTCTCCACCCTGCTCGGCGGCGCGCCGGTGGTGGAAAGCGAGGGCCGAAGCCACCCCATCGAGCTCGTCCACCTCGGCCGCTCCGCCGAACGACGCATCGAAGACGACATGGCCGCCGCGATCCGCCGCGCGCTTGGCGAAGCCAAAGGCAGCCTGCTCGCTTTCCTGCCAGGCGTCGCCGAGATCGAGCGCACCGCCGAGCGTATCGAGGCGGCGCTTCCGGCGAACACCGACCTTCACCGCCTGCATGGCAGCCTCGAACCCGGCGCCCAGCGCGCGGCCATCGCCGCCGCTGCGCAAGGGCGGCGCAAGGTGGTGCTCGCCACCTCCATCGCCGAGACCAGCCTGACGCTCGATGGCGTTCGCATCGTGGTCGACAGCGGCCTCGCCCGCCGCCCCCGCTACGACCGCTCCGCCGGGATCACGCGCCTCGTGACGGAGCGGGCAAGCCAAGCCTCCGTTACCCAGCGCGCCGGCCGTGCCGGGCGGCAGGGCCCCGGCACCGTCTACCGCCTGTGGGAGGAGGCCGCGACGGCCGCCCTCCCCCGCTTCGACGCGCCCGAAATCCTCGAGGCCGACCTCTCCGCCCTGCTGCTCGACTGCGGCCTGTGGGGTGTTAGCGATCCACGCGAACTGCGCTGGCTCGATCCGCCCCCTACCGCGGCGGTGGACGAAGCCCGGCGCCGGCTAAAGGCACTCGGCGCACTGGGCGAGGACAACCGCCCCACCGCCCACGGCAAAGCGATTGCCGCACTCCCGCTGCCCCCGCGCCTGGCGCACATGCTTATCGAAGCGGAAACGCGCGGCTGGGGCCGGACTGCGGCGGAGGTGGCGGTGCTGCTCTCGGAGCGGGGCTTGGGCGGCCAGGACGTCGACCTCGAACTCCGCCTGAGACGCTGGCGCGGTGAGAGAGGGCAAAGGGCCGAGGCCGCGCGGGGACTGGCGAAAAGATGGCACGGCCTAATAGCCCCTCCCCTTCAGGGGAGGGGTTGGGGAGGGGAAAGTCACACCTCTACCGACGGCAGCACACCCAAACAGGCCCCTCCCCAAACCCCTCCCCTGAAGGGGCGGGGCTTAGAGGAAGTTGCGGCCTGCATCGCCCTCGCGTTCCCCGACCGCCTCGCCAAGCGCCGCGACCAATCCGGCGAGAACTGGATTTCCGCCGGCGGGCGTGGCTTTCGCCTCGATCCGCACTCCCCGCTCGCCCGCGAGACCTGGCTTGCCGTCGCCGAAGTCTCCGGCACCGCCGCCGGCGCGCGCATCCTCTCCGCCGCCGCTTTGCCGGAAGACACCGTCTTCGCCCTCTTCGCCGACAGGATCGAATCCGGCGCCCAGCTCCGCTTCGATCCCGCAACCGGCACCGTCCGCGCCCGCCAAGGCCGCCGCCTCGGCGCTATCACGCTTAGCGAAGGGCAAGATGCCAAGGCCTCGCCGGAAGCTGTCGCCGCTGCCCTCGTCGAAGGCGTCCGAACCCACGGCCTCCATCTCCTCCCCTGGAGCGACGCCGCCCAGTCGCTGCGCCGCCGCTCCGCCTTCGCCCGCCGCTTCGACGAAAGCCTGCCGGACTTGTCCGACGAAGCACTGCTCGCCACGCTGGACGACTGGCTCCCCTCCGTCGTCGCCGGCAAACGGGCACTCCGCGACATCGATGCGTCAGCGCTAAGCGGCGTCCTCGATGCGCTGCTCGGCTGGGACGGCCGCAAGGCGGTGGACCGCCTCGCCCCGCACAGCCTCGACACCCCCGCCGGCTCCTCCCACGCCATCGACTACGAAGCCGAAGCCGGCCCCACCGTCACCGCCCGCCCGCAGGTTTTCTTCGGGCTGTCCGAGCACCCCACCGTCGGCAATGGCCGGGTGCCGCTCGTCCTCTCCCTCACCTCCCCCGCTGGCCGCCCGATCCAGACCACCCGCGACCTCCCCGGCTTCTGGGCAGGAAGCTGGGCGGCGGTGGCGAAGGAGATGCGCGGCCGCTACCCCAAGCACCCCTGGCCCGACAATCCCGCCGCCGCCGATCCGACGCTGCGCACCAAGAAGGCAACCGCGCGGCGCTCCGGCAGTTGATTCCCGCGCCCAGCCGGGGCAGGCACAAGCGCAATCAAGGAGCAGGAATCACATGGCGGCGCGTATTTTCCAGCGGTCAAAGAATGCGATGCAATCGGGCAAGGCGCGCGAGGGCGAATGGATCCTGCAATTCGAATCGCACCGCCCGCACACGCCCGATCCCCTCACCGGCTGGTCCGGCGGCGGCGATACGCAAAGTCAGGTAACTTTGGGCTTCCCGACGCTGGAGGCGGCCCGGGCCTATGCCGAGAAATACAACATCGCCTACCATCTCGTCCCCGCCCCGGAGCGCAAGCTCAAGATCCAGGCCTACGCCGACAATTTCACCGGCCGCACGCTTTAAAGACGCTGGGAAGCCAAAGGCGGGTCCGACGCGCATGTCCCGCCTGATCCTGTTCAACAAGCCTTACGGCGTCCTGTCCCAATTCACCGACCGCGGCACGCCGGTGGGGCGTCCCACTTTGTCGGACCATATCGACCTGCCGGGCGTCTACCCGGCAGGCCGCCTCGATATGGACAGCGAAGGCCTGCTGCTGCTCACCGATGACGGGCGCCTGCAGGCTCGGATTGCCGAGCCCAAGTTCAAGATGCCGAAGACTTACCTGGTGCAGGTCGAGGGCGCCCCCGACGATGCCCAGCTCGAGGCACTGCGTCGCGGCGTGCAGCTTAAGGACGGCCTCACCCTTCCCGCCGAGGCGGAATGCATCCCGCTGCCCGCTTTGTGGCCGCGCGACCCTCCCGTCCGCTTCCGCAAAACGGTGCCCGATTCCTGGCTAAAGCTCACCATTCGCGAAGGGCGTAACCGTCAAGTGCGCCGGATGACCGCGGCGGTCGGCCTCCCAACCCTGAGGCTGGTGCGCTGGAGCATCGGCGAGTGGAACATCGACGGCCTGGACCCCGGCCGCTGGCGCGACGCCGCCGCGTCGTAACGGCGCAATGCTGGTGGAACCGTCTGCGTTGGGAATGGCCGCTACGGAAATTCGACATCAGCTGAAATAAGTCAGCGCTTCCTGGATGAGCTCACGGCGCCACTCTTCCGGGGGTCTGGCGGAGAGCAGGAGCGCGTAGGGCTCCGCTGTACCCTCAACCACGCCCTCGATCTCCTCCAGCCTACAGAGGGCCTCCGCTGCGACCTCAAAATTTCCTTCCACGATAAGCTGCGCCAACAGGTTGATGTGTTGCGAGCAGTCGAAACCGCTGAGCGCGTGCACCAGGCTCCCTCGGTGGTTTTGCAACTCAGGCCTCTGGATTAGCCGGATCAGGCTTCACGAACACGTTCGTCCCCGCTCTCCGCGAGTGCGAGCGCCATTCTATTGCGCTCAACGGGGTCGGAGCACTCTTCTAGAAGCCCGATCTGGTGAGCCGTCGGCCGTGGCGTCGACGTTTCTTGCTTGCCCATCTAGATCACCTAGCGCGTGCAGCAATGGCCGCAAGGGTGGACAGCCGCCATTCGGAGTATGAGCGGGAGGGTTGGTCAACAAGACCGGCGCCTCAGCGGCGCAACCTAGCGACCAAGTGTCCCCGGCACGATCACACCGGCAAGCAGAAGCAGCAGCTTAACGTCCACCTCCGCCCCTTCCGCCCGCTTCGCCTCCACAAAGGCCGGCACCTCGCGCACCGGCACGCGGTGGACCCGGATATTCTCGCCCGCCACGCCGCCGCCTTCGCCGGTCTTCACCAGCCCCTCGGCGCGCAGCAGGGTGAAATATTCGGATGACATACCCGCCGACGCGTAGAACCGCCCGAGGTTCACCATCCGCGCGGCGCGGTAGCCGGTTTCTTCCTCGAGCTCGCGGATCGCCGCCGCTTCGATCTCTTCCCCCGCCTGCTCGTCGCCGACCAGCCCCGCGGGAAGCTCGACGCACGGCGTGCCCACCGGCACGCGATATTGCTCCACCAGGATTGCGTGATCTTCGTCGTCTATCGCCAGGATCACCGCGGCGGTGACATCACCGACGCGCGAGACATATTCCCACTTCCCGCGCTTCTTCGCTTCAATGAACCGCCCGCGCCACACCGTGTTCACCGGCGCGTCGGCATCCTCGTCGCGCGGCAGAGTCACAGCTCGATCAGCCGATCCGGTATCTCGTTGGGATTGTCGTGCGTCGGCGGCAGATGCGCCGCCAGCACTTCGCCGATCTTCTCCACCGCCCGCGCCATGCCTTCGCCCGGTTTGCCCGCCTTAACCGCGTCGACCAAAGCCGCCATCGCCTCGCCCCAAACATCCGCTTCCACTTTGGAATGAATTGCGTGGTCGGCGACGATCTCCGCCCGCCGCTCGGCCATAGACAAATAGAGCAGCACGCCGGTGCGGCCTTTGGTCTTGTGCTCGGCCGCGACGCGAAACAGCTCAAGCGCCCGCCGCCGCACCCGCCGGTTCTTGGTGCTCCCCGGCGTCAGCGCCATGCGCAGCGGCATGTAGGCCAACGCGTAGCGGACGATTAGGAAGACCACCGCCAATTTGACAAACAGCAGCGTCATCAACAGCGGGCGGCTCAGCTCCTCGCCCCAATCGACGAACAAGCCGATGCCCTGGTCGATCCACGATTGCGGAAGCACCGCCAGCGTCACGGGCACGAGCAGCATGGCGAGCACCGCATAGTGCAGCCCCACATCATGGTAGCTGTCGGACTTAGGCGAGACGATGGTGACGATCTCGCCGTCGCTGTTGAGCTCCGCCGCCGCCACGGCCGCGCTGATCCGCGCGTGATCCTCTTCGCTGAACCTCAGCATCACCATCCCCCCGAAGCGCCACCACCGCCGAACGAGCCGCCGCCGCCGGAGAAGCCGCCAAAGCCGCCGCCCCCGCCCCCGCCAAAGCCTCCGAAGCCGCCTCCCCCGCCGCCCCAGCCGCCGCCACCGCCGCCGAAGCCCGGGCCCCAGATGAACACGCTGCCGCCCCTGCGCCGGCCGTAGCGGCGCCCACGCCGCCCGCCGCGCAGCATCGGCAGGATCACGAACAGGAGAACGATGCCCCAGAAGATCAAGGTCCAGGGAATCCCGCCGCCGCCTGATTGGCCGCGCGCGCTCGCCTGCTGCCTTGCCGCCGCGGCTTCCAGCGCCTTGCGCTCCGCCACTTCCGGCGGCGCGCCGAGCTGGCCGATCAGCGCGGCCGCGCCGGCCTTGATGCCGCCGGAATAATCGTTCGCCTTGAAGCGCGGCAATATGTCGCCGTTGATGATCTGCCAGGAGAGCGCGTCGGTGATGATCGGCTCAAGCCCATAGCCGACCTCGATCCGCACCCGCCGCTCGGTGGGCGCGACCAAAAGGATGATGCCGTTATTGGCGCCCTTCTGCCCGATCCCCCACTTGCGCCCCAGCTGGTAGCCGTAATCCTCGATCGGATAGCCTTGCAGGTCCGGCACGGTGGCGATCACCAGCTGCCGGCTGCTCGCTTTCTCCAGCGCCTCGGCCTGCGCCGACAGCGCCGCCTCATCCTGCGGGCTCAGCAGGTTCGCGCCATCCACCACCCGACCGGTAAGCTCGGGGAAATTCTGCGCCGCCGCCGGAGACCCGGCGAACAGCAGCAGGAGTAGCAAAAGCCGCGCCATGGTCATGCTGCTTTCTCTTTCGGCCAAGGCTGAGGCCGCCGCTTATCCTGCTCGAGCAGCTGGATCAGCCGGTTGACCCCAGCGTCGATGCCTTGCTCATAAGCACCCTGCTGGAAGCGCGGCAGGATCTGATCGCGGATGATGAACCACGCCTTCTCATCCGTCAGCAGCCCCTCAAGCCCGTAGCCGACCTGGATGCGCACCCGCTTCTCGATGGGCGCCACGATCAGCAAGACGCCGTTGTTCACGCCTTTTTGACCGATGCCCCAGCCCCGGCCCGCGCGAAGACCGAACGCCTCGATCGGCTCACCGTCCAGGCTCGGCAGCGTGACCACGACAAGCTGGTCGCTCGTGCTTTTCTCCAGCGCCGCGAGCCGCTCGGCAAGCCTCGCCTCCTCGGCGGGCGGCAGCAAATCTGCACCGTCCACCACCCGCCCGGTGAGCGCGGGAAGCGGCTTGTTATCGTTGGCCGCCGCCGCGCCGGAACCGCAGCCCGCCAGGGCCGCGGCAAAGAGGCTCACCGGCAGTAGGAGCGCCCGAAACACCGGCCCTAGCGGCTGGTGTTTTCGTTGAAGTCCACCGTCGGCGCGACGTCGGCGTTCGGCGTCGTCGCCTGGAACGTCTGCATCGGCTTCGATCCGTAGATCACCGACGCGCCGATCACCGCCGGGAAGGTGCGGATCGTGGTGTTATAGTTCTGCACCGCCGTATTATAGTCGCGGATCGTGATGTTGATGCGGTTTTCGGTGCTTTCCAGCTGCTGCATCAACGTCGCGAAATTCGCCTGGCTTTGCAGCTGCGGGTAGTTTTCCTGAAGCCGCTGCAGCGGAATGATCGCCGCCGAAAGCTGGCTCTGCGCCGCCGCGAAGCGCTGCATGGCCGCCGGGTCGGTGAGCTGCTCGCCGGTCACCTGAACCCGCGTCGCATTGGCCCGCGCCTCGGTGACGCCGACCAGGATCCGCTCCTCCGACGCCGCCGCGCCGCGCACGGTGGAAACGAGGTTCGGGATCAGATTGGCGCGGCGCTGATAAGCCGCCTGCACGTCCGCCCAGCGCGCCTTGGCGTCTTCCTCGGCGGTCGGGATCGAGTTCACCCCGCAGCCGGAAAGCGAGAGCCCCGCCACGGGCACCAGAAAGGCGGACATGAGCGTGCGGTTCATTGTCGGTAGTCCCCTCGTTGCTTTGGAGGGAAGTAGGTGATCCGCCGACGCTTCGCAATGGAGGCGGCAACCGCGGCGCCGCCCCCAATGCCGCCAGGTCAGCGCCTGCCGCCGCCGTTTCCCCCACCCGCGACGCCGGCGTCGTCGCTATCGCCACCTTGCGGCTCGCCCGTGCCGGCGTCTGTGCCCGTGCCCGTGCCGGTGCCGCCCTCGCCGGGTGGCGTGGTGACGCCGTCGATCTGGGCATCATATTTCTTGATCAGGTCCTGAAGGTACTTCTTGCGATCGGCGTCCGTGGTGGTCGCCAGCTCGCGTTCGGCCGCGTATTTCTTGAACACCAGCGCCGTCGCCTGGCTCGCCGCCGCCCGGTTGGCGGCGATTGAGTTGAAGCCTTCCTGGTTCACCGCCGCCTTGACGAGAAGCTGCAGCCCCCGCTCATAGGAGCAGGCATGGTGGTATTGATTCACCAGGCGGATCGTGTCGTCGACGGTGAACAGGGCGATGGATTTCTCGCGTCCTTCCGCGATCTGCCCGCGCACCTTTTCGCGCTCGCCGTCCATGGCGGCGTTGATCGCCTGCGTCACCTGATTGCGGTAGAAACTCTCCGCGGCGTGCGCCCGGGTGCTGCTGGTGAATGCGGCGCCGCCGGCGAGGATCGACTTGGCAACTTCTCCGCTGACCAGGCTCGCGGCCGTAGACAAAGCGGTGGTCGCCGTTCCGAGGCCGAAATTCAAAGCGCCCTCACGGCCGACGATGCGGCCCTTTTCAAGAACGCAAACGTCGTCCGCATGCTTTACAAGAAGCGCGGCGAGCCGGTTGCGCGCATAAACCTGGCGCGCGTCGTTTGTTGCACCCGGCAAGGCATTTGCGGCGAGTTCATACGCAGTGGGCGCATTCTTCTCCGAACCCGGGAAGCGAAAGCAGTCCAGGTTGATGGCGCCATTCGCCGTGTCGTCGAGGCCGCTGGTAAACGGGCAGGCGCCGTTGGTTCCGGAACCGGTAAAAGCCTTTCCGCGCGCTGCCCCGTCCGGCACGCCGTAGCTTGCAACTGTATTGGGATTAACCCGCGCCATTGAACCGATGTTGCAACCCGCGAGAACTACCGACGACAGCGCAACAAGCGTCAACTTACCGATCATTTGATTGTCTCCCCCCGAAGAACCATTAGTGTAGTCGCAGAATTTGGCGCACTGCAAGTCGATTCATGGTGCGGACGGGCGGACCTCGCATCTTTCGGATTGCGGCGGAGGCCGCGCGGATCGGCTGATCCCCCCCACCGCCGTGCGGTCGAAGCGGGCGGACGTGCGCTCCCTTCACAAGAGGCGCGCGCTACCCTATATCCGTCGTGCCGGGTGTGGGCCCCCATTGAAGTACTACTTCGATGGGACCCTGTCCGGCTATGGCGATAAACTTTGGCGTATAATAGACGCAGCGGACCCGGGGGCGGTACCCGGCGGCTCCACCATAAGAGCTGAGACCGCACGGGCGGCACGCTTCATGCGTGTCGGTCATGCGGCTCTCTTCTTCTGATGGGGCCGAACTAGGATCGACGTGTGTTGAAAGGCGCTGGATTTCGCTCGGAATGGGACCACCGCAACGGCCCATTACACAAGTGCCAACGATAACGAAGCACTCGCGATTGCAGCGTAACTGATCCCTCACGGGTGACGTTACAAAGCTAAAGCGCGGTTGGGCCGCACCGGGCAACAGAAGCGGTTACGGCGGTACGGGGAGCACCGAGCAACAGAAGCTCCCCACTTTCCTTTCTCCCGCACAAGCGTTTATCCTGCAGCTCCCTAGCCGGAGCCCCTCATGCGCGCCTTGCTTGCAGCCTTGCCCTTGCTCCTCCTCGCCGCGTGCAGCGAGGAGCCGGAGAATATCCAGACCAAAGCGGACAATATGTCGCGCGCGCTGGTGGAGGAGGCGAACCGCATCGAAGCGGAAGCGACGGCCAACGTTGCCGCGGAGACCGCCCCGCTCGACAACGAAGCCGAAGCCCTGCTCAATCAGGCGGCGCAGAACGCCGTGGAGGCAAACGCCGCCGCTGACAGCCCTGAGGCCGCGAACGGCCTCTAGGCCTTCGCCTCAGGCAGCGCGCGGCTTGCGCTTGGTCGGCCGCCGCTCGGCATCGCGCCGATCCCCGCTGGGAAGGGGCAATGCGGCCCGCAGAATCTCCGGCGGCACGATCGCCACCCGGCCGGCAAGGAGCTCCAGCACCGCATCCGCCGGCACCGCCTTGCCCCACAGCCAGCCTTGGCCGTCGGCGCAGCCCAGGCTTTGCAGCCGTGCCCGCACTTCCTCGCTTTCCACCCCTTCCGCCGTCACCGGCAGGTGCAGCGACCGGCCGAGCGAGGCGATGGTACCGACAATCGCGCTGCTTTGCTGATCGCTCAGCAAGGCGGCGACGAAGCTGCGGTCAATCTTGATCCGGTCGAACGGCAGGGATTGAAGCTGGGTCAGCGACGCATAGCCGGTGCCGAAATCATCGAGCGAAATGCTCACCCCGACATTCTTCAGGCTCTCCACCGTGGCAAGCGCCTGGTCCTGATCCTCGAGCAGCGCGCTTTCGGTAATCTCGATCTCCAGCCGCGCCGGCGGGAAGCCGCTTTCCGTCACGACCTGCAGGATCCGCTGGCCGAGCAGCGGATCGCGAAACTGCACGGGCGACACGTTGATCGCGATGGTGAGGTCGCTGGGCCAGCCCTTGGCCTCGAGCAAAGCGCGCCGCATCACCGACATCGAAAGATCGGAAATAAAGCCGGTCGCTTCGGCGACGGCGATGAACTCCAGTGGTTCGAGTACGCCGCGCGTCGGATGATGCCACCGCGCCAGAACCTCGAAGCCCTTCAGACCACCGTCGGACAGGCTGAACTGCGGCTGGTAATACGGCACGAACTCGCCCGCCGCGATGCCGGCGCGCATCTCGCTCTCCAGCGTGATCCGGCTGTGCAGTTGGCGTTCCATTTCCCGGTCGAACCAGACGAAGCCGTTGCGGCCCAACCGTTTGGCTTCGTACATCGCGATATCGCTTCGCTTCAGCAACGCTTCGGCGGTCGGCGCTTCGCCCCACAAGGTGGCAATGCCTATCGACGCCGATACCTGCGCCTTGCCATGGTCGAGTTCCACCGGCTCGGACAGCGCGCTCAGCAGCGCTTGGGCAAGCATGCTGACGGCGCCGGAATCTTGCTCTCCGCACAGCAGCACAGCAAATTCGTCGCCGCCCAGCCGGGCGCAGCACGCCTCCGCCGGCGCGAGGCGGGTCAGCGTCGCCGCGACATGCTGAAGCAAAAAGTCGCCGCCGGCATGGCCGTAACAATCGTTGACCCGCTTGAAATGGTCGAGGTCGAGAAGCAGCAAAGTTGCATCCTGGTCGCCGGAATGGGACGCCGCCTCGATCCGCTGAACCAGCTGCCGCCGGTTGGCGAGGCCGGTGATGTGGTCGCAAAAGGCGCTGTCAAAGGCGCGCTGCTCCGCGTCCGCACAGGCCGACACTGCATCGCCAAGCGCCTTGGAGCGGCGCCAGCCGAACAGCAGCAACGCCGCGTTGAGCACAACTGCCGTGCCGAGCCCGCCCTCCAGCGCCGCCTGCCCGTCCTCCAGCAAGGCCGCCGAGGCAAGCCCGGCGAACATTGCGGTGGAAACAAGGGTAATGGCCGTGCTGAGGCGAAGGCTGGATTTCAGCGCGGCGCGGCTTGGCGTACGGTTCGGTGCTTGAAGCACTTTGGTGTTCCCTCTCATTCGGCGGCGCCGTGAAGATACGGCTTCGGCAGGTCGGAGACCGCCGCGATCGATAATTGCCAGGCGACGGGCCCCTGCGCCGGGCGGTGCGTGTGGTGCCGGGAATCCGGAAACAGCCCGGTGCCCTCCAACGCGATTTCGACGCCGCAGCCCGTGCAGTAGAAAATCCCGGCGCACGGCACGAACGAAGACGGCTTGAACACGATGTCGAACGAGGAATGCTTCGCCTGTTGAAGGCGGTTGGCATATTTAAAAAGCGCCACGAAGGGCCTCCTTCAAGGACATGGTTCGCGCCCGCGCCGCGACGCGCACGGCCGGCTGCGTAGATGTTTTTGCGGTTCCGGGAATGTCGGGTTCAAGGCTTGCCGAACGGCGCACAAAGGCCGCCGGCGCTCCGGCCGCGCCCGGCATGCGATAGAAGATATGGTCGCCAAGAATTTCGATCCTGACGAGCTTGGCGCCCCAGGACGGGCTGACATAATTGGTGTGGTAATGCGTCGCCCAGCCGACGCTTTCCTCAACATAGCCGCCAAGCGCCGCCTCAGCGACCGCCCTGGCCTTTTGCCACGACGCCTCGTCGCGGCGGCGCCGGATCGAACCGTCGCAGGTGAAGGTGAATTGGCAGCCGCCGCCGGCGCGCAGCGGGCCCTGGAAGACGACGCCGCAGATGCTGGACGGATAGGCGTAATGGCGGGCGCGGTTGAGCACCACCTGCGCCACCGCCCGCTGGCCTTGAAGCCCTTCCGAACGCGCTTCGTGGTAGACTGCGGCGGTAAGGCATTGCAGCGCCCGCGCCCGGCTTGCGGCATCGCGCTCAAGCGGACGGTAAGGCGCCGCGCCCTTGCCCCGCTGGCCGCTGATCCCGGTGTCGGCGAACAGAAGCTCCGAGATGTGGAACGGCAGCCGGATCGCCCGGGCCTGCGACGCTTCGCCGCCGAGCGACTTGGCCATTGCCGGAACGCAGGACGTGGTCAGCCCCAGGAAAATAGCCGGCAGCAGCCGGGTAGCGAAAGCTTTGCTCGTCACGCGCCCCCCACAGGCTGCTTCAGGAGCCGATAACGCTAACCCCGGATAATGATTTTTCCGTTAACCGTGGAAGTGGAGCGAATACTTGTTCGTTTTGGCATCTGCAAAAGCGCAATTTGCCTGACGAATTCTCTCGCTTTTGAGCGGATTAGCTAAGGGGCGCGGCCCTGCGCGCGCGCCAGGACCGTGGCCAGCGCGCCGCTGACCGCGTGCGCATCGTAGGGCTTGCGGACAATTTCGAAGCCGGACGCGGAGCTTGCCACCGTTTCCTCGCTATAGCCGGTGGCGAGTACCACCGGCAGGTCCGGGTGGCTTGTCCGAAGCGACCGCGCCAGCTCCAGCCCGCTGATCCCCGGCATCACCACATCGGTGAACACCAGGTCCACCGGCTCCCGCTCGAGGAGCGCCAGCGCCTCCTGCCCGTCCTTTGCCGTCACCACGCCACAATGCAGCTCGTCCAGCATGTCGGCCGCAAAGGCGCGCACCTGTTCATTGTCCTCGACCAGCAGCACCTTGAGGCCTTGGGGAAGCGCGGCCGCGTCGCGCTCGTCCGCCGCGGCGGCGAGCTTCTTGATCGAACGGGGAAGGAGGATGCGGACGGTGGTGCCTTCCCCCTCCACCGAATCCACTTCCGCCCGGCCGCCGGCCTGCGCCGCGAAGCCGTGGATCTGGGAAAGGCCGAGGCCTGTGCCCTTGCCGACCGGCTTCGTGGTGAAGAACGGCTCAAAGGCGCGTTCGAGCACGTCCTTCGGCATGCCGGTTCCATTATCGCGAATGGCAATGGCGAGCATGCCCTCCTCGCCCTCCGCCACGTCGAAGGTGGCAATGGTCAACGCGCCGCCTTCCGGCATCGCGTCGCGCGCGTTGAAGGTCGCGTTGATGATCGCGGTCTCGAGTTCGGCCGGATCGACTTCGACCCGCGCATTGCTTGCCGCAAGATCGAGCGACACGGCGATCCGGCTGCCGATCGTGCGCGCCAGCACTTCCGACAAGGCATCGAGCCGGACGTGGAGGTCGATCACCTCCGCCCGGATCGGCTGCCGCCGCCCGAAGGCAAGGAGATGGCTAGTCAACGTCGTCGCCCGCTGGGTGGTCTCGGCGATTGCCTCCAGATAGCGGCGGCGGCGCTCCTCCGGCAGGTCCGGCCGCTTGAGCAGGATGTCGGTGGATCCGGCGATCACCGTCAGCAGATTGTTGAAATCGTGCGCGATGCCGCCGGTCAATTCGCCTAGCGCCTGCAGCTTCTTGGCCTGCGCCGCCGCGCTGCGTGCTTCCTCCAGCTCCTCGCGCTGGCGCCGCGCCTCGGTGACGTCGCGGGTGATCTTGGCAAAGCCGATATGCGCGCCGTTTTCGTCATAGATCGGATCGATTACGACATTGGCCCAGAACAGGGTCCCGTCCTTGCGAACCCGCTGCGCCTCGCGCTCATATTTCCCGGCGGTCAGCGCCGTGGTGAGCGCCCGCGCCGGCTCGCCCCGCGCCCGGTCTTCTTCCGTATAGAAGCGGGAGAAATGCTGGCCGATGATTTCGTCCGCCGAATAGCCCTTGATCGCCTGCGCACCGGCATTCCAGTTGGTGATGTTGCCCTCGCGGTCGAGCATGTAGATCGCATAGTCCCGCACGCCCTGGACCAGCAGGCGGAAGCGCTGCTCGCTTGCGAACAGCGCCCTGTCCGCCTCCCGCCGGTCGGTGACGTCGCGGGTGATCTTGGCGAAGCCGACCAGTTTGCCTTCCTCGTCGCGGATCGCGTCGACGACGACGTGGGCCAGGAAGCGCGTTCCGTCCTTGCGCACCCGCCAGCCTTCCGATTCGAACCGCCCTTCCGCTTCGGCGGTGAGCAGGATGCTTGCCGGCTTGCCCTCCTTGCGGTCCTCCGGCGTGAAGAAGCGGGAGAAATGGTCGCCGATGATCTCGTCCGCTTCGTACCCCTTGAACCGCCGCGCGCCAGCGTTCCACGTGGCGATGTGGCCCATCGGATCAAGCATGTAGATGGCGTAATCGACCACCGAATTGACCAGCATGGAGAAGCGCCGTTCGCTGTCTCGAAGCGCCCGTTCCGCCTCCTTGCGGGCGGTGATGTCGCGGGTGATCTTTGCGAAGCCGAGCAGGGTCCCGCCCTCGCCGCGGATCGGATCGAGCACCACGTGCGCCCAGAAGTGCGTCCCGTCCTTCCTGACCCGCACGCCCTCCGCCTCGAACCGCCCTTCGCGCGCCGCGATCCGCATCGCCCGGCCGGGCAGGTCGCTCGCTTGGTCCTCCGCCGTGAAGAAGCACGAGAAATGCTCGCCGATGATCTCGTCGGCCTTGTAGCCCTTGAACCGCTCGGCCCCGGCATTCCACGTCGCCACCCGCCCCTCCGGGTCGAGCATGTAGATCGCATAGTCCGTGACCGCGCTCACCAGCAGCTGGAACTTGCGCGCCTCATTGTCCTTGGCGAGGCTGCCGGGGTCAGGGGCGGGGTCGGCCATTCACGTCTCCGTTGCGGCGCATGGCTCGCTGGTCCCCACCCTGGCCTTTAGTCCATATTGATTTCGCTCAACATGACAAGGACCCGCGGGCCCATAGCGGCCGCGGACGCAAAAAGAGCGCCGCCTTTCGGCAAGCGCTCCCTTCGCGTACCACGCAAAGCGCGGTGCCTCGCTCGTCCGGCTTAAAGGCCGTTGGCGAGGTTGGTGTCGGGCGAATTGGTGTTGGCGTCCACCGCCATCGCCGCATTGCCGTCCATCGAGCCGTTGTCGGTCATCGCGCCGCCGGCCGAGCCCGCCATGTTGCCGGTCATGTTCGCGTCCATGCCGTTCATCGACATGTTCGGGTCCATCATCGGATCGACGGCCATCATGTTGTCGGCGGCCATCGTGTTGTTGGCTTCGGTTTCGCCGCCGCCGCAGGCGGAAAGCGCCAGCACGGCGCCGGCCAGAATGATCATGCGCATTCAAATATCCTCTCGTTGCGCGACGGTTCGCCCGTCGCCACGCCCCCATAACGACTTTCGCGCCCCTTGGCTCCCTCGACGAAAGGCGCCCCCGTCCCAAAGCCGCGCCCCCTACGCCCCCCGCCGCGCCGCATAAGCCTCCGCCCGCCGTGCCATATCCTCCGGGTCCGTTTCCCGCGCCCGCGCAATCGCTTCCAGCTTCTTCAATATGCTCTCCCGCACCTCCTCGATCGTCCGCGGCCGCCGCCACCTCTTCCCCGGTGGCCCGCGCCCGATATTGTAGACCTTGTTCTTCTGCATATGGAGGAGGTGGATGGCGTCCCGCACGCCCATGTCGCGGATCACCGTTTCCGGCACGTAGTCGGGCGTGGAGAAGAGGTTCTCCGCATTCTGGAACAGCGCCACCTCCAGCGCCGCATGCGCTTCCGCCAGCACATGGTCCCACGTCCTCGCAAAGGCCGGCCAGCGCTTGCGGTGCTGGTAAGCCGAGCCCTTCGATTTCCCCACCTCCGCCAGCGCCGCCTTGACGTTGCACGTCGCCCCCAGCGCATCCAGGAAGCGCCGCTCGGCCGCCGGAGACCAGTCGCGAAGCCCCGCCCGCGCGATCTGCACCCGAAGCTTCCCGCCCCCCGCCGTGCCGCGCACCGCAAGCTCCACCCCGTCGAGATGCCCCCACCCCTTCGGCGGCACCGTCCCGTCGCGTTTCTCCGCCAGCAGCCGCGCCCGCGCCCCCGCCACCGCCGCCTTCACCGCCGCATCGAAGTCCGGATCCAGCCCCCGCCACTTGCACACCCAAGACCGCGACACCCGCGCGCGTTCAGCGGCCAAAGTCTGGTTCCCGCACTCCCCGAGCACCCGCAAAAACGCATCCCGCCGCGCCCGCGTAATCTTCGTCCACATGATCAGCCTCCCAAAGAAGGCGCTCTAGATATGCCCCCACCCCCTACGTAGGAAAATGCTTTCTACCCGCTCCAAAAGCGCGAGGGGCCGGACCTCCGGGACCCTGCAACGGTGTGCTGATGTGTTCGAAGGCCACTCGGATGGAGGCACTCTCTCAAGGGATACCTTGCCGTAAGGATATGCGAAGAGCTACGAGGCAGCACTTTGATGGCCCTCAGAGGGCTTCGATCATAAGGGCACGGCGGTGGCATTGAATCCGGGTACATTGAATGAAGTTCTCTTCAGTGAAACAGAACTTCAGTCTCTCCGCGCTAGAGCCGTTGAACGCCCGATCCGGGGTAAAAATACCTCGTTTGTGACGTGCTTGGTTCGAAACCGTGAGGTGCAGCTGAAGCCAGAGGAGAAAAACCGGCAGCTCTGGCTGGCAAAGCTGATCGAGGAGTATGGCTACCCGGTAACCCAGATTCAGGTAGAATACCCTATCACCTTCGGCCGTGACACGTCAAAGCGTGCGGACATTGTTGTCTTCGATCCGGACCGGCCAACTGTTCCCTATTTAATTATAGAAGTGAAACAAGGCAGCCTGCGAGACGGCAAAGAGCAGCTGCGCTCCTATGCTCATGCTACGGGAGCCCCTCTAGCGATGTGGAGCAACGGCGTCCTCTGTGAGGTCTGGCACCGCAAAAACCCGAATTACTTTGTTCCCATCCACCGACTTCCTCAAGCTGGCGAGACGATCGAGGATATCATCAGTCAGCCCTGGAGCATCCAGACGCTGATTGACAAGGAGAATGATCGGGACCGGGAAGGAGCTAGTGCAAGGTCGCTCCGCGATCTGATTGTCGAGATGGAGAATGAGGTTCTTTCGAACGCAGGCGTCGACGTGTTCGAAGAGGTATTCAAGCTAATATTCACTAAGCTTTATGACGAGGTTACCTCCCATAGAAATGGCTCGGCCCTCAGGTTCCGCAATACTAACACTGCGGCGCAGCTCAGGACCAATATTCAGATTCTGTTTGACCAAGCTAAATTGAAGTGGCCTGGCGTTTTCCTGAGGGATGAACGAATACGATTATCACCCGATCACCTCCAGGTTTGTGTGGGCTCCCTCGAAGAGTGGAAATTATTCAACTCCAACTTAGATGTTGTTGATGACGCCTTCGAGTACCTCGTAAACAAATCTTCAAAAGGAGAAAAGGGCCAGTATTTCACCCCTCGCTGGGTCATCGACATGTGTGTCA
Organism: Allosphingosinicella sp.; assembly: GCA_036554525.1. Classification (GTDB taxonomy): domain Bacteria; phylum Pseudomonadota; class Alphaproteobacteria; order Sphingomonadales; family Sphingomonadaceae; genus Allosphingosinicella. The sequence goes on from DATBNC010000033.1 coordinate 18,217, forward strand.
AGATGCTCGACCCCACTGCTGAAGAGACTGTCATCGACACCGCCTGTGGCTCGGCAGGATTCACGGTGCATACGATGTTTCACGTCTGGCGCGATATCTACGACGAACTGGGCCTTGATGAGGGTCATCTGTTCACGATGGAAGACAAACATCCCCGCGCGATTGATTATGTTCGGTCAAAGGCGTTTGCCGTTGATTTCGATGAGAAAAGTGTGCGGGTGGCACGCTGCTTGAACCTCATAGCAGGTGACGGTGAAACCAATGTTCTCCACCTGAACACACTTGACTGGAAGAAGTGGGACGAGACCGTCCAGCAGGATGAATGGATGGAGGCATACCACACCGGCTGGATGGGCTTACGCCGGCAAAGAAGTAGCAAAAGGCCCGGCGATTATCGAAATTTTGGCTTTGACCTCGTCATGGCAAATCCGCCTTTTGCTGGTGATATTCGTCAGTCCGACATGCTCGCACCTTACGAACTGGCGCACAAAGAGAATGGCAAGCTTGAGACTGCCGTCGCTCGTGACCTGCTCTTTATCGAGCGCAACCTCGATTTCCTGCGCCCTGGCGGCCGCATGGCGATAGTTCTCCCGCAAGGACGCTTTAACAACGCGACCGATCGACGGGTACGTGAGTTCATCATGGAACGCTGTCGTGTCGTTGCGGTGATCGGCCTTCACCCGAACACCTTCAAGCCGCATACGAACACGAAAACCAGCGTGCTTTTCGTCCAGAAATGGAATGACAAGGCTGCCGAAGGGCCCCTCTGTCCCCGCCGTGACAACTATGAGATCTTCTTTGCCACACAGCAGATTGAAAGCGTCGACGGCTCAGGGAACAAACGGTATGTGCGTCGTGACGATGGAACAATGCTTCGGGATGCGCATGGTCATTACGTGGTGTGTCACGACCTCTTCAATCATGGGGGCCTTACCCAAGACGGTATTGCCGAGGCCTTTAGTCAATTTGCTTGGCGCGAGCGACTGAGCTTTGCGCGGCATCCGGCTACCGTGCGCCGCGACTGATGGCCCTCAATCTCGACATTTCAATCGTTTCGGTTGAAGCTCTAGGTAACGAGAACCCGAAGCTGCGCCTGGACTCTCAGTTTCAGAGCAAGAGGGTTCTAGAAGCCATTGGCTGCATCAGGCGGAGAGAGCACACTACCATCGGCGAGCTCGTTGGCCGATCCTTAAAGGGCCGCAACATACCCTATGCAGAAGAAGGCGATTTCGCAGTGGTGCGCTCGGGGGACATCTCCCGAAATTTTCAGCCTCAATCTCTTCTACGTAGCTTCGATAGCGCGAACGCTTTTTTCCTCGCTCCAAACGACATACTGATTTCCTCCATTGGGCAAGGTTCTATCGGCAAAATTCAGCTTTTCCGAACTCCGGGGAGGTTTGCTGCGGTTTCAGAAGTGACCGTACTTCGGCCGCCCAAAGATCAGGTCGAGATCACGGCTGCGTTCCTCTCCGGCAAGTACGGACAGGCTCAAATTGCCCGGTATGTGACGGGGGCGACGGGGCAGCTGCACCTCTACCCGTCAGACGTAGATCTCATCTTCATTCCATGCTTCGGGAGCGAGCTTCGCAGCATGGTTCGCCAACTGTATGCCTTGGAGTGGGAGACTTACCGGGAGGCGCTCGACGCACAGAGGGCAGTCGTAGCGTACCTTTTAGAAGCGTTAGGGATGGACACTTGGCGGCCCTCTAACCCCCTGTCGTACGTTGGAAGTGCCGAGGACGCCGTCGCAGCGGGGCGCTTAGACGCTCAATATTTTCGTCCATTGTACCAGGAGGTCGAGCAGCGCCTCCTGGCAACGAAGAGCGCTAAACCGCTCGCGAATATTCTCACGGTCAATGCCCGAGGTCGTCAACCGGACTATGCGGAGGTCGGGGCGCCAGTTATCAACTCCAAGCATGTTCGTGAGAATAGAGTGGTACTAAGGGGTAATAGAGTAGCGTCCGCAGAAGGCGCGAAGGTGGACATTCGCACCGGTGACGTCCTGCTGAACGGCACCGGTGAAGGCACCATCGGACGAGCCGCAGCCTACCTGCACAAGCATCCAGCTTTACCCGATAATCACGTTACAGTTCTGCGCAGCGACGGGGTTGACCCTGTCTATTTGGCCGCCTTTCTAAACAGCCCCCTAGGCCAGCTCCAAATGCAGCGCCACATTCGTGGCTCCTCGGGTCAGATCGAGCTGTACCCACGCGATATTGAGAAGCTAATTTTTTGGGATGCGCCTCCGAACGTTCAAGCTGCTACCCGAGAAATAGTCTTCGCCGGCTTCAACGCGGAACGGCGGGCACAAAGCTACCTGGCTGTCGCAATTCGAGCCACCGAAATAGCAACTCAGGATGGTGACGCCGCAGCGGTCAATTTCCTCAAGCAAGCAGAGCATTGAATGGCCGGACTTTCCGACAACTTGCGGAGGTGGCGCGACGTGGCGGAGGTGGACTGGTTCAGCCAGTTTATCAAAGCATGGATACCCTTTAACGCATGGCTCACTGATACCTACGGGGACCTCTCAGACCGCGACCTCCTGGACAAGATTAAGGGTTCTAATAATGTCGTAAAGAACCGCACCTTGTCGATCTTAAGCCGGAACCTGAAGCTGGCCTGGGATACTGAGAAAGGCTGGCAAGACGACAGCTCGGATGCACAGGACTTCCGTCTTCAGCTTGGGCAGCTGCACCGATGTTTAGAAGAGTGCGTGGTTGAGGGGCGTCGCGGTAGGGTGTCTTTCAACACCGTCGATGTTGGAGCAAATCCGAAAAAGGACGAAACCATTGTTAGGTGGAAGCGAACTTTTCGGGTCCGACGGGATCACCCAGCTAAAGGCGAGGTGCACTTAGAAATTTCGGCATCTAAGACGGTAGGCGCCTTCGCCCTGACGCTTCCATCGCACGACCTGCGCTCCCTTGAGGATGATGTTTCGTTTAAGGCGCTGAAGGCTGAGCAACGCTCGTTGCTTTTGGCCCTCTTCGCAGCTGTCGCGCCCCGCGTTGTCATCAGCGTGATCGCTGAACATAGCGAGAAGAGACTTGTTTACGGGGACGTACATTTCGGCGCAGATCCCGACCGGAACTTCTCCGCGCTGATCGAGGTCCTCTATGGCTTGCGGAATGCGCTGTTCCACGGTTCGATTACTCCAAACGAAACACATAATGGTATCTATCGCCCGGCGTATCTACTGACAATGCGTCTGGTGAAATGCACGATTTAGCCTGTCACGCCTTCAGCCAAAGAAAAAAGGCCCCGCGGTCACCCGCGAGGCCTCTTCTTGAACCGGCTTCATCTCCGATGAAGACGAAGTCTTAGTCGTCATTCCGTGTCAGGAAGGCCGGGGCGAAGTCGGGCGCTGGGCCGTCGTCGTTGCGGTCTTCGCGGCGGGGGCGATCACCGCCCTCGCTGCGCGGGGCGCGGTCGCCGCCGCCTTCGCCGCGGGGGCCACGGTCGCCGCCGCCGTCACGGCGCGGGCCGCGATCGCGGTCACCGCCGCCACGTCCGCCACGGTCGCCACGGCCTTCGCCGTCGCGGCGGGGGCCGCGGTCGCGGCCGCCACGGCCGCCGTCACGGTCGCTCCGACCTTCACCGCGCCCTTCGCCGCGGGGACGCTCTTCGCGCGGGGGACGGGTGTCCTCCAGCTCGGCGCCGGTTTCCTGATCGACGACGCGCATGGAGAGGCGAACCTTGCCGCGCGGGTCGATCTCGAGGACCTTGACCTTGACGTCCTGGCCTTCGCTCAACACGTCCGCGACCTTTTCAACGCGCTCCGCCTTGATTTCGGAGACGTGGACGAGGCCGTCCTTGCCCGGCATGAAGGTCACGAACGCGCCGAAATCGACGATGCTCGCGACCTTGCCGGTGTAGATCTTGCCGACTTCCGCTTCCGCGACGATGCCGGTGATCCACTGGCGCGCCGCTTCGATCTGGTTGACGTCCGACGAGCTGATCTTGATCACGCCCTCGTCGTCGATGTCGACCTTGGCGCCGGTGGTGGCGACGATCTCGCGGATGATCTTGCCGCCGGTGCCGATGATGTCGCGGATCTTTTCCTTGGGGATCTGCATGGTCTCGATGCGCGGCGCGTGGGCGGAAAGCTCACCGCGGACATCGCCCAGTGCCTTGGACATTTCGCCAAGGATGTGGGCGCGGCCGGCACTGGCCTGATCGAGCGCAATGCGCATGATCTCTTCGGTGATGCCGGCGATCTTGATGTCCATCTGAAGCGAGGTGATGCCCGCTTCGGTGCCGGCCACCTTGAAGTCCATGTCGCCAAGGTGATCCTCGTCGCCGAGGATGTCGGAGATGACCGCGAAGTCGTCCCCTTCCTTGATCAGGCCCATGGCGATGCCGGAGACCGGGCGCTTCAAGGGCACGCCGGCGTCCATCAGCGCAAGGCTGCCGCCGCAGACGGTGGCCATCGACGAGGAACCGTTGCTCTCCGTAATGTCGCTGAGGACGCGGATCGTGTACGGAAATTCGTCGTGGCTTGGGAGCACCGGGTGAAGCGCGCGCCAGGCGAGCTTGCCGTGGCCGACTTCGCGGCGGCCCGGCGCGCCGAAGCGGCCGACTTCGCCGACGCTGTACGGCGGGAAGTTATAATGCAGCATGAAGCGCTGGTAGGAGAGGCCTTCCAGCCCGTCGATCATCTGCTCCGCATCCTTGGTGCCGAGCGTGGTGGTGCAGATCGCCTGCGTCTCGCCGCGGGTGAACAGCGCCGAGCCGTGGGTGCGCGGCAGGAAGCCGACCATGGCGTCGATCGGGCGGACCGTCTTGGTGTCGCGGCCGTCGATGCGGATGCCTTCCTTCAGGATCGCGCCGCGGACGATGTCCGCTTCGAGCTTTTTGACGAGCTTCAAGGCGCCCAGATAGCCGGCGGGGTCGCTGGCTTCCATGTCGGCGAGGCCGGTGCGCGCCTTGGCGCGGGCTTCGTTGATCGCGGTCTGGCGCTGCTGCTTGTCGGTGAGCTTGTAGGCGGCCGAGAGATCCGCGCCGATCAGGTCCTTGAGGCGGGCCTTGATCGCGGACGTGTCCGGGCCTTCGGGAAGGTCCCAGGGGTCCTTGGCGGCCTGTTCGGCGAGGCGGATGATGCCGTCGATCACCGGCTGGATCGAGCGGTGGGCGAACATCACGCCCTTCAGCATCACGTCTTCCGAAAGCTCCTTGGCTTCCGATTCCACCATCATCACGGCGTTGTGGGTGCCGGCGACGACCAGGTCGAGCTCGCCTTCCGCGATCTGCGTCTGGCTGGGGTTGAGGATGTAGTCGCCATCCTGGTAGCCGACGCGCGCCGCGGCGATCGGGCCCATGAACGGAATGCCGGACAGCGTCAGAGCGGCGGAAGCAGCGATCATCGCCAGCACGTCCGGCTCGTTCTCGCCGTCATAGCTCATGACGTGGGCGATGCAGAGAACTTCATTATAGAAGCCCTCGGGGAAAAGGGGTCTAATCGGACGGTCGATCAGGCGGCTGGTGAGGGTTTCCTTTTCGGTGGCGCCGCGCTCACGCTTGAAAAAGCCGCCCGGAATGCGTCCGGCGGCCGAGAATTTTTCCTGATAGTGAACGGTGAGCGGGAAGAAATCCTGCCCCGGCTTGACGTTCTTCGCGGCCGTGACGGCGCAGAGAACGACGGTTTCGCCGAGGGTCGCGAGAACCGCGCCGTCGGCCTGGCGGGCAACGCGGCCCGTTTCGAGAGTGAGCGTCTTGCCGCCCCACTCGATTTCAACTTTCTTCATGTCGAACATTTGATTTCCTTATACGCCCGTCGCCGGATGCGACGGGGGCCTATGTGCCGACCTTGAGCGGCCGGACTTGGGGTGGACCCTGATGGTCCGGTTTCCGGCGAGCCGCCGAATTGCGGGCGCCAGATGTGCCAAGCGGCCCCGTAGGGCCGCTTGAGCGTTTACTTGCGAAGGCCAAGCTTCGCGATAAGGGCGAGGTAGCGGTCCCCGTCGGTTTTCCGGAGATAATCCAGAAGCGAACGGCGCTTGTTGACCAGCATCAAAAGCCCGCGGCGCGAATGGTTGTCCTTCGCGTGGGTCTTGAAATGTTCGGTCAGGTTGACGATCCGCTCCGTCAGGATCGCGACCTGAACTTCGGGAGAACCCGTGTCCGTGGATCCGCGGGCGTTGTCGTTGATGATTTCCTGCTTGCGCTCGGCTGTAACCGACATCGTAAACTCCTGTGTCTAAAGGTTGAAGCCGCGCACCACCCGGAGAATTTCCCCGTGAAGCTCCACAAGCGCAACCGGAACAGACAAGTCGGTTGCTAGATGAAGCCCTGGCTTTGCGGCGATCCCGATCACTTCGCGCCCCTGGCGGAGCGCCCCTGCCTGATCGGGGGTGACGGGAAGAGCCGGGATGTCGTCCAGCCCCGCCGTCAGCGGCAAGAGTGCCTGTTCAAGGGTTCGCGCGTTAGCGTATTCCCCCAGATTGTCCAGCGAAATCGCGCCTTCGAGGGTGAAGGGACCGGCCTTCAGACGCCGGAGCATGGTGACGTGCCCAACCGTGCCAAGCGCCAGCGCAATGTCGCGTGCCAGGGATCGGATGTAGGTACCCTTGGACACCCGGGCGCGGAGGGTGATCTCGCCTTGGTCCTCCCAGGGACCGGGAGGGGGACCAGCCGAAGGCTGGTGGAGGGGGGTCTCCAACTGGCACGATGCGGGGCTCGGGGCCCCCTCCACCGCACTTCGTGCGGACCCCCTCCCCGTCCCCGGGAGGATCTCAAGCTCGTACACCGTCACCGCCCGCGTCTTCATCTCCACCTCGGCGCCGGCGCGGGCGAGGGTGTAGGCGCGCTGGCCGTCTACCTTGAGAGCGGAGTAGATGGGCGGGATCTGGTCGATGGCGCCGGTGAAGCTGGGGAGCACCGCCTCCACCGCCGCGAGCGAAGGGCGCGCATCGGAGGTGGCGACCACATGCCCTTCCGCGTCAAGCGTATCGGTCTGTTCCCCGAAGCGGATGGTGAAGTCGTAGACCTTGTCGGCGTCCAGCATTCGCCCGGCGAGCTTGGTCGCTTCGCCGAGCGCCACCGGAAGCACGCCGCTTGCCAACGGATCGAGTGTGCCGCCGTGGCCGACCTTGACCTTCGAATAGCCGCCCTCACGCAGCGCCCGCTTCACCTTGGACACGATGTCGGTGGAGCCCGGCCCCACCGGCTTGTCGATCACCAGCCAGCCGTGCACCGGATCAGCGCCGGCCGGCGAGGCTGCCGGGAAGCATCAGCCGAAGCTGCGGCGCTTCCGGCTCGTGCATCTGTTCGGTGAAGTGGCGACGGCAGAGCGCAAGGTAGCGGTCGTTGCCGCCGATCTCAGTCTGCCGGCCGGCGCGCACCGCCCGCCCCTCCCCGTCGACGCGCAGGTTCATGGTCGCCTTGCGCCCGCACTCGCAGATCGCCTTCAGCTCAACGAGCTTGTCGGCGAGCGCGAGCAGGCCCGCGCTGCCCGGAAAGAGATTGCCCTGGAAGTCCGTGCGCAGGCCGTAGGCGAGCACCGGCACCTGCAAAGCGTCGCAGACAGAGGCGAGCTGGCGGACCTGCTCGCCGGTCAGGAATTGGGCTTCGTCCAGGAGGACGCAGTGGACGCCGCCCTTCTTGATCTCTGCCTCAACCTCGGCGCGAAGATCGGTGGCGGCGTTGAAGGTGTTGGCTTGCTCTTTGATGCCGATGCGGGAATCGATCACGCCGAAGCCGGAGCGGTCGTGGATGCCCGCCGTGTAGAGCATCGGCTGCATGCCGCGCTCGCGGTAATTGAAAGCCGTCTGCAGCAGGATCGTCGACTTGCCCGCGTTCATCGACGCATAATAAAAATAAAGCTTGGCCATGAAGCCACTCTAGCGCCTCAGGCGCGGACGGTAAGCCCGCGCGTCAGGTAAGGCCGACAAGGCCAAGGAAGAAACCGAGCAGCAGCTTCACCGGCGGCACCACCAGCCGCTCGACGATGTTCGCTTGCGGCGCAATCATCGGCAGAACGACGAGGAGCAGGATCAGCAGCAGGAAGCCGTAGCGCCCGAAGGCGGCATAACGGCGGGCGAGCGGCCTCGGCAGCAGGCCCTCGACGACGTGGCTGCCATCGAAAGGCGGGATCGGCAGCATGTTGAACACCGCCAGGAAGATGTTGATGACCAGGAAGTTCTCGAGGTTCGCCGCCAGAAACGCGCCGGCGACCGAACCCGGCTGAAGAACCGGAAGCGTAAGCGCAAGCGCGACCGCGGCAAGCATCGCGAGCACCAGGTTGATGCCCGGCCCGGCAAGCGCGACCAGCATCATGTGCAGGCGCGGGCTGCGCAAGCGAGCGGCGACCACCGGCACCGGCTTGGCCCAGCCGAAGACGGGCGCGCCGCTGACCGCAAGGAGCAGCGGCAGTCCAACGGTGCCGATCGGATCGACGTGGCGGATCGGGTTCAGGGTGAGGCGGCCACGGTCGCGCGCGGTTGGATCGCCGAATGCATTGGCGACCCAGCCGTGGGAGATTTCGTGAAGCACGATGGCGATCACCAGCGGGATCAGCCAGGTCGCGACATCGAAGACCACGTTACCCGGCTGCATGCTCTGCCTCCGGCCATTCGTTCGCGAGAATCGAGAACAGCACCGTGTCGCGGACATGGCCGGTCCAGGTGATCCGGTCGGCGCGAAGCACGCCTTCGCGCACCGCGCCGAGCTTCGCCATTGCTGCCTGGCTGCGGCCGTTGCGGGCATCGACGCGGAACTCGGCGCGCCGGACACCGCAGGCGAACGCACGGCCCAGCATCAGGTCCTTGACGCGGCCGTTCAGCCCAGTGCCGCGCATCTGCGGGATATAGTAGGTGTTGCCGATCTCAAGCACCGCGCGCTCGGGATCGATACCAAGGAAGCAGCTCATCCCCACCAGCGTATCGCCCAAATAGATGACGAAGCGACGGGCATTCATGCGTGACATCAGTAGGTCGAACGCCGCGTCGAAATGCTTGGGATCGTAGGAGATGGAGTAAATCGGCCAGATCGCCGGATCCTGCGCGCAGGCGGCTTTGAGTGCCTCGCGATGTATCTGCGCCATCGGCTCGAGGCGAAGGCCACCCTCCGCCATCGGCGCCTCAAGGCCGGAAAGCTGCATCATTCAGGCGTCGTCGTCAGACGAAAGATCGGGCGCCACTTTCGGCGAGCGGAGCAGCGCGTCGATGTGGCTGCCTTCGTCGAAGCTTTCGTCAGCGAGGAACTTCAATTTGGCGGCGTACTTCGTGTTCACCCGCATCGCCACCGAGCGCTGCAGGTAGGCCGTGTTGGTGCGCAGCGCCTTGAGCACGATCTCCTCGTCCTTGCCGAGCAGCGGCTTCACGAACACGGTGGCGTGGCGCAGATCCGGCGACATGCGCACTTCGGTGACGGAGACCGGGTGCTTGGTCAGCACCTCGTCATGCACGTCGCCGCGCATCAATATGTCGGACAAGGCATGCCGCACCTGTTCGCCGACGCGAAGCAGGCGAACGGAACGGCCTTCGGTGGTTTCGGTGGGTTTCATGTCCTGCCCTCCTGCCCCCTCTCCCGCGCGCGGGAGAGGGAATGGAGTTAAAGCGTTCGTGCGCGTTCTTCGACTTCGAAGACTTCGAGGTGGTCGCCCGGCTTGATGTCGTTGGTGTCGGCGAGGAGCACACCGCATTCCAGGCCGGCGCGCACTTCGGCGACGTCGTCCTTGAAGCGGCGAAGCGACGAAATGGTGGTCTTAGAGACGATGACGTCCTCGCGGGTGAGGCGCGCGTGGAGCCCCTTCCTGATAACGCCTTCGAGCACCAGCAGACCGGCCGCCTTGTCCTTCTTGCCCGCCGGGAACACTTCCTGGACGCGGGCGCGGCCAAGCACCGTTTCGATATATTCGGGGCCGAGTTCGCCCGCCATCGCGCCCTTCACCCAATCCGTGAGGTGGTAGATGACATCGTAATAGCGGAACTCGACCTTGGTGCGCGCCGCCACTTCACGCGCCTTGGCGTTGGGGCGGACGTTGAAGCCGATGATCGGCGCACCGGACGCGGCGGCAAGCACCACGTCGCTTTCGGTGATTGCGCCGACGCCCGACTGCAGAATGCGCGCCTTGATGTCCTCCGTCGAGATGCGGTTAACCGCCGACGCAATGGCTTCGGCGGAACCCTGCACGTCGGCTTTGATGACCAACGGGAATTCCTTGGCCATGCTGGAGCGCGAGGCGAACATGTTCTCGATGCTGACCGGGGCGGACGTGGTCCGCTTGCGGTCAAGCAGGCCCTGGCGGTAGGCCGCGACCTCGCGGGCGCGGGCCTCGTTCTCCACCACGGTAAGCGTGTCGCCGGCCGACGGAACGCCGGAGAGGCCGAGCACTTCCACCGGAACGGACGGGCCGGCTTCCTTCACTTGCTTGCCCTGATCGTCGATCATTGCGCGGACCTTGCCGGGAACGGCGCCGACCACGAAGATGTCGCCGACGCGCAAGGTGCCGCGCTGGACGAGAACGGTGGCAAGCGGGCCGCGGCCCTTGTCGAGCTTGGCTTCCACCACCGCGCCTTCGGCGACCCGATCGGGGTTGGCGCGAAGCTCGAGGATTTCCGCCTGAAGCGCGATCGCTTCGAGGAGGCCGTCGAGGTTGGTGCGCTTCAGCGCCGAGACCTGCACGTCCTGTACGTCGCCGCCCAAGTCCTCGACTACGATTTCGTGCTGGAGGAGCTCTTCGCGGACCTTTTGCGGATTGGCGCCGGGCTTGTCGATTTTGTTGATCGCAATGATCATCGGCACGCCGGCGGCCTTGGTGTGGTTGATCGCCTCGATCGTTTGCGGCTTCAAACCGTCGTCGGCGGCGACGACCAGCACCACGATGTCCGTCACGTTGGCGCCGCGGGCGCGCATTTCGCTGAACGCTTCGTGGCCGGGCGTGTCGAGGAAGGTGATCTTCGAACCGTCGGGAATGGTGACCTGATAGGCGCCGATATGCTGGGTGATGCCGCCGGCCTCCCCCGAGACCACGTTGGCGCCGCGGATCGCATCGAGCAGCGAGGTCTTACCGTGATCGACGTGGCCCATGATGGTGACCACCGGCGGACGCGGCAGCCGGGTCTCGGTCGCATCGTCTTCGCCGCCGATGCCGATTTCGACATCGCTTTCGCTGACGCGCTTGATGTTGTGGCCGAACTCGGTGACCAGCAATTCCGCGGTGTCCTGGTCGATCGTCTGATTGACGGTGACCACCATGCCCATCTTGAACAGCGACTTCACCAGATCGGCGCCGCGTTCGGCCATGCGGTTGGCGAGTTCGCCGACGGTGATGGTGTCGGGCACCACCACATCGCGCACCTGCTTGGCGGACGGGCCGGACTGCTGGTGCGAACGCTTTTCCTTTTCACGCGCGCGGCGAAGCGCGGCGAGGGAGCGGGCGCGGTTCGAATCCTCATCGCCCGAAAGCGCGCGGGTAACAGTGAGCTTGCCCGCATGGCGGCGGTCGTCACGTCCGCGAACGGGTCGAGCAGGATCGGGACGCTTCGGCGCGGCGGCACCATGCTTGGGACGGCCGGGGCCGCGGCGATCGTCGTCGTCGGCGGCTGCCGGAGCAGCGCCGGCGGCCGACACATCGGCTTGCGGCGGATTCGCGGCTTCTTCGGCGGCGCGCTGGGCGGCTGCGATCGCTTCCTGCTCGGCGCGCTGACGCGCTTCTTCCTCGGCGCGGCGATTGTCCTCGGCGCGGCGCTTTTCTTCCTCGGTCGCGGCCAGGGCCTGGCGGTCTTCGCGGCGGCGAGCTTCTTCAAGGGAGGCGAGACGCGCTTCCTCGGCTTCGCGGAGCAGCTTTTCCTGAAGCTCGCGGCGGGAGGCGGCATCCAGCGGACGCTGCGGCGGCGCCTGGCGCTGCTGCGCGGCGGGCTGCTGCTGCTGAACGGGACGCGCGGGCGCGGCGGCTGCCGGCGCGGCAGGCGCTGCTGCGGCGGCAGGCGCAGCGGGAGCCGGTGCTTCCTCAACCTTGGGCGCTTCGGCCGGCGCGGGGGCGGCGCCGCCCGGGCCGAGGATGCGGCGCTTCTTCACCTCAACCACGACGGTGTTCGACCGGCCGTGGCTGAAGCTCTGCTTCACCTTGCCCGTTTCAACGGTGCGTTTCAGGCCCAGCGGCGCGCGCGCTCCAAGCTTCGGCTTATCGGTCGTATCGCTCATACTATCCTTCGTTTACCTCAACCGCCGGCGCAGCCGGCGTGTCCGCCGCTCCGGCGCCAGCCTCGTTCATTTGACCTGCAAAAGCGCGCCACCGCTCAAGCGCATGGCGCACACGCTGAGCGGCAGCGCGATCAATCACCGCGGCATGTACCACATTCTGGCGGCCAAGCGCCAATGACAATATGGTTCTATCCTCTGGAAAAACCAGCCCTTGGCCTTCGCCGCCGCCGACCCGCCACGCCTGATCGAGCTTGCGGTTGCCGTCCTCGCCCGCGTCGGACGCGTGGATCAGGAGATGCGCCTCGCCCTTGCGGAGCGCGACGTCGATCTTTTCGGCACCGGTCAAAAGCGTGCCGGCCCGCGCTTCGAGGCCGAGCCGTTCAAGCACCGCCTGGCGAAGCGCCGCCTCGATGCGGGGCGCGAGATCGTCGGGGGCGGAGACCGGCTGCTTGAACGCGCGGGCAAGCGCGCCCTTGAGCTTGCCGTTGCCTTGCGCCTTTTCCAGCGCATCGCGGCCGATCGCGATCCAGGCGCCGCGGCCCGGCGCCTTGGCGCGAACATCGGGCATGACCACGCCGTCCGGCCCAAGCGCAAGCCGGACCAGCCGCTCCCGGGGCCCTGCTTCCCGTGTCAGGATGCAGGTGCGCTCGGGCCCGTCTTCCCTATCGGGTGCTAGGCGATCATTGTGGGGTTTCCGCAACAGCGTCCTCCCCTGCCGGCGCATCTTCGTCCTCGAACCAATGGGCGCGGGCAGCCATGATGATCTCGTTGCCCTGTTCGTCGGTGAGGCCGTATTCGGCGAGAATGCCGCCCTTATCCTCGGGACGGTTGCTTTCCTTCTGGCGGCGCTGTTCGGGGCGCTTCTTCTGGACGAGCTCGTCGGTGGCGAGATCGGCGAGGTCGTCGAGCGTCTTGATGCCCGCCTTGCCCAGCGTCACCAGCATCGCTTCGTTGAGGTACGGCATGTCGGCCAACGCGTCCTCGACGCCGAGCGCGCGGCGTTCCTCGCGGGCCGCTTCCTCGCGGCGCTCGAGCGCTTCGGTGGCGCGGCTCTGAAGCTCGGTGGCAAGATCGTCGTCGAAGCCTTCGATGGAAGCGATTTCGTCGACTTCCACGTACGCGACTTCCTCCAGCGCGCCGAAGCCTTCGGCGACCAGAAGCTGGGCAAGCGTTTCGTCGACGTCCAGTTCTTCCTGGAACATGGTGGAGCGTTCAACGAACTCGCGCTGGCGCTTCTCCGACGCGTCTGCCTCGGTCATGATGTCGATCGCCGAGCCGGTGAGCTGCGACGCCAGGCGAACGTTCTGGCCGCGGCGGCCGATGGCGAGGCTGAGCTGGTCGTCCGGCACCACCACTTCGATTCGGCTTTCCTCCTCGTCGATCACGACGCGGCTGACCGTTGCCGGCTGCAAACCGTTGACGACGAAGGTGGCGAGATCTTCCGACCAGGGGATGATGTCGATCTTTTCGCCCTGAAGCTCCTGAACGACCGCCTGGACGCGGCTGCCCTTCATGCCGACGCAGGCGCCGACCGGGTCGATCGAGCTGTCGTGGCTGATCACCCCGATCTTGGCGCGGCTGCCCGGATCGCGAGCCGCCGCCTTGATCTCGATGATCCCGTCGTAGATTTCCGGCACTTCCTGGGCGAACAGCTTCTTCATGAAGTCGGGATGCGCCCGGCTCAGGAAGATCTGCGGCCCGCGATTCTCGCGGCGCACCGACAGGATCAGCGCGCGGACGCGGTCGCCGACGCGGACAACTTCGCGCGGGATCTGCTGGTCGCGGCGGATAACGCCCTCGGCGCGGCCGAGATCGACGACGACGTGGCCGAACTCGACGCGCTTGACGACGCCGGTGATGACTTCGCCGACGCGGTCCTTGAATTCCTCATGCTGGCGCTCGCGCTCGGCGTCGCGGACCTTCTGGAAGATGACCTGCTTGGACGCCTGCGCCTGGATGCGCCCGAATTCGATCGGGGGCAGGGGGTCGACCAGGAAGTCGCCGATCTTGGCGCCCGGCTGCAGCTTCTGCGCGTCCTTCTCGTTGACCTGCTTGTAGAGGTCGTCGACCACCTCGACCACCTCGACGACGCGCCAC
>DATBNC010000003.1:0-91263 GCA_036554525.1 Allosphingosinicella sp.
CGACCTGTCGGGCATCGATGCCAACACCAGCGCTGGCGCCGATGGCAACCAGGTCTTCACATTTATCGGCACCGGCACCGAGTTCAACCACGTCGCCGGCGAGCTTCGGGTGGTGAACGAGAACGGCAACTGGTTCGTGCAAGGCGACACGGACGGGGACGGCAATGCCGACCTCATCATCCAGGTGATGAACGGCGGCGACATCCCGCTGTGGGGAGCCCAGCACTTCCTGCTCTAAGCGGCTTCCGGAGGATCGAAACAGCGAACGGTCGCGGGCAATCCGCGGCCGTTCGTGTCCGTTGCCATCGCACCCGAAGGGGTTCATGAGGCGGACATGCTTTCTCAACGGACGCGGTACACAATTCGCGCGCTGCTCCACCTGGCCGACCATTATGGCGAGGGACCGGTGCAGCTCAGCGAAATCGCCGAAGCGCAAAAGATACCGCCCAAGTTCCTGACGGTGATGCTTTCGCAGATGATCCGCGAAGGGCTGGTGGCAAGCCGCCGCGGCCGCGACGGCGGCTACTGGCTTGCCAAACCGCCGGCCGAGATCAGCTATGGCAGCCTTATTCGCCTTACCCGGGGGTCGCTCGGCCTGCTGCCCTGCGCCAGCCGCTTCGCGTATGAGAAGTGCAAGAATTGCATCGCCGAGGACGAATGCCGCCTGCACCGGGTGATGCTGATGGTGCGCGACGAGACGGCACGGATCCTTGACGGCCTAAGCCTCGCCGACGCCGTTCCCGAGGACATCCTCGCTGGGGGGGCCACCCTTTAAGCGGCAGCGGCGCGTTCGTGTCAGACGATGATCCTGAACAGCGCTCCGCCGCTTTCGCTCCGGTCGAGGCCGATTGAGCCGCGATGGGCGAGGACCACCTGCCGCGCCAGGCTTAGGCCGACCCCGGTTCCCTTCGTCTTGGTCGTAAAGAAAGGCAGGAACACGTCCTGACGCAGCGACTCCGGTACGCCGGCCCCGTTGTCGGCAACCTCGATCTGCACACGCCCGCCGGCGATGAGGCTGAAGGACAACGATACCGCAGGGTCCGGTGCATGGTCCGCGGCCGCTTCGGCGGCGTTGCGAAGCAGGTTGATGAGCACCTGCGACATCAGATCGGGATCGACGTCGATCGTCAGAGATTCCGGCGTCACGGAAAGGCTGAGGCGGGCCGCCGCGCAATTGTCGCTGGCCCTGAACAGGCGCCCCAGTTCGGCTGCCCAGGGCGCGACTTCGAAAACCCGGCGGCGCACCTCCGGCGTGCGGCTGATCTGGCGGTAGCTTTCAACGAAGTGCATTACGCCGTCGGCGCGGCGGGCGAGGGTCTCCACGGCGGCGCGGGCGTCGGCGAAGTCGGGATCGCCACCGCGATCGATATCCTTCATCAGATCCGCCGCCGTTCGCGCGAGCGATGTCACCGGCGTCATCGAATTCATGATCTCGTGGGTGAGAACCCGGATGAGATCGGATTGGGCGGCGATCTCGACTGCGTTGAGCTCACCCTGGATCGGCTGCACTGCCACCACCCGCACGGTTCCACCGAGCCGGTGAACCGAGGCGATACTCACCATCGCCGTCTGCGGCACGGCCTCGATGGTAAGCGGCACAAGCCGCGGGCGGCCGGCTCCGTCCTCCGCAAGCATGTTGGCGAAGGTCTCGCCGTAGGTTCGGTAATCCTCCACCCGCACGCCCTGGTGGCGCAGGAAGAGGCGCCGGGCCGCCTTGTTGGCAAGCTCCACCCGGCCCTCGCCGTCGACGGTGAGCAGCGGCGTCGGCGCATCGTCGAGCACGGCTTCGTAGAACCGGTTGGCGTCGGAGAGGCGGTGCCGCTCCTCGCGCAGCTTGCGAATGCCCTGCTCCAGCGCTTCGCCGACTTCGGAAAAACCGCTGCCGCCGCTGCTTTGCGAAAAGCTCTGAGACAGGTCGCCGAGCCGGACCGCTTCGAGGTAGCGGGCAAGCTCGACATTGGTGCGCTGGATGTAGCGCCACAGTTCGTACATCGCCCATATGAGCACCGCGCCGGCCAGTAGCCGCGCGGCGCCGAGGCCATCGGTGCCGAGCGTCCAAACGAAGGCAAAGGCGGCAAGAAGCAGCGCAACCGCGCGCGCCGCGAGACCCGCAACGAAGCGGGCCTTAAAGGCCATGCTTGTCCATGCGCCGGTACAGCGAAGCGCGGGTCAGGCCGAGCTCCGCCGCGGCAAGCGAGATGTTGTAGGAATGGCGCTTCAGGGCTTCCTCCACCATCTGCTTCTCGGCCCGCTCCAAGTTTAGATCTGCGGACCCGGTGGCCACCACCGGTGGAAGCGCCACCGTGCGCGGCGCCGCGGCGCGGGACAGCGAGAAATCTTCGGTGGTGAAGGCGCCGTCGCCGGCAAGGATCACCGCGCGCTCGGCGGCGTGGCGAAGCGCGCGGACGTTGCCCGGCCAGTCGTAAGCCTGAAGGGCGGCAAGAACGTCCGCCGGAATGGCGCGGGCCGGCTTGCCGTATTTCTTGGCGTAGAGGCCGACATAATGGTCGATCAGCACCGGAATGTCCTCGCGCCGCTCGCGCAGCGGCGGAAGCTCAATCTCGACCGTGTTGAGGCGGAAGAGGAGATCCTGGCGGAACAGCCCCTCGTCGGCCAGCCGCTCCGGCGGCAAGTTGGTGGCGGCGATCACGCGCACGTCGATCGGCACCGGCTTGTTGGCGCCCACCGGCACAACCCGGCGCTGCTCGAGCGCGGTGAGCAATTTGGGCTGGAGGTGGAGCGGCAGATTGCCGACTTCGTCCAGGAACAAAGTGCCGCCGTCCGCCGCCTGCAGCCGGCCGATGCGGTCGCCGCGCGCATCGGTGAAGGCGCCTTTGACGTGTCCGAACAGCTCGGAATCGAAGAGGTTCTCGGCAACCGCGCCGAGATCCACGGAGACCATGACGTTGTCGCTGCGCCGGGAGCGGCGGTGGAGCTCGCGCGCAACCAGTTCCTTGCCGGTGCCGTTTTCGCCGAGGATGAGGACGTTGGCCTCCGTCGGTCCGGCCTTCTCGATCAGCTGGTAGACGCGGCGCATCGCCGCTGAGGTGCCGAGCAGCGGCGTTTCCGCGCCCGCCGCCGGCGCGGCGATCGCGACGGCGCGCTTGCGCTCGGTGACCACCGCCTGCCGCGAAGTACGAAGCGACGCGGCAGTGCGCACGGTGGCGAGCAGGCGTTCGTTGGACCAGGGCTTGGAGACGAAGTCGGTCGCACCGCGCTTCATGGCTTCGACCGCGATGTTGACTCCGCCATGGGCGGTGATCATCACCACCACCGCCTGCGGGTCGTTCTTCAGGAACTCGCCGAGCCAGTGGAAGCCCTCGGCGGCATTGGTCGCGCCGCGCCCGAAATTCGCGTCGAGCAGGATCACGTCGGCGCCCTCCGTCACCAGGGACGGCATGGCGTCGGCGGGCGCTTCAAAAGTGGCGACTTCGTTGAACAATTCGCGCAGCAGCAGGCGCGCGGACAACAGAATGTCCGGATCGTCGTCGATGACGACGCAGCGACCGAATGCTTTCCCCTCCCGCACGGCTTCATCTCCTACAGTTCTGACCGAAAGCGGACAAACAATAATCGTGCCACCGGCGTCCGCTTCCGGACGGCGGCGAACGTTTCTGTGCGCTAACGATCAGTTCGCCCGCTGACGCCTGGCATGTGGAGCCGCGGAAATCCTCCGCTTTTGGCGGGTGGCACGGCTGATGCTGAACCGCCTTCGACAGGGCATTCACTTGAAGGAGCGTGGCCATGAACAAGTTCGAAGCATTAGGCGGAAGTGCAGTGTGGATGGCGGTTGCGCTGCTCATGGCGGCTGCGGCGCTCGAGCCGGTGGACGTCGGTGGCCGCGAAGGCGCGGTGCATCTTGTTGCCGCGGCTTGCTCGGCTGCCTGCCAGGCGCAGCCGGCGTGACAAATGGCTGCAACCGTTCGGCGGCGAACAGCGCAGTGTCCGGAAGCGGACACGCGCTGGTGCTTGAACGCCTTTGCCGCACCGCTCCGGCGCTGGCACGATGATTGCTGATCGGAAGGCGGTGAGGTGACGATGAGCGTGATCAAGATGCAAGCGAATGACAGCCCGGTGGCCGCGCAAAGCGGCGGCGCAATGGACCGCGTGGTTGAGCGCAAGGGCATGTCGCGCAACCTCAAGATCGCGCTGGCCGTCACCGCGGCGCTGCTGCTCGCCATCCTCTTCTACGCCTTCGCGCCCTCGGCCAACAGCCAAACGGTGACCGCCAATCGCCTGACCATTTCCACCGTTGCGCGCGGCCGGTTCGACGACTTCCTGCCGCTTCGGGCGCGGGTCACGCCTTTGGTCACGGTCTATCTCGACGCGGTCGAGGGCGGCCGGGTGGAAAAGGTGCTGGTCGAGGACGGCGCCATGGTTCAGCAGGGCCAGCTCCTCGCCGAACTGTCGAACAGTGACCTCCAGCTCAACCTCCTCGCCCGCCAAAGCGACGTGTCGCGCGAAATGAACTCGATGCGCAGCCAGGAACTGGCGCTTGCGCAAAGCCAGATCGGCGACGAGCGGGCGGTGATCGACGCGCAGCTTCAGGTCGACAAGGCGCGCCGCCAGTACGAAACGCAGAAGCCGCTGTTCGAAAAGGGCTTCATCCCGGCCAAAATCTACAATGACAGCCGCGACGAATATGTCTCGAGCCAGCGCCGCGCCGAAGCGATCCGCCGGGCGCAGGCAACCAATCGGCGCTTGCAGGGCAGCCAGCTTGCCCAGCTCCGCGCGTCCAATGCGTCGCTCTCCGGCAGTCTCGATATCGCCCGCGCTACCCTGGACGCCTTGAACCTTCGCGCGCCGGTCACCGGCCAGCTCACCGCTTTCTCGATTCAGGTCGGGCAGTCGCTCAACCGCGGCGAGCGGCTTGGCCAGATCGACAGCGCCGGGCGCAACAAGCTGGTCGCGCAGGTCGACGAATTCTACCTCGGCCGCGTCGAGCCGGGCCAGATCGCCACGGTGGAAGCCGGCGGCAAGACCTTCAAGGCGAAAGTCGCCAAGGTCTATCCGCAGGTAAAGAACGGCACGTTCGAAACAGACCTGATCTTTATTGAGGCCGAGCCCGCGGCGCTGCAGCGCGGCCAGACCATGCAGGTCCGCCTGACGCTTGGCGACCCGACGCCGGCGACGCTCATCCCCAACGGTGCATTCTACAACGAAACCGGCGGCGCCTGGGTGTTCGTGGTCGCCCCGGACGGGGACCGCGCGGTGAAGCGCCCCGTGCGCCTCGGCCGGCGCAACGCCGACTTTATCGAAGTGCTCGAAGGGCTGGAGCCCGGCGAGCGCGTCATCACCTCGCCCTACACCGGGTTCGCGGATCGCGACCGGCTGGACCTCGGCAGCTGAAAAAGGAGCAAAGCCCATGCTGACCATGCGTGAACTGTCGCGGGTCTACCGCACCGACACCGTTGAGACGACCGCGCTCGACCGCATCGACCTCGACATTGCCGACGGCGAGTTCGTCGCGATCATGGGGCCTTCAGGCTGCGGTAAATCGACGCTGCTCAACGTCATCGGCATGCTCGATAGTCCGTCCAGCGGTTCCTACGTCTTCGACGGCGCGGAAGTGGCCGGTTTGCCTGAAGGCAAGCTCGCCGACGTGCGGAAAAAGAATATCGGCTTCATCTTCCAGAGCTTCAACCTGGTCGACGAACTGTCGGTGCGCGAGAATGTCGAGCTTGCCCTTCTCTACCACGACGTGCCGGCTGCCGAGCGCCGCCGCCGCGTCGATGAGGTCATGGACAAGGTGGGCATCGCCCATCGCGCTCGCCACCGGCCGAGCCAGCTTTCCGGCGGCCAGCAGCAGCGCGTCGCGGTTGCGCGCGCGCTTGTCGGCAGCCCGAAGCTGATCCTCGCTGACGAACCCACCGGCAACCTCGACACCCAGCATGGCGAGGAGGTGATGAAGATGCTCCAGGCGCTGAACCGCGAAGGCTCCACCATCGTCATGGTCACCCACTCGCCCGCCCATGCCGATTATGCCGGGCGCGTCGTCAATATGCTCGACGGCAAGGTGCTGCTCGAGCGGCGCCGCGCGGCCTGAAGCGAAGCGAATAGCGGGAAAGGAGCCAGCACCATGTGGCGCAATTACGTAACGGTCGGCTTTCGCGCGCTCGCGAAGAACCGGACTTATGCTTTCATCAACATCGTCGGGCTGGCGATCGGCCTCGCCGCCTGCCTGCTGATCCTGCTCTACGTCCGATACGAATCGAATTTCGACCAGTGGCTGCCCAATGCGGAAAACAGCTATCAGCTGCAAAGCCACTATCGCAGCAAGCAGACCGGCGAGGAAAACAAGCTGCAGATGACATCCTACGTGGCCGGCGTCGCGCTTCGAAAGGATTTTCCGCAGGTCGATAAGACGGTCTATGCTTTGTCGAGCGCGCCGGTGGTGCTGCGCGGCGGTGAGGCGCTGCCGACGGAAAACGTCCTCCTCGCCGACAACCTGTTCTTCGACGTGCTGCAATTTCCCTTGGTGAGAGGCGACCCGAAGACGGCGCTCGCGCAGGTCAGTTCGTTGGTGCTGACGGAGCGGGAGGCGAGCCGCCTGTTCGGCACGGCCGATCCGATGGGCAAAACGGTGAGCATGGTCAGCCGCGGCATCACCACCGATTGGCGTGTGACCGGCATCGCCAAGGACCCGCCCAGAAACAGCCATGTGAAGTTCACCATGGTGGGCCGCTTCGATCCTAACACCTATTTCTCCGACTCTCCCGATTTCATGACCGCGTGGGGATGGCAGTCCGGCTGGTTCTACTTCAGCCTCAAGCCCGGAACCGATCCCGAAACGCTGCAGCGGCAGTTCCCCGCTTGGGAAAAGCGCAACATCAAGATCGAGAATTTCGGCGATCAGCGCTTCGACGCGGGCGAGGAGCAGGATTGGAAGATCGCCAACGTCCGCGACATCCACCTGGGCGAAGCACAGGATGGCGCAATGCGCCCCGGCAACGACCGCGCCACCATCCTCACTTTCGCGATCATCGCGGTGCTGATCCTGGCCATGGCCTGCGTCAACTTCACCAACCTCGCCACGGCCCGGGCCAGCCAGCGCGCCCGCGAAGTGGCGCTGCGCAAGGTGCTCGGCGCAAGTCGCAAGCAGCTGATGATCCAGTTCCTCGGGGAATCGGTGCTCGTCGCCGCCCTCGCCATGCTGCTCGCCTTGGCCTTGGCGGAACTCGCGCTGCCGGCGCTGTCGAACTTCCTCGATGCCGATCTCAACCTCGCTTACTTTGGCGAGGGGGGAATGCTGCTGCCGATCCTTGGGCTGGTGCTGCTCGTCGGCGCGGCGGGCGGGCTTTACCCGGCCGCTTACCTGTCAGGCTTCCAGCCGGCGCAGGTGCTTAAAGCGAACAAGTCGACGGCGGAAGCGGCCGGATCGGGGCGGCTGCGCAACGTGCTGGTGATCGGCCAGTTCGCCGTCTCCATCGGCCTGATCATCTGCACCGCGGTCGTCTACCAGCAGAGCGTCTACGCGCGCAGCGCAGACCCCGGCTACCAGCGCGACGGGCTGCTGCAGGTTTCGAACCTCGGCCGGCGGCAGGTGTTGGCGAAAAGCGACGCGATCGTGGAGGAGATGCGGCGGGTGGAGGGCGTCAAGGCCGTCGGCCGCACCGGCATCGGCATCAACACCGACAACAATTCCAACACCGGCGTGCAGATGCCTGGGCGATCGGAGCCGATTAACATCGGCACCTACGGAGTCGATGCCGGCTTCTTCGACACCATGGGCATAAAACTGGTCGCCGGTCGCCTGTTCGACGAGAACCGGCCGGGCGACGACGCGACCCAGCCGGTCTTGTCCGATCCCGTTTGGGAGAAGGCGTTTGCGGCGCGGGGCGTTAACATCGTGGTCAACGAACTGGCGACGCAGCGCATGGGCTTTGCAAACCCGCGCGACGCTGTCGGCAAGGTCGTGAAATCGGCGCTGGTGGATTCGGAATTCGGCCTCGTTCCCGCGACCATCATCGGGGTGGTGGAGAATAGCCGCTTCCGCTCCATCCGCGATCCGTTGGAGCCGATCCTGTTCCGGCTGGACAAGACCGGCGCCGGCAACCTCCTGATCCGCTATTCGGGCGACCCGGCCACGATCCGGGCGCGCACCGAGGCGGTGTGGAAGCGGGTGGTGCCCGACGTACCCTATGACGGCGAGTTCTCCGAAGACATCGTTGCCGAACTCTACCAGGCCGAGGAAGCGCGGGCGCAGACCTTTGCCGGATTCGCACTTCTGGCGGTGGTCGTCGCCTGCCTCGGACTGTTCGGCCTCGCCGCCTTCACCGCTGAGCGGCGGACCAAGGAGATCGGGATCAGGAAGGTGCTTGGCGCGCGCAGCGGCGACATCGTCAAGCTGCTCGCCTGGCAGTTTTCGAAGCCGGTGATCGTTGCGAACCTGATCGCCTGGCCGGTCGCCTGGTGGGTGATGCGCGACTGGTTGAACGGCTTCGACAGCCGCATCGACTTCGGGCCGACGCCCTTCCTGGTCGCAGGCACGCTGGCGCTGGTGATCGCGCTCGGCACCATCGCCGGACACGCGTTCAAGGTCGCGCGGTCAAACCCGATCCACGCTTTGCGCTACGAATAAGGAGGCCAAGCGCCGCTCTGGAGTTGCCCCTTGCGCGGCTCTAGAACGGCGCTGGCTACCCTTGGCGGAGACGCAGGCGCGTGAAGGAACAGGATCTGAAACTCGGCAGCCGGCTGGTGATCGGCGCGATTGCCGGCTTCGTCGGCACCATGGCGATGACCTCGGCGATGCAGCGCCTCCACAAAAGGCTGCCGGAAGGGGAGCGTTACCCGCTGACGCCGCGCGAGATCGTCGATTCCACGGCGGAAGGCGCTGGCGTGGTGCTGCCCAACGACGCCGCGAAGGACATCACCACCGCCGCGCATTTCGCCTACGGCGCGGCGATGGGCGCGCTGATCTCCGCCATGGACCCGCAGCCGTCCAAGACCAAGGGGGCGGTGGCCGGGGTCACGGTGTGGATGGCGAGCTACCTCGGCTGGATCCCGGCGATGAACGTGCTCGAGCCCGCAACCGAGCACCCCAAGCGGCGCAACCTGCTGATGATCGGCGTGCACATCGTCTGGGGCGCGGCCACCGCATCGGCGCTTCGCGAGCTGAGGCTTGCGCGCGAGACGATCCTGGAAGCGGGCCCGGAAAAGGACCGGCCGGACCGGTAGATCGTCAGCAGCACCTGCTCCGTCCCGAGCGATGTCGAGGGGCGCGGCACGGACGTTTGAGGTGCGCCCCTCGACTTCGCTCGGGACGAACGAGGTGGTGGGGGGCGCCCTAGTCCAGCCTCAGAAGCCGGCGCCTTTTACCCCTCCACCACCCTCTGCGCGGTTCCCCTCCCCATCCCGATGGGGAGGAATTCAATTAGTCCACGTGCTTCACGGCGGGCGGGTCGCTCGCGGGGAAGCTCTCATCCGAGGCTTCATCCACCTTGGTCCATTCCTCGGGCGGATCGCGCATTGCGTCGGGCCCAGCCGAACGCGCCGCGCCCGAGTTGCCGACCGCGCCGTGGGCGCCGGAGCCCGACAGCGCCGCGCTCCGCCCGCCGGCCGAGGCGTTGCCGCCGCCGCGCAGGCGGTTGGTGAGGAGATAGCCGATCCCGCCGGCGACAGCGGCGCCGATGCCGGCAAGGAGGCTGCTTTTGCGCGACCAGGCCATGTTCAAACCTCCACCTCGGTAAGCGTCGCCGGCTTGGCCGGCGGCAGCCCCTCGCTTTCCGCAATCGCCATCAGCTCCGCCTTGCGTGCCGCCATCTGCTCACCGAGAGCATCGAGATCGACGTCGGTCTTGCGCGCCTGGCTGAACAGATTGTCGTGCTGTTTTTCTTCTTCCTTGATGTGGTGCTCGACCTCTTCCTTCAGCACCTTCACCTTGGCGTCGTAGAATTGGTCATCGGGCGACCCGGCTTCGATGTCGTTGATCAGCACCTTGGCGCCGTCATGCTCGACGATCGCTTCGTCGATGTCGTCATCGTCGATCTTGCCGCGAAGCGCCGGGTAGAAGATTTCCTCCTCGATCATCGTGTGCACCTTCAATTCGGTGCAGATCGACTTCGCGATCTTTTCCTTTTTGCCGTCGCCCGAGGCGTTTTCGAATTTCTCGAACAGTTCCTCCACTTCGCGGTGGTCGCGGGCGAGCAGCTGGATCGCGTTCAATGTGTCGGCCATGAAGATGTGCCTCCTTTTCGCTGGGGGAACATTCGTGTTGGGCGCCGGTTCCGTCGCAAAAGGGCTCCCGCATGCGGCACGTGAAAGACACCGAAACCCTCTCTCCACTGCTTCCGGATGAAACGGAAGATGCGGTGCGCCGACTGCTTGCCAAGGCGGCGGAGCGCGGGCTGATGCTTGCGACCGCCGAAAGCTGCACCGGCGGCATGATCGCATCGTTGCTGACGGACGTGCAGGGCGTTTCCTTCACCTTCGACCGCGGCTTCGTGACCTACACCAACGAAGCCAAGAACGAGATGCTTGGCGTGCCGATGGCGCTGATTGAGGAGAAGACCGCGGTGTCGAAGGAAGTGGCGATCGCCATGGCGGAAGGCGCGCTGGAAAACAGCCGCGCCAACCTCGCCGTCTCGGTGACCGGGTATGCCGACAGCGGCCCGGAGCCGGGGCTGGTGCATTTCGGCTGCGCCCGCGCTGGCCGGGTGACCGCGCACAGAGAAGAGCATTTTGGCGACGTAGGACGGGGTGCTACACGCTTGGCCTGCCTCCAAACGGCGGTTGAAATGATGACGGAGATGCTGTGAGCCGCGCCCCCTTTGCCGCAATCCACCGCCACGGCTTCGTCCGTACTGCCGCGGCAAGCCCCACCGGTTCGGCCGGCGACGTCGAGTTCAACGTCGACCAGGCGATCGAGCTTGCCCGCGAGGCCGACCGGCGCGGCTGCGACCTCGTCGTTTATCCGGAGCTCAACATCTCCTCCTACGCCGTCGATGACCTGTTCATGCAGGAGGCGTTTCTGGACGCAGTGGAATATGGCATCGCCCGCTTCTGCCTGGAGACCGAAGGCCTGTCGCCGGTCTTCGCCATCGGCGCCCCGCTGCGCCGCAACGGCCGGCTCTACAATTGCGCTTTGGTGGTGTCGCGCGGACGCATCCTTGGTGTGGTGCCGAAGAGCTTCCTGCCGAACTATCGCGAATATTATGAGAAGCGCTGGTTCGTCTCCGGCATCGGCCTCGACGGGATCGAGATTGCGGTGGCCGGCCAATTGGTGCCGTTCGGAACCGACATCGTCTTCGCCGCAGAGGACCTTTCCGACTTCATCTTCCACGTCGAAATTTGCGAAGATTATTGGGCGCCGCAGCCGCCTTCCACCAACGGCGCGCTCGCCGGCGCGCTGATCCTGTGCAACCTCTCGGCCTCCAACATCACCATCGGCAAGGCTGACGAGCGCAAGCTGCTCTGCGCCTCGCAATCCAGCCGCTGCTGCGCCGCCTACATCTACGCGGCGTCGGGGCCAGGGGAGAGCACCACCGACCTCGCCTGGGATGGGCAAAGCGCGATCTACGAAATGGGCGAGCTGCTTTCCGAGTCGAGCCGCTTCGACATGGAGCCGGAGCTTGCCGTCGCCGACGTGGATGCGCAGCGGCTTCGGCTGGAGCGGATGCGGATGCCGACCTTCAACGACAATGCCGTCGCCGCGGGTCATCCGGAAAAGCGCTTCCGGCGGGTGCACTTCGAACACAAGCCAAGCGTCGACGATGTCGGCTTTGAGCGAAAACTCAGGCGGTTCCCCTACGTGCCGAACCGCGCCGAGCAGCTCGATCAGGATTGCTACGAAGCGTTCAACATCCAGGTGCAGGGGCTCGCCAAGCGCTTCACCACCACGCGCGGCAAGCACCTCGTCATCGGCGTTTCGGGCGGGCTGGATTCCACCCACGCCCTCATCGTCGCCGCCAAGATGTGCGACTTCCTGAAGCTGCCGCGCTCCACCATTCTCGGCTTCACCATGCCCGGCTTCGCCACCGGCGATACCACCAAGGGCAATGCCTGGGCACTGATGAAGGCGCTCGGCATTTCGGGCGAGGAAATCGACATCCGCCCGGCGGCGATGCAGATGCTGAAGGACATGGGCCACCCCTTCGCAAGCGGAGAGCCGGTCTACGACATCGCGTTCGAGAACGTGCAGGCGGGCCTCCGCACCGATTACCTGTTCCGCCTGGCCAACCAGCGCTCCGGCTTCGTGGTCGGCACCGGGAACCTCAGCGAGGTAGCGCTCGGCTGGTCAACCTACGGCGTCGGCGACCAGATGAGCCATTACGGCGTCAACGCCGGCGTGCCGAAGACGTTGATTCAGTACCTCATTCGCTGGGCGGTCAAGACCGGCCAGTTCGAAGAAGAAACCAACCGCATCCTGCAGGCCATCCTGCAGACCAAGATCTCGCCTGAGCTCATTCCCGCCGACGACAAAGGCGAGATGCAGTCCACCGAGGACACGATCGGCCCTTACGAGCTGCACGATTTCTTCCTGTTCCACATCCTGCGCTCCGGGCAGCCGCCGTCCAAGGTGGCGTTCCTGGCTTGGCAGGCGTGGCACGATGCGGAGGCGGGGCAGTGGCCGGTCGGCTACCCCGAGCACTTGAAGCGCGCCTACGACATGGCGACGATCCGCAAGTGGCTGGAGGTGTTCCTGTTCCGCTTCTTCCAGATCAGCCAGTTCAAGCGCTCGGCCATCCCCAATTCGCCCAAGGTCTCGGCGGGCGGCGCGTTGTCTCCGCGCGGTGACTGGCGGGCGCCCTCGGATGGCACGGCCAAGCCGTGGCTCGCCGAGCTGACGGAGGCGTTTGCAGAGGACTGACGCCGATCGGCTCGGTTTCGTAACAATTTGGCGCAACCCTGATCTCAATTAATATAAAAGCGGTGGGTGCGCTGGAACTCCGGCGCGCGCACCGCCGTTGTGTTCCAGTTGTCCAAACCATCAGGGAATTCCCTCGTTGATCACCTTCTCCACCGCCTCCGCTTCGGGGCACGGCCAGTCCGCCCCCCAGCTCCCGGATCACCACACGCTGATCTGCTTCTCGCACCTGCGGTGGAATTTCGTGTTTCAGCGTCCCCAGCATCTGATGAGCCGCTTCGCCGCGGATCGCCGGGTCATTTATTGGGAAGAGCCGGAAGCGGCCTTGCCCGATTGCGAGCCGGCGCTCGGCGTTCGCGCCTGCGCGGAGACCGGCGTGATCGTGGTGACGCCCTCGCTTCCCGAAACGCTTGACGAAGCGGGCCGCGAGGCCGCGCTCAAGACTTTGCTCACCGCTTTCCTGAAGGGTGAGGCGGGGCCGTTCATCCGCTGGTACTACACGCCGATGATGCTCCCGTTTTCGCGCGACGTGGAGGCCGAGTGCACCGTCTACGACTGCATGGACGAGCTCGCCAATTTCCGCTTCGCGCCGCCGCAGCTGCTTGCCCTGGAGCAGGAGCTGCTCGACAGCGCCGACGTGGTCTTCACCGGCGGCTACAGCCTCTATGAAGCGAAAAAGGACCGCCACCCGAACATCCACCCGTTCCCGTCGAGCGTCGACCGCGCCCACTTCGCGCAGGCCCGCGCGATGGATGCGCAGCCGGACGACCAGGGACCTGTTGGGCGCCCACGCCTTGGCTTCTACGGCGTCATCGACGAGCGGATGGACCTGGAGATGATCGCCGCGGTTGCCGACGCGCATCCGGAATGGTCGATCATGATGGTCGGCCCGGTGGTGAAGATCGACCATGCCGATCTGCCGCTGCGCGCCAACATCCACTACCTGGGCGGCAAGAGCTATGACGAGCTGCCGGTCTATCTCGGCGGCTGGGACGTGGCGTTGATGCCCTTCGCGATCAACGAATCGACCAAATTCATTTCGCCGACCAAGACGCCGGAATATCTCGCCGGCGGCCGCCCGGTGGTGTCGACGCCGATCACCGACGTAATCCGCCATTATGGCGACATGGATGCGGTGTTCATCGCCGACGGCGCGCACGCGTTCGTGAAAGCGTGCGAGCAGGCGCTTGCGCTTGCGCAGAGCGGCGACGAATGGCTCGGCGAAGTCGATGCCAAGCTCGCCAATCTGAGCTGGGACACCACCTATGCGCGCATGGCCGGCCTGGTGCGCGAGACGCTGAAGGTGCCCGCCAAGGGGCCGAACATCGTCAAGGCGGCGACCAAGAAGAAGTACGACTATCTCGTCGTCGGCGCCGGTTTCGCCGGTTCGGTGATCGCCGAGCGGCTGGCCAGCCAGCACGATGCGCATGTGCTCGTCATTGACAAGCGGCCGCACGTCGCCGGCAACGCCTACGACCATCTCGACGATGCGGGCGTGCTGATCCACCAATACGGACCGCACATCTTCCACACGAACAGCGACGAGATCGTTCAGTACCTGTCGCAGTTCACCGCGTGGCGGGACTATGAGCACAAGGTGCTCGCCGACGTCCGCGACCAGCTGGTGCCGATCCCGATCAACCGTACGACCTTGAACATGCTGTTCGGGCTTGATCTCAAGACCGACGAAGACGCTGCGGCCTACCTCGCTTCGCGTGCCGAGCCGGTGGAGGACATCAAGACCTCGGAAGACGTGGTGGTGAACGCCGTCGGCCGTGAACTTTATGAACTTTTCTTCCAGGGCTATACCCGCAAGCAGTGGGGCATCGATCCGTCGGGCCTGGACAAAGCGGTCACGGCGCGCATCCCGACGCGCACCAACACCGACGACCGCTACTTCGGCGACAAGCACCAGGTGATGCCGCGCGACGGCTATACGGCCATGTTCAACAACATGCTGAACCACCCGAACATCGATGTGCTGCTGTCGACCGATTACAAGGACATCATCGACGACATCGAGGCCGGGCACATCGTCTTCACCGGGCCGGTGGACGAATATTTCGAGTTCCGCTTCGGCAAGCTGCCCTATCGGAGTCTGCGTTTCGAGCACAAAATCCTCGACCAGGAGGAGTTCCAGCCGGTGTCGGTGGTGAACTATCCGGACCCGCAGGTGCCCTACACGCGGATTACCGAGTATAAGAAGCTGACCGGGCAGGTGCATCCGAAGACCAGCATCACCTACGAATATCCGTCGGCGGAGGGCGATCCTTATTATCCGATCCCGCGGCCGGAGAACCAGGAGCTGTTCAAGCGCTACGAGGCGCTTGCCGACTCCACCGACGGCGTCACATTTGTCGGCCGCCTCGCCACCTACCGTTATTACAACATGGACCAGGTGGTCGGCCAGGCCCTCGCCACCTTCCGCAAGCTCGACGCGAAGCGGAAGGCGGACGCCGCGAACAAGAACAATGTCTGGACCGAAGCCGCCGAGTAAGCGGCCTCACCCAAGCAACTCAGAAGGGCCCGCCAGCACGCGGGCCCTTCTCTTTTGTGCAGGGACGGCAGGCACATGACGCCTTGCGCGGGCTCCAGGCGCTGGTCCACCATCATCACGCAGGCGGCGGGCGGAGGAGGGGGCGAATGGACGGGGAGGTGCGGCGCTTCGCGTGCACGGGGTGCGGCCGCTGCTGCGACCGGCCGCCCGAGCTGCTTCTCTCCGAAGCCGCGCCGCTTGCGGGGACATTCGTGCTTCGGCTGATGTTCCGGCTTTACTGGCTGCCGGAGGATCTGAAGGCTTACCTAAGCACGGCTGAACAGGCCGCCGACGGGGCTGCCGCCTTTCTGCAGCGCAAGCGCCTACTCGGCACCTTTGCAGCACGCAGTTCGGGCGCGCGGGGATTCGCGGGCGGGAAGACGGTGCGCTACACCAAATACCTTACCATCTCGGCTCTCACGCTGGACACCAGCCCCGGCCGCTGCCCGGCCCTGCGGGACCGGCTCTGCTCCGTCTACGACGCCCGCCCTTCAGCCTGCCGCTCAGTACCGTTCCATTATTCCCGCCCCCAGGCACTGGCGCAGAGCACGCTGGACGAATTTACGCAGACGCCCGGCTACCTCTGCGACACTGATCCGGAAGCACCCGTCGTTGTCGCGGACGGCCGGATCGTTTCGCCTGAAGCCGTGGCCGCACGATCGCATGCCGCAGCCGTCGCCGAAGCGGATGCGCTCTGGCACGCGGCGATCGTTCGGCGGATGCAAAAGGATGTCGGCGCAATCTCCCTGCCGCGGCTGGCGGAGATCGAGGCGAATGCGCAAGCCGGCGCAAGCACCGTGTCGATGCTGGCGGGGTGGCGGGTTGCCGCCGACGCCGGGATTATCGACCAGGCCGAATGCCGCCGGCTGGCGCAGCTTCAACTCGGCCCGATCGAGCGGGAGATCGCGCTTGGCCGGTGCGGTGCGGACGCGCGCGAGACGCTTCAGGAGATGCAAGCGGAGTACCGCCAGTATCTCGGCGCCGCTCAGCGTTGCGCGCTGCCGCAAGCTGCCGCGTCGCGCGCCTGATCGAGGAACTACTCCGCTGCGATCTGCACGGGCGGCTCGGCTGCTCCTAACGGTTCGGGAGCATGCGTGATCAGGTCAAGCCGCTCGCGGACTTCGCCCAGGTAGGCATCGAGCGCTTCTTCCACCGGTCGGAGCATCGCGCCTCTCGTGCTGGCCAATGCGGTGACGGCGGGCCGGCCTTCGTGGAGCGGCTTGACGAGCGCAGTGTTCATTCCGGCGCGCTCAGCAACACGATGGGCGAAATCGTACCAGCTTAGCCGCCCCTGGTTGGCGAGGTGCCAGGTGCCGGTTTCGCCGTCGACGAGCAGGTCCAAGGTCGCATGACAGAGATCGGGAACGTAGGTCGGCGAGACTTCGGTGGTCGCCGAGGCCTTCACCTCCTCGCCGCGGGCGAGGGCGGAAAGGACGTTCCAGGCAAAATTATATTTGTCCCACGGGCCGAAAAAGGCGCTGGTGCGGATGATCAGTGCGTCCTGCATCACATCCCGTACGCCCTGTTCGGCCTTCGCCTTGGAGAGGCCGTAGACGCCGGTCGGGCTGATCGGGTCGCCTTCTTCGTACGGGCGGCCGAGAGTGCCGTCGAAGACAAGGTCGGACGAGAAGGTGACGAGCTGAACCCCGGCGGCCGAGCAGGCGCGGGCGAGTTTTTCCGGACCTGCGGCGTTGGCGGCGAGACAGGCGTCCTGCTCGGTCTCCGCATCGGCCACACGGACGAAGCCGGCGGTGTTGATGATCGCCCAGGGCTTGTTCTTGGCGAGCGCCGCCGCGATCGACGCGTTGTCGGTAATGTCGAGTTCGTCACGGGTGGTGAGGCAGTAGGGAAGGGCACGTTCGTCGCAGATGCGGGCGAAGGCGTTGCCCAACGTTCCGGTCGCGCCGGTGATCAGCAGTTTGCGGCCTTGGTAGTCCATAGGGTTGCAACGCCCGTTCCAGGGATAAAGTCTCGGCGGCCGGCGCCACCAGCCCGGGCTGTCGAGCACGGGGTGATCAAAGGGGCGGCCGTGGCCGAGTTCCTTAGCGGCTTTCGCGATAATCGTCGGCCGGGGAATGTCGCCGCGCACGTCGAACGCGCCGGTGTCGTAGAAGCCGTTCTTCTGGGTCAATAGGAAGCGCCAGTCGACATTGCCGAACAGCGACCAGATGGTCACGGCGCGCAGGTCCATGCCCTCTTCGCGCAGTGTCTTGGCGGTGTTCCAGACCTCCACGAACCAGCGCAATTGTTCGTCACGGTGGCAGCCGTGATGGACTTCGGTGATGGCGATCGGGATGCCGTATCGCGCCCATGCTTCGCGCAGGCGCGGGGCAAGGCCCGTGTCGGTGTCGCAGCGCTTCACCCGAACCGCTTCGGCATCGACATAGGTGTCGCGGCCATTTCCGCCGACATCGTGCCCGGGATAGAGGTCGACGCGGTGGTCGAGGAACCGCTCGGACGTGAGATAGTGGTTGATGCCGAGCAAATCGGGCTTGGCCTCGCCGCCGGCAAACGCCTCGATCTCCGCCCATTTGATGCCTGCGCCGAGCAGCATGGTGTGCAGCGGATGCGAGGGGCCGATCATGCCGCACAGTAAATCGAGGCTCAGCCAGCGCCGCTCATTCTCGAACTTCGCCTGGTAGCGCAGTGGCTGGGTCGAATAGCATTTGCCGAGATCCTCGGTTTGGACGAGCTTAGCGTTCGGCACGTGGCGGCGGATGGCGCGCATCGCCTCCAGCGTCCCTTTGCACTCGTTGACCAGCGCTCGGATGAAGAGCGCGTAGTTCTTCGCGTGCGGATACCAGTGGCCGTAGAGTGCGGAAAAGCGGGCGGTGGTCAGCGGCTCGTTGACCGGTGTCCATTGCTCGATCCAGGGATAGCGCTTCGCCGCCTTGTCCGCGAAAGCCGCGAGCTTGGCGGGAAAGTCCGGGTCGAGAAGCTCGGTATATTTGGGGCCGGAGCCGTGGTGGCAAAGGCCGCCGATCACCTTGATGCCACGCTCGCGAAGCATCGCCAGCCGCTCGTCGGTCCAAGACCAGTCGCAAACCTCCGGATCGTCCGGCGCAATGGCTTCCCACAGGATCGGATAGCGGACGGTTTTGACGCCAAGGTCGGCAATCAGATCGATATCGCCGCGGCGCTGGAGGTGGCCGGTTTCGGCGCTTTGATCGCGATATTCGTCCCGAATACGAACAATCGTACATTCCACGCCGCCCCAAAGTTCGAGCGGCGACACGTGCGCTTCCGTTTCAGTCATCCCTGTTACGGCCTCGTTATGAATCCTGTGTTCAGCAACGGGCCGCTTCCGGCGGGAGTTCCGCAGAAACAGGCGTAGTTTAAACAAGGTTAGGACGATTCCGCACGCTTGCGCGTGTGACCAAGCTGAGGCACGGACACCCGTGTTGCACCCTCCCCGCGGAGCTGAAATCCCATGATCAAAGGTCTCGCCGCTCTTTCCCTCCTTCTCGCCGGAACCAGCGCGTTCGCACAGAGCCAGACCGCCGCGCCCGCGCCGGCGGCACCCGCCGCGAAGCCCGATAAGTGGGACGTCACCAAGCCGCCCATGCCGACGCGGGAAGTGAAGATAGAGGTAGAAGAGGGCACGTGGATGAACCTCGATCTCAGCCCGGACGGACGGACGATTGCGTTCGACATGCTGGGCGACATCTACACCATCCCGGCAAGCGGCGGCCGCGCGACGCGGATCGCGGAAGGGCTGGCGCACGAAATGCAGCCGCGCTTCTCGCCCGACGGCAAGCGCATCGCCTTCACTTCCGACCGCGGCGGCGGCAACAACATCTGGATCATGAACGCCGACGGTTCGGACAAGCGCCAGCTGACCAAGGAAACGTTCAACCTGTTGAACAGCCCCGACTGGAGCCCGGACGGACGCTTCATCGCGGCGCGCAAGCATTTCACCACCCAGCGCTCGCTCGGCACCGGTGAGATCTGGGTCTACCATGTCGCCGGCGGCGGCGGCGTTGCCCTGGTCGAGCGGCCGAGCCCGCAATTCCAGAAGGAGCTCGGCGAGCCGTCGTTCACGCCCAAGGGCGACGGCATCTATTTCAGCCGCGACGTCACGCCCGGCCCGATCTTCGAATATGCCCAGAACGGCAACGCCGAAGTCTTCGCCATCGAGCGCTACGACATCAAGACGGGCGAGCGCACCAAGGTCGCCGGCGGGCCCGGCGGCGCGGTGCGGCCGACGCCGTCGCCCGACGGCAAGTACCTCGCCTACGTCCACCGCGAGCGGGAGAAGTCGAAGCTCTACATCAAGGACCTGCGCTCGGGCGAAGAACGCAAGATCTATGATGCGCTCGACCAGGATATGCAGGAGACTTGGGCGGTCGAGGGCGCCTACCCGAACATGGATTGGACGCCGGACAGCCGCGCTTTGGTCTTTTGGGCCGACGGCAAAATCCGGCGGGTGAATGCCGACGGCACGGGGGCGGCGGAAATCCCGTTCCAGGTCTCGGATAGCCGCACAGTGATCGATCCGCCGCGGCCGACGGTGGAAGTCGCGCCGGACAGCTTTACCACTCGGATGCCGCGCTTCGCCTCGGTGTCGCCGGACGGGCGGCGGGTCGTGTTCGAAAGTCTCGGGCGGCTCTACGTGCGCGATGTCGCCGGCGGAGCGCCGCGCAAGCTCACCGCCGACGACGGCGACTTCCAGCTGTTCCCGAGCTGGTCGCGCGACGGCAAGCGGATCGCCTTCGTCAGCTGGAACGACCAGCGGCTCGGCGAAATCCGCACGGTCGCCGCGGACGGGCGCGGTGTGCGCACGATCACTCGCCAGCCGGGCCATTATGCCCGCCCGCGCTTCTCGCCCAACGGCGAGACGGTGGTGTTCGAACGCGGCGCCGGCGACGACATCACGTCGGACCGCTGGTCGGAAGAGCCCGGCATCTTCCGCGTCGCTGCAGCGGGCGGCGAGCCCGTGCGCATCGCGCGCAGCGGCGGCAACCCGCAGTTCGGCGCCGACAACGACCGCATCTTCATGGAAGTCGGCGAGGAGCAGAAGTACAAGCTGGTCAGCGTCGACTGGAACGGGAAGGACCGGCGCACCCACGCCCAGGGTGACATGATCACCGGCTACGAAGTCTCGCCGGCCGGCGACCAGATCGCCTTCCGCGAAGGGTATGACGTTTTCGTCGCGCCCTTCTTCGCGGGCGCGAAGACGATCGACTTCGGCGCCAAGGCGACTAACCTCCCCGTGGTGCGGGCGAGCGGCGAAGGCGGCCAATATTTCCATTGGGCGCAGAACGGACGCGAGCTTGCCTGGAGCGTCGGCCCGACGCTGTTCACCGTCGACACGGCTTCCATGATCCGCAACGCGCCGCCTGCCGGCGAAGCGCAGGACAAGTATACGCCGCCGAAGGCCGGCATCTCCCTCGCCATGCAGCGCCAGGCCGACAAGCCGCGCGGGCTGGTGGCGCTTACCGGCGCGCGCATCGTGACCATGGCGGGCGTTGACGGCGGAGTGATCGAAGACGGCGTCATCCTGATCGAGGACAACCGCATCCGCGCGGTTGGCCGCCGCGGTGAGGTGCAGGTTCCGGCGGGTGCGAAGACGGTGGATGTCGCCGGCAAGACGATTATTCCCGGCCTGATCGACGCCCACGCGCACGGGCCGCAAGGCTCGGACGATCTGGTGCCGCAGCAGAATTGGTCGAACCTGGTTCACTTGGCCTTCGGCGTCACCACCATTCACGACCCGTCGAGCACGGCGAGCGAGATCTTCTCGGCCGGCGAGATGCAGCGCGCGGGCCTGGTGGTCGCACCGCGCATCTTCTCGTCGGGTGAGATCGTCTACGGAGCCAAGTCGCCGGGCCGCTTCGCCGGGATCGAAAGCCTCGACGATGCGCTTGCCCATGTCCGCCGCTTGAAGGCGCAGGGCGCGCACAGCATCAAGAACTACAATCAGCCGCGCCGCGAGCAGCGCCAGCAGGTCATCGCGGCCGCTCTTCGCGAGAATATCGCGGTGGTCGCCGAGGGCGGTTCGCTGTTCAACATGGACCTGACGCTGATCGGCGACGGCAACACCACGCTTGAGCACAACATCCCCCAGGCGCGGCTGTATGAGGACGTGCTGAGCTTCTTCGGCCAGACCAAGGTCGGCTACACGCCCACCCTTGGCGTGACGTACGGCGGGATGGG
This sequence comes from Allosphingosinicella sp., assembly GCA_036554525.1. Classification (GTDB taxonomy): domain Bacteria; phylum Pseudomonadota; class Alphaproteobacteria; order Sphingomonadales; family Sphingomonadaceae; genus Allosphingosinicella. Next base: position 21,498 of record DATBNC010000003.1, read on the forward strand.
CGGCGAGCCCTATTGGAGCCAGGAAAGCCAGGTCTGGCGCCACCCGCTGCTTACCCGCCACGTGCCGCCGACGTTCCTTCAGGAAGAACTGGTGCGGGTAACGCAGGCGCCGGAAGAGGACTTCGTCGATGCGGTCAGCGCCCGCACCGCCCACCTCATCTCCAAGCGCGGGGTTCCGGTCAGCATCGGCGCGCACGGCCAGCAGCAGGGCATCGCCGCGCACTGGGAATTGTGGTCGTTCGTGCGCGGCGGCTGGTCGCCGCTGGAGGCGCTTCAGGCCGGAACGGTGACGCCGGCGCGGGCGCTCGGCTTCCGTGACATCGGCACGCTTGAGCCCGGCAAGCTGGCCGATCTCGTGGTGCTCAATGCGAACCCGCTGGAGAACATCCGCAACACCGAAAAGGTGTCAAAGGTGATGCTCAACGGGCGCCTCTACGATTCGGCGACCATGAACGAGGAGGTCACCGGCACGCGCAAGCGGATGCCGTACCATTGGGAATGAGGCGCTAGGGATTCGTCAACGGTTGCGGGCGCATGCTTCTTCTTCTTCGGGGAGGAGGAAGTATGGCCAGCGCAGCATCGATCGGGTTCAAGGACCCCTGGGCGGACCGCCGCGGCGAGGAGCGGGTCGAGGGGCTGGTCGACAGCGCCCTGCTCCACTTCCGGGGCAAGCCCTACCGGGTGCCGGTGCTCAACATCTCCTCGCGCGGCGCGATGATCGAATGCGGGCTTGAAACGCGGCTCGGCGAGCCGGTGCTGATTGAGTTCGACCAATGCAGCTCGATGCACGCTTTCGTGCGCTGGAACCGGGAAGGGCGGATCGGCCTGAACTTCGGCCATGAGCTGGTGCTGGCGGGGTAGACCGAGCACGCGTCCCACCCCATTCCGTTCGTCCCGAGCGAAGTCGAGGGGCGTTTGGTACCGACTCCTCGTGTGCGCCCCTCGACCGAGTTCATCCAGAGCGCCGCCGCAGGCGGCGTCGAAGGGCTCGGGACGAACGGACCTCTGTTCAGTCGAGCTTCTCGATCGCCTTCAGAACGGTTGGTGCGATGCCGCTGACCATGCGCTTGATGCCCTGGAAGTTGGGGTGCACCCGGTCGGGCAGGTTGAGTGCCGAATTGCCCGCCACCCCCGCGAGAAAGAAGGGGTAGAGCGGCGCGCCGTACTTGCGCGCGAGATCCGGAAAGATTGAATTGAACTTCGCCATATAGTCGCGGCCCAAGTTTGGCGGGGCGAGCATGCCGGCGACGATCACTGGAATGCCCCGCTTCTTGAACTCGGCGAGAATGAAGTCGAGGTCTTCGCGCGTCTGCTCCGGCCGGATGCCGCGCAGCATGTCGTTGGCGCCCAAGGCGACGATGCCGAGGTCCGGCTTGCGCTTCAGCCCGTCCAGCGTCCAGCGCACCCGCGCGCGGCCGTTCGCTGCGGTGTTGCCCGAGACACCCGCATTGGTGACGAATGCGCGAACGCCGTGGCGGCGGAGAACGTCTTCCAGCTGCGGCGCGAACCCTTGGCCGCTCGGCAGGCCGTAGCCAGCGGTGAGGCTGTCGCCGAAGGCCAAGACATGGACATCCTTCGCCTCCGCTGCCGCGGCGCTTCCGATCCCGCTCATCAGCAGCAGCGCGTAGACAATGCGCCGGGCCGCCCCATATGCAATCCGTAACGACATCGGATTCCCATTCCTTTCATGACCAGCTCCTATGTTATCGATGCGGAGGATGTCACGCTTGTCCTCGGCTCCGGCGCGGCAAAGGTGGAAATCCTGCGCGGCATCCGTCTTCAAGTCGCGAAGGGGCAAAGCGTTGCACTGCTTGGCCCCTCGGGGAGCGGAAAATCCTCTTTGATGGCAGTGCTTTCCGGGTTGGAGCGGGCGAGCGGCGGCGCGATCCGGGTGACCGAGCAGGATTTCACCGCGTTGAACGAAGACGGGCTGGCGCGGGCGCGGCAGGGGCGGATCGGCATCGTCCTCCAGGCCTTTCACCTGCTTCCGACCATGACCGCGCTGGAGAATGTGGCGGTCCCGCTGGAGCTTGCCGGCAAAGACGACGCGTTCGAGACTGCGAAGGCGGAGCTTGAGGCGGTTGGGCTCGGGCACCGGGTGACACACTATCCGGCGCAGCTCTCGGGGGGCGAGCAGCAGCGAGTGGCGATCGCGCGGGCCACGGCAGCGCGGCCGGAGCTGATCTTCGCCGACGAGCCGACGGGCAATCTCGACGCGGCAACGGGCAATTCGATCCTGGACCTGTTGTTCGAACGGCAGCGCGAGACCGGCGCGACGTTGCTGGTGATCACGCACGATCCGGCCTTGGCGGCGCGGTGCGAGCGGGTGCTGGAGATGGCGGATGGGCGGATTGTCCGGGACACGGCGGCGTGAGGGATCGCGAACGTCTAAGCCCCTCTCCTTCAGGGGAGGGGTTTGGGGAGGGGCCTGTAGGTGGCACGGCTTCAGCGTCTTACCGATTGGACATTCCCCTCCCCAACCCCTCCCTTGAAGGGGAGGGGCTTTAGTGAGTCTCCCCCTCCGCCTTGCGATCCGCGACTTGCGCGGCGGGTTGGCCGGGCTCCGGCTGCTCGCGATCTGCCTGTTCCTCGGCGTTGCGGCGCTTGCGGGGGTTGGGTCGCTCTCCTCGGCCATTGTGGGAGGGCTCGCCGAGCGGGGGCAGGAGATTCTCGGCGGCGATGTCCAGCTCACCGTCGGCGGGCGCGAGGCGACGGCGGAGGAGCTTGCCGCTTTCAGGCGGGAGGGGCAGGTCAGCGCCGTTACCCGGATGCGGGCGATGGCGGCGCGGCTCGATGGCAATGAAAGCGTGCTTGCCGAGCTGAAGGGCGTCGACGGCGCCTGGCCGCTGTACGGAAGCTTCAGCCTCAAGCCGGGCGCGCTTGCGCAGCGGCCGGGCGCCGGCGACGCCGCGATCGGGGAGGAGCTTGCCGACCGCCTTTCCGTCCGCGTCGGCGAACGCATTCGGGTCGGCGAGGCGGAGCTGCGGATCGTCGGTCTTATCGCCCAAGAGCCGGACCGGGTTGGCCAAGGCTTCGCGCTTGGGCCAACAGTGTTGGTCTCGCGCGAAGGGCTTGCCGCGACGGGGTTGGTGCAGCCGGGGAGCCTGTTCACCAGCGCCTACCGGCTGAAGCTGCCGCCGGGTGCCGATCCGGAAGCGAAGGCCAAGGCGCTGACCGGGCGCTTCAAGGATGCGGGTTATCAGGTGCAGGACCGGAGCAACGGCGCACCGGGAACGCGCCGCTTCATCGGCCGCCTCGGCCAGTTCCTGACGCTGATCGCGCTTACCGCTTTGGTGGTGGCCGGCATCGGCGTCGGCAATGGGGTGAGCTCCTGGCTCGACAGCAAGCGCGGCACCATTGCGACGCTGAAGCTGCTTGGCGCGTCGAGCGGCACCATCTTTTTTTCGTATCTGATCGAGATCGTGCTGGTCGCGTCGGGAGCGATCCTGCTCGGGCTCACCGCCGGCGCGCTGGTGCCGTCGCTGGTCGCGGCGGTGGCGGGGGACGCGCTGCCGGTGCCGCCGCGCGGCGGGCTTTACCTGGCGCCGCTCCTCGCTAGCGCCGCTTACGGGCTGCTCATTGCCCTGGTGTTCGCGCTGGTGCCGCTGGCCAGGGCGCGGACGGTGACGGCGGCGAGTCTGTTTCGCGGCCATCTCGAGGGGCTGCGGCGGCCCGGCTGGGGCGCGATCGCCGGGTCCGTCGCTGCCGCCCTGCTGATCGCCGCCCTCGCCATCTCGACATCCCGCGAGCCGGCGTTCGCCGCAGGCTTCATTGTCGCGGCGCTTGCCCTGCTGCTGGTTCTGACCCTGCTCGGCGGGCTGATCCGCTGGCTCGCGTCCCGGCTGCCCCGCCCGAAGAGCCCGCTCTTCCGCCTCGCGCTCGGCAACCTTCACCGGCCAGGGACGCAGACGGTGCGGCTGGTGGTGGCGCTCGGGCTTGGGCTTACGCTGTTCACCACACTTGCGGTGATAGAGACCAATCTCTCCGCCCAGATCCGCACCAACATTCCCGCCAAGGCGCCGAGCTTCTTCATGCTCGACATTCCCGCGGAGGAGGTCGGCCGCTTCCGCGCAACGGCCGGGGCGGCGTCACCGCGCGGCGATCTTGTCACCATTCCCTCGCTTCGCGGATCGGTGATCGCAGTGGGCGACAAGCGCGTGGCGGACATGGAGCAGATCCCGGAAGGCGCCTGGTTCCTGCGCGGCGACCGCGGGCTCACTTACTCGGCAACGGTGCCGGAGGGCAGCCGGGTCGTGGAAGGCAAATGGTGGCCAGCCGATTACGCAGGGCCACCGCTGATCTCGCTGGACGTCGAGGCGGCGCGGGCGGCGGGGATCAAGGTCGGCGACAGCCTCACTGTATCGATTCTCGGCCGCGACATTGAGGCGCGGATCGCGTCGCTTCGCGAGATCAATTGGGACACGATGGGCTTCAACTTCGTCATCGTCTTCGCCCCCGGCACGCTGGAGCAGGCGCCGCACAGCTTCATGGCGACCATCTCGATGCCCGAAGCGGAGGAGCGGCCCTTCGCCCGCGCCGTTTCCCGCGCCTTCCCCACCGTCTCTGCGATACGGGTGAAGGACGTGGTGGAGACGGTTTCCAATATGCTCGGCCAGCTTTCGGTGGCGGTACGGGCCGCGGCCTCGGTGGCGATCCTGGCGGGCATTGCGGTGCTGGTCGGGGCGCTTGCCGCGAGCCGCCGCGCGCGGGTCTATGACAGCGTGATCCTGAAGCTGCTCGGCGCGACGCGCGGGCGAATCCTTGCGGCGCAGGCGCTCGAGTTCGGCATTCTGGCGCTGATCGTCAGCGGGCTGGCCCTTGCGCTTGGCGGGGGTGCGGGGTGGTACGTGGTGGTGGAGGTGCTGGAGCTGGAATGGGCGCCGGACTGGGCCGTGGTCGGCGCGACGCTGGGGCTCGGCGCACTGGTCACCTTGGCTCTGGGGCTGCTCGGCTCGCTGCCGGCACTTGCCGCGCGTCCGGCGCGGGCGCTGCGCTCGCTTTGATCAATCTTGGCGCTTATAGCGCCGCCTGAAGGAGACTTAGCCATGAACGAGATCAGCCGAATCGCCGCCCAGCCGGCTTATTCGGAAGGCGTACAGAAGATCCTGGCGCGCGCGCCGGCCTTGTTCATCGATGGCGAGTGGGTGGAATCTATCGGCGGCGCCACCATCCCCGTTTTCGACCCGTCGAGCGGCAAGCAGGTCGCGACCATTGCCGATGCAAGCGTCGAGGATGTCGACCGCGCCGTCGCCGCCGCCCGCCGGGCATTCGACGACGGGCGCTGGAGCGGGCTTTCCCCCTATCAGCGCGAGCGGACGCTTCACCGCCTCGCCGATCTGCTCGAGCAATATACACCGGAGCTGGCCGAGATCGAATCAATCGACAACGGCAAGCCGCGCTCGGCGAGCCAGGGGTACGACCTTCCCCGCTCGATCGCGACTCTTCGCTACATGGCCGGCTGGGCGACCAAGATTTCCGGCGAACATGTCGAGCCGAACGGCATGCCGATGGGCTCCGTCCATGCCTACACCCGCCGCGAGCCGATCGGGGTGTGCGCGCAGATCGTGCCGTGGAATTTCCCGCTGATGATGGCGGTGCAGAAGATCGCGCCCGCGCTTGCCGCCGGCTGCACGATCATCCTCAAGCCCGCCGAGCAGACGCCGCTGACGGCGCTTCGTCTCGCCGACTTGATCGCCGAGGCCGGCATTCCGGCCGGCGTCGTCAACATCGTCACCGGTTACGGTGAAGTGTCGGGCGACCGGCTGGTTCGCCATCCGGACGTCGACAAGGTCGCCTTCACCGGCTCGACCGAGGTCGGCAAGATCATCAACCGCGCCGCGACCGAGACGCTGAAGCGGGTGACGCTTGAGCTTGGCGGCAAGTCGCCGGTGATCGTGCTTCCGGACGTCGATATCGGCCGCACCGCCGCCGGCGCCGCGCGCTCGATCTTCGCGAATTCCGGACAGGTTTGCATCGCCGGATCGCGCCTGTTCGCGCACCGCGATGTGTTCGACAAGCTTCTGGAAGCGGTGGCGGAGAATGCCGTCGGCTGGAAGGTCGGGCCGAGCCTTGCGCCCGACACGATGATGGGGCCGCTCGTCTCCACCGAGCAGCATGAGCGGGTGCTCGGCTACATCGACGCGGGGCGCAAAGAAGGCGCCTCGGTACTGGTCGGCGGCGACGCACCCAGCGGAGACGGATATTTCGTCAATCCGACGGTGCTGGTCGACGTCAATCCGGACATGAAGGTGGTGCGTGAGGAGATTTTCGGTCCCGTCCTCGCCGCCCAGCGCTTCGACGACATCAACGACGTCGCCAAGGCCGCCAACGACACGCCTTACGGCCTCGCCGCGAGCATCTGGACGCGCGACATTTCAGCGATGCACAAGCTCGCCGCCAAGCTGAAGGCCGGCATGGTGTGGGGCAATACGCCGTCGGCGGCGGACACGGCGCTTCCCTTCGGCGGCTACAAGCAATCGGGCTTCGGCCGAGAGAACAGCCGCCACGGCATCGAGGCCTATCTGGAAGTGAAAACAGTGGCGATTGCGCTGTAGGAGGCGCGATCCATATCCTTGCGGTCACGTGCCTCAGAGCCAGGCGCTTACCGTAACAGGTAATTGTCGTAGGGAACCCACCAGCCTGCGAAAGCGGGGGAGTTCAGCATCCAGACCAGGTAGAAGATGACGTAGACCGCGACGATGCAGACGATGCTTGCCTGCCGAGCTTTGGGGTCCTGCGCGAATGAGGCGACGAAGCCAGTCAGCCCGATCATCTGCGCCGGAACGAGATAAAGGCCGATCCGGTCGCTGATGGTCGGGAACACCGGCAACAACAGGAGGCAGGAGAAGGTCATCGCGATCATGTAGCGCATGACGTTGCGCTGCCGGGCGTCGAGCCCGAACTCCCCCCTGGAGAGGTACAGCGCGCAGGCGGCGACGCTAAGCGCAAGCCGGAAGGCCGCGCCGTGCGCAATGCCGCTTTTCTCGATATAGTCGGCCACTTGCGCGACATTCGCTTCGGCGATCAGCACAATTGCCGCGCCCAATGCTCCCAAGACGAAGGTCATGGGGATCGTGAGTTCACGGCGTGACCAGAGAAGAAGAACCAGCGGCAGGAAAAACCCGCCAGACCAGTGGACGGAGACTGCAACTCCCACCAGCAGCAGAGCGAACCAGCTGCGCTTTTCCTCGAACAGGCGATTGGCCCCAAGCAACAGCCCGAGTGCCGCAGCCTGGCGGGTGAAGCCCAAAGCCGAGATAACGATCAGGACGGGAACGGAAATCAGCAGCGCCAAAGCCGGGAAGGGCAGCCGGTGGCAGAACAGGGTGAGGCCGGACACGAACAGGACGGCGCAGATCAGGTTCACCAGCCCAAGGCCTGCATTCAGCCTTGCCGCCACGACGTTCAGGAACATGTAGCCCGGATCGCTGACCGCAATCGCGTCCCGAAAGCTGAACCGGGCCGCCCGATCATACATCGAAACATAAGCATGCCAGTCGCCCCCCACTTCGTATCGCAAGCCGATAAAGGTAACGAGCAAGAGGGGAACGAGGAGTGAGACCAGGCGCCCCGAGGCATGTTCCCGCACCGTCTGAAGCCAGGCCAGGGGAAGCAAAAGGATCAGCAGGTAAGGGATCATCGGAACGCCGCGTCAGGCCGTTGCGAAGGACAAGGAGGGCGGAGCCGTTCGTGCGGACCAGCGCGCCTGCAGATCGGAAAAGCCGCACGCGGCTAGCAGGATCAGGTGTGGCAGAACGGGCACCCGGTACCGCCAATCGTAATCGACGTGCATCAAGGCGTGGAACATGGCGTACAGAATTATGGCACCCAGCGCTGCCAGGCCGACGTCGCGGCTACCGCGCTCAAGGGTGCTGCGACCGGTCAGCAACGTGGCCATGAACCAGCATGCGAGGGCGTAGGCCGGGGCGAAGAAGGCGATCTGCATGGCCCAATGCGCCCCGCTGTAGCCCGCCGCGCCGGGTGCGAAGAACCATCCAAAGCGCGCCGCCATGATTGCCAGATACCCGCCCAAGCCATGGGGCGGCGCAAGGTAGGTTTCGGGCCTCTGCCAGACCACAAGGCCTTCCGAATAAGCGGCCGAGATGTATCGAAGGGCGCGAGCGCCGAACGGAAACGGCCAGCGGGCAGGCACCTCGACGATCCACCCGAACAGCGTGGCGCCCGCCGCTCCGGCGAGGGCCAAGCCAAGCAGCGCCAGCCACCGCGCGCCGGCTCTGTCCGGCAGCTTGGCGAGCACGAAGGACCAGCTGGTGACAGCGAACAGCACCATACCGGTGGGCCTGAACAGCGAGGCCGCTGCCGAAGCCGCGAAGACCGGCGGCCAGGCTTTGCCTTTCGCCAGCAGCCGCGACGCTTCCATCAGAAAGACGGAAAAAGCGAACAACAAGAAGACGCTGTCGGAAAGGAGATATGGGGTCCAAAGCCACAGATCGTGGCAAAGCAGAAACAGCCCCAAAGCCGCCCATCCCGCGGCCCGATTTCCGGTCACCCGCACCGCCAGCCGGGCGAGCAAAGCGCCCGTTGCTGCGACGCACAGCACGTTGAGCACGATCAAGGCGCTGCCCCAATGTTCCGCAAAGGCGAGCCGTAGCAGCGCGACAAGCCCGACAAACAGCGCATAGGTCGCGCCCATTGGCTCGCCATACTCGCGGAGGACGGCTGAGTAGTTGAAGCCGTTTGCAGTCAGCCGGTCGGCCCAAAGCACGTAGCCGTGCGTATCCGAACCGGTGGCCGGTCCATTGATCAGGACGTAGACCCCAAGAGCTGCTGCAAGCGCCGCAAATGGCGAAAGCAACGGCCAGGTGCGTTCCGGCGCTGCACCGCGGCTCACGCAAATACCCACTTGCGATGGAGGTAGAAGGTGACCAGCGGCGTCACGCACAGCATGGCGGGCAGCGGGTACCAGGGTGACAGCCCGAGCCAGCCAGTGAACGCCCAGACGAACAGGCTGTTCAGCGCCAGGCTGAGCAGTGAGACGAGACAGAAGCGACCCGTTCGCATGGCGGGACGCATGCTTCGATCATGACCGGGAAAGCTCAGCCTGCCGTGAAGCACGTAGCCTGCCGAAACCGCGACGATGTAGGAGAGGAAGTTGGCGATCAGCGGCGGAACGCCAAGCAGCAGCGCGGGCAGGAGGTAGGTCAGCGTGCTTAACCCGGAGAGCACGGCTCCCACAAGGGCGTAGCGCAGCAACTGGGCAAGCAGAGCGTGCCGCGCCGCGCCGCGAAAGACGAGATGGTGGGCAGGCATCAATATGCGTCGAAGTCGAGCGGCCGAAGAACGAAGCGCGCAGGGTCGGGCGCGGCGGTCTCTCCGGCCAGATTGCGCCAGACCAGGTTGAGAGGCGAGGGCCGAAGCCAGCGCGGGATAGAAACATATGCCGAGCGCTTGAAGTCGATGCGCGGGTCGGCGCCAATGAACAGGCGCAAAGGGCCGGGCGGCTGCGGTCCTGAGTCGGCAAGCGCCAAACCTTCATGCAGGATCGCGCCAATCCCCGGCCAGCCGGTGGGCGCCAGCAGGCGGCCGCTGCGGACGCTATAGCGACGCCTCGGATTCGCCATCCGCCAGGCGATAGCCTCATCCGACCAGATCGCTTCAAAGCTGGGTGCAACCGCCTCGCGCGCCGCGCGCAGCGGCCCTGCGCCCAAACGAGCGTCGAGCGGGCGCACCATCTGGAAGCGGCGGGTGAGCAAGGGACCCGTGCTGTAGCGATTGCCGACGGCGAGACAGGCGGCATAGCCGCGCCGCTGCGCTTCCGCGAACACCTCCTCGCTGATGAAGGTCTGCACTCGGCGGCCGCGGTGATCCGGATGGATCGCGCTGTTCTGCAGGAGCAAGGCGCCTTCTTCCATGCCATCGACATGAGCACGGAACGGCACGGCGGCGAGATGCCCGACCTGTTTGTCGCCGTGCCACGCATTGCACGCTACCGCCCCGCCGGCCGGGTTTTGCGCATACATCCACGTGAGGTAGCTGGCCGTGAGGTGCGGCGCGTGAGGGAAAACTACTCGCAGCAGCTCAACGGTGGATTCGATCTCGCGCGGGCTCAGCGTCGCGAGTTCGTAACGATATTCGCTCACGCAATCTCTCCAGCAGTCGCGGTCGCGCGGCACGCGGCGGCGTAAGGTCCGTACGCCTCAAAGCGGAAGCCGAGCCGGGCGATCTTTTCGAGCCGGGACAGCAGCCCCTCGCGGTTCCGGTACATCAGCCAGTTGTAGACACCCCAGCGGGAAAATCCGGGATGGGGAAACCGCTCCTGCTCCGCATCGATATCGTAGGGGTGAAGGTAGCCGAGCACCGGCGCGCTGGATCGTGCCCGCGCCTTCAGGGTGGCTCGAACAAGCGTCCAAGGCAATGCGCGCAGATACACTCCGCCGGTGGGCACCGGCAGCCGGCGCGCCGAGAGCAGGCTCATCGGCAGCTCCAGGATTCCATCGATCACCCGCGGGGCCTCCCCGAAGCCCGGCCAACCATGGAGTGGATTGCGGGCGGGGAGAACGGAACTGGAATAAGAAAAGCCCAGATCGGCAAGGACGGAATGTGCCCAAGGGGTGCGATCGGTCAGCGAAAAGCAGGGCGCGCGGTATCCCGCCACGTGTCGCGCACCCGCTGCGGACAAAGCCTCCAGAGCGCTTGCACAATCCTTTCGGAAGTTGGCGGGACCAAGTTCGTGAAGGGGAAGGTGCCGGTCGGAGTGACAGCCGATTTCGTGCCCCTCGGCCAGGATGCGTCGAACGAGCGCAGGGTGTGCCCTAGCTACCTGCCCGGTGACGAAAAATGTGCCGTTGGCGCCTTGGCGGCGGAGGAAGTCGAGGTAGCGGGCAGTCATTGCCGGCACGCGCGAAGTCTCGCCGTTGTTCAAGGCGCGCCCGTCCACCTCTTCAACGTCGACGCTGAACAGGAACAATGGCGCTCTACCGAGCGCGGGGCCGGCGGCGTTCACCGCTTAGTTCTTGCCGAAAGAGGCACGGTCGGCACCCGCGCGACGTCGTAACCGATGGCGGACAAAAGGAGCTGAAAGCCGATAATGATCGGCAGAGCGGCGAACATCACCGTGCCCGCCGTTGCCGGCATCCCGGACTGCAGCGCCTCCATCCAGGCGTAAAAGCCCAGCGCGGAACCGATGGCCACCAGCGGCAGTCCGGCGACGATCTCCAGGGAAGCCACGTTGAAGTCGTCCAGGAAATATTTGATCCACACGCGCGCAATGCAGCGTCGCAGTGCGAGCAGCGGGTAGCGCCAGATCACGTCGCGGATGCGCAGGCTGCTCACCTCGTCCGCATAGCGCGCCGGCAATTGCACATCGGTTACAACCGCATCGGCGAGGTTGAGCTGGAAAAGCATATCGGTTTCGAAAAAGTAGCAGTCGGCGACCGCCGGGAGATCAACCGCGCCGAGCGCCGCCCGGTGAATGGCCGTGAAGCCGTTTGCCGGGTCGAGGATGTTCCAATAGCCGGTGATCGCCTTGTGCAGAAACGACGCGAGGTTGTTGCCCAATCGCCGCGTGGTGGGCATTGGGCGGCCGCTGTTTGGTGCCTGCACCGCGCCGGTACTGCGGCGATGCGCGAGCCGGTTGCCTTTCGCATAGTCGGCCTCACGGTCGACCAGCGGCGCGATCAGAGTCGGTATCGCCGCCGCGTCCATCTGGCCGTCGGCGTCCAACTTGACGATGATATCCATTCCGTCGGCGTAAGCGGCGGCATAGCCGCGCTTGACCGCCCCGCCGACGCCCAGGTTGCGCAGGTTGCGTAAAACGACGACCCGCTCGCCGGCAAGTTTGGCTTCAACGATGTCGCCGCTTCCGTCCGGACAGGCGTCATCGACCACGTAGATGCGTTCAATTTCGGGCCCGATCGCGGACACCACGGCCCAGACGCTGGCGCCAGCGCGATAGGCCGGGATCACCGCCGCGATCCGCGGAAGGGGGTGCGCGCGCGGCATTGGCTGCTGCGCAGTTTTCCAGTTCAGTTCGTTCACGCCGTGCCCCCGCCCCAAGCCCGCCTAGCGTCAACATGGATCAATGTCACGCGGCCTGATCCGCACAGGTGGGCTGCTATGCCGGACTGTCGAATCTGGGGTGTGGGCTGCGCAAAAGCGTGGTGCCCAGGGACGGAATCGAACCGCCGACACCGTGATTTTCAGTCACGTGCTCTACCAACTGAGCTACCTGGGCATATCGGGCCAAAAGCGCGAAGCCGCGCCTATAGAGGCGCTTATCGTTCGCTGTCCAGCCCTTCGTCGGTTGTGCGCTCGTCGGCGGGCGGGCCGGGCACGCGATAGGCGTCGCCGAGCCAGTTCAACAGGTCGCGGTCGCGGCAGCCCTGGCTGCAAAAGGGCTGATGCGGGGCGGCGGACGGCTTGCCGCACAAGGGGCAGGCGGCGCGTTTGCTAGATCGGGCGGCTGTGGACATGGCCCGCGGATATGGCGAGCGCGGGATCGGCCCGCAAGGCGACAGGCGCGCCCATGCGACGGGCGAGCTCGTCCAGCCAATCGGGCCGCGCTTCAAGGCGGGCGATGGCAATCGGGGCGGCGGCGAGGGTGCGTGTCCCGGCGCCGCGGTCCCACTCGGCACGGCGGAGAAGGGCGCGGGCGGCGGCGCCAACGGGATCGGACTGGAGAAGCTCAGGCAGCGAGACCCGTTCGCGGCGGCGCACGATCTGCAGGAAGCCGAAGCCGTTCACCGCGGTCCGCTCGAACGGCTGGGGTAGCAACGCATCCACCGCCGCGGCGGCGGCCTGACGTTCGGCCTTACCGGGCAACGTGGGGAGATCGATGCCGATCGAGCCGGCGATGCCCATCCGCCGGACGGCGCGGGCGGCGGCTTCGGCACCGGCGACGGCGAGGGCGGCGGGGGGTAGGGTGCCGTCGACGTCGAACAGGGTCATTGCGGGCGTGACGCTCATGCGGAGGGCACCGCCCGGGAAGGCGATTTCGCCGGCGGCGGCTTCTTCGAGCAGTTCGGACCAGCCGGCGGCTTCGAAGCGGTCGGGGCCGGGGCCGCGGTGGGGGACAGCGCGGGGGAGGCGCTGGAGGAGGCGCGGGCCGGAGCGGGGGGCGTCTTCGGAGTAGCGGCAGAGGGCGCGCTTGGGGCGGCCGGGTTCAGGGATTGGCTCTCGCACGATCTCGGCCCGCAACGCCTGGCCCTCGGTGAGGTAAGCGGGCAGCGCTTCGAGGATCGCTTCGTCGCCGTTGGCGAGGGCGATGAGGCCGCGGCGGCCCTTGACCAGGATCTTGAGGAGCCGGCCCTCGACCACGGAGCCGACCGGTACCGTCTCCGGCAGTTCGATCGCGGCTTCGAGGATGCGGTCGCCTTCGACCAGGATCGCGCGGGTTTCGCCGATCCCGTGCTCGACCAGCCACTCAGCCAAGCGGGTAGCCCGCGGCGCGGAGCAAGGCGCGGGTCTCGTAGAGCGGCAGGCCCATGACTCCGGAGTGGCTGCCGGAGAGGAAGCGGATGAGTGCTTCGGCGCGGCCCTGGATAGCGTAAGCGCCCGCTTTTCCGCGCCATTCGCCGGAGGCCAAATACGCTTCCAGTTCCTCTTCGGAGAGGCGCTTGAAGCCGACGATGCTGGTGGAAAGGCGGTGGCGGGCAACACCGTCCGGCGCGACCACGGTGACGGCGGAAAGCACGCGGTGGCGGCGGCCGGAGAGGAGCTTCAGCGTTTCGCGCGCTTCGGCTTCGTCGTCGGTTTTCGGCAGGATGCGGCGGCCGGCGGCGACCACCGTGTCGGCGGCGATCAGGATCGTGCCGGCTCGCGCGGCGGCGGCGGCTTTTTCGGCGGCCATGCGCTCGGCGTAGGGGGCGGGAAGCTCCCCCTTGCGCGGCGTTTCGTCGATGTCGGCGGGCGCCACTTCGTCGGGAACCACGCCCAGCCGGGCGAGCAGCTCCAGCCGGCGCGGGCTTGCGGAGGCGAGAACCAGCCTCGGCGCCGCGCGAGGCGCCCCGGCGTCGCTCAGGATGGCCCGGGGCCGCCGCGGCCCGGCATGAAGCGGTAGGTGATGCGGCCCTTGGTGAGGTCGTAAGGGGTCAGTTCAACCAGCACTTCGTCGCCGACCAGGACGCGGATGCGGTTCTTGCGCATCTTGCCGGCGGTGTGGCCGAGGATCTCATGGTTGTTCTCGAGCTTCACGCGAAACATTGCGTTGGGGAGCAGCTCGACCACCTGCCCGCGCATCTCGAGAAGTTCTTCCTTGGCCAAAGCCCCAAATCTCCACTTCGAAAAAATCGCGCCGCTGTAGCGTCCCAAGGGGCAAAAGGAAAGGCGGGGCGGCGCCGGCCGGGCGAGGTGAAGTTCATGAAGTTCACGATGTCACGCGTTTTTCGCGAAGCTAAGCGGCGGCATCGAAAGGCGCAGGCGGAACAGACGCTTCGCCGGTGCAGGATCGGCAAGCGCTACGGGCCGGCAAGGCGGGCACGAACGATTCAAAGCATGGCCGGTGAGACCAAGACGCATCCATGGCACAGAAGGGGTCGTGTAGGAAAGCGAAAGAACAGATGGGGTACATACGGCGTTGCTGGAGCCTGAGCACCCCGGATGCGGTTTTGCCGTTGCAGACTACGGCTGCTAGCTGGCGCCGGTCCGTGGAAAGAGGCAACATGCAGGCGCGGGCAATCCGATGCCATCATGTTGGCAAGAAACCGAGTTCGTAGACCATTGGCCGCAGTTTCGAGCTAAGAGCCGCATAAGCCCGCCTGAATGGATCGAAATCAGTCAATTCGGTGTCACCGTAGGACTCTAGCGCACGACGTATTTGGTACCAGCCCGCATCGGGGCGGCCCAACTTGTACTCCTCGCGGATCCTGCGCGGAAATCGCGTCGCATGGAAGCGCGTCCACAGCTTGCGTCCCTCGTTGAGCACGGCCTGCGCCTCAAGCGAGAAGGTCATGCGCGCCATATAGCGAACCATGAAATCGCTTTCGAACCGGCCGCTTACTCCCACCTCTTTCTCGGCAAAAGGAACGAAATGGTTGACCAGTGACCAGTCGCGGTCGTTCCATCGCAGGCGATCGGCGCCAGCCGAAAGGTTGCTGCCGTTGAATAGCATCCAGATCAGGCAATCGGTCTTGAACTCGTCGCTTAGGGGCTGTGACGGCTGAAGGAATTGGTCACGGTCGTTAAGCCAGGTTGGCTTGATTAGGCGGCGCACAGCGAACACAATGGCAGATTGCCAGAGGTTACGCTCGGTGACGAAGAAAGCGCCGGCGCTGTTGTAGCCGGAAGACAGAAGTGCGGTTGCACTTGCGGCGTTCTGGAAATCGTTCCCCTTGCAGATCATGCTGCCAAGCGCTCCGTCCGACCAGAACCGCCCCCTCACGTCCTTGGTTCGGGTGGTTGGCGTAAGGGCATTGTTGAGCGGCAGCGCGGGCTGGCGGTTGGAGCGGGGCCGCGCGATCCATTCGGCAAGGGGCAATCGGGGCAACGCCCTGTAAAATGTTTTCTCCGCAACGATTTCACCCGCACGATCCACCGCAATGGTCTCGATGCGTTGCATTGGGAGGTTTTCACCCAGTCGCCAAACGAGAAACCCGATCGGAAAATCGCCTTTCAAGCCGTCGAACGCCCTGCTGTGGACCACAAACCCGTCGAGATATTGTGCCGTCCACCGCCGTCGAAATTCCGCGAAATTGGGAGCGTTCACGTATTTCAACGTGCTGAACATCGCCAGCGTCGCATCCGGAAGTTCCAGCAGAATGCGGTGCACAAACTGCACGAACAACTCGCGCGCCGCATAACCAAGGTCTGTCATGCCGTGACTGATCCGTGTGCTTGCAACGCCCTTCTTCAAAGCGGCATTGTTGCCCGCCTCCTTGATGTTGTCGACGTTCATCGCCTCTGCATAAGGCGGATTGATCAGCACCAGGATCGGCTTGGCTCCTCTGCGGCCTGATCTCGCGTCGGCGATCGCTTGGCGCAGCGCTACCGGCAGCTTGTCCGTTAGCGAGTAGTCGATCTCGCCGAAATCGGTAACATCGTCGTTCAGATAGTCGTACTGAAAAATCTCCGCTCCGGCGAAAGCCGGATTGGACTTCATGATGGTCACGTCGGCCTGATCAAGCGTGGACATGAACACGTTGCGCAAGTTGCTGTGCTTGGCCTCCAAATTCCCCACGCCGGCGCACATGTCCCATACGATGTATCGGTCCTGCCAAGTGGGCCCGAGCGTCGCGACCAGCTGGTCATAGGCTTTGTCGACGATGTGCAGGGGGGTGTAGTAAGCACCTTTGAACTTCTGCTCATCAACAGGAAGCAGGCTGTCCCGCCGCTCAAGCAGATAGTGGCGGTGTTTCTGTTCGGGAGGTCGATGGTATATGGCCCAGAAGTTCCTGTAACCCCGCTCGCTAGCCAATTCATAAGTTTGGCCGTCGTGCAGGAACACCGGCTTCTCGCCGCTGAACAGCAGCCGCGCGGGAAGATTGTTCATTGCCTCGTTCTTCCCATCGTGCATTATGTCGGCGAAGAACAGCACGGCGTAGTCTGCAGGGTTGACGGCGCCGAGCTCGCTGCCAACCATCTCTACCCAGCGGTCGAAGACCTGGCGCAGATTGTCAGGGGTGATCGGCGTACGGATGATCCGCCGTTCGCGGATCGCATTCCTGACCGCCTTCACGAACGCCGCTTCGTCGTGCCCCATCTCGTACTCTACGATATGGGTTTGTACATAGGGGGCAATCTGCGCCGCGAGTTCCTTGCCTGCGTCAGACCCGGCCCTAGGCCAGACGATCGACTTGTCGTCCAAGAGCGGCAGTGCCTTCTCCGTCGGTAGAATTGCCGCCTTTTCGCGATCAATGACGGCGAGGAAAGCCGGGATCGCTTCACCGCGCTTCTTCGCCGCGCGAACATAGACGAGCAACTGTCCGAACATGATGATCGGCGGCGTCGGTGCGTCCTTCGCCTCGAACCAGATTTCCTCGGTCTGGATGTCCACCAGGCCTTTGAAATACGATTTTAAACCGAGCGCCTTGATGTAGGCGTCTTTGACGTCCTCTTCGGACTTGGCTCGACCGAGATCGGAAATCAGAGTCATCGTTCTTTATCACCTTCTTCTCGTGGGTTGCGCAGGTGTTTTGTACCTGTCCGGTCTTTCTCGCACAGCGTGACACCGTGCGGCCAAGTCAGCTCTCTGCCCAGTTCGTTGATCAGGTTCACCCCATTTGGCCGGGAGACGACTGCGGCTCCAATCAGTTTGTGGTCTGCACCGGTCCAGGCAAAAGAAAAGCCCGCCCGGATCGCTCCGGGCGGGGCCAGTATTTTCGCCTTGAAAGGCTCGTCGATCAGCCGTGGCCGCTTGCCGCAAGCGCGGCCAGCAGCAGGAGGGCGACGATGTTGGTGATCTTGATCATCGGGTTCACCGCCGGGCCGGCCGTGTCCTTGTAGGGATCGCCGACCGTGTCGCCGGTGACCGCGGCCTTGTGGGCTTCGGAGCCCTTGCCGCCGTGGTTGCCGTCTTCGATATACTTCTTGGCATTGTCCCACGCGCCGCCGCCCGAGGTCATCGAGATGGCGACGAACAGGCCGGAGACGATCACGCCGAGGAGGAGCGCGCCGAGAGCGGCGAAGCCCTGGTCACGGCCCGCGATCAGTGAGATGCCGAAGAACACCGCAATCGGCGCAAGCACCGGAAGCAGCGACGGCACGATCATTTCGCGGATTGCCGCCTTGGTGACGAGATCGACGGTGCGGGCGTAGTTGGGACGGCTGGTGCCTTCCATGATGCCCGGGTTGGAGCGGAACTGCTCGCGGACGTCGACCACGACCTCACCGGCCGCGCGGCCGACGGCGGTCATGCCCATGGCGCCGAAGAGGTAGGGGAGAAGCGCGCCGAGGAGCAGGCCGACGACGACGTACGGGTTGGACAGCGAGAAATCGATGCCGCCCGCGCCGATGCCGAGATCGCCGGCATAATGCTTCAGATCCTCGGTGTAGGCGCCGAACAGCACCAGCGCCGCAAGCGCCGCGGAGCCGATCGCATAGCCCTTGGTCACCGCCTTGGTGGTGTTGCCGACCGCGTCGAGGGCGTCGGTCCGGTGGCGCACCTCGTCCTCCATGCCGGCCATTTCGGCAATGCCGCCGGCATTGTCGGTGACCGGGCCGTAAGCGTCGAGCGCAACCACCATGCCCGCCAAGGCCAGCATCGAAGTCGCCGCGAAGGCGATGCCGATCAGGCCGGCGAGCTGGTAGGAGAGAATGGTGCCGACGCAGATGACGAGGGTCGGCAGAGCGGTGGATTCAAGGCTGATCGCCAGACCCTGAATGACGTTGGTGCCGTGGCCGGTCTCGGACGCTTTCGCGATCGAGCGGACCGGGCGGTAGTTGGTGCCGGTGTAATATTCCGTGATCCACACCAGCAGAGCGGTGACGCCGAGGCCGACCATCATGCACCAAAAGAGGTCTATGCCGGTGAAGCCGCCGGCAAGCGCATCGGCCGCGACCTGCGGCTCGACTTCACTGCCCGCCGCTTCGCGCGCCGAGCCGATCACGGTGTTCATGCCCTGATCGAGCGTCTGCGCGGTGACGTAGTAGATGGCCGGGATCGAGAGCAGAGCGGTGGTCCAGAAGCCCTTGTAAAGGGCGCCCATGATCGACTGCTTGCCGCTCAAGCGCACCATGTAAGTGCCGGCGATGGAGGTAAGAATGCAGACGCCGCCGATGATCAGCGGAAGCGCCATCAGGGCGGTGAGCTGTTCGGTGGTGCCGGACACGAGAAGCGCGATCAGCACCATGGTTGCGCCGACGGTGACGACGTAGGTTTCGAACAAGTCGGCGGCCATGCCGGCGCAGTCGCCGACGTTATCGCCGACGTTATCGGCGATCACGGCCGGGTTGCGGGGGTCGTCTTCCGGTATTCCGGCCTCGACCTTGCCGACGAGATCGGCGCCGACGTCGGCGGCCTTGGTGAAGATGCCGCCGCCGAGGCGCGCGAAGATCGAGATCAACGAGGCGCCGAAGGCGAGGGAGACGAGGCTGTCGATGACCAGGCGGTCGTTCGGCTCAAGGCCCTGCACTTCAACGAGAACGTAGAAGAAGCCGGCGATGGCGAGAAGCGCAAGGCCAGCGACCAGCATGCCGGTGATGGCGCCGGCGCGGAAAGCGGTGGTGAGACCGCTTTGCAGCGAACGGCGCGCGGCTTCCGCGGTGCGCACGTTGGCGCGGACCGAGATGTTCATGCCGATATAACCCGCCGCGCCCGAAAGCACCGCGCCAAGCACGAAGCCCACCGCCTGGGTGATGCCGAGCAGCACCGCGACCAGGACGGCGACGATGACGCCGACGATGGCGATGGTGGTGTATTGGCGGCCGAGATAGGCCTTGGCGCCTTCCTGAATGGCGTCGGCGATCTGCACCATCCGCTCGTTGCCCGGCGACATCGCGAGCACCTGGCGGCTGGTGAAGATGCCGTAGAGCACTGCGATGAACCCGCAGGCTATGGCGATGAGCACGACCGTCATTGTTGGTTGATCCTTCCCCTATTGTCGCCGGGCGGGGCGAAGCCCCCGAAGGCGAACGCGCCCGGACATGGCGGAGGGTCTTAAGGGCCTCCGCCCCCGCTTTCAACCGGAGACGCGCCATGCTCCCAGCCGAGTCGCTCGGGGAGGGGGAGGGGGGTGTTGCCGTCATGGAGGGTGAGGCCGGAGCCGGGGGAGAAGGCGCCGAGGCGGGTGAAGGGGAGGCTGAGCTCCTGGGAAAGAGCGAGGAGGACGGGCGCCTGCTCCGGGGCGGCGGCGAAGAGGAGTTCGTAATCGTCCCCTGCGGTTGCGGCGGCGAAGCGTGCGGGGCGGTCGCTTCCGCAGGCGCTTTGCAGGGCAGCGGAGAGGGGGAGGCGGGCGAGGTTTATCGAGAGGGCGGCGGCGCTTGCTTCGGCCATGCGGGCAGCGTCGATGAGGAGGCCGTCGGACACGTCCATCATCGCGGTGACGAGGGGGGCGAGCCTTTGCCCAGCCTCCAGGCGGGGCGTGGGCAGGCGGTAGCGCTCGACGAGAGCGGCGTCGCCTTGCAGCGCGCCGGTGAGGATGCGGAGGCCCGCGCCTGCGTCGCCGATTGTGCCTGTGACCCAGAGTTCGTCGCCCGCTCGGGCGCCCGCCCGGCTCGGCACTGCCCCGGCGCAGGTGCCGAGGGCGGTGAGGCCGAGCGTGCGCGGCGCGTCGGCGGGAAGGCTCACCGTATCGCCGCCGAGCAGGGGGACGTCATGCGCCGCCAGCGCTTCGCCCAGACCGGCGGCAAACGCTTGGTCCCAGTCGGCGTCTTCACGCAGCGAGTAGCCCATCAGCACGCCGAGCGGCTTTGCGCCCTTGGCGGCGAGATCGGACAGGTTCACCGCAAGGAGCTTGGCGGCAACGTCGCCGGGCGGATCGTCGGGGAGGAAGTGGACGCCCTCGACCAGCATGTCGTGGGTCAGCACGATCCGCTCGCCGCCTACTTCCAGCACCGCCGCGTCGTCGGCCAGGCCGCGCGCCGCCGGGTGCGGGGCGAGGCGGCGCAGCGCGGCAAGGAAGCGGGCTTCACGGCTCATCAGCGGCTCCTTTCACCTCTCCGGCGCCCGCGCAACCGGCGCGCGCGGTTGATAAGCCGCGCGGGCGGTGGATATGTGCGGCGTCTCAAGCGTTTGGACGGCATGCCGCGTTATTATTTCAACATCTGCTGCGACGAATATGAAGCCACCGACGTGGTCGGCGAAAGCTGCAGCGACGATCTTGCGGCGCTGAGCCAAGCGATGCGCACGGCCAGCGACGTGGTCCGCCAGCAGCTGTTGATCGACAAATTGTCGGCCGACGGCTGGATCGACGTCGAGGACGAACGGCACCGGCCGGTGCTCCGTTTGCCGCTTCGCGCCGCAGCCTATTGAGCCGGGCCACGCCAGCCCCTAGACGCCTGGCTTACATTCTAGATTCGGGGTTGGGTACATGTCGGAAGGTAATGTTGCAGCGGACGAGCTGCGCCTGTTGATCGAGCGCATCGAGCGTTTGGAAGAGGAAAAAAAGGCGATCGCCGACGACGTCAAGGACGTCTACCTGGAAGCCAAATCGCGCGGCTACGACACTAAAACCATGCGCACCATCATCCGCCTGCGGAAGATGGAAGCCCATGCCCGCCAGGAAGCCGACGCGCTTCTGGAAACCTACAAGGCGGCGCTCGGCATCGAGTAAGCGCTTTCGCCGCGGCGGGCGCTGTGCAGGGTGGCTGCACAGGTCCGTTGCGCGGCGCGGACGGTCTCGGCTACGGGTGGGTCATCACCTCACAGTAAGGATCGCACCGGACCCATGGCCGGCCACAGCAAATTCAAGAACATCATGCACCGCAAGGGCGCGCAGGATAAGAAGCGCTCGGCGATGTTTTCCAAACTTTCGCGCGAAATCACCGTCGCGGCGAAGATGGGCACGCCCGATCCGGACATGAACCCGCGGCTCCGGGCCGCCGTGCTCGCCGCCAAGGCGCAGTCGATGCCCAAGGACAATATCCAGCGGGCGATCGACAAGAGTTCGATGGGCGATGCCGAGAATTACGAGGACATCCGCTACGAAGGCTTCGGCCCAGGCGGCGTATCGTTGATCGTGGAAGCCTTGACCGACAACCGCAACCGCACCGCGACGAACGTGCGCACCGCCTTTGCCAAGAACGGCGGCAATCTGGGCGCATCGGGCTCGGTCAGCCACGGCTTCGACCGGATGGGCCTGATCACCTACCCCGCCACTGCCGGCAGCGCCGACGACGTTCTGGAAGCGGCGATCGAAGCCGGCGCCGACGATGTCGAGAGCGACGAGGACGGCCACCAGATCTGGACCGCCCAGGACGCCCTCCACGAAGTTGGCAAGGCCTTGGAAAAGGCCCTGGGCGAAGCGGAAAGCGCCAAGCTCGCCTGGCGCCCGCAGACGCCGGTGGAGGTCGGCGAAGACCAGGCCGGCCAGCTGATGAAGCTGATCGACACGCTGGAAGAAGACGACGACGTTCAAACCGTGTGGGGCAATTACGAAGTCTCCGACGAAGTGATGGAGAAGCTCGGCTAGCACGGCGGTTCAAGCCCCTCCCCTTCAGGGGAGGGGTTGGGGAGGGGAAGTGCCACGGAACAAGCGGCTTGGCGAGCGCGCGCGGAAGCTTCGCCACGAGCTTACGGAGCCCGAGATGCGGTTGTGGCGACATCTCTCGAACAAGCAGCTCGGCGGGTACAAGTTCCGGCACCAAACGAGGTTTGATCCCTACGTCGCCGACTTCTTCTGCCCGCAGAAAGCCCTCATCATTGAGGTAGACGGCGAAACGCACACGCCCGAAGTCGACGCCTGCCGTGACGCTTTGCTCGCCGCCAGAGGCTTCACCACAATTCGCTTCACGAATGACGAGGTGATGACCAATATGGACGGCGTGTTGATTGCTATCCTCGATACGCTGGAGAAGCTCCCTGATCGGTGGGATCGGTCTTGCAGCGGGCCAGATTACAGGCCCCTCCCCAACCCCTCCCCTGAAGGGGAGGGGCTTTGATCTTGATCGGCCTCGACCCTGGTCTTGGGTGCACTGGCTGGGGCGTTATTGCGGCGGAGGGAAATCGGTTGAGCCATGTCGCCAACGGGCAGATCCGTACCGACACCAATGCGGCGCTGCCGGCGCGGCTGGCGCAGTTGCATGGGCAGCTGGCGGCGATGATTGCGGAGCATCGGCCCTCGGCGGCGGGGGTTGAGGAGGTGTTCGTCAACGAGAATCCGCAGTCGACCTTGAAGCTTGGGCAGGCGCGGGGGGTGGTGCTGCTCGCCGTGGCCCAGGCTGGGCTGGAGGTCGGGGAATATGCGCCGACGCTGGTTAAGAAGGCGGTGGTCGGCACCGGTGGGGCGTCCAAGGATCAGGTGCATGCGATGATCGGGCGGCTGCTGCCGGGCGCGAAGATCGCGGGCGCGGACGCCGCGGACGCGCTTGCGGTGGCGATTACCCACGCGCACCATCTTGCCAGCGCGCGGCGCATGGGCAAGCACGCGGCATGATCGCCAAGCTCAAGGGGCTGCTCGACAGCTTTACCGCGGACACCGCAATCATCGACGTCAACGGCGTCGGCTACCTTGTCTTCGCCTCCACCCGCACCCTGTCCAGCCTCGGCGCCTTGGGCTCCGAAGTGGTTCTCCACACTCAGATGCAGGTCAGCGAGGACGACATGCGGCTGATCGGCTTCGCCACCGCCGGCGAGCGCGACTGGTTTCGCCTGCTCACCTCCGTCCAAGGCGTGGGATCGCGGGTGGCGCTTGCGATCCTGTCGGCGCTGACCGTCGACGAATTGCATCGTGCGATCGCCTCCGGCGACAATGCAATGGTGGCGCGTTCCCAGGGTGTGGGGCCGAAGCTCGCCCAGCGCATCGTCAATGAGCTCAAGGACAAAGCCGGTGCCGTGGCGCTGGGCAGCGGCCTTTCCGCCCCTGCCGCCGCGCCGGCGGGCAGCCTTGCCGGCGACGCGGCGTCCGCCCTCCTCAATCTCGGCTTCCGCCCTTCCGAAGCCGCCGCCGCCGTTGCCAAGGCGGAGGAGGAACTCGGCTCGGGCGCCACCCTCGACGCCCTTGTCCGCACCGCGCTCAAGAAAGCGTCGCGCTAAGCCCTCGACAGGCAAGGCGCTTCGGCTAAAGCTTGGCGCGTGGAGCAGGACCGCATCATTTCCGGCGCCCGGCGCCCCGAGGATATCGACGCGGCGCTTCGGCCGAAAACGCTGGACGAGTTCGTCGGGCAAAAGGGCGCGCGCGAGAATCTCCGCGTCTTCATCGACGCCGCCAAGGCGCGGGGCGATGCGCTTGATCATGTGCTCTTCTTCGGGCCGCCGGGGCTCGGCAAGACCACGCTGGCGCAGATCATCGCGCGTGAGCTTGGCGTCGGCTTCCGGGCAACGTCTGGGCCGGTGATCGCCAAGTCCGGCGACCTTGCCGCATTGCTGACCAACCTCGAAGACGGCGACGTCCTGTTCATTGACGAGATCCACCGGCTCAATCCGGCGGTGGAGGAAATTCTCTATCCCGCAATGGAAGACCGGGCGCTCGATCTGATGATTGGCGAAGGGCCGTCGGCGCGCTCGGTGCGGATCGATCTGCCGAAATTCACGCTTGTCGGCGCGACGACGCGGCAGGGGCTGCTGACCACGCCGCTTCGCGACCGCTTCGGCATTCCGGTGCGGCTCAATTTCTACACGGTGGACGAACTCGAGCAGGTGGTGCGCCGCGCGGCGCGGCTGCTTGGCATGGAAATCACACCGGACGGTGCCGCCGAAGTGGCGCGGCGCTCGCGAGGGACGCCGCGTATCGCCGGGCGGCTGCTTCGCCGGGTGCGCGATTTCGCCCAGGCGGCGGGGGCTGCGGAGGTCGATGCCGCTGTGGCGGACGGCGCGCTGGTGCGGATGGAGGTCGACCAGCTCGGGCTTGATGCGATGGACCGGCGCTACCTCTTGATGATCGCCGACATTTACCGCGGGGGGCCGGTGGGCGTGGAGACGCTCGCCGCCGGCCTGTCCGAGCCGCGCGACACGATCGAGGAAGTGATCGAGCCATATCTAATCCAGCTCGGCCTCGTTGCCCGCACCGCGCGCGGCCGCTGCCTCAACGGCAGGGCCTGGAGCCACCTCGGCCTGCCGCCACCGAAGACGGCGCAGGACGGTTTGTTCGACTAAGGGGGAAAAGATGATCCGATTGACGCTCGCTGCCTTAGCGCTTGCACTCGCCGCGCCCGCCGCCGCGCAGGAGGCGCCCGCCGCCGCCGCCGCGCCCGATTATACGAAGGGGGAAGCGTGGCTCTGCCTTCCCGGACGCGACGATGTTTGCGCCAAGCCGCTGCCGACGACTGCGCTGAACGCCAACGGCTACGGCTCGGTGGGGCAGGCGGTTGCCGCGCGCGATCCGAAGATCGATTGCTTCTACGTCTACCCGACCGTGTCGCGCGACCCCGGCGACAACTCCGATCTGGTTGCTGGGCCGGAGGAGAATGCGACGGCGGCAGTGCAGTTCGCCCGATTTGCCGGCACCTGCCGGACATATGCGCCGATCTACCGCCAGGCGACGCTTGCCGCCTTGCTCCGCCAGGCGACGGGCGGCGGCCAGCGCACCGCCCAGTCGATGGCGATGGCTTACGGCGATGTGGTTGCCGCGTGGCGGGAGTATCTCGCCAAGCATAATAAGGGCCGCCCGTTCGTACTGGTCGGCCATAGCCAGGGCACGATCCACCTCACCCAGCTTCTTGCCCGCGAGATCGAGGGGAGGCCTGAGGCGAATCGGATGGTCTCGGCGCTGCTGATCGGCTTCAACGTTGAGGTGCCGGAAGGGAAGCTCGTCGGCGGCACGTTCAAGGAGACGCCGCTGTGCAGCCGGGTCGGTCAGACGGGCTGCGTGGTCACTTACGTCTCCTTTCGCGCAACCAACCCGCCGCCGCCCGTGTCGCTGTTCGGGCGTACCGCGCGGCCCGGGATGACGGTGGGCTGCACCAACCCGGCGCGGCTGGCCAAGGGTTCGGCGCCGCTCGACAGTTATTGGTATGCGGGGCCGAGCGTCACCGGGGCGCCAAGCGCGATCAAGTGGTCGAGCGAGGGCACGCCGCCGACGCCGTTCCTGCGCACGGACGGGCTGGTCTCCGCCTCCTGCGTCAATCGCGGCAACACCGGCTATCTTTCGGTGATGGTGAGCGCCGATCCGGCTGACGCGCGTACCGATCAGATTCCGGGCGACGTGGTGATCGCCGGCCAGCCGCAGCCGGGCTGGGGCCTTCACACCGCCGATATGAACCTGGGCCTCGGCGACCTCATCGCACTGGTCGAGGCGCAGGCGGCGAGCGTTCGCTAGGGTTCGAGGAAGAAGACTTCCTCGACCGGGCGCTCGAGCGCGCGGGCGATCTTCAGCGCGAGCAGCGCGGACGGGGTGAAGACGCCGTTCTCGACGGTGTTGATCGTCTTGCGGCTGACCCCCACGGCTTCGGCGAGCGCAGCCTGGGTGAGGCCGCGCGCGCTTCGAAGTTCGTTCAATCGGTTGCCGAGCGTTTCAACCATTGCGGTGGGCGCGGCGCTCCAGGAAGCCGAAGCGAAGCAATGCGGCGGCGATGCCGATTGTAACGATCAGGTGGATCGCCTCGCGTCCGCTCATCGGCTCGAAATAGGTGAGGATGTAGGACGCGATGCCGCCGATCATGGCCGCAAAGAAGCCGGCGCGCATGCCGTCCGTGCGATTAGCGCGGCTCACCTCGTCGTTGAGCAGCGCCCGGACCTCGCGCCGCCGGAACCAGGAGCCTCCGGTGGCAAGAAGCAGGAGAAGGAGCACGGTGAGCACCAGCCAGGCGCTGATCTTGACGTGGTCCACGGAGCGGGCACCATCCTCCGCCACGGCGGCGAAGTAGCTGCTTTGCTGGAGGATGAAGATGATCGCCAGCACCGGCAGGATCCGCGCGCGGCGGCGGCCAAGCCGGTCGGCGGTTTCGATGTCGCTTGCAGTCATTGATCGTCCCCCTAGTGTGTAACCTATGGGTGACACGTAACCTTGAGGTTACACGGAGTCAACGCGTAATCGGACGCGGTTCCTCGCAGCGGCCGTAATCGGACTCGCGCTTCTTTTTCTCGGCCCGGCGGTCCTCGCGGCCGAGGCATTCCTCATATTCGCGGATCTGGCGGCCGCGCTTCTGGTCGGCCTCGGCCTGGCTCACCGTTGCCGCGTCGACCGCGGCGGAGGCGGCCTTGACCGGCAGGGTGGCGATGTCGAGCGCCGTTTTTGCGACGCAGCCCGAGAGGCCGAGCGCGAGGAGCGGGAGAAGGAAAAAACGGGTCATGGTGCCTCGAAGGTGTCGGCGGCGACCATGGCACGAGGCCGATGATCGCCGCCTTAACGGCACCTGTTATTTGCTCCGGCGCAGGCTGGGCGAGTCGAGGTCGAGTTCGGCGGCGGGGATCACCTCCACGTCGGGCCTGATGGCCTTCAGCTTGTCGAGGAACTTGGACGCGTCGCCGACGACGATCACCGTTGCCCGCTGCGAGGAGGCGAGGCGGGCCGCCGCCGCGGAGGCCTGGGCAGGCGTGACCGCTTCGAGCTGGTGGACGAAATGGGCAACTTCCGAGGGCGGCATGCCTTGCTGGATCAGGCTTGCAAGCGTGTTGGCGAGACCCGCGCTGCTTTCCACCTGGCGGTTGTAATTGCCGGACAGGAAGGCGACGCGCTTGGCGGTGAGGTCCGCCTCCAGCGGCTCCTTGCCCAGCCGGTCAAGTTCGGTGAGGATTACCTGCGCGACTTCGGCGGCGCTTTCGTTCTTGGTTTGAGACGAGGCGGCGAGAACGCTGGCGTCGAGGCGCCCGGGCATGCCGCTGTTGGCGCCGTAGCTCAAAGCACGTTTGACCCGCACTTCCTGGAACAACCGCCCGCTCGAGCCGGAGCCGAGCACCGCGTTGGCGACGTTGAGGCTGTAAAAGGATGGGTCGGAGCGGCCGATGCCGCGCACCGCCGCGAGCACGGCGGCCTGGCCGGCGCCGGGAAGATCCACGACTACCGTGCGTACCTTCTGCGCTTCACCGGCGCGGGAGGCGGGCGGCGTCGGGGCGGGGCCGTTGCCGCGCCAGGTGCTGAACAGCGACGCCG
Source organism: Allosphingosinicella sp. (assembly GCA_036554525.1). Taxonomy (GTDB): domain Bacteria; phylum Pseudomonadota; class Alphaproteobacteria; order Sphingomonadales; family Sphingomonadaceae; genus Allosphingosinicella. Next base: position 49,076 of record DATBNC010000003.1, read on the forward strand.
CGAGCTGGTTGGCGCGCGCGGTGTCGATGCCGCCGGCGATCACCAGGGAGGCGTTGGCCGGGTGGAACCAGGTGCGGTGGTAGGCCGCAAGGTCTTCGCGCGTCATGCCTTTCAGCGATCCCAATGTGCCGTTGGCAAGGGTCGCGTAAGGCGCGCTGCCGTAGAGCAAGGGCTGGGCCACCATCTGCGCAATCGAGCCGGGATCGCGCAGGGAGATGGACAGGCCGTCGAGCGCACGCTTGCGGTCGCGTTCGTGTTCGGCGGCGGGGAAGGTCGGGTTCTGGACGATGTCGGCGAGGATGCGGCCCGCCGCCTCCAGGTTCGCGACCGGTGCGGAGACGGAGAGGATCGTGCCGTCCGGGCCGGCGCCGGTGTTGATCGACGCGCCGAGCGATTCGAGCTCGGCCGCGATCTGCTGCGCGGTGCGGGTGGTGGTGCCCTTGGTCAGGAGGTTGGCGGCCATTGAAGCAACGCCGGCCTTGCCCTGCGGGTCGGTCGAGGCGCCGCCCTTCACCACCAGGGTCATGGTGGCGAGCGGTACATTGCCCGAGCGGGCGGTTACGACGCTGAGGCCGGTAGGAAGGCGCGACTCGCTGATCACCGGCGGCGTCACTGCAACCGCCGCGCCGGGCGCCGGCGGCTTCAGGCGCTCGCCTTCGGGGGCAAGGGTGATCGGCGCGCGGCTTGCCGGCGGTACCGAGGCGAAGCGGGGCAGCGGCATCGGGTTCGCCCAGGCGTCCGCCTGCCCGGCGGGCCGCTGCGTTTCGTTCAAATAGCGGTAGTCGAGCCGCGCTTCGGGCATGAGGTACTTGCGCGCGACGCGCTGGATGTCGGCGGCGGTGACGCGCCCGATCGCGGCGAGCCTTTTGTCGGAGGCGCGCGGGTCGCCGGTGCGGACCAGGGCCTCGCCGAGATCGAAGGCGCGGCCGCTGAAGGTTTCGCGTTCACGAAGCGCGTCGGCGGCGAGTTCGGTCTTGGCTTCGGCAAGTTCGGCCGCCGTCACCGGCGCGTCGCGGAGGCGGGCGATCTCTTTCGCAAGTGCGGCTTCGACTTCCTCGAGCTTACGCCCCGAGGCGAGCGTGACCTGCGGGGCCCAATAGCCTTGCTCCTCGACATCCGAGAGGTCGGCGCCGGCGGAGGTGGCAAGCTGGGTCTCGACCAAGGCGCGATAGAAGCGGGAGCTGTCGCCGCTCGTCAGAATCGTGTCCATCACGGTCAGAGCCGCCATGTCGGGGTGCGCGGAGCCGGGGATTCGCCACGAGGAGCCGACCACCGGAAGGGGCACGTTGGGCGCATACATCGTGACGGTGCGCGGCGCCGTACGCGCGGCATCACGGGCGGTGATGGTGAGCGGCGTCTTCTTCGCCCGCGGCGCGATCTTGGCGAAGTACTGATCCACCCAGCGCTGCAGCTGCGCCTCGTCGAAATTGCCGGAGACGATCAGGGTCGCGGTGTCCGGGCCGTAATAGGCTTCGTGGAAAGCGCGGGCGTCCTCAAGCGTGGCGGCTTCGAGATCCTCGATGGTGCCGATGCCGGGGCGGCGGTGCGGCATCTTGTCCCAGCTATTCTCGTTCAGGAGAATGCGCAGGCGGCCGTACGGCGGCGCGAGGACACGCTGGCGAAGCTCCTCCTTCACCACGTTGCGCTCGGTCTCGAACACCTGCTCGTCGACGACCGGAAGCGCCATCCGCTCGGCATGGGTCCACAGCATGGTTTCGAGGTACCGCGACGGCACGATCTCGTAATAATTGGTGCGGTCGTACCAGGTGGATGCGTTGCGCACCCCGCCGACATCCTCAACCAGGCCGACGATCGCGTTGAACGGCATGTTCCGCGTCTTGCGCGATAAGATGTGTTCGAACAGGTGGGCGAAGCCGGAGCGGCCGGCCGGATCGTGCTTGGAGCCGACTTCGTACCAGACGGAGACGGCGACGTTGGGCGTGTTGGTGTCGCGAAGCGAGATGACGCGCAGCCCGTTGGCGAGCCGGCGTTCCTTGAACTGCATCGGCGGAACCTCGACCTTGGCCGAAGCCGCGGCCTTGGCCGCCGGCGCTGCATTTGCAGCATTGCTTACGACCAGCGCGCTCGCCGCAAGCAGCAGCGCCTTTGTGAAAACCCTGGCCATCCCGCTCTCCCGTCTGATGTTTTTTCAAAACCGTTGCCGGGATAAGACACTCCCCGGCCATTCGCCAGAGCCTGTTGATTCAAGTTGTTGGCCGCGATTGCGAATCCGCTTAAGGTCGGCGTCATCATCCCGGGGGGGACGAAATGGACAGTGTCGATCTCGATTATTACCGCTCGCGAATCGCGGCGGAGGAAATTGCCGCCGAACGGGCGCGAAGCCCGTTGGCCGCGGACTGCCACCGGCGGCTTGCCCAGGAATATGCAAGCCTGATCGTGGCCAACGATCTTTCGGACGGCGCGTTCGATTGAACGCCGCCGCAGCCGGCGCGTTGGCGGCGGCATGACGGAACTCGCCGCCACCGGCTCGGTCGCCTTGTTGTTCGCGCTCGTCCACTTGGCCGGCGCGCGGCTCGATTGGTTGCGCACCGTGCCGAGGAGCGTCTGGCTTTCGGCGGCAGGCGGCGTGTCGGTCGCCTACGTCTTCGTCCACATCCTGCCCGACCTCGCCGAGCACCAGCGGCAGGTGGAGGAAGACGGCCTTTTCCAGAACATCGAAAGCCACGTCTGGCTGCTCGCCTTGCTGGGCCTCGGCATGTTCTACGGGCTTGAGCGGCTCGCGCGCCGGCGGGAGCGGGATGCCGGCGTGTTCTGGATCCACCTGGGCTCCTTCGCCCTCTACAATTTCCTGATCGGCTACCTGCTGCTTCACCGCGAGGAGCGGGGCGGGCTGATCTTCTACGCGCTCGCGCTCGGCCTGCACTTCCTGGTCAACGATCAGGGGCTTCGCGAACATCATGGCGGCGCCTATCGCCGCGCCCGCTGGCTTCTCGCCGCGGCGCCGCTCGCCGGCTGGGCCCTGGGCGCGCTTTACGCGCTGCCGCCGCTCGCCATCACCGCCTTGTTCGGCTTTCTGGCCGGCGGGATAATCCTGAACGTGTTGAAGGAAGAATTGCCGGAGGATCGCGAAAGCCGATTCGCCGCTTTTGCCGCCGGCGCGGCGGGCTATGCGGCGTTGCTACTGGCAGCCGGCTAAGGAGGCACGGCGGCGCTTCATTTGCTATTTCGCGGCCCAGCCCCTATGTAAGGGTCTGCTACTAGTCGCAAATTGACGGTCTTTGGCGCTTTGCGGCCCTTTTTCCTTCTCTCTCGCCTCTCATAGCCTCGGGGGGCCGATTGGCGGCCTGCCACAGAAGGAAAAATCCAATGACCACCGGAACCGTAAAGTTCTTCAACAGCGACAAAGGCTATGGCTTCATTTCGCCCGATGGCGGCGGAAACGACGCATTCGTGCACATCAGCGCGGTCCAGGCCGCCGGCATGATGGGCCTCGATCGCGATCAGCGCGTGACCTACGAACTGGAAACCGACCGCCGCGGCAAGACCAGCGCAGTCAACATCCAGTCCGCTTAAGCTGACTAAAAAGGGGCGGGGGTCTTGAGACCCTCGCCCTTTTTCTTTTAATGCCACGCGGCCGGGGGGCCGAAGGAGACACAGCCGAATGTCCGCCCAGCACGATTTCTACGCAGCCCGCGCCGCCGAAGCCCGCGCCGATGCCGATGCCGCAACCCTCGACAATGTCCGTGAACGCTGCCTTCGCGCCGCCGGCGCCTGGGAAGCCATGGCCGCTCGCGCGCATCGCGGTGACGTGCTGCGCGCCAAGCAGGCCGCCGAAAAGGAACTGACGGCCTACCCGCTGCAAAGCTGACGAGAGTTGAGACGGCGCATAATCAGCCGCGGTCGTAACAATGCGGTCTTTTTGAGCCGCTTGATCTAGATAAAAGCAATGGAATCAGGCACCTTCTATCCGTGACAGCGGAAGGGGGCGCCCGCGCGATTTCGCGGCGGCTGTGGTTTGCCCCGCGGAGAGGGAGCGGTCGTGGCGGACGTACATCCGACATTTGAAGCAATGGTGCGGCGGCTCGAGCGCCGGTCTCCCTTCACGCCCGCCGATCGCAAGACGCTGCTGACGCTGCCGCACAGTGTCCGCCGCCTTCCGGCCAACGCCCATGTCGTCCGCGACGGTGACAAGCCCGAACATTGCGCGCTGCTGCTCAGCGGCTTCGCCTTTCGCTACAAGCTGACCGGCGAGGGTGCACGGCAGATCATCTCGCTGCACATCGCAAGCGAGTTCCTCGACCTTCAAAACAGCTTCATCGGCCTTGCCGATACCAGCGTGCAGACGCTTACCGAATGCGACGTGGCGCTGATTTCCACCGGTACAATCCAGGATCTGGCGCTTAACTACCCGGCGATCGGCCGTGCCTTATGGATGGACACCTTGATCGACTCCTCGATCTTCCGCGAATGGGTGGTGAATGTCGGCCGCCGCGACAGCCGCGCGCGTGTCGCCCACATATTGTGCGAATTCTCGCTTCGCCTTGAAGCGGCGGGCATGGCCCAGAACCACCGTTACGAACTGCCGATGACTCAGGAGCAGCTCGCCGACGCCGTCGGGCTCACCTCCGTTCACGTCAACCGGGTGCTTCGCCAGTTGCAGGAAGAAGGGCTGATCGACCGTAACCGCCGAGCGATCACCATTTCCGATTGGCCGCGGCTTCGCGACGCCGGCGATTTTAACGAGCGCTACCTCCACCACGACGCCAAGGCGATGCAGGAAGCCTGATCCATATTGTTGCGCCAGCCGTGCGGTTGAGACAGCTTGCTTGCTCCGGGTTGTAGAGTTTCACCCCGAGTCGCGGGGTTCCAATGTCCAGACAAGACACCATTCGGCACCATGCCGACCGCGCGTTCGAGGAACTCGCCGCCGCCCGCGCCGCTTCAAGCGACGAAGCCGCCATCGCCCACCTCGAGCTGTCCGAGCTTCACCTCGGCGAAATGCACCGGCTGACCGAAGCGCCGCGCCCGGCGCTGCGGCTTGTGGCGGACGACGCCTGAGGGCCTTGCGCCCGGCGATTGCCCTGACTTGAGCGACAGGCGATAAGCCCTTCGAACACGTTCGAGGGACCTTCATCATGCGCCGTTTCGCCACTCTCACCGCCGCCCTCCTCCTGGCCGGTTGCGCCACCGCCTCCGCCGAACAGGCGCCCAAGGCCGAAGGGTCGGCGCGCTACACCTTCTGGCGGCCGGCACCGGTGCTGGACGCGACGGAGCCAAGCGTGGTCGTGCAGAACGCTCCCGCCGAGGCCTGGCGCACTGTGGCGCCGGAGAACCTGCTGGTGATGGACCTGAAGGACAGCGGCCGGGTGATCATCGAGCTCGCGCCCGACTTCGCGCCGGTGCACGTCGCCAACATCAAGGCTTATGCCAAGGGCGGGTGGTGGAACGGGTCGTCCATCTACCGGGTGCAGGACAATTATGTCGCGCAGTGGGGCAATGGGGACGCGAAGGTCGCCTTACCGGCCGGCGTGGTGGCCAAGCCGCCTGCGGAGTATCACCGCGCCCTGGAGGGGCTGAACGTCCGCGCTCTTGGCTTCCCCGACAGCTATGCCCCGATGGTCGGCCATGCGGACAGCTGGCCCGTCGGCTACGATCCCGAGGAAGGGCGCGCCTGGCTAACCCATTGCTATGGCGCTGTCGGCGTCGGTCGCGATCTGGCGCCGGACACGGGCACCGGCGGCGAGCTTTACGCCGTCATCGGCCACGCGCCGCGCCACCTCGACCTCAACATCGCGGTGATTGGCCGGGTGGTCGAGGGAATGGCTTTGCTCTCCGCCCGCCCACGCGGAACGGAGGCTCTGGGCTTCTACAAGGAGCCGGCGCAGAATATCGGCATCGCTAAGGTGCGGCTGGCGAGCGACATGCCGGCGGCGGAGCGGCCTGCATTCGAGGTGCTGCGCTCCGACAGCCTGTCGTTCAGCCAATACATCACCGGACGCGCCAATCGCGGCGGGGAGTTCTTCAACCGGCCGGCCGGCGGCGTCGACCTGTGCAACGCGGCGGTGCCGGTGCGGCGCAAGGCCGGCTGAGCGGGACAAGAAAAGAGCGGCGGCGCCGGGGCGCCTGCCGCTCTTGTTCTAGGTCTAGTGCGCCCGGTCAGGCCGCGTAGGCATGCTCCGCGCTCATCGGCCGGCGGATGGTGCGGACGATCTGCCCGCCCGCGATCATCGGCGCGTTCTCAAGCGGAAGCGCGGTGGCGCAGAAGGCGCATTCGGCCATGGATCGGCCGATATACCAGTGCGTCCGTCCGCAGCCGGGGCAGTAATTGGCTTCATGTTCGCGGTACACGATATGGTAGCCGCGGGTTTCGGCCTTGGGGACAATACACCCGCCGCGATCTTCAAGGATACTGGCCATACCTCGGCTCCTTTTTCACTCACTTGCCGGGCTCAACGACCAATGACTCGTAGAAGTTTCATGGCGTTAGGATGAACGAAGCCGCCGCGCGGCAGGTCTCCCTCTCCCATTTCAGCGGAAAAAGCGCAGTTTTCTGCGGCGGTGAGCCGTTATGATGGTACGACGAAGCGAGTTTAAAAGTCGCGAAAAATTTTCAAAGGGTGCCGTTTTGGCTCACCTTTTGAGGTCGAACTTCAGACGCGGGCGGCGGCGAGGGCTTCAGCTAGGCTGTCGCGAATGGCGCGCAATTCCTCGGTAGGGAGGTGTGCTGAAGCGGAAGGCGCCGCTGTCGGAGCGGCCGCGGGAGAGGCCGCCGCAGGTGCTTCCTCCGCCGGAGCCTCGGCCGCGCGGCCGTCGAGGAGCTGCTGAACGCCGCGGATCGTGTAGCCGTCCTGGCTGAGGAGACGGTGGATTCGCTGCACCAGCGACACGTCGGCCGAGCGGTAGTAACGGCGATTGCCGGCGCGCTGCAGCGGTTTGAGCTGGGGAAAGCGCGTTTCCCAGTAGCGCAGAATATGCTGCGGCACGCCGAGCTCGGCGGCAAGCTCACCGATCGTCTTGAACGCCTGTTCGCTTTTGCGAGTCGGCTCTGGCATGGCCGGCGGCCTCAGAGCGCCTTGGCGATGCGCTCGCGCATGATCTGGCTGGCGCGGAAGGTGAGCACGCGGCGCGGCGCGATCGGCACTTCGACGCCGGTCTTCGGGTTGCGCCCGACGCGCTCGCCCTTGTCGCGCAGGATGAAGCTTCCGAAGCCGGAAATCTTCACATTCTGCCCGTCCGAAAGGGCAGCGCACATGTGAAACAGGATGCGCTCGACGATTCCTGCCGAGTCGGCACGCGACAATCCGATCTCGCGGTGAATGACATCGGCGAGGTCGGCGCGCGTCAACGTGCCCACCTCCGAACGCCTCATAACTCCTGCATCAGCCATGTTTTTTCTCCCTCCCCCAGAGAAATTCAAGCAAAGGCATAAACCAGCTTCGGGGTATGTGCAAACCGTGCTTGCGGCAGGGCGCCCTCAGTAACGGGCGACCGCCGCCCCCCAGGTAAAGCCGCCGCCCATCGCTTCCAGGACGATCAGATCGCCCTTCTTGATCCGGCCGTCCTTGACCGCGACGTCGAGCGCCAGCGGCACCGACGCGGCGGAGGTGTTGGCGTGCTGGTCGACCGTGACGATCACCCGCCCCGGATCGAGGCCGAGCTTCTTGGCGGTGGCGTCGAGGATGCGCTTGTTGGCCTGGTGCGGCACCACCCAATCGACGTCGGAGGGCTGGTGGCCGGACGCGACCAGCACTTCCTTCAGCACGTCGTGGAGGTTGGTGACCGCGTGGCGGAACACTTCCTTGCCCTTCATCCGGAGCTTGCCGACGGTGCCGGTGGTGGAGACGCCGCCGTCGACGAACAGCAGGTCGTTGTGGCGCCCGTCGGCGTGGAGCTTGGTTGCGAGGATGCCGATGTCGCCGCCCTCAGCCTCGGTCTCTTGGGCGTGGAGGAGCAGCGCGCCGGCGCCGTCGCCGAACAGGACGCAGGTCGTGCGGTCTTCCCAGTCGAGGATGCGGCTGAACGTCTCGGAGCCGATAACCAGGGCGTAATCGGCCATGCCGCCCTTCAGCATATTGTCGGCAACGGAGAGGGCGTAAAGGAAGCCGGTGCAGACGGCGGCAACGTCGAAGGCGATACAATCGTCGATGCCGAGCGCGGTCTGTACTCGGGTGGCGCTTGCCGGAAAGGTCTGGTCGGGAGTCGCGGTGGCTAGCACGATCAGGCCGACCTTGCCCGCGGACACGCCGGCCGCCGCGAGCGCCTTGCCGGCGGCTTCGGTGGCGAGGGTGGCGGTGGTTTCGCCGTCGCCGGCGATGTGGCGCGCCTCGATGCCGGTGCGCTCAACGATCCATTCATGGGTGGTGTCGACCCGCTCGGCGAGCTGGGCGTTGGAGACCCGGTTGTGCGGAAGCGCCGATCCGGTGCCGACGATTACAGAGCGGCGGATCACTGCGCCTGGGCCTTTGCCTTGGCTTTCGCCTGCTGACCGGGGATGCGCTCCAGATCCTCGATGATCTTGCGGGTCAGATCCTGGCGGACCATGCGCGCGGCCACGCGGATGGCGTTGGCGACGCCCTTGTCGCTGGCGCTGCCATGGCTCTTCACGACCAGGCCGTTGAGGCCAAGGAAGACGGCGCCATTGTGGTTGTTGGGGTCGAGATGGTGCTTCAGGAGCTCGGTCGCCGGTCGCGAGATCAGGAAGCCAATCTTGGAACGGATGGAGCTTGTGAAAGCGCGGCGCAGCAGATCGGTGACGAAGCGGGCGGTGCCTTCCAGCGACTTCAAGGCGATGTTGCCGGAGAAGCCGTCGGTGACGACCACGTCGACATCGCCGCGCGAAATCTTGTCGCCTTCGATAAAGCCTTCGAAGCGCATGCCGAGATAATCGGCCTCGCGCAGCACGGCGGCGGCTTCCTTCAATTCGTCCGTGCCCTTCATCTCCTCCGTGCCGATGTTGAGGAGCTGGACCCGCGGTTTGTCGAGATCGAGCACGACCCGCGAATAAGCCGCGCCCATGACGGCGAACTGGACGAGGTTGCGGGCGTTCGATTCGGTGTTGGCGCCGAGATCGAGCATCACGAGGTCGTTCTCGCCCAGCGTCGGCAGCAGGGCGGCCAGCGCCGGCCGGTCGATGCCGGGCATGGTGCGAAGCGACAGCTTGGCCATCGCCATCAAAGCGCCGGTGTTGCCGGCGGAGACCGCGGCGTTGGCTTCGCCCGATTTCACGGCGGCGATGGCGCGGCCCATGGAGGTCGTCTTGGCGCGGCGGATGGCCTGCGTCGGCTTGTCCTCACCGCCGATCACGTCGGGCGTGTGGACAATGGTTGCAACGGAGGCGAGGCCTTCGTGGCGCGCGACTTCGGCGGTCAGAGCCGCTTCGTCGCCGAACAAGATGAAGGAAAGATCGGGGCGGCGGCGCCAGGCGAGATGGGCGCCGGCGCACATGACGGCCGGGCCTACGTCGCCACCCATCGCGTCGATTGCGATCCGTGGCGCGTTGCCCACCCTAGCCATCTCCTAAAAGCCGAAAAACGGGCTCTTACGCCTCGACCGGCCGAATTTCACGCCCATTATAGTGGCCGCAGCCGACGCACAGATTGTGGGGCAAGCGAAGCTCGCCGCAATTCGGGCATTCCTGGTAGTTTACCGGCTTCAGCGCATGGTGGCTGCGGCGCATGTTGCGCTTCGAAGGCGACGTTTTTCTTTTCGGGACGGCCATCCTGGCACCTGTTCCAATCGATCGGGTTCGTTGATGTGGCGAAAGCGGCCATTGATCAACGGCCGAAAGGGCCGCAGGCCAATGCGGCCGGGATGCTCTCGCCAGAGCGGGGCTGCCTATAGCCTATTTGGCCGCTGTTGCAAGCGCGGCGTGACCATGCCAACCGGTGGCCGCCGGCAGGGGAGAACAGGCCATGCAGACGACGCTTCCGATCACGCTCACCATCGCCGGCGCGTGTGCGCTGATCAACATCTGGCTCGGCATCCGGGTCAGCCAGCTTCGCTTCCGCCACAAGGTGCCGTTGGGCGACGGCGGCAATCCGCAGGTCGCGGCGCGGATGCGGGCGCATGCCAACCTCATCGAATACACGCCTTTCTTCCTGATCCTTCTGGCGCTGATCGAGCTGTCGCAGGGGTCCAAGACCTGGCTGTGGGGCGTGGCGATCGCCTACGTCCTCTCCCGCCTCGCCCACGCGTTCGGAATGGACCGCAAGGCGCCGAATAAGCTTCGGGTGATCGGCATGGTGATCACCTGGGCGGTGCTGCTCGGCCTCGCCGCCTATGCGCTGGCGCTGCCGTACATGCACGCCGCGCGGCCGGCGCCGGCGAGCTACCAGAGCCACGCTTAAGCGCGCTGAAGCACCCGGTCGGCGACAAAGGGGTTGGTGCGCCGCTCCTCGCCGAAGCGGCCCATCGGGCCGTGGCCGGGGACGAAGATAGTGTCGTTCCCCATCGGCCAGAGCTTGGCGGGAATTGCATCGAGCAGCGCCTGATGGTCACTTAGAGGGAAGTCGGTGCGGCCGATCGAGCCCTTGAAGAGAACGTCGCCGACCAGCGCCAGCTTCGATTCCGGATGGTGGAAGACGATGTGCCCCGGCGTGTGGCCGGGCGTGTGGAAGACGTGCAGCGTCAGTTCGCCGACGGAGACGGTATCGCCCTCCACCAGCCAGCGGTCGGGCTCGAACACCTTGGCCGGGATGCCGTAGTTTCGCCCGTCCTCCTCCAGCCGCGCGATCCAGAAGCGGTCGGCTTCGTGCGGACCCTCGATCGGCACGCCGAGCTCGGCGGCAAGGATGCCTGCGCCGCCGCAATGGTCGATATGGCCGTGGGTGAGGATGATCTTTTCCACCTTCACCCCCTGCTGCGCCGCGGCGGCTTTCAAGCGGTCGAGGTCGCCGCCCGGATCGACGAACGCGCCGCGCATCGTGGCGGTGCACCAAAGAAGGGTGCAATTCTGCTGAAGCGGCGTAACCGGAATGATCACGGCCTTGAGGGGGGGATTGGTCATGAGGGGGAGATGGCCCGACGCCGTGCCGGTTGCAACCGGGGGAGGCGCCACTCTAGAACGAGGGGGCATGACGCTCACCCACCTCCAGCGCCTGGAAGCCGAGGCGATCCACATCTTCCGCGAAGCGGCGGCGGAAGCGGAGCGGCCGGTGATGCTCTACTCCGCCGGCAAGGACAGTTCGGTGCTGCTTCACCTAGCGCGCAAGGCGTTCGCACCCGCGACGCCGCCATTCCCGCTGATGCACGTCGATACCGGCTGGAAATTTCGCGACATGTACGCGCTTCGCGACCGCGCCGCGACGGCGGCCGGCATGGAGCTGATCGTCCACCGCAACCCGGAAGCGGTGGCGAAGGGCATCAATCCGCTCGACCACGGCTCCTCGCTTCACACCCAAATGTGGAAAACCGACGGCCTGAAACAGGCACTTGAGGAGCACAAGTTCGACGTCGCTTTCGGCGGCGCCCGCCGCGACGAGGAACGGGTGCGCGCCAAGGAGCGCGTCTTCTCCTTCCGCGCCGCCGGCCAGCGCTGGGACCCGAAAAAGCAGCGACCCGAACTCTGGCACCTCTACAACGGCCGCAAGGCCAAGGGCGAAAGCTTCCGAGTCTTCCCGATCTCCAACTGGACCGAGTTCGACGTCTGGGAATATATCGAGGCGGAAGAAATCGAAGTTTCCTCGCTCTACTTCTCCGAGCCCAGGCCAACCATCCTGCGCGACGGCACCATCCTGATGGTGGACGACGAGCGGCTGACACCCGGCCCCGGTGAACAGGTCGAAGAGCGCTGGGTCCGCTTCCGCACCCTTGGCTGCTACCCTCTGTCCGGCGCGGTGGAGAGCCGCGCCGCAAGCGTGTCCGAAATCGTCGCCGAAATGCAGGCCGGCCGCCAATCGGAACGCCAGGGCCGCCTCATCGACCGCGACGGCGCCGCCTCAATGGAACGCAAAAAGCGCGAGGGGTACTTCTAGAATGCCGCTCGTCTTTTCTTCGTCATCCCAGCGAAGGCTGGGATCCATACAGCCTCCGCACCGGCACAGACTCAGCATGGGCCCCAGCCTTCGCTGGGGCGACGGAGAAGCCTCGTGACCGCGGAGAAGACGCTGCTGCGTTTCATCACCTGCGGTTCGGTGGACGACGGCAAATCGAGCCTGCTCGGCCGCCTGCTTGTCGAGACCGGCTCCGCCTACGAGGACGAACTCGCCAATTGCGGAGGCGATTTGTCGCGGCTCGTCGACGGGCTGGAGGCGGAGCGCGAACAGGGCATAACCATCGATGTCGCCTACCGTTTCTTCGCCACGGAGACCCGCAAGTTCATCGTCGCCGATGCGCCGGGGCACGAGCAGTACACCCGAAATCTGGTAACGGGCGCTTCCACCGCCGACCTGGCGCTGGTGCTGGTCGATGCCCGCAAGGGCGTGCTTACCCAGACCCGGCGGCATACGTACCTGTGCAAGCTGCTGGGCGTGTCCCGGATCGTGCTTCTTGTGAACAAGATGGATCTCGTCGGTTTCGACGAAGCCGTGTTTGAGCGGATCGTGGAAGATTACGGCGCCGTGGCGGAGGACTTCGTGGCCATTCCCGTTTCGGCTTTTAGCGGCGACAATGTCGGTGTCCGCTCGAATGCGATGGCCTGGTACCGCGGCTCAACGGTGATCGAGCATCTCGAGGCGGTCGAGCCGGTGGAAGATCAAAGCGCGGCCGCACCGTTTCGGATGCCGGTGCAGTTTGTGACCCGGCACGGGCAGGACTTTCGCGGTTTTGCCGGGATGATCGCCGCGGGTACCGTCCGGCCGGGAGATGCGGTGCGGGTAATGCCAGCCGCGACGCCCGCCATCGTTGCCCGGATCGTGCTCGGCGAAGCTGACCTCCCCGAGGCTGTAGCCGGCCAGTCCGTTACCCTGGTCTTCGACCGCGAAGTGGATTGCTCGCGCGGCGATACGATCGCGGCGGCGGACGCGCCTCCGGAAGTGGCCGACCAGTTCGAAGCAACGCTCATCTGGATGGACGAAGAACCGCTGATGACGGGGCGACAGTACCGCCTCAAGCTCGGCACCCAAAGCGCGCTCGCCACTGTCCAGCCGCCCAAGCACGAAGTGAATGTGAACAGCTTGGAGGACGTGCCGGCCAAGACGCTCCAGCTTAACGGTATCGGCGTCGCTGACCTGTGGACGGACGTGCCATTGGTGTTCGCGCCTTATTCGGAAGGCCGCCAGCTCGGCGGCTTCATTCTGATCGACCGGGTCACAAACGAAACGGTGGGTGCCGGGCTGATCAATTACGCGCTGCGCCGGTCGAACAACATCCACGCCCAGGTGCTCGACGTGACCCGCGAAGCGCGCGCGGCACTGAAACGCCAGACGCCGCGGCTGCTCTGGTTCACCGGCCTCTCGGGGGCGGGCAAGTCGACGATCGCCAACCTGGTTGAAAAGAAGCTGCACGCAATGGGCCGGCACAGCTTCCTGCTCGACGGGGACAATGTCCGCCTCGGCCTGAACCGCGACCTGGGCTTTTCCGACGCGGACCGGGCCGAGAATATTCGCCGCGTCGGCGAAACGGCGAAGCTGATGCTAGACGCGGGCCTGATCGTACTCGCTGCCTTTATCAGCCCCTTCCGCGCCGAACGGCGCACGGTCCGGGAGATGGTGCCGGAGGGCGAGTTCGTTGAAATCTTCATCGACGCGCCGCTTGCCGAAGCGGAAGCGCGCGATCCGAAAGGCCTCTACGCCAAGGCGCGCGGCGGCCTTATCCCCAACTTCACCGGTATCGGCTCACCCTACGAGCCGCCGGAAGCGCCGGAGATCCGCATCGACACGGTTCGCACGAGCCCGGAGGAAGCGGCGGATCAGATTGTGCGCTTCCTGCTGGAGCAAGCCTAGTCTGTGCCGCCGAGGCGCGGTTTGCTGGCTGGGGAGGCGGCGGGTGCAATCGCCGCCGGAATCGAATTAGCGTCTTTACGCTGGAGACTATGACGATGCGTTTTCTTCTCCTGCTCCCTTTGATCCTCGCATCCTGTGCCGCACCGCAGGTGCGTCCCGGCGCCGCCACCGAAGCGGCGGTGCCGACGCACACGAGCTACGCCTGGGCGCGGTTCGACGCGCGGCGGATCACCGCGTCCGGGGCGTCGGGCGTTGCCGACAAAGCAAGCGGGCGGCTGCTGACGGTGGACGATCCGGTGCGGGTCGCCTCGATCAGCAAATTGGTGGTTGCGCTCGGCGTGATGCGGCTGGTGGAGGAGGGGAAGATCGACCTTGACCGCGACGTCTCCGACTATCTCGGCTGGCAACTTCGCAATCCCGCCTTTCCCGACGGCAAGATCACGCTGAGCCTGCTTCTGTCGCACCGCTCAAGCCTCCGCGATGAGGTGAATTACGTGATCCCGCTCGGCGGAACGGTGCGAAGCGTGCTCGCCGACCCGAAGGCGTTCGACCCGGAGCACCGGCCGGGCAGCTATTTCCGTTACTCCAACCTTGGCTTTCCGGTGATCGGAACGGTGCTCGAAAAGGCGACCGGCGAGCGCTTCGACCAGCTGATGCGGCGGCTGGTGCTGGAGCCGATGAAGCTCGACGCCTGCTTCAGCTGGTCCGACTGTTCGGCGGGCAAGGTAAAGCAAGCGGCGGTGCTGTACCGCCCCAACGGCGACATCGCGCTCGACGACCTGAAGGGCGCCCCGCCGCCGTGCCTGGTCAACAAGGTTGCGCCGGACGCGCCCTGCGATCTCGGGAACTACAGCATCGGCACCCATGGCGGCCTGTTCTCGCCGCAAGGAGGTCTTCGCATCTCAGCGCGCGATCTCGCCGCAATCGGTCAATTGCTGCTGCGAAAGGGCAAGCTGGCGGACGGCACGCGGCTGCTGTCGGAGGCGAGCATCGCCGAGATGACCCGCGCCCACTGGCGAAGCGATGGCGGCGCCAACGGCGACACGGAAAAAGGCTTCTACTGCGCCTACGGCTTGGCCGTGCAGATGCTCGCCCAATGCGCCCCGGCTGACGATCCGTTCGGCGACGGCCGCACCCGCATCGGCCACGCGGGCGACGCTTACAGTCTCAAGTCCGGTCTTTGGATCGACAGGGAGCGGGGCACCGGCATCGCCTATTTCGCGACCGGCATCGCCGACGATGGTCCGCGCGGTCGGTCAGCCTATTGGACTATTGAAGAGTCGCTTGCGGCCAAGGCGCGCTGAGAGCGCTGCTGGAGTAGCGGTCGAAGCCACAGGCTGTTGAGGTTCATCAGCATGTGGAGAAGGACCGCCAGCCAGATCGAGCCGCTCGCGATGTAGACGCCGGTGAACAGCAAGCCGGCGACGGTGGTTGCGGCGATGCCGGTCCAGCCCTGGTAGAAATGGGCGGCGCCAAACATCGCGGCGGCGATCCCGAAGGCCAGGAACGGATTGCCGGTCAGCTGGGCGATGAGCAGCGGCAGGACCAGGCGGAACATTACTTCCTCGCCGGGCCCCGCATTGGCGCCCAGCAAGGCGGTCCAGCGGCGCTCCGCCGGGTTGCGCGGGAAGAGCGGTTCGATGTCTCCGATGGCGACCTGCTTGATCTCGCCGCCGCGGCGCTTCGTAATTCGCGCCGACGCGATGCCGCCGAGCACTGCTCCGCCGAGCATGCCTCCTACCACGAGGAGAAGGAAGGCGCCGCCGAAGCCACCACCGCCGTCTTCGCTCGCAATGCGTTCGAGCGCCCAGCGGCGCACCGGCATAAATTCCGGCGGCATGCGCAGAAGGTCCTCCAGCGGGCCGAGCAGAAGGAGAGCAAGCAGTGCCGCGCCCGAGAAGAGCAGGAAGGATTTGATCGTCCAGTAGCGGAACAGCCGTTGCCGTTCCGCCGTGTCGGTCAGCAGCTTGAAGGCCGCATATTCCTTGCCGTCGTTGCGCAGGGACAAGATCAGGAGGAGGACGATTCCGGCGAGCAGCGCGCCGCTTGCAGCCGTTCCGCTCAGCATTCCACCACGTTAACCGCCAGCCCGCCGAGCGAGGTTTCCTTGTAGCGTTCGTTCATGTCGAGGCCGGTGCGGCGCATTGTTTCGATGACCTGGTCGAGGCTGACGAGGTGGGAGCCGTCGCCGACGAGCGCGAGGCGGCTCGCTTCGATGGCCTTGATTGCGCCCACGGCGTTGCGCTCGATGCAAGGGACCTGGACCAGGCCAGCGACCGGATCGCAGGTCAGGCCGAGATTGTGCTCCATGCCGATTTCCGCCGCATTCTCGACCTGGGCGGGGGTGCCGCCCAGCGCCGCGGTGAGGCCGGCGGCCGCCATCGAGCAGGCGACGCCGACTTCGCCCTGGCAGCCGACTTCGGCGCCGGAGATGGAGGCGTTTTCCTTGAATAGGGAGCCAACGGCGGCGGCGGTGAGGAGAAAGGTGCGCACCCCTTCTTCGTTCGAATGAGGGGTGAAGCGTTGGTAGTAGCGCAGGATCGCCGGAACGATGCCCGCCGCGCCGTTGGTGGGGGCGGTGACGACGCGGCCGCCGGCGGCATTCTCTTCGTTGACCGCAAGCGCCCAAAGGTTGACCCAGTCGAGCACGGTGAGCGGATCGGAGAGGGTGCGCTCGGCACGCTCCAGCAGCAGGCGGTAGAGGCCCGGCGCGCGGCGTTTCACCTTGAGGCCGCCGGGGAGGATGCCTTCCTGGCCGATGCCGCGGTCGATGCAGCGCGCCATGGCGTCGGAGAGCGCGGCCAAGCGGGCGTCGATCTCTTCGTCCGAATATTGCGCGCGTTCGTTAGCGCGGGCGATTTGGGCGATGCTCATATTTTCGCGCGCGGAGATTTCGAGAAGCTCGGCGGCGCAATGGTAGTTGAAGGGCAGGTCCCAAGCGCCTTCGGGCGGGGCGTTGCGGGCTATAGCGGCTTCGTCGATTACCGCGCCGCCGCCGGTTGAGTAATAGACGCCGCTCTCCAGCAAGTTGCCAGCCGCGTCAAAGGCGGCGAAGCGCATGCCGTTCGAATGGTGGGGCAGGCGTTCGCGCTGCAGGAAGCGGAGGTCGCGGGCCTCGTCAAAGGCGATGTCGTGGACACCGCCTAGGATGAGGCGCCTGGAGTCGCGGATCCGCGCTACGATTTCTTCGGCTTCGTCCGGGTCCAGTTTGTCGGGTTGCTGGCCGGAAAGGCCGAGCAACACGGCGCGGTCGGTGGCGTGGCCTTTGCCGGTGAGTGCGAGGCTGCCGTAGAGATCGACCTCCACCCGATCCGCCCCGGCGAGCAGCGCCTTTTGGCGCAGCGTCTCGACAAAGCGGCAGGCGGCCGTCATCGGGCCCATGGTGTGCGAACTCGACGGGCCGACCCCGATCTTGAAGAGATCGAAAACCGATGTGACCAAAACAATGTCTCCTGACGCCCCGGCAGATGGGCCAGCCGCGCGCTTCTGGCAAGCGGGGACGCCGTTCGTATTGCTCGACTTTCCGGGCGGCGCGCGGCTGTTTCGGAACGCGCGGGAGGTAGTGGAGGCCCAGGCGCCGGAAGAGGTTGCGCCGGCGCTGGAGCGGCTTCGGGGGCGGCATGCGGCGGGGTTCCTGGGCTATGAGACGGGGCATCCGCTGGAGCGCAAGCTTGCCGGTGGCGCGCTAGCGGCGGCGGCTGGGGAGCCGCCGCTGCTGTGGTTCGGGCTGTTCGACGGCTGGGAGACGGTCGCGCTGGAGGAGGTGCTCCCCGCGCCTGAAGGAGCGTGGTTAGGGAGGCCCGAGCCGCTGATCGACCACACCGACTATCTGGAGCAGGCCGAACGGGTGCGCGAGCATATCCTCGCTGGGGACGTCTATCAGATCAACCTGACCTTTCAGGCGGAGGTGGCGACGGCGGGGCATCCGTTGGCTTTGTACGCGGGCCTGAAAGCGCGGGCGCGGGCGCCGTGGGGAGCGGTGGTTTTTACCGGCGCGCACTGGATATTGTCCCTGTCGCCGGAGCTGTTCTTCACGCTCGACGCAGCGGGCCAAGTGACCGCGCGGCCGATGAAGGGGACGGCGCCCGCGGGCGGAGATCCGGAGGCGCTTCGGAACGACCCGAAGCAACGGGCCGAGAATCTGATGATCGTGGACCTCATTCGCAACGACCTTTCGCGGGTGTCGAAGCCGGGAACGGTGAAGGTGCCGGAGCTGTTCGCGGTGGAATGCTATCCAACCGTGCAGCAGATGACGTCGACCGTCACCGCGCAGCTCGAGGAAGGGGTAGGGGCGGTGGAGCTGCTCCGCGCCACCTTCCCGTGCGGATCGGTGACTGGGGCGCCTAAAATCCGGGCGATGGAGCTGATCGGCAGGCTCGAAAGAAGCCCGCGCGGTGTTTATACCGGGTCGGCCGGTGCGCTCGATCCGGACGGCGGGGCCGCGTTCAACGTCGCCATCCGGACGCTGACGATGCGCAGCGGCGAAAGCGTGGCGCGGATCGGCCTCGGATCGGCTATCGTCGCCGACAGCCGGGCGGCGGATGAGTGGCGCGAGTGCCTGGCCAAGGGAGCCTTTGTGCAAGACCGGCGCAGCTTCGACCTTTTCGAGACCATGCGCTTCGATCCCGAAGAAGGCTTGCCCGATTTGGAGCGGCACCTGGCGCGGATGAAGCGCAGCGCGGATGCGTTGGGCTTCGCCTTCGACCGGCACGACGCGCGTAACGAGCTTCAGGCGGCGACTTTTCCCTTACGGACTCCGCGCAAGCTCCGGCTGATGCTGTCGCCGAGCGGGGCGATCGCAATCGAAGTGCGGGGGATGCCGGAGGAGGCGGAGGAGCCGGTAGCGGTGAAACTGGTACCGTTGCCGGTGGAGGCGGGCGATTTCCGCCTGCGCCACAAGACCAGCGACCGGCGCTTCTACGATGACGCGCGGCAAAGCTCGGGCGCTTTCGAGGTGGTGTTCGTCGGGGCGGAGGGGTTCCTCACCGAGGGCAGCTTCACCAGCCTGTTCGTTGAACGCGAGGGCGTGCTGGTGACGCCGCCGCTGGCGCGCGGCCTGCTGCCGGGCATATTGCGCGAGCGGCTGATCGAAGAGGGCCAGGCGGTGGAGGGCGACCTTCGCGCCGAGGACCTGGGCGGCACTTTCTACATCGGCAACGCGCTGCGCGGGTTGATCGAAGCCCGGCTGGTTTAAGCCGCCAGCGGAAAGCGAAGCAGGCGGTCGGCGACGGGGATCAGGGCTTCGGCTTTGGCGCCGACGGCGCGGACGATCTCGGGATGGGCGGCGTCGAGGCCGCCGGTGAGGGCGCCGAAGGCGGGCAGGATCACCTTCTTCTCGGTGGCGATAAAGCAACGGCGCGAGACCTGGCGGCCGCGTACGCTGATCCGCAGTTTCGGGTGAAAGTGGCCGGAGAGTTCGGGCCGCGGCTCGGCCGGATCGGCTTCGTGGCGGAGGAGGAGGCCATCCACGAATGCTTCCTCGACGACGTCGCCGCCGCAATGGTCCGCGATGCCCGGGTCGTGGTTGCCGGTGATCCAGGTCCATTTGGTGGCGGAGGTGAGGTCGGTGAGCAGCTCACGCGCTTTGGCGGGAAGGCGATCGCAGCCGTGGCGATCGTGGAAGCTGTCGCCGAGGCACCAGATTTCCTCCGCGCCGGTGGCGGCGACAAGCGCGGTGAGATCGGACAAGGTTGCGATCGAATCGTAAGGCGGAAGCATCTGGCCCAGGCGCGCGAACCAGCTCGCTTTCTCCAGGTGGAGATCGGCGACAAGTAGCGCGCGGCGCGACGGCCAGAACAGCCCGCCTTGCGGCAGCGCCATCAGCTCATGTTGGCAGAACGAAAAGCGAACCATCGCCGATGCCTATAAACAGGCGGCGGCGGCGTTCAAGCGGGCGTGCGCGGGCTTTCGGCTTTTGCCTGATCGGCTGCGGGGGCGAGGGGCTTCGGCAGGTCCTGCGGGTGAGTCGCGAAGAACAAGGCACCGCCGATCAGAAAGCCCTGGGCCCCGAGCAGGAACGGATTGTTGAGCGTCTTCAACCACTTCATTGCAGCACCGATTTTCCAAATTGTTTTTGAGCCGGCGCGCTCTTCCCCCGAAAAGCCGCACGGCGCGCGCCATGTAGCTCAAGAGGGGCGAAACGCCAGCCCGAGGCGCACAGATGGGGATGAAAAGATGACCGGCAAGTGAATCAACCGTCGTCGCCGGTGGAAACCTTTGTGCCTGGGAGGAACCGCTCGACGGCTTTCAGCGCGGTCAGGAGGAGCAAAGCCAAGCCGGCGCCGATCAGCACAAGCGCGTACTGCCCGCAGCCGCAGGCGATGCCGACGGCGGCGGCGATCCAGATGTTGGCGGCAGTGGTCATGTTCCGCACCGTGCCGCCGCGTACGAAGATCATGCCCGCCGCAATGAAGCCGATCGATTGGGCCAGCCCCTGCACCGCGCGCAGCGGATCGGGGGCGTCGGCGCCGGCCTTGCGGAGTTCCGCGTAGAGGAGGAGCGACGAGATCATGATCATCGCCGAGGAAAGGGCGACAAGGGCGTGGGTGCGGATGCCGGCATCGACGCCGCGCATCTCGCGGTCAAGGCCGAGCAGCAGGCCGACCAAAGCGGCGAGGCCGAGGCGAAGCGCAAGCTCCTCGTAGGAGGTGACTTCCAGCGGGTTGGAATGCAGCATCGGCTTTCCCTCGGCATAAAAAAATCCGGCGCCGGAACGATATCCGGCGCCGGTTCTAAACGGCCCGAGGCTCAGGCGGTTTCCCGCTCCGCCTCCACCTCCGGCTCGTGCCGCGGCTCGGTGCGGGTTTCGCCCTCGATGCTGCGCGTCTCGCTGCCGCGGATTTCGATCTTGCGCGGCTTCATCGCATCGGGGATTTCGCGGACCAATTCGATGGAGAGCAGGCCGTCCTTCATGTCGGCGGCTTCGACCCGGACGAAGTCGGCAAGCTCGAAGCGGCGCTCAAAGGCGCGGGTAGCGATGCCGATGTGCAGGTAATTGCCTTCGCGCTGCCGGTTTTCCGCCTTGCGGCCGGTCACCACCAGCATGTTCTGCCGGGCGGTGATGTCGATGTCGCCGGGCGCGAAACCTGCAACCGCTAGGGTTATACGGTAGCTGTCGTCGCCGAGCTTCTCGATGTCGTACGGCGGGTAATTGTCGGGCTGCTCCGAGCGTGCGGATTCGAGGAAGTCGAACAACCGGTCGAAGCCAACGGTGGAGCGGCGGTAGGGAGAAAAGTCGAAGCTTCTCATAACATGTCCTCCTTTGAAGCGACAGGTGATGAGGGAAGCGAAGGCGCAACGGGCGCCCGCGCCCCTCGCTTTTGAACAGGCCGGAAACGGCAACGCGTCTTCCGGCGCGAGGGAAGTAGGTAGAGAACCAGATGGGTTCAAGAGGGTAGCCTTTTCCTCCCCGGACCGGGGAGGATTAGGGGCGCAAATTCGCTTCTACCGCGTCGGCGAGCTGGTCCACCGTGAAAGGCTTGCGCAGGACTGGGGCGGCGGGGCCGAGAGCGGCTTCGAGCTGTTCGGTGTCGGCGTAGCCGGTGACGAACACAATCGGCAGATCCGGGCGGGTTTCGCGGGCGAAGCGGGCGACGTCGGCGCCGTGCATGCCGGGCATGGCGTAGTCGATTAGTGCAATGTCCGGCTGCGCATCGCCAAGGGCGGCTAGCGCTTCCTCGCCGCTCGCGGCGCGGTGGACCCGGTGGCCGAGGCTTTCGAGAGAGTCGGCGAGGAAATCGCGCACTTCGTCGTCGTCGTCGACCACCAGCACCGTCGCCACCCGCCGAGTCTCGGCCTTGGGGGCGGCATCGGCGCCGGGAGCGACTTCGCGGACGGGCGCGGCGACGGCGGGGAGGAGGATGTCGACGCGGGTGCCCTCTCCGACGCGGCTTTCGATGCGCACGGTGCCGCCCGACTGGCGGGCGATGGCGTAGACCTGGGCGAGGCCGAGGCCGGTGCCCTTGCCCATCGGCTTGGTGGAGTAGAAAGGCTCGATGGCGCGGGCGAGGATTTCCTCGCTCATGCCTTCGCCGTCGTCGGCGACGCTGATCCGCACGAAGTCACCGGCGACGTGATCGGCTTCCTCGTCCAGCGTCACGCGGGCGCTGGAGATGGTCAGGGCGCCGCCGTCCGGCATCGCGTCGCGGCCGTTGATGGCGAGGTTGAGCACCGCATTTTCAAGCTGGTTGGAGTCGCACAAGGCAAAGCCGGCGGCGGCATCGAGCGCAATGTCGATGGCGATGTCGCCGCCGATCGTGTGGCGAAGCAGGGTATGCATGTTACCGATCACATCATTCACATCGACCGCAGCCATGCTGATCCGCTGGATGCGCGAGAAAGCGAGGAGCTGGCTGGTCAGCTTGGCGCCGCGGCGGCTGGATTCCAGCGCGCTCTGTGCCATCCGCTTGAGCCGCGGGTCTTCCACGCGGGAAGCGATGATCTCGAGCCCGCCCATGATCGGGGTGAGGAGGTTGTTGAAATCGTGGGCAATGCCGCCGGTAAGCTGGCCGACCGCTTCCATCTTCTGCGCCTGGCGGAGCGCTTCCTCGGCCTTGAGGCGCTCGCCGACCTCGGCCTGGAGGCGGTTGAGTGCGGCGCTCAGATCCTCCGTCCGCTCGGCGACGCGCTTTTCCAAAGTCTCGTTGCCTTCGCGAAGCGCTGCTTCGGCAAGCTTCAATTCGGTGATGTCATGGGCGACGCCGATGAAGCCGATGTGCTCGCCGTTCGGGCCCCAGCGCGGCTGCGACACAGAGCGGATCCAGCGCCACTCGCCGTTGCTCCGGTAGCGGCCGACCAGTTCGAACGTTTCGAGCGAGGCCTCGCCCGCGATGGATTCAGCGACGATGCGGTCCGCATCTTCCGGATGGATCACAGTGCGCCAGTCGAAGGTGATGGCGTCTTCGTAGCTGATGCCGAGGAATTCGACATAAGCGCGATTGACGAAGCCGCGGGTGCGGTCGAGCCGGGATACCCACATCGGCACCGGCGCGGAATCCGCGATCAGCCGGAAGCGTTCCTCGCTTTCCCGAAGCGCTTCGGCGGCGAGGTGGCGATCGGTAACGTCATAGCCCTGGACGAAGATGCCGCTCACTTCGCCGGCGGCGTCGGTGATCGGCGCGAAGACGAAATCGACCCGGTGCTGCTCGAACGGCGCGCCGGGGCTCGATTGAAGCTCAATGACCATGTCGCGGCCGTTGAAGGCCTTGCCGCTGCGGTAGACCTCGTCGAGCAGTTCGAAGAAGCCCTGGCCGCTTACCTCGGGCAGTGCCTCGCGCACCGTTTTACCGATCAGGTCACGGTGGCCGACGAGCTGCAGGTAGGCGCCGTTCATCATCTCGAAGACGTGATTGGGGCTGCGCAGCACCGCCATGAAGCCGGGGGCCTGATCGAAGAGCTGGCGGAGCCGCTCCACCTCGTTGATCCGGTCGCGCTGGGCGAGAACGGACCGGGTGGTCTCGACGCAGGTGCACAACATGCCGCCGACACCGCCGGTCTCGTCACGCACCGGGCTGTAGGAGAAGGTGAACCAGGTTTGCTCCTCGAAACCCTTGCGCGTCATGGTGAGCGGCAGGTCTTCGTAGAAGCTTGCTTCGCCCGAAATGGCGCGCTTGGCGATCGGTTGGAGATCGCTCCAGATGTCCGCCCAGACGTCTTCGAAAGCATGGCCGAGCGCGGACGGATGCTTGCGGCCGAGAATGTCCGAATAGCCGTCATTGTAGAGGAAGCGCAGTTCCGGCCCCCATGCGAGGAACATCGGGAATTTGGACGAGAGCACGATCCCGGCGGCCGTCTTCAGCGCCTGCGGCCAGGCCTCCGGCGGACCGAGCGGGGAGGTGGACCAGTCGGCGGCGCGGATGCGTGCACCCATTTCGCCGCCGCCGGCCAGGAATGCGAGCGGATCGGCGCCATCGGGTGGGGACACGGCGGACGTCATGGCGCGAAAACAAGCTCCAACACGCAAGGCCCCCGCCCCGTTACCGGGCCAATAGCGGCGGGGGGCGCCTTCGGGAAGGGCCTCAGCGCGCCGCCTGCTTTTCCACCGCGCGCATCACGCGGAGCAGGTTGCCGCCCATGATCTTCGCGATGTCGGTTTCGGAAAAGCCTTCCTTCCGGAGGCGCGCGCCGATCAGGGGAAGCGGCACGATATCCTGCATGTTGGTGAGGCCGCCGCCGCCGTCCCAATCGGCGCCGATGCCGACATGGTCGACGCCCATCACAGAAATGGCGTGCAGCATGCTGCGCATGAAGAGGTCGAAATCGGCAAAGGCGAAGGGCTCCTTGGCGTGCGTGGCGGTCCGCTCCGCGACCAGCTTGCGCCGATCGGCTTCGCTCAAGGTTTCCCACTGCTTCTGCCGCTCCTCGATCGAATCGCGGGCGTCGGAGGAGGTGGTTGGGCGCAGGAACAGGGTGTTGACGAACATAACACCGCCGGAGCGGGCAAGGCGGCGCATCAGCGCGTCGTCGATGTTGCGCGGGTGGTCGAAGATCGCCTTTGGGCCGTGGTGGGAGAGGATGATCGGCGCCTTGGAGAGCGTGATCATCTGCTCGATGGTGGCGTCGGACGAATGGCTGCCGTCGACGATCATGCCGAGCCGGTTCATCTCCGCCACCCAGGCGCGCCCGAGGGCGCTGAGGCCGCCGTTGGTCTTGTCGCCCGTTTTGGGGCGGGCGCTGTCGGCGAACTGGTTGTTGCCGTTGTGCACTGGGCCGGCCATTCGCACCCCAAGCCCGTAGTAATGCTGGAGGAGCGAGACGTCATTGCCGAGCGGGTAGCTGTTCTCGATCGACTGGAAGACGATGCGCTTGCCTTGCTTGTGGATGCGCTCGGCATCGGCGGCGGTGGTGGCGAAGGCGAGCTTGTCCGGATTCGCGGCGACGACGCGCTGAATGGCGGCGGCGCGCTGCAGGGCGGCGTTGCGGGCGGCGTTCATTGAGGCTGGGTCCAAGCCGCCTTGCGCGGTGTAGATGACGAAGAAACCGCCATCCAGGCCGGCGGCTTCCATGCGCGGCACGTCCACCTGGCTGTTGTCCCAGGCATATTCGTGCCAGCGGGTGAAATCCCAGCCCGGCCGCTCGAACAACACCGGCGTATCAAGGTGGGTGTCGAGCACCAGCATCTGTTCGTGAAGCAGCCGGTCGCTATCGCTCACCTTTTCGTGCGCGGCGGCGGGGGCGGCGAGAGCGAAAGCGAGAGCGGTAAGGCTGGCGAGACGCATGGACTTTCTCCTGTTGGCATCCGGATTAGCCAAGGGCGGTGGCGAGCGCCAGCATGCGGTGAAACACTGATATGCGGGGAACCGCACGCGGGCGCTTGCGGTTGGGCGGCAATGGCAATCAACCCGATTAAATGGCCCGCGCTTTCCGAGTGGAAGCAGATATTGACGCGCACCTGGAAAGAGGCAGGCGACGACGATGTCGGCCTGCTTGCCGCAGGGGTGGCGTTTTACTTTTTCCTAGCGTTCGTGCCGCTGCTTGCGTCCATCGTGCTGACTTATGGGCTAGTCGCAGATCCTTCCACGGTGGCGGAGCATATCCGCACCCTCGCGCAGACCCTGCCGCGCGAGGCCGCGGCGATTATCGGCGATCAGTTGAAGGCGATCACCGGCGACAAGAGCGGAAGCCACGGCTTCGGCCTGCTGCTCGCCATCGGCCTCGCCGTCTACGGCGCGAGCAAGGGCGCGGGCGCGATCGTGAAGGCGCTCAATATCGCTTACGAGATCAAGGAGACGCGGGGGTTCATCAAGACGACCCTGCTTGCGCTCGCGATCACGCTCGGGCTCATGGTGATGATCGCCGCGGCAACGCTTGCGGCCTCCACGATCAGCTTCGTTGAGCAACTGCTGCCTTTCTCCTCGCCCTTCGTGCACGTGCTTCTGCAGATCGTGTCGGCACTGTTCGCGGTGGCGGTAGTCGGCCTCGGCATCGCATTGCTCTACCGCTACGGCCCCGACCGGCCGGACGCCCCCTGGGCCTGGGTGACTCCGGGATCGGCGGCGGCGACGCTTCTTTGGGTGACGGCGAGCACCGGCTTCGGCCTCTACGTCTCCAACTTCGGCAATTACAACGCGACCTACGGCTCGCTTGGCGGCGTAGTGGTGTTCCTGACCTGGCTCTACATCACCAGCTACGTGCTGCTGATGGGCGGCGAGTTGAACTCGGAGCTTGAGCGGATGCAGTCGGAGAAGCAGCCGGAACTTGCGCCGGCGGCGACGCCGCAGCCGGGTGCGGCGGTGGGTGAGGCGCCGAAGGCGGAGCCGGCCTCGCTCCCCCGCCCGATCGGCCGAACCGTTCCTCCGCAGGATCCGAACGGCGGCAAGGGCACGCTTGCGCTGCTGCTCGGCGGCGGCGCGGCGCTCGGCTTCAAGCTCTGGCGCCGGCACAAGCAGCGGCGAGACAATGCCCGGGTCTTCTACGAATATCCGGAAGAAGGCGCGACGCTTCGGATCGACGCCTGAGCGTCAGTCGCGGCGCATCGCCAGTTCGGCCAGGCCCTCCGCTTCGATCAGAAGCTGATCGTCCGACGTGCCGGTGGCGGTGCGTTCGCGGCCGACGATGACCAGCACCGGCACCGCCATCGGCGAGACGCGGTCGAGGGTGACGTGGAGCATGGTGCCCTGGGCGCGTTCGAGGAGGCGGGCGAGGCGGCCGACGTCCGTCATGCGCTCGCGTGCGTCGTTCCAGGCGGCGCGCAGCAGCAGGTGGTCGGGCTCGTAACGGCGGAGCACGTCGTAGATCAGGTCGGTGGAGAAGGTGACCTGCTTGCCGGTCTTGCGCTTGCCCGGGTGGTGGCGCTCGACCAGGCCACCGATCACGGCGACTTCGCGGAAGGCGCGCTTCAACAGGTTTGAGCCCTGCACCCATTCGACGAATTCGTTTTCGAGGATGTCGGGGGAGAACAAAGCGGCGGGGTCGGTGATCGGCTCCAGCCCGTAGCAGGCCAGCGCGTAATCGTTGGAAACGAAGCCCAGGGGTTTCAGCCCCGCGCTTTCCATCCGGCGGGTGATCAGCATGCCGAGCGACTGGTGGGCGTTCCAGCCTTCGAAACTGTAGGCGACCATGTAGTGGCGGTGCTCGTGCGGGAAGGTTTCGACCAGAAGCTGTTCCGGGCGCGGCAGGACGGAGCGGTAGGCCTGCACCTCGAGCCAGTCGCGCACGTCGTCGGGGAAGCGCGGCCATTCCTCGCGGTCGTAGAGGAAGTTGCGCACCCGGTCAGCGAGGTTGGTGCTCATCGCCATGCGGGCGCCGACGTACGTGGGAATGCGGGCTGACTTAGTGGAGGCGCGTACCTGGAGGTCGGTGCCCTCAATCCGCTCGACCTCCAGCACCAAGCCGGCGAAGTAGAAGGTGTCCCCGGGCGAGAGCGTGGAGGCGAAATATTCCTCCACCGTCCCGAGCTTGCGGCCGTTGCGGAAGCGTACGTCGAGTAGGGGCGCGTCGACGATGATGCCGGCGTTCATCCGGTGCTGCTGGATGAAGCGTGGGTGGGACACGCGCCAAGTCCCATCCGCGTCGCGGGTTAGGCGGCGGAAGCGGTCATAGGCTTTGAGCGAATAGCCGCCGCTTTCGATATATTCGAGCACCTGGCGGAAGAGCTCGGCGGAGAGGCCGGCATAAGGCGCGGCGGAGCGCACCTCCTCCAGCATCTCCTCTTCTCGGAACGGCGCCGCGCAGGCGGCGGCCATGACGTGCTGGGCAAGGACGTCGAGCGCGCCTGGGCGGAAGATTTCGGGATCGAGCTCCTTTTCCTCGATCGCGTCGAGGGCGGCGCGCGCTTCGAGATATTCGAAGCGGTTGCCGGGCACGAGGATCGCCTGGCTCGGCTCGTCCAAGCGGTGGTTGGCGCGGCCGATGCGCTGGAGGAGGCGCGACGAGCCTTTCGGCGCGCCCATCTGGATGACGAGATCGACATTGCCCCAGTCGACGCCGAGATCAAGGGAGGCGGTGCAGACCAGGGCGCGAAGGCGTCCGTCCGCCATTGCATTCTCCACCTTGCGCCGCGCCTCGATGGAGAGCGAGCCGTGGTGGATGCCGATGGGGAGATGCGCCTCGTTCGCCGTCCAAAGATCCTGGAAGATCAGCTCGGCGAGGCTCCGCGTGTTGCAGAAGATGAGCGTCGTCTTGTGCTTCTCGATCTCGCGCATGACGTTGTCGGTTGCCCAGCGGCCCGAGTGGCCTGACCAGGGGATGCGCTCGTCCTCCGGGAGAAGGATGGCGATCTCGGCTTCCGCGCCGGGATCGCCGATCACCACGTCCACCGTTTCGATGTCGGCGTGGGGGGCGAGCCAGCCTTGATAGGCTTCGGGATCGGAGACGGTGGCGGAAAGGGCGACCCGGCGCATGCCGGGCGCGAGCGCTTGAAGGCGAGCGAGCGCGAGGGCGAGAAGATCGCCCCGCTTGCCGGTGGCGAAGGCGTGGACCTCGTCGATGACGATCACCTTCAGGTTGCCGAACAGGATCGCGCTGTCTTCGTGGCTGAGGAGGAGGCTTAGGGACTCCGGCGTAGTCAGCAGGATATGCGGCGGCCGGACCCGCTGCCGCGCCTTGCGGTCGGCGGGGGTGTCGCCGGTGCGGGTCTCGACCCGGATGGGGAGGTCCATCTCGGCGATCGGGGTAAGCAGGTTGCGCTGCACGTCCACCGCCAGCGCCTTGAGGGGGGAGACGTAGAGGGTGTGGAGAGAATGCTCCGCCAGACCCCCACCTCGTTCGTCCCGAGCGCAGTCGAGGGGCGGGGGCTCGGACTCCTCAGGTGCGCCCCTCGACTTCGCTCGGGACGAACGAGTCTGTTGCGCTTCGATAAGATCCACCAGGGTCGGCAGAAACCCGGCAAGCGTCTTGCCGGCGCCCGTCGGCGCGACGAGCAAGGCATTGCGCCCGGCGCGCGCCGCGGCCAGCATTTCGAGCTGGTGGCGGCGCGGCTGCCAGCCTTTAGCTTCGAACCAGCCGGCGAGCGGCGCCGGGAGAAGCGGCTCAGGCAGGTTTGTCGTTGTCGCGATCGTGGCGGTGGGCGTTTTCCTCGTCATAGAGTTCGCGCGTCGCCCTTTCGGTGCGGTCGATGCCGCCCTTGTTCTTCTTGTTCTTCAGGAACGCCCAGCCGAGCACCAGCACGATCAACAGCGGCCCGACGATGTTCAAAATGGCCCAACTTCCAGCACCGAGATCCATCAACCGCTCCTTTGCTTGTGGCGCCTGCACCTTTCGCGCGGGCACCCTGTCGCCCATATAGCTCCCAATGGCCCGTCTCGGTTCCTGGATCGAGCCTTTTCCCGAAGGCATCTTCATATCCCCCGCCGATGCGTGGGTGGACCCCAGCGAGCCTAAGGCGCGCGCGTTGGTGACCCATGGCCACGCCGACCACGCGCGCGGCGGCCACGAGAAAGTGTGGGCGACGCCGGAAACGCTTGCGATCATGGACTGCCGCTACGGCGAGCAGCACGGCGCCTGCCCGGTGGCGTATGGCGAAGTGGTGCGGATCGGCGAGGTGGAGGTGAGCTTCGTTCCCGCCGGCCACGTACTCGGCTCCGCTCAGATCGTTCTGGAATATGGCGGCGAGCGGGTGGTGGTCTCAGGCGATTACAAGCGTCGCCCGGACCCTACTTGTCTGCCGTTCGAGCCGGTGCCGTGCGACATCTTCATCACCGAGGCGACGTTCGGGCTGCCGGTGTTCCGCCACCCGGATACGACGGCGGAGATCGACCGGCTGCTGCTTCGCCTGTCCGAGAACCCGGATCGCTGCATCCTGATCGGCGCTTACGCGCTGGGCAAGGCGCAGCGGCTGATGATGGAGCTTCGCGGCCGCGGCTACCACGAGCCGATCTACATCCACGGCGCCCTGCAGCGCCTCTGCGACCTCTACAAGGAACACGGCGTGGCGCTTGGCGAGCTTCGCCCGGCGACCGACGCGAAGAAGGAGGAGCTGAAGGGCAAGGTGGTGGTGGCGCCTCCGGGAGCGCTCAACGACCGCTGGTCGCGCCGCCTGCCCGATCCGATTACGGCAATGGCCTCCGGCTGGATGCGCGTCCGTCAGCGCGCCCGCCAGCGCAACGTTGAGCTGCCGCTGATCGTCTCCGACCACGCCGACTGGGACGAGCTCACCCAGACCATCCAGGAGCTCGCCCCCCGCGAAGTGTGGATCACCCACGGCCGCGAGGACGCGCTGAAACACTGGTGCATGACCCACCAGATCAAGGCGCGGGAGCTGAACCTCGTGGGCTATGAGGATGAGGATGACTAGCCGAGGTCGGCTAGCGATAAGGTAATCAGCGTCGCGACAATGAGGATGCCCCAGCGCACGCCGCGTTCGATCGCGAAGTTGCCGGTCTTGGAGAGGGTCATCGCGCTTGCCGGCATGATGATCACGAACAGGCCGAGGGTCAGCGCCGCGCCCGCCTGCCAGCCGACGCGGGACCAGCCGAAGAAGGCGAGCGCGGCCCAGAGGACGCAGAAGAGCAGGGCCTCGGGGTAGAGCTTGGGCATCAGTGGGCGACCTGCTCGCCGCGTTCGAGGCCGGAGGCTTGGAGCTGTTCGTCGATCTGGGCCACGAGGCGCGCGAGGCCCGCTTCATCCTTGGCTTCGGCGCGGGCGACGAGCACGTCCTGGGTGTTGGACGCGCGAAGCAGCCACCAGCCGTCTTCGGTGTTCACCCGGGCGCCATCGGTGCGGTTGACCGTGGCGCCGGAGGTTTCGAGCCGGGCGAGGATTTCGTCGATCACGGCGAACTTGCGGCTTTCGTCGACCTGGAAGCGAAGCTCGGGTGTGTTGACCATCTGCGGCATCGCATCGCGCAGCGCGGTGAGCGAGCCGCCGAGCCGGGTAACGGCGCGGATCAGGCGGACGGCGGAATAGATGCCGTCGTCGAAGCCGTAATATTGGTGACCGAAGAAGATGTGGCCGCTCATCTCGCCCGCCAAAGGCGCGCCGGTTTCCTTCATCTTCGACTTGATCAGGCTGTGGCCGGTTTTCCACATAAGAGGCTGGCCGCCGAGTTCGGCGATGCGGTCGTAAAGCGCCTGGCTCGCCTTGACGTCGCCGATAATCGTGGCGCCGGGCACGTCCTGAAGCACCTGTTCGGCAAGGATGCCGAGCAATTGGTCGCCCCAAATCACCCGGCCTTGGCCGTCCACCGCGCCGATCCGGTCGGCGTCGCCGTCGAAGGCCACGCCGAAGTCGAGCCCCTTCTCGCGCACGAGCTTCTTCAGGTCTTCCAGGTTCGATTCCACCGTCGGATCGGGGTGATGGTTGGGGAAGGTGCCGTCGATCTCGGTGAACAAGGTGAAATGCTCGCCGGGAAGCTTCTTGATCAGCTTCTCGACGACTTCACCGCCCGATCCGTTGCCCGCGTCCCAGCCGATCCGGTAGGCGTCGCCGTCAAAATCCTGAACCAGGCGATCGACGTAGCGGTCGATCACCTCCTCGTCCGAGACGCCGCCTTGGCCTTCGTCCCAGTCGGCGGCTTCCGCCATCCGGCCGAGCTCCTGGATCTGCGAGCCGAAGAAAGCGGCGTGCTTCAGCACCATCTTGAAGCCGTTGTAATTGCCTGGATTGTGGCTCCCGGTGATCTGGATGCCGCCGTCGACGCCGAGTTCGGCTTCCGCCCAGTAGAGCATCGGCGTGGGGCCGATGCCGATGCGGACGACGTCTACGCCGCTTTCGGTGAGGCCGCGCAGCAGCTGTTCCTCGAGCGCGGGTGAACTCTCCCGCCCGTCGCGGCCAACTGCAACGCGGGTGCCCCCGGCGCGGCGCACAAGCGTGCCGAAGGTGCGGCCGACGCCGTAGCCGTCCGCGTCCGCCAGCGTCTCCCCGTAAATCCCTCTGATGTCATATTCGCGCAGAGTGGTCGGGTGAAAGCGATGGCTCATTCGGAACTCCAGTTTTGGGGGAAAGTGCAGGCTTTAAGACGCGCGAGGCGTCCGGCGGTTCATTTCGGCGACCAGCGTGTCGCGCGCGACGTTGACCCGCTCGGCAAGTTCCGCCGAGCCGCCGAGATCGGGGTGCACCTTGGCAATCAGCCGGCGGTGCGCGGCGCGAATCTCGGCGAGGCTTGCCGTTTCGGCGACGCCCAGGAGGCGGCGGGCGTCTTCCACCGGCATCGGCCGCGGCTTGCGGCTGCGGCGGTGGGCGGCCCAGAGCAGGGCGCCCGACATCAGGATCGCGCCCGGCAGCACCTTGCCGGTGGTCATCCAGCGCAGGCCGAGCAGGAACAGGGCGGCGGCGACGCCGTCTTCATAAGTGAAGCCCTTGAGCCGGCCGGTGGACCAGCCCCACAGCAGCCCGCCGGCCGCCGCGATGAAGAGGATCCCTGGCATGGTTCCCCGGCCTCAGACCGCAGCCGCGGACGCGCGCGGCGCCGCCGCTTGCCCCGCTTCGGGAAGGCCGAAGGCGGCGATCATTTCGCGAAGCTCCTGCCGGGCGGCGATGTGGGCGATGCCGACTTCGCCGAGCTGGGCGAGATCGAGCAGGGTCAGGCCCTTGGGGAAGAGTTCGCGGTAGATGACGCGCTCACCGAGGCCGGGAATGACCCGGAAGCCGACGCGGCGGCTAAGCTCGTTCAGCGCGTCGCCGACACGGCGCATGTTGCGCGCCTCGATGTGCTGCATGCGGTTGCGCAACACTACCCAGTCGACGCTCGCGCCGTGAGTCTTGGCGCGCTGGGTGCGGCTGTTCCAGACAAGCTCGGCATAAAAACTTGGGCGGCGGACCCGGTAGGTTTCGGCATCGACCTGGCCGATCAGGTCGAGATCGACGAAGCTGTCGTTGATCGGCGTCACCAAGGTGTCGGCCCTGAGCATCGACTGGCGCGCATACGCATCGTCGCGGCCGGGGGTATCTATTACGACCACGTCGACATCCACAATCACCTCCGCGATCAAAGCGTCGAGATCGTGCTTGTCCGGGTTGAACGTCTCGTGGCGCGGCATGGGGAGGGCGACGCCGGTGCGCTTGATGCTCTCGGCGCGGTTGTCGAGGTAGCGGCCAAGCGTGCGCTGGCGGGTGTCGAGATCGAGCGCCGCAACCCGCCGTCCCCCGGCGGCGAGCGCAACAGCGGTGTGGACGGCGGTGGTGGATTTGCCGGTGCCGCCCTTTTCGTTGGCGAAAACGATGAAATGCGGCGCTGCGCCAGCCATTGGGTAAGTCCGTCCTTGATCTTGCCGTGGGGCCCCCGCAAGGGCCGGGCGTCGATTGACCTGATAATGGAGGGCACCGGGCGGTGCAAACGGTCCGTGATCTGGAAACTCTGCGCGGGGCTGTAGCGGCGCTGCGCGAAGGCGGCGCGCCCATCGCGCTGGTGCCGACCATGGGCGCGCTCCACGCCGGCCACATGGCGTTGGTCGCGGAAGCGCGGCGGCGCGGCGCACAGGTCGTCGCCTCGATCTTCGTCAACCCGAAGCAATTCGGCGCCAACGAGGATCTCTCCACCTACCCGCGCCGCGAGGCCTCCGACATCCGCATGCTGGAGGAGGAAGGCTGCGCGCTTCTCTGGGGGCCGGACGCGGCGGCGATGTACCCGGACGGCTATGCGACCAACGTCAGCGTCGGCGGCGTCACCGAAGGCCTGGACGGCGCGGCCCGGCCGGGCCACTTCGACGGCGTCGCGACGGTGGTGCTGAAGCTGTTCAACCAGGTGCGGCCGGACCTTGCGCTGTTCGGCGAAAAGGACTTCCAGCAGCTTGCGGTGATCCGGCGCATGGTGCGCGACATGGATCTGCCGCTGGAGATCGTCGGCGTTCCGACCCAGCGGGAGGCGGACGGATTGGCCCTGTCGTCCCGCAATGCCTACCTCACCGACGAGGAGCGGCGCGCGGCGCGGGCGCTGCCGCGGGCGATTGGCGAAGCGGCGGGGATCATCCAGGCCGGCGGCGACGTGGAGGGCGCGCTTGCAGGGGCGCGGGAGAAGCTCGCCAAAGCCGGTTTTGATCCGATCGACTATGTCGCCCTTTGCGATGCCGAGACGCTGGCGCCGGTGACCAGTCTCACGCGGCCGGCGCGGCTGCTTGCCGCGGCGAAGCTTGGCCGCACGCGCTTGATCGACAATCTGCAGGTGCTGCCGATTTCCTGACATCCCTAGCGCCGCGTTAACCATTTGTTGGTGAAGCGGGGCGCAATCCTGGTGTCGCAACAAGACAACAAGGGGCATGTCGTCATGGGTAACAGCCTGAAATCCGCCGCCTTCCTGGATCAAAGCCGCTTCGTGGACGCCGCCACCGGCGATCCGGACGCGCTCTACGAACTCGGCGTCGCTTACTCGACCGGCACCAACGGCATCGAAGTCGACCTCATCGAAGCGCACAAATGGTTCAACCTCGCCGCGCTCAACGGCTGCACCGAAGCGCAATTGTGCCGCGCCGACATTTCCGAAGAGATGACCGCCCGCGAAATCGCCGAAGCTCAGCGCCAAGCGCGGGCCTGGCTGAGCGAGACCAGCTACCGCCGGGCGGCCTGAAGGCTAACTCGGCGGGTAGGCGTACCGGTCTGAACTGCCGGGTGCCCACTAGATCCAACCACAATCCCAACAGGACTCGGCGATGTCGGAGTGGCGGTGGTCAGCGGCCGCCGCCGGCACCGGACACCATCAATCCGGTTCGGCCTCGCCGCCGCCCGATTCGGAAGCAGCGTTGTTCTCTCCGCTGAAATCCTTCACCATCGG
This sequence comes from Allosphingosinicella sp., assembly GCA_036554525.1. Lineage (GTDB taxonomy): Bacteria > Pseudomonadota > Alphaproteobacteria > Sphingomonadales > Sphingomonadaceae > Allosphingosinicella. The sequence goes on from DATBNC010000003.1 coordinate 83,558, forward strand.
TGAAAATACGCGGTGAAAAAGCTCGAGCTTCTCGACCACCCAAGCTTGTTGAAGCGGCCACTGCTGCTCGTTTGTGGGATCCTGACCCTCAAGGTAGACCCCTACCCTGCTCGATTTTTTCCCATCCAGGCGCTTCCAGACGACGCCACCTCCCACCAAGGCTTCGATTTGCTCCTTCTTGGCTTCGAGTTCCTTGAACCAAGTCTTATCAGGCGGCCCCCGAAAATTGAATTCCACGGAGACGTACGCCTTAGCCGTGTTAACTGTGGCCGATAGCCACGTGCCGGAACGGCCGAGCGCGTAGTCAGCCCAATGCTGCGGGTGCGCCTTCTGCGGGCGAACTTTGCTCTTCTTTTCAAGAAGCCGTGCCCGGACGCCCTGCCAGAACCTCTGTTGCTGCTCCTTCAGATCGGAAACGCTGTTCCCCGCCGACTGCTTGACCTCGCGGGACCAGTCATTTGGCTCGGCGAGGACGTTGAACAGCGGCGCCGGTTCGGACGCTCCGATCTTCCAAAGCTCAATCTGCAAACCGAAAAACTGGTAAGCGTCGCTCGTGATCTCGTTGAGCCAGTCAAGCGCTGCACGATGTTCCTCAGCGAAGTCCTGCGCAACCCACACGATGGTGGCGGCCTTCAGCCCTGCGGCGTAGGTTAACAGCTGCCCAAGGTGCCGGTGGTCGGTCTTCTCAAGCTGATTCTCGATAAGTACCCAATGCTCGTCGGGTGTGTCCTGGCGCTTTGCGAGGATGTCGGCTCGAAACGGACCGATAGATTGCTCTACGGCCTCAACCTCCAGGTCCATCCCGAGGGCGTCTTGAAGCAGTTCGAGGCCCTGCTCGGAAGCAAGCCAAGGCGTAAAGTGGGACGCTTCGTTCGGCCAGGCATCCCGAACGTTGACGCGTTTCATCCTACCAAGGTTGATGATCATGCAAATTCCTTCTGGTGGCGTTCGCACCCCCCGGGGAGCGAGCTACATAAGTCCTACCGCGTAGCTTTGAGCGCTTCCACTTGAGCACTGACTAATGGCTGAGACTAAGGCTTTCGAAAGGGCGTCATCTTCCCGAGCGCTTCCATCTCGTGCGCCACGGCTTCGCGCTCCTGCGCCAGGAAGGTGGCGACGGCCTTGCGGAAGGAGCGGTTCGGGATGAAGTGGGCGGAGTAGGTCGGCACCGGCCGGTAGCCGCGGGCGAGCTTGTGCGCCCCTTGCGCGCCCGCCTCGACGCGGGAGAGGCCGCGGGCGATGGCAGCGTCGATCGCCTGGTAATAGCAGATCTCGAAATGGAGGTGCGGCACCTCGGCAAGGGCGCCCCAGTAGCGGCCGTAAAGCGCGTCCTCGCCGATCAGGTTCAGCGCTCCGGCGATGGGGCGATCCTCGAACATCGCGAAGATCAGCAGCAGCTTGTCCGCCATGCGCTCGCCCAGCAGCGAGAAGAATTTGCGGGTGAGGTAGGGGCGGCCCCATTTGCGCGCACCGGTGTCCTGGTAGAACTCCCAGAAGGCGTCCCAATGCGCCTCGGTTATCGCGGCGCCGGTGACGTGCTCGACCCGTAGCCCGTCGAGCGCGGCGGCGCGTTCCTTGCGGATGGTCTTGCGCTTTCGGGAGGAGAGGGCTCCGAGAAAATCCTCAAAGCTCCCGTAGCCGTCATTGTGCCAGTGGAACTGGCTGTCGGTGCGGATCAGCCAGCCCGCCGCCTCGAACAAAGCCACTTCTTCTTCGGCGATGAAGGTGGCGTGGGCGGAGGAGAGGTTGTGCTGCTCCACCACCGCTTCGGCGGCGGCGATCAGCGCGGTAGCGTGGGCCGGGTCGCGGGCGAGGAGGCGGCGGCCGGGGACGGGGGTGAACGGCACGGCGATCTGGAGCTTCGGGTAATAAGCGCCGCCCGCTTGCTCCCACGCCTGCGCCCAGCCCTGGTCGAAGACATATTCCCCCTGGCTGTGGCTCTTGAGGTAGGCTGGCGCGACGGCGGCCAGGGTGCCGTCGGCGCCGTCGATGGCGATCGGCACCGGGTGCCAGCCCGCTTCGGCCGTGGCGCTGCCGGATTCTTCCAAGGTCGAGAGGAAAGCGTGGCTGAGGAACGGGTTGTCCGTGCCCGCGCAGGCGTCCCATTCGGCAGCGGTGAAGCTCGCCACCCCTTGGCCGAGCCGCGCGACGATTTCGCTCACGCCGCCGCCACCTCGTAAATAGCCGCGTCGGCGTGGAGCGCGGCGCGTTCCCACTCGTCGGGCTCACGCACCGTCCAGGTGAAGACCGGCACCCGCCGTCCGCGCGCAAAGCGGGAGGGGAGGTCGCGGACGTCGTAGGCGAGGAACTGCGCCTTCGACCGCCACCAGGCGAAGCTTCGCTCAAGCAGGCCGCGAAGGCCGCGCTTGCCGCTTTCGCTCATCACCAGGCCGCGCGCGATCTTGGGCGCGTGGGCGGCGAACCAGCGCGGAACTTCCGGGTTGAAGCTCATCACCGCCACCGGCCCACGATAACCGGCAAGCGCGCGGAACACGGCGAGGCAGAGGCGGGCGACCTTGCGGTCCGGCGCCTTGACCTCGATCAGCAGCGGAACCCGGCCGCCGACGAGCTGCAAAACGTCCAGCAGAGTCGGGATGGTCTCGTCGCTGCCGGAAAGGCGAATCGCGCCGAGCTGCTCCGCCGTGCGTGCGGCGACATCGCCTGCTTGGCCGGTCAGCCGATCGAGTTGCTGATCGTGGAAGACCACTGCATCGCCGTCGCGGCTGAGCTGGACGTCGAGTTCGATGCCGTGGCCGGCGGCGATGGCGGCCTGGAAGGCGGCGCGGCTATTCTCCACCCGGCCTTTGCCGTGCAGGCCGCGATGGGCGAAGGGCTGGGCGAGCAGCCGCTCGAGATCAGGCTGGCCGGACAGCGACCACCGCATCGATCTCCACCGCGGCGTTCATCGGCAGCACCGGAACGCCGACGGCGGCGCGGGCGTGGCGGCCGATTTCGCCGAACACCTGCTCCATCAGCTCGGAGGCGCCGTTGGCGACCTTGGGCTGCTCGACGAAGCTCCCCGCGCTGTTCACGAACACGCCGAGCTTCACCACCCGTTCGACTCGGTCGAGGCCGACGGCCTTCTGGATCTGGGCGAGAAGCATCAGCCCGCAGGCGCGGGCGGCGCGGACGCCATATTCGAGGTCGCGGTCTTCGCCCAGCCGGCCGGTCAGGAGCTGACCGCTTTCGAACGAAACCTGGCCCGAAATGTGGAGAAGGTTCCCGACCAGCACCGTCGGCACGTAAGCGGCGACAGGGGCGGCGGGCTCGGGGAGCGAAATGCCGAGTTCGGCGAGACGCGATGCGATATTGGTCATGGCTTTTCCCAAGCACCGCCGCGCGCTTAGCGTCAACCCTCGCCGCGCGCGATCTGGAAGCCGGCGAAGCTTTGGCTGACCGGCATCAGCTCAAGCGTGTTGATGTTGACGTGCGGCGGCAGCGTCGCGACCCAGAACAGGGTTTCGGCGATATCCTCGGCCGTCATCGGGTTCATGTCCTTGTACAAGGCGTCGGACGCGGCCTGGTCGCCGCCGGTGCGAACCAGGGTGAATTCGGTCTCGATCATGCCGGGCTCGAGCGCCGTCACCCGAACGCCGGTGCCGTGCAGGTCGCAGCGCAGGTCGAGCGAGAATTGGCTGACGAACGCCTTGGTGCCGCCGTAGAGCGCGCCGCCGCGATAGGGGTAGGTGGCCGCCACCGACGACAGGTTGAGGATCGCGCCCTTGCGCTCGATCAGGCCGGGCAGGAGCTTGTGGGTGAGGGCGACGAGGCCGGTAATGTTGGTGTCGATGACGCGGCGCCAGCCGGCGAGGTCGGCCTCCTGCGCGGTCGCCATCGGCGGCGCGAGACCGGCATTGTTGAGCAGACAATCGACCTGCGCGAACGTGGCCGGGAGGGCGTCCACCGCCGCCGGGATGCCGTCGATGTTGGTCATGTCCAGCGCGAGCGGGTGGAAGAGGTCGCCAAGCTCGGCGGCAAGCGCGTCGAGGCGCTCGCGGCGGCGGCCGGTGCCGATCACCTTCCAGCCGGCGGCGGCGAAGCGGCGGGCGCTTGCCGCCCCGATCCCCGCGGTCGCGCCGGTGATGAAGATGGTCTTGGTCATGGTTGCTCTCCGGGGGCAGGGGCGCCGGCTTTGAAGCGGGCGCGGATCCATGTCGTGGCCTCGGCCCAATCGTCGATCCGGGCGTGGGCGTGGGGCGATGGCGGCATGTGCGCTGCGATACGCGGCTCGGCGATCATATGCAGCCGCCAGACGAACGGGGCGTGCTTGGCGACACTGTGGTGGTGGACGGCGAGATCGTCGACGAAAACGGTGACGCTCGGCTTCATCTCCTCGACCAAATCCAGCAAGGGAGGCCCCTTGCCGCCGCGGTTGCAGAGCACGCGGTGGCGGATGTCGAAGCGCTCGAGCTGCTCGACGCGCCCCGCCTCGAAGTCGTCGCCGACATTGGTGAGGATCACGATGTCCGCTTCCTCGCCGATCGCGCGCAAGGCTTCGGCGGCGCCGGGCACGATGTTCTGGCGGTGCATTTCGGTTTGAAAGAAGCTGTCGAGCAGCGGCCAGACACGCTCCTCGCCGACCGGCTCGCCCTCCCGGTCGCGAATCGCATCACGGAAGCCGGGGGCGGAAAGGTCGAAGGTCAGGCCGTGGGCTTCAGGCAGCCAGTCGGCGAAGTGCGACACCATGTGGAGCAGCACCTCGTCGCAATCGGTGACGAGCAGGGGGCGGCTCACCCTTCCAGCCTCCGCCGCGCATCAACGAGGGTCGCGGGGGAGACGCCGAGCTCGTCCGCGCAGGCGACCAGGTCCGGCTCGTACGATTCGAGGAAGCCGAGGATGGCGGCGAGCACGCTCGGATCGCCAAGCCGCGCGCGCATGTCGTCGGGGGTGAGGCCGGTCAGCGCAAGCAGCCGCTCCGCCCGGGCGCCGTCCGACAGGCACCAGCCCAGCGCGGAGAGGGCAAGGGCTTCGGGATCGTTTGTGTCGGGAATCGTCATCGCCTAGAAGGTGGCGCGTGGGACAAAAAATCCTCGTTGTCGAGGACAACGAACTCAATCTGAAGCTCTTCTGCGACCTGCTGCGCGCGCACGGCTATGCGGCCGAGCCGGTGCGCGACGGCCGCGAGGCGGTAAAGCGGGCGCGCGACTTCCAGCCGGACCTGATCGTGATGGACATCCAGATGCCCTATATCAGCGGCCTGGAGCTCATTGAGCAAATCAAGGGCGACGATGAGCTGAAGCGCATGCCGATCATGGCGGTGACGGCTTATGCCGCGAAGGGGGACGAGGAGCGGATCCGGGACGCGGGCGCGGAAGGCTATGTCTCCAAGCCCATATCGCTGATGAAGTTCATCGGCTCGGTTCGCGCGCTCCTCGAGGCAGCCGACGCGCGCGCGGCGGAAGAAGCGGCGGTTCAGCCGGAGGAGCCGGAAGCTGAGGCTCATGAAGAGCCGCAGCCCGAATCACCGGCCCCCAACGTGGTTCAGGCGGAGAATCCCGATGGGGACCCCCGCCTGCCGGACGAAGCGCATGGGGGCGATGAGCCCCCGCGGCTTATTTGATCTTGGCTTCCTTGAAGTCCACGTGCTTGCGGACAACCGGGTCATACTTCCGGAAGGTCATCTTCTCGGTGATGTTCCGCGGGTTCTTCTTGGTTACGTAGAAGAAGCCGGTGTCGGCGCTGCTGACGAGCTTGATCTTGACGGTGGTCGGCTTGGCCATGACAGCCTCTCAAAATGGAAATTGGATGAAAAAAAGCGGCCCAATAGCGCCGCTTCCTTGACCGCCGCCTCTGCCGAATGGCGGAGCGCCTGTCAAGGCCGCGCGGCTTTAACCTCCCCGTAACCATAAGCGCGCATCGTGGCGGCGGATCAAGCGGAGGCGGGCGATGCACCACGGCGAAGATGCGATGATGCTGGTGCGGGGCGAGCTATGCGACCGGCTGGACGCCCTTCAGGCAGCGAGGCAGCGGCTGTCGGCACGCGATTTCGCGCTCCGGGTCGATAGCATGCGCAGCCTTGCCGCGGCTTACGGGCTGACCCCGGTGGTGCGGCTTGCCGAGGCGCTGGAGCGAGCGGTGGGCAAGAGCGGCGACGATCTACGCTGCTGCCCGACGGCCCTGTATCTCACGCGCCTTCGCGACGCGATCGGTTGCGAGCGGCTGGACGACGCCGCCAGCGAAGCGCTGCTCGCCTCGGTTTCGGTGCGGCTCTAAACGTTGGAAGCCCTTCTCCCCGCCTTCATTGCCGCATTCCTGGGCGAGTGGGGGGACAAGACTCAGCTGGTACTGGTCGTCCTATCGGTGCGCTACGCACGACCCGGCGCGCTCCTCGCCGGTGCCGCCGTGGCCGCCTTGGCGAGCGGGCTGATCGCCGGGTTCTTCGGGACGCTGGTGCACGACACCGTCACCCTGCGCGCTTTGTCCCTCCTGCTCGGCGTCGCCCTGCTCTTTGCCGCCGCGCCGGGCTTCATCATGCGCAAGACCCCTGCTTATGCCCAAACACTCGCCGTCCCCGCGATGTTCGCCGCCGCGCTTGGCGTGTTCCTCGCCGAGTTCGGGGACAGGACCCAGTTCACCACCTTCGCCATCGCCGCCCGCACCGATTCGGCGCTGCTGCCCGCCTTCGGCTCCGCTGTGGGCGTGATCGCGGCGAGCGTTCCGGCGGTGCTGCTCGGCCCGGTCTTTTTCAAGCGGCTGCCAGTTCGGGCACTTCGCATCGGCGCCGCGATTCTGTTCCTGCTCGCAGGGCTAGCCGTCGCCCTGAACGCGCTGCGGCTGGTTTAGCCGAGGCTCTTCGACGCCTGCTCCAGCACGTCCTTGGAAAGGCACGGGGCGGCGACGATCCGCTCCAGCTCCGCGCGCATCAGCGCCTGGCGCCCTTCGTCGAACCGGCGCCAGCGGCCGAGCGGCGGCACCAGCCGCGCCGCGGTCTGCGGGTTCAAGCGGTCCACCGCCAGGATCATGTCGGCAAGGAAGCGGTAGCCGCGGCCCGAGGCGTCGTGGAAGGCGCGCTGGTTCGCGGCAAAGGCGCCGACGAGCGCGCGCATCCGGTTCGGGTTGGCGAGGGTGAAGTCGGGGTGCTTGGCCAGCGCCTCGACCTGGTCGACGGTGTCGTCGCGGGTGGAGAGGGCCTGGGTGGTGAACCACTTGTCGAGCACCAGCGCATCGCCGCGGTAGCGCTCGTAGAATGCGGCGAGGGCGCCGTGGCGCTCAGGCGCGTCGCTGTTGGCGAGCGCGCCGAGGGCGCCGAGGCGGTCGGTCATGTTGTCGGCGTCTGCGAACTGGCGTTCGGCGATGCGCGGGGCGTCTTCGGCGCCGCCGGCCATAAGGTACCCCAAGGCCACGGATTTCAGGCGGCGCCCGCCCTTGGCGGCCGGCGAATATTCGAAGCGGTTCGCGGCGGTGGAGGCGTAGGCGTCGCGCCAGTTCTGCTCGAGCGTCGCGCCGAGTTCGGTGCGGAGCGCATCGCGGGCGGCGCGGACGGCATCGGGATCCACGACCAGCATGTGATCGCCGACAAACGCTTCGCTCGGCAGAAGCACCGCTTCGGCGGCGAAGGCCGGGTCGAGCGCTTCGTCCTCAAGCGTGCGGCGGACCGCCTCGATCACCGGCGCATGGTCGGCAGAGCTGGTGGAGACGGCCTGGAGCAGCGTGTCGAGCATCAGCTGCTGCATCGCTTCGTAGCGGGCGAAGGGATCGTCGTCGTG
>DATBNC010000002.1:0-305018 GCA_036554525.1 Allosphingosinicella sp.
GTGAATCAGCCGCTCCCCGCCTCCGCCCCCGAGCCCGCCTATCTCGGCCATCTGAACCCGCCGCAGCGCCAGGCGGTGCTGACGACCGAGGGGCCGGTGCTCGTCCTCGCCGGCGCCGGCACCGGCAAGACCGCCGCGCTCACCGCCCGCCTCGCCCACCTGATCGCCACCCGCCGCGCCTGGCCGAGCGAGATCCTGTCGGTGACCTTCACCAACAAGGCGGCGCGCGAAATGAAGGAGCGGGTCGGCCGCATCGTCGGCGACGCGGTGGAGGGGATGCCGTGGCTCGGCACCTTTCACTCGGTGGCCGCCAAGATGCTGCGCCGCCATGCCGAGCTGGTGGGGCTGCAAGCGAACTTCACCATTCTCGACACGGACGACCAGCTTCGCCTGCTCAAACAGCTGATTACCGCCAACGACCTAGACGAGAAGCGCTGGCCCGCGCGTTTGCTCGCGGGGCTGATCGACCGTTGGAAGAACCGCGGCTGGACGCCCGAGCAGATCGATGCCGGCGAAAGCGAAGCTTATGCCAACGGCAAGGGCGCCGAGCTCTACGCGGCCTACCAGCAGCGGCTGAAGGCGCTCAACGCCTGCGATTTCGGCGATCTCCTGCTCCACATGCTGGTGATATTGAAGACGCACCGCGACGTGCTCAGCCACTACCAGACGCGCTTCAAATATATCCTGGTGGACGAATATCAGGACACCAACCAGAGCCAGTATCTCTGGCTCCGCCTGCTCGCCCAGGAGCGCAAGAACATCTGCTGCGTCGGCGACGACGACCAATCGATCTACTCCTGGCGCGGCGCCGAGGTCGCGAATATTCTGAGGTTCGAGAATGACTTCCCGGGCGCGGTTACCATCCGGTTGGAACAAAATTACCGCTCGACGCCGAACATCCTCGCCGCCGCGTCGGGGCTGATCGCGCAGAATAGCGGGCGGCTCGGCAAGACCTTGTGGACCGAGCATGACGAGGGCGAGAAGGTCCAGGTGATCGGCGTCTGGGACGGGCCGGAGGAAGCCCGCCGCGTCGGCGAGGAGATCGAGAGCGTCCAGCGCGGCGGCGGGCATTTGGACGACGTCGCCATCCTGGTCCGCGCCCAGTTCCAGACTCGCGAGTTCGAGGATCGCTTCATCGCGATCGGCCTGCCCTACCGCATCGTCGGCGGCTTCCGCTTCTACGAGCGCGCCGAAATCCGCGACGCGCTGGCCTATCTCCGCGTCATCGCTCAGCCGGCGGACGATCTCGCGTTCGAGCGGATCGTCAACACGCCGAAGCGTGGGCTTGGCGATAAAGCGGTGGCGAAGATCCACAGCCTTGCCCGCATGTCCGGCGTGCCGCTGATGATGGCGGCGGCGCAGATCCTCGATACGGACGAGCTCACCCCGCAGGCCCGCCGCGCGCTCGCCAATCTGGTCGGCGACTTCGCCCGCTGGCGCGGCCGCATCGGCGTGCTCCCCCATGCCGACCTAGCGCGGCTGGTTCTGGACGAAAGCGGCTACACCGCGATGCTCCAGGCCGACCGTTCCGCCGAAAGCGCCGGCCGGCTGGAGAACCTCGCCGAACTGACGCGCGCGATGGAGGAATATGAGACCCTCGGCGCGTTCCTCGAGCACGTTAGCCTGGTCATGGAAAATGACGCGGCGCGCGACGAGGAGAAGGTCACCATCATGACCATCCACGCCGCCAAGGGCCTGGAATTCGGCACCGTCTTCCTCGCCGGTTGGGAAGAAGGCGTCTTCCCCTCGCAGCGTTCGCTGGACGAAGGCGGCAATGCAAGCCTGGAGGAAGAACGGCGCCTCGCTTATGTCGCGATCACAAGAGCACGGCGTAAGTGCTTCATTTTTCACGCCGCCAACCGCCGAATCTACGGCCAGTGGACCAGCTCCATCCCGAGCCGCTTCGTTGCCGAACTCCCCTCCGCGCACATTGCGCAGGAGCAGACCATGAGCGGCGGCGAAAGCCTGTGGCGCGCAAACTGGAGCGAACATGCCGACCCCTTTGCCGACGTCTCGCGTGGCCAAACCCGCGGCCCCGGCTGGCGCCGCGCCATCACCGGCGGCTTCGAACGCATCCCGCAACGCGTGCAAGAAGTCCGCGCCTCAGCCGTAAGCCTCGGCAACCCGGGCCGCGGCGACGTCAGCGTCGGCCAACGCGTGTTCCATTCGAAGTTCGGCTACGGCTCCGTGGCGGAGATCGAAGGCAACAAGCTTGAGATCGACTTCGAGCACGCCGGGCGAAAGCGAGTGCTGGATAGCTTCGTCGATCTGGCCTGACGTCAGGCGGCGGTGCGGAAGAATAGGTGGTCGCCGATCTGCGTGACCGGCGTGACGCCGCGGGACCACGTCGGAGCCACTGCCGTGGTGTGGTAGAAGAGCGCGCCACCCGTTGGATCCGCTGAGCGGCCGGCGAGTACTTCCGCCGCAATGCGCTTGGCGGTGAGCCATTGGCGGTGGCTGGCGCTGCCCTCGGTGAGGTCCTCGATCGCCAGCATCATTGCGCGGTTGGGGTCGTTCTTGTTCCAGCAGCTGAACTGCCAGGCGGCGCTGACGGTGTCGGTGACGTAGGCGCCGTGGCTTTTTGCTTTCCAGCGATTGGCGATGACGTGGGCGACGGCGCGCATGCCCTGTTCGCCCTGGTTGCGGGCCTCGCCCCAGACAGTGAGCGCCATCCAGTGGGCGTCGACGACGTCGATCTCTTCGTCGGAGATCGGTTGGGGCGCGTCCTCGGGGGCTGCGGACATGACGGCGGTCGCCTGGCGGTGCGGGTTGGCGCCTTTAGGCTGCAGGGGCCGGTTCCAGGCGCTCCAGTCGGCGGCGTGCGTGGGTGCGGCAGGCTTGAGCGACTCAGCCGGCGCCCCGGCTTCGCGGGCTTGTGCCGCGAAGATGAGGAGGCCGCAGAGAGCGGCGCCTGCCAGTAAACGTGTCACCCGAACCACCCCGCCCGCGCCAAAGCACTGAAAATGCTTGTGGAGACAAAGCTATAGCACAGATGCAGGCTGGCGTCACCCGCCGCTGTCCGGCACCTTAGCGCCCCTTGTGGCGTATGTTGCCGGGACGGCCGCGGCGGCCCTGCTGGTGCTTGCTCTTGTCGGCGCGGCGCCCGTCGCGTTGCGGCCGGCGGCCCGGCGCGGCGGCATAGCCGCTCGATGCTTCGGGAAGCTCGAAGCGCAGGCCACCCGATACGGGGTTTGCCTCCACGAGACGGAGCTTGAGCCGCATGCCCGAGGAGAAGCGGGTGTCGCTATTCTCGCCGACAAGCGTCTGGCTTGCCTCATCGTAGCGGAAATATTCGGTGCCCAAAGTTGAGACCGGAACCAAGCCGTCGCCGCCAAGCCCTTCAACCGTCGCGAAAAACCCGAACGGCTGGACGCCGGTGATCCGGCAATCGACAAGCTCCCCTACCCGCTCGGAAAGGTAAGCGGCGACATAGCGGTCGAGCGTTTCGCGCTCCGCCTCCATGGCGCGGCGCTCGAGCTGCGAGATCAGTTCGCCCGTAACATCCATCGCTTCCGCTTCGCCGCCGCTGAGGCCGCTTTCCGCCACATCCGGGCTGAGCCCGTAGGCGCGGACCAGCGAGCGGTGGACGATGAGGTCCGCATAGCGGCGGATCGGGCTGGTGAAGTGGGCGTAGGAGCCGAGCGCGAGGCCGAAGTGGCCGTGGTTCTCCGGCCCGTAATAGGCCTGGGTCTGGCTGCGCAGGATCTGCTCCATCACCTGCGGCTTGAAGTCGGCCTCGCCGACGCGCTCGATGATGTGGTTGAAGGTGGAGGGCCGCACCACCTGGCCGAGTGCGAACTCGATCTCAAAGGTCTTGAGGTAGTCCTTGAGCGCCACCAGTTTTTCCCGGCTGGGCGGCTCGTGGTCGCGGTACATAACCGGTGCTTTCTTCGCCTCCAGCGCCTTGGCGGCGGCGACGTTCGCGGCGATCATGTAGTCTTCAATAAGCTTGTGCGCATCAAGCCGCTCGCGCGGCGCGACCGACATGATGCGGCCTTTCTCGTCGAGCACCACGCGGCGCTCGGGGAGGTCGAGGTCGAGCGGGCCGCGCTTTTGGCGGGCGGCGTAGAGCGCCTTCCAGCAGGCCCATAGGGGCTTCAAGGTGGATTCGACGAGCTCCGCCGCCACCGGCGGCCGGGACGGCTCGATCGCCGGCATGGAACAGGGGGAGGAAGTGACCTCGGTGTTCTCTCCGCCGTTCGTTTCGAACGAAGCAAGCGGGGTCTGCTGCTTGTCGATCGCGGCCTGTGCGTCCTCGTACGCGATGTTGGCGGCAATCCGCACTCGGGCGCGGGTGAAGCGCCAGCTTTTGAGCTCCCCGGTCTTGCTGACCTGGAGGTGGCAGACGAGCGCGGCGCGATCCTCCCCTTCTTTTAGTGAGCAGACGTCGGCGGAGAGGGTCTCTGGGAGCATCGGCACCACCCGGTCCGGGAAGTAGACGCTGTTGCCGCGCTTGCGCGCTTCCTTGTCGAGCTGCGAGCCGGGGCGGACGTAGAAACTGACGTCGGCGATGGCGACAAGCGCCTTCCAGCCGCCGGCGTTGGCCGGGTCGTCGTCAGGCGCTGCCCAGACGGCGTCGTCATGGTCGCGCGCGTCGGCGGGGTCGATGGCCACGATCGGGATGGCGGTGAGGTCCTCGCGCTCGCCGAGCTTCTGCTCGGCCATCCGCTCGGCTTCGACCAGCACCGCGTCCGGGAATTCATGCGGGATGCCGTGCTTGTGGATTGCGATCAGGCTGAAGCTTCGCGGCGCGAAGGGGTCGCCGAGTATTTCGGTGACCCGGGCGCTGAGCCGCGGCGGGCGGCCGGCTTTCTCGGCAAGTACGAGATCGCCGATCTGCGCCTTGCCGACGTCGGAGATCGGAAGCTCGCGCCGTTCCTTTTTCTCCACCGGGCGGAGCCAGAGGTGATCGCCTTCCTTGTGCACCACGCCGAGGAGGAGCTCGCTGCCCTTCATCAGCTTCTTCATCGGGTGCGCCGCCCAGCCGTTGCCGCGCTGCTCGGTGCGGGCAAGCACCCGGTCGCCGACGCCGAGCGCGGAGGCGCCCCTGCCCTTCCTCTCCAGCACCCGGATGCGCGGCTCCGGCATGTCCGATTCCCAGCGCTCGGGCGCGCCCCAGATCTGGCCGCTGTCGTCGGCGTCGACGATGCGCAGCACCGTGACCTTCGGCACGCCGCCCGCCTGGTGAAAGGCCCGTCCGGCCGAGCCTTCGATCAGCCCTTCGTCGGCCATGTCCTGGAGCAGGATTTTGAGCGCCTGCTTGTCCGCGCCGGAGAGGCCGAACGCCCGTGCAAGCTCACGCTTCCCCGCCGGCTGGTCGCTGGTTGCGATGAAATCGAGGATCTGCTGGCGGCTTGGCAGGCCGGGACGCTGGTTTCTAGGCATTCAAATCCGTTACTGCTGCGCCGCGGGCGGCGGGGAATAGGGACGGAACGCGCCACCCGGCACTGCGGATGCAACCGGCGATTCCGCGCCGTCTTCGCCGACCGAAGATACGCCGAAAACAAAGTCATCGACCCGCACGCCCTCGAGCACCTCGTCACAGCGGGTTTCGGTCAGCGGCTTTCCTTCCGCGCTAAGCTTGCGGCAGAGCATCGGATCGTTCGCCGCGACGCGGAGGCTGTGCTGCCAATTTGCCGCGTCGGTCGCGCGCCAGCGGATCAGGTAAGCCGTTGCGCCCTTAACAGGCGCCCAGCGCAGGGTGGTGTTGGTGGAGACTGCGCCTTCCGCCACCGGCTCCGGCGGCATCGGCGCGCGGGCGAGCGTCGCCAGTGCCGCGACGTTCAATGCCGTCACCTTGCGCAGGTAGGGGAAGTCCATCTTGTCGATCGTGTCGCCATATTCGATGCCGCTGTCCTCGCGCAGATCCTGGTGCTGCCAGTTGTAATTTTCCACCGCGACGGAGAAGCGCACAGCGGGATAGCCAGCGTTCAGGAACTCGGTATGGTCGCCGCCGCGGCCGAAGCGGTCGTTGCGCCACACCTGCCGGACCTCAAGGCCGAGGCCAAGGTCGCCCGCGAGATCGGCCAGCCAGCGCGAAATGTTGCGCGAGGGCGCGTCATTCTCGCCGCCCAGGCTGCGTTGCCCGGCGGCAAGGTCTTCGCGCCCCTGCCAGCGCGGGCCTTCGGAGAAGATGCGGACATGGGCATCGTCGCACTTGCCGTCGGAGCCGCAGCTGTTGCCGATGATGTCGTTGTTCAAGTTCGCGATCACTTCCCAGCCCTGCGCCTTGGCGTAATCGGACAGGATCTTGCCGCCGAGCAGCCCCTGCTCCTCGCCCGATAGGACGCCGTAGACAATGGTGTACGGGAATTTGTGCTGGGAGAGGACGCGTGCCGCCTCGATCACTGCGGCGGTGCCGGAGCCGTCGTCGTTGGCGCCCGGCGCATCGCTGGTGGCGTTCATGACGTCTGTCACGCGGCTGTCGATGTGGCCGGTGATGATCACCACCCGCTTGGGATCGACACTGCCGCGCTGGATGGCGACCACGTCCGTTACCTTGGTGGGGGTCGGCACGCGGCGGCCGGTGACGACGTCCGACGGCGTGACGATCGTCAGGCAGCCTCGGCAGGCGCGGGAGTAGCGGCGGAATTCCTCCTCCGTCCAGCGCAAGGAGGCGCCGATGCCGCGCTTCGGATCGGTCTGCGACGACAAGGTATGCCGCGTGCCGAAGCTGACCAGTTTCTCGACAATCGCGCGAAGCCGGTCCTGGCGGACATTGTCGGCAATCTCGCGCGGTGTCGCGGCGCTGGCGGTGGTGGGAAGAAGGAGGGCGGCGGCGAGGAGGGGGAGCGTCTTCATTCCCCGCCTCTGCGCCTCGCCGCGCCGAGTCGCAAGCACCCGCGTCAGGCGGCCTCCACCGTCTGCTCGATGGTGCCGAAGATCGGGTGGCCGTGTTCGTCGTCCATCCAGATACGAACCGTGTCGCCCGCCTTTAGGAAGCCGGTCGAGGCCTTGCCGGAAAGGATCGTCTCCACCGTACGCACTTCGGCGATGCAGGAATAACCGAGGCCGCCTTGGCTCACCGGCTTGCCGGGGCCGCCGCCTTCGTCGCGGTTGGAGACGGTGCCGGAGCCGATGATCGTGCCGGCGCAAAGGTTGCGGGTCTTGGCGAGGTGGGCGACCAGGGTTCCGAAGTCGAAGGTCACGTCGACGCCCGCATCGGCGCGGCCGAAGGGCTGGCCATTCAGATCGACCTTCAGAGGCCCGTGCAGCTTGCCGTCCTTCCAGCGTGTCCCAAGCTCGGCGGGGGTGACGAATACCGGCGAAAGCGCCGACGCCGGCTTGGACTGAACGAAGCCGAAGCCCTTGGCGAGCTCGCCCGGGATGAGGTTGCGCAAGGAGACGTCGTTGACCAGCCCGACGAGCAGGATGTGCTCCAGCGCTTCCTCGCGCGAGACGCCGCGCGGCACGTCGCCGGTGACCACCACCACTTCGCCCTCGAGGTCGCAGCCCCAGCTTTCGTCCGCGAGCGGGATCGGCGAACGCGGCGCAAGCATCTCGTCGGAGGCGCCCTGGTACATCAAGGGATCGGTCCAGAAGGTCTCGGGCATCTCTGCGCCCCGCGCCTGGCGAACGAGCTGGACGTGGTTCACGTAAGCGGATCCGTCCGCCCACTGATAAGCCCGTGGCAAAGGCGCCATCGCATTGCGCTCATGGAAGCGCATCATCGGGATCACTTCGTGGGCAAGATCGGTGGCGAGCAGCTCGAGCTGCGGCGCGGTATGCGCCCAATCGTCGAGCGCCGCCTGCAGCGTCGGGGCGATGTGGCTCGCGTCCGCGCACCAGGCGAGATCGTGGCTGACCACTACCAGCCGTCCGTCGCGGCCTCCCTTGAGCGATCCGAGTTTCATTGCCTCTCCTCACCTTGGTTGAAGCTGCAACTGGCATTTGCGGCAAGGCTTGGCTAGTGGCCCCCACAACATCCTATCCCGACCCAAGGACCCCTCATGCGGAACATCGATCACTTCATCGGCGGCGCGGCGGTCGCCTCCGGCGAGCGGCACGGCGACATTTTCGACCCAAACAAGGGCGAAGTTCAGGCCCGGGTGCGGCTCGGCACCGCTTCGGACCTGGAGACGGCCGTTGCCGCCGCCAATGCCGCCCTCCCCGGCTGGATGGCGACCAATCCGCAGCGCCGCGCCCGGGTGATGTTCAACTTCAAGGCGCTCGTCGAGAAGCACATGGACGAGCTCGCGCTCCTCCTCTCCTCCGAGCACGGCAAGGTGATCGCCGATTCGAAGGGCGACGTGCAGCGCGGCCTGGAAGTGATCGAATTCGCTTGCGGCATCCCGCATGCGCTGAAGGGCGAATATACCCAGGGCGCTGGTCCCGGTATCGACGTTTATTCGATGCGCCAGCCGCTCGGCATCGTTGCCGGAATCACCCCGTTTAACTTCCCGGCGATGATCCCGATGTGGATGTTCGGCATCGCCATTGCGGTCGGCAACGCCTTCATCCTGAAACCCTCCGAGCGCGATCCTTCGGTGCCGGTGCGCCTCGCCGAGCTGATGAAGGAAGCGGGCCTCCCCGACGGCATCCTTCAGGTCGTCCACGGCGACAAGGAAATGGTCGATGCGATCCTCGATCATCCCGAGATCAAGGCGGTGAGCTTTGTCGGCTCCTCCGACATCGCGCACTACGTTTATCGCCGTGGGGTGGACGCCGGAAAGCGCGTCCAGGCGATGGGCGGCGCCAAGAACCACGGCATCGTCATGCCGGATGCGGACCTCGACCAGGTAGTCAACGACCTGACCGGCGCCGCCTTCGGATCGGCCGGCGAGAGGTGCATGGCGCTTCCGGTGGTCGTGCCGGTGGGCGAGAAGACCGCCACGAACCTGCGTGAGAAGCTGATCCCGGCGATCGAAAGCCTGCGCGTCGGCGTCTCGACCGATGCCGACGCCCATTACGGCCCCGTGGTCAACGCAGCCCATCGCAGCCGGATCGAGAATTATATCCAGATGTGCGCCGACGAAGGGGGCGAGCTGGTGGTCGACGGCCGCGGCTTCAGCCTTCAGGGGCATGAGAAGGGCTTCTTCATCGGCCCGACCCTGTTCGATCACGTCAAGCCGCACTTCCAAAGCTACCAGGAAGAGATTTTCGGGCCGGTGCTTCAGATGGTCCGCGCCGACAGCTTCGAGGAAGCGCTTCGCCTCCCGTCCGAGCATCAATACGGCAACGGCGTCGCCATCTTCACCCGCAACGGCCACGCGGCACGCGAGTTCGCGGCGCGGGTGAATGTCGGCATGGTCGGCATCAACGTGCCGATCCCGGTGCCGGTCGCCTACCACAGCTTCGGCGGCTGGAAGCGCTCGGCGTTCGGCGACATCAACCAGCACGGCATGGAAGGCATCCGCTTCTACACCAAGACGAAGACCATCACCCAGCGCTGGCCGGACGGCTCGGTTACGGGCGAGAACGCCTTCGTCATTCCCACGATGGGCTAATGCTTTGAACAACTCCCCCACCCTCGTTCGTCCCGAGCGCAGTCGAGGGGCGCTGGCACGGAGTCCGCGACCCCGCCCCTCGACTACGCTCGGGACGAACGGAGTTGGGGCGTGGCTCCTCCGTCTACTGTTGGCGTTCCTCCTCGTCCCGCTGGTGGCTTGCGCGAGTCTCCCAGACGCCGCACCCGCGGCGGCAACCAAGCGAATCGCCCTCACCTTTGACGATGTGCCGCGCGGCCCCGGCGCCTTTCTCACGCAGGAGGAGCGCACCGACCGTCTTATTGCGGCGCTGAAAGCGGCGCGGGTGAAGCAGGCCGCCTTTTTCGTAAACCCCGGCAACATCGCCGACCCGGGCCGCGCAGGCGCGGAAGGGCGGATTGCGCGCTACGTGCGCGCCGGGCACGTGCTCGCCAATCACAGCTTCACTCACCCGCACCTCAACGCCACGCCCGCCGCGGATTACCTGGCCAACATCGACCAGGCCGAAGCCTGGCTGAAGGGGCGCGAAGGACGGCGGCCGTGGTTCCGTTTTCCCTTCCTCGACGAAGGCGGCAGCGACAAGGCGAAGCGGGACGCGGTCCGGGCGGGGCTTGCCGAGCGGGGCCTCAAGAACGGCTATGTCACCGCCGACGCCTCCGACTGGAACATGGAACAGCTCGCGATCGACGCCAAGAAGGCCGGTAAGGCGATCGACATGGACGCGCTTCGCGACCTGTACGTCGAAAGCCATGTTCAGGCCGCGGACTTCTACGACGCGCTTGCCCGAAAGACGCTCGGCCGCTCTCCGGCTCACGTTATGCTGATGCACGAAACCGACCTTGCCGCGCTGTTCTTGCCCGACCTCGTTGCGGCGCTTCGAGCCGATGGCTGGGAGATTGCGACGGCGGACCAAGCCTATGCCGATCCGATCTCCGCGCTGATGCCGGACGTGCCTTCGGCGCAAGGAACGCTCACCGAAGCGCTTGCCTGGGAGAAAGGCCTCCCCGCGCCGCGTTGGTACGAACGCAACAACACCAAGCTCGCGAGCCGCTTGTTCGCGGAACGCGTCCTCAAGGAAACACCCGCCCCATGAGCCAGTTCGACCTCACCGACGAGCAACGCCAGATCCAGGAAATGGCGCAGCAGTTCACCGCCGACGCGATCACTCCGCACGCGGCCCAGTGGGACGAGAAGCACATCTTCCCGCGCGACACGATCAAGGCGGCGGCCGAGCTCGGCTTCGGCGCGATCTACGTGTCGGAGGAGAGCGGCGGCATCGGGCTCGGGCGGCTTGAATCGGCGCTGATCATGGAGGCGATGGCTTATGGCGATCCTTCCACCAGCGCGTTCATCTCGATCCACAACATGGCGGCATGGATGATCGACCGCTTCGGTTCGGACGCGGTGAAGGCGAAGTATCTGCCGTCGATGGTGACCATGGACCGGCTCGGTTCCTATTGTCTAACCGAGCCGGGCTCGGGCTCCGACGCGGCGTCGCTTAAGACCAAGGCGGTGCGCGACGGCGACCATTATGTCGTCACCGGCTCCAAGGCGTTCATCTCGGGCGGCGGCGAGAATGAGATCTACGTCACCATGGTGCGCACCGGCCAGGACGGGCCGAAGGGGATCAGCGCGCTGGTGATCGAGAAGGACATGCCCGGCGTCAGCTTCGGCGCGCAGGAGAAGAAGCTGGGCTGGCACAGCCAGCCGACCTGTCAGGTCAATTTCGACGACGTGCGGGTGCCGGCGGAGAATCTCGTCGGTGCGGAGGGCGAAGGCTTCCGGATCGCGATGATGGGTCTGGACGGCGGCCGCCTCAACATCGGCGCCTGCTCGCTCGGCGGCGCCCAGCGCTGCCTGGACGAGGCGGTGAAATACACCAAAGAGCGCAAGGCGTTTGGCCAGGCGATCGCCGACTTCCAGGCAACGCAATTCACCCTCGCCGACATGGAAACGGAGCTCCAGGCGGCGCGCATCTTCCTCTACGCCGCGGCGGTGAAGGTGACGGAGAATGCCGCCGACAAGACGCGCTTCGCGGCGATGGCAAAGCGGCTTGCCACCGACACCGGCTCGTCGGTGGTTGATCGCGCGCTGCAGCTTCATGGCGGCTACGGGTATCTGCAGGATTACCCGATCGAGCGCTTCTGGCGCGACCTGCGCGTCCACTCGATCCTGGAAGGCACCAACCAGATCATGCGCGTCATCGTCGGCCGGGACATGCTGAGGCAGTGACGGATGACGTTCTGACGGCGGTCGACGGCAAGGTGGGCCGGCTCCGCCTTGCGCGCCCGAAGGCGATCCATGCGCTTACACGCGACATGTGCGTGACGATGACCGAGGCGCTGCTCGCTTGGCGGGATGACCTCGGCGTCGAGGCGGTTATGCTGGATCATGCCGAAGGCCGCGGCTTTTGCGCCGGCGGGGACGTGGTGATGCTTGCCAAGAGCGGCTCTACCGACGGCGCGGAAGCGCGTGCTTTCTTCTTCACCGAATACCGGCTCAACCACCTGCTCTTCACCTACGCCAAGCGGACCGTGGCGTTTATGGACGGGATCGTCATGGGCGGCGGCGTCGGCATCTCGCAGCCGTGTAAGTACCGCGTTGCAACGGAAAATACGCGCTTTGCCATGCCGGAAACGGCGATCGGGCTGTTCCCGGACGTGGGCGGAGGGTGGTACCTCTCTCGCCTGCCGGGGCGGACGGGGCAGTTCATTGCGCTCACCGGCGCTCGGTTGGACGGGGCGGAGTGCCTGCATCTCGGCCTGGCGACCCACTACGTGCCTTCCTTCGCGCTGGACGACGTCAAGGCGCGCATCCTCGCCGATCCGCAGGCTATCGAAGCGATCCTCGACGAATATTCCACCCCTCCCCCCGAGGCGCGGATTGCGGCCAACCGCGACGCCATCGACCGGTTGTTTGCCTCCGAGGATTATGAGGAAATCCTAGCCGCACTGGAGGCGGACGGCTCCGCCTGGGCGAACAAGGAGCTGGAAACGCTTCGCTCGAAAAGCCCGCAGGCCTGCAAGGTTTCGCTCCGCATCCTCTACGACGGCGGCTTCTACCGGGACTTCGCCCACGAAATGCGCCAGGAATATGCTGTCGCCAGCCGGGTGGTGCAGCGCCATGACTTCGTCGAGGGCGTCCGCGCGCTCTTGATCGACAAGGATAATCAGCCCCGCTGGGAACCGGCAAGTCCGGAAGCCGTGACCGATCACATGCTCGACACCATCTTCGCGCCGATGCCCGAAGGAGAGGAATGGACACCCCTATGACCTACGAAAATATCCTGGTGGAACAGCGCGGTGCGGTGACGCTGATCACTCTCAACCGCCCCAAGGCCCTGAACGCGCTGAACTCGGCGGTGCTTGCGGAGCTGATCGCCGCCTTCGCCGCCTACGATGCGGACGAGAGCCAGCGTTGCGCCGTGCTCACCAGCTCCGAGCGCGCCTTCGCGGCGGGCGCGGACATCAAGGAAATGGAGAGCCAGGGCTTCGCGTCGATGTACGCCTCCAACTTCTTCGCCGGCTGGGAGAAGGTCACCGCGACCCGCAAGCCGTGGATCGCCGCGGTGGCCGGATACGCGCTCGGTGGCGGCTGCGAAGTGGCGATGATGGCCGACTTTATCATCGCCGCCGACACGGCGCAGTTCGGGCAGCCGGAGATCAAGCTCGGCGTCACGCCGGGCATGGGCGGATCGCAGCGCCTGACCCACGCGGTCGGCAAGGCCAAGGCGATGGAGATGTGCCTCACCGGCCGGATGATGGGTGCCGAGGAAGCGGAGCGCGCGGGACTGGTGGCGCGGGTGGTGCCGGCCGATCAGCTGCTCGACGAAGCGCTGAAGACGGCCGAAGCGATCGCCGGCATGGCCCCGCTCGCCGCGATGGCAACCAAGGAGCAGGTCAACGCCGCCTTCGAAATGGGCCTCGCCCAGGGCATCGTCTTCGAGCGCCGCTTGTTTCACGGCCTGTTCGGGTCGGAAGACCAGAAAGAAGGCATGAGCGCCTTTGTCGCGAAACGGAAAGCCGATTGGAAGGGCCGCTGACATGGCACGCGTAGGGTTTATCGGGCTCGGCAATATGGGCGGCGGGATGGCCGCGAACCTCGTGAAGGCAGGGCACGCGGTGACCGCGTTCGACTTGTCGGAAGAGGCGCTCGCCAAGGGGGAAGCGAACGGCTGCACCCGCGCGGCGTCCGCCGAAGAAGCCGTCGCGGACGCCGAAGCGGTGGTGACCATGCTGCCCGCCGGCAAGCACGTTCGCCAGGTCTATGAAGCGAGCGTGCTCGGCAAGGCGCCTACGTCCGCAATCCTGATGGACTGTTCCACCATCGACGTGGAGAGCGCGCGTGCGGTGATCTCGCAGGCGGAAGCGGCAGGCTACCGGATGGCCGACGCGCCGGTCTCCGGAGGTATCGCGGCGGCGGAAGGCGGCACCCTCACCTTCATGGTCGGCGGTTCAGGCGAGGCGTTCGGCGCCGCCGAGCCGTTCCTGGAGCGCATGGGCAAAGCGGTGATCCACGCCGGCGGGCCGGGTGCCGGCCAGGCGGCGAAGATCTGCAACAACATGCTGCTCGGCGCCTCGATGGTCGCCACCTGCGAGACGTTCGTGATGGCGCAGAAGCTGGGGCTCGATCCGCAGACCTTCTTCGACATCTCGTCCAAGGCGTCCGGCCAATGCTGGTCGATGACGAGCTATTGCCCCCTGCCCGGCGTCGGGCCGGAGACGCCGGCGGACCGCGACTATGAAGGCGGTTTCGCGGCGGCGCTGATGCTGAAGGACCTGCGCCTCGCCATGGAAGCGGCGCAGAGCGTGGATGCCTACACGCCGATGGGCGCGCATGCGGAGGAGCTTTATACGCGGTTCGCGGAGAAGCTTGGTGGCGCGGGCAAGGACTTTTCCGGCATCATCAAGATGATCGACGATAGCTGGCAAGCCCGCTGACCCGCCGCTCCTCGCCGCCATAACGGCGGGCGAGTTCGGCAACCATTTCGGCGGGGCTCTGCTTTGCGCTCGGCAGTAAAGCCGGGCCGCTGCGCCGGCGCAGGTCGGCGAGACAACGCTCGGCGGTGGCGCCGTCCCAAAGCTCCGGGCAGGCGCGCACGGCGCGCGGGGTGGAGATCGCCTTGGTGAGCTCGATCAGCAGGGTTTCGGGGGTCACCAGCCGGTTGGTGCCTTCGGTGACGGTGATCGGCCGCTCCGTGCTGTCGCGAAGCGTCAGGCAGGGGATGCCGAGATAGGTCGTCTCCTCCTGCACGCCGCCCGAGTCGGTGATCGCCGCGGCGGCGCCGGTGACCAGGCTCATGAAGCGTACATAAGGCAGCGGCTCGATCAGCTTGAGACCGGCGCGAAGCAGCCGCGTATCGAGGCCGTTCTGCGTCAGGCGCCCGGCGGTGCGCGGGTGGACCGGAAACACCAAAGGCAGATCGCGCTGCACTTCTACCAAGGCATCCACGAGGCGGATCAACTGGGCCGGTTCGTCGACGTTGGAGGGCCGATGCAGGGTGACCACGCCATAGCCGCCGCGCTTGAGCCCCAGCTCACCCGACAGGTCGGCGGCTTCGATCGCGGGGCGGACCAGTTCGAAACTGTCGAGCATGATATTGCCGACGCGGGTGACGCGGGCCGTTGCGACGCCCTCGGCGGCGAGGTTCCCGTCGGCGTCCGGCGACGGGGTCCAGAGGACGTCGGCAAGCACGTCGGTAACGAGCCGGTTGATCTCCTCCGGCATCGCCCGATCGCGGCTTCGAAGGCCGGCTTCGAGGTGGATCACGGGGAAGCCAATCTTGGCCGCGACCATTGCACAGGCTGCGGTTGAGTTGACGTCGCCCACGACGACAAGCCAATCGGGCCGGTCGTTTAGCGCGACCTTCTCATACTCAATCATAACGCCGCCGGTCTGCTCGGCATGGCTTCCGGAGCCGACTCCAAGATGATGGTCCGGCTCCGGCAGCTTCAGATCGGAGAAGAAGGCGTCCGACATGTTGACGTCGTAATGCTGGCCCGTGTGGATCAGCACCGGCGTGAAATCGGGCGCCGCGGCGAGCACGTGCCAGAGCGGCGCGACCTTCATGAAATTGGGACGCGCGGCGGCGACGAGGTGAATACGCTGAGCCATGCGGGAGGCGGTAACGCGGGAGCGGTTAAGATTGGGTTTGGGGGCGGAGCCACTTGCGCCCCACCCCTTCAGGGGATGGGTTTGGGGAGGGGAATGTGGGTGGCACCCAATTACGTCCCCCTAGCCGGACTACAGGCCCCTCCCCAACTCCTCCCCTGAAGGGGTGGGGCTTTTAGGCCAACACTCCCGCTACCGCCTTGCGCCAACCGACCAGGCGTGTTCCACGCACCTCGGCCTCCATCGCCGGCGCGAACGCCTCGACCGCCCCCCGCATAGCCGCCGCCTCCTCGAGCGAGGCAAACATCCCGCACCCCACCCCAGCCAGCATCGCCGCGCCGAGGGCGGTGGTTTCCACGAAGCCCGGCCGCTCCACAGGCAGGTTGAGCACATCCGCCAGGTCCTGTGCCATCCAGCCGTTGGCCGCCATCCCGCCGTCGATCTTGAGGCGCGACCACTCCGCCCCGTCGGCGGCGAAGGCCTTCATGAGGTCGTGCGTTTGGTGGCTCATCGCCTCCAGCGCGGCACGGGCGATCTCGGCCCGGCCGCTGGAGAAAGTGAGCCCAGTGATCGCGCCGCGCGCCTCCGGCCGCCAGTGGGGCGTGCCGAGGCCGCCATGGGCGGGAACGATGACGACGCCGCCGCTGCTTGGCACCGAGCGGGCGAGCGCCTCCGTCTCCGCGCAGTCGGCGAAGAGGCCGAGGGAGTCGCGAAGCCACTGGATCAGGCTCCCGGCCGCGAACACAGAGCCTTCGAGCGCGTAGCGGCGCTCGCCGCCGAGCTGCCAGGCGATTGTGGAGAGAAGCCGATGGCCGCTGCGCCGCTGCTCGGCTCCGGTGTGGGTGAGGACGAAGGCGCCCGTGCCGTAGGTCGCCTTGGTGTCGCCGGGCGCGAAACAGGCCTGGCCGATCGCTGCCGCCTGCTGGTCGCCGGCCAGGCCGCGGATCGGGATCGGCGCGCCGAACAAAGTTGTCTCGCCGAAGCGGCCGGCGCAGTCCACGATCTCAGGGAGTGAGGCGGCAGGCACGTCGAACAGGTCGCACAGTTCGGGGTCCCAGCGCCCGGTAACGATGTCCATCAGGGCCGTGCGGGACGCGTTCGTGGCGTCGGTGACGTGCAGCCCACCGGTTAAACGGAAGACGAGCCAGCTTTCCACCGTGCCGATGCACAGATCGCCTCCGGCCTCGCGCAGCTGCGGCCACTCCGCCATCGCCCAGGCGATCTTTGAGCCGCTGAAATAAGGATCGAGTAGCAAGCCGGTGCGCGCCTGCACCTTTTCCTCATGTCCCTGCTCGAGGAGGCGCGCGCACAGCGCCGCCGTGCGCCGGTCCTGCCAGACAATCGCCGGTGCAAGCGCCCGCCCCGTCCGTCGCGACCAGAAGACCACCGTTTCCCGCTGGTTGGCGATGCCGAGCGCCGCCACCCGCTCCGGGCCGCCGGCCTGCGCCACTGCGTCCCGCGCGCAAGCAAAAGTGGAGGCCCAGATCTCCTCCGCATCCTGTTCGACCCAGCCGGGGTCGGGATGCTGCTGCGCAAGCGCCCGCTGCGCACCCGCCACGCACCGTCCGTCGCCCGCGAACAGCATTGCGCGCGTGCTGGTCGTGCCTTCGTCTAAAACGAGGAGGAGGTCTCCGGCCATGCATCGACTATGATCCGCGGCCACGGTAGCCTGCAAGGGTGGACCCTTACGATCTTCTTATTATCGGCGGCGGCATCAACGGCGCGGCGATCGCGCGCGACGCGGCGATCCGGGGCGCGAAGGTGCTGCTGGTGGAGCGCGACGATCTTGCGTCCCACACCAGTTCGGCATCGTCCAAGCTGATCCACGGCGGGCTTCGCTACCTTGAATATTACGAGTTCCGGTTGGTGCGGGAGGCGCTGAAGGAGCGGGAGATTTTGCTGCGCACCGCCCCGCACATCGTCCGGCCGCAGCGCTTCGTGCTGCCGCATGCCAAGGCGATTCACCCGCATTGGAAGCTTCGCGCCGGGCTGTATCTGTACGATCTGTTCGCCATCCGGGGCAGTTTGCCGCGCTCGCAGCGGGTGGGTGGCAAGGAGGGCGGCCTGCTCGAGCCGCTGGCCGAGCGGCGGCGGGCTTTTTCGTTTTGGGACGCGTGGGTGGATGACAGCCGGCTCACCGTTCTGAACGCCGTCGATGCGGCGGAGAAGGGCGCCGAGATCGCGACGCGCACCGCTCTCACCTCCGCCCGGCGCGAAAACGGGCTTTGGCAGGCCGAGCTTTCGGACGGGCGCAGCGTCTCGGCCAAGGCGATGGTCAACGCCGCCGGACCGTGGGTGAGCGACATTCTTTCCCGCGCCGGCGTGGTGGCCCGGAGCGCGAGCCGGCTGGTGAAGGGAAGCCACATCGCCGTGGCAGCGCTGTGGGAGGGGGAGCAGGGCTATATCCTCCAGCAGCCGGATGGGCGGGTGGTGTTCGCCCTCCCCTGGCTCGGCCGCTTCACGGTGATCGGTACCACCGACGTGCCGGTGGAGAAGCCGGAGGCGCCGAGCGTGTCGCCGGAGGAAGTGCGCTACCTGTGCGACGCGGCGAACCGCTATTTCACGAAGCAGGTGCGTCCCGCCGACGTGCTGACGAGCTATTCCGGCATTCGCGCGCTTTACGACGATGGGGCAGCGGATGCGAAGGCGGTGACCCGCGACTCGCACCTCGACCTCGACGAGGCGGACGGCGCGCCGATCCTTTCGATCTACGGCGGCAAGATCACCACCGCGCGCGCTTTGGCCGAGCGTGCGCTCGACCGGCTCGGCATCAACGGGAGGCGGGTGACCGACGCAAGGCCGCTGCCGGGCGGCGACATCTACCCGGCCTTCCTGGAATGGCTGGACGGGCTGGGCGCGTGGATGCCCGCGCCGCTCGTTGCGCGGCTTTCGCAGGCTTACGGCACCGACCTGAAGGACATCGTCGGGGAGGCGACGAGCCTGAAGGGACTTGGCCGGCACTTCGGCGGCGGGCTGTACGAAGCGGAGCTGCGCTGGCTTCGCGACCGGGAGTTCGCGTGCACCGCCGACGACGTTCTCCTCCGCCGCACCAAGCTTGAGCTGACGCTTAGCGCGGCGGAGCGGCGGGCGGTGGAGAAGTGGTTCGGCTAGGGGCCTTCGTGCAGCGGATCGGTGCCGGGCTCAGGCACTTCGTCGATCTCACGCCGGTTCTCTTCGCCTTCCTGGGCGATGTCCTGGTCGCCCGAAGGCAGGTCCTGCGGCGGGCGGGGATTACTGGTCATGTTGGTCTCTCCTCCCCGCCCGAACGCCGCAGCGGGGAACCGGCTCCGCTCCCGGCGCTTTTCGTACTCCATGCCACCCACCGCCTCTCAAGCTCTTCAAAGCGCCGGCAGCGGCAGCAGCGTGCTCGGCTGGAAGCTCGACCCGGAACAGCGCACCGAGCTGCTTCAGCAATTTCCGCCGCAATTCGCGCGGTTCGTTGCCGATCATGTCACGCTGAAGCCGCGCGCATCTTCGAACGCGCCGCTTCCGGGGGAGACGATCGGTGAGATCGTCGGCCGCGCGACGGACAATAAGGGCGTCGAAGCCATGGTGGTGCGGATCGACGGCACCACCGAGCGGCCGGGTGGCGGCACGTTTCACATCACCTGGTCGCTTGGCGAAGGGCGGCGGCCGAAGGAGTCCAACGATGTCCTCGCCGCTGGGACCTGGGCGCCGATCGCGTTGCCGATGCCGGTGAGGCTTGTGCCCGCACGTTTCCGCTGAGCCGATGAACCGCCAGCTTTTCCTCGACTGCGACGGTGTGCTTGCCGATTTCGACAAGGGCGCGACCGCAATCCTCGGCATGCCGCCCAAGGCGTTCGAGAAGCGCCACGGGATCGGGCGCTTCTGGGCAAAGCTTGCAAGCGCGCCCGATTTCTATTTCAGCCTGCCTTTGCTCCCCGGCGCGACTGAACTGTTCGAGGCGGTGAAGCATCTCGATCCGATCATCCTCACCGGCCTGCCACGGGGCAATTGGGCGGCGGACCAGAAGGTGCGCTGGGCGGCGCAGCACTTCCCCGGCACCCGGATCATCACCACCATGGCCCGCGACAAGCGCAACCACGGCAAGCTGGGCGACATACTGGTCGACGACATGCTGAAGCATGCGGCCCTTTGGGAGGAAATGGGCGGAATCTTCATCCACCACAAAGAGGTGGGGCAGACGCTGGAGCAGCTCCGGGCTTATTACCGGCTGTAGCCCGAGCGGACGGTTTAGCTCGGATGCGCCTGAACTTCTTCCGCGGTGCTCTCCTCCGCCTGAACACCGCGCCCGCGCCGCCACAGGAAGAGGCCTCCCGCAGCCGCTGCGGCTGCCGCGACGGCGACTCCGAGGCCCTTCGTGCTGGCCGTGCCGTTCCGCTGCTCGTTGTTCTGCTTCGCCATGGTCGCCTCCGGCTGGTTGTTTGGGACTGAAACGCGCGTCGGCTGGGGCCGTGCCATTGCCGAGTTGCGGGGCCTCTTTATAGTTGCCGAGCCTTCGGAGACCTGTTCGTAATGCTTTTCCGCCTGCTCCTGCCCTGCGCCGCTTTTCTTCTGCTCGCCGCTGCAAAGGCGCCGGAAGACAAGACCATCCACTACAAGCTTACGCCTCTGGCGCCGGGCGGCTTTGGCAATGCCTTGCGGGTGGAGATGCGGTTTCGCGGTGATGCGGACGGCGAGACGATTCTTGAGCTGCCCAGCGAATGGGGCGGATCGACGGAGCTTTGGCGCCATGTTGTCGATCTCAAGATCCGTGGCGGCAAGCGCTTGTCCGGCGTCTACGCCGCACCGGTCATCCACCACCGGCCGGGTGCGGAAATCCGGGTCCGCTACGACCTCGTCACCGCCTGGCCGGGCGATCCCGGCTTCGACTACCAGAAAGCGCGTCCGCTGATCCGGCCCGACTTCTTTTTCGCGCATGGCGAAGGCGTGTTCGCGACCCCCGCAGGACGGCAGGAGAAGAATGCCCGCTTCCGCTGGGGCAAGCTTCCGAACGGCTGGAAAGTTGCGTCGGACCTCGACCATCTGGCGGGGGAGGAAACCAGCCTCGCCAACATGATCCACAGCGTGTTGATCGGTGGCAACGACCTCACGGTTGTGGAACGCCGGATGGGCCGCTCCCCGCTCCGGGTCGCGATTACCGGCCGTTGGCTGTTCGAGCCGGGCGAGCTGGCGGACGTGGTGCAAAAGGTCGTGGAGGCGGAAAATGCCTTCTGGGAGGAAGAAACCACGCCCTTCCTGGTCGCCATGGCGCCGCTCGGCGAGCTGGAAACCGGCCTTACTTATGTCGGCACCGGCCGCGCCGACGCGTTCTCCATCGCCTCCACCAGCGCGTTCGATCTCAAGACCGCCAAGCGCTTCCTGGCGCACGAATATATGCACAGCTGGGTACCGATCGCGCTTGGTAACATGCCGGACGATGAGGCACGCGATTATTGGTTTTCGGAAGGTTTCGCGGATTACCTGGCGTCGAAGGTGCTGCTTCGCTCCGGCCTCTGGACGCTTGAGCAATGGGCAGCGGACAAGAATGA
Source organism: Allosphingosinicella sp. (assembly GCA_036554525.1). Classification (GTDB taxonomy): domain Bacteria; phylum Pseudomonadota; class Alphaproteobacteria; order Sphingomonadales; family Sphingomonadaceae; genus Allosphingosinicella. Next base: position 21,050 of record DATBNC010000002.1, read on the forward strand.
GACGCTGCTTCGCTACGGCACGTCGCCGGCAAAAACGATCCGTGCCGAAGACGTCTCCGCCCGCTTCTGGACCGACCAGGCGGTGCAGCAGGTCAGCTACGACCGCGGCCACCTGCTTGCGACGATCATCGACGCGGAAGTCGCGGCGCGGAGCGGCGGCAAGCTTGCGCTCGACCATGTCGTCCGCGCCCAGCTGAAGGCGGCGAAAGGCAGCTCGGAGATGGCCAGCGACCTGTTCCGCGCGGCCTTGCTTGACCAAACCGGCGTCGACGCGGCGCCTTTAATTGCCCGCTACGCCCAAGCGGGCGAGCCGGTGGAGTTGCCTTCGAATCTGTTAGGCCACTGCGGTACGGTTGTGACGGAAAGCCGCGCCGCATTCGATCGCGGCTTCGACGCGCGGGCGACACGCATCGCGGACGGCGTCATCGCGGGTGTGGACGCAGATGGGCCAGCCTTTGCCGCCGGCATGCGCAACGGCATGAAGCTCGTCCGCAGGGAAGGTGCAGCGTCGAACAACTCCAGCGTTCCCGTCGTCTACCGTATCTCCGACAAAGGTGAGGAGAAGGTCCTTTCCTACCTGCCGATCGGCAAGACCCGGCACGAGGTTCAGCGCGTCGTGCTTTCGCAGAACGCGGACGCAGCCGCCTGCAAGCTGCGGCTCGGCGGGGGCGGCTGACCGCCTACGCCGTGGCAGTGCCGCCTTCGAGGGCGGTGACGAAGGCGTGACGCCACCAGACCACGTCCTCGCGCTCCACCACCTCGTTCATCGCCCGCCAGCGGCGGATGCGCTCTTCCCTGGGCATGTTGATCGCCTGCAGGATGGCGTCGGAAATCTCTTCCTTGCTGTACGGGTTGACCAGCAGCGCGTCCTTGAGTTGCAGCGCCGCGCCTGCGAAGCGCGACAGGATCAATACGCCCGGATCCTCCGGGTCCTGCGCCGCAACATATTCCTTGGCGACCAAGTTCATGCCGTCACGCAAGGGCGTGATCAGGCCGATCTCGGCGGCGCGGTAGAAGCCGGCGAGATCCTCGCGGCCATAGCCCTGGTTGACGTAGCGGATCGGCACCCAGTCCACTTCGGCGAACTCGCCGTTGATCCGGCCGGAAAGCTCATCGAGGCTTTCGCGGATCGTCTCATAGGTGTGCACTTCGCCGCGCGACGGCGGCGCGATCTGGAGCATAAAGACGTTGCCGCGGCATTCCTCATTCTCTTCCAGGAAGCGGCGGTAGCCGAGGAAGCGCTCCTCCAGCCCCTTGGAATAATCGAGCCGGTCAACGCCGATGATCGTGCGGCGGCCGTCGGCGCTTTTCTTGAGTCGGTCACAGGCGACGCGGGCGGCTTCGGTGTCGGCCGCCTCGCGGAACTCCTTGTAGTCGATGCCGATCGGATAAGCGGCGGCGTGTACCGAGCGGCCGCCGACATGGATCGTCCCATCGGCGTCGCAATGGCCGCCAAGCTCGCGCTCGACATAATTCTGGAAGCTTTCCAGCCATTCCTCGGTCTGAAAGCCGATCACGTCGTACGCCAGCAGCGACAGCGCGAGCCCTTCATGAAACGGCAGCGACACCATCAGCCGAGACGGCGGCCATGGGATGTGCAGGAAAAAGCCCATCCTGTTCTTGAGGCCGCGCTCGCGCAGCATCTGGCCCAAGGGAATGAGGTGGTAGTCGTGCACCCAGATGAGGTCGTCCGGCTCGATCAGCGGCTGCACCGTCTCGGCAAAGCGGGCATTCACCCGCTCGTATCCGCCGGCAAAGCTCCGGTCGTACTCGGCGAGATCGATGCGGTAGTGGAAGAGCGGCCAGAGCGTGCGGTTAGCGTAGCCGTTATAATATTCGTCGACGTCCTGTTCTTCGAGGTCGATCGTTGCCGAGGTCACTCCTTCGTGGCGCTGGAAGTCGATGTGGCCGGAGAATTCGTCGGTCTTGTTGCCGGACCAGCCGAACCACAGCCCGCGATATTCGCGAAGCGCGGCGGAGAGCGCGACGGCAAGGCCGCCCTGGGCGCCGCCCTCCCCTTCGGGCTTGGGCGCCGCGACGCGGTTGGAGATGACGATCAGGCGGCTCATCGTATGGCGCTCCACGGCTTGGACAGCATCATCGCGCAGTTGATCAGGCCGACCAGCGAATAGGTTTGCGGGTAATTGCCCCAAAGCTCGCCGGTCTCAAAGTCGGTATCTTCCGAAAGGAGGCCGGCGGGCGTTAGCCGCTCAAGCGTCTGCTCGTAGAGGGCGCGTGCCTCATCGGTGCGACCGGAGAGGTGAAGCGCCTCGATCAGCCAGAAGGTGCAGAAGTTGAAGGCGGTCTCCGGCAGGCCGAAATCGTCCTCGGCGGCGTAGCGGAGCATGTGCTCGCCCCGCCTGAGCTCGCGCTCCACCGCTTCGAAGGTGGCGAGGAAGCGAGGGTCGTCGGGCGCGAGAAAGCGCATGTCGACGAGCTGGAGCAGGCTTGCGTCCGTCTCGCCGCCGCCGAAAGTTGCGCCGAAGCGCTGCTCAGGCGCGAACCAGCCGTCCTTCTCGATCCGGGCGCGAATGGCCTCCGCTCGCTCCCGCCATAGGGTTGCGCGGTCGTCGAGGCCGAGCACGTCGGCCGCGTTGGCAAGTCGGTCGCAGCCGGCCCAGCTCATAACGGAGCTGTAGGTGTGGACGGCGCTCCTTGTGCGATATTCCCACAGGCTGGCGTCGGGCTGGTCGTGCATCGCCCAGGCGCGCTCGCCGACTTTCTCCAGCGCCTGGAAATCCGCCGCCGTTGCCTTCCGCAAAAGCCGTTCGTCGAAAAAGGCCTGGACGTTGGAGAGGATGATCTGGCCGTAGGCGTCGTGCTGGATCTGGAAATAAGCCGCGTTGCCTACCCGCACCGGGCCCATGCCACGGTAACCGGCAAGGCCGGGCGCTTCCCATTCGTCGATCCGCGCTTCGCCCGACACAGCGTAAAGCGGCTGGATCTGCCCGCCCTGCGCCTGATCGACGATGTTCCTGAGGTAGACGAGGTAGGATTCGAGCACGTCGAGCGCGCCGAGCCGGTTCAAGGCCTGCACGGTATAATAAGCGTCGCGGATCCAGCAGTAGCGATAGTCCCAGTTGCGGCCCGAGTTCGCGGCTTCGGGAATGGAGGTGGTCAGCGCCGCAACGATCGCGCCGGTTTCCTCGTGCTGGCACAGCTTCAGGGTGATGGCGGCGCGGATCACTACCTTCTGCCACTCAAGCGGAATGGCGAGGCCGCGTACCCAGTCCTGCCAGTCCTCGGCGGTCTGGTGGAGCCAGGCGGCGATGGTCTGGCCGACATGGCCGCTGAACGGCTCGTCCGGCCCGAGGAAGAAGTGCAGCGACTTTTCCAGCCGGAAGGCGCGGCCTTCGAGTATCTGGCCGACCGGCGCGTCCGTGGTGAGGCGAAGCGGCTGGGGCTTCAGGAGATAGCGGATGTGGTTGGTACCGCTGGTCCGCTCGGCATCGCGCTCGCCCCAATTGGTTGCCGGGTTGAGTGCCACCTTGAGGCGGGGGGCGCCGGCGAGCGGGCGGACGATCCGGCAAAAGGCCACCGGCCGGTACATGCGCCCGCTTCGGGCGAAGCGCGGGCAGAAATCGAAAATTTCCGCGACGCCGCCGTCGGCGTCGGTAAGGAGGGTTCGCAGAATGGCTGTGTTGCGCAGATAGCCTTGCTCGACGGAGACCTGGTTCTCGAGCGACAGCCGCCACTCGCCGCGCGGCACTTCGGCTTCGCCTTTCGGGCCGAGCAGGGAGCAGAAGAGCGGATCGCCGTCCACTCGCGGTGCGCAGGCCCAGACGAAGCCGGACTGGGCATCGATCAGGGCACTGACCTGGCAATTGCCGATCGGCCACAGGTTGAGATCAGGCACGGGCCGCCTCCCCGAGCCAGGCGGCAACGGCGGGGACGCCGTCCAGGCGCCAGGTCGCCGCGGTGGTGCGTGCCGGCCCCACAAGGATGCCTGCGCCGCCGAGCGCGGCGGCGGCCTTGAAGGCGTGTTCGTCGGTCAGATCGTCTCCCACGAACAGGGGACGCCCGCGGGCGAAGGGTTGTTCCGTCATCAAGCGGCGAAGCGCGTCGCCTTTGTCGGCGCCGTGGGGGCGGAGTTCGACCACCATCTTGCCGGGCTGGACGGCGAGGCCGTTTTGCCCGGCAAGCGCCACAGCGAGGCTTTGCGCCTCCGCCGCGCGGTCCGGTGCCTGGCGGAAGTGGAGGGCGACGCTTGCCGGCTTCTCCTCAACGAGCAGTCGCGGATCGCCGTTGGCAAAGCTTTGCAGCGCCTGCCGCGCCTCACCGAGCCCGCTTGGCGCCGCGAGCGGAAGCGGCGTGCCGTCGGCGAAGCGCAGCTCAAGGCCGTGGGAGCCGGAGACGGCGATACCGCAGCGGCCGAGATGTGCGTCGAGATCGGCGATGGCGCGGCCACTGACGATGGCGAGCCGCCCTTCCAGCCGCTTGGCGAGGCGCTCCAGCAGCGGGCGCAGTTCGTCCGGAAGCCGGATCGCGGCGGGCGTGTCGGCGAGCTCAACCAGCGTGCCGTCGAAATCAAGAAACAAGGCCGCGCCGTTCAAGAGCTCAGGCGGCGGCGGAAGCAGGTCTGCCATGGCCGGGCAATTGGCCCGCCCTCAGCGAAACCGCAAGGCGGCTTTTCCCGCGCGGCTGCCAAGCGCCGGTTGATGAGAGCCGCTTTTGCGGTAAGCCTTGGCCATGGACGCTGAACCAGTCACCGAACCTTTCGCCGAAGCGCACCGCCTCGGCCTCCACCTCCGGCCGATGACGGATGCCGACTTGCCCTTCCTGTTTGGCCTCTATGCCTCGACGCGGGCGGAGGAGGTCGCCGGCACCGGCTGGCCCCCAGAGGCGCAGCGCCACTTCCTGCAACAGCAGTTTCAGGCGCAGCACCACCACTACACCGCGCATTACCCCGATGCCGCATGGCTGGTGGTGGAGCGCCAAGGGGCGCCGGTGGGGAGGCTGTACATCGAGGAATGGCCGAGTCAGATCAGGATCATCGACATCGCGCTGATCGCGGAAGCACGCCGCAAGGGCTTCGGCGCGGCGCTGATCGCCGACGTCTTCCGCCGCGCGCGGGCAGCGGCGAAGAAGGTTTCGATCCATGTCGAGAAAAACAATCCGGCAATGTCGCTCTACCACCGGCTCGGTTTCACCAAGGCCGAGGACAAGGGGGTCTACGATCTGCTGGAATGGAGGCCGGCCGAAGCGGGTTAGATGAAGATCGCTTCGTAGGTGGCGCCGTTTGCACCGGCGGCGATGGGGACGATGAAGATGTCGTCGCTGCGCAGGCTCCCGCGAAAGGTGTAGATCGCCTGCTCCAGGATCGGCTGCGGAGGACCCGCGAATTCCAGCCGGAACCCGCCGGCGTCGCGCGCGGCGCGCGGCAGTTCCTCGACCCTCGACACAGTGAGGACATGAACCTGCCCGCCTGCTTCCACTTTAAACGCGTCGCCGACGCTGAAGTCGTTGACCCTCAGATCGTCCATGTCGCCCTTAATCCAGCTTCTCGTTCGCGTCGGTGCCCCAAAAATGTGCAGCTTGCATGTAGCCGTCGCGGCCGCCCACTTCGAAGCGGCACCAGCCGCCTTCGCATTTGGACAGGTGCCCGACCACGCCAGGCTCTGCCAGGTAGCGGATGCGAGAGCCTGCCTCCGGCGCTTCGTGGATCGGGCGGGGTTCGGTGCCGGTGACAATGGCGGTGCGGGCGTCGCTGAGCAGGCGCTGAAGCATCCAGCCGGTCTCACCCGCCGGGTCCTGAACCTTGCGCCAATTGGGGTAGGTTTCCACCACCCGGATCGGCAGATCGCCGCGCACGTACAGCCACGACGCGGGATAGTTGCGCCCCGGGCCGGTGCGCATCAGCGCCTTGGTGGCGGAGATCGACGCCCAATAAGGCGTCTGCCGTTCGCGTTGCGCATCGGCCGCGGTGACGGCAAGGCTGAGGGGGAGAAGAACAAGCCAGGCTTTGCGCATGTCGATCTTTCTTCCTCCTCCTTCACTTCTTTTGCAGGAGCCCGCAGCCGGTTCAACCGCTTATCGCCCGCCGCTCGCGCACGACAGAAGGCCTAGCCGGTTCAATTCGGCACGGAGGCCCGCTCAGTCGCCGGTCTGGATGCGCTCCACCAACTGCTTCACCGTTGGAACGAAGCCGTTCGAGTAGAAGGGATCGTTCTTGAAGCGGAAAGCGGCGTGGCCGGCGAACATGAGGTTCTGGTCGACGGGGCCGCCATGGGCGATGTCCTGCAAGGTCTTCTGGATGCAGAAGCTGCGCGGATCGGCGAGGCGCCCGGTGCTATTCTTCTCATTGTCCGCCCAAGACGAAAAAGCGCATTGGCTGAGGCAACCCATGCAATCGGCCTGGTCCTTGCGGATCTGCACCTTTTCGAGCGGCTCAACGAAGACGAGCGTGTCGTCCGGCGTCTTGAGCGCGTCGGTGTAGCCGCGGTCGAACCATTCGCGAGCGTGGAGGAGATCGCTGCGCGTGACCCAGAAGTTCTTCTTGCCGCCGACGCCGACGTCCAGCTGGAAGTCATGGTCGCCGATCGGCTCTTTCGTGAAAGCGATCTGGCGCTGCGAGCGCGCTTCCAGGCTGCGCAGGAAGGGGTTGCGCACCGCCGAGCTGTAAAAGCCCGTCGGCGAGAACTTGTGAAGAAGGATATCACCCTCCTCCAGGGTCATCAGCCGCTGCTTCCACTCCTCGGGGATCGGGCTCTCCTGCGTCAGCAAAGGCCGGGTGCCGAACTGGAAGGCGATCTGGCCAAGCTCCGGATTGTCGATCCAGTGATCCCATTCCTTCAAATTCCAGACGCCGCCGGCCATGACGATCGGCACTTCGTCCGAAATGCCGCCTTCGCGCATCGTGTCGCGAAGCGCCTTCACGCGGGGATAGGGATCTTCCGGCTTCAGCGGGTCTTCGGCGTTGGAGAGGCCGTTATGGCCGCCGGCAAGCCACGGATCTTCGTAGACCACGCCTCCAAGCCATTCCGGCACCTTGGAATACGCCCGCTTCCAGAGGGCGCGGAACGCACGCGCGGAGCTGATAATGGGGAGGTAGTAAACGCCGTGAGCGGCGGCGATTTCTGAGAGCTTGTAGGGCATCCCGGCGCCGCAGGTGACGCCGGTGACCATGCCCTTGGTGCGCTCAAGCGTGCCTTCCAGCACCCGCTGGGCGCCGCCCATTTCCCAAAGCACGTTGATGTTGATGGCGCCGTTGCCGCCGGTCATGTCCCAGGCGCGCTGGACCTGCGCCACCGCGCCGTCGATCGCATATTGGACGAGTTCGTCGTGCCGCTCGCGCCGGGTGAGCGCGTGGTAGACCTGCGGCACGATCTTGCCTTCGGGATCGTAGCTGTCGGCGTTTACCGCGGAGACGGTGCCGATGCCGCCGGCCGCCGCCCAGGCGCCGGAGCTTGCATGGTTGGTCGCCGAAACGCCCTTGCCGCCCTCGATCAGCGGCAGCACTTCACGGCCGCCGTAGCGGATCGGCTTCACACCCTTGAACATCGTTCCTCCGAATAAGTCGCGGCGCCTATAATCCGACTTGCCGCAGATTGCGCGGAAAAATCTTGAGGCAGCTCAAGCGATGAACGCACGCGGGCGGCCAATGGCTTCACCGTAGAGACGCGCATAGCGGGCGATCATCGCCTTCTCGTCATGGTCGGCCGCGGCTTTCTCGCGATTGGCGGTGCCGATGGCGTGGCGAAGGTCGCGCCGCTCGGCCAGCGTGTCGAGCGCAGCTGTGAAGGCAGCCTCGTCTTCCGGATCGACGATCAGCGGCCGGTTGTCGGCAGACACCATGTTCGGGATGTCGCCCACGGCGGTCGCCACCGCCGGTAGGCCCGCGGCCATGGACTCGATCAGGGAGATTGGCGACTGCTCGCTGTCCGACGACAAAGCGAAGATGTCGAAGGCGCCGATCCACCGCCATGGCTCGGCGCGGAAGCCGGGAAGATCGACCCGCGCCGCAACCCCGAGAGCGCGCGCTTGGTCGACGATCCGCTTGCTCTCCGGCCCTTCGCCGACGATCACCAGCCGGCACTTCTTGTTTGTCATCGCGGCGAACGCTCGCACCAGGCGCGGCAGGTTCTTGACCGGCCGGAGCCCTGCGACCGTGCCGATGACGATCTCGCCGCGCTCGTCACCGAGGCCGACCAGCTCCGGCTGCGGCAGCTTTTCGTAAAGGGGCACGGCGATGCCGTTGGGGATGCGCTCGATACGTTCGTCCGGCTGCTTCCAGGCGGTGCGGGCAAGGCCGGCGAGAAGCGAGGACGGCACCACCAGCCGGTGCGCCGCCGGCAGACCGACCCGCCGGTAGAGGTTGCGCTTCGGGTTCAGCGCCACCGTTTCGTCCTGGTTGAAGCCGTCTTCGTGGTGGATGAGCGGCGGGCCGCCGAACAGCTGCCGCGCCATGACCATGTCGAACGCGCCCCAATTATAGGTCAGCACCAGATCGAAGCTGCGCGCATAGGCTGCCAGGCCGCGCAGGCGCCACGGCGTCGGAGCGCCGGTCAGTGGCGGCGCATCATCGGGAAAACCTACCGAGATTGCCGGGTCCAGCGCATGCCGCGCCGACAGCGCGCCCGGTACCGCGCTCAAGACCGTGTGCTGCGCGTTTGCTCCGAACGCATTCATCAGCCGAACCGCCCGCGCTTCCTTGCCGCCGAGCGCGAAGGTGGAATGAACGTGGAGAATGCGTGGCGGCGTCATGGCCGCTTCTCGTAGCAGCACGGGGCGCCGCGCTGCAAAGAACGAAATCTTAAGCGAAACCGCTGCAAAAGCGCCCAATGATCCACGTGGACGAGGAATCGCTTCGGGCGGCGATCGCACCGGGAGCGGACGAACAGGGCTTTTTCCGCGAAGCGCTGGCCGCGGCCGGCGTCGGCACCTGGCGCGTCGATATGGAAACGGGGATTTCAGCATGCGACGCCATCGCTTGCAGGTTGTTCGGGCGGGAAGCGCCCCCCGGCCAAGGCGAAGTGCTTCTTTCGCTTCTCCCCGAGGACCGCGCCGCGACAGGTGCGGCGATGGAGGAAGCCCTTCGAACCGGCACCGCCTACGACCGGGAGTTCCGGACGCTGCTTCCTTCGGGCGAAACCCGCTGGATGCGCGCCATCGCCCGCCCGCAGGCGGGTCCTGACGGAAAGCGGCGCTTGCTGTGCGGCGTCGTCTTCGACGTGCACGATCGCAAGCAATCCAATCTGGCCTTGCGCGACAGCCGCCGCCGCCTCTCCACCCTGCTCGGCAACCTCCCCGGCTTTGCCTATCGCTGCGGCCTGCAGGCGCCGTGGCGGCTCGATTATGCAAGCGAAGGCGCACTTGCCGTCACCGGCTATCCGGCCGAGGAATGGCTGTCGGGCGCGATCGAATGGGCGGCGATCGTCCACGCGGAAGACCTGCCTGGCCTTGAAGCGGACATCGAGGAGGCGGTCGCGAACGGCCGCGGCTTCGACCTCACCTATCGCGTTCACCACAAGGACGGCTCCACGCGCTGGCTGCACGAGCGCGGCCAAGCGATCCACGGCACGGACGGCAGCGTCTGGCTGGAAGGGTTCATCAGCGACGTCACCGAGCGCAAAAAGGCCGAAGCGGCCGCGCGCGAACGCACCGACCGCGCCCGCTCCATTCTGGATTCGGTGCCGCAGATCGTCTGGTCCTGCGAGGCCGGCGGCACCTGCGATTACCTAAGCCCGCAATGGGCGGAATTTACCGGCCGCGACGCGCAGGCCGATCTCGGCCTCGGCTGGGCGGAAGCGGTGCACGAGGACGACCGCCAGCGCGCCCGCTTCGCCTGGAAGCGCAGCGTCGCCGACAATGCCAAATATGAAGTCGAATTTCGCCTCAAGCACCGCAGCGGCGAATATCGCTGGGCGCTTGCCCGGGCGCTTCCGGAGCGCGACGACCAGGGCCATGTCGTGCGCTGGTACGGCACCTGCACCGACATCCACGACCGGGTGCTCGCCAAGCGCGCATTGGCCGAAAGCGAGGCGCTGAACCGTTCGATCCTCGATTCCAGCCCCGATTGCATCAAGCTGCTCCATCCCGACAGCCGCATCCTTTTCGTCAACCGCTTAGGGCCTCGGGCGATGGACATCGACGATGCCGCGCCGTTGATCGGCGCGCGCTGGCTCGACCTGCTTGAGCCCGCCAACGCAGCCGAGGCGGAGCACGCGCTTGCCCGCGCCGCCGCCGGCGAGACTGCGCACTTCACCATGATGCAGGCGACGGTGAAGGGCGTTCCAAAATGGTGGGACGTGGTTGCTACGCCGGTCGACGTGGACGGCGCCGAGCGGCGCGTGGCGGTGATCGCCCGCGATGTTACCCGCCAGAAGCAGTCGGAAGAACGGGTGCGTTGGATCGCCAATCACGATCCCTTGACCGGCCTGCCCAACCGCCTCCTGTTCCAGGAACGGCTCGACGAAATCGCAGCCGGCGGCGCGGCGGGCAGCGGCTTCGCCTTGCTGCTTCTCGACGTCGACGACTTCAAACGGGTCAACGACAGCCTCGGCCACGATGCCGGCGATTCGCTGCTTTGCGCCTTTGCCGAACGGCTCCGCTCCGCCACCCGCGCCGACGATTTCGTGGCGCGGCTGGGCGGCGACGAATTCGCGGTGATCCTGAACGGCATCGCCACCCCCGCGGAAGTCGCCAAAGCGGGTGAGGCGATCCTTGGCGAACTTCGCCCGCCGCACATCCATTGCGGCCGGATCCTCGACTGCAACGCAAGCATCGGCGCCAGCCTGTTCCCCGACCACGGCACCGGCCGAACCGAGCTTTTGAAGCATGCTGACATCGCGCTTTACGTCGCCAAGGCGAGCTGGCGCGGCAATCTGCGCGTCTTCGACGCCGGCATGCGCTCGGAGATGCAGGCGCGCATTTCCATGCTCGGCATCGCGCGCGAGGCGCTGAAGAGCGACCTCATCGTCCCCTTTTACCAGCCCAAAATCGATCTTCGCTCCGGCGAGGTTGCCGGCTTCGAGGCCCTGCTGCGTTGGCGTCATGAAACCCGCGGCATCCAGGCGCCCGACACCATCGCTGCCGCGTTCGAGGATCTCAGCACCGCCGCCGCGATCAGCGACCGGATGGTGGACAAGGTAATAGCCGACATGCGCATCTGGCTCGATCAGGGCCTGTCCTTCGGCCATGTCGCGATCAACGCCGCAGCGGCCGAGTTTCGCAAGGGCGACTTTGCCGAAAGCCTGCTCGAGCGGCTCCATCACGCCCAGATCCCCCCTGCCCGCCTACAGCTCGAAGTGACTGAGACGGTGTTTCTCGGCCGTGGTGCCGACTATGTCGAACGGGCTCTGAAAACTCTGAGCCGCGCCGGGGTGCAGATCGCGCTCGACGATTTCGGCACCGGCTACGCCTCGCTCTCGCACTTGAAGCAATTCCCGGTCGACGTGCTCAAGATCGACCGCTCCTTCGTGTCCGATCTCGCGGCCGATCCTGACGCCGCGGCGATCATCGGGGCGGTGATCACGCTTGGCCAGAGCCTCGCCATCGAGGTGGTCGCCGAAGGGATCGAGACCCCCGATCAGGCGCAGCGGCTGACCAGCAAGGGCTGCCACTACGGCCAGGGCCATCTTTATTCGCGGGCGATTCCGGCCGAGCAGGTACCGGACGTGATCGCCCGCCTGGCCCAGCCCCGCGCGGCGTGAAGCTTAGCGGGCGGAGCTCTCCAACCGCGCCAGAAAGGCTTCGATCGCCTCGGCCGCAACCGGCTCATCCAAAGTGGGCGCGTGGCCGGCGCGGGGTACCGTTACCGTCTCCAAGGTGAGGTTCTCCGCCTTCATCCGTGCCTCCGTCTCGACGCTGAGCAGATCGGACAACTCTCCACGCAGCAGCAGCGTCGGAACCCCCGCGAGACTCCGCCACGCCTCCCACATGTCGAACCCCGCTTCGCCGCCCGGCGTCTTGAACGGATCGGCGATGCGCATGTCGTAATCAAACACCACGCGGCCGTTTGGCGTCAGCTTGCAGAGCCTTTTGGCGTAGGCGATCCAGTCCTCGATCAGCCAATCGGGATAACGGTCGCGCTGCGCCTCGGCGATTGCGCGGGCGGCGTGGAGCCAGGTCGGCCAGTTCTGCGAGCGGCCGACATAGCCCCTTATCTTGTCCAGCCCGCTCGTCTCCAATACTGGCCCGATGTCATTGATCAGCGCGCCTGCGATCCGTGACGGGTTGCGCTGGGCAAGCAGCATGGTGACGATGCCGCCAAGCGAGGTGCCGAAGAAGATGAGGCGCTCCAGCCCCTGTTCGGCGAGCAGGGCTTCCACATCGTCGGCGTAGCGCGCGGGGACATAGCTCATCGCGTCCTTGGCGAACTCGCTCCCGCCGCGGCCGCGCAGGTCGAGGCAGAGCAGCCGCCAACGGCCGGCGAGACGGTCCGCAACCCCTTCGAAGTCGCGCGCGTTACGCGTAAGCCCGGGGATGCAAACGATCGGCGGGCGCGACGGATCGCCGGAATAATCGCGAAAGTGGAGCCGGAGGCCATCGCCAGACGACCAATACCCATCCGCCCACGCCGCCATGCTTTCTCCCCAGCTTATCCGAGGTCCATATCCACCGATGCCGACGCTCCCGCAACCCGTCCCTTACTCGCCGGAAACCGCCATTCTCCAGCTCGGCGAGGCGTTTTACGATCCAGTGGACGCGGCGGATTTCCCGCAGACGATCCTGCGCTTCCGCAACGGGCGCTGGGCACCGGCGGTAGGGCTCGACACGTTGGACGAGGCGGCGTGGCTTCGGCATTTCGGGCGGTTCGAGCCGCTTCCGGACAACCTCCCGCAGCCGCTGGCGCTTCGCTACCACGGCCACCAATTCCGATCCTACAATCCGGACATCGGCGACGGGCGCGGCTTTCTGTTCGCGCAGTTGCGCGATGGCGCGGGGCGGCTGCTCGATCTTGGAACCAAGGGTTCGGGCCAGACGCCGTACAGCCGCTTCGGCGACGGGCGGCTGACGCTTAAAGGTGGCGTGCGCGAGGTGCTTGCCACCGAAATGCTCGAGGCGCTCGGTGTAGAGACCTCCAAGACCTTCTCACTGATTGAGACCGGCGAAGCGCTGGAGCGGGGCGACGAGCCCTCCCCCACCCGCGCCGCCGTGCTCGTCCGCCTGCAGCACAGCCACATCCGGATCGGCACCTTTCAGCGGCTTGCTTACTTCAGCCAGGCCGAGGAGATGCGCGCGCTCGCCGAATATTGCCTAAAGCATTATTATGGGGAGGCGCCCGGCGACGACGCGCCGGCGCGGCTGTTCGCCCGCTTCGTGCCGGCGGCGGCCGAGCTTGCCGCCTCCTACATCGCCGCTGGGTTCGTTCATGGCGTGCTCAACACTGACAATATCGCAATCACTGCGCAGAGCTTCGACTACGGACCGTGGCGTTGGACGCCCTTGTGGGACGGCGCCTTTACCGCCGCTTATTTCGACCATGCCGGCCTCTATGCCTTCGGCCGCCAGCCGGAAGCGATCCACTGGAACGCGCTTCAGCTCGCCCGCGCGCTGACCCTGGTAGCCGAGGCGGAGGCGCTGACGCCGTCGCTTGACGCCTTTCCGGCGGCCTTCCAGCAGGCGCTGGTGCGACAATTGTTCTGGCGGCTCGGTATCCAGCCACGGGAGCAGGCGCAGGACAGCGCGCTTTTGGTGGCTTTCGAAACGGCGCTAGCGAAGAAGACGGTGGAGATCGACCGCTTCTTCTTCGACTGGCGCGGCGGGCGGCGGCGTGGCCCCTCCCCCGCTGATGAAGCTTATGGCGATGAGGCGTTTAGAGACCTGGAACAGCTGCTTGGCGGCTATGAACCAGTTGCAGGCGCGCTCGATCATGCCTTCTGGTCGGACGAGGCGCCCTGCTCCATGCACATCGATGAAGTGGAAGCGATCTGGGCCCGGATCGACGAAGCGGACGATTGGTCGGCGCTTCACGCCAAGGTCGCCGCGATCCGGCGGATGGGCGAGGCGTTGCGGCCAGCCGCTTGACCGGCTTCAACAAAAGTGGTGCTTGCGCGGCAATGGCGACCCTTCTCTCCTCCTTTGAGCCCGCAACCGGCGCGGAACTGTGGACCGGGCAGAGCGGCGACGTCGACGCGGAGGTCGGCCGCGCCCGCCACGCCTGGGCGGCCTGGGCGTCGCGGCCGCTCGCCGTTCGCATCGAGACGCTTCGCCGCTTCGCCAATGTCGTGCGCGGGAGAAAGGACGAATTCGCCGACCTGATCGCCCGCGAGACCGGCAAGCCGCTTTGGGAAAGCGCCACCGAAGTCGATGCGGTGGTCAACAAGATCGACATTTCGGTTTCGGCCTACTCCGAGCGCACGTCGCAGCGCCGCCTGGAAGGCGCGCTCGGCGCCCGCGTCGCCGTCCGGCACAAGCCGCACGGCGTGCTGGCGGTGCTCGGCCCGTACAATTTCCCGGCCCACCTCCCCAACGGCCACATCGTTCCGGCGCTGCTGGCCGGCAACGCGGTGGTGTTCAAGCCCTCGGAGAAGACGCCGGCGGTTGGCGAATACCTTGTCGCGCGGCTTCATGAAGCCGGCGTTCCGGAGGACCTGCTGCGCTGCGTCCAGGGCGGGCCGGAGATCGGGAAGGCACTTGCTGCGCATCCGGGACTCGATGGTCTGCTGTTCACCGGCTCGGCCCGCGCCGGCCTCGCGCTTCACCGCCAGTTCGCCGACACGCCGCAGAAGATCCTTGCGCTGGAGATGGGCGGCAACAACCCCCTGGTCGTGTGGGACGCGCCCGATGCCTACGCGGCGGCGCTGATCGCGGTGCAATCGGCCTTCATGAGCGCCGGCCAGCGCTGCACCGCCGCCCGCCGCCTGATCGTCCGCGACGGTGCGCAGGAAGAATTGGTCGCCAACATCGTCAAGATCGCGAGCCGCGTCATCGTCGATCACCCGCACGCCACGCCGGCGCCGTTCATGGGACCGGTGATCGACAACCAGGCCGCCGATCAGCTGCAGGAAGCGTTCCTCGGCCTGCTCACCAAGGGTGGACGGCCGATTAAGCACCTCGAAAGGCCGCGCGACGATCTGCCGTTCCTCACCCCTGCTCTGATCGACGTCACCGAAGTGCGCGACCGGCCGGATGCCGAACTGTTCGGCCCGGTGTTGCAGATCGTGCGGGTTCCGGATTTCGACGCCGCGCTCGCCGAGTGCAACGCCACCCGCTACGGCCTCGCCGCCTCCTTGATTGGGGGAAGCCCGGAGCTCTACGACCGCTTCTGGGCCAATGTCCGCGCCGGCGTGATCAACTGGAACAAGCCCACCAACGGCGCACCTTCCAACGCGCCGTTCGGCGGCCTCGGCCTCTCCGGAAACCACCGCCCAAGCGCCTTTTACGCGGCCGATTATTGCGCCTACCCGGTGACCAGTTCCGAAGCCGAACAGCCGCGCGCAAGCATCGGCGTCGGCCTGCGCGATCCCTATGCGGAGAAAACGGAAAGCTGATCGCCGGTCAGCGCCAGCTGTTTAGGGCCGGCGTATATTCGGGCGGCAGCTGGCGGACACGCCCTTTGGCGGCGGCGATGACCCGCGGATCGGATCGAACCTTCAGCCAAACCCGGCGAACGTCCTTCTGCACCTGGTACCCGTCCTGAAGGACGAGCAGGATAGGCGGCATTAAACGGCCGCTTTCGAGCTGCGCAACGGTGAGGCGAACCAGCCCCTCCACATCGCCTTTGCACTGCAAGGCGCGTGATTGAATGGAGGTGTTGGTGGGAACCACCCAATCCTGGTCCACCGGATCGGGCAGCGCGTCGAGGTTCGGAAAGGCCGCCTCGGCTTCGGCGGTCCGGCCGAGGCCGTGGAGGGCGCAGGCGCGGATCCAGGCAAACTGCCGCTGGCTTCCGGCAACCCGTTCCGAGCCGCGATTGCGATAGCGCTCCCAGACCTGATCAACCGCGCGCAGCCCTTCGGCATAGCGGCCGCTTTCGGTCAGCACGGCGGCCTGCGTGATCGCCAGATTGTCGGCATATATGCTGCTCCCAAGCGTCTTTAGGCCCGTGGCAATCTCCGCCAGCGCGGCGACCGACTGGCCGGAGTTGTGCAGCACGCCCGCCAGTTGGGTCCAAAGGACGGAATATTCGGTGCGCCCCCAGCCCTTCTTGAGGTTGAGCGCCAAGGCCTCCTTGCGCAGCAGTTGCACCGCGCCTGAGAGGTCGCCGGTGCGCTCAAGTGCGCGGGAATATTGGGAGACGGCGCGGGCGGGTGGGCGCAGGACCGATTCGCCGGTGGCGCTGGCGAAGAAGATCGGCTGCCGCCGTTCATAGCCCATCTTGCTGCTGGCAAGGAGGTTGCGCTTCAGCCGCTCCAGCGACGGCCCGGCATATTCGCTTACCGCCGGCCAAAGGAAGCGCAGCTTCTGGTCGGCGAGCAGGAGGAGGATTTCGGCGGGCGAAGTGAGTGGGTAGATGCCCGCGCCGCCCTCCGGGCCGCCCCTGATCCGCAAGGCGGCAAGCGGGCCGTCGACCAGGAACTCGATCTTGTAGGTCTCCCCCTCCATTTCGGCATCGCCCGCGGCGCGCACCATGGCGGCGTACGGATCGGCCGGCGCGGGAAGGATCCGCACCACCGGCGGTGGTGACACGGCAACCGGGGCAGACTGCGCAAGACTTGGAGAGAGCGGCAGTGCGGCGATGCAGGCGCCAACTGCCCACGCCCGACCCCTCACCCGCGTACTTCCGGAAGGTAAGCGTCGTCGATGGCGTCGGAGAAGCGGGTGATCTTGGCCTCAAACTTCATCTTCACCTTGCCAGTGGAGCCGTGGCGCTGCTTGGCGACCAGCAATTCGGCCATTCCGGAGGCACGCTCCATGTCGATCATCCACTTGGCATGGTCGTCCCATACCTTGGCATCGTCGCCTTCGATCGGCCGCTTCGGCTCCTTGGCTTGGACGTAATATTCCTCGCGGTAAACGAACCAGACCATGTCCGCGTCCTGCTCGATCGAGCCCGATTCGCGAAGATCGGAGAGCTGCGGGCGCTTGTCCTCGCGCTGCTCGACGGCACGGCTGAGCTGCGACAGCGCGATCACCGGCACGTGCAGTTCCTTAGCGAGGGTCTTGAGGCCGCGGGAGATTTCCGAAATCTCCTGCACGCGGTTCTGATCGCCGCCGCTTTTGCCGGAGCCCTGGAGGAGCTGGAGGTAATCGACCACGATCATCCCAATGCCGCGCTGGCGCTTCAGCCGGCGCGCGCGGGTGCGGAGCGCGGCGATGGTGAGGCCGGCCGTGTCGTCGATGTAGAGCGGCAGGCTTTCCAGTTCCGCCGCAGCGCGGGCGAGGTTGCGAAAGTCCGTCTGGCTGATCTTGCCCATCCGCAGATTTTCGCCGCTGATCCCCGATTGCTCGGCCAGAATACGGGTGGCGAGCTGATCGGCCGACATTTCCAGGCTGAAGAAGGCAACGGGCGCGCCAACGGACTTTTCCGGCATGATGCCGTCTTCCATGTCACGGATGTAACGCGCTGCGGCATTGTAGGCGATGTTGGTGGCAAGCGCCGTCTTGCCCATGCCCGGGCGCCCGGCGAGGATCACGAGATCGCTGTGGTGAAGGCCGCCGGTCTTGGCGTTGATCCCGTCGAGGCCGGTGGTGACGCCCGAGAGCCCGCCGCCGGTGTTGAGCGCCTTTTCGGCAAGCTGCACCGCCATCCGGGTCGCTTCGGCGAATGTCTTGACGCTGCTTTCGCCCCCGCCTTCTTCCGCCACCCGGTAAAGCGCCGACTCCGCTTGCTCAATCTGCCCCTTGGGATCGACATCTTCGCTGGTGTCGAGCGCCTTCTCGACCATCTCGCGCCCGACGCCGATCAACGAGCGAAGCAGCGCCAGTTCGTAGATCTGGCCGGCAAAGTCGCGCGCACCGATCACCGCCGCGCCCGATCCGGTCAGCTGGGCAAGGTAGCCCGGCCCGCCGAGCGCCTTCATCTCCTCGTCCGCTTCGAAGAGCGGCCGCAACGTCACGGGCGAGGCGATCATGTTGCGATCAATCATCTTCAACACCTGCTCGTAGATGCGGGCATGAAGCGGCTCGAAGAAATGGTCGGGGCGAAGCTTGAGCTGGACGTCCTCGGCCAGTCGGTTGTCGATCATCAGCGCGCCAAGCAACGCCGCCTCCGCCTCCACATTGTGGGGCAGAGTCGAAGTCTCGGGCACGGGCGCCTCGCCCGTCAATCTGATGATGTTATCGGCCATGGAAACCCTTCTCCTCCCTTTCCGGCCGCCGCTCAAGCCAGCAAGTCTGTGGAACTGCTGTGGATAAGGCGAAAGGCAGGCGCTAAGGCGCCCGGATGGGCGAGCCCCGCATCATCGCCATCGAGCTCGACGAGCGAACGATCATTCGCCGGAGCGACGATATCGAGCGTGAGCGTGCCGTAGCGGTTTTCGACCTGCTCGAGCAGAACAGCTTCCAGCCCGCCGGCCACCAGGGTCCGTTCCGAATCAAGCTCCGCATCGAGGACAACCGCTTTGCCATCGAAGTGAAGGACGAGGCCGGGCAGCCGCTCGACACCATCCGCTTGGGCCTTGCCCGCTTCAAGCGGCCCGTGCGCGACTATTTCGCGATCTGCGAAAGCTACTTCGCCGCCGTCCGCTCCGATTCGCCCAAAGGGCTGGAGACGATCGACATGGCCCGACGCGCCACCCACAACGAAGCGGCCGAGCTTCTTCAGGAGTGCCTAGCCGGCAAGATCGAGATGGACTTCGACACCGCCCGCCGCCTCTTCACCCTGATCTGCGTCCTTCACATCAAGTGAGGCTTGCTTTGGCGCAGGCAATGCGGCGAAGGTCGCGCCGCGGCTGAAGGGGGCGCATCGATGTCGATCATGTCTGACAGGTGGATTCGCGACCGGGCGCTCAAGGACGGCATGATCGAGCCGTTCGTGGACGGGCAGCGGCGCGAGGGCACCATCAGCTACGGCCTGTCGAGCTACGGCTACGACGCGCGCGTGTCGGACGAGTTCAAGCTGTTCACCAACGTCGACAATGCCATCGTCGATCCGAAGGACTTCAAGGCCAACAGCTTCGTCGACCGGCAGACGGACGTCTGCATCATTCCGCCGAACAGCTTCGCGCTTGCCCGCACCGTGGAATATTTCCGGGTGCCGCGCGACGTGCTGGTCATCTGCCTCGGCAAATCGACCTATGCGCGTTGCGGGATCATCGTGAACGTGACACCGCTCGAGCCGGGCTGGGAGGGCCATGTCACCTTGGAATTCTCCAACACCACCCCCCTGCCCGCTAAGGTTTACGCCAACGAAGGCGCCTGCCAGTTCCTGTTCCTGCAAGGCAACGAGCCTTGCGAAGTGAGCTACGCCGACCGCGCCGGGAAGTACCAAGGGCAGCGCGGCGTTACCCTGCCGAAGCTGTAAAAACCTGCACAGCTGGTGCGCGATTTCAACACCTCGTCTTCAGTCGCTACTGCAAAGCGGGGGCGGTACAGCGTGGCCATGCATATCGTTCGTCCGTTCGCCGCTTTGGCCTGCTTGCTTGCCGCCTGCGCTGCTCCGGCAGCCGAAACAAGCCTACCAGGCTCGCCCGAAGCCGCCGCGAAACGACTCGTGGAGCTGAACAACAGCCGGGCGCTGCAAACGCCGGAAGGGCTAGCGTTACTCGCTGGGGAACTCGAGGAGGTCGTGTCCCCGGGGGAAGGCGTGCTTCCGGCGCCGAATAGGATCGTGCGTACCGGCGCGGGTAAAGCAGTGGCGCGCTTACCGGGGACGGCGGACGAGCGGCCGGACATTTACCTTTATCTGGAGGATAGCGGCCACGGCTGGCAGACGGTCGCCTTCCGATCGCTTGCGCTTGCCGGAATCCTTGCTGAGATGGTCCGGCTCGACGCCTTGGCGCCTTCTCAGGATCCGGCAGTTCGTGAGGCCATTCAGAACGGGAAGCTGACCCTTTCGACGGATCAGGCATTGTTGAACTGGGCGCAGACGCATCGCAGGCTGCTTGATCGCGTCAGGGATGACCCGGTCGCGCCGGGGCTGGAGCGCGAGATCAAGGCCGCCGGAGCCGGCAGCGTTTCCCGAGAGGGTGACGCAATCGTCATCTTGATCGGCGGCGTCGGCGACAATGAAGTCGGGTTTCTCTTGCCTCTCAACGGTCGAGTTCCGCCAATCGACAGCCATGATCATATTTGGATCGAGGCGGCGGTGGATGGCTGGTACCTGTTCAAGACCACCTGAGGCACCGTTGAACCCCGCACCTCGTGTTCGCCGAAGCCGAACCGCCAGCCGCGGTTGCCGCCGGCGGGAGCCGCCGCTAAGCGCCGCCGGATGACCGAAGCCCCGGCGCATCCCTTCGCGGTTCGTGATTTCCGCTTCTACTGGACGGCGCGTCTCGCCTCTACCGTCGCGCAGATGTCGATGGTGATCGTCATCGGCTGGCAGGTCTACGATATCGCCCGCCAGACCATGAACACCCGCGAAGCCGCCTTTCAGCTTGGGCTGATCGGCGTGGTTCAGTTCGTGCCCTTGTTCCTGCTCACCCTGATTACCGGCTGGGCGGCAGACCGCCTCGACCGGCGAATGATCGCCCGCGCCTCCATCGCGCTGGAGATCGTCTGCGCCGCGACATTGGGCTGGCTCGCTTGGCACAACCAGACCACCCTCACCGCCTTGTTCATTGTCGCCGGCCTGCTCGGCGTCGCCCGCGCCTTTGCAGGCCCCGCACTCGGCGCGCTCGCTCCCAACCTGGTGCCGCGCGAGATACTGCCGCGCGCCATCGCGTTGAGCTCCATCGCATGGCAGTCGGGCGCCATCGTCGGCCCGGCCCTCGGCGGCTACCTCTACGCCATATCGCCGCACATGCCGTACACGGTGAGCGGCTGCCTGTTCACGCTGTCGCTGTTCTGCATGTTCATGATCGGCCCCAAGGCGCGCACCGCCATCACCGGCTCACGCAACCCGTGGCGGCAGATGATCGATGGCCTGCATTATGTCCGGCAGAACCGGCTGGTGCTTGGCGCAATCTCGCTCGACCTCTTCGCCGTCCTGCTCGGCGGCGCGACGGCGATGCTGCCGATCTTCGCCCGCGACATCCTTCAAGTCGGCCCGGAGGGTCTCGGCCACCTGCGCGCCGCCCCCGCGCTCGGCGCAACGCTGACGGCGATCTGGTTTTCGTGGAAGCCGCTGAAGACCAACGTCGGCGTGAAGATGCTCGCCGCCGTCGGTGTGTTCGGCGCCGCGACGATCGTCTTCGGCCTGTCGCGCTGGATGCCGCTGTCGCTGCTTTGCCTGGCCCTGCTTGGTGCCGCGGATATGCTCTCCGTGTTCGTGCGGCAGTCGCTGATCCAGCTTTATACGCCCGACGAAATGCGCGGCCGCGTCGGAGCCGCCTCAACCCTGTTCATCTCCGCCTCCAACGAACTCGGTGAAGCGGAATCGGGCTTCCTTGCCGCAGCAATTGGGCCGGTGACCGCCGTCGTCGCCGGCGGGGTGGGCGCGATAGCGGTGACCTTGCTCTGGGTGAAGTGGTTTCCCGAGCTCAGGCTTGCGCGCAGCTTCGACCCGCCCAACATAGATGGCGAAACGAAAGCCAAGGAGACAACGGCATGAAGGCCGGCAGCATTCTCGACACCATCGGCAGAACCCCGCACGTTCGCCTCGCCCGCTTGTTTCCCGACGCCGAAGTGTGGGTGAAGTCGGAGCGCGGCAATCCCGGCGGCTCGATCAAGGACCGCATTGCGCTTGCCATGATCGAGGATGCGGAACGCTCCGGCGCCTTGAAGCCGGGCGGCACGATCATCGAGCCGACCTCCGGCAACACCGGCGTCGGCCTCGCCATGGTTGCCGCGGTGAAGGGCTACAAGCTGATCCTGGTGATGCCAGAAAGCATGAGCATCGAGCGGCGACGCCTGATGCTCGCTTACGGCGCCAAGTTCGACCTGACGCCGCGCGAAGGCGGCATGAAGGCGGCTATCGCCCGCGCGCAGGAGCTGGCCGGGCAGACGGAGAATAGCTGGATCCCGCAGCAGTTCGAGAACCCGGCCAATATTGATGTCCACCTGCGCACCACCGCGCAGGAAATCCTGGAGGACTTCCGCAGCTCGCCCATCGACGTTCTGATCACCGGCGTCGGCACCGGCGGCCACATCACCGCTTGCGCCCAGGTGCTGAAAAAGGCGTGGCCGAACCTTCAGGTGTTCGCCGTTGAGCCGACCCTGTCGCCAGTGATTTCCGGCGGTGCGCCCGGCCCGCACCCGATCCAGGGTATCGGCGCCGGATTTATTCCGAAGAACCTCCAGCCCGAGGTGCTCGATGGGGTGATTCAGGTCGATCCGGCCGACGCCAAGGAGATGGCTCGGCGTTCGGCCCGCGAGGAAGGCATTCTCGTCGGCATCAGCTCCGGCGCCAGCCTCGCCGCTGTTACGCAGAAGCTGAAGGAAGTGCCAGCGGGAAGCCGGGTTCTCTGCTTCAACTACGACACGGGCGAGCGTTACCTGTCCGTGCCGGACTTCCTTCCGGAGGAATAAAGCCGGCGACCGGCGGCGATCTCCGCCGCCAGAGCCTCGGCGATGCCGTGGCGCACATCCACGATCCGGGCGCCCCTCGCGAGCGGGGCGCCCGCCGTGTCCACCGAGAGCGTTGCAAGTCCGAGCCGCCGCTGAAGCCAGGAACGGGCGACGCTGATCGCCTG
Organism: Allosphingosinicella sp.; assembly: GCA_036554525.1. GTDB lineage: Bacteria > Pseudomonadota > Alphaproteobacteria > Sphingomonadales > Sphingomonadaceae > Allosphingosinicella. The sequence goes on from DATBNC010000002.1 coordinate 43,666, forward strand.
CGCGTTCGCAACCGGCACGATCCACAGCCGCCGGCGCCAGACGCCGCGGGCAATGAACAGCAGCTCGCCGTCAAGAGCATAGCGGTGGAAGCGCCGCTGCAAGGCCGCTCCCATGGCGAGCGCCGGCAGCAAGGCCAGCAGAAACAGTGCCGGGCGGAAGACGATCGCCCCGACGACGATCGCCACTAAGGCAGGTAGGACGCTTGCGGCAACCGCCCGAACGATGTGGCGGCTCGAGACCATCTGGAGCTCGGGCGGCGGCGGCAGCCTCAGTGTGCCGGCGTCGGCTAGAATGGTTTCGATCTCCTCGCGCCGCGCGAAGGGCGCCGCCGCCTGCATGCCGCTGCCGTCGCTTGCCGCGCCCAGCGTCTGGAACAGAAGGCCGCTCCAGCCGAAGCGCCCGCGGATCGGGCCAGTCGCGACCATGGCGAGCTGCACCCGCGCCTTGGCGATAACCGCTTCGGTGCGGGTGAAGAGGCCGCGCTCGCGCCGAAAGCGGACGCCTTCGCTCATCAGCCGGTACCCGTAATCCCGCGCCACGGTCCGCACTAAGCCCGCGATCACGCCCAGGAGCACTGCCACGAACAGCAGGAAGCCGATCGCCGCGGCGGTGAGGCGGCCGGGAAGGTTGTGCTCCACCAGGCCGATCCAGCGTGCGGGATCGTAGATGTCGAAGGGTAAGGCCTGGTCGAAGGTCTGTAAAAGGGCGAACAGGCTGGCGATGTAGACGAGGGAGAAGCTGAACAGGCCGAACAGAAGCACGCGCGGCAGGTCCATGGAGAAGAGCAGCCGGCCTTCTTGGGCGGGAGCTGCCAGCGCGGTGGCCTCTGGAAGCGCCGCCGCCTCCGACACACCGTGCGCATGCCACGCGCGCACGGCGCCCCGCAGCCGGTCCGCTTCCGCCACGGTGATGCTGTCGAGGACGCCTTCGTCCTTGCCGCCCGCGCCGGTTTCGATCCGCACCTTGGCGAGACCGAAGGCGCGGGCGAGCGGGCCCCGCTCGATGTCGACATCCTGCACGCGGTCGAATGGAATCGAACGGCGGTTGCGCGACAGGATGCCGCTTTCGATGACGATCTCACGCTCGCCGACGCCGTAGCGGAAGCTTCGCCAGGCGAGCCAGTTCAGGAAGATCACAAGCGCGCAGATCGCGCCGGCGACCATCAGGATGCGCCACACGCCCGAGCCGGAGAAGAAGGCGAAAGCGGCGGGAAGCCCGAACACCACCGACGGCGCTTCCTTGACAAGGCGCAGGATGATCGAGCCGGGATGGACCCGGCGGTCGGCGATTATCTCCTCGCTCACACGCTGTCCCGCTTGATGCGGGCGCGGATTTCGTCCCGCATCGCTTCGGCGGTTGGGCGGGCGAGGCCGGGGAGCACAACCTGGCTGTGCAGCGTGCCGGCGGTGTGAACGATCAACCGCGACACGCCGAAGCTGCGCTCCAGCGGACCCTGCGCGATATCCAGATGCTGCACGCGGTCGAGCGGCACCATTGTATGGACGCGCGTCAGCCGCCCGCGCCGAACCTGCAGTTCCTCCGCGTCCATCGCATAGCCCCAGCCGCTGAAGCGCCGGGCGGGGGCGATGAAGACGAGCCAGATGCACGCGATTAGCAGCGGCAGCACGATCACGCCGCGTGGCAAATCGATGTTACCGCGCAGCACTGCCTCCGCTCCCGCTCCAGCGAGGAGCAGAAGCAAGGCAAAAATCGCCGCATGAATGCGCATCACCCACAATTGCCCCAGGTCGAGTGGCGTCATCCCGGTCCCTCCCCTTGTCGCCATGACCCTAGCCGCCGTCCGCCGCCCGCGCGAGAGGGTTCCGCGTGGCCGGAACCGCAAGGTAGAGGGGGCGTTGAGGGTCCGTAACAAAGGGAGGAAGTGCCATGAGTGACCACGATCGCGAACGCGAAACGACGACCATTGTAACCACCGACGGCGGCGGCCGCGGTGGCGGCACGGTGATCGCGGTGGTTCTGCTGATCGCCGTCCTCGCTCTGCTCTTCTACCTTTTCGGCGGAAGCCTGATGGGCGGCGCGGAAAAGACCACCGACGTCAAGGTCGACATCGAGGCACCGGCCAGCGGCGGTTCCGGCAGCTAAGTTCTTGGAAAGCCGCCGCTCTTGATCGGGCGGCGGCTTCTTCCAACAGCATTTTACGCTTTACCCCGGCGCTCGTTTCGGCTTTGCATCCTCGCGGCTCCCGCACCAGCGTGGGATAAGGGGTAGGACACAAGTTGAAGCGGGCGCTGCCGGGCGGGCTCCTTTTATTCGCGGCGTATCTGCCGCTTGCAGTTCTTGGGCTGCAATGGGCGCGCGTCGGCGGCGCGGGCTCCGCCGTGTGGCCTGCGTTCGGCGTGTCGCTCGCCGGTTTGCTGATCGGCGGCCCGCGGCTGTGGCCGCCAATCTTTTTCGGCCGGCTCGGCGCAAGCTTGATCTTGGGAACCGCGCAGCCGCTGTGGGCGGAGCTGGCCATTGCCGGGGTCAACGCACTGGGCGATTCGGCTGCGGCGTACATCCTGCTGCGGTTCGGCAGGATCGACCCCGCGTTGCGTACCCGCCACGACCTTCTGTGGCTTGCCGTCGGCGTCGCCGTTTCCGCCGCCATCTCCGCATCGCTTGGCGCCGGGATCATCACGATCACCTGGAACCTCGACGCGGCGGGCAGTCTCCACGTCTGGAGCTCCTGGTGGTTCGGTAACATCGTCGGAGGCCTGACCATCGCGCCACTTATCCTAAGCTGGTGGCGTTCGGGCAAGAGCGACATGGGGCCGCGCGCCTGGCTTCACCTCGCAATCTGCGTTGCCGCAACCGCGCTCCTGTCATGGCTGGTCTTCGACCCGGTGCTCGCGCCGTGGCTGCGCAGTTGGCACCTCTTCCCGGTCCTGATCTGGGCGGCGATCGCTTTTCAGGTGCGCGGCGCGTCGCTCACACTGCTGGTCGCCTCGATGTTCGCGATCTGGGGCGCGAGCCTCGGCGCTGGACCGTTGATCCACAGCGGCCTCGATCCGGTGCTCAATACCCAGCAGTTCATCGCCGTCACCGCGCTGACCGTGTTGCTGCTCGCGGCGATCTCGGACGAACGGCGCAAGGTGGAACCGATGGCGCGCCTTGCGGCCATTGTCTCCTCGTCGCCCGACGCGATGATCGGCGCCGACCTTAAGGGCCGGATTACCAGTTGGAACCAGGGCGCGGAGCGGCTTTTCGGCTATAGCGAGGCGGAGGCGCTCGGCGCGCCGATCTCCATGCTCGCGCCGGAAGCGACCGACGACGCGGAAAGCCAGATGATGTTCAACCGGATCATCGCCGGCGAGCGGGTGGACGTGGAGACGAGGCGCCGCGCGAAGGATGGCGAACTCATCGACATCCACTTCGTCGGCACCTTACTGAAAGGCGCCGGGGATTCTGTGATCGGCGCGCTGGGTGTGATGCGCGACATTCGCGGCCGCCGCGCCGCCGAGAACGCGCTTCGCGAGCAGAGCGAGACGCTGGAGGTCTTGAACCGCACCGGCGCCGCCCTCGCCGCGGAGCTCGACCTCGATCGCATCGTCCAGATGGTCACCGACGCGGGCCGGGAAGTCAGCGGCGCGGCTTTTGGGGCCTTCTTCTACAATGTCTACGACAAGCAGGGCGGTTCGTTTCTGCTCTACACCCTTTCCGGGGCGGAGCGGTCGCAGTTCGAGAGCTTCGGCCTGCCGCGTGCGACGCAGGTGTTCGAGCCGACGTTCGTCGGCGCGGGCGTGGTACGTTCGGACGACATCACGCAGGACCCGCGCTACGGCCACAGCGCGCCTCACCACGGCATGCCCAAGGGCCACCTGCCGGTCTGCTCCTACCTCGCCGTTCCCGTTTTTTCGCGCACGGGCGACGTGCTCGGCGGCTTGTTCTTCGGCCACCCCGAAAAAGGTGTGTTCACCGAGCGGGCGGAGCGGATCATGGTCGGCCTCGCCGCGCAGGCCGCCATCGCGATCGACAACAGCCGCCTGTTCGGCGAAGCGCAGGACGAGATCGCCGAACGCACCAAGGTCGAAGCGGCGCTTCGCGAGCTGAACGAGACGCTGGAGCAGCGTGTCGAGGAGCGCACCGCCGAACTGGTTTCCGCGCAGGATCAGCTTCGCCAGGCGCAGAAGATGGAAGCGATCGGTCAGCTGACCGGCGGCGTCGCGCACGATTTCAACAACCTCCTCACCATCATCCGCTCGTCGGTGGACCTGCTCCGCCGCGGCGAGGTGCCGGAGGAGCGCCGCCGGCGTTATCTCGACGCCATCTCCGACACCGCCGACCGCGCGGCCAAGCTCACCGCGCAGCTCCTCGCATTCGCCCGCCGGCAGGCGCTGAAGCCGGAAGTGTTCGACGCGGCGGATCGGGTGCAGGTCGTCTGCGACATGGTCCGCACGGTGGTCGGCTCGCGAATCCAGCTCGAGCTCGACATCGAATGCACCAATTGCTTCGTCGAGGCCGATATCGCCCAGTTCGAGACGGCGGTGATCAACATGGCGGTCAACGCCCGCGACGCGATGGACGGCGAAGGCAAGCTCACCATTGCCGCCCGCGCGGTGGAGTCGATCCCCGCCAGCCGCTGGAACGAGGCGAAGGATGCTGAACATGTCGCCCTCTCGATCAGCGACACTGGGCGGGGCATCCCCGAGGATGTGCTTGCCCAGATCTTCGAGCCGTTCTTCACGACCAAGGAAGTGGGCAAGGGCACTGGTCTTGGCCTAAGCCAGGTTTACGGCTTCGCGCACCAATCGGGCGGTGACGTCCGGGTGGACAGCGAAGTGGGTCAAGGCACCACCTTCACCCTCTACCTTCCCCGTGTCGCGCCGCAGGATCCGGTCACTGCCAAGGAGCCGGCCGAGCGCAGCGCGCCGCTTGAGCGAAGCTGCATCCTGGTCGTGGAAGACAATAAGGAAGTCGGCGAGTTCGCCACCCAGCTGCTGCGCGAGCTTGGCCACGAGACGCGGCTTGCGGTTCATGCCGACGAGGCGCTCAGGCTGCTGGAGGAGAATGCCGACGCGTTCGACCTGGTGTTCACCGACGTCGTTATGCCGGGGATGAGCGGCATCGATCTCGGCCTCGCCATCCGCAAGCGCTGGCCGAAGATGCGAGTGGTGCTGACCAGCGGCTACAGCCACGTTCTTGCCCAGGACGGGCGGCATGGCTTTGAACTCCTCCACAAACCTTATTCGGTGGAAAGCCTGATGCGCATCCTCCGGGAAGCAAGCGCGGGCGCCTGACGGAACCCTGCTCTTCAAGATAGCGTTTCGCCCCTGAAACAGATGTCAGGGAGATCATCATGAGCGATTTCGATCGGGAGCCGGAGCGCGTTCGCGAAACCGAACGGCACACCACCGTGGTCACCGGCGACGGCGGCCGCCGCGGCGGTGGCGGCTGGATCATTGCCGCCGTGCTGCTGCTCGTGCTGATCCTTGCTATGTTCTTCCTGTTCGACGGCGGCTTCAATAAGGCTGCGGACAAAGTGGGCGTCAACGTCAACGTCGAGACGCCGGACATCAAGGTGCCGGACAACGTCGAGGTCAAGCTGCCGGACGTCGATGTGCCGGACGAGGTGAAGGTCGACACCGGCGGCAACAGCGCCAACTGAAGCCGAGTTCCAAGTTGAACATCGGCTGTCGGACCCATTCAGCCATTTCTCAATCGAATCAGGGCATAAGCACCAATGTCGGTCTCCGGGTCGGCTCCCTTCGGTTGAGTAACAGGGGGGTCAACGGAGGGATCGACCCCTCGCGTCGCGTATCGAGGGAGGGGCCGGCGCTCAAGTATGAGCGTCGGCCCCTACTGTTTACGGCAGGCGGCGCTTAGTCGGTCTTGGAGCCGGTGTCCTTGGTTGCCGAATTCGGGTTTTCGCCCGTTTCCTTCCCGCCGAGCTGGCCCTTGCCGTAATAAGGCTGCTCGGTCTGGCCGCCATGCCCCATATAGCCCTCACGGTCGCCTTCACCTTCCTTTCCGGTGTGCGGATTAGGGTAGGCGCCGCCGCCCGCCTGGCCGCCGCCGGTGGAGCCGTTGAAGCTTTCCTGCGCGTCCGGATCGCGGCGCGAAAGGTCGCCGCTCTGTCCCCAGCTCTTGGGATTGTCCGCGCTGTCCGTCTTGGCGTTCGGCGTTTCTTGGTTGGCCATGATGCATGCTCCTTTGCCGTTCCAATCGCCGGGAGCGGCGCCGGTTCCCCTCCCCTTCGCGCCGCTGCCACCCTACATGCCCGTTCATGAAGCCGATGACCGAACAGCATCTCGCAATCCTGCGCCGCCACATGGTGGAGGTGGTGGACCTCCATTTCGACTTGGCCGAGGAAGAGATCGGCAAGAGGGCGCTCGAGCCGCGCCTGCGCAATGCCCTCCTCCACGTCCCCCGCCACATCTTCGTGCCGCCGCAGATCGCCGCCGTCGCCTATCAGGATTCGCCGCTGCCGATCGGCTTCGACAAGACGCTGTCCCAGCCTTTCATCGGCGCGCTGATGCTCGATCTCTTGGCGCTGGAGCCCGGCGACCGCGTGCTCGAGATCGGCACCGGGTTGGGCTACCAGGCGGCGGTGATGGCGGAGCTTGGCGCCGAAGTGTTCACTGTCGAGATCGTTGAGGAGTTCGCCGAAGCCGCCGGTATCCGCATCGCCACCCTCGGCCTCGACGCGGAGATCAAGACCGGCGACGGCTCGCGCGGCTGGGTGGACCATGCGCCCTACGACCGCATGCTGGTCACCGCCGCGGCGCGCGAAGTGCCGCAAGCGCTTGGCGAGCAGCTTGCCGAGGGCGGACGGATGGTAATCCCCCTTGGCGGCAAGGACGTGCAGCAGCTGACGGTGATCGAGAAGGGTCATGACGGCAGCCTCGGCGTCCGCGAAATCATGCCGGTGCGCTTCACCCTGCTCGAAAGCTGAGCCTCGCCAGAAGCGCGCGTTGGCGCTACAGCGCGGACGATCCCGAACCTCGAACACCCAAGCGGCGGCGCCCCGGTGCCGCGCCCGGAGCCTTACACGATGACCGAAATGGCTACCCTGCAAAAGGAAAGCGCCCGCGCTGACGGCCTGCCCGCCGATCGCCGCACCTTTGCGATCATCTCGCACCCGGACGCCGGCAAGACGACGCTGACCGAAAAGCTCCTCTATTTCGCCGGCGCGATCCACGAAGCCGGCGAAGTGCGCGCCCGCGGCGACCGCCGCCGCGCCCGCTCCGACTGGATGCAGATCGAGCAGCAGCGCGGCATCTCCGTCACCTCGTCGGTGATGACCTTCGAAGTCGGCAACATCCTGTTCAACCTGCTCGATACGCCGGGCCACCAGGACTTTTCGGAAGACACGTACCGGACGCTCACCGCCGTCGACAGCGCCATCATGGTGATCGACGCCGCCAAGGGCATCGAGGCGCAGACGCGAAAGCTGTTCGAGGTCTGCCGCCTTCGCAACATCCCGATCGTGACCTTCATCAACAAGGTCGATCGCGAAGGTTTGTCGCCGTTCGTGCTGCTCGACGAGATCGCCTCCACCCTTCAGCTCGACGTCTCCCCACGGAACTGGCCGGTCGGCATGGGCGGCATGTTCGAGGGAATATACGACCTGGGTTCGAACGAGATGCTGCTCGCGGACAAAAGCGACGGCACCGCGCCGGGGCGCGTCGTGCCGGTGGAAGGCATGGACGATCCGGCGCTGGACGCGATCCTCCCCGTCGACGCGCTCGCCCTTCTGCGCGAGGAAGGCGAGCTTGCGCGCGAGGCCTATCCGAGCTTCGACCTCGACGCCTTCCGCAACGGCGACCTAACCCCGGTCTTCTTCGGCTCGGCGCTTCGCGAATTCGGCGTCGACCGCCTGCTCGCTGGCCTCGGCGACTTTGCCCCGCCGCCGGGCGCGCAGCCGGCGCGCGGCGGGCCGGTGTCGCCGGACGAGCCGAAATGCTCCGGCTTCATCTTCAAGGTCCAGGCGAACATGGATCCGAACCACCGCGACCGCATCGCCTTCATGCGCATCTGCTCGGGCAGCCTGAAGCGCGGTATGAAGCTCACCAACGGCCGGCTCGGCAAGGCGATGGCGATCCAGAACCCGATTACCTTCTTCGCCCGCGATCGGGAGCTTGCCGAGCTTGCCCGTCCCGGCGATATCGTCGGTATCCCCAACCACGGCACACTTCGCGTCGGCGACACTCTGTCAGAGAAAGGCGACGTCGCCTTCACCGGCCTCCCCGACTTCGCGCCCGAAGAGCTCCGCCGAGTCCGCCTCGACGATCCGATGAAGTCGAAGCAGATGCGCAAGGGCCTTCAGGATCTGGCCGAGGAAGGCGTGATCCGCATCTTCAAGCCGTCGATCGGCTCCAACTGGATCGTCGGCGTCGTCGGCCTGCTCCAGCTCGACGTGCTGGCGACGCGGATGGAGGCGGAATACGGCCTCAAGCTCGGCTTCGAAGCGAGCCCGTACGAAGTCGCGCGCTGGGTGAGTTCCGACGACCCCGCCGAACTCAAGCGCCTGATGGAAACCCACCGCTCCTCCTTCGCCGAAGACGCCGACGGCGAGCCGGTGTTGATGATGCGGAACGCTTGGGAAATGGGGCGTTTCGAGCAGGAATGGCCGAACGTCCGCTTCGCCAATGTGCGCGAGCGGCATTGATCTGAAGCAGGCACAAAGCGCCAGGCGGTAAACGGCTTTTTAAGCGCGTGGCGCGATAAAAGCGGCTCTTCTCTGAGGAGCCTCCCTTGGCCGCTTCCCTTCCCCGCATGTGCACCGGCTGCCGCGATGGCGCGGCGCTGGATTTCGATTTCTCCATGGCGTTCCAGCCGATCGTCGATCTGGAGACGATGCAGCCCTTCGCCTTCGAGGCTTTGGTGCGAGGGCCGAATGGCGAACCGGCCGCGGACGTGCTCGGCCGGGTGACGGCCGAGAACCGCTACGCCTTCGACCAGAAGTGCCGGGTGAAAGCGATCGAAACGGCGGTGCGGGTTGGGCTGCTGGAGACGGGCGCGCGGCTGTCGATCAACTTCCTGCCCAACGCGGTCTATTCTCCCAAGGCCTGCATCCAGCTGACCCTGAAGACCGCCGCCGCCACAGGAATGCCGACCGACCGGCTCATCTTCGAATTCACCGAGAATGAGGAGATGGTCGATCCTGCGCACGTGGCCGACATCGTTCAGTCCTACAAGCAGATGGGCTTCGGCACCGCGCTCGACGATTTCGGCGCCGGCCATGCGGGGCTGGCGCTGCTTGCGCGCTTCCAGCCGGAGATCATCAAGCTCGACATGGAACTGATCCGCGGCATCGAGGCGAGCCTTGCGCGGCGGGTGATCGTCGACGGCGTGGCGCGGATGTGCCGCAAGCTCGGCATCACCTTGCTGGCCGAGGGCGTGGAGACGGAAGCCGAGCTGGAGGCGCTGCGCGAACTCGGCATCCGCTACGTGCAGGGCTATCTGTTCGCCCGCCCAGCCTTCGAGGCGCTGCCGGCGATCGCGCAGGTATGGCAAGCGAAGGCGCGCCGCGCCTACGGCTGAGCGGCACGGGTGCGCACGTAACCTAAGTTAGTGCCGCTCCGGAACAGACGCGCGTGGCGGCGCGCTGTCGCGGCATGACTATCACCGCAATCGCGATAAACTGCACGCTCAAGTCCAAGCCGGGCGAGGAAAGCTCAACCGATCTGATGATCCGGGTGGTCGGCGACGCCCTCGCCGCGCACGGCGTGACGCTTGCCGAGACCATCCGCATCGCCGAGCACAATGTCATGCCCGGCGTGAATTCCGACGAAGGCCCGGGCGACGCCTGGCCGGACATCCGCCGCCGGATCCTGGAGCACGACATCCTGATCTTCGGAACGCCGATCTGGCTCGGCCAGCCGTCCAGCGTCGCCAAGCGCGTGCTTGAGCGAATGGACGCCTTCCTGGGCGAAACCGATGACCGCGGCCGGATGCCGAGCTTCGGCAAGGTTGCGGTGGCGGCGATCGTCGGCAACGAAGATGGCGGCCACAATGTCACCGCAGACCTGTTCCAGGCGCTGAACGACGAAGGCTGGACCATCCCCGCCGGCGCCGCCTGTTACTGGGTCGGCGAAGCAATGGGGAAGACAGACTTCAAGGACCTTCCGGAAGTGCCAGAAAAAGTGCAGGAAACCGCGAAGATGCTCGCCTCCAACGCCGCACATCTTGCCGGGCTGCTCAAGGCGCAGAGCTACCCTGGCATCGACCAGAGCGACGGCGCCTGACGCCGCCGCTCCGGTTTGCGGCGGTTTAGAACGCCTCCGCCGGAAGGGCCATCAGCGTGTCGGCGCCGGCTTCCAGCTTGCGACGAAGGCTGCCGGTTTCCGGGAGCACGCGCTCGGCGAAGAAGCGGGCGGTGACCAGCTTGGCTTCGTGGAAGGCTGCGTCTTCCGTCCCCTCGCGCAGCGCCTTCGTGCTGGCCTGCACCATGCGCAGCCACATCAGGCCAAGGCCGACATGGCCCATCAGAGTCATGTAGGGGTAAGCGGCGGCGCCGGCATTGTTCGGGTTGGCGAGGCCGTTCTGCATCAGCCACATCGTCGCGGTCTGGAGGTCGGCGACGGCTTTCTCGAGAGCACCGGCGAAGGGCTGGATGCTGTCCTCGTTCTTGGCGGCGCCGATTTCCTCGGCGAGGATGCGGAACAGGGCCTGCACCGCGCGGCCGCCATTGGCGCCAAGCTTTCGGCCGACGAGGTCGAGCGCCTGAATGCCGTTTGTACCTTCGTAGATCTGGGCGATGCGGGCGTCGCGGACGAACTGGTCCATGCCCCATTCGCGGATATAGCCGTGGCCGCCGTAGATCTGCTGGGCGTTGACCGCCGTCTCGAAGCCCTTGTCGGTGAGGTAGCCCTTGATCACGGGGGTGAGCAGGCCGAGCAGGTCGGAGGCGGCTTCGCGCTCCTCCTCCGTTTGCGCCTTGCGGCTGATGTCGACCTGAAGCGCGCCCCAAAGCACGAAGGCGCGGGCGCCCTCGTTAAAGGCCTTGGCTTCCATCAGCATGCGCCGCACATCCGGGTGGACGATGATCGGATCGGCCTTGGCGTCCGCCTCGCGCTGGTCCGGCACGAGCGCGCGGCCCTGGCGGCGGTCCTTGGCGTAGGTGACGGCGTTCTGGTAGGCGATTTCGCCTTGGGCGAGACCCTGAAGGCCGACGCCCAGGCGGGCCGCGTTCATCATGATGAACATTGCGGCGAGGCCCTTCTCCGGCTCGCCAACGAGGTAGCCCACCGCCTCGTCATAGTTCATTACGCAGGTCGAGTTGCCGTGGATGCCCATCTTGTGCTCGATGGAACCGCAAACGACGCCGTTGCGCTCACCAACCGAACCATCCTGGTTCACCAGGAACTTGGGCACAATGAACAAGGAGATGCCCTTCACCGTGTCCGGCGCGCCGGCGATTTTGGCGAGAACCAGGTGGATGATGTTCTCGGACAGATCGTGCTCGCCCGAGGAAATGAAGATCTTGGTGCCCGAGATGCGGTAGCTGCCGTCCGCCTGCGGCTCGGCCTTGGTCTTGAGGAGGCCGAGATCGGTGCCGCAATGCGGCTCCGTGAGGTTCATCGTGCCGGTCCAGCGACCGGAAATCATGTTGGGGAGGTAGACCGCCTTCTGCTCGTCCGAACCCTTGACCAGGATCGACGCGATCGCGCCCTGCGTCAGGCCGTGATACATCTCGAACGCCTGGTTGGCGGAGAGCAGATACTCGCTGATCGCGGTTCCGATCACCTGCGGCAGACCCTGGCCGCCGAATTCCTCCGGCGCGGTGAGCGTCGTCCAGCCGCCTTCGACGAACTGGTTGTAGGCGTCCTTGAAGCCGGTCGGCGTGGTCACCGATCCGTCGGCGTGGCGGGTGCAGCCCTCTTCGTCGCCGATCCGGTTCAAGGGCGCCAGCACCTCGGCCGAAAAGCGTCCGCCTTCGCTGAGGATTGCCTCGATCAGATCGGGCGTCGCGCTTTCAAAGCCGGGGAGGCTCGAATAACGGTCGAGCCCGAGCACGTCCTGGAGCACGTACTGCGTTTCGCGGACCGGGGCGGTGTAGCTCGGCATGGTGTTTCCTCGTCGCTTGATCAGGTTGGGGCGGGTTATTCGGCGGCGGTTTCGACCTTGTCGACGAACCGCTCGAGTTCGGCGATTGCGGCGGCAATATCCTGCTGCTGCTTTTGGAGCAGCGAGATGCGGTTCCGGCATTTCTCGAGCGTGACGCGGCGCTGTTCGGCGCGGCCGTCGCCCACATCGTAAAGATCGATCATTTCGCGGATATCGGCCAGGCTGAAGCCGACGCGCTTGCCGCGCAGGATCCAGGCCAGGCGCGCGCGGTCGCGGCCGGAGTAGATGCGGGAAAGGCCGCGGCGCTCCGGCGCGATCAGCCCTTCGTCCTCGTAGAAGCGGAGCGCGCGGGGCGTCACCGCGAATTCCTCGCACAGGTCGCTGATCGTGAAGGTCGCGGCGCCAGCGGCCGGCGCGTCGAAATCGGCGGAGTGGGCGGCTTGCGGCATGAAGGCGCTGTACGCCTGCCTTACCTTTACGTCAACGGCAGGCAGGTCACTCCGCGCGCGGCGTGTCGCACAAAGGCTCGTCCACCACATCGCGCGCCTTGAGCGCATCCGCCTGGCTGGTGCCGGTCCGCGCCAGGCTGACGCGCGCCATGTTGGCCTGCTTGCCGCAATAATAATTGCACGCCTCGGGGATCTCGGTCGGCAGGCGGATGGAATTGCCCTCTATGGCGGCGGTAAGGGAGCAGCTGCGGTCCCCCTCCATCGCCAACGTGAGCTGATTGCCGTTCCGAGTCACCGTGCCGCTGCCCGAGCAAGCGTGCATGTTGCCGCCCCAGATGTTGAGGCCGAAGCGCCCGCTCCCCTGCTCTTTCTCGACGATGCACAATTGGCTGGAGAGCCCCCCTTCCTTTTTCTCGTACAGGCCGGTCAGGCTCTCGCCGGCCGCAATCGGTCCGGTCGGCGCGGCGGAGGCGGTGCGGGTGACGGGGGCACCAGAGAGGTTGCCTCCCGCTTCGTTGCCGTCATCGCCGTCGCAGGCGGACAGCAGACAGGCGGCGGCGGCCAGGAGCAGCGGGATGGTTTTCATCATAGGTCCTCTCGTGGCAGCCAGCGCCGGTTCAGACAAGAACGTCCAGAAGCCGAGCCGTTCCTTTATCCACATCAATGCACGCGCCGCAGGGCGACAAATCTTGCGCGCCCGCTTATAGCGGCTGCCCGGGGACGGTTTCATCGGCGGGACGAATCTTGAACATGCTGACCACTCATCCGTTCGACGACGACAAGCTGCGCGAGGAATGCGGCGTGTTCGGCATCTGGGGCTCGGAAAGCGGCTCCGCCGTCACCGCGCTCGGCCTCCACGCCCTTCAGCATCGCGGCCAGGAAGCGGCCGGCATTACCAGCTGGGACGGCCGCTCCTTCCACTCGCACCGCGCCATGGGTCATGTCGCCGGCAATTTCGACAAGGACGAGATCATCCGCCGCCTCGCCGGACAAGCGGCGATCGGCCATGTCCGTTATTCCACCGCCGGGGAAACGGCGCTTCGTAACGTCCAGCCGCTCTTTGCCGAACTGGCGAGCGGCGGCTTCGCGGTCGCGCATAACGGCAATATCTCGAACGCGCTGAAGCTTCGCCGCGATCTCAACCGCCGCGGCTCGATCTTTCAGTCAACGTCGGACACTGAGGTGATCATCCACCTCGTTGCGACCTCTTCCTACCGTACCCTGCTCGACCGCTTCATCGACGCGCTGAAGCAGGTCGAAGGCGCTTACTCGCTGATCTGCCTGACCAGCGAAGGCATGATCGCCTGCCGCGATCCGCTCGGCATCCGCCCGCTGGTGATGGGCCGCTTGGGCGACGCCTACATCTTCGCGTCCGAAACGGTGGCGCTGGACGTCGTCGGTGCGACTTACCTGCGTTCGGTGGAGCCGGGCGAGATGATCATCGTCTCCGACAAGGGCCTACGCTCACACCGCCCGTTCGGCGCGGTACGCCCGCGCCCCTGCATCTTCGAACATGTCTACTTCTCGCGGCCAGACAGCATCGTCGACGGCTCATCGGTTTATTCCGTGCGCAAGCGCATCGGCGCCGAACTTGCCCGCGAGAACCATGTCGAGGCCGATTACGTCGTGCCGGTGCCGGATTCGGGCGTCCCCGCCGCGATCGGCTATGCGCAGGAAAGCGGCATTCCGTTCGAGCTCGGCATCATCCGAAGCCATTATGTCGGCCGCACTTTCATCCAGCCGGGCGACGCCGTTCGCCACCTGGGCGTGAAGCTCAAGCACAATGCCAATTCGGCGCTGATCAAGGGCAAAAAGCTGGTGCTGATCGACGATAGCATCGTGCGCGGCACCACCAGCCTGAAGATCGTGCAGATGCTTCGCGAAGCCGGCGCGCGCGAAGTGCACATGCGCATCGCGTCCCCCCCGACCCGGCACAGCTGCTTCTACGGCGTCGATACGCCCGAGCGGAAGAAGCTGCTCGCCGCGCAAATGAACGTCGCGGAGATGAATGCCTATATCAAGGCCGACAGCCTTGCCTTCATCTCCATCGACGGTCTGTACCGAGCATGCGGCGAGGACGTCCGCGAGGAAGCGCAGCCGCAATATTGCGACGCCTGCTTCACCGGCGCCTACCCCACGCACCTCACCGATCAGGAGGATAGCGAGCCGGTCGACCAGCTTGCCCTGATCGAGGAGCGCTACGCCTAGCCAAAACACGGCTGGTCTCTTAGGGGCAGCGCACGAAATCCGGGCGAAGGTGGGTATGAACGACAAATTTCTTGATGGGCGCGTCGCCCTCGTCACCGGCGCGAGCCGCGGCATCGGTGCGGCCACCGCCGAAGCCCTTGGCGCGGCCGGCGCGCACGTCATCCTTACCGCCCGCAACGCCGACGATCTGGAACAGGTCGAGGAGCGCGTCCACGCGCTGGGTGGAAGCGCGACGATCGCGCCGCTCGACCTCACCGAAGGCGACAGCATCGCGCGCTTGGCCACGGCGATCGCAAGCCGCTGGGACGCGCTCGACGTCATGGTGCTGAACGCCGCGACGCTCGGCAGCCTCACGCCGGTGGCGGCGATCGACGGCAAGGAGTTCAATCGGGTCCTTACGCTCAACGTGCTCGCCAACCAGGCGCTGATCGCCGGCTTCGATCCCCTGCTCCGGCAAAGCACCGCTGGGCGGCTTCTGGCCGTGACGAGCAGCGTCGGCGCCAGGCCGCGCGCTTATTGGGGTGCGTACGGCGCGTCCAAGGCTGCGCTCGAGACCCTGGTGCTGAGCTATGCCGAGGAAGTGGGCAACCTGGCGCCGGTGAAGGTTGCGATCGTCGACCCGGGCGCCACCGCCACCACCATGCGCGCCCGCGCTTTCCCAGGAGAAGACCCTGCGACGCTCAAGCCGCCAAGCGCCGTGGCCGAAGCCATTACCGCCCTCCTCCAGCGCGACTTCACCAGCGGCGAGCGCCTGGAAGTCCGTTAGCTCGCCCGCGCCCGGGCAAGCATCCGCGCCATGCTCGCGCGCCGCACCCTGGGCGGGCGGACGGCGTCGAACAATTTGCCGCCGGCGAGGAAGATCGTACCGGTGCAGGCCGCGAACAGCAGGTAGCCGAACGTGCCCGGATATTGATCGAGGTAGGCGTAGCCGCGGGTCACTGCACCAACGGCGAGCGCGTAGATGACCATACAGGCTTCGATGCGGGTCTTGATGGTGAAGAGGCGCTTAAGCTTCGTGAACATGCCGGTAAGGATAGCAAGAGCCGGGCCAAGCGCGGAAAACCGCGAGTCGCGCCAAAATGCGGTTACCGGCTTGTAAACCTTTCCGACGTCTGCGGGTCTAAATCGCGAGCTCGACCCAGGTCGGCACATGGTCGCTTGCGCCTTCCTTGGCGCGCGTTTCGCGGTCGGTGCCGGCGGCATTCAGCAAAGGCGCTGCGGCCGGGTTGAGCAAATGATGGTCGATGCGGATGCCGGCATTGCGGGCGAAGGCGTTTCGCCAATAATCGAAGAAGGTGAAGATCGTCTCATCGGGGTGCAGCGTCCGCAGGGCGTCGGTCCAGCCCTGATCGAGCAACCGATAAAACTTCGCGCGCGGCTCGGGCTGGAACAAGGCGTCGTCTAACCAGCGCTCCGGCTTGTAGGCGTCGGCATCCGCCGGGATGACGTTATAGTCGCCGGTCAGCACCACGGGATTGTCGAGCGCCACCAACTTCGCGGCGTGGGCGTGAAGCCGCTCCATCCAGGCGAGCTTGTAGTCGAACTTTGGCCCCGGATGCGGGTTGCCGTTCGGCGCATAGAGGCAGCCGATTAGCACGCCGTTCACCGCCGCCTCGAGGTTGCGCGCCTGCTCATCCGACGGATCGCCGGGCAGGCAGCGCGCCGTCTCAACCGGCTCGCAGCCGCGGGCGAGGATCGCGACGCCGTTCCAGCGCGGCTGGCCGTGCCAGATCGCGCCGTAGCCGGCTTTCTCCACCGCCGCCGCCGGGAATTTCTCGTCCGGCGCCTTCAGCTCCTGCAGGCACGCGACGTCCGGCTTCGTCTCCTCAAGCCACTCGATCAGCCGCTCCAGCCGCCCGTTGACGCCGTTGACGTTGAAGGTCGCGATCCTCACCGCGTCCGTTTCCGCACAATCGGTGCGCGCATGCGCACGGCTGGGCGCACAAAGCCGCTGTTTTCCCAGCTTTTCCGCCGTTCTTCGGCTGGCATCCTATTTGCTTCCCTTGCTCAATATGAGCTCAATGCCCAACGCGCCGTACCGATCCGTCTCCATGCCGCAGACGACGCCCTTCTATTTCATGTCTAGCCACGGCGAAGGCACGCGGCTGCCGCTGAAGAGCGGCACGGTGGTGCTCTCCAGGCTGAGCAGCGGGCGGAGCAAGATGAACGCGCTCGCGCCGTCGGTGAAATACGTCCTGCAGGGGGAGGAGACGTACGAGATCGACGGGCGCACCCGCTGCCTGCGCGCCGGCGAGTTCATGCTGGTGGAAGCCGGCGTCGAGTTCGAAGCGCGGATGGCCGCGTCGTCCGATGCGGTGGGCCTCTGCGTCTATCTCGGCGTCGAGGATGGCGGCCGAGATGGCGCCCACGCCCCCCTGGGGCGGGGCCGCGCCATTGCCGGGAGCCGGATCGATCCGCTTGCCCTCCTGCTCGGCAACTATGCGCGGCTGCTTGTTGAACGGCCGGCGGCCGGCCCCGGCCTTGCCCGCCGCATCGTGCAGGAAGCCACCGTCGGGGCGGAGGATTACCTCGCCACCTTCACCAACCGGCTGGAGCGGCTGGGTTCGGTGAAACAGTCGACGCGGGTGGAAACCCTGCAACGGCTGGAGCGGGCGCGCTGCTTCATTCACGACAATGCCGAGCGGCCGATCAACCTCGATGAAGTCGCTAACGAGGCGGCGCTGTCCCGCTTCCACCTAACCCGAAGCTTTGCCGAAGTGTTCGGCCTGCCGCCGCTCGCTTACCACCGCCGCCTTCGGCTCGAGCAGGCGGCGTTGCTTCTGAAAAGCGACGCGGTCAGCGCGACCACGGTGGCGGAGCAGCTCGGCTACGGCTCGCTAAGCGCCTTCACCCGCGCCTTTCGCCAGAATTTCGGCGTCCCTCCGAGCCAGGCACGACTGGTGTGCTAGGCAGCCTTCCGCATTGGGAATGCGGAGGAGCAGTCATCCCCTACCACGTCGCCCCAGCGAAGGCTGGGGCCCATGCTGAGTCTCCATCTGCCACGCCGTCAACGAGTCAGCATGGATGCCAGCCTTCGCTGGCATGACGGTTGGGGGTCTCATGACGGTTGTGGGGGTGATCACTTCCCCGGCTTGTACACCCGCTCTGTCTTGCCCCTGAGCTGCTCAGGGTAAAAATAAACCTCGCGCAGATTGCCGTCGGCGTAACGCTGCGCCTGGTCGTTGAAGTGGGGTGACGCGGGGTCGCCGCTTTCGCCGCCGGCGCTGACTGCCATTGCCCGCACTTTCGAGCCGAACTCGACTACCGCGACAAAGCTGTTGCCGCTGGTGCCGTACCATTTCTTCGTGCCCGGATATTGCCTGGCGCCGAAGCTCGCCAGCGACCCCCAAAGCGCCGAGGAGAAGGGCACGGGGATGCTCGCGTGTGCATCGTTGAACGGCTGCACGATGTCGCCGGTGAGGCGCTGGAAGCGGTTGATCTCGCCCCAGGGCACGTCCCAACGGCCGAAGTCGCGCTCCAGCCGGTCGACGGCCTTGCCGAACGCGGCAAGCTTCTCCTCCCGGGTGAGCGTCTGCTCCATGTGGTCGGCAAGGCGGGTGCGCTGGCTGCGCTGCTCGGGCGACAGCATGGGCAGCATCGCTTCCGCCCAGAACACGGCGAGGCTGTTCGGCACCGACTGCGCGCTCCAGCGATAGTCCCACCCGCGCAGCGCCGCGATCGGCGCCGCTAGCCGCTGCTTCAGGGGGCTCGATGCAGGCCCATCGTCCCAAGCGGCGAAGAGGTGCGGGAGGAGCTGGGCGAAGGCTGGCTGGTAGCTGTCATAGGCCGCGTCCCGCAGCCGCTCGAGCGTGAAGTCCTTGCGCCCGGTCAGCACCCGCTGCGCATGCACACCGCGCGGATTTTCGCCGAACGTGTCCATGTAGCGCGGGAACGCGCTCGGCTTGTGGCTGTAGGGGCCCGCCGCCGAAAAGGGCCAGTTGTTGGTGTTCTGGATCCAGCCGGTCGGCGGGTTGAGCAGGTTCGGCACTTCGCCAAACGCGTGAAGCCGGCGCCAGTCCGTCTGCGGTTTCCAGCCTTCCACCGGCCGGGTGTAGTCGAAGCGGTCGTCGCGGACCGGGATGAACTGCGGGTGGAGGTAGGCGATGTTGCCCGCGGCGTCGGCGAAGATCGTGTTGTTGGACGAATTCGCCTTCAGCTCCGCGACCTTGAGGAAGCTGCGGTAATCTCGCGCCTTGGTGCGCAGGTAGCTTTGCTGAAGCGCTTCCACCGGCTTGTGCATCATCGCGAACGACACCCAGAGGCCGTTCTCCTCCCGCACCACCGGGCCGTGGTGAGTGCGGTAGGTTTCAAAGGTTCTGCTCGCCATTGCGCCGTCGGCGGCGCGGTAGGCGATGGTGATCGTCCGCGTCGTCACCGGCCGCCGCTCGTCGCCGTAGCGGTAGGTGAGGCCGCTGGGCCCCTGCTCCACCATTTCCAGGAACTCATCGACCACGTCGACGCCGGATGAGGTGTGCATCCAGCCGGATTTCTCGTTGAAGCCCTGGTAGATGAAGAACTGCCCCCAGGTCGCGGCGCCGTAGGCGTTGAGGCCCTGGTCGCTGGTCACCTGCTGCTCGGCGCGGAAGAAGAAGCTGGTGTGCGGGTTGATGAGCAGCAGCGCCTTGCCGCCCGCCGTGTTGGCCGGCGCGATGGCGAAGCCGTTCGAGCCGCGCGGCTCCCGGTCGGGCTCGGCGCGGGCGGCTAGCGCCTTGCCCCGCTTCGAGTAGAAGGCCTCCAGCGCGCCAAGATCGATCCGCTCGATGTCGCCGCCGATCGAGCCTTCGCTGAAGGAAAGCGCCATCCAGGGCTCGAAGCGGGTGATCACGCGCGGCTTCACGTCCGAGTGGGTGGCGAGATAATAGTTCAGGCCGTCTGCCCACGCGTTCATCAGCTGTCTGAGCCAAAGCGGGCTCGACGCGTAGCGCTGCCGCAGATCGTCGGGATCCATGTAGAGCCGGGCGCGCAGATCGGCCCAGATCGCTTTCTCCCCTTCCGCCTCGGCGGTGCGGCCGAGGGCAGTGAGGTAGTTGGTCTCGATCCGGTTGAAGTCGTCTTCGGCCTGGGCATAGATCATCCCGAAAACCGCATCGGCATCGGTCTTGCCGCGGATATGGGCGATGCCCCAATTGTCCCGCGTAATCGTCACCCGCGCCGCCTGCGCCTCGAGGCGGGCCCGCTCAGGATTGCCGGCCTGCGGCGTCGCGCAGGACGCCAGCAGCGCAAAGGTCAGCGGCAAGAGGTGCTTCATGCTTTCATCTCGGCAATGTGGCGATCGACGACGCGCTCTAGCAAGGTCAGCGGAACCGCGCCGCCGAGCACAAGCGCATCGTTGAAGCGGCGAAAGTCGAAGCGCGGCCCAAGCGCCGTTTTCGCTTTCTCCCGCAGCCGGTTGATCTCGCTATGGCCGATCTTGTAGCCGCAGGCCTGGCCAGGCCAGGCGCAGTAGCGGTCGACCTCGCCTTGCACTTCTTCAACGGTGGAGCCGTTGGTGGTGGCGAACCAGGTGATCGCCTGCTCGCGGGTCCAGCGCTTGGCGTGGAGGCCGCTGTCCACCACCAGCCGGCAGGCGCGGAACGCCAGCGACTGGAGGTAGCCGAGTTGCCCAACCGGATCGCCTTCGTAGGCGCCGAGTTCGTCGGCGAGCTGCTCGGCGTAGAGCGCCCAGCCTTCCGAATATGCGTTGAACGCGACCAGCGAGCGAACCAGCGGCAATTTGTAGGTATATTCGCCCTGCCAGATGTGGCCCGGAATGCCTTCGTGGTAGGTCAACGTCGGCAGCGAATGGCGCGGCCACATCGCCGTGTCGCGCAGGTTGATGTAGTAATTGCCGGGCACGGAGCCGTCGATCGTCCCCGCCGCGGCATAGCCGCCCGGAGCGCCAGCCTCGATCTCCACCGGCACGCGCTTGATGATCAAGTTACCCGGCACGAGGGTGGCGAAGGCGCGCGGCAGCCGGGTGCGCACGTCGGCAACGCGGCCGTTCAGATATTCAAGGATCTGCTTCCGGCCGGCGTCGGTGTTCGGGTATAGATATTTCGGATCCTTGCCGAGCGCCGTCATCCGCTCGCCCACCGTGCCTTCGGCATAGCCGATGGAGCGCAGGATCGGGTCCATGCGCCCTTGAAGCGCCTTCAATTCGTCAAGCCCGCGCTGGTGCACTTCATCCGGGGTAAGCGAGGAGGTCGTCGCCGCTCGAAGCGCCCAGGCGTAAAAGGCATCCCCGTCCGGCAGCTTCCACACTCCCGCGCGGCTGTCGGCGCGGGCGCGGTGGCGCTCCAGTTCGGCCATCTGCCGATCCATCGCCGGCGCCACCCAGGTGTTCACAATGTCCAGCGCGCGGGCAGTCCAGTTCCCGGCGAAGCTTTGGGTTCGGCGGGTCAGGGAGGTGACGAGCCCCCACTCCCCCGTCGGCACAGCGCGCGACGACTTCATCTGCCGCAAGGTCTTGTCGAGCAGGAAGTCCGGCGCGATCACGCCGAGCGAGCGGTTGTGCGCCAGCCGCTGCGTCTCCCCGTCGAGCACCGCGCCATAGCCCATCAAGCGGGCGAGGTAAGCCTCCGCGCCCGCGGCATCCTCCACCTTGTGGTTGGCATCGAGGAAATCGGGGATCTCGACGAACGCGCCGGTATTCTGCGCGACCACGTAAGGCGAGTTCCGGTACGACCAGTTCTGGTTGAGCACCACGGCGTCGCCATAGGGAAAACGGAAGCCATCGGCGGCGAGGCCATGGGCGGTTTCAATGACGTCGAGGTCGAGCCGGACGCCCGGGCTGAGGCGGGAACGGTCGATATTCTTCAAGCGGCGGTGGCGCTCGATCGCCGCCGCGCCGAGGCGGCGGTAGCCGGCGAGCGAACGGTCGGTAAGCTGTCGCTTCAGCGGCGCGCGCGCATCCTTGTCGAGGCCGAGCGAGGTCGCGTTTTCCGGATATTCGCGGAGCATCTCCTCCGCCGTTTGCGCAAGCAGCGCTTCAACGGCGGCATCGTCCGGTGCCGCCCCTCGCCCGGGGGTGGTGGCGCAGCCGGGCAGCAGGGGCAAAGCGGCAATCGTTGCGGTCGAAGCAAGGAACTGGCGGCGGGCGAGCGGCTGCATGGGCGACCTCGTGGGAAGTGGGCCGCTCCTTCTGCCCGGCGGGTGCCGCTATCGCAATCTTTCTAGCCGAGCGCGGTTACTCGGCCGGAACCGCAGCCGCGGCCGGAGCGCCGTCGCTGCGCCACTTCCTCAGCAGGCGCGGCAGGGGGGCGTTACGGTCCATCCACTCGGCATAGGCCCGGTAGGCGGGGTCGGCCATCAGGTGCCGCTCCTCCGTCCGCGCGCGCCAGTAATAGACGCCGCTGACCATCGCCAGGATCGCCGTGTTGCGGATCGCGTCGTTGATATCGCCGGTGACGGTGAAGAACGGCATGGTGCCGATCCACCAGAAGAGGTTCTTGGAGACGTAGGCCGGGTGCTTGGTCAGCCGGTAGGGGCCGTGGGTGAGGATGCCGCGGTGGGTGAGGTTGGAGAAGCGAATGCCGAAAGCCACCGTCGCCCAGGCGTAGAAGCCGGCAAGGAAGACGAGCAGGATCGCCCAGATCGTCATCAGCACAGGGCGCCCGTCCAGCCAGTGCACCCAGCCGTCCGAACCGGCGGTGCCGGACAGGTAATGAAGCGGCCCGTCCGGGTTCATCATGATAAACGGCGGGTAGCAGATCAATGCGGCCGTCCAGGCGGCGCAATAGGGGTTGGCCGAGCGGATGTGCGCGTCGAGCGGCTTCATGGTCAGCGCGTAGCCGACGGTCGCGAACACCGTGTCGATCATGAACATCAGGCCGATGAGCCAAAAGGTCAGGCTGACGAGGTTGGAGCCGATCTGCTCCTTGGCGGGCGTGATCGTGCCGAACCAGTTGCCGGGCACGATGGCGATCATGAAGGCGAGGAAGAAGGCCTTGATCGTCCAGCTGCGCAGGAAATCGAACAGCATCTCCTTGTCGGGATCGACGCTCCGGCCAATCACCAGCCGGCCCATCTGCCAGGCGCCATCGCGCGGCTCCTTCAGCCGCCGGTCAATCCAGAGGATGTAGGGGATGGAAAGGAGAAGCAGCGGCACGGCGGCGGTGCCGAGCACCTTCATCGACCAGACGTAAGGCCCCTGCCAATACCAGCGGCCGACGCAGTAGAGCATGGCGATGGCTGCCCAGGTCGCCCACAAGCCGGCGATCTTGGCAATGCTGATGTCCAGCGTTTCCTTGAGCGGGCGCGGCGGGCTTTCCCAATCTATGCCGGTGGAGGGGCTGCGGTGCACCTTGTCGATCAGCAGCGACCAAAGCAGCATCGGCACCCCGCAGGCGAGGAAAGCGCACAAGGCTGCGTTTGGCCCGGAATATTCGTAAAGCCGCGCAACGGTGACCCAGGCGAACAGGCCAAGGAGGCCGGCGACACCGACGCCCGAACTTACCGCGGAGCGCGGGCGCGGGTCCGCCTCCGCCTCTTCCACTTTGTCTGTTTGCGCGTTCATGCCCCTGCCCTAGCCGGGAACGGTAAGGAAGAGGTGAACGGCCGCTTTTCGCTATTCCCCGTAACCGCACCTATTTGCGTGTAACCTGTTCTTAAGTGTCGGCGGTCTTATTGGCGTTTGCGACACGGAAAGTGGGGGTCCGACCGCTGATCGATTGCTCGATAGCCTGGGGAGGGCAATAATGCTGTCGAATGAAAGCCACCAGGAGACCACCTTCTCCTTTTCAGGGCATATTCCGCGGCCGCGGGAGCGGCGCCGCGATCCGCGCCACCTCACGATATTGCGCGTCGGCGCTCTGATCAGCCCGGCGGGCCGCGAGCTTTGCCTGATCCGCAACATTTCCGCCGGCGGCCTGATGGCCCACGTTTATTCGCACCACGCGAATGGCGAGCAGGTTTCCGTCGAACTCAAGGGCAATGAGCCGATCGCCGGCCGCGTCGCCTGGGTCGAGGAATCGAACATCGGCATCCAGTTCGAGACGCAAATCGATGTCGCCGAGATGCTGTCCAACAACGCTTCGCTCGAAAACGGCCTGCAGCCGCGCCTGCCGCGGGTCGAAGTCGATCGCCTCGCCACCGTGCGCTGCGGCGCGCGGCTGTGCGGCGTCAACACCCGCGACATCTCGCAAGGCGGCGTAAAAGTCGAAACCGACGAACCGCTGGAGCTCGGCGCGCAGGTGGTGATCACCATGGAGAAGTTCCGCCCGGTCGCCGGCGTCGTGCGCTGGTGCGGCGGCGGGCTTGCCGGAATCGCCTTCCACCAGCTCCTCCCGTTCGGCGAGCTGATGGCCTGGCTGATCCCGGACCGCGCGGCGAACCGCGCTTAAAAGCCTCAGCGCGTCCCGCGGCTTCCCGTCGCGAGGGAGGCGAGCCGCGCCTGATCGCGGCGGTACACGTCTGAGCGAAATGCGATCCGCCCCGCCTCCGGGAGCGCGGTGAAATAGGTGATGTAGACCGGCACCGGCTCCGGCAGCAGCACCTTTTGCTCCGGTACTTTCGACGGGGCCACCAGCGGCTTCTTGAACAGCCAGCGCGCGAACCGCGCCGCGTCTTCCAGCCGTACGCAGCCGGAGCTCAAATGCCGGTCGGCGAGCTTCATCAGGTGCTTGTCGGGCGTGTCGTGCAGGTAGATGCCGAGGTCGTTGGGGAACATGAACTTGGCCGCTCCCATCGAATTCGCCTTGCCGGGAAGCTGCCGGATGCGAAGCTCGCGCCGGCCGGCCGCGACGGCGCGCCAGTCGATCGACTTGGGATCGAGCACTTGAGCATTGTCCGTCCAGTCGGACAGGATTTCGTAGCGGTTGGCGCGCAGGTGCGCGGCGCCTTCCTTCAGCACGGCCGGGGCGACGCGGTTCTGCGCCAGATCGGGCGGCACATTCCAATAAGGATTGGTGATGGCGTAGCGGATAAAACCGGCCATCATCGGCGTCTGCTGATCCGGCTTGCCGACCACCACCCGCATCGAGTCCTTCACCTTGCCGTTTTCATACATCCACAGCCGCGCCGAGGCGGCGTCGACCAACACGTAGCGGCCGCTCGGCTGGGCTGGGATCGCGCGCACCCGCTCCAGATTTACGCGGAGCAAAGCCTCCTGCTCGGGATCGAGCGCGGGGTTAGCGAGCGCGGCGCGCAGCTGGGCGTAGAGCGGATGCATCCAGCCCATGGCCTGGAAATAGCCGGCGAGGGACGGCGCAGCAGCAGCGGCCTCGAGGGCCGCCTTCTTCGTGGGCACCACCGGCGCGAGCGCTTCGCTCTCGTAGCGAAGCTCAGGCGCATGGGGTCGGCGGATGGCCTGGACGTAATTGGCGAAAGCCTCGGACAGCGCGACTTCAGCGCGGGCAAGATCGCGCGGGGCGCCGCCTTCGGCGCGACGAAGCGCGGAATCGAGGCGGCCGGGGCGAAGCCGGTCAGGATCGACTCCGTCCAGCGACGCGGAGTCGATCAGTTCAAGGAGCTGGAAAGCCTCCGGCGCAACCTCGCCGCCGCGCACCCACAAAGGGCGCCAGCCGCGCGCTTGATAGAAGGCACGGATGTCGCGATTGTCGATGCCCGTGCGCTGAAGCGCCGCGGACACGTCGCCATAGCCTTGCGCCACAGCGGGCGCCGCAACTGCAGCGCCCACGCCGACGAAAGCAGCGGCGATCAGGAAAAGGGGCGCCGGCCGAAAAGGCCGGCCGGCGCCGTTTACGCATACACTTTTAGCCATCGGTCCCGATCAGCCGCGCTCGCCGCGGCGCATCGGTGTCGACTGGTAGTTGTTGGTCGGAGCGCCCTGATAGTAGCGGCCCTCGCGAACATAGCCGTCGACGCAGCCGTCACGGTCCTGGTCGGCCCAGATCGCGCCGGCGAGACCGCCGACGACTGCGCCGGCAAGCGCGCCTTCAAGCGGGCTGACGCCGCCGATCACCGCGCCCGCGCCCGCGCCGGCAACAGCGCCGACGCCGGCGCCGGTGGCCGCACGGCCAAGGGTCGACGGGCAGGAGGAAGCGTTGGCGTCATACCCGGCCGGGGCGCCGGCATAATAACGGCCTTCGCGGACATAGCCGTCCGCGCGTCCGTCACGGTCCTGATCGGCCCAGACGGCACCGGCGATGCCACCGACGGCGGCACCGGCGAGCGCGCCTTCAATGGGGCTAAGGCCGCCGACCACTGCGCCGACACCCGCGCCAAGGCCGGCGCCGACTGCCGCGCCGGTTCCGGCACTGGCCAGGGTGTCGTTGCTGTTCATGGTGCCGCAGGCGCCAAGGGACATGGAGGCTGCACCGAGCAGCGCAACAAAAGATTTCTTCATACTCATACACTCCCTGCTGAAGGCCAGCTTCGCCCCACGCTGAAAGGCCGCAGGCTGCGGCAGCACGGGCAATTCGCTGTGCCCCCTCAACGAGGTCGCCGCCGTTACGTTCCGGTTCGGCAAGGATCGCCCGCGCCGCCGATGCGCCGGAAGGGTTGCGGCACACTATTTGCGGTCACAGACTCGCTGCCGGAATCGACGGCGAAAGATGCGGCGCCAGCGTTCGAGCGGAGAACTTCTCGTTGCCCGTAAATCTTAAAGAACGAGCCTAAGCTCTTTCCGGCAGGAAAGTGGAAGCTCGCGCTCCGGACGGTCTTGGAACAGATCGACGCTGTAACAGCTTGAGCAGCGGCTTCTCAATAATGAAGTGAAACAGAACGCCACCCGCAACACTCAAGGTTGCAATAGCGGGAAATGCGAAACTCCACGGGAGTGAGGAAAGCGTTTTGCAAAGGAAAGAAACTAGGGTGAGATGCACGAGGTAAATCGAATACGACGCATCACCGATTAAAATAAAAACTTTTGGTACGGAGATGCGATTTGATATTTCCGCTTGTACGGCGCCTAACAGGATTAACGCGGCGCCGAGTCCATATCCCAAAGACTTTGTACCATCCGGTGCAACGATCTTGGCGGTTGTCGCGAAGATTAACAGCCCTGAGGCAAGTAAGATGCCCGTATGGCGAACCATATCTTTCTTAATCAGCCAAGCCGCAAGCATTCCCATAGTAAAGAGTAGGTTGATCGGCGAAAAAGCGTAATTCTCAGACTCTGAAAAAAGGCAGGCCACGATCCACGCCACTATCGCCAATTTACCTGCGCGCTCATGCATTATCAGAAAAGCAAAGAACGCGTAAAACAGCATCTCATGGAACAAGCTCCAAGCTACTGCTAATACTGGACTGTGCGGGTTTCCGACTAAGCTAAACGCCATAGCCAGATCCGAAGCCGAAGGTACACCACCCGACCCCGCAGCCGGGATGACCACCATGGCGAATAGCACCAGAAGCGCTGCGATCCAATATGGGGGGTAGATGCGAGTTATGCGCCTGTAGATGTACCGGCCCAACCTCTCGGGCCGACCGAAATCCGCGTGATGTGCCCAATAAATGATAAATCCGCTTAACACAAAAAAGAACTCTACACCGGAGTCTCCAAAGGCAAAGAAGTTGCCGTAGACTGGCTCTCCCCAGTATTTGTCGAGAGGCATGGCCATCGTGCAGTGGAACAACACCACGAGAATCGCTGCGATACCGCGGCCTGCCTGCACGCTAGCGAACCCTGCAACCCGCCCCCCACTGTTATCTTGCTCATAGGTACTAGGATTCGGTATTTTCATATAATTACCGGCCTCCCTTCACCACGATGCGCTGCCGCGCACGCCGGCTTGCCTTTTTTCGAAGCCGCTACTCCAGCCGTCGAGAGTGCTGATTCTCGTGAATTGAGCCGAATCGCGCATCATGAGGACCGTGAACAAATAAATTCTGACAGTAGACCTAAGAGTCTTTCGCCGGCTGGGCAAGTCTGCAACAGCGTGGTCAATGTTATTGATTAAAAGTAATTGAATCATTTTTCAAAATGATAGAAACGCTCGCGGGTTGTGTGGCGGAATCGTTGATATAAGTGATTGATTAGTTGATTTCTGGGGATGAAAACCGCTTTCTAGCCAGATGTACGGACGTGGTGACAGGATCGCCGGCGGCGAAGATGCGCGATTGGAAGGCTGCGCTCCAGGTGCGGCGCAGGGCAGACGACCTACGCACGTCCGCGCCGTGGCGGGAGGCGTGTGCAAGGCACCTGCGCGCCGCTCGGAGAAGAGAGGCCGAAGCCTTGTTCTTCTGCTAGGTCTTGATGGGAGTTGGAGCGGGTAGCGGGAATCGAACCCGCGTCACAAGCTTGGAAGGCTAGTGCTCTACCATTGAGCTATACCCGCTCATGCCTCGCTCGAAGCGCGTGTGGTGGACAGGGCTGGATTCGAACCAGCGTACGGAAACCCGGGCAGATTTACAGTCTGCTGCCTTTAACCACTCGGCCACCTGTCCGGAAAAACACGCTCCGAAGCGAGGAGGCGGCTCAATGGCGAATGCCTTTGCCGCTGTCAACGCATTGGGGGCGGAAGAAGCCGCTGCTTGCCAGGGTGCGTCGGGCGCGGCATTGGGCGGCGATGCGCCGCAGAGCCCGTCAGCTGACCAAAGCCGAAAACCGTCCCCGCTTCTGGGGACGCCACGCCGTGGCCGCGGCCCTCGCCAATCCGGAGCGCACCGTCGTGCGTATCTCAGTGACCCACGAGGCCGCGGCGGATTTCGACATCCCGGCCGGGGTTCCCGTCACTTATGCCGATGCTGCCGATCTCGGGAGAATGGTGCCCAAGGACGCGCCCCACCAGGGCATCGTCGCGGAGGTCGAGCGGCTGGAGGACATCCTGCTCGCCGAACTGCTCGACCAGGCGGAGGACAACCGGCCGCTGATCGTGCTCGACCAGGTCACCGATCCGCACAATGTCGGCGCGATCCTGAGGAGCTGCGCAGCCTTCGACGCGCTCGGCCTGATCACCCAGGACCGCCACGCCCCGCCCGAATCGGGTGCGCTTGCCAAGGCGGCAAGCGGCGCGCTTGAGGTCGTGCCCTGGGTGCGGGTGGTGAACCTTTCCCGCGCGCTCGATGAAATGGCCGCTGCCGGCTTCTGGCGGATCGGCCTTACCGGCGGGACCGAGATGCCGCTCAAGCAGGCGCTCGGCCCCGCTCGCGTCGCGCTTGTGCTGGGCGCGGAGGGCGAAGGCATGCGGCAGAATACCGAAGCGCATTGCGACGCGCTCGCCCGCCTGCCAATCAGCGAGCGGATCGAGAGCCTCAACGTCTCCAACGCCGCCGCCATTGCCCTCTACGCCGCGGCCACGCATAACGGCTGAGGCGCCTGCCCTTCCCGGCGGGCTTCGGGGGAGGATTTCATGAACTTCGTTCGCTTCGCGGCGGCAGGCGCTCTGGCCCTGTTCGCGTCTGCTTGTTTGCTCACGCCCGGCAAGTTCGACGCCGCGCTCGACATTCGCCGCGACGGAACCTTCACCTACCGCTATGCTGGCGAGGTGATGTTCATCACCCCCGCGGCGGCGGCGGAAGCCGAGGAGGAAGCGAACGCAAGCTACGACCCTTCGATGGACAAATGCTGGGAAGAGGATGACGGCAACCTCCTAGCCGAAGGCACGGAACGCCCCTGCACCAAGGAGGAGATGGACCAGGCCCGGCGCGATTGGGAAGCGAACAGGGCGACCACGGCCGAAAGCCGCAGAGCCAATCGCGAACAGATGAAGGCGATGTTCGGCGGCCTAGACCCCGACGATCCAAAGGCGGTTGCCGAGTTCACCCGGCGGTTGCTCAGCTACGACGGCTGGAAAAGCGTCACGCACAAGGGCAAGGGCGTCTTCCAGGTGGTGTACGACAAGACCGGTCGCCTCGACCACGACTTCGTTTTCCCCGTCTTTCCCGAAGTCGACTGGATCATCCCGTTCGTTCAGGCCAGCCGCCGCACCGACGGCCGGATCCGCGTCGCCGCGCCTGCCTTTGCGCGGCCCCAAGGCATGGGCGGGGGAATGGGCATGGGCGCGATGGCGGCGATGGGCGGAATGGGTGAAAAGGCCAATGGGACCATAGTGCGTCCTGAAGGCACCTTCACCCTCACCACAGACGCCGAGGTTCTGACCAACAACACGGAGAACGGCCCCACGGCCGGCGCGGGCGGCAGCAAGGTGCTGAAGTGGGTGATCGGCCCGCTCGACAGCAAGAAGCCCGAAGCGCTGCTGAAGATGTAGGCGCTTGGCGCCTAGTCTTCCTTGGCGATCTTCACCCGCAGGCCGTCGAGTTCGGGGCGAAAGTCGATCTGGCAGGACAAGCGGCTGGTTCCGTCCCGGTCGCTTGAACTGTCGAGCAGGTCGTCTTCGTCGGCGCTGATCGGCTTCAGCTTGCCTGCCCATTCGGGATCGACATGGACGTGGCAGGTCGCGCAGCTGCAGCAGCCGCCGCACAGCGCCAGAAGCTCGTCGAAGCCGGCTTCGCGGATGATCTCCATCACGCTCCAGCCGCTCCGTGCCTCCACGGTGCGTTCGGTGCCGTCGCGGCCGACGATGGTGAGTTCAGCCATGTTCGCCTTGGGTGTGAAAAGCGGGAGAGGTTGCGGCGCGGGCTATGCTAGGCAGCCCCCGTTTTGGCAAGCGGGAGCGTGGGAATGGGCATTTCGGCCGAAGCGTTGAAGGCCGCGTTGGATGCGGTCGCGGAGCGGGACCCCGCGGTTGCAGCCGCCTTGGCCTCCGCAGGCTATCCGGAGCCGCGGATCAGCGCCCGCGGCTACCAGACACTGCTTCGCGCCATCGTCGGCCAGCAGGTCTCGATCCAGGCGGCGGCGTCAATGTGGAACAAGCTCACCGCCGTTGTTGGCGATCCGCCGGACCCGCACCGGCTGCTTGCGGCTTCCGAGGAGGACCTGCGCGGCGCTGGTTTGTCGCGCCAGAAATCCGGATATGCCCGAAGCCTTGCGGAAGAAGTGATCTCCGGCCGCCTCGACTTCGATGCCCTTCCCGCCGACGACGAGGAAGCCATCGCCGAGCTGGTGCGCGTCAAAGGCATCGGCCGCTGGACCGCCGAAATCTACCTGCTGTTCGCCGAAGGCCGAACCGACATCTGGCCCGCCGGCGACCTTGCCGTGCAGATCGAAGTCGGGCGCATCCTCAACCTCGACGGCAAGCCGACCGAGAAGGCATTGCGCACGCTTGCCGAGCCCTGGCGCCCCCACCGCGGCGCAATGGCCATTTTCGCCTGGCACCACAGAAGGATCGTGCCGATCTGATCGACCTTCGAAAATGCGCAGGATCAGGCGCGGCAGGCAAAAAAGAGGGCGAGCAAATGCCCGCCCTCTCATTCTGCTCCCCTAAGGAAGCTTGATCGCAGATTACCGCTTAGAAGCGGAAACCGATACCCGCGACGGTCTGGTACGTTTCCACGCCGCCGGAGTAGTTGTAGTAGCGCTGTTCGATCTTCAGCGAGGTTCCGCTGTTGCCGAGAAGGAACTCGGCGCCGATGCCGGCGCGAGCACCGGTTTCGCTGGTGCCGTTGAACGGCGTGCTGCCGCTGTTCAGAACGGAAATGCCGCCCGAGCCGTAGATGAGACCGCTGGTGCCGATGCGGGCGCCAAGGCGGGCCAGCAGGGCCGTTTCGTTGACGTCCAGGAAGTCGTCGCCGAGGTCGGTCTGATACTCGATACCGATGCCGGCGATCACGCCGTTCAGTTCGGCGTCATAGCCGAGCTCGAGGCCAACCGTCTGGCCGTCGAAATCAACGACGTCGTCGCCGCCGGTGCCGACAGTGACGCCGACGCGCGGGCCGGTGAACGGTCCCGGAGTAACGTTCTGAGCCAGAGCCGGCGTTGCGAGGAGAGCGGAGGCCGCTCCGATCATGGAAAAAGTAAAGCGGTTCATGTAAGGTCACCCCTAAAGAAAATGTGAGAATTAAAAGATAAAATTGGCGCCTGAGAAAAACGCGCAATGCTACATTTCGGC
This sequence comes from Allosphingosinicella sp., assembly GCA_036554525.1. Taxonomy (GTDB): domain Bacteria; phylum Pseudomonadota; class Alphaproteobacteria; order Sphingomonadales; family Sphingomonadaceae; genus Allosphingosinicella. Next base: position 75,162 of record DATBNC010000002.1, read on the forward strand.
AGGTCTGTTGCTACATACGGGCCCACGGTGGGACGATCAAGAAGTCCACCCTGAATCGAGGCCAATTGGCCCCAGTGCTGTTGCACAATCACCACAGCGGTCTCTCGCTGGCGGGGGCGACATATCGGCAACGGGGTGCCATTTTTGGTCCGTTGCGGAGCGTTGGAGCAACGTGCGTGAGCCGCCAGCGGCTCAGCCCCTACGCGTATCCACGATGGGTGCTGCGCTTAAAGCGACGATGTGGTTGCACGCTCGCCGACCGGAGCCTTAGACAGACTTGCTGACCCAGGAGGCTCGCATGGATCGTCGCACCTTTATCGCTTCGTCGGGGGCCGCCGCTTTGGCCGCCAACTTGCCTGCCGCAGCGTTCGCGCAGCGCTCCGCATCAGGAGACGCGGCGCTGAACCTGCTTTTCGAGCGGATCTTCCACGATGCCGTCCAAAATGCGCCGGAACTGGCGACTTCCCTTGGGCTCGACAAGGATGCCCATGCTGCGCTGAAGGGGCGGCTCTCGCCCCGCACCCTTGCCGAGCGCGCGCGGCAGACGGCGCGGATCAAGGACGCGCTGGCGGGCCTTCGTGCGATCGACCCGCGCACGCTCTCCCCGGCCGCGAAGCTCAACCTCGAAGTAGTCACCTATTCGCTGGAAACACAGATCGCGGCGCCGCAGCGTTTCGGCATCGACAGCGCCATCCGTCCCTATCGGATCTTCCAGCAGGGCGGTGCCTATTTCTCGGTACCCGACTTCCTCAACACGGCGCACACCATCAGCACCAACGACGATGCGGAGGCGTATCTTTCGCGGCTGGAAGCGTTCGCCGTCGCGCTCGATCAGGACAGCGCGATGCAACGCATCGAAGCGTCCCGCGGCTATGTCGCGCCGGCCTGGTCGCTCGACCTCGCGCTCGGCCAGATGGCCAAGCTTCGTGAGGCGAAGGCGGACGAAAGCAGCATCGTCCAGTCGCTGGTGAAGCGCGCTAAGGCCAAGGACATCGATGGCCGCTGGGAGCGCCGCGCCACCAAAATCGTCGAGGACCGGGTCTATCCCGCGCTCGACCGGCAGATGGCGCTGGTCCGCGAACTGAAGGGCGTCAGCCAGCCCGGCGACGGCATCTGGCGCGTGCCGCACGGTGACGAAATCTACGCGGTCGCGCTCGAGCAGGCGACGACGACGCGCTTCACCCCTGCGCAGGTCCACCGCATGGGCCTGGAACAGGTCGCGGAGATCAGCGGCCGGCTTGACAAGATCCTGCGCGGCCAAGGGATGAGCCGGGGCACTGTCGGCGAGCGGCTTGCTGCGCTCAACGTGATGCCCGCCCAGGTTTATCCGAACACTGACGCTGGGCGCGCGGAGCTGATCGCCGGCCTCAACGAGGGCGTGAAGGCGATGAACGCGCGGCTTCCCAGGGCCTTTGCCACCCTCCCCGGCCAGCCACTGGAAATCCGCCGCGTGCCGCCGGAAATTCAGGACGGCGCGTCTAATGGTTATTACAACCGCGCCTCGCTCGATGGGTCGCGCCCGGCGATCTACTTCATCAACCTGAAGGACACGGGCGACTGGCCGAAATATTCGCTGCCGTCGCTGACCTACCATGAGGGCACGCCGGGCCACCATCTGCAGATCAGCCTTGCGCAGGAATCCACGGATATCCCGACGCTTCGCAAGATCGGCGGCTTCAGCGCCTATAGCGAAGGCTGGGCGCTGTACGCCGAGCAGCTTGCGGATGAACTTGGCGCCTATCAGAGCCCGCTGGAGCAGGCCGGCTATCTCCAGTCCTTCCTGTTCCGGGCCGCGCGGCTGGTTGTCGACACCGGCCTCCATTCGCAAAAGTGGAGCCGCGAGAAAGCGACCGATTATCTCGTGGCAACCACCGGCTTCGCCCGCCCCCGTTCGCAGCGCGAAGTGGAGCGTTACTGCACCCAGGCCGGGCAGGCGTGCAGCTACAAGGTCGGCCACATGGCCTGGATGCGCGCCCGTGCCGAAGCCCAGCGCACGCTCGGCCGCCGCTTCGACCTGAAGCAGTTCCACGAAATATTGAAGGACGGCGCAATTCCGTTGACCATCCTGGAACGCCGCATCCGCGAGCGTACGGCAGCCGCGCGCGCTGACCCCTAATCAGGCAGGCTGCTTCCCGGCCGGTGCTAACGCCCGAAGGTCGTTGAGCAAGGAGCGCGCCGCGGTGCCGAGCGGACGGTTGCGCTGGTGAACGGCGTAGATTGGGATGGAGCCGGGGAGGACGGCGGGATCGTTGATCGGCAAACGGATCAGAGCGCCGCTTTTCAGATGCTCGGTGACGAGGTGCAGCGGCATGGTCGCCCAGCCGAAGCCGGCGATCAGGAAGTCGAGCCGCCGGCCGAGGTCCACGAAACGCCAGACGCGCGAACTCACCACGCTGTAGCTTGGGCCGCTCTGGTTTTCGGGATCTGTGAGAACGAGCTGGACATGCTCCGCAAGCACCTCCCTTTCCAGCAGCCGCGTCTCCTTCGCCAGCGGATGGTGCGGGGCGGCGACGGGGACAAGCTCGATGGCCGTGACCGGATAAGCCTGCATGTCCTGCGCCTGGTTGGGCAGCAGCAGGCACAGCCCCAAAGTCGCCGCGCCGGAGCGCACCCGCCGCTCCGCACCGCCCAAAGCCTCGGTGAACAAGGTCACGGCCAGGTCCGGAAAGCGCGCCTGCAAGGCCCCGAGGCTTTGGATCACCGGTTCGCTTGGCACCATGTTATCGACCGCGAAGGTGAGCTCCGGCTCCAGCCCTTCCGAAATGGCCCTCGCAGTACGCTCGAACAGCTCCGCCTGGCGAAGCACCTGCCGTGCCTGAGCGGCGAGCGCGCGCCCTGCCTCCGTCAGCACCGGCGCGCGGCTTGAGCGGTCGAAGAGCTGGACGCGCTGCAGCGTCTCAAGCGTCTGCACGGCGTGGCTGATGGCAGATTGCGCGCGCTGAAGCTTACGGCCGGCGGCGGAGAAGCTGCCGGTTTCCTCAATCGTGACCAGCACCCGAAGCTGATCCAGCGTCACCGTGCCGAGCACGACCTATCTCCCCAGCAGATGGATTAGATCGATCTTTTATCTCTCCTGCGGCAAGTGTGTCGAGGCTACATCGCGCACAAGAGGATCACGGAGACACAGCATGGCGCGCCTGCCTACTTACTTCATCAGCCATGGCGGCGGGCCCTGGCCCTATCTCGACGGCCCGTTCCGCCGGACGTTCGACCAGCTCGAACAGTCGCTGGTCGACATCCGCCGCGAGCTGGGCGATGCGCCGCGCGCGGTGCTGGTCATCTCCGGTCATTGGGAGGAGAAAGGCTTTGCCATCTCGTCCGGCGAGCGGCCCGGTATGGTCTACGATTATTCGGGCTTCCCCGCCCACACCTACGAAATCCGGTACAAGGCGCCCGGTTCGCCGGAACTCGCCGCTCGGGTGCAGCAGCTCCTAGCCGGCGGCGGCATCGCCGCGCGCCTCGATCCGAAGCGCGGCTTCGATCACGGCACGTTCAGCATCATGAAGCCGCTCTATCCAGATGAAGACATTCCGGTCGTGCAGCTCTCCATCGACCTCGGCTACGATCCCGCGCTTCACCTGGCGCTCGGCCGCTTGCTTGCGCCGCTGCGCGAGGAGGGCGTGCTGATCATCGGAAGCGGGCTGAGCTACCACAACCTTACCGACGCACGGAGCAGCGAAGGCACGGAGCCGTCGCGCCGGTTCGATGCATGGCTTCAGGACACGCTGGTGCGCGCCTCCGGCGATGAGCGCATGACCCGCCTCCTCGATTGGGAGCGAGCGCCGCTTGCCCGGGCCGCTCACCCGCAAGAGGATCACCTCATCCCGCTGATGGCGGTCGTCGGTGCCGCCGAGGGCGAGGCGGGGGCTACCGTTTACCACCAGACGGATCTGTTCGGCGGCATTACCGCCTCGAGCTTCCGCTTCGGCGACGTTCCCGCCGCCAGTTGATCAAAACCAAACAGGAGAAAATTTGATGACCAAGCTCGACAGATACGCGCCCTACGCCCTTGCGGCGCTTCGGATCGTCACCGCCTTGCTGATGCTTCAGCACGCGTTGATGAAATTCTTCGCTTTTCCAGCGCCGATGCCGATGCCGGGGCCGCTTCCCGGCATCATCGTCGCGGCGGGCGCGATCGAGCTGGTGACTGGTGTCCTGATCGCGCTCGGCCTCTTCACCCGCCCAGCTGCCTTTCTCGCGTCCGGCACCATGGCCGCCGCTTACTTCATGGGCCACGCCAGCAAGGGATTTTGGCCGGTGCTTAACGGCGGCGAAACGGCGATCATGTTCTGCTTCGCGTTCTTCTACCTGATCTTCGCAGGCCCCGGCGCGTGGAGTCTCGACGGCCTGCGCGGCGGCCGAAACGACAGCTCAGCAGCGGCCTGATCGGGGGGCGCAACGGCCTCCCTTACTGGCCGTTGCCCTCAACCTCCGTCCCGGCGATCGCCTGATCGGTTTCGGTGATCGGCGCCTTGTCCGCGTTGGCGGCGGTAACGTCCGTCCCGCCGGCAACAAAGGCGCGGATTGCGATCACCGCGACCAGGGCGAGAAGCACGAGCCCGACGATCCACATCGCCTTGGACTTGGGCTGGCCGGGGCGCGGGCCGGTACTTTCGTGATCGTTGATCGCCATGTGCTTGGTCCTTTGTGAAAGCCTTCACCCGCCAATGACGGCGCCGGGCCTTTGTTCCCGCTCGCCGTCACCGGCAATGGCTGAAACAACTGAAACACTTCCCCACGCGGAAAGACCGCGGGGCGCAACACAAGCGGCTTATCCCCGTCCCCATCAATAACCCGCCGGGGGCGAAAACGCCGGCGGGCGACAAGGGGATAGACCAGATGCTTCGACCGATTCTTTTATCCGCCGCTTTGCTGCTGGTGCCGCCGGCCGCGATCGCACCTCTGGCGCCCGCCGCGGCCGCCGAGAAGAGCAGCAACAAGAGCTGCGCCGACGAGAGCGGCGCCAAGAAGCGCAAGAAATCGATGTTCGGATCGATGCTCGGCGGCATCGCCAGCGGCGCGATCGGCGGACATGTCGGCGGTCTGGGCTATGCGCTCCCGGTCGCGTCTTTGCTGTCCGATGCCATTATCGACCTGCTCGACTGTAAGGAACAAAGACAAGCGGCCGCGGCGACGGATGAAGCGGTGCGCGGCGGCGTCGGTTCCACCGCCACCTGGGAATCGGAAAGCCGTCCGGGCGTGAAAGGTTCGTCTACCGTCAGCGGCGAGGAAAAGCTCGCCGGCGGCGGTCACTGCCTCACCGTTACCGACGTGGTGATCGTCGACGGCGAGGAAACCACCGTGCCGAAGCGGATGTGCCGCGAACCCGGGAAGAGCGGCTATGCCCGGGTCTAAGGCGCTTGCCGCGCTTCTCGCCTGCACGCTGAGCAGCGGCGCCGTCGCGCAGACGGCGGCCGATCCGTTCAACCCGACCTGCCCCAAGGCGCCGAACTGGTCGAGCTACCGCCAGATGCGCTTCACGGTCGAGGACGCGGGCGGTCGAAAGGTGCTGCGCGCCGAGGGTGTGATCGACGAAACGGTGCCGGAGCGCCTCAAGGAAGCCCTCGCCGCCGATCCGGACATCGCCGAAATCTGGCTCCGCTCCCCTGGCGGGCATGCCAAGGCCGGCAACGAGGCTGGACGGATCATCCGCGCAACCATGATCCCCACGCGGCTGCCCGCCGGCTGGGCCTGCTTCTCCGCCTGCAACTTCATGTTCATGGGCGGGGTCGTCCGCTACGTTGACGACGGCGCGCAGTTCATGGTCCACATGTTCACCCACGCGCATGACAAGATGGCGGTCAAGGCGCAGCTCGCGTCGGCCGACGACGAGGCGATCGGGCTGCTCGGCAGCGTCGAACAGCAGTCGGCTTTGCTTGCAAGCGAGGACAATGATTTCCTGATCCGCATGGGCGTGTCGCGCAAGCTGCTCAGCGACGTCATGTACCGCCAGAAGGCGCTCGCCGAGCAGGGCGAGGACAGGTCCACCCGCCGCTGCCTGACTGCCGACGAGGTCGCCCGCTACAACGTCGCCAACGCCCGCTGAAAGGAGCGAAAATCATGAAACGCCTCGTAGTCATTCTCGCCGCCGCGGCCGGCTTTGCCGCCGCTTCTCCTGCCGCCGCCAACGTGCTGGTCGTGCGCTCATCCGGGCCGTCGGCCAAGTCCTACCCGCCGGGCTACAGTTTTCCCGATGCGGCGCAGGTCAGCCTTCGCCCGGGCGACGTGATGATCGTGCTCGGCGGCCAGGCGACGCGCACCTTGCGCGGGCCCGGGACGTTTCCCGTCTCGGCGGGCGCGACCAAATTGGCGATGGCCAGCGGCGCGCGGCGCGGACGGTTCAGCGCAATGCGCGCGGGCGAAGTGCCGCCGGCGCCATCCGTCTGGCACCTCGATGTCTCGCAGAGCGGCACCTTCTGCGTGCCCGACGGAGGCAAGGTCCAGCTGTGGCGGGCCGACGCAAGCGAGAAGGTGAGCCTTACCCTCGCCCCGGCAACCGGCGCGGCGCGAACGGTGGAATGGCCGGCGGGCAAAGACGTGCTCGATTGGCCGAAGGAGCTCCCGGTTGCTGGCGATGCGGCGTACGAGGTGCGTTCGAGCGGAAGCGCGGACACGGCGAAGCTGGTCTTTGCAAGCGTCGGCGCGGCGCCGAAGGACGAGCAAGGCCTTGCCGAAGCGCTGATCGCCAAAGGCTGCCGGAACCAGCTCGACACCTTGCTGGAGACGGTGCCGGACGAAGGCAGCGCCGGCACCCACTGACACTTATTCGGCGGCGGCGGCAGTACCGGGCCGGACTCGCGCTTCCAGCGCCTCGATCCGCCGCATCTGTTCGGCAAGGAGGGTGGAGATTTCCCCCTCCTGCCGCTCGCGTTTCACGACGATGTGGATGGCGCGCGCCACCGGGTCGGCGATCTCGGCCAAGGCCTCGCGCTCGTCGCCGCTGACCTGGGTTCCGTCCGGGCGGGGCCCGATCAGCAGCCAACCGAGGCACGCGCCGCCTTGCGATGCGCACAGCGACACGCGCACCGGGAACATCGGGTCGTTTGGATCGCACGCGATCTTGTCCGCTTCGGGCGCTGCGGTGAAACTGGCGAGCCAGTGTTTTGCTTCCTCCCGGCTCGCGCCGAACACCTCGCTTACATCGCCGTTCACCGCGATTGCGGCGCGAACGGTGCGTACCCCGCCTTTCACGCGCAGCAGCACGTTGCTCAGCAGTTCGGGGAGCGAGGCGATCTCGCGCAGGTCGCGCACGGTTTCGGGCAGGTCCCGGCGGAGCTTGAGCAGGTTCTCGTGGAACAGGCGCTCGGTCCAACGCTGGATTCGGCCGTGGGCGGGGCTTGCGAGAAGGGTCGCCATTGCCGCCGCGACAATGCTTGCAGCGGGGCCGGCGTCGCGTCCGGCGGCGGCTTTCACCGCTTCCTCGATCGCTTCGGCGCCAGCGGCAAAGGCGACGCCCATGGCGAGCATGACGATGCCAAAGGTCGCCGAGCGGCTGATCACAGATTCAGCATCGTAGAGCCGGAAGCGGAGCAACGCGACGAGCAGGCCGAGCTGCAGCGAAAGGAATGCGAGGCCGAGGCACAGCCCGGCGAAGGTCTCCACCGCCATCTGCTGCCAGAAGGCGGCGACGGAGCCCTTCAGCATATCGGCGAGCAAGGAGCCGCCAAGGAACAGGGCGTAGCCGGCAAAGCCGAACAGGGCCCATTTGATCTGCTGGCGGCTTGGGCTAGGCGCCATGCTCTTCATGCGGCGGACGAGCAGCGCGACGCCTAGCGCCATGAACAGCATGAACACGCCGCGGTAGACATCGCCGGACAGGAAGAAGAGCAGCGGCAAGGCGAGCAGCGACGCCACTACCGGCCACGGCCCAAGCCGCCCGTGCGGGAAGAGCAGCACGCCGGCGAGAAGGAGGACGTTCCCGAGATCGAAGATTGCGGTCTGCGCGCCCTGGGGCACGCCTACGACGGTCGTGAGAAAGGCGGCGGAGGGCTGCTCGCCGGCCATGGTCAGAAGGATGGCGAACGACAGCAAGGTACTCACCGCGTCGTGCGGGCAGCGGCGGTAGAGCATCCATGCGGCCGCGAGCAGGAAGGGATAAGTGAGAAGGTGGAGGAGATCGATGATGGCGAGCATCCACTTCGGAATGCCGAGTGCTCGCGCACCCTGCTCAATATGCCGCTCGCCGGTGGTGAGCCGCACCGCGCGCTGGTTGCCGTCGGGCGCGCGCAGGGTCAGATCGGTGGCCGCGTCGTCGGTGCCGTAGAGGATGCCCGCGAAAGCGGCTTGGTCGATCGGGTTCGCGCCCTCGCCCTCCAATGCCGCGAGCGGCACGGTGGGAGACACCGCGATGCCGTCGATCGCAACGATCCGGTCGCCGGCGTTCACGCCGGCCGCCTTTGCCGCCGGGCCGACAGGGAAGCGGATTCGGGTGAGGTCGTTCTCGTCCAGAACCACGCCGGCCCGGCTGCCGAGCATCAGCAGCGAATTGGGGGCGGGGTTGGCGAAGCGGTCCCAGGTTCCACCAATTGGCGCGGCGAGCGCAAGCAGGAACACCAGCCACCACAGCGGCCTCAGCACCAGCAAGGCGCGGCGACCGAGCGGCGGTACTTCGCGCGGCACGCTTATCCGCTGCGTCAGCCCTGCGGCCGCGTGCTGGATCTCCGCCGCAACGCCCATTCGGTGAAAGCCCCCTTCTCTCCCCACGCTTATAGCAGCTCCGCCGCGCGCCGCCACGGCGAACGGAACCGGGGCGGAGCGGCGGAGTTCGCGTCTCCGTGCCTTCCCCTACCGTCACCGTTCAACAGCTCGCCTGGACCGACCCGCCGCTTGGCAGCATCCCGCTTCCCGAGGCGCCGCTGGTGCTTCGGCGAAGTTTCGGCTCCGGCCTCACCCGCCGCCCCGGCGACCCGCCCGGCCGCATCTGGGCGGTCGGCGACCGGGGGCCGAACATCAAAGTCAAGGACGCGCGGGAGCTCTACGGCGCCGAGCATCTTGCCCCGCTTGCCGACGTTTCGGGCGCCAAGATCATGCCGCGCATCGACATCGGCCCGGAGATCGCCGAACTGCAGGTGCTGGAAGACCGGGTGGAGCTGGTGCGGATCATCCGCCTCAGCGAAGCCGACGGTAGACTGGTGTCGGGATTGCCGGTGCCTGGCGGCGCGCACGTGCGGTCCGAGCCGGTGTTCGACCTCGACGGCAATCCAATCGCGCCTGATCCGCGCGGCCTGGACACGGAAGGCATTGCCGCGCTCCCCGACGGCGGCTTCTGGATCGGCGACGAGTTTGGCCCGACTCTGGTGCGCGTGGCCGCCGACGGCACGATCCTCCGTCGCCTGGTCCCGGCAGGCTCGCCCGGCGAGGCGTGCCTCCCGGCCATCGCAGCGCGTCGGCAGATCAACCGCGGCTTCGAAGCGCTTGCTTTGTCAGCGGACGGGGCCTCGCTGTTTCTCGCCTTTCAAAGCCCTCTCGCCCACCCCGATGAAGCGGCGCATGAGGCGGCGGCGCATGTCCGGCTTTGGCGATTGGATGCGGAGAGCGGGGCGGTGCGGGCGCAATTTCTCTACCCGCTCGACCCGCCGGAAACCTTCGCTCGCGACTGCTCCGCCGGAGAGTTCAAGCGGAAGGACGTGAAGGTGAGCGAACTTGTCTGCCTCGGCGAGAACGCTTTGCTGGTGCTGGAGCGCGGATCGCAAACCACCAAGCTTTACCGACTCGAAATTGATCCGACGCTCGCGCTCGGCGCGGAGCATCTCGACGTGGAGACCAGCCCGACAGTCGAGGAACTGAGCGGACGGGACGAACGGCTTCCCGCGCTACCCAAGCGATTGCTCTTCACCAGCGACAACCATCCGGAAGTTGCGCGCGATCTGGAGGGCGTCGCAATTCTCAGCGACAGCGAACTCATCCTCGTCAGCGATAACGACTTCGGCGTCGAAGGCGCCGAGACCAGTTTCTGGCGCCTGCGCTTCGACCAACCGGTGCTGCGGTGAAGCGGCTTCTGCTTTCCGCCGCGGCCGCGGCGCTGGTGCTGTCGGGCTGCGGTTCGGGCGACGGGCCGCCGGTTACCGAAGATGAACGGCAGGTCGGCGCCGAGCAGCATCCGCGCCTGCTTGCCGAATTCGGCGGTGCCTACAAGGCTCCCGAAGCGCAGTACCTCTCGACGCTCGGCGAGAAGGTCGCGAAAGCGGCGGGCCTGAGTGGCCAATGCACCTTCACCTTGATCAATTCGGACGTGGTCAACGCCTTTGCGGTGCCGGGCTGCTTCATCTACGTCACGCGCGGGCTGATGGGGCTGGTCAATTCGGAAGCCGAACTTGCCTCGGTGCTTGCGCATGAACTCGGCCACATCGCCGGCAACCATTCGGAGCAGCAGCAGCGCCGCTCCCTGTGGCGCAACCTCGGCGTTGCGGCGGTGAGCGTCCTTACCGGCTCGGAGCGGCTTGCCGGCCTTGCCGGGGAAGCGGCGGCCTATTTCGGCCTGCGTTACTCGCGAAAACAGGAATATGAAGCGGACGACCGGGGCCTCGCAACGCTTCAGGCGGCGGGCTACGATCCCTATGAAGCGGCCGACATGCTCGGCGCGCTCGGCCGCAACGAGCAGTTTACCGCCGCCACCCGCGCCACCGATCAGGCGAAATCGATCCCCGAATGGGCGCGAACCCACCCGCTGACCGAGAATCGCATCGCCCGTGCGCGCGAGGCGGCCGCCAAGACCGGACTGGCCGACAACCAGCTCCCCGAGGGCGTGGTGCCGTATCTGCGTGAGGTCGACGGGCTCCTCTACGGCGACGATCCGCAGCAAGGTTTCGTGCTCGGCCGGCGCTTCATGCATCCGGTGATGCTGATCGGCTTCGAAGCGCCGCCGGGCTTCACGCTGACCAACAGCCCGCAGGCGATCATGATCGACGGGCCGGACGGCTTGCGCGGGCAGTTCGGCGGCGGCGAAATACCGCCCGGCGGGCTTCCTGCTTATGCCGAAGCAGTGCTCGGCGGTTTGCTCGGCAAGGCGCCGGCGCAGGTCGGCACAGCGCAGCCGACCGACGTGAACGGCGTCCCTGCCTTGTTCCTGCCGGTGTCGGTCACAACCGGCGAAGGCGAGGTGCTGCTGTCCCTGATGGCCTATGCTGGGCCAACCGGCGGCGCCTTTCACTTCATCATGGTCTCGCCGCCCCGCGTTGCCGCGCCCGATGCATTGCAGGCCCTGTTCGGCTCGTTTCGGCTGTTAACGCGCGAGGAAGCCGCGACGCTGCGCCCCCGCGTGATCCGGGTTGTCACCGCAGGCCCGAACGCCACCTACCAGAGCATCGCGTCCGGCATGGCGAGCGACCGGCCGGTGCCGCACCTCCTGATGCTGAACGGCCGGACCGCCGACCAGCCGCTCCGCCCCGGCGAGCCGCTCAAGACGATCGTTTGGGCGGAGCGATAGCTTCAACCCTTTGCTAACCGGCGGCGCGTAAAGCCCTTCATCAGGTACGCGACCGGGGGGGCGGAGTTCGAGCAATCGGCCTCCGCCTTCTTTTTGCCCACGCCGCCTGTGGCGCGCTTATGGCTTAACCCGTGCTAACCGCGTTCGTCAGCATCCTCTTCACCGCACGTGCCCAGAAGCATTTGGCCGGATGCGCGGGTTTCCACGCGCGCAAACGGCCCCTCGGGTCGCGTATCGAGGGGGGCCGGCGCTTCACCAGGTGCCGGCCCAACCCTCCGGTCCGTGGCGCTGCGGGAGCGGCGTTAACCAATTAACAGGTACCTTCGCGCTACCGCCGCGTCTCGACCACCGAAAAGGACGCCTCCTTGTTTATCGCTGCCGAACTTTCCCAGCTCCCCATCGGTGAAGGCCGCAAGGCCGAGCGGCGCATCGTCAACCTCGCCGCCGCCCTGCGCGAAAGCGGCGCGCGCACCGCGCAGATCGTACTGCTCGACATTTCTGCGGGCGGCTTTCGAGCACAGGTCGGTGACGAAGTTGAGGAAGGCAGCGAAGTCTGGCTCAAGCTTCAGGGCTTCGAAGCCAAGCGCAGCCGGGTGATCTGGCGGCGCGACAACGAAGCCGGCTGCGAGTTCGAGACGCCGATTCACCAGCGCGAGATCGACCTGATGACCGCGCCCGCCCCGCGCCGCATTCCCAAAGGCGTTTTCCGCCGGGTTTGAGCCTTTTAGATCGCGCCGGCGAAGCGGGCGATCTCGATCAACGGCACGCGGTCAACCGGTGTGCCCCGGATATCCTCGATCTGCACGGCTTGTTCTTCCCACGAACAGCCCATGCTTTCTTCGGCGCGGATCAGATCGCGCGCGCTGCGCACCGCCTGGTACCAGGCCGCTTCCGCGTCCGGCAGCCGCAGGCCGACCTCGTCCCGCACGCGGACGCCACGACTTTCGAAATGGAAGAAGAAATGAGGCATGCCGCTTGAACGCCCAAGCCATTGGAGAGTGCCGGGAAAAGAGGGTTAACTCAGCCTTCATTGTAAGTAGCGTGAAACTGTTGCCCTTAATCACCAATTACCGGCCGTAAGCGGCGCTTTCCCCCGCTCCTGTTGAACAGGAACGGGGGGAGTTGGGCCGAAGGCTCAGCGGGCGTCCACCAGGACGATCTCGGTGTCTTCGAGTGCGAGGATGGTGATCGCCGTCTCGCCGGTGACCGCAACGCCGTCGCGAAGCTGGGCGCGGACACCGTTCACTTCCACCGCGCCGTTCACCGGCACGAGATAGGTGTGACGCTTCAGATCGAGCGACAGCTGCGCCGTCTCGCCGGCCTTCAGCGTCGCGCCCATGACGCGGGCGGCGGCGTTGATGCGCAGCGCCTCGGCATCTTCCTCGAAGCCGCTTGCGAGGGTGACGAAATCGCCCTCCCGCGCGTGCTTGGGGAATTGCTTGGCGCCCCAGCTCGGCTGCGCGCCGGGCTTGTCGGTCAGCACCCAGATCTGGAACAACGTGGTCGCCTCGTCTTCCAGATTGAACTCCGCATGGCGGACGCCCGTGCCGGCGCTCATCACCTGCACGTCGCCCGCGCCGGTGCGGCCTTGATTGCCCATCGAATCCTGATGGGTGATCGCGCCGGTGCGGACATAGGTGATGATCTCCATGTCGGCGTGCGGGTGCGGCGGAAAGCCGGATTTGGCGGCGATTTCATCGTCGTTCCAAACCCGGATCGCGCCCCAGCCCATGCGCGCGGGATCATGATAGCTCGCGAAAGAGAAGTGGTGGCGCGCGTTGAGCCAACCGTGATCGGCATGGCCAAGCGTGTTGAAGGGACGGATATCGATCATGTCTTCTCACTCCTTTCCTGCTCCTCGCGGGGAGGAGCCGAGGTTTATGCGGCGAGCGCCAGTTCGCGCAGCTTGTTGGACGCTTCGGCGATCGCCGCTTCCGCGGCTTCGGGACCAAAGGCCAGCTTTTCGGCGCGAACAAAGGTTACGTCGTCCAGGCCCATGAAGGCGAGCAAGGTGCGCAAGTGCGGCTCCTGGCTGTCGTTCGGCGCGGAAGGACCCTCGCTGTAAAGGCCGGCGCGGCTTTCCACCACGATTGCCTTCTTCCCCTTGAGCAGGCCTTCCGGGCCGCTTTCGGTGTAGCGAAACGTCACCCCGGCGCGGAGCACGTGGTCGAACCAGGCCTTGAGCGTCGAGGGGATGCCGAAATTGTACATCGGCGCACCGATCACGACGAGGTCTGCCGCCCGCAGCTCCTCGATCAACGCGTCGGACAGGTCGAGCGCGGCTTGGCCGGCTGCGGTTGAGGCTTCGCCCCCGCGGATCGCGAACACCGTGTCGGCGGTGAGGTGCGGGATCGGTTCTGCGCCGATGTCGCGGCGGACGACCTCCACCTGATCGGAGCGCGCGTCGAGGCCGGCAACCAGCGCGTCGACCAGCTTCTTCGAAACGGACTGTTCGCCGGTGGCGGCGCTGTCGATAATGAGTACCTTGGTCATCATGCCCTCCTGAACTTGCAGAACAGGATGTAGGGGCCTAGCAACGTTGCAGGTAGCCGTGCGCGGCACATCATGGTGTTGCGGATAATGGAACACTCCTCGGTTGATCTCCTCGACGTGCTCGCCTTTGTCCGGGTGGTGGAAACCGGCGCCTTCTCGCGTGCAGCCGAGCGGATGGGCGCGGCTAAGTCGATCGTCTCGCGCCGCGTCGCGCGGCTGGAGGAACAGCTCGGCGCCCGCCTGTTAACGAGGAGCGCGGCGGGCGCTCAGCCGACGGATGCGGGGCAGGCCTATTTCGAGCGCGCGTCCAACATCCTGTGCGAACTCGACGCTGCGCGCGAGGTCGTGGCCGGCGCGGTGACTCAGGTGGCGGGGCCGATCCGCCTGACAGCCCCCCTCTCCTTCGGCGTTGAGCACCTCGCCCCCGCCCTCGCCGCCTTCGCCGCCGAGCATTCGCGCGTGGAGCTCGACATCAGCTTCGAGGACAAAACTGTGGATCTGGTTGCGGGCGGTTTCGACCTCGCCGTGCGGCTCGGCACGCTGGAGGACTCGGCGCTGGTGGTCAGACGCATCGCCCCGTCGCGCCGGGTGCTGCTCGGCAGTCCCGCTTATCTCGATGCGCGCGGCCGGCCCGAGCACCCGCGCGATCTCCAAGGGCACGACCACCTCGTCTACGGCAGCGAGCAATGGCGTTTCCGGGTGGGCAACCGCTGGGAAAGCGTGCGCCTCAAGCCGCGGCTGCGTGCCGACAACGGCGAAATGCTGCGCGCGGCGGCCGAGGCTGGCCTTGGCCTTTGTGTGCTACCCACCTTTATCGCGTCTTCCGGCCTGAGAAGCGGCGCGCTCGAGCCGCTGCTTCGCGATTTTCCGATGCCGGAGGGCGGCCTCCATGTCTTGATCCCGCCCGGCCGCGCCGTCACCGCCCGCGTCCGCGCCCTCTCCGATTTCCTTGCCGCCCGCTTCGGACCGGAGCCCGCCTGGGATCCGTGCTGGAGCGAAGGCGAATGCTAGACGCGCCCCGTTCAGCCGCTAAAGACCGGACGATGCCTTTCTGAGAGGACCGCCCGTTGACCCGCACCCTCCCCTTCGCCGCTTTGCTCCTCGCCACCGCTTGCTCGACGACCACGTCGCAGCCGGTCGAGAACATTACCCCCGGCCTTCCGGAAGTCGTCACGGCTGCGCCTGATCCTGCGGCGGAAGACGCCCGGTTGCTCAGCTTCCTCGACGCTGCTTTCGAGGAAAGTATCGCTTCCTCGCCGCAGACGCTCACGGCGCTGGGCCGCAAGGAGCAATATGATCGGCTGAACGACTATACGGATGCCGCCTCCGACCGCGAACTCGCCCTCGCCGAAGCGCAGCTTGCGCGCATGAAGGCCGAGTTCGATCCGGCGAAGCTCAGCCCGGCGGGGCGCCTCAGCTACCAGCTGTTCGAGCATGAAGTGACGCAGGAGCGCGAAAACGCCCGGTGGCGCGGCTACGGCTTTCCCTTCTCGACCAACGGCAGCCCGGCCGGCAACTTCCCGGTTTTTCTGATCAACCAGCACCGGGTCGGCGACGTCGCCGATGCCGAGGCATACATCGCTCGCATCCGTGACACCGAGCGCGCGTTCGGCGAAATCTCCGCCCGCGCCCGCGCCTCCGCCGAGCGCGGTATCGTGCCGCCCAAGCTCAACTTCGCGCCGGTTCGCGCGGACGCAAAAAAGGCGCTCAGCGGCGCTCCCTTCGGTCCAGGCCCGGATTCGCCGCTGCTTGCCGACTTCACTAAGAAGGTGAACGCGCTCGACATCGCCGCACCCGAAAAAGCACGTCTGATCGGCCAAGCGCGCGAGGCGCTGTCCACCAGCTTCCGCCGCGGCGTAGAGAATATGCTTGCGACGCTGGACGCGATCGAACCGAAGGCAAAGGGCAACAACGGCGCGTGGAGTCTTCCGAACGGCGACGCTTATTACGCCTCGCGCCTGCGCAACTCGACCACCACCGATCTGTCCGCCGACACCATCCACAAGATCGGCCTTGCCGAAGTAGCGCGCATCCAAAGCGAGATGGAGGCGATCAAGAACCGCGTCGGCTTCAAGGGCAGCCTGCAAGCGTTCTTCGCGCACATCAAGAGTGGCAAGGAATTCAAATATCCGAACACGGATGCCGGGCGGGAGCAGTATCTGAAGGACGCCAACGTCTTTATCGCGCAGGTCATGGTCAAGGCGCCGCAATATTTCCGCCGCTTGCCGAAGGCGCCGCTGGAGGTCCGCGCGGTGGAGAAATGGCGGCAGGAGACGGCTGCCGTCGCTTTCTACAACCAGCCCTCCCCGGACGGATCGCGGCCGGGCATCTTTTACGTCAACCTGGCCGACATGAACCAGGTGCTGAAGCCGCAGATCGAGGGCATCGCCTACCATGAAGGTGCGCCCGGCCACCATTTCCAGATCGCGCTTCAGCAGGAATTGCAGGGTATACCGATGTTCCGCCGCTTCGGCGGCTACGGCGCTTATGCCGAAGGCTGGGGCCTCTACGCCGAGCGGCTGGGGCGCGAGATGGGCTTCTACCAGGATCCTTATTCGGAGTTCGGCCACCTCTCCCTCGAGCTGTGGCGCGCCGTCCGTTTGGTCACGGACACGGGCATGCACGCGAAGCGCTGGACCCGCGAGCAGGCGATCAAATACTTCCAGGACAATTCGCTTCTTTCCGAACGCGACATCGTCAAGGAGGTGGAGCGCTACATCAACAATCCCGGCCAGGCGACGAGCTACAAGATCGGGCAGCTGAAGATCGTCGAGCTAAGGAAGCGCGCGCAGGACGCGCTTGGAACCCGCTTCGACATTCGCGACTTCCATGCGGCGGTGCTGGAAAACGGCTCGCTGCCGCTCGACGTGTTGGAGAGCCAGATCGACGCCTATATAGCCGCCAAGCGCTGAACAGGAGAAAGTGACATGGCCAAGGGACAAGTTCGCGGAAGCAAGGAAGCCCGCAAGCCGAAGAAGGAAGTGAAGAAGACGATTGCCGCCAACCCGTCCACCAAGGGCAATGTGGTGAAGGATTGATGGGCGAAAATTTCGTCCGGCACCGCCAGCCCTGGAAGACGGAGGAAGTGGCAAAACTCCACACCCTCGCCAAGAAGGGCATGGGGCTGAAAGCCATCGCCAAGGCGCTGACCCGCTCCGAGGAATCGGTGCAGGACCGCGCCAAGGCGGACGGCGTCAACATCGCCAAACTGCGCTGAACCCGGCGCCAAGAAACAGGAAATACCTACGTGACCGATACGCCTCCCGACCGCCTGTCCATGAACCCGCGCAGCCCGCATTTCGACGCGGCCCTGCTGCGCCGCGGCGTCGGCATCCGCTTCAAGGGCAAGGAGCGCACCGACGTTGAGGAATATTCGGTCGCCGAAGGCTGGATCCGGGTCGCCGCCGGCCGAAGCCTCGACCGCTTCGGCCAGCCGATGACGGTGAAGCTGCAAGGCGAAGTGGAAGCCTATTTCCACGATGCCGGCGGCGCGGACGAGGAAGACGCCGAGGGCGGCGAAGACTAAGCGCCTGCGCCTGCGCTCGCGGGCACCCAGGGGTTCAGCCCGAGCGGCTTTAGCCCTCCGCCGAACGTTCCCGCGACCATGGCGGCCTGTATGCGTGTCGCCGGCCAAAGCTTGCCGAATGGCGGCACGATCCGATCGCGGATGAAGGGCAGCAGCCGACTGTCCGACTGATACGCCGGCGTGAACAGGCAGGACAGGCTCTGGTAAAGCCGGACGTGGAAGCGGCGCATCGCCGCGGCCCGCGCGAGGGCGGACGCGAGGTCCCCTGCCCCCTCCAGTCCTCGGGCGAGCGCCCAAGCGTCAAGCAAGGCCATGTTGGCGCCCTGACCGAGCTGCGGGCTCGTCGAATGCCAGGCGTCGCCGATGTGGATCAGCGCCTCCTCCGCCGGGCGGCGAAGGGTGCGGTGGGAGTAATGTGCGAAGGTGAGTTGGGCGGCCTCCGCGATTTGGTCGAGAAGCGGCGCGGTCTGCGGCCACAGCGCGCGAACCTCCGCCTTCCAGAGCTCCAGCCCGCCCGCGCGCCACGCCTCAAGCCGGTCGGCGCGCAGCGACCAGAAAAAGGCGGCAAGGCGGTGCGGCACGCCGGGTCGGCGGCCGATGGGCAATACGCCGACCATGGTGCTTGCATGGCGGTACCGCTGCTCCAGCCTGTCGCCGGCGAACCCCTCCTCCGGCCACTTCAGCGTTGCCCACAAGGCGCCGTAGGCCAGCGGCCGCCCCGCTTCGGGCGCGAGTGGCGAACAGGAGCCCGAAGCATCAACGAGGAGATCGTGGCGCGGCGAGCGGCTGCCGTCGGCGAAGACGAGGCGCCTGCCTCCCGCGTCTAGATCGCTTCCGGTCACCCGCCGCCCGGTCTCAATGACGGTGCCGTCGCGGACTACCGCCTGGTAGAGCGTCTCGAACAGCGCGGCGCGGTGCACCGCAATGCCGCACGCGCTTGGCACCTTCAGCCAGTCGTAGCGCACGTCCAGCACGACCGCGCCGGACGGCACTGCTCTTCCGAGGAGCCGGGTGACGGGTGCGCCGAGGCCGGCGATCTCCTCCGCCAGCCCCAGCCGGTCGAGCACGGCAAGGCCGGTGGGCTGCAGCATCAGCCCCGATCCCACCGGCTGCGGCGCATCGAAACGTTCGTAAAGCGTGACGCGGTGCCCGCGGCGGGCAAGCAGCAAGGCCGCGGCAAGCCCCGCCGGCCCGCATCCCGCAACCGCTATGTCCAGCCCCCGCATGGAGGCTGCTTAGCGCGTGCGGCGCCGGCCGTCAGCTATCAGGCGATCTCCAGAGCCTGCTTGGCCGAGGCGGCCCGCTCGTCCGTCACAACCACCACCGTCGAGGAGAAGTCGGTGATGCTATAGAGCTTCTTCGCGAACGCCTTCGGCATGCGGATGCAGCCGTGCGAGGCGGGGTAGTTCGGCACCCGGCCGGCGTGAAGCGCGACGCCGCCCCAGGTCAGCCGCTGCATGAAGGGCATCGGCGCGTCGTCGTAGAGGTTGGAGCGGTGATCGACCTTCTTTTGCAGAATGGGGAAAGTGCCGACCGGAGTGTCCATGCCGCGCCTGCCGGTGGAGACTTTGGACGAGTCCCACAGCGCCCCGTCGCGGAACACGAACATGCGCTGAGAGGCCAGGCTGACGACGATCAGGACGCCGTCCTCACGAGCTTCCTCAGGCGTCGGCGGGAGCGGCGGTGGTGGAGGTGGAGGCGCAACAACCACGGGCTCAGGGGCGGCGATGGAAGCTGGTTCGGTTGCGTCGAAGGCCGATGAAAGGGCAAGGGCCTCAATCTTCGCGGCAATGGTCGGCGCGGTTGCAACGACCGCCGCGCGCGGCGGCGGTGCGGCGGAGCCCAAAAACAGGAGCGCGGGTGCGGACGCGAGACAGGCCAACAGCTTGGTCACGCCATCCTCCGGCAGAGAACCTGCCTGAGAAAACGTACCGGGAGCTCGCAAGCTCCAGTGGAAAGCGAACAAATAAAGTAGCGAGGATCGCCGCGATCAGCGGCTGGCGCGGTCCGCTTTCCGGTAAGGGATGAACTTGCCAAGAAAGACCAGCCCAGTCTGCATCCGCGACGCGCTGTCGACGAGCCTCACCGTGTCGCGGCTGCAAAGCTGGCTCGAATGGCTCTCCGTCACCAGCGTGTCCCACCGGTCAAGCGAGCGCGCGCCCGAAGCCGGACGGTTGACGTAGGTGATGCGGCCGATTTCGTACACGATCGCGGTCCCGTCGATCACGCGCATGGAGCGGATGTGGGTCGAATCGATGCAGTCGACGGGTTCCCCGGCGACCTTGCCGGCAATCTCATCCTGAAGCTGCGCTTCGGGGGCTCGGCGCGACGCGGCCTGACCCGCCGCGGGGGAGATCATTGCGGCGACAACGAGGAGGGAAGAAAGAAGGCGCATGGCGGATCGTCCTTGCGAGTGGTGAAGTCTTTGCTGCGCCCAATGTGGTGGGGGAAGCGGCGCCTCGCAATAGCCGTGCTTCAGCGCCTTCCAAGCGCCTGCAGCAGGAACTGGCGGATTCGGGCGTGGAGCTGCGGGCTTGGCGGCCCGAGTACGCCGCGCAGCTCCACCGGCAGATGCTCGGCCGGATGGCCGCCGCGCTGGAATACGTAGTGATTGAACATCGCCCGCCAGGCCTCGCGCCGATCCCGAGGCATGTGGCCGATGGCGAAGAGCCCGTGGACCATTGCCTCGAAAGGAGACCCTGCATCCGGCGGGCCGTCGTTCCACCAATAGTTGATCAGGATGTTGAACGAGCTAAGCGCGTCTACCTGGTGCCACCACAAGCTTGGCACGTAGATCGCGTCTCCGGGTTCCAGCTCCCCTACCATCGCGTGCTCGAGCGCCTCGCGGAAGCGGGGGAAGCGTTCGAAATCGGGTTCTTGCACGGAGACCATGCTCGCCGGCTGCCCCGCCATCGTGTGGTCGATCGGCCCGACGTAGAGGTTGGCGACCTGATCGGGCGGAAAGAGGATGAAACGGCGCCTGCCCGCGACCACGGCGGCGATGTTGTCGGACATGTCGAAATGGGTGCTGACGCTGGTCCGGTTTCCGATCCAGATCCGCGGCACCGCCGGTCTTTGCCCAAGCAGCGGCAACGGGTTCTCGGCGGTGAAGCCGGGGAGGCAGTCCGGCACGGACGCCGCGCCGACATAGACGCTGCGCGCACCCTCTTCCGCGCCTTTGCCGGTGAGGTAATCGAGCACGCCGGTCAGCGGGCCCTGCTGCTTCTCGAAATTGAAGCCGGAAAGGTCGTCGCTGTAGAAGAAGCGCCCGGCGATGTCGGCCGGACCGACGAACGCCTCCACCGGACGGCCTTTGTAGAACCGGCCGAGATATTCCGCCGCCGCGGCCGGCGCTTGGAGCGCGCTTCGCACCGCCGGCCAGTGACGAACCACGCCCCGCAGAATCAGGGGTTGAAAGGCGGGCGCCACTTCCCGTTCGAAGACCGCTGGGCTCACGTCGCTGCGTTCAGGTACTGGCGTCGAAGGCAGCGTCATGGGTTCGGCTTCAGTTCGTCACGAAATGCAGCCCTGCGCTACTGCCCCATGTTGAGCACAACAATCGGGCCGAAGTCGATGATCTGCTTGGCGTTGGCGATCTGCACCGATGCCTTGAGCGCGCCGGCGCCGTAATCCTTCGAAGCGCGGCCTTCGATCTTGTACAGGCCCCAGCTCTGGCTGATCGTCACCGGGCCGGAAATCACCGCGGAATAAGGCGCCGCCTTCATCTGCACGGCCGTGTACGGGATGGTCGCGGTGGTGGCATCGCCCTCCCCTTTCACCAGCCGCGCATCCAGCATGAGGACCAGCTTGTCGCCAGCGTTGACCGGCTTGTTGATCGCCGTTTCCACCACCGAATCCCAGTTGTTCTCGCCCTTCTTGGCAACGGTGACCCGGAGCGCCTTGCCGCCCTGCACTTCCGGATCGTCCACCAGCTTAGCGCGGGCGCCGTTCACTTCAGGCGCGGCGGGATCGTTGATGATCCGGGAGGCGAGGTCGGTCTGTGCAAAAGCGGCGGCGGCGGGCAGTGCCCAAAGCAGGCAAGCGGTGATGGCGCGCATGGAATGATCCTCCTGAAAGCGCAGCTAATCACAGGACGTTAGCGCTATCAAGCGGAACCGGCGGCGGCAGGAGCAAGGGCTAAATTGCGCACGAAAGTTGCAAGCCGCGACAAGGCACCGCAAGGAGGCACCCGGTACTACGCCAATGCGCGCGGGACCCCAGGCTTGAGTAGACGGAGTGGCCTTTTGACCGAAGTGGTTGCAGTGGACATCGGCGGCACCCACGCCCGCTTCGCCATCGCGAACGTCGAGGGAGGCCACGTGCTGAACGTTGCCGCCGAGTGCACGCTCAAGACGTCGGACTATGCCAGCCTGCAACTGGCCTGGGAGGAGTTCGGCGAACGGCTTGGACGCCCGCTTCCCAAAGCGGCGGCGATTGCCGTGGCCGGGCCTGTGCAGGGCGATGTCCTCAAACTCACCAACAATCCGTGGGTGATCCGGCCCTCCTGGATCCCGCGCAAGCTGAGGGCGGAGCGCTATACCCTGGTCAACGACTTCGGGGCGGTGGCGCATGCGGTGGCGCAGCTCGGGCCCGAGCATTTCCAGCATCTGTGCGGCATGGAACGGCCGCTCCCCGACGACGGCGTGATCAGCATTATCGGCCCCGGCACCGGCCTGGGTGTCGCGCAATTGCTGCGCCGCGACGGGCGCTATCACGTTATCGAAACCGAAGGCGGCCACATCGATTTCGCGCCGGCGGACAGCCTTGACGATCAGATCCTCGACTGCCTGCGCCGCAAGTTCCGGCGCGTCTCGGTGGAACGGGTCGCGTCCGGCAGAGGCCTTGTGAACATCTACGAGGCGCTCGCCTCATTGGAGAAGCGCGAAATCCGCTTTCATGACGAGCGTGCGCTTTGGACAGCGGCGCTGGCGCTGGAGGACAATCTCGCCGCCGCTTCACTCGACCGCTTCTGCCTCGCGCTTGGCGCGGTGGCGGGAGACATCGCGCTTGCCCAGGGCGCGCAGGCGGTGGTGATCGCCGGCGGCGTCGGCCTCCGGCTGATCGATCACCTGCCGAGCTCCGGCTTCCAAAGCCGCTTCACGGCCAAGGGGAGGTTCGAGCGGATGATGAACGAGATGCCGGTCAAGATCATCACCTACACGCAGCCGGGCCTGTACGGCGCAGCGGCGGCGTTTGCGCAGCAATATGGCGACTAAGCAGGCCGCCTAACCGTCAATGTCGCGGCGGCTGGTTTCCGGCAGGAAGAACAGGCCGATCAGCACCGTCAGCGCCGCGACCACGATCGGATACCAGAGGCCGTAATAAACGTCGCCGGTCGCCGCGACCATGGCGAAGGCGGTGGTGGGCAGGAAGCCCCCGAACCAGCCGTTGCCGATATGGTAAGGGAGCGACATCGACGTGTAGCGGATGCGCGCCGGGAACAGCTCCACCAGCAAGGCCGCGATCGGGCCATAGACCATGGTCACGTAGAAGACGAGAATGAAGAGAAACAGAACAACAAGCGGCTTGTTGATGCGCTTCGGATCGGCCTTGTCGGGGTAGCCGACGCTCTTCAGGGCCGCGGTTGCTTCGCCCTGGAACGCCTTGATCGCGGCGGCACGACCGGGGCCTGAGACGGCGGCGGGATCAACGGAGGAGATGACCTGCTCGCCCACGCGCAGTTGCGCGACGCTGCCGGCAGGCGCCGCCACGTTGGCGTAGCTCACCCCTGCTTTGGCCAGATAGGCCTTGGCGATGTCGCAGGAGCGGGCGTCGAACTTGTTCTTGCCGACCGGGTCGAACTGCACCGAACAATCCTCGGGATCGGCAATCACGCTGACGGGCGCCGCGGCCTGAGCAGCGTAGAGGGCGGGGTTCGCCGCTTTCGATAAACCGTGGAACAGCGGAAAATAGGTGAGCGCGGCAAGAATGCAGCCGGCCAGAATGATCGGCTTGCGCCCGATGCGGTCGGACAGCCAGCCGAAGAAGACAAAGAACGGCGTGGCGAGAGCAAGCGCAATGGCGATCAGGATGTTGGTGGTCGCGCCGTCCACCTTCAGGGTCTTTTCAAGAAAGAAGAGCGCGTAGAACTGGCCGGTGTACCAGACCACCGCCTGCCCAGCGACGGCGCCGAATAGCGCGATGATAACCAGGCGCAGGTTGGACCAGCGGCCGAAAGCTTCGGTAAGCGGCGCCTTGGAAGTGGTGCCCTCGTCCTTCATCTTCTGGAACACCGGGCTTTCGGAGAGCTGCAGCCGGATCCACATGGAGACGGCAAGCAGCACGATCGAAACAATGAACGGGATGCGCCAGCCCCAGGCGGCGAACGCCTCCTCGCCAACGGCCGAGCGGACGCCGATCACCACCAGCAAGGCGGCGAACAGGCCCAGCGTCGCGGTGGTTTGGATGAAGCTGGTGTAAAGGCCGCGTTTGCGCTGCGGCGCGTGCTCGGCGACATAGGTTGCCGCACCGCCATATTCGCCGCCGAGCGCAAGCCCCTGAAGCAGGCGAAGGAGGACCAGCGCGACGGGCGCGGCGACGCCCACGGACGCGTAGCTCGGCAGCACGCCGACCAGGAAGGTGGAGAGGCCCATGATGCCCATGGTCACCAGAAAGGTGTTCTTGCGGCCAACCAGGTCGCCGATGCGGCCGAAAACGATGGCGCCGAACGGCCGAACCGCAAAGCCGGCAGCGAAAGCGGCAAGCGCGAAGATGAAGCCGGTGGTCTCGTTGACGCCCGAGAAGAATTGCGCAGAGATGATGGTGGCGAGCAGGCCGTAAAGGTAGAAGTCGTACCATTCGAACACGGTGCCGAGCGACGACGCGGCGATGACCAGCTTCTCGCTCTGGGTGCCGCGCGGCACTTCGCCCCCCTGCTGTTCAGCCGCCATGTCTCAGGTCCCCTTGCTTCTGTACTCGCTTCTACGCGGGGGCGGCGACCAGCGCGACGCCCTTCCGCTTCCCCTTACCCTTTGGCGCGGACGGTGGCGTTCTCGAATGCCGCAGCGATTGCCGTGCGGAGCGGCTTGGGGCGGAAGGCGCTGTCATAGGGCGTACCGCGCTTGATCGACTTATCGCCGCGCGGGTCGAAGTCGGTTAGCCAGCTATACCTATCGACCATTCCCCAGGCGAGAATGTCGCGCAATTGCGGGTAGCTCAGCATCAGATCGAGATAGGCCCGGCTGTAGTCGGCAACCATCTGGTCGCGGATCGCGACGTCGTCCGGCGCCTGCTTGTCGTTGACGTCGAACTCGGTGATCAGAAGGTCGTAGCCCATGCCCACCACCTCATCGAGGAAACGCCGCCACGGGCCTTCCGATTCGCGCACGATCTCGGCCACCGGAAGCTTCTTGAGCAGCCGGATGTGGGACTGGATGCCAAGCGCGTGGACGGGCGTGCCGCGCTTGCGAAAGCCTTCAAGCAGCTTGAGGACGCCCGCCATGTGGGTTTCGTCCTCCGTGCCCCGCTCCCAGCTCATATAATCGTTGTAGACGAGCTGGGCGTGCGGTGCCTCGGCCTTAGCGGTGTGGAACATCAGGTCGAGCGCCGCTTCGCCGCCGATGGCGCGGGTAATCACCGTGTCGCGTATCCGGCCGGTCTCCGGTTCGATCGCTTCGTTGACGACGTCGAAGGAGTAAATGCGCTTGCCGTAACGAGGCGCGACGGTGCGGACATGCTCGGTAAGGAGGCGCTCGGCCTCGGCGGCGGGGCGGGTTCCGAAGTCATGCTTCACCAGCCATTCCGGATACCATTTCTCCGGGTACCAGAAGAGCGTGTGGCCGCGCAGGGCGAAGTCGTGAGACGTGGCGTATTCGGCGATCGCGTCCATCTGCGCGAGATCGAAAGCGGGAGTCTTGCGGGTCCACTGCCACTTGAGCTCGTTTTCGGCGACGAGGAGGCTGCATTCGCGCTCAAGGACCGCCGCGTAAGCGGGGTTGGCGAAGCTCGCCCGATCGGCGCCCGGCGGGCCCCAAGCAACGGCGGAGCCGAAGCGGCGGCCGGTGCGGCGGGCAAGCGCGTCGAGCGAGCCCGCGGGCGCCCGGCTTGCCGATCCCACGGTGATCGCACCGCGCGGCGCACAAGCGGCGGTAGCGAGGCCAATGCCAAGGGCGATGGTGTCGCGTCTGGTGATGCTCATGCCGTGCTTTTTCCATCCTCGTACGAGCGGTTACCCTCTTTTGCGCTGATAGCGCTAACAGGCTAGCTTGGACGCATCAATTGGAGATCGCCCGCAACATGCGTTTGCTTTTGACCCTCCTCACCCTGTGCCTCCTCTCTATCGCCGCCCCTGCCGCGGCACAAACCGACGAAGATGGATACGATCTTTGGCTCCGCTACCGCCCGGTCGAGGAACCTAAGCATTATCTCCCTTATGGGCGCAGCATTATGGTTGCCGGTGAGGGGGCGACGCTGAGCGCTGCGGCCGGTGAGTTGGAACGCGGCCTCGAAGGCCTGCTGGGCTCAGCCCCCCAGTGGGCCAGTGCGGCCGACGACGGGGCGATTTTGATCGGTACCGCCGACGCTCCAGCGATCCGCGTGCTTCATCTCCCGCTGTCGAACCTCGGCGACGAAGGCTTTTTGCTGCGCAGCATCAACGTCGCCGGCAAGCGCCTCACGGTGGTTGCGGCCAACAGCGAGCGCGGGGTGCTTTACGGTGCGTTCGCGTTGCTGCGCCGCATCCAGACGCGGCAAACACTCGAAGCCCTGAACGTAGCCGAGGCGCCGAAGCTGAAGCTTCGCCTGCTCAACCATTGGGACAATCTCGACCGCACGGTGGAGCGCGGTTATGCCGGCCAGTCGCTGTGGGACTGGCACAAGCTGCCGCACTATCTCGACCCGCGCTACACCGATTATGCGCGCGCGAACGCGTCGGTGGGCATCAACGGAACGGTGCTCACCAACGTCAACGCCAATGCCGATGTATTGACCCGGCCGTACCTCGAAAAGGTCCAGGCGCTTGCCGGCGTGTTCCGGCCTTGGGGCATTCGCCTCTATCTCACCGCCCGATTCAGCGCGCCGATGGAGATCGGCGGGCTCAAGTCGGCCGACCCGCTCGACCCGGCGGTACGGGCCTGGTGGAAGGCGAAGGCGGACGAAATATACGCGCTGGTGCCGGATTTCGGCGGCTTCCTGGTGAAGGCGAACAGCGAGGGGCAGCCGGGGCCGCAGGACTATAGACGCAGCCACGCGGACGGCGCCAACATGCTCGCCGATGCGCTTGCGCCGCATGGCGGGACAGTGATGTGGCGCGCGTTCGTCTATTCGGCCTCTCCCGACACCGACCGCGCCAAGCAAGCGTATGAAGAGTTCAAGCCGCTCGACGGCAAATTTCGCCCGAACGTGATCCTGCAGGTCAAGAACGGGCCGATCGACTTCCAGCCGCGCGAGCCCTTCCACCCGCTGTTCGGTGCGATGCCGAAGACGCCGCTGATAGCCGAGTTCCAGATCACCAAAGAATATCTCGGCTTCGCCACCCACCTGGCCTATCTCGGCACGATGTGGGAGGAGGTGCTCGACGCCGACACCGGGCGCCCGCGCAAGGGCAGCATTGTGGCCGATGCGCTGACCGGCGTCGCGGGCGTCGCCAATATCGGCAGCGACAGGAACTGGAGCGGCTCGCACTTCGATCAGGCGAACTGGTACGCCTTCGGACGCCTCGCGTGGGACCCCACCCTCCCCGCCCGCGGCATTGCGGAGGAATGGGCGAAGATGACCTTCTCGCCCGATCCACGCTTCGTGAAGCCGGCGGTCGCCATGATGATGGGATCGCGCCAGACGGTGGTCGATTACATGACGCCGCTCGGCCTTCACCATCTGATGGCGAGCGGCCACCATTACGGCCCCGGCCCGTGGGTCGACGATCTCGGACGCGCCGACTGGAACCCGGTCTACTACCACCGCGCCGATCGTGCCGGGATCGGCTTCGACCGGACCGAAACCGGCAGCAATGCGGTGTCGCAATACGCGCCGGCGCTTGCGCAGGCGTTCGCCGATCCGGAGCGGGTGCCGGAAGAGTATCTCCTGTGGT
This sequence comes from Allosphingosinicella sp., assembly GCA_036554525.1. Lineage (GTDB taxonomy): Bacteria > Pseudomonadota > Alphaproteobacteria > Sphingomonadales > Sphingomonadaceae > Allosphingosinicella. The sequence continues at coordinate 102,633 of DATBNC010000002.1, forward strand.
TTTACCACCTGCCGTGGACCCACCGGATGCGCAGCGGCAGGATGTTGTGGGACGAGCTCGTCACCCGCTACGACCGCGGGGTCCGCGGCGTGGCGGAGATGCGCCGCACCTGGGGGGCGCTTGCGCCGTACGTCGATCCTCAGCGCCACGAACAGGTGAGCGCCTTTCTCGCGATCCAGGAGCGGGAGGCGCGGTGGTGGCGCGATGCTTCGGTGGCCTATTTCCAGAGCGTCTCCGGCCTCCCGCTTCCCGCCGGCTCCCCTGCCCCGGCCCACGATCTGGCCTGGTACCGTGGGCTGAAGTTCAGCCACGTTCCCGGCGACCCGGAATAAAAAAGGGCGCCCCCGGTTGGTACCGGGAGCGCCCAAAGGGGATGGTTGAACCCGCCTTAGAAGTTGGCGCGCAGGATCACCGAGAAGCGGCGGTCGCTGACGAAGTAGGAGCGCGGTGCAAGCGCGTCCGGATCGCCCTTGTACGCCTGCAGCGTCTTGGTGACGGTGTTGAGCAGGTTGACGCCCTGGACGCCCAGCTTGATCTGCTTGGTCAAGCTGAAGAAGGCAGACGCGTCGAGCTGGCCCGTGTCGTCCTGGAAGATCGAGGTGTAGGGGAAGATCACGTCCGCGGCCGTCAGCAGGAACTTCGAGCGCCAGTTGTACGCCGCACGGAGCGAGATAGGACCCTTTTCGTAGAAAACGGTCGCGTTCGCATTGTGCTTCGACAGGCCTTCCAGCGGCAGGTTGCCCGGCGGGATGCTGCCCACCGTGACGGCCGTGCCGGTGTTGAGGAAGGTGTTCGGCAGGCCCGAGCTCTGGATGTACGAATAGTTGATGTTCGTACCGAAGCCGGACAGCAAACCGGGCAGGAAGTCGAACGTCTGCTGATAGGCGACCTCGAAACCCTTGATCTTGCCATGGCCGTTGAAGTTGGCCGGACCGCGGGTCTGCGTCGGGAAGGTGATTCCGTTGTTGGTGATCGGTACCGGCACCGTCGACTGGTAGAAGAAGTTCTTCACGTCCTTGTAGAACAGGTTCGCGGTGAGCGAGCCGACGCGCGAGAAGTACCATTCGGCGGTAAGATCGAACTGCCATGCGGTCGCTGGCTTTAGGTCCGGGTTGCCGATCGCGGCGACCAGGCTGCCGTTACCATCGACGCTGAGATCGAGGTAGCTGCGCACGTAGGACGATTCCGGCCGCGTCAGCACCTTTGAGCCCGCCAGGCGAACCTGGAAGTTGTCGGTGATGCCCAGCTTCAGGTTCACACTCGGCAGCCAATAATTATAGCTGTTGTTCCGCTGGTTCGGGATGATCGACGAATTCGCACCCGAGAATTGCTGCAGCTGGGCATAGCCCGTTTCGCCAAGGTTGCAGACGCCGCCCGGACGGCGCGGCTGGGTTCCCGGAGGGGCACCCGCCGGAATGCCGGGGGCGCAGCGCACGGCGTAGGGATTGGTGACGCCGAGATCGCCCTGGTTCGGAATGCGCGAGGCACCGAAGGAGTAAAGCCGGGTGGTGACGTAGCGGACGCCGGCGTTACCGGAGATGCGCAGGCCGTCCCAGACGTTCTCCGAATCGAAGTTCACCATCAGGTAAGCATTGGCGTCCTGCTGCTTGATGCGCTGGACTTCGTTCGGGCGGTACATGGTGCCCGGAATGACGTCGGCGCGCTCGTCCAGGCGCTCCCAATCGTTGGTTGCGCCGGCACCGTTGGTGGTGTGCCAGATGCGGTTGATGTTCTTCAGGAACGAACTGGCTTCGTCATAGCCGCGGATCAGATCGCCCGAATAATAATAAGCACCGATCGGACCCGGCGTGGAGCCGCGGAAGAAGTTCGGAAAATCGTAGAATTCGGCCTGATCACCGCCCGCCTGAGCGAGGGAGACCGGGGTGCCGGACCAGACTTCGCTGAGCGCGCCCCAATTATACTGGGTGTAGCGGACGGTCTGGTCGCGATCGGCGTAGCGTGCGCCGAACTTCACCTTGCGGAACAGGCCTTCGTCGCTCAGGTCGTAGCCGATATCGGCCTTGAACGCATATTCGCGGCCGGTGCTGTGTTCGGCATGGTCCATTGCCGCGCGCCAGAACTGGACGCGCTGGTCGCGGAAATACTGATCGTCGGTTGCACTCACCAGCGCCGGGTTCGGCGCGGCCCAGCCGGCGGCAAGGGTCAGCGGCTTGTGCGGAACGACGACCGGCAGCTTGCCGGTGAGATCGAGTTCTTCATCGGCAAAGGTGGAACCGAAGACGCTCATCGAGAAGTTGTCGTGACGCGACTGGGTGTAATCGCCGTCCAGCTGAATCTGCAGACGCTCCGTGGGGTTGAGCTGCAGGTTCAGGCCGATGTCGTCGACTTGGTTCTCGTCGATGGACTGCTGGCGGCCGAGCGACTGCTGAATGCCGCCGGTGGGGACGAAGGTGGTCGCCGAGCCGCTGCCGGCGGTGCGCCAGCCGGTGCCGGGAAGCGTGATGTAGCCGCTCTCGAACAGTCCGTCTTCATCATACTGATAGTTGGCCAAGCTGCCGGTCGGGCACTCCGCGCGGGTCGTGCCGTTGCCGTTGTAAAGCGGGCCGTTGGTGTTCTGCTGACAGCCCTTCGGATAGGTGTTGTATTCCGACAGATCCGGCGCGGTTTCGAAGGTATGCTCGTCCGTGCGGTTGCTGCTCTTGGAGCGAATATACTGAACGGTGGCGAGAACGGTGCGATCCACCGACTCCCACTGGCCGGCGAACGCGATGCCGCTGCGCTTGCGATTGTAATCCTGGCTGCGGAATTGGCCGCCGATCGGGGCATAAGCCACGGGCAGGAAATCCGCAAAGCCGTCGGCGCCGGCAGCGCTTGCGGTGCCGCACGGGGCGTTGTTGGCGGGCAGACGCGTGGTGTCGGTGCTGCTCGGAAGCGGGTTACGGCAGATCAGGACGCCGTTGCCGTTCTGATACGGAACCTCGGTGTTGTCGCGGGTCTGGAAGTTGGTGACCTGGATGCCGTTGGAGCGGCTGAACAGCTGCGAATAGGAAACGGAGCCGAGCAGGCCGAAGCGGCCGGCTTCCGTGTCCCAGGTGTTGCTGACCAGCAGCGAACCGGTCGGCGACCACTTCTTGCGGAAGTCGCCATAGTTGGCTTCCAGGCCGACGCCGATGTGGAAGCCCTTGCTGTCGAACGGCTTGCGGGTGTTGAGGTTAACCGTCCCGGCGAGGCCGCCTTCGATCATCGCGGCAGTGACGTTCTTGTACACTTCCACCGAGCCGAGCAGCTCGGACGGAACGTCGGCGAAGTTCAGCGCCTGGCCGTACACACCGGCGGAGAAAGCGTCGCGGCCGTTGAATTCGGAGCGGACGAAGTTCAGGCCGCGGACAACGACGCCCGAACCTTCCACGGAGAAGTGATCCGGATCGTTGGAGCCGGCGAAGCGGTTGATCGAAACACCCGGGACGCGCTGCAGCGCTTCGGTCACTGAACGGTCGGGGAGAGCGCCGATGTCCTGGGCGGTGATGGCGTCCACCACCGTATCCGAATCGCGCTTAATGGTCTGGGCGTTGGCAAGGCTCTGGCGAATGCCGGTGACGACGATCGCCTCTTCTTCCGGAACATCGTCCTGAGCGGTTGAACCGGCATCGGTCGCGGTGTCGGGATCCGGCGCCGTGGAGGTGTCCGTGCTGCGGGTCTCGCCGGCGGTGCCGGGACCGGAGGCGGGAGCGGTCTGTGCAAAGGCCGGAGCGGCCGTCGCGAAGATACAGACGGCAAGCAGCGAGGCTCCGCCCATAAGGCGCGTCGCGGCGCTCCCTTGCGAAAGCGTGTCGCCGATAAAGTCACGGGCTGCCAAAGCCATCTCAGAATTCTCCCCAATTCATGGTAGCGCTAACACTTAAGGGCGCCACTTCTCGCTCTGCGACACGGGATAAGCCGGAACGGGCCTTCTCCGCAAGACTGCAAAATGATGACACTTGCAGCGGCCGAAGCGAAAGGCGGCGCTCTGTGTCAGCTTTGCAACAGCCGCCTAAGCCCCTCTTAAACATGGCTGTTTCCCGCCCCTCCTGCATCGGCGTGGCGCAACATTGACCTGTCTCAAACGGGCGGCGTAGAACGCGCCCTGCCCGTCTTAACCGGACCCCGCCGATGTCGCAGCCTGACAAAGTGAACGTTATCATTGTGGGCGGCGGCACCGCCGGCTGGATGACGGCCGCGGCGCTCGCCAAGCTGCTTCCCAAACGGTGCAATGTTCATCTGGTGGAGTCGGAAGCGATCGGGATCGTAGGCGTCGGCGAGGCGACCCTGCCCCACATCCGCGCCTTCAACGAACGGCTCGGCATCCCGGAAGCCGAGTTCATGGCGAAGACCCGGGCGACGTTCAAACTCGGTATCGAGTTCGCCAATTGGGGCCGGATTGGCGACAGCTACATTCACCCATTCGGGACCTTCGGCCGGGACCAGGGCGGGGTAAGCTTTCACCAATATTGGCTGCGATTGCTGCAGGAGGGGCGGCCGGTCGCCGACCTCGAACAATTCTCCTTTGCCTGCATGCTGGCGCGGCTCAACCGCTTCGATCTTCCGTTAACGGATCCAGCCGAACTCGCCTCCACGTTCGGCTATGCCTACCAGTTCGACGCGACTTTGTTCGCGCCTTACCTGCGCTCCCTCGCCGAAGGGCTCGGCGCGAGGCGAACGGAAGGGCGGATCGTCGCCGTTCACCGCGATGGCGAAAGCGGTGACGTCAGTTCGATCCAGCTTGAAAGCGGGGAGCGGATCGAGGGGGATCTGTTCGTGGATTGCTCCGGCTTCGTGTCCCTGTTGCTCGGCAAGACTTTGGAGGAGCCTTTTCAGGATTGGTCGCGCTGGCTGCCGGCCGACCGTGCGGTGGCGATGCCTTGCCGGACGGAGACGGCGCTGACGCCCTACACCAGTGCGATCGCAATGAAATCGGGGTGGCGCTGGCGCATTCCGCTGCAGCATCGCACCGGCAACGGATACGTCTATTCCAGCGCCTTCATCTCGGACGACGAGGCGGCCGAAGCGCTGCTTGGCGCCGTGGAAGGCGAGGCCATTGCCGAGCCCCGTGTGCTGCGATTTCAAGCCGGGCGGCGGGAGCGAAGCTGGGTCGGAAACTGCGTCGGCATCGGCCTTGCCAGCGGCTTCCTAGAGCCGCTGGAATCGACAAGCATTTACCTCATCCAGCAGGCGATCACGGCGCTGATCGAGCTGTTCCCGGAGAAGCGCATCTCGCCGCTCGACCGCGCCGAATTCAACCGGATCATTGATACGGAATATGACCGCATCCGAGACTTCCTGATCCTGCATTATCACGCAACCGAGCGCTCTGACTCGCCCTTCTGGAATTATGTCCGGACCATGGACGTGCCGGACAGCCTGGCGGAAAAGATCGAGCTGTTCCGGCGGCGCGGGCGGGTAGTGAAGTATCGCGAAGGTGCGTTCCTCGAGGCGAGCTGGATCGCGGTGTATCTCGGGCAGCGGGTGGTGCCGGAGGGTCACGACGTGCGCGCCGAGGCGCCGCCGATCGACGCGCTCGAGCGGGGCGCGGAGAGGCTTCGCGATGAGATTAAGACGGCCGTTGAGCGGATGCCCGGGCACCTCGACCGCATTGCCACTTATTGTCCAATGGCGGCCTGAGCATGAAGCCGGTCCGCGACATCCTCGTCCTCGGCGGCGGCATCGTCGGCTGGTCCGCTGCGGCGGCGCTGCGCAGGCGGCTTGCCGCTGTGGCGGTGACGGTCGTGCCGGTGGAGCCGCCGGCGGACGCGCTTGCTGACCGGATGCCGAGCACCCTCCCCTCCATCTTCGGCTTCCACGGCGACCTCGGGCTGAGCGAAACCGACACGATCCTGAACGCGGGAAGCGTATTGCGGATGGGGACGCGCTTCTCCGGCTGGAACGGCGAGGGCGCAAGCTACGTCCACGCTTACGGCGGCTACGGCAGCGCGGTGGGCGGAGTACCGTTCCACCAGGCCTGGCTTCGCGCGAAGCTGGCGGGGCGCGCCGAGCGGTTCGACGCCTACAGCCTCGCCGCCGCGTCGGCCGAGGCACAGCGGGTGGTGCCGCCTGGGACCGAGTTCGGGTTGGGCGGCGGCGACATCCAGCCGGCACTTCGCCTGGATGTTGCGCGGTACCGCGACATGATGCACGCGTTCGCCCTCCATCTCGGCGCGCGTGAGCGGCGCGGGGTGCCGGTGGACGTTTCGCTGCGGGAGAACGGGTTCGTCGACGCGGTGCGGCTTGAGGACGGAAGCAGCGTCGGCGCGGACCTGTTCGTGGACTGCACCGGCCCGGCGGCGTGGCTGCGCTCGCGGATGGATCAGCGCTTCGAGGAGTGGAGTCGCTGGCTGCCCTGCGACCGCATCTTGTTCGCCGAAGAACCGACGGTCGAGGAGCCGCCGCCGCTCGACGACGTTGAAGCGGTTGCGGCCGGCTGGCGCTGGCAGGCGGCTGGAGCGCGGGTGACGTCGCGGGGCCATGTCTACAGCTCGGCGCACGCGGCTGACGGAAGCGAAGACGCCGTGCCGCTTCGACAGGGGTATCGGCCTGAGCCGTGGCTGCGCAACTGCGTCGCGATCGGCGATGCGGCAGTGGCGGTGGAGCCGCTGGAGAATCCTAACCTCCACCTCGCCCACAGCGCGATCGACCGCTTGGTGTCGATGATGCCGGACCGCGACTGCGCGCCGGTCGAGCTGTGGGATTACAACCGGCAGTGCGCTGCGGAAGCGGAGCGGGTGCGGGATTTCCTCGTGCTGCATTATGCTGCGGCAAACCGGCCGGCCGATACGTTCTGGCGGGATGCGGCCGCAGCCGAACCCCCGGCCTCGCTCGCCCACACGCTTGCGCTGTTCCGCGAACGTGGACGGCTTCCTTTCTATGAGGAAGAGACCTTCTCGCGCGACAGCTGGCTCGCCGTGTTTTTCGGGCAGGACGTGATGCCGCGCCGGGTTGATCCTCTTGCCGACGTTCTCCCTCCAGCGCAGGCGGAGCAGGCGCTTGCCCGAATGCGGCAGGCAATCGAAGCAAAGGCGCCGCGGCTTCCGAGCCAGAGCGCGTATCTGAACCACTTAAGCAAGCAGGCGGCCCAATGAACGAACATGCGATCCGCGAGGTGGTGATCGTCGGCGGCGGAACGGCCGGCTGGATGGCGGCCGCCGCCTTCGCCCGCTTCCTCAACAACGGCTACACGCGCACGACGCTTATCGAGTCCGAGGAGATCGGAACGATCGGCGTGGGCGAAGCGACGATCCCGCCGCTGATCACCTTCAACCGGATGCTCGGCATCAACGAGAATGAGTTCGTTGCGGCGACGCAGGGGACGTTCAAGCTCGGCATCGACTTCGTCGACTGGGCCGCGATCGGTAAGCGCTACTTCCACCCGTTCGGATCGCACGGCCACGATCTGGAAGGCGTGCATTTCCACCAGCTTTACCTGCGCGAGGCGCAGCGCAGGCAACTGCCCGACATTTCCGAATGGTCGATGAGCGCGGTTGCGGCGGCGCGCGGCAGATATGCGCGGCCGGGCGTGCAGGCGCAGGTGCCGCTGTCGCAGCTTCTCTACGCCTTTCACTTCGATGCCGGGCTCTATGCCCGCTTCCTGCGCACCTACGCGGAACGCGGCGGCGTGACCCGGTTGGAGGGGAAGGTGGTCGATGTCAGCCAGCGGCCGGAGGACGGCTATATTCGTTCGGTGACGCTTGCCGACGGGCGGACGGTGGAAGGCGATCTCTTCATCGACTGCTCGGGCTTTCGCGGGCTGCTCACCGAGCAGACGCTGGAGACCGGCTACGAGGATTGGACGCACTGGCTGCCCAACAACCGCGCGATCGCGGTGCCGTGCAGCTATTCCGGCCAGCCCGATCCCTATACCCGCGCAACCGCGCGCGCTTATGGTTGGCAGTGGCGCATTCCGCTGCAGCACCGGATGGGCAATGGCTTCGTCTATTCAAGCGACCACCTTTCGGACGACGTTGCCGAACAGGTGCTGCTGTCCAACCTGGAAGGCGCGCCGCTTGCCGAGCCGCGCCGCCTCTCCTTTACCACCGGCCGCCGCAAGCTTGCCTGGAACAAGAATGTGATCGCGATGGGCCTGTCCAGCGGGTTCGTCGAACCGCTGGAATCGACCAGCATCCACATGGTGCAGTCGGGCATCGCCAAGCTGATCGCTCTCTTTCCCGACAAGCGCTTCAACCCGGTGGAGCGCGATGAGTATAACAAGCAGATGCAGACCCTGTTCGAGGACGTCCGCGACTTCATCGTGCTTCACTTCAACGCAACGGCGCGCGACGACTCTGAGTATTGGAACCGGTGCCGGACGATGACGATTCCGGACAGCCTTGCCGAAAAGGTGGCGCTGTGGCGGGCCAAGGGCCGAACCTTCCGCGAAGGCCAGGAATTGTTCGGAACAACGAGCTGGGTGGCTGTGATGCTCGGGCAAGACATCGTTCCGGGGGACTATGAGCCCGCGGCCGATGCGCTCGATCCCGACCGGGTCGCCGAAGCGATGGAGCAGATGCACCGAGCCTATGCGGAAACCGCCGACCGCCTCCCCACGCATGGCGAGTTCGTCGCCCATATCGGCGGCGCGCAGACCCCGGCCGCGCCCCCGCCTTTACCGGAGTTTGCTTTTTGAGGGACGAGAGGATTCGGAAAGTGGTGGTGGTCGGCGGCGGAACCGCGGGCTGGATGACCGCCGCGGCCCTCGCCAAGATCATGGGGCCGATGCCGGACTTCACGGTGGAGCTGGTCGAGTCCGACGAGATCGGAACAGTGGGCGTCGGCGAAGCGACGATTCCGCAGATCCTGCTGTTCAACGCGATGCTGGGCCTCGACGAAAACGACTTCGTCCGGGCCACCAACGCTACCTACAAGTTGGGCATCGAATTCGTCGATTGGACGCGCATCGGCCATCGCTACGTCCACCCGTTCGGCTCCTACGGGATCGACATGAAGGGCGTGGAATTCCATCACCATTGGCTGAAGGCCAAGCAGCTCGGCCACCCCGCCCCGCTTGGCGACTATTCAATCGCGGTTGCGGCTGCGCTTGGGAACCGCTTCGAACGGCCGCGCCCCGACCAGCCCAATTCGCCACTCGCGAAATTGGGTTACGCCTTCCAGTTCGATGCGAGTCTGTACGCCCGCTACCTGCGCGGCTTCTCCGAGAAGCTTGGGGCAGTGCGTACCGAGGGTCGGATCGTGGACGTCCTCCAAAACGGCGAAAGCGGCTTCGTGGAAGCCGTCGTGCTTGAAAACGGCGCGCGCGTGGATGGCGATCTGTTCATTGATTGCTCCGGCTTTCGCGGGCTGCTGATCGAGCAGACGCTGAAGGCCGGCTACGAGGATTGGTCGGCCTGGCTGCCGTGCAACCGGGCGCTGGCGGTGCCATGCGAGAAAGCCGGCGACGACCGCCCCCTCACCCGCTCCACTGCGCGCGCGGCAGGATGGCAGTGGCGCATCCCGCTGCAGCACCGGATCGGCAACGGTTATGTCTATTCGAGCGAGCATATCTCGGACGACGAAGCGGCGGCGACCCTCCTCGCAAATCTTGACGGCGCCCCGCTTGCCGATCCGCGGCCGCTGCGCTTCACCGCCGGGCATCGGAAGCGCGCTTGGGTGAAGAACGTGATCGCCTTTGGGCTGGCGAGCGGCTTCCTTGAGCCGCTGGAATCGACCAGCATCCACCTTGTGCAATCCGGCATCGCGCGGCTGATGTCGCTGTTCCCCACAAGGCGCTTCGACCAGGCGGAGATCGACCGCTTCAATGCGCTGACGACACGCGAATATGTCGACATTCGCGACTTCCTGGTGCTGCACTACAAAGCCACGGAGCGCGATGACTCACCGTTCTGGAACCACTGCCGCACGCTTGAGCCGCCGGCTGGGTTGGCGGAGAAGCTGCGCATGTTCCGGCTCAACGGCCGGGTCTACCGCGAGCATGAGGAATTGTTCACCGAATCAAGCTGGCTTGCCGTGATGGAAGGCCAGGGGATCGAAGCGGGCGGCTATCATCCGGCGGCCGACCTGTTGCCCGATGAGGAAACGCTTCAACGGCTCAGCCATATCCGCGAGGTGATCGCCGGCACGGCGGCGATGCTTCCTACGCAGACCGAATTCCTGCGGCGCAACAACAGCTTCAGCGACGCTTATGTGAGCCTCGCCTCGTGAAGGCGATGGCCGAGTACCAGCGGACAGACCGGCGGCGGTTCGAGGAGGAAATCCGGCCCGCAGGCCAGCCGGCGGTGCTTCGCGGACTGGTGGCCGATTGGCCCGCGGTGCAAGCGACGCAGCGCTCCGACGAGGAGCTGTTCGCTTACATGCGCGGCTTCTACAACGATCAGCCGATCCGGGCGATCGTCGGCGAGCCGGAGATCGAGGGCCGCTTCTTCTACAATGCCGACGTCACGGAGCTGAACTTCCGGCCGGCCGCCTCCCCGTTGGGGCCGTTCCTCGACCGGCTGCTTCGCGACCGCGAACATCCGCGGCCTTATGCAATGGCGGTGCAGTCGACGCCGGTGCCGGAGCTGCTGCCGGGCATGGAGCTGGAGAACCGGGTCGACCTGCTCGACGCGGACGTGGTTCCGCGGCTTTGGATGGGCAATGCGACCCGGGTGGCGACGCATTACGACCTCAAGGAGAATATCGGCTGCGTGGTGGCCGGGCGGCGGCGCTTCACCCTCTTTCCGCCGGGTCAGATCGGCAATCTCTATCCGGGCCCGTTCGAGCTCACGCCCGCCGGAACGCCGGTGAGCATGGTCGATCTCGCGGCGCCCGATCTTGAGAATTACCCGCGCTTCGCGGTTGCGCTGGAGGCTGCGCAGGTGGCGGAGCTGGAGCCGGGGGATGCAATCTACATCCCCTTCCAATGGTGGCATGCGGTGGATTCGCTGGCGCCGGTGAACCTGTTCATCAACTATTGGTGGAACCCGGCGCCTGACTTCGGGAATCCTTATGATGCGTTGCTGCACGGGCTGCTGACCATTCGCAATTTGCCGGACGAGCAAAGATCGGCGTGGCGGGCGATGTTCGACCATTATGTATTCGGCGCGAACGGCGATCCGACCGACCATCTGCCGCCGCACGCGCGCGGCTTCCTGGGCGCCTCGCCGCAGGATCTGTGGCGGGTGCGGGCGACGCTGAAGCAGCGGCTCGGGGAGCTTTGAAGATGCGCTACGCCTTTCTTGTTGCGGCGGGCTCCTTGCTTGCCGGCTGTGCAACTTCGCCGCCTCCGTCGATCGGCGAGGCGGCTCCGGTGGCAAGCTTCGACTGGCTGGATTATTCCGGCACCAATCCCCTGCCCGCGCCGCGCCCGGGCGAGTATCGCAACCCGATCCTGCAGGGCTTCTACCCCGATCCGAGCATCACCCGGGTGGGCGACGATTATTACCTCGTCACCTCCACCTTCTCCTGGTTTCCAGGCATTCCGATCTTCCACAGCCGCGACCTGGTGAGCTGGACGCAGATCGGCAATGCGATCCACCGGCCGGAGCAGCTCGATTTCGCCAAACTCGGCCTCTCGCGGGGGGTGTTCGCGCCGGACATCTCCTACCACAACGGCCTGTTCTACATCCTCAACACCTGCGTCGATTGCGGCGGCAATTTCCTGATAACGGCCCGCCATCCGAAGGGGCCGTGGAGCGACCCGGTGTGGCTTCCGGAGATCGAGGGCGGAATCGATCCGAGCCTGTTCTTCGACGAGGACGGATTGGCGTGGATCCTCAACAATGGCCCGCCGGTGGGCACGCCGCGCTACGACGGGCACCGGGCGATCTGGATCCAGCGCTTCGACGTGCAGGCGCAGAAGATGGTGGGTCCAAGGAAGGTGCTGATCGACGGCGGCATCGACCCGTCAACCAAGCCGATCTGGATCGAGGGGCCGCATATCTTCCGCAAGGACGGCTTCTACTATCTCACCGCCGCCGAGGGTGGGACGGCCGAGGGGCACAGTCAGGTGATTTTGCGCAGCCGCACGGTCGACGGGCCGTATGAAGTCGGGCCGCGCAACCCGATCCTGACCCAGCGCGACCTTCCACGCGAGCGGGCAAATCCGATTACGTCCGCAGGGCATGCCGATCTGGTGGAGACGGCGGCGGGGGAGTGGTGGGCAAGCTTTTTGGCGGTGCGGCCGTACCAAGGCGACTTCTACAATACCGGGCGGGAGACGTTTCTGCTGCCGGTGACGTGGCTGGACGGTTGGCCGCAGATTACCGCGCCGGGGCAGGCGATTCCGGTGGTCCACAAGCGGCCGAAGGTGCCGGCACAGGCAGCGGCGGCGGTGCCGATGAACGGGGCGTTTCGGGTGCGCGAGGAATTCAACGGCAAGGCCCTGCCGCCGTCGTGGATGACGATGCGCAATCCGCGGGAGAGCTGGTACAGCCTCAGCGGCGGCAAGCTTGAGCTGGAGGCGCGGCCGGTGGGGCTTGGCGACTTCGGCAATCCGTCGCTGCTTGCGCGGCGGCAGCAGCATACCGACGCGCTGGCGACGACGCGGGTGACCTTCGCGCCGCGCCAAGCTGGTGACGAAGCCGGGTTGGTGGCGCTTCAGAACGACGAATACTGGTTCTTTCTTGCCGTCGGGATGGAGAATGGCCGGCGGGTGCTGACGCTGAAGCGCCGTGGCGGTGCGGGCGATCCGAAAGACGGGGTAACGGTAGCCTCGGTGCCGCTCGCGGAAGCCGGCGCGGTGGACTTACGAATCGAGGCGCGCGGTGGCCGGTACGACTTTTCTTACGCCGGGCGCAGCGGCCAGTGGCGCACGCTTCGCGCTGGCGAGGATGGGACCATTCTCAGCACCAAGACGGCGGGCGGGTTCGTCGGCGCGGTGTTCGGGCTGCACGCAAAGGCGGCGCGCTAGCTTTCGGGCTGGGCGAGCCAGGCGGAGACCCAGACAAGCGGCGCGTTCCAATTTACCGCGACTTCGTTGACGGTGAATTCGTGGATGTCATCGACCCAGCAGGTCTGCGGCGCGCACGGGCCGCCGATCTTCTCCGCAGCGCCCTTGCCGAGCGAGCTGTTGTTGGGGCCTCCCGACAGCGCTCCCGGCGGGGGCGGCGGGAATTTCGGGTCGAGCTGGCGCGCCCAGAAGCGGTGGTGGGGGTTCTTCATCGGCCGCGCGCCGTAGCCGGTGACGAAAGAGCGATCGAGCGGGTTGCGGCCGAGCAGGAAGTCCATGCCGTCGATCACCGCGTCCCGGTACTTGGCGTTGCCGGTAAGGTCGTGGGCAACGGCGAGCACCATCGCGCGGTTGAGGATGGAGGAGGTTGAGCCCCACGGCCATTTCGCGCTCGCGTAAGGGAGCACGTAACCCGTCTTGCCCGTGTCCGCTGCCCAGGCGTCGGCGGCGGAAAGGAGGCTGCGGCGCAGCGCGGCGGTTTCAGAGGCGGTGAGCCCTGCGTCGGCCGTGACGAGCGCGAGTGAGCCAAGGGTGTCCGTGGTTGGCCAGCCGAACTCGCTTGCGCGCGGGCGCTTGAAGTGCGGCGAGCGGCGGACGGCGTCGCGATACTGCGCCTTGCCCGTGGTCTTGAGGAGCTCGGCGGCGGCCCAGTAAAATTCGTCCGAAACGTCGCTGTCGCCATAGGCGCCGCTGCCGGTGAATTCGGCAACGGCGTAGATTTCGGGGTTGCGAAGCGCGGCGGCATACGCCCGCTCGGCCGCGGCGAGGCAGCGTGCGGCGAAGGCGGGGTCGATGCCTTTCCACAGCCGCGCGCATTGAGCGGCGGTGGCGGCGAGGTTCAGCGTCGCGCCGGTGGACGGCGGGAAAAGCATGCGCTTTTCCGGATCGTTGTGCGGCGCCATGGGGAGCGCCGTCCACTTCTCGTCGCCGACCTTGTGGTGCGCCATGCCGGAAGCGTCCACCTCGGTGAAGCGCAGGCCCGGGCCGCTTTTCTTCTGGCCAACGGGAAGCCGCATGCGCGTGCCTTCCGGCACCTGCATCTTGAGCAGGAACTGCATTTCCCAGCGGGTCTCATCGAGGAGATCGCTGATCCTGTTGCCCGCCTCCGGGATGCGTGCCGCGCCGTCGGCGAACAGGGCGCCCGCCTTGCGCTCGGCGAGGTCCTGGAGGGTCCAGAGCGCAATGCCGCCGTTGACGACATATTTGCCGTGATCGCCGGCGTCGTACCAGCCGCCGGCGACGTCCAGGCTGTAGCCGCAGGAGGGCCAGTCGGCGCCCTTGTCGTGCTTGCCGCCGAAGCAAATGGCGGTCTCCCCGACGTGGCCGGCAGGTCGCGCCCATTGCGGGCCGACATGCGCCGCAAGGATCGGGGTGCCGGCGCGGTTGTGGTAGAAATAGGCAAGCGCGTCCCTGGCGAGCGGAGCGTAGCTTGCGCCGATCGCGAAGGAGCGACTTTCGGTGCCGGCCGCGAGCAGGCGGAAGCCCTCACCGGTGCGTGCGACCTTCGAAAAGTCGATGCGGTGGACGTGCTCGCCCGAACCCGCGTCCTGGCCGAAGACCCGCGTGACGCCGCTGGCGACCACCCTGCCCTGCGCATCGACAAGCCGCCAGGGCAGCGGCTTGCGAGACAGGCTCGGAAGCATCGCCCGCTTCGGCCCGTCGAGCAGGATCCCGACCTGGTTGAGCCGGATCGTGCGTGGCGCGTCCTGCGCCGGGCCGGCGGCAGTGAGAGACGCGGCAGAGCCGAGCGCGGTGGCTGCGAGTAGGAGCTTGCGCATACTCATTCCACCGTCAGCTTCGCGTCCTTGAGATCGACGCTGTTCGGCCCCGTTCGAATGGTGAAGGTGCCGGGCTCAACCACCTTTTTCATGTCCATGTTCCAGAAAGCGAGATCGTCAGGCTTGAGTTCGAACGAGACGGTACGCTTCTCGCCGGGCTTCAGGGTGACGCGCTGGAAGCGCTTCAGCTCGATCACCGGACGGGTGACGCTTGCCTCGTCGTCGCGGACGTAGAGCTGGACGACCTCGTCGCCGGCGCGGCGGCCGCTGTTGGTGACGTCGACGCTGACCCGGACATTCTGGCCGTTCTTCACCTTGGCGCGAGCAAGCCGCGGCGGCGACAGGTCGAAGCTGGTGTAGCTCAGGCCATAGCCGAACGGGTAAAGCGGCTTGGTGGTGTCGAAGAGGTAGCCGCGCCGCGCAGTCGGCTTGTGGTTGTAGTAGACAGGAAGCTGGCCAACCGAGCGCGGGATCGTGACCGGCAGCTTGCCGCCCGGATTGGCCTTGCCGAAGATCACGTCGGCAACCGCATTCCCCGTCTCCTGCCCGAGGTACCAGCCTTCGATCAGAGCCGGTGCGTTTTCGGCGAGGTAGTTGACCGACAAAGGCCGGCCGTTGAGCAGCAGCACCACCGTCGGCTTGCCGAGCGCGAGGACTGCGCGGGCGAGTTCCTCCTGCTGACCGACGAGGTCCAGCGAGGTGCGGTCGCCAAGATGCGCGTCTGCCCAGGCTTCGCGGCTCAGTTGCTCGTTGTCGCCGAGCACCATCACCACGACGTCCGAATTGCGCGCCGTCTCAACCGCTTCGGCGATCAGGCGGCGGTTCTCTTCGGCGGGGACGAGATCGACCTGATCGGCGGACCAGGAGCGGCTCTTGGTGAGCTTCACCGCTTCCGCGTAGCTCACCTGGAACTTGCCGCCCGACGCGTTCCGGATGCCTTCGAGCACGCTGACGACGTGGCGCGGCTCGTCCGAATAGCCGCCGATCGGCGTGTCGCGGGCGTGGGTGCCGAGCACCGCGACGCGCTTCACCTTGCCGGCGTCGAGCGGGAGCAGGTTCTTGTCGTTCTTGAGCAGCACCATCGCCTTTTGCGCGGCCTCGCGGGCGAGCGCGATCGCGTCCGGTGTCGCTTCGCGGGCAAGCGCTTTGCCGGCGTCGGCATAGGGGTTTTCGAACAAGCCGGCATCGAACTTCATGGCTAGGATGCGGCGCACCGCGTCGTCGACGAGCTGCTGCGGGACCCGGCCTTCCTTGACCAGTTCGGGCAGCTTGGCGAAGCCCTCGCCGTCCGGCGTTTCGGAATCAACGCCAGCCTTGATCGCGCGTTCGCCGGCATCCTTGACGTCCTTGAACATCTTGTGGCGGGTGACGAGTTCCCGGATCGCGAAGTAATCGGAGATCACCGCGCCTTGATAGCCCCACTCGCCGCGCAACACGTCGCGCAGCAGCCAGGGATTGGCGTGGGACGGAACGCCATCGATCTCGTTGTAGCTCGCCATCACTGAGCGGACGGGAAGCTCCTTGATCGCCCGCTCGAACGGCGGGAAGAAGTTGGTGCGCAGGTTGCGCTCGGAGATGTCGGCCGGGCCGACGTTGGTACCGTTCTCCGGCTGGCCATGACCGGTGAGATGTTTCAGCGTAACGAACACCTTGTCCGGCGCGAGCGGAAGGCGGGTGCCCTGGAAGCCGCGGATTGCGGCGAGGCCCATTTCTCCGACGAGGTGCGGGTCCTCGCCATAGGTTTCCTCGATGCGGCCCCAGCGCGGGTCGCGCGCGACGTCTACCACCGGCGCAAGTGCCAGGTTGGCGCCGCGGGCGCGCATTTCGCGCGCCGCAACGGTGAAGACGCGCTCCACGAGAGCGGGGTCCCAAGTGCTTGCAAGGCCGATCGCCTGCGGGAAGCTGGTCGCGCCGCGCGCGACGTAGCCGTGAAGCGCCTCCTCGTGCATCAGGATCGGGATGGCGAGCCGCGTGCGCTCCATCGCCCAGCGCTGGGCGGCGTTGATATATTCGGCGGTCTCGCGCGCGTCGCGGTTCACCGAGCCCGCGGAGGCGCCGGCGGCGGCGTTGGATTGGTCAACGCCGCGCTTGTCCGACGGACGGGCGAGCTGGCCGAGGCCGTTCGGGAATTCCTTCGACGCCTTGGCGGGCGAGAAGTCGCCGGACGGCGTTTGGATTTTGCCCTTATGCTCCCAGATGGTGATGATCTGGGCGACCTTTTCCTCAAGCGTCATCCGCGCCAGCAGGTCCTCGACTCGGGTCGCGGTCGGCTGCGACGCATCCTTGTAGAGCGGGCGCTGGGCGGCGGCGGCCGACTTCGGCGCGGTCTGCGCGGCGGCTGGGACGAGCATCGCGCAGGTTGCCAAAGCGGCGAGGCGGAAAGCGGCTTTCATGATCCATCTCCTCGTCCGAACCGTCGCGCGGCCGGATCTTCTTGATAGCGCTACCATAAGCAGGGCGCCGCCAGTGGGCAACGTCGCATTGCATATCCGCGGCCCGCCCCATAGGCTCCCAGCGAATGGGGGACCAATGAGCAAGCCGAGCCGCCGAAGCCGGGGCACTATCACCATCGAGGACGTCGCGCGCGCCGCGGGCGTGTCGGCGATGACGGTGTCGCGCGTCATCAACGGCGGCAAGAATGTGCGCGAAACGACGCGCACCGCCGTGCTGGAAGCGGTGGAGAAGCTCAACTATTCGCCCAACACCGCGGCCCGCAGCCTCGCCGCGGGCGAAGCGACGCACATCGGTTTGCTCTACGCCAACCCTTCCGCGGCCTATCTCAGCCAGTTCCTGATCGGCGCCTTGGAAGCCGCGCGGCGGGCGGGCTGCCACTTGGTCATCGAAAGCTGCGAATCGGAAGATCCCGACGAGCAGGCGGAAGCGACCCGCCGCTTCGCGACCAGCGACGTAGAAGGCGTCATCCTGCCCCCGCCCCTTTCGGATTCGGTTCCGATCATGGCGGAGCTTGGATCGATCGGCATACCGGTGGTGACGGTGGCGATGGGCCTGCCGCAGGAAGGCGGCCTCAATGTGCGCATCGATGACCGCGAGGCGGCGGCGGAGATGACGCGCTATCTGCTTAGCCTCGGCCACCGGAACATCGGCTTCATCAAGGGCCATCCCAACCACATCGCAAGCCACGACCGCACCCGGGGCTTTCACGACGCGCTGGAGGAGTTCGGGCTCGATCCCGGCGCGGCGCCAGTGGAGCAGGGCTATTTCACCTACCGCTCCGGCCTCAGCGCGTCGGAGCGGCTGCTGTCGCGGCCGAACCCGCCGAGCGCGATCTTCGCAAGCAACGACGACATGGCGGCGGCAGCGATCAGCGTCGCCCACCGCCGGGGGCTGCACGTGCCTGCCGACCTCAGCATCGTCGGCTTCGACGACACCTCCCTCGCCACCACCGTTTGGCCCGAACTGACCACGGTGAAGCAGCCGATCGCGGCAATGGCGGAAGCAGCGCTCGACCTGCTGCTCGGCGACTTGCGCAGCCGCCGCTCCGGCTCTCCGCACGGCGGCAACGTCCGCGCCCTCGAACATGCGCTGATCGTCCGCGAATCGTCCGGTCCGCCCGCCAAGGCGTCGAAGCGGGCGCGCGTACCCGCCCGCGCAACGAAGGCGGGCGCGTAAGCGGCAATTTGGAAGGTTCACAAGCGAGCCGTTACCGCTAACATCGATCATCAAACCCGAGCGAATCGGGCAGAGGGAGGATCATCATGACGGAAGCGAGCCCGCAAAGGGCCAATATGGGCTTTATCGGCGCTATCGTCGCGGTTGCGACGATCGGCGGCTTCTTGTTCGGCTATGACAGCGGGGCGGTGAACGGAACGCAGGACGGCCTCACCAGGGCCTTCGACCTCGTCCCCGGCAGCTTCTCGCCAAGCAACGGCCTCGGCTTCACCGTCGCCTCCTTGCTGATCGGCTGCTTCGTCGGCGCCTTCTTCGCCGGGCGCCTGGCCGACGTGATGGGCCGCCGCAACACGATGATGCTGTCCGCCATCCTGTTCCTGATCGGCGCGATCCTGCAGGGCGTGGCGGAAAGCCACCTGCTCTTCCTCATTGCGCGCATCATGGGCGGCATGGCCGTCGGCGCGGCAAGCGTGCTCTCGCCGGTGTACATTTCCGAAGTCGCACCCGCCTCCATTCGCGGCCGCATGACCACCGTCCAGCAGATCATGATCATCACCGGCCTGACCGCCGCCTTTCTGGTCAACTACTTCCTCGCAAAATCGGCCGGCCAGTCGACCGCCAACTTCTGGGGCGGCATCGAGGCATGGCGCTGGATGTACCTGATGCAGGCACTTCCCGCCGCGATCTTCCTCGGCGCGCTGCTGCTTATTCCGGAAAGCCCGCGCTACCTGGTCTCCAAGGGCCGCAACGATGCGGCGCTTTCGGTGCTGACGAAGTTGTTCGGCGCCGACGTGGCGCGCGCCAAGCTCGAGGAAATCCGGGCGACCTTCAGCGAAGATCACCGTCCGCGCCTCAGCGACGTGATGGCGCCGTCCGGCTCGAAGAGCCTGATGGGCATGCGCCCGATCGTCTGGGTCGGGATCATGCTTGCCGTTTTCCAGCAGCTCGTCGGCATCAACGTCATCTTCTATTACGGCGCAACGCTTTGGCAGCTCGCCGGCTTCAGCGAGAACGATTCGCTGCTGATCAACATCGTCTCGGGCGCCGTCTCTATTGCCGCCTGCTTCATCACCATCGCGGTGATCGACAAGATCGGCCGCAAGCCGCTTCTCCTGATCGGTTCGGCGGGCATGGCGGCGACCTTGTTCGTCATGGTCTACGCCTTCAGCCACGGCTCGCTGGACGCAACGGGCAATCTGGTGCTGTCGCGCGAGCTCGGGCTTGTCGCGGTGGTTGCCGCCAACCTCTACGTGATCTTCTTCAACGTCTCGTGGGGCCCGGTGATGTGGGTGATGCTTGGCGAGATGTTCCCGAACCAGATCCGCGGCTCGGCGCTTGCCGTCGCGGGCTTCTTTCAATGGTTCGCGAACTTCCTGATCACCTTCACCTTTCCCCCGATGGCGAAGAACCTGGGCCTGACCACGACCTACACCTTCTACGCGGTGTGCGCGACGATCAGCCTGTTCCTGGTTCAGAAGTTCATTCGTGAAACAAAGGGCAAGGAACTGGAGGAAATGGAGGGCTGAGGCGAAAGGCCTCGGCACCAGGGGGCGCGGCCGCTGAAAAGCGGTTCGCGCCCCTCCTTTTTTCGGAGTGAAACTATGATCAGCCGCACCCCCGCCCGCCCTTTCCGCTCGCGCGAATGGTTCGATGCGCCGGGCCGGAGCGACATGACGGCGCTCTACCTCGAGCGCTTCATGAACTACGGCATCACGCGCGAGGAGTTGCGCTGCGGCAAGCCGATCGTCGGCATTGCGCAATCGGGCAGCGACATCGCACCCTGCAACCGAGTGCACCTCGCTTTGTCCGAGCGCATAAAGGCCGGCATCCGCGACGCGGGCGGCATTCCGATGGAATTCCCGCTCCACCCGATCTTCGAAAATTGCCGCCGCCCGACCGCGGCGCTGGACCGCAACCTGGCCTATCTCGGCCTGGTTGAGATCCTCAACGGCTATCCGATCGACGCGGTTGTGCTGACCACCGGCTGCGACAAGACCACGCCCGCTTCGATCATGGCGGCGGCGACGGTGGACATCCCCGCGATCACCTTGAACGGCGGCCCCATGCTGGACGGCTGGCACGATGGCGAGCTGGTCGGCTCCGGCACCGTGATCTGGCGCTCGCGGCGGCTGCTTGGCGCGGGCGAGATCGACGAGGAGGAGTTTGTTCGCCGCGCCGCCGACAGCGCGCCTTCGGTTGGCCATTGCAACACGATGGGCACGGCGAACACGATGAACGCGGTGTCGGAAGCGCTGGGCATGTCCCTCCCTGGCAATGCGGCCATCCCAGCGCCGTACCGCGAGCGCGGACAGATGGCCTATGAGACCGGCCGCCGGATCGTCGACATGGCCTATGAGGACCTGCGCCCGTCGCGGATCCTCACCCGTGAGGCCTTCCTGAACGCCATCCGGGTGACGACGGCGATCGGCGGCTCCTCCAACGCGCAGCCGCACATCGTTGCGATGGCGCGCCATGCGGGGGTGGAGATCACGCCGGCCGACTGGATGGAGCATGGCTACGATTTGCCGCTGCTGGTCAACATGCAGCCGGCGGGGGAGTTTCTGTCGGAGCGTTTCCACCGGGCCGGCGGCGTGCCGGCGGTGATGTGGGAGCTGCTCCGGGCGGGGCGGCTCGACCCCTCCCCGCTCTCCGTCACCGGCCGGAGCGTCGGCGACAACCTGGAAGGGCACGAGGCGACGGACCGGGCGGTGATCCTGCCGTTCGATGCGCCGCTTCGGGAGCGGGCCGGGTTCCTGGTGCTGAAGGGCAATCTGTTCGACTTCGCGATCATGAAGACGAGCGTGATTTCCGATGAATTCCGCCGCCGCTATCTGGCGGAGCCGGGCCGCGAGAATGTGTTTGAGGCGCGGGCAATCGTGTTCGACGGGTCCGACGATTACCACCACCGGATCAACGACCCCGGGCTGCAGATCGACGAAAACTGCATCCTGGTGATCCGCGGCGCCGGGCCCTTGGGCTGGCCGGGATCGGCGGAGGTGGTCAACATGCAGCCGCCCGACGCGCTTCTGCAGCGCGGCATCACCAGCCTGCCGACGCTTGGCGACGGGCGGCAATCGGGGACTTCGGACAGCCCCTCGATCCTCAACGCCTCACCAGAGAGCGCCGCAGGCGGCGGGCTGGCGTGGCTCAGGACCGGCGACACGATCCGAATCGACCTCAACACCGGCCGCTGCGACGCGCTGGTGGAAGAAACGGAAATCGCCCACCGCACCGCCTACAAAGCGCCGCCGCCGGTGCCCGAGAGCAATACGCCGTGGGAGGAACTGTACCGGGAGAAGACGGGGCAGCTTTCCGAAGGCGGCGTGATGGAGATGGCGCTCAAATACCGTCGCACCAGCGAAAAGACGCCTCGGCATAATCACTGAGGTTCTCGGCTTACCGTCTGGCGGCCCTTTGGCTGCTTTGTTTCACGCGAAGACGCGAAGGGTGCGCGAAGAACGCGAAGGGATCGCAGCCTTAGGTCTTCATCCACGGCCATGCTGAACCGAAGGATTGCTTCGCGTCTTCTTTTCGCCTTCGCGATCTTCGCGTGAAACAACGGGAAGACCGATCCGGGCGAGGCGCCAATCAGCCAGCTACTGAATCGGCAGTTCGAACGGACCGGCCGGGAGCATGGCCCGGTCGTAGAGGTTGGTGATCGGGCTTTCGCCCCAGGCGAAGCGGACCCGGGTGGCGGGCTTGCCATCTCCGGCGATGCGCACCGTGTTTCCCTGCGCGGCGGCGTCGGCCCAGCGGCAGCTTGCCTGGGTTTCTCCGCACAGTTCGAACGCCGTCACCTGGCCGCTGCTTAGCGACTGAAGCGCGCCGGTGACGCCGGTGAAGTCCACTACCACCGAGCCTCCTTCTCGGCGCGCGCGCTGGGCTTCGGGGCCGCTGGCGGGTTCGGTGCCGCCGTAGGCCAGCGCCCTTGCCGCACGCGCCAGGCGATGGCCGAGTTCCTGCTTGTTGGGCGGGTGGATGTCGGCGACCTCGCCAAGGTCCATGGCGACGACAAGCGCGGCATGCGGATCGGCGGCGGCGGCGCGGCGCTGTTCGTCGCGAAGCTCGGCCCAGCCGCTTGCCTGCGGCTGTGCGGCGCGGGCGCCGAAATTGGCGAGGCTGACGATCAGGAACGGCAAGTCCGGCGCGGCGAACTGGCGGCGCCAGCTCGTCATCATGCCCGCGAGACGTTTGTCGTAGCCCGGCAGGCCGACATCCGCCTCGCCCTGATACCAAGCGACGCCGGTGAGGCCGTAGGCGCCGAGCGGCGCGATCATGCCGTTGTAGATGGTGGAGAGGCCGGCATGGCTGTCCCACGGCGCGCGGGGCGAATTGCCGTAGGCAGCGGGGACGACGCTATACTCCCAGCCCTCGCCGAGCGGTTTGACGCTGCCGTTGCCGAGCGTGAGCTTGAGGCGGTCGGCCGGGCCCTGGAAGCCGCCGAAAGCCCAGCTGTCGCCGATATTGACAAGGATTTCGTTTTCGCCCGCCTTGAGCACGCCCGGGGCGAGCGTGTATTCGCGCGCATTGGACCAGCCGAACTGGCTGCCGACGCCTACGCCGTTGACGAAGCTCTGGTCGAGATCGTCGATGACACCCAGCGACAGGGTACCGCCGGATTTGGCCTCTTCCGCGGTGAGCGTCACCTTGCGGCGCGCCCAGACGAAGCCGTTGAACTCGGCGAAAGCAGGGTCGCCCCAGCTTTCCCAGAAGCCGATGGCCGGGAACGGCTTCCACGATAAGCGATCGCTCGCGTTCCAGGGCTCCTGGCCGGGTGCGTCGCCGCTTCTGCTTCGCCACCAGGCGCCCCATTGGTCGCCGAAGCGCCGGGCAGCAGCCGGTTGGTCGCGGCGGTAGAGGGAGAGGAGTTCGGCGTCCTCGGCGCCGCCGCCTGCGCGGGCTGCGGCTTCGTCCATCCACGGGCGGATGCGGGTGCCGCCCCAGCTTGCGTCGATGGCGCCGAAGGGGACCTTCTGCTGGCCTTTCAGCTCGCGCACCATGAACCAGCAGGCGGCGGAGAAATCGGCGGCGGTGTCGGGCGTCACGGCGGACCAGCGCACGTCGGCTGGAAACGAGGCCTCCGGCGCCATGGCGGTGCGCTGCGGAACGGTGAGGATGCGCACCTGCGGGTCGTTCGCCGCCTGCACTTCATTGGCCCCGTTGAGCGCCGTTTTGAGTGCGAACTCCATGTTGCTCTGACCGGAGCAGAGCCAGACGTCGCCGACAAGGATGTCCTCGGCCGCGGCCATGCTGTTGTTCGCGCCGGTAACGGAGAGGCGATACGGGCCGCCAGCGGCGTGCGCGGGAAGCACCGCGTTCCAGCGGCCGTTCTTATCTGCGCGGGTGGCGACGCTTCGGCCATCGAGGGTGACGCTGAGCTTCTCGCGAGGATCGGCGGTGCCCCAGATCGCGATCGGGCGACCGCGCTGGAGAACCGCATGGTCGGAGAAGAGCGTGTCGAGCTTTGGCGCCGCGGCGGCGGGCGCGGCCGCGAGAGCCGCGGCCAGGATCAGAGTGCGGCGCTTGGACATGGGACCCCCGGAACGTCGGCTCGGAACGAGAACAGGTCGCCGGCCTGCGGCTGCTTGGCCAAGTCCTCGGGCGTGAGGAATTGGCGGGCGGTGGTGGCGAACACCGTGCAAAGGTCGCCGCCACCGAAGGCAAGCTTGGTAATGTTGGCGATCGGGAAGCGGACGGTGGTGAGGAGCTCGCCCGCCGGCGAATAACGCCGCGCCTGCCAGCCGGCGTAGAGGCCGATCCAAAGGCAGCCTTCGCTGTCCACCGTCGGCCCGTCAGGATAGCCGTCTTTCGGGTCGATGCGGACGAAGGGGCGTGGGGCGATGAGCGCGCCATCCTCACCAATGTCGCTTGCCGAGATCGTGCCCTTCAGCGTGTCCACCGTGTAGAGGATGCGGCCGTCCGGCGACACGGCGGGGCCGTTGGTGATGCAGATGTCGGCGATGCCTGCCGGCCGTAGTTGGCCGTTCTCGAAGCAGTAGAAGGCGCCGCTTTTTGCCTTCTCGCTGTTGTCCATTGTGCCGAACCAGAGGCGGCCGGCAGGGTCTACCACGCCGTCGTTGATGCGGTTGTTCGGCAGGTCCGGTTCGACCTCGGCAAGTGGGGTGAAGGCCCCGCTGTTGGGTTCGAAACGGTGAAGGCCGCTCTGCAGGCCGCCGATGAAGCCGCCGCTCTTGGCCGGGAGAACAAAGCCGATCAGCTCGGGCGCGTCCCAGCTGCGGCGTTCGCCGGTTGCGGGATCGAGCCGGTAGACCGCCGGCTTCTTGATGTCCACGAACCACAGCGCGCCGCCGGTCCACACCGGGCCTTCGCCCAGTTCGGCGGCAAGGCTCCAGACGCTGACCGGCTGGCCGCTCACCGCCAGCCGGCGTCCACGAAATATTCGTGGCCGGTGATCAGCTTCGCGTCGTCCGAGGCAAGGAACAGCACCAAGGCCGCGACGTCGTCGGGCGCGAGGCGGCCCTTGAGGCATTGCGCGGAAACGATCTCCGCCTCCCCTTCCGGCGTGTACCATTTGAGCTGGCGCGGCGTTCGGACGTTGCCCGGCACCACGCAGGTGACGCGGATGCCGTCTTCGCCGAGATCCCGGGCAAGGCTTCGCGTCAGCCCCTCGATCGCCGCCTTCGCCGTTTGGTAGAGCGGCAGATCGGGAAGGCCGAGATGCCAGGAGATGGAGCCTAGATTGACGATTGCGCCACCGCCTTTTTCCCGCATGCCCGGCACCACCGCCTGCGCGCAGAAGAAGTGGTGCTTGAGGTTCACGCCCAAGCGATCGTCCCAATATTCCTCGGTAACTTCATCCACCGTGTGACGGTCGTCATTGGCGGCATTGTTGATCAGCACGTCGAACGCGCCGCCCGCCTCGATCTCGCCGCGGATCGCCGCTTGAAGCGCCGAGACATTGGTCAAGTCCACCTGCCGGAACGCCGCGCCGGTGCGCACCGCAAGCGCCTCCGAATCCTCGACGGCGATGTCGAAGAAGACGATGTCCGAACCCTGGCGGGCGAACCCCTCCACCAGCCCGGCGCCGATGCCGGAGCCGCCCCCGGTGATAAGAACGCGCTTGCCCCTGAGGCTGGGATAGACCGCCCGCTGATCCTGATTTTCTTGCACTTTTACCCTCAGCCCCCGGTGTAGACGGTCTTCGTCTGCGTGTAGAATTCAACGGCGGCGAAGCCCTGCTCGCGCGCGCCGTAGCTTGATTTGCGGGTGCCGCCGAACGGCACGTGGTAGTCGACGCCGGCGGTCGGTAGGTTGATCATCACCATGCCGGCCCGCACCGCGCGGCGGAAGTGGCGCGCATGCTTCAAGCTGTTGGTGACGATGCCGGCGGAAAGGCCGAACTGGCCGCGATTGGCGACCTCGAGCGCTTCCTCATAATCCTTGACCATGACGGTGCTTGCGACGGGCCCGAACACTTCCTCGCAATTGATGCGCATGGCGGCACCGGTGTTGGAAATAACCGTCGGCGCCATGAAGTAGCCGCGGGTGGCGAGGCTCAACGCTTCGCCGCCGGTGAGCACCGTGCCGCCCTCGTCCCGCGCGATCCCGACGTAGCGAAGGTTCTGCTCGAGCTGGGTGTCGCTCACCGCCGGGCCGATCTGGCTCGAGGGATCGAGCGCGTCGCCGACCTTGAGGCTGCGGGCACGCTCGGCAAGCGCTTCCACGAAGCGCTCGTGAATGCCTTCGGTCACGATGATCCGCGAGGAGGCGGTGCAGCGCTGGCCGGTGCCGAAAAAGGCGCCGTCGATGGCGCAGCTGACGGCGCGCTCAAGGTCCGCATCGTCGAGCACGACCAGCGGGTTCTTGCCGCCCATTTCGAGCTGGACGCGCGCCTGGCGCTTCATCGCCGCTTCGCCGACCTTGCCGCCGACGAACTGGGAGCCGGTGAAGGAGATGCCGTCGACATCGTCATGGTCCACAAGCGCGGAGCCGACGCCGCCTTCGCCAATCACCATGTTGACGACGCCCGGAGGCGCGCCCGCTTCCTGGAGAATGGCGACCAAAGCGTGGGCGATGGCCGGCGTCGGCGTTGCCGGCTTCAGAACCACCGTGTTGCCGAAGGCCAAAGCCGGCGCCATTTTCCACGCGGGGATTGCGATCGGGAAATTCCATGGCGTGATCAGGCCGTAGACGCCGACCGCCTCGCGGTGGGTGGTGACGTCCAGACCGGGGCGGGTGGATTCCAGCGCCTGGCCGTGACGCCGCAGCGCCTCCCCGGCGAAATACTTCAGAATGCGCGCGGCACGCATCACTTCGCCGGTGCCTTCGGGAAGCGTCTTGCCCTCCTCGCGGGAAAGCAATTTGCCGAGCTCGGCGGCGCGGCTCATCACGATCGAGCCGGCCTTGTCGAGCACGTCCGAGCGGACTTCCGGCGACGCTTCGGACCAGCCGGGGAATGCGGCGCGGGCAGCACTCACCGCCGCGTCGACATCGGCCTCTGAGCCCTTCGGGTAGGTGGCGACGACGTCGTCGAGGTTTGACGGGTTGAGGCTTTCGCCCCCTGCCTCGCCGGAAACGGCTTCGCCGCCGATGAAATGGGTAAGCGTGTCGGTCATGATGGATCTTCCCGTGAAATCAGGCTTGGGCGGTCAACAGACCGCGTGTCGCGAGGTTGCGCATCAGATCGCGCACACCGAACGTCCAGGCAGGTGCTTGCTTGGAGGTGGTGACCCGGTTGAGGAGCGTTCCGAGCCGCGGGGTCGAAATCCGCACCTGATCGCCGACCTTGTGGGTGAAGCCCTTGCCGGCATCGTCGCGATCCTGAACCGGCGCGAACAAAGTCCCCAGGAACAGCGCGAAGCCGTCGGGATATTGGTGCTCGCTCATCGCCTGCGCAACGAGATCGGCGGGGTCGCGGCTGATCTGGTCCATCGAGCTTGTGCCGTCGAGGCGGAAGCCGTCTTCGCCTTCCACGACAAGCGTGATCACGGCGGAGCGGACATCGTCCATGGTGTAGCCGCCATCGAACACGCGGATGAACGGGCCGAGGCCGCCCGACGCATTGTTGTCCTTGGCTTTGCCGAGAAGAAGCGCGCTTCGCCCTTCGAAATCCCGAAGATTGACGTCATTTCCGAGCGTCGCGCCGACCGGCTCGGCGTTCGAATTCGCGACGATGACGATCTCCGGCTCCGGATTGTTCCAGTGGGAATCGGAGCGGACGCCAATGTCGGCGCCCCAGCCGACGGTGGAAAGAATAGGCGCCTTGGTGAAGATCTCCGCGTCCGGACCGATCGCGACTTCGAGATATTGCGACCACATATCGTCTTCGATCAGCGCCGCCTTGAGCCGCGCCGCGTCTTCGGAGCCGGGCACCACGGAGCGGATCGCGCCACCGATACGGCTTTCGAGGCGGGCGCGGATTTCGGCCGCAGCGCCCGAATCGCCGCGGGCGCGCTCTTCGATGACGCGCTCGACGGCGGAGACGGCGAAGGTGACGCCGGCGGCTTTCACAACCTGGAGGTCGATCGGCGAGAGGAGAAGCTCCCCTGCCCGCTCGAGCAGCTCGTCGACGCTGAACAGGGTGCGGCCGGAGACGCTGTCGATTGCACCGACTTCGAGCAGGTCAGCGACCGTGGGCGCCACGGCCGAGAAATCTTCGACGCGGCCGCCTCTGAGGACCACCGGGGTAGGCCCATCGGGGAGAAGCAGCCGTCCGACGAGGGTCGCCGACTCGTGATCGGCCGGCAGAATATCCGCCGCCATTGCCTTGTTCACGTGCGTCCTCGTCTCTGCTGTGGTAGCGCTACCATAAGCCGTCTCCGGCGCGTTAAGTCAAGCGGGGCGGAGACTTAATCCATCCGTTCGCCTCAAGGCTCTCCGCAGCGGTCCTGGGGAACCGCGGCGCTTGCGATGCGCACGTCGGAGACGGAGAGACCGAGGCGACCCGCCGTGGTCAGCGCGAAGGGCAGCGCCACCCGCTGCATGTCCACTCCAGCCCGCGCGAAGCAGCGCAGCGGCACAGCGAGCGTAGTCCACTGCCCTGGCCCGGCGGCGCGGAGAGCACCGGAGATCGGGAAGCCGGCGTTGGCCATCGACAGGATCACCGGCGCGGTCGGCGCGGCATCGACGCGGTATTCGAACACCATGCTGAGTTCCCCGTTCGACTCACGCGAGATATCGATGGGCTGGGCGGCGAGGATCTGGAGCGAAGCGGCGCCGCTGCCGTTCCACACCAGGCTTCGCGCATCCTCCTGGGCGCGGCGGTCGATGCCGGCGATACGCAGGCGGCCGGTGCCTGTGGCGCCAGAATTGCCGGTGACGGCGCTTGCCGGCCCACCTTCCTCGGCAAGCGCGAAGGACCAGCCGCCGGGAAGCGCGCCGCGGCCGAAGAATACGCCATCGGCGCCCGCCGCCGCGCCTGCGGGGCGCTCCTCGGAGAGCTGCGGAAGGTTGCTGGTCGACGCATAGGTAAGCCCATAGCCGTAGGCGAAGAGCGGATCGTACTTCGCGTCGCCCTTGTTGAGCGGCGTCTGGTCGGCGCGCTTCGGCCAGGAGTAAGACAGCTTGCCCTTAAAGTCGTGGCGAACGGCGCCCTGGGCGCTGCGGAACAGCACGTCGGCGATGCCGCCACCCTCGCTGCCGGGGAGGAAAGCCGCAACAAAGGCGTCGGAGGCGTTGAGTTCCGGGTTCACCCACATCGGGCGGCCCGAAAGGAACACCGCCACCACCGGCACGCCCTGTGCTTTCAGGCGGCGCATCAGCTCCAGGTCCTTTTTGTCGGCGGGGCTATATTCCAGCGTCTGCCGGTCGCCGACGAACTCGGCATAAGGCTCTTCGCCGAACACGACGATGGCGACATCCGGCTTGGTCTTGAAGCTGCCGTCCGGCGCCAGGGTGGCGGTGCCCCCGCTCGCCTTTACCGCCTCACGGATGCCCGAATAGATCGACTGCGCCTGCGGGAACTCGGCGTTGCTAATCCCGGTGCCTTGCCAGGTGATCGTCCAGCCGCCGGACTGCTTGGCGATGTTGTCCGCGCCGTCGCCCGCAACGAGCACATTGGCGCCCGCGCGGAGCGGCAGGAGCTTGCCTTGGTTCTTAAGCAGCACCAGCGACTCGCGCACGGCTTGCCGCGCCACCGCGCGATGCTCGGGCGCCGCAAGGCGGTTGAACTCGCCCGCGAACGGCCGAGTCGAGGGCGCGCCCTTTTCGAACAAACCGGCGCGGACCTTTACCCGCAGGATGCGGCGAACCGCGTCGTCGAGCCGCGCCATCGGGATTTCGCCCGAACGCACCTGGGCAAGCGTATTGTCGTAGAGGCCCTTCCAGCTGTCCGGCGCCATGAACATGTCGAGACCCGCGTTGATCGAAGCGGCGCAGCTTGTGTTGGAGCAGCCCGGCACTTGGCCGTGGGCGTTCCAGTCGCCGACCACCAGGCCGTCAAAGTTCATGTCGTCCTTCAACGCGACCGTCAGCAGATCGCGGTCGCCATGGACCTTCTCGCCGCGCACGGAGGAGAAGCTGGCCATCACCGCCTGCACCCCGGCCTGGAGTGCGGGCGGATAGCCGGCGCCGTGGATGTCGCGCAGGTCCTTGGCCGAGGACGGGTTATCGCCCTGGTCCTTGCCGCCGGCCGTTCCGCCGTCGCCGGTGAAATGCTTGGCGGTGGCGATCACCCGCCCCGGCCCCATGAACTCGCCGGTGCCGCCTTTGCCCTGCAGCCCCTCCACCATCGCGCCGGCGAAGTCGCGGACAATCGCCGGGTCTTCGGAAAAGCCTTCGTACGTTCGTCCCCAGCGGTCGTCGCGAACCACGGCGAGCGTCGGCGAAAAGTCCCAGTCGATGCCGGTGATCACCATCTCGCGGGCGGTGACTTCGCCGATGCGGCGGATGAGGTCGCGGTTGCGGGTGGCGCCGAGGCCGATATTCTGCGGGAAAATGGTCGCGCCGACGACGTTGGCGTGGCCGTGCACGGCGTCGATGCCCCACATCAGCGGGATGTTCTCGCCCTGCCAGTCGGCCTTGCGCGAGGCGTTCCAATAAGCATCGGCAAGCTTCAGCCATTCGGCGGGCGGCGCCGTTTCCTTGCCGCCCGGCGAGGAATTGCCGCCGGCCAGGATCGAACCGAACTTGTATTTGGCAACGTCCGCCGGGGTGATTGCGGAGATGTCCGGCTGGATGATCTGGCCGACTTTTTCTTCAACGCTCATCCGCGCCAGGATGCGCTCGATCCGCGCTTCCTGGGCGGAGGTGCGCAGAACGCTGCTTCGAACCGAAGGCCAGCGGTCGCCGGCCGGAGTGTCGCCGGGTGCGGTCGCGCAGGCGCCGGTAACCGCCGCAAGCGAGCCGAGCAGCGCCAGCCGGAAAATGCGTTTGCTGCTCGTCATGATGTTCCCCTTCGATCGGTCGCGAGTGATAACGCTACCATCATCGGGGAGAGGCTAGCAATGCCGCGCGCGGCAAAGTTCGCGCGGTCAGTGCGCTTCCAATTCCCGGAGGCTGCGGCCCCGAGTCTCGCGTCCCGCCCATGCCACGAGGCCGGCGGAGAGCAGCATCGGACCGAGCAGGCCCAGCGCCGCGCCGCCAAGCGTCGGGATCAGGCCGAGAATAGCGAAGGCCTGCACGGCGACGCCGCCGAACTTGCTGCTCCCGGCGATTAGCCCGGTGGCGCGGCCGCGGATGCCGAGCGGGTAGTTTTCGGCGGCGTACGGGAGAAGCACGGCGATCATTCCGTTCGAGCCTACGACCAGAAGCGCGATCACGGTGACGATCACCACGTCGGAACGAAGCACCTCCACTGGAAGCAACGCCCCCGCCAAGCCGAGCAATGTTATGACCACGGTGACGAACAAGGTCCATTTGCTGCTCCACCGGCTGTAGAGCAAAGCGGCAACCATGATGGTGGGAAGCGCGATCAGCGCGGAGCGGGCGATGATGCCGCTGGCCAGCGCCGAGCTGTAGCCCCGCGCCTGCAAGTCCGACGGCAGCCAGAGCAGCAGCCCGAAATTGACGAAGCTCCAGGCCAGCGCGGAGATGACCAGCGCGGCGGTGAGGCGGCCGTGGCGCTGCGCCGCGACCTGCGCGTCGCTCGGCGCCGCCTGCCGGGGACGCGGCTCGATGCCGTATTTGCGCTTCATGTCCTCAAGCTCGGCGGTTCGCCCCTGCTCGGCAAGGAAGCGCGGCGATTCCGGGATTAGCCGGGCAAGGGCGAGCAGCGCCACGCCGGTCGGAAAGCCCTGGAGCCAAAGCACGCGCCAGCCGAAGATTGGCTCGAACGAATGGGCGGCAGCGCTTGCCGCGAGATAGCCGCCGACCAGGCCGGTCCCGCCGACCAGCACCAGCACCCAGGATCGGTGGCGCGGCGGCATGATCTCGGCGAGCAGGGTATAGACGACGGGGAGCATACCGCCGGCCGAACAGCCCATCAGGAAGCACATCAGCAAGTTGAGCTGGAACGCCGGCATCGCCCCGCAAACGGAAGTGGCGATGAACAGAATGGTGGAAAGCAGGATGGAGACGCGGCGGCCGTAGACGTCGGCGAGCCAGCCCCAGATAAAGGAGCCCACGGTGGTCCCGATCAACGCGGTGAGCGGAAACCAGGCAACGGTGGCGCTGCTGATCCCATATTCGCTCCGCATCCCCGGAAGCACGAAGCCGAGCGTGGCGGGCTTCATCACGTCGATCACAAGGCCAAGGATCAGGACCAGGAGCACGCCTGCGTGCCAGCGGTTGAGCGGCGTCGAATCGGGCGCTTCGAAGCTCGTCCCCGCGTCGGAGCCGTGCGGCGCCCGGTGCTTCGGAAGCGCGCCGAAGATCGCCAAGGGAACGCCGAGCGCGATCAGGGCCATTCCGGCCCACATGCCGGCGTCCATTTTCATCCCGGCGAGGTGGTTGCCCATGGAATGCGACATTGCGAGCATCGGCAGGTGAAGCAGGACGCCCGCGCAGATCGCGGCGCAGCCGGCCCAGAAATACGGAGCGCGATCGCCGATGATGGACGGGCGGGAGGATGAAGAGGTGGCGGACATGGGCGCTTTAAGCAGGAACAACAGCGGCCTTGCAACTCGCGGACGAGACGCGCGCCGAGGGAGGGCCGCTTCTCAGCGGCCCTCGCCATCAGGCATGTATGTTTACGGTGGTGCCCAGAAGAGGACTCGAACCTCCACGCCCTTGCGAGCGCCAGCACCTGAAGCTGGTGCGTCTACCAATTCCGCCATCTGGGCACGGGGTAGGCGGCGCGAACTAGGGGGCGTGCGCGCGCTTGTCAACGGACAGGCGAGCGGGCAATGGAGGCGCGCTTTACACCAATTGGGCAAGGACTTGGAATGGACCGGCTGGTCACACTCTTCGGCGGCGGCGGTTTTCTGGGACGCTATGTCTCGCAGGCATTGCTCAAGTCGGGGGCGCGGGTGCGCCTCGCCCAGCGCGACCCCAAGGGCGCCTATTTCCTGAAGCCGCTGAGCCGGCTCGGCCAGATCCAGTTCGTCTCCGTTGACATCCGCGACGCGGCGCGGGTGCGCAATGTCGTCGAAGGCAGCGACGCGGTGGTGAATTTGGTCGGCGTGCTGAAAGGCGACTTCGAGGGCCTGCACGTCGATGGCGCCCGCAACATCGCCCAGGCCGCGGCGGCGGCGGGCGCCGAAGCCTTGGTACACGTCTCCGCCATCGGCGCCGATGCCCAAAGCGAATCGCGCTACGGCCGCTCCAAGGGCGAAGGCGAAGCGGCGGTGCGCGCGGCTTTCCCCGGCGCAACGATCATGCGCCCGTCGGTTCTGTTCGGGCGCGAGGACAATTTCATCAATCGCTTCGCCGGAATGGCGCGGCTTGCGCCGGTTCTGCCGGTGATCCGGGGCGCCACGAAGTTCCAGCCGGTCTACGCCGCCGACGTGGGCCGAGCGGTGACCGCTGCCACCCTCGATCCACGCACCCATGCGGGCAAGGTCTACGAGCTTGGGGGCCCCCAGATCCTGTCGATGAGGGAGCTGATGGAGTGGATCGGCCAGACCACGGGCCGCAACCGCCCGCTGCTCGATATCCCTGACGCCGCCGCCGGCCTCCTCGCCAAGGCGATCGGCTGGGCGCCCGGCGCGCCGATCACCCACGACCAGTGGCTGATGCTGCAGAAGGACAATGTCGTTGGCACGGACGCGCAGGGGCTGGAGGCTTTCGGCATCCCCGGCACGCCGCTCTCTGCCGTCTCCGAAGGCTGGCTGACCTCCTACCGCCGCCACGGCCGCTTCGCCGCCAAATCTCCTTACTGAAGGCGTTCCCGCGTGCCGTTGATCTTGATCGCCATCCTGCTCGGCATCGTCGAGGGGTTGACCGAATTCCTCCCCGTCTCCTCCACCGGGCACCTGATCCTGGCGTCGGAGCTGCTCGGCTACCGCGCCGATCAATGGGCGACGTTCAACGTCATCATCCAACTGGGCGCGATCCTGGCCGTGATCGTGCTTTACTGGCGCACCTTCTGGACCGTCCTCACCGGTTTGTTCTCGCGGGAGGAAGGCGCCTGGCGGTTCGCGATCAACGTCGCCGTGGCCTTCGTGCCGTCCGCGGTGCTCGGGCTGATCCTGATCGACAATATCGAAGCCTTGTTGGGCAACGCCGAAGTGGTGGCGGTTGCGTTAGTCCTCGGCGGCATCGCCATCCTGCTGATCGAGCGTTGGGTGAAGCCCGCGACGGTGGAGCCGGGCGTCGCGGCTATCCCGCTGAAACGGGCGCTAGGCATCGGCTTCATTCAGTGCCTTGCGATGGTGCCGGGCGTCAGCCGCTCCGGCGCGACGATCATGGGCGCGCTGTCGCTGGGCGTCGAGCGCCGCACGGCCGCCGAGTTCAGCTTCTTCCTTGCGGTCCCCACCATGGTCGGCGCGACGACCCTCTCGATTGCCAAGCACCACCAAGAGATCGCCGCGGCGGGGGTGGACTGGGGCCTGATCGGCGTCGGCTTCGTCACCTCCTTCCTGGTCGCGATCGCCATCATCCGCTGGTTCGTCGGCATCGTCTCGCGCCACGGCTTCGCACCCTTCGCCTGGTACCGGATCGTCGCGGGCAGCATCGCGCTGGCCTGGCTGCTCGCCCGCTAGGCAGCGACGGGCTGGCGCGGTACCCTCCGGCAAAAGAGGGCCGCGCCAATGAAATACCTGATTCTCGCTACCGCGGCGCTTGCCGCCGCACCCGTGGCCGCGCAGGAGGCCGGGACAAGCACCGCGCCGGTCATCGCCGCTGCTCCCGCCGCCGATGCAGCACCGGCCGATCCGCAGCGGCTTCCCCTTGCTAGGATCGTCGCCGAGCAGACTTTCCCCGCCGGCACGTTTCGCCGGATCATGGCCGTGAGCGCCGAGCAGATGACCACGTCCATGATGGGAGGGGTCCTCGACATGCAGATGAAGGACATCCCCGCTGCGGACGAGAACGAGGCGGACCCTGCCCAGGCGAACAAGACGATGCGCGAGGTGATGGCTGAGCATGATCCGCATTTCATCGAGCGGATGGAAATCACCAATCGGGTCATGATGACTGAAATGGTGCCGGTGATGACCAAGTTCGAACCGCAAATGCGCGAGGCACTTGCCTTAGCCTATGCAAGGCGCTTCAGCGTGGAGCAGCTGACCGATCTTCGCACCTTTTTCGCGTCGCCGTCGGGCAAGGCTTATGCCTCCGAAGTGATGACCATCGGAAGCGATCCCGAGTTCTTGAAGGGCATGGGCGCCTTTGTTCCGGAGCTGATGAAGGAAATGCCGGCCATCACCGCTAAGCTCGCCGCGGCCACCGCCCACCTGCCGCCGCCACCGGAGGCACAGGCGGCGAAACGGCCAAAGAAGCGTCGCTAACCGCTTCATTCAGCTAGGGGTCATGCCGACCAGCGTAGTTCGCAACGACTTGCATGGTGTTGCGTTTTCGCCCGTGCGCCCGTTTGATATCGAAAGGCTTGTACATGCGTAAGCTGATCATCGCCGCGACCTTGCTCGCCAGCGCCGTGCCTGCCTTTGCGCAGCCTTATCCGAACTCCCGCGACGACGAGATCGTTCGCGATCTGCCCCGTCCCGGCGAGATCGAGGAAGTCGGCGACAGGGTCGGCCGGGTTGCCGATGCCATCCTCGACGTGCCGATCGGCCCGGTGGTTGACGCTGTCGATCCCTATCGCCGCGGCCGTCATCACCGCGACGAAACGCTTGGAGATATCGCCCGGCACGACGATCCTTATGCCCGCGAGCGGATGCGCGACCAGATCGGCGCCGCCACCGTCGGCCTCGGCGCGATCATGCAGGAACTTGCCGTCATGACGCCGGTGCTTCGCCGCTCGCTCGAGGACGCGACCCGCCGCATGGAAGACGCCATGGCAGGCCGTGGCCGCGACTATCGCCATGACGACGACCGCCGTTACGACGATCGCCGCTACGAGGATCGTGACGACCGCCGCTACGACGAGCGGGACGACGATCGCCCGCGGGACGATTATCGCCGCTGAGGCCGTCGAAAGCCGATAGTTTTCCGCACGCACGGCCGCTAAAGCCGGGCGCATGTGGCAGCTTTACCAATTCCCCCTCTGCCCCTTCTCCCGCAAGGTCCGGCTGCTGATGGCCGAGAAGGGCGTTCCCGTTGAGCTCGCGCGCGAGAATCCGTGGGAGCAGCGCGACGAATTCGCCGATCTGAACCCCGCCGGCGAGACGCCGGTGCTGGTGGAGGAATCGAAGGGCCTGGTGCTGATCGATTCCAACGCAATCTGCGAATATTTCGAGGAAACGGTGGACCGCGCGCCGATGCTCGGCGGCGGCTCCGCTGCCCGCGCCGAAGTGCGCCGGCTGGTGGCCTGGTTCGACCGGAAATTGTTCGGCGACGTCGTCGCGCCCTTGATGGAAGAACGGATGAGGAAGCGCCTGGTCAGCCGCGATCCGCCCGACACCCGCGTGCTGCGCGAGGCGATGAAGACCGCCAACGGCCATTTGGACTATATCGACTACCTGCTCGACCACCGCCGCTGGCTCGGCGGTCCGACGCTGAGCCTCGCCGACCTTGCTTGCGCAGCCCATTTGTCGGTTGCCGATTACCTCGGCGGCATCGATTGGCGCGGCCACAAGCAGACCAGCGACTGGTATTCCTCGCTTAAGTCGCGCCCGAGCTTCCGCCCCCTCTTGGGAGAGCGGATGGAGGTAATCAGCCCTCCGACGCACTACGACAAGGTCGACTTCTAAGCGCGCCGCGCCGTGATGAAGTAATCCAGCGACTTATTTTCCGCCACGTGGAAGCCGCTCGCCGGGTTCCAGGCGAGGCCGGTGCAGTCGATCACGTCCAGCCCGGCGTCCTTCAGCAAGGTGGTGAGCTCCTCGGGCGCGAGGAACTTGTCCCAATCGTGGGTGCCTTTGGGAATGCGGTTCATGCCCTCGGCAAGCGTGATCAGCATCAGCCGAGAGAAGCCGGTGCGGTTCGGCGTCGAGAGGATCAGCAAGCCATTATCCGCTAGGCGGTCGGCGAGGCCCTGTACGAAGCCGCGCGTGTCGGAGACGTGCTCCACCACCTCAAGGCAGGTGACGAGGTCGAAGCTGCCCTGCAAAGCCTCGACGCTGCCCACGCGGTAGTCGATCTGCAGCCCCTGCCCCAGCGCGTGGGCCTGCGCTGCGGCGATATTCTCAGGCGCGGGATCGACACCGGTCACCTCCGCCCCAAGCCGCGCAAGCGGTTCAGCGAGAAGCCCCGCGCCGCAGCCCACATCGGCGGCCTTGCGACCCTTGAGCGGCTTCAGATCGCATTCGTCAAAGCCCCAATGCTGGTCGATCCGGTCGCGGATATAGCCGAGCCGCACCGGGTTGAGCTGGTGAAGCATCGCCGAACTGCCCTTCGGGTCCCACCAATCCGCCGCCATTGCGCCGAAATGAGCCGCTTCGCGCGGATCGATCGTGGTGGCGCTTACGCCATCGCTTGTGCTTGCCATGGCCGCTCCCTATCAAACACTTCTTCTTATTCCCAAGCCAAAAGCGGCCGGGCGCACGCCCTGTTCCGCCGCATCGAGCCCTGATCCAATGGACGATTTCCAGCTCAAGGACGGCGTTCTCCATTGCGAGGACGTGCCCCTGCCCGCCATTGCCGACGCGGTGGGGACGCCGGTCTACGTCTATTCCACCGCAACCATGATCCGCCACGCGCGGGTGCTTCGCGAGGCGCTCCGGCCGCTGGCCGATCCGCTGATCGCCTACGCGGTGAAGGCGAACCCCAATGCGGCGGTGCTTGCGACGCTGGCGGCGGAAGGGCTTGGCGCGGACGTCGTGTCAGGAGGCGAATATCGCCGCGCGCGGGCGGCGGGGATCGCGCCGGAGAAGATCGTGTTCGCTGGCGTCGGCAAGACGGCGGACGAAATGGCGTTGGCGCTGGAAGGCGGGCTTTTCCAGTTCAACCTGGAGTCGGTGGAAGAAGCCGAGATGCTGTCGCAAGTCGCGGTGCGGATCGGCAAGACCGCGCCGGTCGGCTTCCGGGTGAACCCCGACGTTGAAGCCGGCACCCACGCTAAGATTTCGACGGGCGCCGCCGAGAACAAGTTCGGCGTGCCTTATGCCGACGCGGAAGCGGCTTACGCACGGGCGGCCACCCTCCCCGGCTTGATGGTGCAGGGCGTCGCTGTGCATATCGGCTCCCAACTCACCAGCCTCTCCCCCTTGCGCAGCGCGTTCGAAAAAGTTGGCGCGCTGATTGCCAGCCTCCGCGCGACCGGCCATTCGATCACTGTCGCCGACCTGGGCGGCGGTCTCGGCGTTCCCTACGACCACGCGCAGATGCCGCCCCCCTCGCCCGAAGCCTATGGCGAGATGGTCCGCGAAGTGACGGTCGACTGGGGCGTGCGGCTGGTGTTCGAGCCGGGCCGCCTGATCGTCGCCAATGCCGGCGTGCTCCTTACCCGCGTCATCCGGGTGAAGCCGGGCGCCACCCACCCCTTCCTGGTGGTGGACGCGGGCATGAACGACCTGATGCGCCCCACCCTCTACGATGCATGGCACACGATCGAAGCGGTTGCACCCAAGGGCAGCCGCGCCACCGTTACCATCGTCGGCCCGGTCTGCGAGACCGGCGACACCTTCGCCACCGCCCGCACCATGGACGAAGCCGTCGCCGAGGACCTCGTCGTCTTCCGCACAGCCGGCGCCTACGCCGCCGCAATGTCGAGCACCTACAACAGCCGCCCTTTGACGCCCGAAGTGCTGGTCAACGGCGACCGCTGGGCGGTGGTCCGCCCGCGCCTCGACATCCAGAGCCTGATCGACGCCGACGCCGTTCCGGACTGGCTCTAACACCCCTCCCCGCCTTGCGCCTTCGCCGCCAGCCGCTAAGGACGCGGCACATGGCGCGCATCGTGATGAAATTCGGCGGCACTTCGATGGCGGGCATCGAGCGCATCCGCCACGTCGCCGCCCTTGTGAAGCGCGAAGCCGAAGCCGGTCACCAAATCGCCGTCGTCGTCTCGGCCATGGCCGGGGAGACCGACCGCCTCGTTCAGCTCTGCCGCGAAGCCGCCTCCCTTTACGATGCCCGCGAATATGACGTCGTCGTTGCGTCGGGCGAGCAGGTGACCAGCGGCCTCCTGGCCATCACCCTCCAGGGCATGGGGCTCAACGCCAAGTCGTACATGGGCTGGCAGCTCCCCATCCTCACCACCGGCCATGCTGCCGGAATCATCGAAGGCATCGACTCAGACGTGCTGGAGCGCGTGTTCGGCGAAGGCGGCATCGCCGTCATCCCGGGCTTTCAGGGCGTCACCGCCGACGGCGATGTCGCGACGCTCGGCCGCGGCGGATCCGACACCAGCGCGGTCGCCGTCGCGGCCGCGATGAAGGCCGACCGCTGCGACATCTATACGGACGTCGACGGCGTCTACACCACCGATCCCCGGATCGTGCCGCGCGCGCGCAAGCTTCCCGCCGTCACGTTTGAGGAGATGCTGGAGCTTGCAAGCGTCGGCGCGAAAGTGCTGCAAACCCGCTCGGTCGGCCTTGCCATGCGCGAGGGGATACCGATCCGAGTCCTGTCCTCCTTCGAGGACCGGCCGGGCACATTGGTCGCGGGCGAAGAGGCAATCGAGGAATTCCACATGGAACGGCAACTGATTACCGGCATCGCCTACGACAAGAATGAGGCGCGGATCACGCTGACCGGTGTGCCGGACAAACCGGGCTCCGTCGCCGCGATCTTCAAGCCGTTGGCGCAGGCGAGCATCAACGTCGACATGATTGTCCAGTCGGTGCGTACTGCGGGCCACGAGAGCGACTTGACCTTCACCGTCCCCACCGCCTCGCTTGCGCAAAGCCGGGCGGTGCTGGAGGGCCTTCAGGAGAAAGTCGGTTTCGGCGAGATCCTGACCGACACCAATGTCGTCAAGGTTAGTGCGGTGGGTGTCGGCATGCGCTCCAACGCCGGGATTGCCGCGACGATGTTCGAGGCTTTGGCGGCGCGCAACATCAACATCCTCGCGATCACCACGTCGGAAATCAAAGTGTCGGTGCTGATCGCCGAGGAATATACCGAATTGGCCGTGCGTGTGCTGCACACCGCCTACGGCCTGGATGAAGAGGTGGATGCCTAAAGGCCCCTCCCCTTCAGGGGAGGGGTTGGGGAGGGGCACGTAAGTAAAGTAGAGACAAACCGATGAACGACCCAGCAAACACATTCCCCTCCCCAAACCCCTCCCCTGAAGGGGAGGGGCTTCCGTCCGTCGGCCACGATCGCCTCCAGCGGCTGATGAAGCGCGGCACCGATTTCCTCGGCTGCGAGGTCGCCATTCTCGGCGGAGCGATGAGCTGGATTTCGGAACGCAACCTCGTCTCCGCGCTGTCCAACGCGGGTGCTTTCGGGGTGATCGCCTGCGGGGCGATGACGCCGGAGCTGCTCGACAACGAGATCGCCGAGACCAAGAAGCGGACGGAAAAGCCCTTCGGCGTCAACCTCATCACCATGCACCCGCAGCTGAGCGAACTGATCGACGTTTGTGCCAAGCACGGTGTCAGCCACGTCGTCCTCGCCGGTGGCCTCCCGCCGCCCGGCTCGCTCGACCGGATCAAGGGCATGGGCGCGAAGCTGATCTGCTTCGCCCCCGCTCTCGCGCTCGCCAAGAAGCTGGTGCGCTCCGGCGTCGACGCGCTTGTGATCGAAGGCATGGAAGCGGGCGGCCACATCGGTCCCGTATCGACCTCCGTCCTTGCCCAGGAGATGCTTCCGCCGCTTGCCGCGGAGGTTCCGATCTTCGTTGCCGGCGGCATCGGCCATGGCGGTGCGATCTCCGGCTATCTCGAGATGGGCGCAGTCGGCGTCCAGCTCGGCACCCGCTTCGTCTGCGCCAGCGAATGCATCGCCCACCCCAACTTCAAAAAGGCGTTCATCCGCGCCTCTGCTCGCGACGCGATCACGTCGGTGCAGATCGATCCGCGCCTGCCGGTGATCCCAGTGCGCGCCATCAAGAACCGCGAAATGGAAAGCTTCGCCGCCAAGCAGCGTGAAGTCGCCGACCTGCTCGACAAAGGCAGCGTCGAGATGATGGAAGCGCAGCTCCAGATCGAACATTATTGGGCGGGCGCCCTTCGCCGCGCGGTGATCGACGGCGACGTGGAAAGCGGATCGGTGATGGCCGGCCAGTCGGTCGGCATGGTCAAGGGCGAAGCGCCGGTCGCCGAAATCCTGAAGCAGTTGGTCGACGAAGCCGCCCACGCGCTGGAACGCCGCTCGGCGTAGCCGGAACGGGGGCAGAGGCGGTTGGAAACGGCCGCGCCTTCCTGCTACCGCTTGGCGTATGCCAACTGCCTCGGTCGCGTCCGCGCGTGAAATCCTTACCGGCCTCCATGATGTGATGGCGTCGCGCATGGGCGCGCAGGCTAAACTCAACAAGGTCGTGCAGATTATCGCGGAGGCGATGACCAGCGAGGTCTGCTCCATCTACCTGCTGCGCGACGGCGTGCTGGAGCTGTTCGCCACGCTTGGCCTCAACCAGACCGCGGTCCACGTCACCAAGCTTGCGCTGGGCGAAGGTCTGGTCGGCACGATCGCGAAGCACGTGTCGGTGCTCAACCTCGCCGAGGCCGCGACGCACCCGGAATTCGCCTACCGCTCGGAAACGGGCGAGGAACTGTTCCACAGCTTCGCGGGCGTTCCGATCGTGCGCAAGGAACGGGCGATCGGCGTGCTCGCCGTTCAGCATGGCGACCCGCGCGCCTATGACGATGTCGAGATCGAAGCGCTGCAGACGGTTGCAATGGTGCTTTCCGAACTGATCGCCCACGCAGGCCTTGCCGACAAAGCAAGCTCGGACGCCGCAGCGGCGCGCGACCAGGGGGCGGTGCGGCTTCAAGGCCTTCGCCTGGTGACCGGCATGGGCGCGGGCATTGCCGTTTTCCACCAGCCGCGCGTCACCATCGAGCATACGGTTGCCGAGGATACGGAGGCCGAGCGGCACCGGGTCTATTCCGCGTTTCGAAAGATGCGCGAGCAGATCGACAACATGACCAGCGCCGCCGAGTTCGGAACGGCGGGCGAGCATCATGAGGTGCTCGAGACCTACAAGATGTTCGCCTATGACGAAGGCTGGTCGCGGCGGATCAACGAAGCGATCGACAGCGGCCTTACTGCCGAAGCGGCGATCGAGCGGGTCCGCCAGCGCATGCAGATGCGGATGCGGGAGATCGACGACACGTTGCTTCGCGACCGCATGCACGACCTCGACGACCTGTCGAACCGGCTCTTGCGCATCGTCTCCGGCAAGCTCGGCACGGCGGCGCAGATGGGGCTTCAGGACGACGCTATCCTGATCGCCCGCAATCTTGGGCCTGCGGAACTGCTCGAATATGACCGGCGGCGGCTGAAGGGGGTAATCCTGGAGGAAGGCTCGCTGACCGCGCACGTCACCATTGTCGCGCGCGCGATGGGCGTGCCGATGCTCGGCCGGGTGCGCGACATTCGGCAGGCGGTAAGCGAAGGCGATTACCTGCTGCTCGACGGCAGCGAAGGCGCGGCCTTCGTGCGCCCGACCGGGCCGGTGGAAGAAGCGTTTCGAGCCAAGATGGTGGTGACTCAAAAGCGCCGCGCCGAGTTCGCGTCGCTTCGCGATCTGCCGCCGGTGACGAAGGACGGGCACCGCATGTCCGTGATGGTCAATGCCGGCCTTCGCGACGATGCCGCAGCGATCCACCTCGTCGGCGCGGACGGGATCGGTCTGTTTCGGACAGAATTCCAGTTCCTGGTGTCGGCGTCGCTGCCGAAGCGCGAGAGCCAGCAGCGGCTCTACCGCTCGGTGCTCGAAGCAGCGGGCGACAAGCCGGTGATCTTCCGCACCCTGGACGTCGGCGGGGACAAGGCGCTCCCCTACCTCCAGGCAGGCGAGGATGAGGAGCATGAGGAAAACCCGGCCATGGGCTGGCGCGCCCTTCGCTTGGCGCTCGACCGCGACGGCCTGATGAAGGCGCAGGCGCGCGCGCTTCTGGAAGCGGCGGCGGGGCGGGTGCTCAACGTCATGTTCCCGATGGTGTCGGAGCCGTGGGAATTCGACGCGGCGCGCGAGATCGTGGAACAGCAGCGCCAGTGGCTGACCGAGCGCCGCAAGCTGCTGCCGAGCAAGGTCTCCTACGGTGCGATGCTGGAAGTCCCGGCCTTGGCGGAGCAGCTCGACATCCTGCTCCCCAAGCTCGATTTCCTGTCGATAGGGACCAACGATCTTACCCAGTTCCTGTTCGCGGCCGACCGCGCGCATCCCAAGCTTGCCGAACGCTACGACTGGCTGTCGCCGGCGATCCTGCGCTTCCTTCGCCGCGTGACCCGCGAAGCGCAGGCGGCGGGCGTTCCCGTCGGCGTGTGCGGCGAAATGGGTGGCCGGACGCTGGAGGCGATGGCGCTGATCGGCCTCGGCATCGAGCGTT
Source organism: Allosphingosinicella sp. (assembly GCA_036554525.1). Classification (GTDB taxonomy): domain Bacteria; phylum Pseudomonadota; class Alphaproteobacteria; order Sphingomonadales; family Sphingomonadaceae; genus Allosphingosinicella. The sequence goes on from DATBNC010000002.1 coordinate 145,751, forward strand.
TTTCGATTACGCCGGTCGCGGTAGGGCCGATCAAGGCGATGATCCGCTCGCTCGACCGCTCCGCGCTCGCGCCAGCGCTGGAAGCGATGCTCGCCAGCCCGCCCTCCGACATGCGGGCGGCGCTGACCGGTTGGGCGGAAACGCACGAAGTCGCGATCGGATAGCAGCGCAAGCGACGAGAGCAGGCGCGATCCGGTTGACAGAGGCGCGCCGCTCCTGTGACAAGATCGGCACACGAAAAGGGCAACGGGTCGATGGTTGAGGCAGTTGGGGATCAAGTGGGCGGCTCCCCGGTCGGAGAACGGCTTCGCGCGGCGCGCGAGGAAAAGGGCCTGACGCTTCAGGAAGTCGCAAGCCACAGCCGGATCCCGATCCGCCACCTCGAACATATTGAGCGCGGCGAGTGGGAAGCACTCCCCGCACCAACCTACAGCGTCGGCTTCGCCCGCTCCTACGCCACCATCGTCGGCTTGGACGCCGCGGAAGTGGGCCAGGAACTGCGCGCCGAGCTCGGCATCGCGCGCCAGCCGACGGCAAGCCCCGCCGCCTCCTTCTACGAGCCCGCCGATCCCGCGCGCGTGCCGCCGCGCTCCATCGCCTGGATCGCGCTCGCGCTCATCGTGCTGCTGGTCGCCGCGTATCTCATCTGGCGCAACCAGGCGGTCGGCGACGCGCCCCTCGAGCCGCAGCTTACCGAGGCGGAGGCGCCAGCGGCGCAGGCTCCGCAGCCGCAGGCGGCGCAGCAGGCTCCTGCCGCGGCGACCGGCCCCGTGGTGCTCACCGCAATCGAAGACGTCTGGCTTCGGGTCTACGAGGCCGGCGGCGGCGCGGCGCTTTACCAGGGCACGCTCAAGAAGGGTGATCGCTTCGAGGTGCCGACAACCGCCACGGCGCCGCAGATCCGCACCGGTCGCCCGCAGGCGCTTCAAGTAACCGTCGGAAGCACGGTGATCCCGCCGCTGGCTGCGCCGGAAAAGACGATCTCCAACGTCAGCCTGAAAGCCGCCGACCTCGTCGCGCGCACCGGGCAGACGGCGCCCGGGGCGGCGGCAGGCGCTCCAGCGGCCTCCGCGCCCGTCCCGGCAGCCACACCCGAAGACTAAACGGCAGCGCACCCGCTTAAGGCTGGCGACAGCTGCCCCGCCGCATTAAGCATAAGGTGGGAGTGGCGTTTTGCGGGGATCATTCATGCGTATTCATCTACTTGGCATTGCCTTAATGGCCGGCGTGGCCTTTCCGGCGGCCGCGCAGCAGACGGACCGGATCGACCGCCGCGTCGACCGGCTCGAGCAGGAAATGCGCGCGGTGCAGCGCCGCGTGTTCCCCGGCGCCAACGGCTCGGTGGTCGGCCCCGAAATTCAGGAACAGGCGCGGCCCGTTGAGCAAAGCGGCGTGCCGGGCGGAAGCGCCGTCTCCGATCTCACCGCCCGCGTCGATGCTTTGGAAACGCAGCTCGCCCGGCTGACTGGCCAGGTCGAGCAAAACGGCAACCGCCTTCGCCAGCTTGAGACGGCGCTCGCCAGCGTGCGTGAAAGCACGGCAAGCCGGCTCGAGGCGCTGGAGAAACCCGGCACGAGCGCGGACGAGCCAGCCGCTGATCAGCCAACCGCAGCCGTGGAGACGCCGCGCCGCAACACGACGACGCCTGCTCCGGCCATCACCCCCAAAGTCAGCACCGTCGCTCTCGGCGACGATCCTGAAGCCGCCTACAATGCCGGTTTCCGCCTTTGGGAGCAGAAGAAGTATAAGGACGCGCAGCAGCTTCTCGACGCGGTGGCCAAAAAGTGGCCGAAGCACCGCTTCGGGAGCTGGGCCGCGAACCTTGCCGGCCGCGCTTACCTCGACGACGGCAACCCCACCGCCGCGGCACGGGTGCTGTTCGCCAATTACGACAGCAACCCAAAAGGCGAACGCGCCGCCGACAGCCTGTTCTTCTTAGGCCAGGCGCTGCTTACGCTGAAAAAGCCGGCGGAAGCGTGCAAGGCTTATGACGAGCTTCAGGACGTCTACGGCGCAACGATGCGCGATTGGCTGAAGGAGCGCCTCCCCGCCGCCCGCACCGCGGCGAAGTGCAAATAGGCGCCTGAGGGGATAGCGTAAGCAACAATTGAAACACTTCTCCCGGCGCGGCGACATCGTGCCGCGACGCGGCTGGCCGACGTGCGGTTTCGCATTTCAGCCGGCGCCGCCTCTCTCGCGGCGCAAAGCTACGAACAGGGAGTTTCAAATGTCGCGCAATATTCGCATCCTGGCCGGCACCGGCCTCGTCGCAATCGCCGCCGTCGCCGCCCAGGCCCAGCAGGCGCCGTCGGGCGGCAGCGCGACCTATTGGATGAGCGCCGAAACCGCGTCGGGCATGAGCACGATGGGGCAAGGCGGCGGCGCTTACGCGCACAATCTGACCCTGCAGCTAGGCACCGGCCGCCGCGCGCCGGGCGAGCCTTCGGCCGAGCACCTGCCGCCGGCGACGTTGAAGGCGGGCCCTGCCCTGCCGCTTGTCAGCCCGATGCGCGCCGCGTCGTTAGCGCCGCAGTCGCCCTACAATTACGCCGGCGAGAAGCCGAAGGGCCGGATGCTGTTCTACTGGGGCTGCGGCGAGCGCGCCCGCCCAGGCCAGCCGGTGGTGGTCGATTTCGCGAGCCTTTCCGCCGGCAAGGTTCCGCCCGCTTTCGCACAGGCGGCGCTGAAGGCGATGAACCCGCCGTCTGCAACCAGCAACGCGAGCTACGGCGAATGGCCGAACAACAAGTCCAAGGCACGCGTCCCCGCCAGCGGCTCCTTGGTCGGCGATCACGTCGTCCGCGGCAACTACACCCCCGAAATCAAGTTCGCCCTCGCGCCCGGCCAGGACTTCCTGGCGCCGGTGTCGCTGACAGCGCAGAACGCGGCGGCTTCGGGCTCGGTGCCGCTTACCTGGAAGCCGATTGCGGCGTCTCGCGGCTGGTTCCTCTCCACCATGGGCGCGGCGCAGAACGGCGACATGATCATGTGGACGTCCAGCGAAAAGCAGGCGGCGGCGATGATGATGGACTATCTCGCCCCCGAAGAAATCGCGCGGCTGGTGGCGCAAAAGGTGCTCCTCCCCGGCACCGCCGCAAACTGCACCGTGCCGCAGGAAGTCGCCAAGGCGGCGCCGCAATCGATGCTGTCGATGGTCGCCTTCGGCCCCGAAGCCAATTTCAGCTTCCCCGCTCGCCCTGCCAAGGCCGGGGCGTCGTGGAAGCCGGAATGGGCGGCCAAGCTGCGCACCAAATCGACCTACATGGGCATGCTCGGCATGGACATGGCGGCGATGATGAACGGCGGCGATGACGCATCCGACGGCGAAGACGAAGTGCGCCGGCCGGAGACCAAGAAGGAAAAGCTTCGCCGCGGCCTCGGCCGTCTGCTCGGCAACTGATCGGGCGGGGACGACGCCGCGCCGGAAATGCCTTAGGCTTACCGCATGGCGCCGTCCCTCCCCTCCCCGGACCTTGTTGAGCGGTTCCGCGCTGACTTAGCAGCGCTCGGGCCGGTGAAGTTGCCGCTGGGAATTGCTTTCTCGGGAGGGCCGGACAGCCTCGCTCTGCTGCTCCTCGCGGCGGCCGCTTTCCCCGGGGAAGTGCGGGCCGCGACAGTGGACCACCAGCTCCGCCCCGGCAGCGCGGCTGAAGCGCAGGCCGCCGCTCGGCTCGGTGCGCAACTCGGTGCTCCGCATGCGATCCTCAGCGTCGACGTGGCCCCGGGCGCAAGCGTTCAGGCGCACGCACGCGCGGCGCGGTACCAGGCGCTTGGCGCCTGGATGCGGCGGGAGGCGATCCCCTGCCTCCTCACCGGCCACCATCTCGACGACCAAGCCGAGACCCTGATCATGCGCCTCCTGCGCGGTGGCGGCGTGGCGGGCCTCGCCGGCATTCGCGAGCGCAGACCCTTTGCAGAAGGAGGAGATGGCGCAGAAATCCTCCGCCCACTCCTCGCCTGGCGCCGTGCTGAACTCGCCGAGATCGCCGCCGCCTCCGGCTTCGAACCTGCGTCCGATCCGAGCAACCACGACGAGAGCTTCGACCGAGTCCGCATCCGGCGACTGCTCGGTGAGACAGGCTGGCTGGACCCCGCACCGCTCGCACGCAGTGCCGCTGCGCTTGCCGATGCTGAAGATGCGCTGGAGACAATGGCATCCTCATTGGCCGAGCAGGTAATCGTGGAAGGCGCCGACCACCTCCTGCTCCGTGCCGAGCACCTTCCTGCGGAGTTGCGCCGGCGCCTACTCTTGCGCTGCATGCGACGGTTCGCACCCGACGCCGCGCCACGCGGCGATCAACTAACCGATACACTGTCCGCACTGGAGGCGGGGCGCACTGTCACTTTGGCCGGGGTTAAGCTCAGCGCCGCGAAGAACGGCTGGCGCATAGAACCCGCGCCGCCTCGGCGCCGTTAAACAGCCTGCGCCGCTGCCCAGCCGCTCGCCCACGCCCATTGGAAATTGTAGCCGCCGAGCCAGCCTGTGACGTCCACCGCCTCGCCGATCGCATAGAGGCCCGATACCTGCCGCGCCTCCATGGTGCGGGACGAGAGGCCGTCCGTGGAAATGCCGCCCACGGTGACTTCGGCCTTCGCGAAGCCTTCGGTGCCGTTCGGGTGAAAGGCCCAGGCAGCGAGCCGTGCCGACGCTTCGGCAAGCGCGCGGTCGGGCAGGTTGGCGAACTCGCCGCGAAGGCCAAGCTGCTCCGCCAGCGCCTCGGCGAGCCGCTCCGGCAGGCGGCGGGCAAGCGCGGCCTTGACGTTGCTTCGCGGCCGCGCCCGTTTCTCCTCAGCCAGCCAGCCGCTTTCCGCATCCGGCAGGAAGTCGATGGCCACGGCCTCTCCGTGCCGCCAGTATGACGACACCTGCAGAATGGCAGGCCCGGACAGGCCCTTGTGGGTAAACAAGGCGGCTTCGCGGAACGAGGCTTTGCCCGCCTTTGCCACCACCTCCGTGGCGACGCCCGACAGTGTCTTGAACAAGGTCTCGTCCGCGCCAAGCGTCAGCGGCACAAGCGCCGGCCGCGGCTCGACCACCTTGAGGCCGAAGCGGCGCGCCAGGTCGTACGCCAAGCCGGTGGCGCCGAGCTTCGGGATGGACGGCCCGCCGGTGGCGATCACCAGGGACGGCGCCTGATAGCTTCGCTCGCCATGCCGCACGGTGAAGAGCCCGTCGCTATGACCGATCTCGCCGAGCGGCGCGCCGAGGCGGATGTCGACCGCGCCCTTCTCGCATTCGTCGAGCAGCATCTTCACGATCTGCCGCGCTGAGCCGTCGCAAAAGAGCTGGCCGAGCGTTTTTTCGTGCCAGGCGATCCCGTGCTGCTCGACCAGCGCCAGGAAGTCCTCGGCGGTGTAGCGGCCGAGCGCCGACTTGGAGAAATGCGGGTTGGACGAGACGTAGCGGTCGGCGGCGGCGTGGATGTTGGTGAAATTGCACCGCCCGCCGCCGGAGATCAGGATTTTCTTGCCCGGCGCGTCGGCATGGTCGAGCAGCAGCACCCGCCGCCCCCTTTGCCCCGCCACCGCCGCGCACATCAGCCCCGCGCCGCCCGCGCCAAGCACGATCGCGTCATGCGGGGTGGTGGAGGAACTGGACATCAGAGGGCGCTAGCCGGGCGGCAGGCAAAGGAAAAGCGCGCCCGCAGCCTGCGGACGCGCCTTTCTTGAACCAGTGAGACGGCTCAGCCTTCCTGCGGGACCTTGCGCGGGCGGCCGCGGCCGCGGCCGGTGCCGGCGGGCTTGGCAGCCTTGGCGCCGCTTTCCGCATCGCCGCCTTCCTTCTTGCGGCCGAGGCCGATGGCGTGGGCGAGCGAGCGGCGCTGTTCCGAATAATTGGGCGCAACCATCGGATATTCGCGCGGCAGGCCGTAATCGGTGCGGTATTGATCGGGCGACATGCCGTGCGCGGTCATCAAGTGGCGCTTCAGCATGCGCTGCTTGGCGCCGCATTCCATGCACACGATATATTCGGGCTTAATGGAAGCACGTACCGAAACAACCGGCGTCTTCTCGGCGGCCTGAGCGGCTTCCGCCGGCTTTTCGAGTGTCGCAAGCGCTTCGTAGACGCGCTGTACGAGATTGCCGACATCCCCCACCGCGACATTATTGTTGGCAACGTGCGCCGCGACAATATCGGCGGTCAGCTGAACGAGCTGCTCATTCTCCATCGAATTCTCCTTTTATCCGCCGCGCTTCCAGAGCCCCGAATGGAAGACTAGCACGGCTTTGTGCGAAATGGATGATATTCCGTCCACTTTCAACGTAAATAGCGAGAGGCGCAGGAAGCGCAGAAATCCACGAACCCTTACCCAAGCGGCAGCCCAGCCGCGCTGACACCGGGAAAACGCGGGAAAAGCGCCTCCCTTATTGGCGCCCCTTATACTGGCGTTCGCGCAAAGGGAACTGCTCTACCGCAAGAAGAAGTGGCAATGCCCCCACCTGCAAAGTCAGTAGCCGAGGCCGCGAGTACGGGTTCTCACTCGAACGAGCATCTCGCTCGACGCCATGAACAAGGTTCTTCCGTCCTCGCCGAACGTACAATTTGCGACTTTTCGTGCCGTGTCGATGCGGCCAAGGCGTGCCCCGCCCGCGGAGAATATGTGGACCCCGCCCGGGCCGGTGATGAAGAGATTGCCGGCGACGTCGATCGCCATTCCGTCGGGGAGGCCGGGCAGTCTCTGGGCCTGGTACTCGGAGAAATCCGCGAAGACCTCCCGGCCTGTCACCTTTCCGTTCTCGTCCAACGCAAAGGCAAGCACCACCGGCCACTGGGGATCGGAATTGGCGACGAACAAAGTCCGTTGATCCACGGAAAGGAGGATGCCGTTGGGAAAGCTCATATCCGCCACGACCAGCTCCACCTCGCCGTCCGGGTGGAGCCGGTAGACGCCGTTCAGTGGCTGCTCCTTCAGCGGAGAGTTGTTCAGCCCTTCCAGGCCGTAGGGCGGATCGGTGAACCAGATCGAACCGTCGCGGCCGAGCACGAGATCGTTCGGCGAGCTGAAGCGACGGCCGTCATAATGGGTGGCGAGGAAGGTCTTGGTGCGCGTCGCGAGATCGAGCCGCGCAACCGCCCGGTTGCCGTGATCTGCGACGAGAATGGTGCCGGGCGGCCCCGGGATGAGGCCGTTCGAGCCCGGCTCCCGAAAGGGCGTCGAGTCGGGCCCGTCAAAGCCCGAAGGATCGAGGAAGACGCTGAGCCCATCCGCTTCGGACCAACGGTACATCTTGTTCGCCGGCACGTCGCTAAGCAGCAGATACTGGCCGTCCGAGACCCACACCGGGCCTTCGCTCCAGGTAAAGCCTTCGGCGAGCGTCTCTAGCTGCGCATTCGCAGGCACCAGCGCCGCCAAAGCGGGGCTGTCGGCGTGCACCCGCCCCTCTTCCAGAATACCGACAGCCATTTGCAGGGACGCTCCTTGCTCAACCAGAACACGCCAAGCCCCTTCATCGGGCGGCGGACGCACACTCAATGCGTTCAACATGGATCAAGTTTCGCAAGAAACGCGGGTGCAACGAAGAGCGAGCCTCAGCGGCGGCGGCGAAGCAGCCTCTGTACCAGCCTCGTAAGCGCCCAAACCGCCCCGCCGACAATGGTTGAGAAGGCAAGAACCAGCACGGCGATAAAAATCTGAACGGCCAGTCCGGGCCCGACGGCATCCGACGAAGAGCGCAGCAGAACCACCGCAGCGGCAATCGGGCCGAGCAGGATCAGCACGATCACACCGGCCGTGACGCCGAGGATTACCGGCAGCCGCTTCACGGCCGCTGCTCCGCGCCACGCTTCTTATCCGCCGGAATTGCCATACGCTTAGATTAGCAGCTTCGAAGAAGCGTGCCAGTCTGCGGGCAAAAAGCGACGTGGGAGAATGGCGCACCCGAGAGGATTCGAACCTCTGGCCTCTGCCTTCGGAGGGCAGCGCTCTATCCAGCTGAGCTACGGGTGCGTGGAAGGAGGGCGTTAGCAAAGGGGGTGGAGCGGGTCCAGCGCCTTGCTCACGCGCACGAAAAAGGGGCAGCCCCTCTCGAAGCCACCCCTCCTTTCGATCGAACAGGTGCTTACTTGACGCCGATCGGGTCCGGATTGCCGTCCGGATCGCCGATCACGTTGCCGCCGTTGCGAACCGCGCCCGCGAGCAGCAGGCCCGCAAGGTGCGGGGTCGCCATCGAGGTGCCGCTGATCGTGTTGTAACCGGCGCCCATCCAGGTCGACTTAATGGATGAGCCGGGCTCCGAATATTCGATCGGCGGGTTGCCGAAGTTCGAATAGGTCGCCCACTTGTCGCCGACGCCGAAGGCGGAGACGGTGTAGACGTTCGGGCCGTTGGCGCGGGCCGGCGAGTGGTTGTTGGCGTTGTCGCTTTCGTTGCCGGCGGCGAGCGCGAAGCGCACCCCGCCCGAAGCCGCCGCAACCACGGCATCGTCAAGCGCCTGGCTGACGCCGCCGCCAAGGCTCATGTTGGCGACGTCGCCCGAGCGGCCGTTCTGCGCGACATAGTCGATCCCGGCGATCACGCCGGAATTGGTGCCGCTGCCGCGCCGGTTGAGGACGCGCACCGCGACCACGCGCGCGCCCGGTGCAACGCCGATCACGCCGATCGTGTTGTCATAGGCGCCGATGGTGCCGGCGACATGGGTGCCGTGGCCGTTCAGGTCGTTAGGCGACGTCTCATTGGCGACGAAGTTGCGGCTGCGCGCCGTCTCCACATTGAGATCGGGGTGGGTGAGATCGATGCCGCTGTCGATCACCCAGGCGGTGGCAAAGGTGCCGGCTGCGCCGCCGTTGACCCGGGCAATGCCCCAGGGCGTTTCCTGCGCCGGCTGAACGGTGCCGCCGCCGCTCGGACGCGCATCGGCGCGCACAGGCGGCGCGGTGATCACCTGATCCTGCTCGCAATAAGCGATGTTGGGGTTGGCCGCCTTCATGCGCTCAAGCGCCTGATCGGGAAGGTTTGCCGCAAAGCCCTGAAGAGCGACGCTGTAGACGTGCTTCACCTGGCCGCCGGCCGCCTGAGCGGAGCGATTGGCCTCCGCCTGCGCATTGCCGCGCGAGACCGAGCCCTTCTTGAATACGCAGATATAGCTGCCGGGAATTTTGTCGCCGGCGACTTGCGCCTGCGCCGGGTGCGTCAAAGCGGCGAGTGAAACGCCCGCGACCGCCAATGTTACAAGCTTCTTCATCCCTTGTATCTCCCATCATGTCGTGACCCTGGAGCAAACACGCCCGCCACAACAGGAGGAGATACTATGGTAAGCTAAGTCCTTGTCGAGCCTAAAAAATGTCTAGTTTCAATTTTATTTCAGCTTTACCGATGGTGAAGATCAGAGTAACTTCATTGTTATTGCGGACGCGGAACATTGTTGGCCGCCGGTTCTTCCGCGTGCGGCGCTTCGAAGCGCCGGTGGCGAACGATGTGCGGCGTGATGACGATGTAGAGCTCCGTCTTAGAGCGGGTCGAGCGATCCACCTTGAAGAGATTGCCGACCGCCGGAAGGTCGCCGAGCAGCGGCACCTTTGACTTACTGCGCAGCGTATTCTCCTGCGTCAGCCCGCCGATCACGAACGTTTCCCCGTCGCGAACCGACGCCGAAGTTTCCGCCTCGCGTTGGCTGATCGTCGGATAGCCTTGGCTGAAGCCGGTCACGGAAGAGACCACGCCGTAGATCTGCGAGGTCACGAAGCCGTCCGAGCTCACCCGCGGCGCGATCTGCAGAGTGACGCCGACGTTCACATATTGGACCTGCTGCGAGACCGCGTTGACCCCCGACAGAGCGATGGAGGTCAGGATCGGAAGCGCGTCGCCGGTGATGATCTTGGCGGTGGAACCGCTTTGCGCCGCGATGCGCGGACGGGAGACGATGCGCCCCTCCCCTTTTTGCACCTGCGCATAGATCGCCGCCTGCAGCCCGGCCGAGGGCAGTATGCGCGAAAGGTTGGTGCCGAAGGGCAAATTGGCGCCGGTGGTCAGCGTGCCGACGGCGATCTGCCCGGACGCATTGTTGAGATCGATGCCGAGGTTGCGCGCGCCGGTCTCGGTCAGCTCCACGAACTGCGTTTCAAGGATTACCGAGTCGACCGGGATGTCGATCAAGGCGATCTGGTCCTTCACTCGCGCGATCCGCTCGGGCGTGCCGGTGATCCAGATCGCGTTGAGGCGCCGGTCCACCGCAAGCCCGCGGCCGGGAAAGGACTGGCCGAGCGGCACGCTTTCGCGCTGCGCCTGGTTCTGCGCGCTGACGTAATTGGGCTGGGTGCTCGACGCGGGCGAGCCGAAGCCGGGCTCGCGGCGGATGAAGACGTTGTTGGGCTGGATCGTCTCGCCTTCGACCAGCAAGCCGATCACTTCCGACACATCCGCATATTTGAGCGGCACCAGCTCGTACGAATCGCCCTCAACGAAGCCGCCTTCGCGGGCATATTCGGGAAGGTCGCTTGCCGGCACCACCGCTTCGCCGGTTGAACCAAGCGGCCGGTTGCCGCGCACTTCGTCCTCGCTGATCCGCTCCACCACCACTTGGACGACCTTGTCGCCCGCGGGACGCGCGGTGATCTTCGCCCCGCCCGCGGTCTCGAAGCGCAGCACGAGATCGCCGTTCACCGTATCGAAGCTGATCTGCCGGACAAGCGCGCTTCCGACGGCGCGCTGCACGACGCGCGGCGCCCGCACAGTGGCGCGCATCACCAGCTCCGGCCGGCGCGGATCGGCATTGACCACCGCGTGCTGCGGCTCGGCGGGCGAGAAGCGAAGCATGTAGGACGCCTGCTCGGCATCCTGAGTGACCACAGTGAGCTGTTCGAGAACGGAGGGGATTTGCGCGAATGCCGGACCTGCCGCCGACACCGTGAAAAGCAGGAGAAACAATGCTGCGGCCCGATGGACCAACGATGTACGAACTTGACCCACGTTACGCGAACATCCCCCTGGGAGGCGCGGAGCCTAAGGCCGGTTCGGGGAATTGCAACGGGGTAAATGACGGAAATTACATCCGAATTGTTGAAGCGGCGGTTTCACTTGAAAGTGCGGCGCTTGGGCGGCAGCGCCTCGCCGGGCGGCGGCGTCTTGGGCTCGAAGCGGCAGATATCGGTGACGACGCAGCGCCAGCATTCGGGTTTGCGCGCCTTGCAGACATAGCGGCCGTGAAGGATCAAAAGGTGGTGCGCGTTGCGGCGATACGGCTGCGGCGTCGTCGCCTCCAGCACCCGCTCCACCGCCACCACGTCCTTGCCGGGAGCGAGACCGATTCGGTTGCAGACTCGGAAGACGTGGGTGTCGACGGCGAAGGTCTCGGCACCGAACGCGCAATTCATCACCACGTTCGCCGTCTTGCGGCCGACGCCCGGCAGCGCCTGAAGCGCGTCGCGGTCGGCCGGCACTTCGCCACCATGATTGTCGATCAGCGCCTGGCTGAGCGCGATGACGTTCTTGGCCTTGGTGTTGAACAGGCCGATCGTCTTGATGTGCCCCTTCAGCGCCTCCTCGCCGAGCGCGACCATCGCCTGCGGCGTGTTCACCGTCTTGAACAGGTCGCGGGTGGCAAGGTTGACGCTTGCGTCCGTCGCCTGCGCTGAAAGCACCACCGCAACCAGCAACGTGAAGTGGTTCACCGATTCGAGCTCGGTTTCCGGATTGGGCGTGCGGTCGGCGAGGCGCCGGTAGACTTCCGCAATCTCGTCCGGGCTCATTGCAGCCCCAGCACGTCCGCCATGGTGTAACGCCCGGCGGGCTTTCCGGCGAGCCAGAGCGCCGCTTCGATCGCGCCGCGCGCGAAAATAAAGCGGCTTTCGGCGCGGTGGCCAAGCTCGATCCGCTCGAACTCCGAGGCAAAGATTACCTGGTGCTCGCCGGCGACCGTACCACCCCGAAGCGCCGCAAAGCCGATATGGCCGGAGCGGCGCGGGCCGGTGATGCCGTCGCGGCCCCGGTCCGACACGGCGGTGAGATCCACGCCCCGCCCCTCGGCCGCCGCCTCGCCGAGCATTAGCGCCGTGCCCGACGGCGCGTCGGCCTTCATCCGGTGGTGCATTTCGACGATTTCGATGTCCCAGGCCGGCCCGAGCCGCTCAGCCGCCTCCCGCACCAGGTGCGAGAGCAAAGTAACGCCGAGCGACGTATTCGCTGCCTGAATGACGGCAATCTCCCTCGCCGCTTCCTCAATGAGCGCGTGGTGGTGGTCCGCCAGGCCGGTGGTTCCGATCAGGATCGGCCTCCCCGCCGCGCGTGCCGCCTGGAGATTTTGCTCAAGCGCATCGGGCGCGGAGAAGTCGACGAAGACGTCGGCATTCTCCCCGCCGACCGCGATATCCGACCGCGCCGCGGCGGCCTCGGCGATCGCCTGGCCCATCCGGCCGCTCGCTCCGAAGACGTGGATATGGATCACGCGTGTCGCCCCTGTTCAGCCGCCATTGTGCTTAGGGCCGGGGGCGGCGCGTCGGCAAGCGGCGCTTTTGCTCTGGCCCCTGCCGCACCCGCTTTGTAGCATCGCCGCCGACAAAGGGGAGACAAGGGTGCTAAACCGGATTGGCTGGGCCTTGCTGGCTGTTCTCGGCGCAATCGCGCTTGGCGTCGTCGCGCTGCATCGCGGCGAGACGATCAACGCCCTGTGGATCGTGGTCGCGGCGCTTTGCGTCTACCTCACCGCCTACCGCTTCTACGGCCGCTTCATCGCCGACAAGGTGCTGCAGATCGATCCCGCCCGGGGGACCCCCGCCGTTCGCCACAATGACGGTCTCGACTACGTGCCGACCGACAAGAAGGTCCTCTTCGGCCACCACTTTGCCGCCATTGCCGGCGCGGGGCCGCTGGTCGGGCCGGTGCTTGCCGCGCAGATGGGCTATCTCCCCGGCACGCTGTGGCTGCTCGTCGGCGTGGTGTTCGCCGGCGCGGTGCAGGACTTCGTTGTGCTCTTTCTCTCCACCCGCCGCGACGGCCGCTCGCTTGGCGAGATGATCCGCACCGAGATGGGCAACGTGCCCGGCGTGATCGCCATGGTCGGCATTCTCGCCATCATGATCATCTTGCTGGCCGTGCTCGCGCTCGTTGTCGTGAAGGCGCTCGCCGACAGTCCGTGGGGCACCTTCACCGTCTTCGCGACCATGCCGGTGGCGCTCTTGATGGGCCTCTACGGCCGCTACATCCGCCCCGGCCGGATCGGCGAAGTGTCGCTAATCGGCCTAGTCGGCCTGTTCGGCGCCATCCTGCTCGGCGAACAGGTCGCCTCCGGCCCCTGGGCGAGCGCCTTCACTTTTTCCGGCGAAGCACTTGCGCTGATGCTGATCGCCTACGGCTTCATCGCCTCGGTGATTCCGGTCTGGCTGCTGCTTGCGCCGCGCGATTACCTTTCCACCTTTCTCAAGATCGGAACCATCGTCGGCCTGGCCATCGGCATCTTGATCGTCCGGCCCGACCTGCAGATGCCCGCGATCACGAAGTTCGTCGACGGCACCGGCCCGGTCTTCGCGGGCAACCTCTTCCCCTTCTTGTTCATCACCATCGCCTGCGGAGCGGTGTCCGGCTTCCACGCGCTCGTCGCCTCCGGCACGACGCCGAAGATGATCGAAAGCGAGGCGCATCTGCCGTTTATCGGCTACGGCGCGATGCTGACCGAGAGCTTCGTGGCGATCATGGCGTTGGTCGCCGCCTGCATCCTCGACCCCGCGGTCTACTTTGCGCTCAACAGCCCCGCCGCCCTGATCGGCGCGTCCACCAACGAGGCGGCGCTTGCCGTTTCCGGCTGGGGCTTCACCGTCACACCGGTGATGCTCGACGACCTCGCCCGCCAGGTGGGCGAGACCACCATCCTCTCCCGCACCGGCGGCGCGCCGACGCTTGCGGTCGGCATGGCCAACATCCTCTCCAACGTCATCGGCGGGCCCGGGATGATGGCGTTCTGGTACCATTTCGCGATCCTTTTCGAAGCGCTGTTCATTCTCACCACCGTCGACGCCGGCACCCGCGTCGCCCGCTTCATGATCCAGGATCTGCTCGGCACCTTCGTCGCGCCGCTGAAGGACACCAAGAGCTGGACCGCCAACCTCATCGCCACCGCCATCGCCGTCGGCGGCTGGGGCTGGTTTCTTTACCAGGGCGTCACCGATCCCTTGGGCGGCATCAACACGCTGTGGCCGCTCTTCGGCATCTCCAACCAGATGCTCGCTGCAATCGCTCTGACCGTTTGCACCGTCGCCTTGTTCCGGATGAAGCGGGAGCGCTTCGCCTGGGTGACGATGGCGCCGCTCGCCTGGCTCTTGATCTGCACCCTCACGGCCGGCTGGCAGAAGATGTTCCACCCCGATCCCAAGATCGGCTTCATCGCCCACGCCCAGAAATATTCGGACGCGCTTGCCCGGGGCGAGCTCCTCGCGCCCGCCAAGAGCCTCGGCCAGATGCGGCAGGTGGTGATCAACGACTGGGTGAATACCAGCCTCTGCGCCCTGTTCATTGCGGTGGTGGTCGCAATGCTCTTCTACGGCATCAAAGCCGTCGGCGAGGCCCGCCGCTCAGAAGCGCCGACGTCGCGGGAGGTCGCCGATGCGCTTGCGTAAAGCCTTTGCGCAAGCGGCCCGCACCGCGCGGCTGATGGTCGGCGTACCCGATTACGAAACCTACGCCGCCCACCGCCGCGCCGCCCATCCCGGCGAGCCGATCATGACCCCCTCCGAGTTCCACCGCGAGCGCACCGAACGCCGCTTCGGCGGCGGCCCGGACCGCATCGGCCGCTGCTGCTGAGCGGGCAGATGCGCGACATCCAAAGCATCGTGATCCTCACCGGCGCCGGGATCTCCGCGGAAAGTGGGCTGGCGACCTTCCGGGGGCCGGACGGCCTGTGGGAGGGGCATCGGGTGGAGGATGTCGCGACGCCCGAGGCGTTTGCGCGCAACCCGGCGCTGGTGCAGCGTTTCTACGACCTCCGCCGGGCGCAGCTTGCCGAGGTGGAGCCGAACCCGGCGCACGAGGCGCTGGCGCGGCTCGATGCCGAGTGGCCGGGCGAACTGCTGATCGTCACGCAGAATGTCGACGATTTGCACGAGCGCGCCGGCGCCAAGCGCCTGCTTCACATGCACGGCGAGCTTAAATCGGCTTGGTGCCTCGCCTGCGGTGCCCGTCCGCCCTGGAGCAGCGATCTGTCCGGCGATCCCTCCTGCCCCGCCTGCGCCGCGTCCGGGCATCTCCGGCCCGACATCGTCTGGTTCGGCGAAATGCCGTACGAGATGGAGCGGATCGACGACTCCATCCGGAACGCGGACCTGTTCGTCTCCATTGGTACCTCCGGCGCGGTCTATCCGGCGGCGGGCTTCGTGCAGACTGCGCGTTACTGCGGCGCGCGCACGCTGGAGATGAACCTGGAGCCGAGCCTTGGCAGCATCTACTTCGCCGAGACCCGCACTGGCCCGGCAAGCCGGCTGGTGCCGGAGTGGGTGGCGGAGGTGCTGGCTGCTTGACCGCGCCGCCGCCCCACGCGAAAGCACCGGGCGATGAGGATCGGGAAGAAGAAAGCCAAGGCGAATGGCGCCAAAGGCGGCGGCGTCGGCGAGACCGTGCGCTTCCTGTTGCTCCTGTTCGTCTTCGCTTTGATCCTCAGGACGTTCGTGGTCACGCCCTTCTTCATCCCGTCGGGGTCGATGCTGCCCCGGATGATGATCGGCGATTACCTATTTGTGGCGAAATGGCCGTACGGCTTTTCGCGTTACTCGATGCCCTTCGAAATCGGCGGGTTCGACGGCCGCATCCTCGGCAAGGACCCGGCGCGCGGTGACGTGGTCGTCTTCCGCTGCCCCTCGGGCCCTGAAGACTGCGTTAAGCGGGTCATTGGACTCCCCGGCGACACCGTGCAGATGAGGGCGGGCCAGGTGCTGCTGAATGGCAAGGCCGTGCCCAAGACCCGCATCGCCGATTATCTGATGCCAAACTCGCCCAACAGCCCGTGCAGCTATATCGCGGAGGAAGCAGCGCTTCCCCGCGTCCGGCAGGGCGGCGCAACCTTCTGCCGCTACCCGCGCTTTCGCGAAACGCTGCCCGGCGGCCGGAGCTACGAGGTGCTCGACCAATATGGCGGCGGCGAAGGCGACGATACGGAGGTGTTCACGGTGCCCGCGCGCCATTATTTCATGATGGGCGACAATCGCGATGACAGCGCCGACAGCCGCTTCGGCCCGGACCGCGACGGCGTCGGCCTCCTGCCGGCCGAGAACATCGTCGGCCGCGCGCTGATCGTATTCTTCTCCACCGATGGCTCGGCCGAGTGGCTCAAGCCCTGGACCTGGTTCTCCGCCGCCCGCTGGGACCGCGTCGGGGGCACCTACTGATGGCTTCGCTCGCCGCATGGATTGAGGAAACGCTCGGTCACCCGCCCAAGGACGAGGCCTTGTTCTCCCGCGCCGTCACCCATTCCAGCCACAGCGACAGCGACGATTATGAGCGGCTGGAATATCTCGGCGACCGGGTCCTCGGCCTCTCCGTCGCCTCCTGGCTGTTCGAGCTCTTCCCCGCCGAACCGGAAGGCAAGCTCTCCCGCCGCCTGAACGCGCTGGTCGCCGGCGAGACCTGCGCCGAGATTGGGCGAGAGATTGGCGTTCCTGAGCATCTTCGCTTAGGGAAACAGGCCCGCGAGGACGGCGCGTCGGACAGCGACAATGTGGTCGGCGACGTCGTCGAAGCGCTGATCGGCGCGCTTTACCTCGAGCGCGGCTTCGAGGCGGCTTCGGCTTTTGTGCGCCGCGCTTGGGGCGACCGGGTCAGCACCCGCGACAAGGCGCCGAAGCACCCGAAGTCCGCGCTTCAGGAATGGGCGGCGGCGAACAACCGCAAGCCGCCCATCTACCAGCTCGCCGAACGCACCGGGCCCCACCATGCGCCCAGGTTCGTTGTCGAGGTGGAGATACGCGGCATCGGCTCGGCCAGCGCCGAAGGCATGTCCAAACAAGAAGCCGAAACCGCCGCCGCGGCGAAATTGATGGAGCAATTGACGTGACAGTGCCAACCGCCCAACTCCGTTCGTCCCGAGCGATGTCGAGGGGCGCACCTCAAGCGCCTATGCAGCGCCCCTCGACTTCGCTCGGGGCGAACGAGTTTTCTTCATGAGCCAGATGCAAAAATGCGGCGTCGTCGCGGTCGTGGGCGCGCCCAATGCGGGCAAGTCCACCCTGGTGAACGCGCTGGTTGGTCAGAAGGTCGCCATCGTCAGTCCCAAGGCGCAGACCACGCGCACGCGGATCATGGGCGTTGCAATCGCCGACGAGGCGCAGATCATCCTCCTCGACACGCCCGGCATTTTCGAGCCCAAGCGCCGGCTCGACCGCGCGATGGTCGCCGCGGCCTGGGCCGGCGCGGCGGATGCGGACCTGATCGCGCTGGTGGTCGATGCCGAGCGCGGCTTCAACAAGCGGATCGAGGAAATGGTCGACCGCTTAAAGGAGCGGCGCGAGCCGAAGATCCTGATCCTGAACAAGGTCGATGCAACGCCCAAGGAGCCGCTGCTCGCCCTTGCCACCGAATTAAATGAGCACCTCCCGTTCGAGGAAATCTACTTCGTCTCCGCCACCACCGGCGACGGTGTTGCGGAACTCAAGGCAGCGCTCCCCGCGCGGGTGCCGGAAGGGCCGTGGCACTTTCCGGAGGACCAAGTCTCCGACGCCACCGACCGGATGGTCGCCGCCGAAGTCACCCGCGAGCAGCTCTACCTCCAGCTCCACGCCGAACTGCCCTACGCAAGCGCGGTCGAGACGGAGAAATACGAGGAGAAGAAAGACGGCTCCGTCGCCATCCACCAGCAGATCCTGGTCGGCCGCGACACGCAAAAGGCGATCGTGCTCGGCAAGGGCGGCACCCGCATCCGCGCCATCGGCGAGGCGGCGCGCAAGGAGTTGAGCGAACTGATGGGCCGCAAGGTCCACCTCTTCCTTCACGTCAAGGTGAACCCGAAGTGGGAGGAGGATCGCGGCCTCTACCGCGACATCGGCCTCGATTGGGTCGAGTAGCACTGCCCGCACCCGGCGAGGGCTGGCTTTCGGCGCGCGGCCCCTTAGATAGCCGGCACAGCAACGACATGGAGTGTGAAGCGGATGAGCGACGCCTGGGCGGCCCTTGAGCAGGTAGAAAGCCGCACCCTTCAGCAGCTCTTCGCGGAAGAAGCCGACCGCCTCCCCCGCCTGACCTTCGAAGAAGCGGGCATCCGCTTCGACTTCTCGAAAACCCACCTCAGCGCCGACACGGTTGCCGCCTTCGAAGCGCTCGCCGAAGCACAAGGCCTCCCCGCCGCCCGCGACGCCCTCTTTGCAGGCGCGGTCGTCAATCCGACGGAAGGCCGCGCCGCCGAGCACACCGCCGAACGCGGCCACGGCGCCCCCGAGACCGTTGCCCGCGCGCAGGCGCTTCACGCCCGGATGCGCGGCCTTGTCGACGCCATCGAAGCCGGCGCCTTCGGCGAGGTTCGCCACATCCTCCACATCGGCATCGGCGGATCGGCGCTCGGCCCCGATTTCCTGATCGACGCGCTCGGCCGGGATGCCGACCGCTACGACGCCGCTGTGGTCTCCAACGTCGACGGCAGCGCGCTGGAAGAAGCGCTCGGAGGCATGGACCCGCAGACGACGCTGATTGCCATCGCCTCCAAGACCTTCACCACGACCGAAACCCTGATCAACGCCCGCTCCGCTCTCGCCTGGATGGAAGAAGGCGGCGTCGAAGATCCCTACGGCCGCGTCATCGCCCTCACCGCCGGGCCCGAGCGCGCGGTCGAGTTCGGCATCGACGAAACCCGCATCCTGCCGTTCGGGGAGACCGTCGGCGGCCGCTACTCCCTCTGGTCCTCCATCGGCTTCCCCGCAGCCCTGGCGCTCGGCTGGGAGGGTTTCGAGCAGCTCCTCGAAGGCGCCGCGGCGATGGACCGCCACTTCCGCCTCGCGCCGCTCCACCGCAACGCGCCGGTGCTCGCCGCCTTTGTCGATCGCTATTACGCCAACGTCCGCGGCTGCGAGACCCGCGCGGTTTTCGCTTATGACGAGCGCCTGCGCCTGCTCCCCTCCTACCTCCAGCAGCTCGAAATGGAGTCGAACGGCAAAAGCGTGAAGCTGGACGGCACCCCCGCCGGCCGCGCCACCTCGCAAATCACTTGGGGCGGGGTCGGCACCGACGCGCAGCACGCCGTGTTCCAGCTCCTCCACCAGGGCACGCACCTGGTGCCGGTAGAGTTCGTTGCCGCGATCGAGCCCGGCCACGCTTTCGACGAGGAACATCACCGCCAGCTCCTGATCAACTGCTTCGCCCAAGGCGCGGCTTTGATGGCCGGCAAGCAGTCGGACGACCCGCACCGCTCCTATCCCGGCGACCGCCCCTCGACCACGCTTCTGCTCGACCGCGTCGATCCGTTTACGCTCGGCGCGCTTCTCTCTTTCTACGAGCACCGCACCTTCGTCAGCGCGGTGTTGCTCGGCATCAATCCGTTCGACCAGTTCGGCGTCGAACTCGGCAAGGAAATGGCGCGCGCCATGGGTGATGGGGGCGACCTCAAGTTCGACCCCTCCACCGAGGCGCTGATCGCCCGTGCATTCGGCGAGGATTTGAAATGAGCTACGATTACGACCTCTTCGTCATCGGTGCCGGATCGGGAGGCGTGCGCGCTGCCCGGGTCTCGGCCGCCCACGGCGCCCGCGTCGCCATCGCGGAGGAGCACAAGGTCGGCGGCACCTGCGTGATCCGCGGCTGCGTGCCCAAGAAGCTGCTCGTCTACGGCGCGCACTTTGCCGAGGACCTCGCCGACGCGCGCCGCTTCGGTTGGGACGTGCCGCATTGCGATTTCGACTGGCCGGTGCTTCGCGACAACGTGCTCGCCGAAGTGACCCGACTTGAAGGCGCTTATTCGGAGACCCTTGGCAACCACAAGGTCGAGATCATCAAGCAGCGCGCCACCGTGGCGGGCCCGAACGAGATCCGCCTTGGCGACGGCCGCACCGTCACCGCCGAGCGCATTCTGATCGCCGTCGGCGCGCGGCCGGTGGTGCCGAGCTTCGAAGGCAGCGAGCACGGAATCACCTCGAATGAGGTCTTCCACCTCGAAACCCTACCCAAGCGTGTCGTGATCGCCGGCGCCGGCTATATCGCCAACGAATTCGCCGGCATCTTCCACCAGTTCGGCGCGCACGTAACGCTGGTGAACCGCTCCGACGTGATCCTGCGCGGCTATGACGAGCAGATCCGCGACCGCCTTCTCACCATCTCGATGATGAAGGGCATCGACTTCCGCTTCCACGTCACCTTTCAGCGCATCGAGAAGCGCGAGGACGGCAGCTTCCTTGTCCACATGGACGGCTGCGATCCGCTGGAAGCCGATCTCGTCCTCTACGCCATAGGCCGCGAGCCGAACACCGAAGGCCTGGGGCTGGAGAGCGCTGGCGCGCAACTCGACGGCAAGGGCGCGGTCGTCGTCGACGCCGACAACAAGTCGACCTGCGACAGCATCTACGCGGTCGGCGATGTCACCAACCGGGTGCAGCTCACTCCAATCGCGATCCGGGAGGGCCAGGCCTTTGCCGACAGCGTGTTCGGCAACAAGCCGAGCCGCGTCGATTACGAGAACATCCCGTCCGCCGTCTTCAGCCACCCGCCGCTCGCCGGTGTCGGCATGACGGAAAGCCAGGCCCGCAACCGGCTTGGCGCGGTTAAAACCTACACGTCCGATTTCCGCCCGATGAAGAACGTACTTGCGGGGCGCAACGAACGCTCGCTCTACAAGCTGGTCGTCAATGCCGAGACCGAGGAGGTCGTCGGCATCCACATGATCGGCCCCGACGCACCGGAAATCCTCCAGGCGGCGGCGATTGCGGTGAAGGCCAAGCTCAAGAAGAGCCAGTTCGACGAGGTGGTCGCACTCCACCCCAGCATGGCCGAAGAACTGGTGCTGATGCGTTAGGCGGCGCTTATTGCGTGCGTTCGTACCGTCCCTGGCTCGGCTCGCCCACCGATCCGATGGCGATGGCCGCGACCTTCGCGCCCGCTGCTTCGAAGTCGACGCGAAGCGCCGGATCGGTGTCGGAAGCGAAAACGTTGCCGCCGAGGGGGATCAGCCGGACGCGCGGCCGGCCGTTGCGCTGGTAGTAAAGCCTGCCCTCTTCCGCACTGATCGTCCGTTCTCCGAAGCTGCCTGCGTAAGCCGCAAGGGCGAGCGCCGCGGTCCGGTTCTCGGCCCGTGCGGCGGTTGCGTCCGCGATCGCCTCCAACCTGCGCCGTGCCGCCGGTTCGGCTGCAGCGGCGAGCTTGCGGAGCGCGTGCGCGTGGGCGGCGTCGAGCGCCTGCGGCACGCCCGATTTGATCGTCGGCGCGATCCCAACCGCTTCCCAATCCTTGCCGGTGGAAGCGAGCACCGCCCGTCCGACCGAAACGCTCAAAACGAAGCCGGGGCCTACCGGAACAAGCTCATTGCGGAAGCCCGCTCCGGCGGTGTTCTCGCCGACCAGTTCACCAAGCTTGTAGCCCGCCACGTGGCCGGCGAATTCTTCCGCCGCCGAGGCTGAGCCGCCGCTGGTGAGGACGTAGAGCGGCTTGCCGACCATCCGGCCCGCCGGCAGTTCTGCAAGCGTTGACAGACGATCGGGCGAAGGCTTGCCGTTCATGTGGAAGGTAACCAGCGGCTTGTCGGCAACCATGAAGTGACTGACCAGATATTGCACCGCCTGCGGGCTGCCGCCGCCGTTGCGGCTAATGTCAATGATTACCGCGTCGCCGCCGGCAAGAAAGCGCATTGCGGTGTCGAGCGCGGCTGCGCTTTCCGGGCCTATCCAGTGGAAGCCGTCATAGGCCAAATAGCGGACGTTGCCGGGCAGCAGCTTGAGTTCTGTTACGCCGTGATTGGCGCTGCGCACCTGTCGCTCGAAACCGCTATGGTCAGGCTCGCGCTCCCGGTGGGCGGCGGAAAGCAACGCCGCCTGCTGCGGATTGAGCGAGAAATTGAGGTGACGGTCGTGGCCGGCGGTCTCCAGATCCTGGTTGATCCGCTCGGCGAGCGTGGCCGGGTCCTTTGTGTTATAGCGGCCGGAAGCGAGCCCCTTGGCGAGGATCGCGTCCAGCGCCGGCCGCCGCTCGGGCAGCACGTAGCGTTCGGCGAGGATCCGCCGCACCTCGGCGACCACCGCTTTGCTGTCCAGCGCCGCTGGGGCCGCCGCCTGCTTCACCTCTTGCGCGGAAGCCGTCCCACCGGCCGCCGTTGTTGCCAAAGCCATTGCACTTGCCGCCAACAATCCACGCATCTGCTCATCGTCCTTTGCCATGTCCAGCTCGATTATCCCTTGGGCGCCGCACCGAATTCAGGCAAATGAGCAGCTGGGATTGCCAACTTCTGGCAAATGCGGGGAGCTTGTGAGTGCAAATAGGCAAGCCTCTGGATCGGCTCGATACGGCACTGCTTACCTGCCTGCAGCGCGACAACCTCCAGACGGCCGAGCAGCTCGCCGAGCAAGTCGGGCGCTCCCCCTCCGCCGTCGCGCGCCGCGTTCGCCGACTTCGCGAGACGAAGGCCATCGCCGCCGACGTTTCGGTGATTTCCGAAGAAGCGGCTGGCCACCCGCTCTCGGCGATCGTCCACGTCCAGCTCGAGCGCCATGCCATTCAGGCGTCCGACCACCTCCGCCGCCGCCTCCAGGCCAGCGACAACGTCCAGCTGCTGTTCGAAATTTCCGGCGCCTTCGATCTGCTTCTGCTGGTCGTCGCGCAGGACATGGACGCCTACAATCTGTTCGTCGATCAGGTGCTTGCCGACGATCCGGCCGTTCGCCGGCTTGAGACAAGCTTCGTCAAGCGCCGCGCAAAGGCGACGCTGGCCGTGCCGCTTTGGTCGGGGGAGTGACAAGCGCCCGCGCGGCGCTAAGGGAGAAGCTATGAGCGACGCCTACATGAGCGGCTTCGGCAATCACTTCGCCACCGAGGCGGTGCCCGGGGCGCTGCCGCAGGGCCGCAATTCGCCGCAGCGCCCGCCCTTCGGCCTTTATGCCGAGCAGCTTTCCGGCACCGCCTTCACCGCACCGCGCGACGAGAACCGCCGCTCCTGGCTCTACCGGATGCGGCCTTCCGCCGAGCATCCCGCCTACCGCCCCTACGAGGGCGCTCCGCGCTTCAGCGCCGAGGACCTGCTCACCCCGCTCCCGCCGAACCGCCTGCGTTGGAACCCGCTCGGTTATCCGGAGGAGCCGACCGACTTCATCGACTCGCTTGCAACGATCATGGCGAACGGCGGGCCGGAGGCTTTGTCGGGCGTCGCGGTGCACGTCTACCGAGCCACCGCGGACATGAAGCACCGCTGCCTCTTCAACGCCGACGGCGAGATGCTCTTCATTCCGCAAGACGGTGGTCTGACCCTCTACACCGAGATGGGCCGCATCGACATCATGCCGGGCGAGATCGCCCTGGTCCCGCGCGGCGTGCGCTTTCGCGTCGGCCTACCCGACGGCCGCGCCCGCGGCTACGTCGCGGAGAACCACGGGGCGCTGTTCCGCCTGCCCGATCTCGGCCCGATCGGCTCCAACGGCCTCGCCAATCCGCGCGACTTCCTAACCCCGGTCGCGCAGTTTGAGGATTTCGAGGGCGAGGTCGAGCTGGTCCAGAAGTACCTGGGCAAGCTCTGGACCGCCGCGCTCGACCATTCCCCGCTCGACGTCGTCGCCTGGCACGGCAATCTCGCGCCCTGGAAATACAACCTTTCCCGCTTCAACACGATCGGCACGGTAAGCTTCGACCATCCCGATCCGTCCATCTTCACCGTCCTCACCAGCCCCTCCGAAACCGCCGGCCGCGCCAACGCCGATTTCGTCATCTTCCCGCCGCGCTGGATGGTGGCGGAGGACACGTTCCGCCCGCCCTGGTTCCACCGCAACGCGATGAGTGAGTGCATGGGGCTTATCGCCGGCGCCTATGACGCCAAGGCTGACGGATTCGCCCCCGGCGCGATCAGCCTCCATAACCTCATGTCCGGCCACGGCCCGGATGTCGCAAGCTGGAAGGCGGCAAGCGAGGCGGAATTGAAGCCGCACAAGATCGAAGGCACGATGGCCTTCATGGTGGAAAGCTGCTGGCCCTTCCGCCCCACCGCCTTCGCAATGGGCTCGGACGCGCTGCAGAAGGATTATGACGCCGCCTGGGGCGGCTTCCACAAGGCGCAGCTGCCCTAGCGGACGATCCTTGCCATTGGGCGGACTGGCTCGGCCTCGAACGGCAGCGGCACCCGCTCGTCGCCGTAGCGCACGATCATCGGCACGACGCAGCCATCCACTTCATTGTAGACGCTGAGGATCAGGTCGCCCGGCGGCAGTTCGCCGAGCTTGCGCGCTTCCGCCGGCTTCGGCGTATCGGCCTGATGGACGTCGGCGCGCGTGCAGCTGCTCGCCGGCGGACGAGCAAAGGCATCGACGAGCGGCAGGGTCCGCTGGGCCACCCGCGGCGGTGCGGCGGTGGCCGAGGTGGCGGCGAGAATGAGGGGGAGGATCAACACGCGCATGGCTCACTCCTGTTCTGACGTGCTTCTACCATGATGCGCGCTTCGAAAAAAGCGCGCTCTGGCAGGGGCCGCGCGTGGCCCTTATGCTGCCGCCGATGAGCAGTTCCCAATGCGACGTCCTGATCATTGGCGCCGGCCATAATGGCCTAGTCTGCGCTTTCTACCTCGCCGCCCGGGGCCTGAAGGTGACGATGCTGGAGAGACGCGGCGTGGTCGGCGGCGCTGCGGTGACGGAGGAGTTCGCCCCCGGCTTCCGCAACTCCACCGCGAGCTACACGGTCAGCCTGCTCAATCCCAAGGTGATCGAGGACATGCGCCTCTACGATCACGGGCTGAAGGTGGTGCTCCGCAAGGTCGACAACTTCCTGCCGACGTTAGGTGAAGACTATCTGTTGTCCGGCCGCGGCGGTCTTACTCGCCGCGAGATCGCCCGCCATAGCCTAAAGGATGCCGCGGGGTACGACGCTTACTCTGCAGCCCTTGAGCCGGTGGTCGCGCTGCTCAAGCAGTGGATCCTGCGCGCCCCGCCTAACGCCGGCGGCGGCCTCTCGGACGTCATCGCCGCCCTCAGCCTCGGCAACGGCGTGCGCGGCATGGACGCGGAGGGTCAGCGCAACCTCGTCGACTTCTTCACCAAATCCGCCGGCGACATTCTCGACCGCTATTTCGAGACCGACATCGTCATGGCGCTGTTCGGCTTCGACGCGGTGGTCGGCAATTACGCCAGCCCCTACGCGCCAGGCTCGGCCTACGTCCTCCTCCACCACCTGTTCGGCGAAGCGGCGGGGGTGCCGGGCGCCTGGGGCCACGCCATCGGCGGCATGGGCGCGATCACGCAGGCAATGGCGCGCGCCGCAAAGGCAAAGGGCGTCGAGATCGTGCTGGACGCGCCGGTGGAGGAGATCATCTTCGAGCGCGGGCGGGCTGCGGGCGCAGTGGCGGGCGGGAAGACTTATCGCGCCAAGGTTGTGGCCGCCAACGTCAATCCGCACCACCTGTTCACCAGCCTCCTCCCGGCAGGCGCGGTTGCGCCGGAGATCGAGCGCCGAATGGCCGGCTGGAGCGCCGAAAGCGCCACCTTCCGCATGAACGTCGCCCTCTCCGAACTGCCGCGCTTCACGTCATTCCCCGAGGCAGGAGACCATCTCACCGGCGGCATCATCATCGCGCCTTCCCTGAATTACATGGACCGCGCCTACCTCTCCGCCCGCACCGAAGGCTGGGCGCGTGAGCCGATCGTGGAGATGCTGATCCCCTCCACCCTCGACGATAGCCTCGCCCCGCCCGGTGCCCACGTCGTCAGCCTGTTCTGCCAGCACTTCCCTTACGACCTGGAAGGTGGCTGGGAGGAACGCGCGGACGAAGCGGCGGACCACATCATCGCCCATGTCGACCGCTACGCGCCCGGCTTCAAAGCCTCGGTCGTCGGCCGCCTGGCTTTGTCGCCGTGGCACCTTGAACAGCGTTTCGGCATCCCGCGCGGCGACATCTTCCACGGCAAGATGGGCCTCGACCAGCTCTTCTCCGCCCGCCCGATGCTTGGCCACGCCGATTACCGCATGCCGCTTGAAGGCCTCTACCTCTGCGGCTCCGGCGCCCACCCGGGCGGCGGCGTGACCGGCGCTCCGGGCCACAATGCCGCCAAAGCTATCCTGAAAGATAGGAAGAGGTGTAGCCGACCGGCTTGACTTATCCTCCCCGGAACGGGGAGGGGGACCGCACCAAGTGCGGTGGAGGGGGCCCTGAGCTCCACGCTGCACCAACCCCCTCCACCAGCCTTTGGCTGGTCCCCCTCCCCGTGCCGGGGAGGATCAAGAAACGGAGACGCCATGAAAACCCGCGCCGCCATCGCCGTCGCCCCGAACCGCCCGCTCGAGATCCACGAAGTCGATCTAGAAGGCCCGCGCGCGGGCGAAGTGCTGGTGGAGATCATGGCGACAGGCGTCTGCCACACCGATGCCTACACGCTGGAAGGCAAGGATTCGGAAGGCATCTTCCCCTCGATCCTCGGCCATGAAGGCGCCGGGATCGTCCGCGAAATCGGTGCCGGCGTCACCTCCGTCCGCGTCGGCGATCACGTCATCCCGCTCTACACGCCCGAATGCCGCCAGTGTAAATCGTGCCTCAGCCAGAAGACGAACCTGTGCACTGCGATCCGCGGCACGCAGGGCAAGGGCCTGATGCCCGACGGCACCAGCCGTTTCAAACTCGGCGGCGAGACAATCCACCATTATATGGGCTGCAGCACGTTTTCGAACTTCACGGTAATGCCGGAAATCGCGGTGGCCAAGGTTCGCGAGGACGCCCCGTTCGAGAAGATCTGCTACATCGGCTGCGGGGTCACCACCGGCGTCGGCGCGGTGATCTGGACGGCGGGGGTGGAGCCCGGTTCAAACGTCGTGGTCTTCGGGCTCGGCGGCATCGGCCTGAACGTCATCCAGGGCGCTAAGCTGGTCGGCGCGGACAAGATCATCGGCGTCGACATCAACCCCGCGAAGCGCGCCATGGCCGAAGCGTTCGGCATGACGCACTTCATCAACCCGCTCGAGGTCGGCAACGACAAGGTGGTGCCGGCGATCCTCGACGTGACCGACGGCGGGGCCGACTACAGCTTCGACTGCACCGGCAACACCGAAGTCATGCGCCAGGCGCTGGAATGCTGCCACCGCGGCTGGGGGGAAAGCATCATCATCGGCGTCGCCGAAGGCGCCCGCGAAATCGCCACCCGCCCCTTCCAGCTGGTCACCGGCCGGGTTTGGAAAGGCAGTGCTTTCGGCGGCGCACGGGGACGCACCGACGTGCCGCGCATCGTCGACTGGTATATGGACGGCAAGATCGAGATCGACCCGTTGATCACCCACACGCTGAAGTTGGACGACATCAACACGGCGTTCGACCTGATGCACGCGGGGGAGAGCATCCGCAGCGTGGTGGTGTATTGATGTTCGAGACTATCTCCTCCGCCCGCTCCTTCGGCGGCACCCAGCTCGTCCTGCGCCACCCGAGCCGGGAGACCGGGACGGACGTGACCCTCGGCGTCTACCTGCCGCCACAGGCGGAAGCAGGCACCCCCCTCCCCGTCCTCTGGTACCTCTCCGGCCTCACCTGCACCCACGCCAATGTCACGGAGAAAGGCGGCTTCCAGCGCCTCTGCGCCGAGCTCGGCATCATCTTCGTCGCACCCGACACCAGCCCGCGCGGCGCGCACGTGCCGGACGAGCCGGATTACGATTTCGGCCAGGGCGCCGGCTTCTACGTCGACGCGACTGAGGAGCCCTATGCGCCAAACTACCGCATGTATTCCTACCTCACGGACGAGCTGCCCGAACTGATTGCGCAAAGCTTCCCCGCCGATATGGCGCGGCAGGGGATTACCGGCCACTCGATGGGTGGCCACGGCGCGCTCACGATTGCACTGAAAAACCCCGGCCGCTTCCGCAGCGTCTCCGCCTTCGCGCCGATCGTTGCGCCCAGCCAGGTGCCGTGGGGCGAGAAGGCCCTCGGCCGCTACCTTGGCGAGGACCGCTCAACCTGGCGCCGCTACGACAGCGTCGCACTTATCGAAGATGGCGGACGCCTGCCCGACCTGCTCGTCGACCAGGGCACGGCCGACACCTTCCTAGAGCGCGAGCTAAAGCCGGAACTTCTGGACGCCGCCTGCCGCGACGCGGGCATACCGCTCACCCTCCGCATGCAGCCCGGTTACGACCACTCATATTATTTTATCGGCAGTTTCATGGAAGATCATCTGCGGTGGCATGCGGCAAGGCTCGGCGCGTGATCAGCCCGCTCCTTTCCGTCATGATCGACGCTGCGCTGGAAGCGGGCGAGGAGATCGAACGCTTTTACTATGACGGCTGCGAAGCGTCGGAGAAAGCGGACGGCTCGCCCGTCACAGAGGCCGACCAGGCGGCCGAGGAGATCATCCTCGAGCACCTCCGCCGCAAATTCCCCAAGGTGCCGGTGCTCGCCGAGGAGGAAGCCGCCGCCGGCCGCATCCCCGAACTCGGCACCCGCTTCTTCTGCGTCGACCCGCTCGATGGCACCAAGGGCTTCGTGAACCGCACCGGCGAGTTCACCGTGAACATCGCCCTCGTCGAGGAGGGCACTCCCACCGCCGGCGTCATCTACGTGCCCGTCACCGGAGTGCTCTATTACGGCGCACGCGGCGAGGGTGCGTTCAAGATGGCGGACGGTGAGCCCGAGGCGATCGAGACTCGCGAGCCGATCCCAGGTCTTCTCACCGGCGTCGGAAGCCGCAACCATGAGGCAGCCGGCACCGCCGAACGCAACGAGGCGCTCGGCATCAGCGACTACCTTCCCTCCAGCTCAAGCGTTAAATTCTGTCTGGTCGCGGAAGGCGCGGCGGACGTTTATCCGCGCTACGGCCCGACCTCCGAATGGGACACGGCGGCCGGCCAGGCGATCCTGGAAGCGGCCGGCGGGCGCGTGATGGCGCTGGACGCGGAGGGGCGCGAAACAGGCCCCCTTACCTGCGGCCACGCGGAACGCCAGTTCGTGAACCCCAACTTCATCGCCTGGGGGCGGTAGAGCGGCGTCGCGCCGTGCGCGCGACGATGAAGTAGAGCAGCAGTCCAAGCGGCGCGACCATGGCGGTCACAAACATGCACAAGGCTAAGGTTCCGTAGCCGACGCCGGAACGCTCCGCATCCTCGGCTTCCCAGCTGCAGGCGAACAGATCCAGCACCAGATAATGGATCCAGCCGGCAAGCAGCAGCTCGCGCGTGCTGAACGCCTCCGCAACCGCATCGAGCGAATAGCCCATGTCGCGCGGAATCGCCGCGGCGTGCGGTAGGAAGAAGAACAGGTAACCGACCGCCAGCAGCCCCGCCGCGGCGCGGGCGGCGATCACCGCGCGCCGTCTCCCGATCACCGGCAGCGCGAACAAGGCGAGCAGTCCGATGAGCTGCACCCCTTGCGCGAGAAGAAAGATCGCGTTGAGCATGTTCCGGCCCCCCAGCCGCTGCCGAACCGATTAGATGATCGGGTGCCGTTCCCAGTTCGGCTTGTCGGCGCGCTTGCAAAGAGTGGCGTTGAGGCCGCGCACCGTGTTGCTCCCCGTCCGCTCGAACAGAAACGGCAGAACCGCGTGGACAAGGCAGGCGAGCCCGCCGCCGATCATCTTAAGGCCAAAACCGGACGCAACCGCGAAATGCTCGCCATAGCTTTCGCCCGCTTCGTCGAGGTGCCGCTTCAGGGGATTGTTCGCCATGCCCCTTGCATAACCCAGCCGCGCCTGGCCCGCCAGTCCGCCTGGTGCCCCTCCCGGCGCGCGGGAGGGGCCGTCCACCGGGCCTACCGGCGTCTGCGCGCGCCGGTCTGGATGCAGCTGTCGGTACGGGTGCGGGTGCACGGCGGATAATTGCCCGCCGCCTGAAGCGGACCGCCGACTCCGGATGCGCCGGACATGGAGCCGCCGGACATGGTGCCGCCCGACATGGAACCGCCGGACATCGTGCCGCCGGACATCGTGCCCGCGGCGTTTGCGTCTCCCGACATGGCGCCGGAGCTCCTGCCGCCCGACATCGTACCAGCCTGGCCTGCCGTGCTTTGGTTCATGGTGCCGTGGTTCATTCCACTATGGCTGGTCCCGGCCGTGCCCTGAGCATTGCCATTGGTTGTCGTCGCCTGGCTGCTGCGGACGCCGCCATTGGCCTGGGTCCCCACCGTCGTCTGGCCTTGAACCGCCGCGTTGCCTTCTTCCATTGTGGGGTCATGATCGTTCGTGGTTGTGGCGGTGCCGCTGCTCTGGGTGCCGTTGCTGGTCTGAGCAAGCGCCGGCAGCGCGAACAGCATCGCCGTGCCGAGCAAAAGGGGCTTCAACATCTTCTCTCTCCTATGATCGTTCTCGCGTAATCACAGGCCCCGCGCTCGAAAATCGCCGCGAGACAGTGGAAGCAAAACGAGCGCGTGAAATCGGCTGTTCCCCCGCTTCGTCTCGTTGCTGCCTCGCGCGGGCCTTGCTAGGTGCCGCTTCCGTAAACACAGGTTAGGACGCCGATGATTCCTCGTTACGCGCGGCCGCAGATGACCAGCATCTGGGCGCCCGAAACCCGCTTCCGAATCTGGTTCGAGATCGAGGCGCACGCCATGGACGCAATGGCTGAGCTCGGCATCGTTCCCAAGGAAGCCGCCGCAGCGGTGTGGGAACGGGGCGCCTTCGAGGTCGAGCGGATCGACGCCATCGAAGCGGAGGTGAAGCACGACGTCATCGCCTTTCTCACCAACGTCGCCGAGCATGTCGGGCCGGAAGCGCGCTTCCTGCACCAGGGCATGACCAGTTCCGACGTCCTCGACACCTGCCTCGCCATCCAGCTCGCCCGTGCTACCGATCTGCTACTGGAGGACCTCGACCGACTGCTCGCCGCCCTCAAGACCCGCGCCTTCGAGCACAAGCTCACCCCCACCATCGGCCGAAGCCACGGCATCCACGCCGAGCCGGTCACCTTCGGCCTGAAGCTTGCTTTCGCTTACGCCGAGTTCGACCGCTGCCGCGCCCGCCTGGTCGCCGCGCGCGAGGAGATCGCCACCTGTGCCATCTCCGGCGCGGTCGGCACCTTCGCCAACATCGATCCCCGCGTCGAAGCCTATGTCGCCGAGAAGATGGGCCTCACCATCGAGCCGATCTCCACCCAAGTGATCCCGCGCGATCGCCACGCAATGTACTTCGCTACCCTCGGCGTCGTCGCCTCCTCAATCGAGCGCCTCGCCACCGAGATCCGCCACCTCCAACGCACGGAGGTGCTGGAAGCGGAGGAATATTTCTCGCCCGGCCAGAAGGGCAGCTCGGCCATGCCGCACAAGCGCAACCCGGTGCTGACCGAGAATCTCACCGGCCTCGCCCGCATGGTCCGCGCCTACGTAACCCCGGCGCTTGAGAACGTGGCGCTGTGGCACGAGCGCGACATCAGCCATTCCTCGGTGGAACGCTATATAGGCCCGGACGCGACGGTGACGCTCGACTTCGCCCTCGCCCGCCTCACGGGCGTGGTCGAGAAGCTGCTCGTCTACCCCGAACGAATGCAGAAGAATCTCGACCGGATGGGCGGCCTGGTCCACTCGCAGCGCGTCCTCCTCGCCCTCACCCAGGCAGGCGCGAGCCGCGAGGACAGCTACCGCCTCGTCCAGCGCAGCGCGATGAAGGTGTGGGAGAGCGACGGTGCCCTGTCCCTCCTCGAACTGCTCAAGGCCGATCCGGAGGTCACCGCCTTCCTCTCACCCGATCAGATCGAGGAGCGCTTCGACCTCGGCTACCATCTGAAGCACGTCGATACGATCTTCGGCCGCGTCTTCGGCGAATGAGCGCGCGCGCGGCGCTTCGGGCGGGAACGGCGGCGGAGCACGAGAGGGTCGACAGCCTGTTCGGCGCGCTCGATTTGTCCCGCCCCCCCGATTACGCGCTCTTCCTCCAGGCCCAGGCCGCCGCCTTTCTGCCTACCGAAGCAGCGCTCGATACGGCGGGCGCTGAGGCACTGCTCCCCGACTGGCCCGAACGGCGGCGTTCCGAACTGGTGCTCCGCGATCTCGCTGCCCTGGGACTTGAAGCACCGTCTCCCGAGCCGGTCCCTGCCCTCTCCGGCACCCCCGCCATCCTCGGCACCGTCTATGTGCTTGAAGGCTCTCGCCTCGGCGGCGCCCTTCTGCGCCGAAGCGTACCGCCCGAAGAGCCACAAGCGTTTCTCTCCGCCCCCCAGCCGCGCGGCGGATGGCGGAAACTGCTGGAAACGCTGGATCATTATCTCTACGAAACGGCGGCCATCGAAGCTGCCCTCCGGGCCGCGCGGCGGACGTTTGAGAGTTTCGAGGCCGGGGGGCGACGGTTTCTGGAGAGTTGAACGCGGTGACTGCAGCCGATTCCAAGGTCGATCTTACCAATTGCGACCGTGAGCCCATCCACCATCTCGGCGCCATCCAGCCGATCGGTTTCCTGGTGGCGGTAACCGCCGAATGGGACATTGCGCGGGTCTCCGCGAACGTCGGCGAGTTCATTGAGGGCGCCAATCCGGAGCGGCTAATCGGCCGCCCGTTGAACGACCTCTTCACGCCCGCCGCGATCCACGGCCTTCGCAACCGGGTCGCGATGCTGCGCGGCCCGGATTCGGTGGAGCGCATCTTCGGCTGCCGCCTGCTTGAAGGCTCCGAGCCCTACGACATCGGCCTCCACCTCTCCGGCGGCCTGACGGTGATCGAGGCGGAGCCGGGCAAAGGCGACGAGCGTGGCGACGTCACCGGCACCGTCCGCTCCATGATCGCCCGCTTGGATCTCGCCGAAAACATGGAGGCGTTCTTCAACGAAGGCGCGCGCCAGGTTCGGGCGCTGAGCGGCTACGACCGGGTCATGGTCTACCGCTTCGGCGCGGACGGCGCGGGCGAAGTGGTGGCGGAAAGCACCCGGCCCAACATCGGCTCCTTCCTCGGCCTCCATTACCCGGCGTCCGACATCCCGGCGCAGGCGCGGGCGCTCTACAAGCGCAACCTGCTTCGCGTCATCACGGACGTGAACGGCACCAACGTGCCCATCCTTCCCGAGCTGGATGAGAAAGGCGAGCCGCTCGACCTCTCGCTCTCCATGCTCCGCTCGGTCTCGCCCATTCACATCGAGTATCTCAAGAACATGGGCGTCGGCGCGTCGATGTCCGTTTCGATCGTGGTGGAGGGCAAGCTCTGGGGCCTGTTCGCCTGCCACCATTATTCCGCCCGCTGCCCGAGCTTCGAGCGCCGCTCGGTGTGCGAGCTGTTCGCGCAAATGTTCGCGATGCGCCTCGAAAGCCGCGAGCGGATGCAAACGGTGGAGTTCGAACGCCGCGCCCGCGATATCTCCGACCAATTGCTCGGTGCCGTCGCCTCCGACGAAACCTTGCTCAAGGATCCGGACTGGCTGAGCGACATCCTCACCCAGACCATCGCCGCCGACGGTGTGGGCGTGTGGATCCACGGCAATCACGCATTCTCCGGCACCACGCCCGACGCGGAGCAGTTCGCGCGCATCGTCAAAGCGCTCAACGGCACCGCCGCCGGCCAGGTTTACGCCACCGACTCCATTGCCTCGATCGTGCCCGGCGCCGCCGAATTCGCCGACAAGGCGGCCGGCATGCTCGCCATCCCGATCTCGCGCGAACCGGGCGACTACGTGATCCTGTTCCGCGCCGAGCTGATCCGCTCGGTGCGCTGGGGCGGCGATCCGCACAAGCCGGTGGAATATGGCCCCAACGGCCCCCGGCTGACGCCGCGGCGGAGCTTTGAGGAGTGGAAGGAAACGGTTGAAGGCCGCTCGCGCCCCTTCACACCTTCCGAGCTGCGCGTCGCCGAGACGATGCGCGCGACCTTGATTGAAGTCGTGCTGCGCCTCGCCGGGGAGGCAAGCGCCGAGCGCCAGGTCGCGGCCGAGCGGCAGGAGCTGCTGATCGCGGAGTTGAACCACCGCGTCCGCAACATCCTCGGCGTGATTCGCGGCCTCATCCGCCAGTCGACTCCGACCGGCGGCAGCGTCGAGGATTTCGTCGGCCTGATCGACGGCCGAATCCACGCCCTCGCCCGCGCCCACAACCAGATCACCCAGGACCATTGGGGCCCCGCTCCCTTGCGCGCCCTGATCGACGCCGAAGCCGCCGCCTTCCTGACCGACGCCGAGCGCGTGCAGGTGATCGGCCCGCCGGTGCTGCTCAACCCGCAGGCTTATTCCACCATGGCTCTGGTGATGCACGAGCTCGTCACCAATTCCGCCAAATATGGCAGCCTGTCCACGGACGGTCAGGTGAGGATCGAATGGCAGCTGGAAGACGGCGGCGACCTCGTCCTCGAGTGGCGTGAGCGCGGCGGCCCGCCGGTCAAGGTGCCGACCCGCAAGGGCTTCGGCTCCACCATCATCGACCGCTCGATACCCTACGACCTCGGCGGAAGCGCGCGCATCGACTATCTTCCGGCGGGCGTGGAGGCGAGCTTCGTCATCCCGGCCAAGCACGTCTCGGCACCGCGCGACCATTCAGGCCCGGCGATCCGCTTCGCTCGCTCCACGCCCGGCCCGCACGAAGTGCCGCCCGAGCCGCTGATCGAGGGCAAGACGGTGCTCCTGGTCGAGGACAGTTTGATCATCGCACTCGACGCCGAGGACATTTTGAAGCGCCTCGGTGCCCTCGACGTTGCCACCGCCCCTTCGGTGCCGCTGGCGCTGGAGGCGATCGACTCGGCAAAGCCGGAGCTCGCGGTTCTCGACGTAAACCTTGGCGACCATACCAGCTTCGCGGTCGCCGACCGGCTGAAGGAGCTCGGCATCCCCTTCCTCTTCGCCACCGGCTACGGCGAACAGGCCCAGCTTCCGCCCGACCACAGCGACCGGACGGTGGTGCAGAAGCCCTACACCATCGCCAACATCGCCAACGCCCTTCCGCCGCTCTTCGGCCAAGCCCTAGCCGCCGAATAGGCTTGAAATAATATCCGGGTAATATAATGCGCGCTTCGGAAGGAGTGGGCATTATGCTCGTTGAAGATCGCAAAGTCGCCGTGGCGGCGTGGAAGGAGCGCAAGAGCGTGCCGGGCATCTATGTGGTGCGGTGCACGGCAAGTGGCGAAAGTTGGGTCGGCCGGGCGCCGGATCTCACAACAACGCAGACGCGCCTGTGGTTCACCCTCCGCATGGGCAGCAACCCGCACCGCGCGTTACAGGCGGCCTGGCGGCTCTACGGCGGAGAGCAATTCACCTTCAAGGAAGTCGAGCGGCTGGAGGACGACCTTTCCCCCGGCCTGGTGCAGGCGCGGCTGCGCACCCGCCTCGATCATTGGGCGGAGCAACTCGGCGCGGCGAAGATCTAGCTGTCGAACAGGCTCTTGAGCTTGCCGAAGAAGCTTTGGCTTGCCGGGCATTCGTCGCCCGTCTCAGTCTTCCGGAATTCCTCGAGCAGTTCCTTCTGACGGCTGCTGAGGCGGGTCGGCGTTTCCACCTCCACCTGCACCACCATGTCGCCATGGCCGCGCGCCGAGAGGACCGGCATGCCGGCGCCGCGGATACGAAGCTGCTTGCCGGACTGGATGCCGGCGGGGATCTTCACCTCGTGCACCGTCTTGTCGAGGCCGGGAATCTCGATCGCGCCGCCCAAGGCCGCCGTCGTGAAGCTCACCGGGCAGCGGGCGAACAGAGTGTTACCCTCGCGCTGGAACACCGAGTGGCGGCTGAGGTGGACGAAGATGTAGAGGTCGCCCCGCGGTCCCCCACGCACACCCGCTTCGCCTTCGCCGGCGAGGCGGATCCGGGTGCCTTCATCGACACCCGGGGGAATGCGCACTTCCAGGCTGCGCACCTTGTCCGCCCGGCCCTCGCCCCGGCAGCGCTCGCACGGATCGGCGATGATCTCGCCGATGCCGCGGCAGGTCGGGCAGGTCCGCTCGACGACGAAGAAGCCCTGCTGAGCGCGCACCTGGCCGCGGCCGTTGCACATCGTGCAGGTCCGCGCCGCCGCGCGCGACTTCGCGCCGGTGCCGCCGCACGGCTCGCACTCGACGCTGGTGTCGATCCGAAGCTCGACCTCCTTGCCCGCATAAGCGTCCTCGAGACTGATCTCGAGGTCGTAGCGAAGGTCGGAGCCGCGCAGCACGTTGGGGCGCCCGCTGCCCTGCTGGCCGTGCATGAACTCGCCGAAGATGTTCTCGAAGATGTCGCTGAACGACCCAAAATCCTGCGCTCCGCCGCCCGCGCCGCCGCCGTTGCGGAACGCGGCATGGCCGAAGCGGTCATAGGCCGCGCGCTTCTGGGGATCCTTGAGGCAATCATAGGCCTCGCTCACGGCCTTGAAGCGGCTTTCCGAATCCTTGCAGCCCGGATTGCGGTCCGGGTGACATTCCATCGCGATTCGGCGGTAGGCGCTTTTGAGAGTTTTCTCATCCGCTGTCCGCTCAACCTGGAGCAGCTCGTAATAATCGGTGTCAGCCATGGGAATCCCGACGCCTGAAATGCAGCGGCTCCCGCCCTTCCTCAGATCGATCCGGGAAGGACAGGAGCCGCGACATCGGCTTTACGCCTTGTTTTCGTCGTCGACCTCGGAGAATTCGGCGTCGACGACTTCCTCGTCGCCGGCCGAAGCCTGGGCACCTTCGGCGGCGCCCGCATCGGCTCCACCCGCGGCGCCGGCGGCCTGCTCCTTCTCGTAGATCGCCTGGCCAAGCTTCATCGCCACCTGGGCGAGCGCCTGCGCCTTGGCATTCATCGCCTCGGGATCGCCGCCTTCGACGGCCTGCTTGGCTTCGTCGATCGCCGATTGGATTTCGCCCTTCAGCGTGTCGTCGATCTTGTCGCTATGATCGGCAAGCTGCCGCTCGGTGGTGTGAATGAGGCTTTCGGCGTTGTTCTTCGCCTCGGCCGCGGCACGGCGCTTCTTGTCCTCTTCGGCGAAGCTTTCCGCTTCCTGGACCATCTTCTCGATATCCGCGTCTGTCAAACCGCCCGAAGCCTGGATTCGGATCTGCTGCTCCTTGCCGGTGCCGCGATCCTTGGCGGAAACGTTGACGATGCCGTTGGCGTCGATGTCGAAGGTGACTTCGATCTGCGGCACGCCGCGCGGCGCCGGCGGAATGCCGACCAGGTCGAACTGGCCGAGCATCTTGTTGTCCGCCGCCATTTCGCGCTCGCCCTGGAAGACACGGATGGTGACCGCGTTCTGGCTGTCCTCGGCGGTGGAATAGGTCTGGCTCTTCTTGGTCGGGATCGTCGTGTTGCGATCGATCATCCGCGTGAAGACGCCGCCCAGCGTCTCGATGCCGAGCGACAGCGGGGTAACGTCGAGCAGCAGCACGTCCTTGACGTCGCCCTGCAGAACGCCCGCTTGAATGGCGGCGCCCATGGCGACCACTTCGTCCGGATTGACGCCGGTGTGCGGCTCCTTACCGAAGAAATCCTGCACGATCTGGCGGACGCGGGGCATGCGGGTCATGCCGCCGACGAGCACCACCTCGGAAATGTCCTCTGCCTTGACGCCGGCATCGACCAGCGCCTTGCGGCACGGCTCAAGCGTCCGCTTGATCAGGTCCTCGACGAGGCGCTCCAGCTCGGCGCGGGTCAGCGTCTTGACGAGGTGCTTCGGGCCGTTCTGATCGGCGGTGATGAAGGGCAGGTTGATCTCGGTGGTCTGCGCCGACGACAGCTCGATCTTGGCGCGCTCGGCGCCTTCCTTGAGGCGCTGCAGCGCGAGGCGGTCGCCGCGAAGGTCGATGCCTTCCTGCTTCTTGAACTCATCGGCCAGCCAGTCGACGATCTTGGCGTCGAAATCCTCGCCGCCCAGGAACGTGTCGCCGTTGGTCGACTTCACCTCGAACACGCCGTCGCCGATTTCCAGCACCGACACGTCGAACGTGCCGCCGCCAAGATCGTAGACCGCGATGGTCTTGCCGTCCTGCTTCTCCAGCCCGTAGGCGAGCGCGGCGGCGGTCGGTTCGTTGATGATGCGCAGCACTTCAAGGCCGGCGATCTGCCCGGCGTCCTTGGTGGCCTGGCGCTGCGCGTCGTTGAAGTAAGCGGGAACGGTGATCACCGCCTGCGTCACCGTCTCGCCAAGATAAGCCTCGGCGGTTTCCTTCATCTTCTGAAGCGTGAAGGCCGAAATCTGCGACGGCGAATAATCCTTGCCGCCGGCATTGACCCACGCGTCGCCGTTCGGGCCGCGCGCGATCTTGTAGGGAACCAGCTCGGTGTCCTTCTTGGTCACCGGATCGTCGAAGCGGCGGCCGATCAGGCGCTTCACCGCGAAGATGGTGTTGTCGGGATTGGTAACGGCCTGGCGCTTCGCCGGCTGGCCGACCAGCCGCTCGCCGTCCTTGGCGAAGGCGACGATCGACGGCGTGGTGCGCGCGCCTTCCGCATTTTCAACAACCTTCGGCTTGCCGCCTTCCATCACGGCGACGCAGCTGTTGGTGGTGCCAAGATCGATACCGATAACTTTTGCCATGAGCGAACCTCTTATGCCCCAAACGAAAATTCCGCCCGCGCCCTGCTATGGAGGCACGCGAGTGTTTCGGGGCCGATATAGGGGTGGATTCAGAGGCGACAAGAAGTGCGTACCGCACTAGTGCCACACCGCAGATGAAGACGATGCTCAAAAGCCCCGATGTTCGCGCTGCAATCGCGGCCGGCTTTCTTCTGCTCGGCGCCTGCCAGGGCAAGCAGCGCGAGCCGACGGTGGAGGCCGTCTGGGTCCGCCTCCCCGCGGCGAGCGGCCAGCCCGGTGCGGCCTATTTCCGGCTGGAAGGCAATATCGAAGGCACCCGCCTCACTTCCATCACCAGCCCGCTGGTGCGCCGGATCGAGCTTCACGAAACCGTGGAGAAAAGCGGGGTCACTCGCATGGAAAAGCGGAAAGAAGTGGAATTCCCCTCGCGCGGTGCGCTGGAGTTCGGGCCGGGGGGGCGCCACGCAATGCTGTTCGGGATCAACAAGGCGGTGAAGGCAGGCGGCACGATCCCCCTCACCTTCTCCTTCAACACCGCACCGCCGGTGACCGTCGACGCCGAAGTGCGCACCCCCTCGGGCGAGGCGCACTCCGGCCACTAAGCTTAGGCCTCAGCGCGGCGCCATGCGGATGCCGCCGTCGAGGCGGACATATTCGGCGTTGAGATACGGGTTCTCCGCCATGAAGACGGCGAGGCGGGCATATTCGTCCGCCTGGCCGAGCCGCTTCGGAAACGGCACCTGCGCGCCAAGCGCATCCTGCACGTTCTGCGGCATCATCGCGACCATCGGCGTCTTGAACACGCCGGGAAGGATGGTGTTCACCCGGATGCCGTCGTTCATCAGATCGCGCGCGATCGGCAGCGCCATGCCGAGCACGCCCGCCTTGGACGCCGAATAAGCCACCTGGCCGATCTGTCCGTCCTGCGCTGCGACCGACGCCGTGTTGACGATCAGCCCGCGCTCGCCATCCTCCAGCGGCTCCAGGCCGACCATCCCGAAGGCGGACTTGGAGATCATCCGGAACGTGCCGATCAGGTTGATCTGGATGGCCAGCTCGAACTGGTGGATCGGATAGGCCTTGTATTCGCCGGTCGCCTTGTCGCGGCCGACCGTCTTCACAGCGTTTGCGACACCCGCGCAGTTGACCAGAATTCGCTCCTGCCCGTGCGCCGCCCGCGCTTTGGCGAAGCCCGCATCCGCTGCTTCGTCGGACGTGACGTCGACCTGCGCAAACACGCCGCCGATCTCGTTCGCGACCTTTTCGCCCTTGTCCGCGTCGCGGTCGAACACCGCCACCTTGACGCCCCGCGCCGCAAGCGCCCGCGCTGTAGCCTCGCCAAGGCCGGAGGCGCCGCCGGTGACGACGGCGGCTACTGTGTTGTCGAGCTTCATGCGGTCTCTCCCATCTCCATTTGCGCCGCTCCTAATGCGTCGGCGGGGGCCTCGGCAAGCGCAGGAAAACGATGGCGCGCACACCACGACACTTGCACCCCGAACTTCTTTTAGGTTAAGGTCTTGTATGCATAACAATGCATAACTATACATTTAGACGCAGCGGGGGCTGTGTGCGTAAGGAGAGCGAAAATGGGCTTTGAATGTTCGGTCGAGCGGCCGTGGGGAATCCACCAGAAGGTTTATAACGACAGCGATTGCCCGCGCTGCGGCTGGACGGCGCCCGGCCCGGTCGGCGACGCCCGCCTCGACGCCCTCGACGCCGCCGAAGAAGCCGCCGCTTTCGCCGCGGAGTTCGTCTGGCTCGTCCAGCACGGCAACCAGCCCGCCAACGACCGCCACGCCATCGCCGCCTGAGCGGCGGCATCGTTCATCGCGCCGAAAGCCTTTCCGGGCGACACACGCCGGTCGGGTGGGGAGCATGAACGAATGCGGCGCGTAGCTAAACTCGGTTTGCTGGTCGGCGTAGCGACCTCGCTCCCGTCCGTCCCGGCCTCCGCGCAAACGGTGACGCAGCCAGGCTCCATTCTGTCTGAGATAGAAAAGCCCTGCATCAGCGGCGGCGCCGAAGGCGAAGAGGTCGTCGTCTGCGGCCGGCGCGACAAGCCGCGCTCCCCTTACCGCATCCCCGAACCCCCGCCCCGCTTCGACGCCGGCGGCAACGACTTGAGCGTTTCGCGCGAAAGGCACCAGCTCTACGAGCAAGGCGACGTGGGCATCCACAGCTGCACCGCCGTTGGCCCGGGCGGAATGACGGGGTGCGTTTTCAAGAAGTGGAAGAACGGAGACGAACAATGGGGCGGCAAAGCGCGCGGCCGCCGCGTCCGCCCCGGCGACGCACCGCCTCCGCGCTAGGCGAGATTCTCGACGATCGTCACGTTCGCAAGCCCGCCGCCCTCGCACATCGTCTGCAACCCGTAACGCTTGCCACGTGCCTTCAAAGCATGGAGCAACGTCGTCATCAGCTTTGTCCCC
The DNA here is from genome assembly GCA_036554525.1 of Allosphingosinicella sp. Lineage (GTDB taxonomy): Bacteria > Pseudomonadota > Alphaproteobacteria > Sphingomonadales > Sphingomonadaceae > Allosphingosinicella. The sequence continues at coordinate 186,612 of DATBNC010000002.1, forward strand.
GAAGCGCCGAGCGGATGGCCGAGCGCGATTGCGCCGCCGTTGACGTTTAGCCGCGCAAGGTCGGCGCCGATCTCCCTCAGCCACGCCATCGGCACCGGCGCAAAGGCTTCGTTGACTTCGTAAAGGTCGATCTCGTCGATCCGCATCCCGGCCCGCTCCAGCGCGCGGCGGGTGGCGGGGATCACTTCTTCCAGCATGATCACCGGATCGCCGCCGGTCACCGTCAGGTTCACCACCCGCGCCAGCGGCGTCAGCCCGTGCGCCTTCAGCGCCGCCTCGCTCACCACCAGCACACCGCTCGCCCCGTCGCAGATCTGCGACGCATTGGCGGCGCTGATCTTGCCGCCTTCTTTAAGCAGCTTCACCGAAGCGATGCTCTCCAAGGTAGAGTCGGCGCGGATGCCCTCGTCGCGCGTGTGCAGCGCCTCGTTCCCGTCCGCGTCGACAATCGTCAGCGCCACGATCTCCTCATCGAACGCGCCCGTCTCGGTAGCAGCCGCCGCCTTGCGGTGGCTTTCGAGCGCGAAGGCATCGAGCTCCTCTTTACGGAACTGATATTTCTCAGCGATCATCTCGGCGCCGACGAACTGGCTGAACATCGCCACGCCGAACTTCTCCTGGATGCGCTTGGAGAAGGGCCCGGTGCCGATGCCGTGCTGCATCGGAAGGGTGAACGGCAGGCCCATTGGCACGCGGGTCATGGATTCGACGCCGCTTGCAATCACCACGTCCTGGGTGCCGCTCATCACCGCTTGGGCAGCGAACTGGATCGCCTGCTGCGAAGAGCCGCACTGCCGATCGATGGTCACCGCCGGCACGGACTGCGGTAAGGACGAGGCAAGCACCGCGTTGCGCCCGACGTGGAACGCCTGCTCGCCAGCCTGGCCGACGCAGCCCATGATCACGTCCTCCACCGCCGCCGGGTCGATCCCCGAGCGGGCGATCAAAGCGTCGAGCACTTCCGCCGCCATGTCGGCCGGGTGCCAGTCCTTCAACGCGCCGCCGCGCTTGCCTCCGGCGGTGCGGGCTGCGGCGACGATATAGGCTTCGGGCATTCAGTCTCTCCTCTTGTTCGCCGAATTAGCGGCAATCGGCGCGGGCGCAAAGCAGCCCCTCCCATTTTCCACCCGCACCGCTACCATGCGCGCGGGACAAGGGGAGCAAAGTCATGCCGCAGGAAACCGATACCTTCCGATCATCGACCGGCGGCTGGCTTCGCGGCACGCTTGCCGGTTGGGCGACGATCCTCCTCGCAATTGCCGGCATCGGCGCTTCGCTCTCCGGCGTGTGGGGCCTGTGGCCGCTCCTCGCCACCGCCGCCGCGATCCTGATCGCGGTCTGGCAGTGGGTGGAGAATATGTCGGCACGCTACAGCGTCGTTGAAGACCGGCTGATCATCCGCCGCGGCATCTTCATGAAAAGCATCGACGAGGTCGAGCTCTACCGCGTCAAGGACATCCGCCTCGATTTCAGCCTGATCAACCAATGGGCCGGCATCGGCACCCTGTGCATCGGCTCAAGCGACGAAACCACCCGCGGCGGCGCGCTGGTTATCCGCCACGTCGAGCACGCCGAAGCCCGCCGCGAAGCCTTGCGCCGCCTCGTGGAAGCCGCCCGCCAGAAACGCCGCGTCCGCGAAATCGACATGACGCACGAGGATATTTGAGGCGGGGGTCGCGAAGCGGCCGTTAAGGCTTCCGCGCTACCCCGACCAAGGCCGGCCGAAGCAGCCGGTCCTTGATCGTGTAGCCAGCCTGCATTTCCTGAACCACCGTGCCGGGCTCCTCGTCCGACGGGATTTCGACCATCGCCTGGTGCTTGTTGGGGTCAAGCGGCTGGCCCATCGCCTCCACCTTGACGATGCCGTTGCGGCCGAAGATCGAATCGAGCTCCCGCGACGTCGCCTCGATGCCGGTCAGCAAGCTCTTCATCCGCTCATCCTCGCGCAGGTCCTGCGGCACCGCCGCAAGCGCGCGATCGAGATTGTCCTTCACGCTTAGCATGTCGCGGGCGAAGCCGGTGGCGGCATAGGTCGCGGCGGTGAGCTTTTCCTGCTCCAGCCGGCGGCGCACATTCTGGGTCTCCGCCTGGGCGTAGAGCACCTTCTGGCGCGCGTCCTCCAGCTCGGCGGTCAGCGCCGCCACCCGGTCCTGCTCCTGCGCCGTACCCTGCTCTGCGCCGGCCGTTTCGGCCTCTTCGTTTACCGCGTCCTGAAGCCCGTCTTGTTCAATCATGCCATCAATCTCGATAATGCTTGTGCCGTGAAATCCACCATGGGTACCACCCGCGCATAGTTCAACCGCGTGGGTCCGATAACCCCCACCACGCCGACCACCTTGCCGTCGCCGCCGCGATAAGGCGCGGCGATCACCGACGACCCCGACAGCGCAAACAATTTGTTTTCGGAGCCGATGAAGATCTTCATCCCCTGCCCCGCCCGCGCGCTGTCGAGCAAGCGGACGATCTCCTCCTTGCCCTCAAGCTCGTCGAGCAGCTGCCGGACACGTTCGAGGTCCGCCGCCGCGGCCTGATCGATGAGGTTGGCTTGGCCGCGCACGATCAGCACCGGCCGCTGCGCACCGTCTTCCGACCAGATTGCGAGGCCCCGGTCGATCAGCTCCTGCGCCGCCTGGTCGAGCGCCGCCTTGCCGTCGCTGATCTCGCTCCCCAGCCGCTGCCGCGCTTCCTGAAGCGTCAGGCCGGAGAGCCTCGAGCTGACGTAATTGCCGACCTCGGCGAGCGCTGAAGGGGTAACGCCCGGCGGCAGGTCCACCACCCGGTTCTCCACCGTCCCTTCGGTGCCGACCATCACCACCAGCGCCTGTGTCGCGGAAAGCTGCACAAAGCCGAGCTGGCGAAGCACCGGCTCCCGCTTGGGCACCAGCACAATGCCGGCGCAGGCGGACAGGCCGGAAAGCGCCTGCGTCGCGGCGGTCAGCGCATCCTCGATCGGACCGCCGCCACGCGACAGCCGCGCCTCGATCGCCGCCCGCTCCTGCGCGCTCGGCTCCGCCGCCTGCATCATGCCATCGACGAACAGGCGCAGGCCAGTTTCGGTCGGGATGCGCCCGGCGGAGGTATGCGGGTGGCTGAGCAGCCCCACCTCCTCCAGATCCTGCATCACGTTGCGGATCGAGGCGGGGGAGAGGTTCATGCCCGGCATCTTGGACAAGGTGCGCGAGCCCACGGGCGCGCCGTTGCCGAGATAGGCTTCCACCACCAGGCGGAAGACCTCGCGCGATCGTTCGGTAAGCTCGCTGACCGGCATTCTCGACATGGCGGCTATGTAGGCCGCGCCGCGCGCCGCGTCACCCCGCGAGGCGAGGCCTATTCGGCCGCCTGGCTCAGGCCGCCGTCGAGCAGGCGGTCGAACGCATCCGGGTAGAGGCCGTATTCCGCAACATCGCGCCGCCAGCCGCTGCTCGGCGCCGCGGCGCGGGGCGCGGGCGCGGCGATCGGCGGAATGGAACGCGGCCGCGCGCTTGGCCGGTCGACCACCATCTGGTGAAACCATTCGCCCGCATAGGAGCCGTCGAAACGATGTACCCGGCAGCCCAGGATCCGCCCCAGCGGCAGCCCGTCGAGGCCGTAGATCGTCGTCTCGAACAGAAAGCCGCGCGGCTCTCCCGCAGTGCTGTAAACATACATGGTCATTAGGAATTCTGCCCCGTCATCCCGGCGCCGGACCCACCCGGACGCCGGTCCAGAAGCGGGTCCGGCGGCTGTACGGCGGATGAACGAGGCCGGGGCGGAAGCTGACGCCATGCCGCCTTCGCGGCAGGCGGTTCGCTCCCGCCGACGAGCCGAGAACGGCCGCTTACTCGGTGTTCTGATTGGCCTCGTGCACCAGCCAGCCCAGAACGCCGACGCCGATCACCACCACCGTCGCGACGCCGATCGCGATCCAGCCGGTGGTGGAGACGTTCTGACGGTTGCCGCCCGCCGCGCGCCCCATGTCGCTCATCCGCACACCCGCAACCGACACGCCCGGCGCGCGGCGCTCGGTGAGGCCATATTCGACCCCCTCGGCGATCCGGAGCCGTGTCGCCGCGCCCTCAGTACGAAGCGTGGACGGCGCAACCGCCAGCCCGGCGCGAACCCGCTCCCGCTTCTCCCCACCCAGCGCGATCCGAACCCGCGCGCCGGCGAAAGCGCCGAACCGCGTCTCGCCCTGCTGCGCCCCGACGTTCAACTCGGCTGCCTGCGCGGGCGCCGCAATCGACACCGCCTGCGCCGCGATCAGCGATGCTGCCACAAATATTCTCATGATCTTCCCCCTTTGTACCGGACACGTCTCCGGCGAGAAAACATAACACCTCCAAAAAAGGACGAAAATTAGGCCGATGGATATTCGCTGCTCCGGGCGGTAAGGCGCGGCAAAGCCACAGAAAGGACCTTTATGCGCCCCTCAGGACGCGCGCCCGATCAGATGCGGGCCATTTCCATGGAAGCCGGTTTCACCCGCCACGCCGAAGGAAGCTGCCTGGTCAGCTTCGGCGACACGCGCGTGCTGTGCACCGCCTCCGTTGAAACCAACCTTCCACCCTGGCTCCGCGGCAAGGGCAAGGGCTGGGTCACCGCCGAATATGGCATGCTCCCTCGCGCCACCCACACCCGCGGCCGCCGCGAAGCCGCGTCCGGCAAGCAATCCGGCCGCACCCAGGAAATCCAGCGCCTGATCGGCCGGAGCTTGCGCGCAGTGGTGGACCTCCAGGCCCTCGGCGAGCGCCAGATCACCCTCGACTGCGACGTCATCCAGGCCGACGGCGGCACCCGCACCGCCGCCATCTCCGGCGCCTGGGTGGCGCTCCGCTTGGCCGTCGACGGCATCATGAAGGAGCATGCGCTCTCCATCGACCCGATTCGCGCCAAGGTCGCGGCGGTGAGCTGCGGCATCCACGACGGCAATGCCGTGCTCGATCTCGATTACATCGAAGATTCGAACGCGGGCGCCGACGGGAATTTCGTCCTCACCGGCGACGGCAACATCGTCGAGGCGCAGGTAACCGCCGAGGGTGAGACCTATGACGAGGAAGCCCTGCTCCGCCTCCTCCGCTTGGCCCGCATCGGCTGCGGCGAGATCTTCGCCGCCCAGGACAAGGCAACCGGCCGGTGAGGAAGCTCGAGCCCGGCAAGCTGGTCATTGCCAGCCACAACCAAGGCAAGATCCGCGAGATCCGCGACCTGCTCGGCCCCTTCGGCATTGAACCGGTCTCGGCGGCCGAGCTCGACCTGCCCGAGCCCGACGAGATCGGCACCACCTTCGTCGACAATGCGGACCTCAAGGCACGCCAGGCGGCCGACCTCTCCGGACTCCCCGCTTTGTCGGACGACAGCGGCCTTTGCGTCGAAGCGCTCGGCAACCGCCCGGGCATCTATTCGGCGCGCTGGGCGATTGCCGAAAACGCTCATGTCGATCCCGCCGCCAGCCCCGGCGAGATCCAGGGCGACCGCGACTTCGCCCGCGCCATGCAGCGCGTCCACGACGAACTGGAAGCTCTTGGCCCCGGCGCCAGCCGCAACGCCCACTTCGTCTGCGCCCTTGCCGTCGTCTGGCCCGAGGGCCGAAGCGAATGGTTCGAAGGCCGGGTAGACGGCACCCTCGTCTGGCCGCCGCGTGGGCAGAACGGCTTCGGCTACGACGCCATGTTCCTCCCCGCGGGCTACGACCAGACCTTCGGCGAAATGGACCCGGCCGAAAAGCACAAGATGAGCCACCGCGCGGACGCGTTTCGCAAGCTGGTGGACGCGCTCCTATGAACAAGCCCCTCCCCTTCAGGCAAGGGGTTGGGGAGGGGCATGCTCCAAGGCTGCAGCCCTCGACATTCCCCTCCCCCATCCCCTCCCCTGAAGGGGAGGGGCGATTGGCCCTCTACATCCATTGGCCGTTCTGCGTCTCGAAATGCCCTTATTGCGACTTCAACAGCCACGTCCGCGAGAGCATCGACCAGGCGCAATGGCGCGCTGCTCTCCTCGCCGACCTGGCATATGAAGCACAGGCCTTCCCCGGCCGACGGCTCGGCTCGATCTTCTTCGGCGGCGGTACCCCGTCACTGATGCCGCCTGAAACCGTCGCCGCGCTGATCGAAGCGGCCCAGAGCCACTGGGCCTTCGCGCCCGGCATCGAGATCACGCTCGAAGCTAACCCCTCCTCCGTGGAAGCCGCGCGCTTCGCCGATCTCGCCCGCGCCGGAGTGAACCGCGTTTCGCTCGGCCTCCAAGCGCTCGATGAAAAGGCGCTGCGCTTCCTCGGCCGCGCCCACGGCCTCGAGGAAGGCCTCGCAGCCCTCGACACCGCCCAGGCCGCCTTCGCGCGCGTCAGCTTCGACCTGATCTACGCCCTCCCCGGCCAAAGCCAAGATGCCTGGGCCGCCGAGCTTGCCCGCGCCCTTTCCTTCGGCACCAGCCACCTCTCGCTCTACCAACTTACCATCGAAGCCGGCACGCGCTTCGCCGCCCTCCGCGCCAAAGGCGAACTCCCCGAGACCGACCCGGACCACGGCGCCCAGCTCTACGACCTCACCCGCGCCCTCACCGAAGCCGCCGGCCTCCCCGCCTATGAAATCTCCAACCACGCCCGGCCCGGGGAAGAGAGCCGCCACAACCTCGCTTACTGGCGCTATCAGCCCTATCTCGGCGTCGGCCCCGGCGCGCACGGCCGCCGCTCCGGCCTCGCCACCCAGCGCCACAAGAAGCCGGAGAATTGGCTAAAGGCCCTCGCCCGCAACGGCCACGGCACATCTGAGGAAACGCCGCTCTCCCCGACCGATCAGGCGCTGGAGCGCCTGCTCATGGGCCTGCGCCTGCGCGAAGGCGTCGCCTTCGCTGAGGTAGAGCCCGTGCTCGATCAAGCGGGCCTCGCCCAGATGGAGCGCCAAGGCTTCGTCACCCGTCAGGACGGGCGCCTCACGGTCGCCCCGGCCGGAATGCTCCTCCTCGACGCGATCCTCGCCGAGGTCGCGAAGCCTAGTTGAAGCCGCGCGGCGCCGGCGACACGACGGTCGTCCCGGTAGCGGTCACCTCCCGCACCTCCAGCGCCCGCTCGGCAACGCCGTCGCTGCCGAAGCGAAACGCCCCGTCCAGCCCCGGAAAACCTTGAAAGTTGCGAAGCTCGCCTTCCGGAAACGGCGTGTCTGAACGCCAGCCGCGCGCGATCCGCAAGGTCATCAGCACCGCGTCATAGCCAAGGCTCGCAAGCCGGTACGGGTTCGCGCCGAAGCGGTCACGGTAGCGGGTGCGAAGCTGGTTGAACATCTGGTCGGACGGCGCCGCGAACCAGGCCCCGCGCAGCGCCGGCGTCTCGCCGAGGCCGTCCTCAGCCGCCCACAATTCGGTGCCAAGAATGCGCGTCTCCGCCGACCGTGCACCGCCGAGCAGGGGCGCGATCTGCGCCGCCACCCGCCCGCTGTCGGCGATCAACACCGCATCGGCGGCGCCGAAGCTCGCCAGCCGAGTAGCGCTGCCCTTCAGGCCGACGGAGCCGCGGCCGATCGGCGCGTTGCCGATCAAGCTGCCGCCCACCTGCCGCACCGACTGGATCATCGCCTCGCTTGCCCGGCCGCCGTAGATGCCCTCCGGCACCAGCGCGGCGAATCGCACCGCGCCCTCGCCCCGCGCATAGTCCACCACCCGCGCGATCGACTGACCGGGCGTGAAGCCCATCAGGTAGACGCCGCTCGCCTTGACGTTCGTATCGTTCGAGAATGCCACCACCGGCACGCCGCCGCGCCGCGCCACCGGCGCCACCGCCTTCACGTCCTCGGCAAGCAGCGGCCCCAGGAACAGGCGATTTCCGTCGGCCAGCGCCTGCGCCGCCGCCCCCGCCGCGCCGCGCGCCGTGTCGTAGACGGTGATCCGCACCCGGTCGCTGCCATTAGCGTCGGTCAAAGCCAGGTTCGCGGCGTTAGCTATCGATTGGCCGACTCCGGCATTGTCGCCGCTTGTCGGCACCAGCACGGCAATCCGGTGCGGCGCGCCCTGGGGCACCAAAGGCGTCTGGATCACCGGCATCGGCCGCGCCCGCACCGGCTCGGGCTGTGCCTGCGCCGCTTCCACCGGCTGCGGCTCGGAGGCGGTCGCCACCGGCGCGGCCGGCACCAGCTGGCATGCTCCAAGCGAAAGCGCCAACGCGGCTCCGCCTAACGCGCCAAGGATCGACCACCGCGCTTGCGGGCCGGGGGATTGCTCTGCCATGACCTTGAAACCCATGCACCCGCCTCTCGCACCCGGCCTCTATATCGTCGCGACCCCGATCGGCAATCTTTCCGATCTCTCGCCCCGCGCCGCCGCGACCCTCGCCGGCGCCGCCGTCATCGCAGTTGAGGACAGCCGAGTCACCGCCAAGCTCCTCAACCACATCGGCGTTAAGCGCCCGATGATCCCCTACCACGACCATAATGGCGACCGCGTCCGCCCCGAGCTCATCGCCCGCATGCGCAGCGAAGCCGTGGCCCTGGTCTCGGATGCAGGGACGCCGCTGATCTCCGACCCCGGCTACAAGCTCGTCCGAGACGCCCGCGCCGCCGGCATCGACATCGTCACCATACCCGGACCTTCCGCCGTGGTCTCCGCCTTGACCCTTGCCGGGCTGCCCACCGACCGCTTTCTTTTCCTCGGCTTCCTTCCCGCCAAGCCGGGCGCCCGCGCCACCGCCATTGCGGAAGTGGCAACGATCCGCGCCACGCTCGTCCTCTACGAAAGCGGCCCTCGCCTCTCCGCCTCTCTCGCAGCTCTCGCCGAAGGCCTCGGCGAGCGGGAAGCGGCGGTAGCGCGCGAAATCTCGAAGAAGTTCGAGGAAACCGTCACCGGCACCCTGTCCGAACTCTCAGCCCGTTACGCCGACGCACCGCCCAAGGGCGAGATCGTCGTCGTCATCGCCCCGCCCGGCGAAGCGGAACCTGCCGGCGAAGAGGACATCGACGTCGCGCTCGCCGAGGCAATGACCCGCCTCTCCGCCTCCCGCGCCGCCGCCGAAGTTGCCGAGAAGCTCGGCCTCCCCCGCCGCACCGTGTACGAGCGGGCGCTGGCGCTGAAATGAACCGGCGGCGGGCGGAGCAAGGCGGCCGCCGCGCCGAAGCGCTGGCCGCCTGGTGGCTGCGCCTCAAGGGCTATGCGATTTTGGCACGCCGGGTCAGAACGCCGCTCGGCGAAGTCGACCTGGTCGCCCGCCGCGGCCGCACCCTCGTCTTCGTGGAAGTCAAAGCCCGCGCCACCGCCAAGGAGGCGGCGCTCGCTCTCGACGACTACCGCCTCCGCCGAGTCGCCGCCGCCGCCGAAGCGCTCGTCCACCGCTTCGCCCGCCCGAACGACGACGTCCGCATCGACGCCGTGATCGTCGTCCCCAAGCGCCTCCCCCGCCACGTCCCCCACGTCTGGCGCGGGTGACAGCGCCTCCCGGCTCGCTTAAGGGCGCGGGCAAAGGAGCCCGCATGCCGCTGAATGTCGCCGTCCAGATGGACTCAATCGAGGGGATCAACATTGCGGGCGACTCGACCTTCGCGCTGATGCTGAGCGCGCAAAAGCGTGGCCACCGGCTCTTCCATTATCTTGCTTCGGACCTCTCCTACCGCGACGGCCGCGTGCTTGCTTACGCCCGCCCAGTCGAAGTCCGCGACGTACCGGGCGACCATTTTACCCTCGGCGAACCGCGCCTCCTCGACCTTGCCGAGGACAGCGATGTGGTGCTGATGCGCCAGGATCCGCCCTTCGACCTTGCCTACATTACCGCCACCCACCTCCTCGAGCGCGTCCACGGCAAGGGCACATTGGTGGCCAACGACCCCGCCTCAGTGCGCAACGCGCCCGAAAAGCTTTTCGTGCTCGACTACGCCCGCTTCATGCCGCCGACGCTTATCACCCGCTCGCTGGAAGAAACCCGCGGCTTTCAAGCCGAGCATGGCGACGTGGTGGTCAAGCCACTCCACGGCAATGCCGGCTCCGCCGTCTTCAAGATCCCGGCCGGCGGCGCCAACCTCGCCTCGCTCGTCGAGCTGTTCGGCCAGGTTTGGCCCGAACCCTTCATGGTCCAGGCCTTTCTCCCCTCCGTCGCCCAGGGCGACAAACGCATCGTCCTGGTCGACGGGGAAGTCGCCGGCGCGATCAACCGCGTCCCCGGCCAGGGCGAAATCCGCTCCAACCTCGCCGCCGGCGGCACCGCGCACGCCGCAGAACTTACCCAGCGGGAGCAGGAAATCTGCGATGCGCTGGGCCCCGAACTCGCCCGCCGCGGCCTCCTCTTCGTCGGCATCGACGTGATAGGCGGCGAGTATCTCACCGAGATCAACGTCACCTCGCCAACCGGGATCGTCGCAGTCGACCAGTTCAACGGTACCGACACGCCCGCCCGCATCTGGGACGCCATCGAAGCAAAGGTGCGCTGAACATGGGCGATCTCGTTCCCCGTCTGATCGACCAGTTCGGCTATCTCGGCGTCGGCCTGCTGATGTTCCTCGAAACCGTGTTCCCGCCGATCCCGTCCGAAGTCATCATGCCGCTCGCAGGGGTCGCCGCCGCGCAAGGCTCGATGAACCTTGCCGGCGTCGTTGCAAGCGGCACGGCGGGCGCGATGTTCGGCAACGTCTTCTGGTACGCCGTCGCCCGCGTCATCGGCCTCAAGCGCTTCCGCCCTTTCATCGAGAAGCACGGCCGTTGGTTCACCCTCGACTGGTACGACATCGAGAAAGCGGAAAAACTGTTCGGCCGCTTCGGCTCGGCAATCGTCGGCGTCGGCCGAATCCTTCCCACCATCCGCTCGGTGGTCTCCATCCCCGCCGGCCTCCTTCACATGCGGCTGCGCAACTTCCTCTTCTGGTCCACCGTCGGCACCACTGCCTGGAGCTCCGCCCTCGCAATCGCCGGTTACCTGCTCGGCAAGCAGTTCGACGACATCAACAAGGTCCTCGGCCCGCTCTCCACCGCCATCATCGTCCTGATCGTGCTGGCCTACATCTGGCGCCAACTCACCTGGCGCAAAAGGCATCCCGACGCCTGACCCTTACGCTCGCGGGTGAGCGTTCCGGTAAACGTCGAGCAGATGCGCGGCGTCCACCGCCGTATAGATCTGCGTCGACGACAGGCTTGCATGTCCGAGCAGCTCCTGAAGCGAACGTAGGTCCGCCCCGCGCCCGAGCAAATGCGTGGCAAAGCTGTGCCGCAACGCATGCGGCGTGGTCCGCTCCGACAAGCCCAGCCGCGCCCGCGCCCGCCGGACCACCCGCCGCACCAGTTCGCCGTTGAGCGGCCCGCCTCGCGCCCCGCGAAACAGCGGCTGCTCGCGGCTCACCGGCCAGGGCGACAGCGCCAGATACCGCCCAATCGCATCCCGCACCGGCTCAAGCATCGGCACCACCCGCGTCTTGTTGCGCTTGCCCGCCACCGTCACCGTATCGCCGAGCGGCAGCGCCGCCCCCGTGAGCCCAAGCGCCTCCGCGACGCGAAGCCCCGATCCGTACAGCAGCATCAGCACCGCATGATCCCGCGCCGCGATCCACTCGGCCGAAGCATCTTCTTCAACCTCTTCGGCAAGGGCCATCACTTCGTCCGGCGAGATCGGCCGCGGCACGCTGCGCGGCACCTTGGGTCCTCGCAGCCGCGGCACATTCGGCTCGCCGCCCCGCTCCCCAGCCGCGAAGGCCAGGAACCCCCGCACCGCCGAAAGCTCGCGCGCCGCAGAAGCGTTGCCAAGCCCCGCCGCCCGCCGCTTGGTCAAATATGCGCGCAAGTCCGAAGGCTGCAGCCCGTGCAACGCCTCCGCGTCCACCGCCTCGCCCAAATGCTCCGCCAGAAACGCAATCAACCGGTGCGCCGTCGCCCCATAGGCTCGCACCGTATGCGCCGAACGCCGCCGATCCCGGCTAAGATGCTCCTGCCAGCGAAGCGCCGCCGCGCTCGCCGGGTGGGTGCTCAGGATGTCAGGCACCGCGCCATCGTGCGCGTCAGCACGCGCCCCAGAAACAGCAGCAGCTCGGAGCCGTGCCGCGTCTCGAACCCCTGCGCCTCGCGCTGGCCGAGCGCCAGCATCCCGCCCGGCATCGGCGCAGGGCTGTCGAGCCGCACCAAAGCCTCGGCGCGGATTAGGTCGCAGGCGGGCCCGAACAAGGGATGCCCCCGCTCGCAGCCGCGCAGCACCACGCCTTCCAGCCCTTCCACCGCCCGCTCCACCACTCGCGGCTCCACGAACTGAAGCCCCGAAGCATCGGCGCGCACGCCCCGGTCGCCGACGAACAACGCCACCGCCACCGCGTCCAACCCGAGGATCTGCGGCCATTCCTGAGTCACGATATGAATGAGGTGATCGAAGCCTTCCGCTTCGATCGCGGCAAGCACCGCTTCGTGGATCGAATGCACCGCCCCCGAATGGCCGCGCGCAAAGGCGATCAGGTCCTGGTTCGCCTCCTCCGCCGCCGCTACCCGGGCGCGCAGGCTCGCGACAGCCTTTTCCTCGAAGCTGATCACTGTTCCCATGACCGGCAAGCTAACCCGAACAGGGTTAACAAGCGATGGGCAAGTTACCCGATCGTCTGCCCCGTCTTCTTCCAGTCCGCCAGGAAGCCCTCAAGCCCCTTGTCCGTCAGCGGGTGCTTGAACAATTGCCGGATCACCGCGGGCGGCGCCGTCATCACGTCCGCGCCGATCATTGCCGATTGCAGCACGTGCACCGGGTGCCGAACGCTCGCCACAAGGATTTCCGTCGCAAAATCGTAATTGTCGTAGATGGTGCGGATTTCCGAGATGATCTGCATCCCGTCAAAGCCGATATCGTCGTGCCGCCCAACGAACGGCGAGATAAAGGTCGCCCCCGCCTTTGCCGCAAGCAGCGCCTGGTTGGCGGTGAAGCAGAGGGTAACGTTGACCATCGTGCCCTCGGAGGTCAGCGCTTTGCAGGTCTTGAGCCCGTCGATCGTCAGCGGCACCTTTACCGCAATATTGTCGGCGATCTTGCGCAGAATCTCCGCCTCGCGCATCATTTCCGTGTGGTCGAGCGCCACCACTTCGGCGGAAACCGGTCCGGGCACGATCTCGCAAATCTCCTTCACCACCTCCAGGAAGTTGCGGCCCGATTTGTTGATCAACGACGGATTGGTGGTCACGCCGTCCAAGAGGCCGGTTTCGGCAAGATCTCGGATGTCGGCGGTGTCGGCGGTGTCGACGAAAAATTTCATGAGTGTCCTCAGGCGTGGAATAGGTTGCCCACGGCCTTAGCGCCGCCGCGCCTTCCCGTCACCTGACGATGCCGAACACCCCGGCAAGCACCGGATCGCCGGCCGACTGCGGATTGGCGCGGATCGCGGCCTCCTCGCGGCCGATCGCACGATAGATACTATTCGCCGCCTTGCGCGACACGTCCGCCTGAAGCCCGGCGAAGTCGATACCCGTCGCATAGCGCAGCGCCCGCACGACAATGCCGCCGTCCGCCACCCGCAGCGCCTGGCCGACTTCGGGGAGAATTGCGTTGACGATGGCATCGCCCATCGAGCGCTGAAGGTAGTCCGTCGCCGCCAACGGTCCGCCGCGCACCAGCGACAGCGCGTCGGTGAAGGTCAGGTTCCGCACGGCCTCATAGACCACTGGCGCCGCCCGGTCCGCCGCCTCGGCCGCCGCGACGTTCACCACCCGAAGCAGCCGGTCCTGCACCGCCCGGGAGCCGAGCGCGACCGCAAGCGTGTTCGCAATCGCGCTGCCCCCCACCTGCGACGGCAGCTGGATGCGCAGCAACTCATCCGCGAAGAAGCCCTCCTCCGTCAGCAGCCGCGCAAAGGCACGCTGCGACGAAATGGTCAGCAACCGCCGAACCGCATCCTCCAGGTTGAACAAGTCGCCAAGCCTGGTCGCGCACCCCGGCAGCGCCAGCAGCGGCAAGGTGCAGCCGGCGGCGAGAAGCTTCCTTCGGCTCAGCAACATGTTCATTCGGTCCACTCCCGCTGAATCGTTACGCAGCCAAACAACGGCCCCGCCGCCGCCTAGTTGCACACCCTCCCGCCGCCACGCCACTCCCACGTCATGCCAGCGAAGGCTGGCATCCATACTGAGTTGGGCAAACGGCGGCGCGGGTGGAAGCTCAGCATGGGCCCCAGCCTTCGCTGGGGCGACGCAGATCTTGCAAACGTCTCACCGCCAATGCGGAAGCGCCCACCTGCCCTTTCGCTCCCCACGCCGGCAGGCCATATGGCGAACACCGATGACCCGCGCCCGCGTCCTCCTCCTCAACCCTGCATTGGGCCCGCTCGATTACCGGGTTCCATACGGAATGACCGTGGAGCCCGGCTCGATCGTCCTTGCCCCGCTCGGACCCCGCCAGATGACCGGAGTCGTTTGGGAGGAGGACAAGCTCGAAACCGAAAGCGTCGGCGACAATCGCCTTCGTCCGCTTCTTCAAACCTACGACCTGCCGCCGCTCCCCGCGCCGCTGCGCCGGCTGATCGAGTGGACGTCGGATTACTACCTCGCGCCGATGCCGGCGGTGCTGCGCATGGCGCTCGCCTCGTCATCCGCCCTCGACGGCGCCCGAACCGTCACCGAATATCGCGCGACCGGCGTCGTTCCCGAGCGGCTCACCCCGCAGCGCGCGCAGGCGCTCGAGCGGATCGGCGAACGCCAGGGCCTCGTCCGCGAACTCGCCCTCGCCGCCGATGTCTCCGACGCCGTCATTCGCGGCCTCTGCAAGGCAGGGGCGATCGAGGCGGTGCAGGTGTCGATCGATGATCCCTACCCCCTGCCCGACCCCAGCTTCGCGCCGCCGGATCTGGAGGAGGCGCAAACGGAAGCGGCGACGGTGTTCACGAACGCGGTGCGAAACCCCGAATTCGCGCCCTTCGTACTCAACGGCGTCACCGGCGCGGGCAAGACCGAAGTCTATTTCGAAGCCATCGCCGAAGCGCTCCGACTTGGCCGCCAGACCCTGATCCTGCTCCCGGAAATCGCGCTTACCGAGCCGTTCCTGAAGCGCTTCGCCGCCCGCTTCGGCCATGAGCCCGTTGCCTGGCACTCCGGGCTTCGCCAATCGCAGCGCCGCCGCGCCTGGCGCGCGCTTGCCGGCGGCGAAGCGAAGGTGGTGGTCGGCGCCCGCTCGGCTCTCTTCCTCCCTTACCCGCAGCTCGGCCTGATCGTTGTCGACGAGGCGCACGAAACCAGCTTCAAGCAGGAAGACGGCGTCCAATACCACGCCCGCGACGTCGCGGTGATGCGCGCGAAGCTTGAGGCGATCCCGATTGTCTTGGCCTCAGCCACCCCCGCCATCGAGACTCGCCACTTGGCCGAGATCGGCCTCTACCGCGAAGTGAGGCTGCCCGACCGCTTCGGCGGAGCCGAGCTTCCCGAAATCACTGCCCTCGACCTTCTCGCCGATCCGCCGCCGCGCGGCCGCTGGCTCGCGCCGACCTTGGTGAAGGCGATTGAAGAGACGCTGGAACGCGACGAGCAGGCCCTCCTGTTCCTCAACCGCCGCGGCTACGCGCCGCTGACGCTCTGCCGTAATTGCGGCCACCGCTTCCAATGCCCCAATTGCACCGCCTGGATGGTTGAGCACCGGCTGATGCACCGCTTGGCCTGCCACCATTGCGGCCACGTCATGCCCCCTCCGCGCCTCTGCCCGGAATGCAAGGAGGAGGACAGCCTCGTCCCCGTCGGCCCCGGCGTCGAGCGGATCGCCGACGAGGTAAAGGCGCTCTTCCCCGACGCCCGCGTCGCCATCGTCACCTCCGACACCATCTGGTCGCCCGCCAAGGCCGCCGAGTTCGTTTCTCGAATGGAGGCCGGCGCGATCGACATCGTGGTCGGCACCCAGCTCGTCACTAAGGGTTACCACTTCCCCAACCTCACCCTCGTCGGCGTCGTCGATGCCGATCTGGGCCTCTCCGGCGGCGACCTGCGCGCCGCCGAGCGCAGCTTCCAGCAGATCGCCCAAGTCGCCGGCCGCGCCGGCCGCGGCGAGAAGCCTGGCCGTGTGCTCGTCCAGACTCACGAACCCGGCGCCCGCGTCATCGAAGCCCTCGTCTCCGGCGATTCCGAAAGCTTCTACGAAGCGGAAACTGACAACCGCCGCGAAGCCGCGATGCCCCCTTTCGGCCGCCTCGCCGGGATCATCATCTCCTCCGAAAACCTCGACGAAGCGGTGGAAACCGCCCGCTTGATCGGGCGAAGCGTGCCCCGCGTCGAGAACATGGCCGTCTTCGGCCCCGCCCCCGCCCCGCTCGCCATGCTGCGCGGCCGCCACCGCCAGCGCCTTCTGGTCCACGCCGCGCGAAGCCTCGATGTCCAGAACGTGATCCGCGAATGGCTCGGCCAGCTCGAATGGCCGCGCGGGGTCCGCGTCGCGGTAGACGTCGACCCCTACAGCTTCCTGTAACGGCCGGGGCGCTCGCAGCCCGTCGCAACGATGCGGCTTCACGCCTTTGCAAGCCTGCTTTTGCCCGCTAAATCCCTGTCTCGCGTAATATTTTTCTCGGTGGGGGCACGGTGGACAAGCTTTTCAAAATTTTCGCGCTCGTGCTGCTCGCCTCTTTGCCTGCCGCCGCGCAGGCCGAATGGTGGCAGGCACGCACCGAACATTTCATCATCTATTCGGAGTCATCCGCCCGCGACGCCGAGGCTTTCGCGGCCCGGCTCGAGCGCTTCGACATGGCGCTTCGCTCCTTGCAGAACATCAGCGCGGAACCGATCCAGTCCGATTCCCAGCGTCTCACGATATTCCGGCGCGGCAACGTCGAATATATCGGCAGGCTTTATGGCGCGCAGGGCGTGGCGGGCTTCTACATCCCCCGGATAGGCGGCTCCGTCGCCTTCACCCCAGCCCGTAAGGAGGGTGCGGACCTGATCTCCTATCGCCGCGACAGCCGCACCGACCTCGATCCCCAGTCCGTGCTGTTTCACGAATATGCCCACCACTTCATGTTCCAGCATTTCTCCGCCGCCTACCCCCAATGGTACGTGGAAGGGTTCGCCGAGACTGCGGCAACGATCGATCTTCAGGAGGGCGGCTCCTTTCACCTCGGCAATCCGCCGCAATACCGGGTTTCCGAACTCCTTCAGCCGCTGACGTCGGCCAAGCGGATGCTGACCAACACCAGGCCGCCGACGGCTGAACTCTTCTACAGCTACTACTCCCTGGGCTGGCTGTTGAACCATTACCTGACGTTTGAACCGTCGCGTCAGGGCCAGCTCAAGCAGTATTTGCGTCTCATCAACGCCGGCACCGCGCCCCCAGAGGCGGCGCGCAAAGCGTTCGGCGACCTCGATGTGCTGGACCGGGATCTGGCACGTTACAGGAACAATCGCCCGCTGCCCGGCGCCCTCGTCAAGCCATCCTTCTATGAGCCGCCCGCCGTGACCATGCGCAAGCTCGGCGCTGACGAGGAAGCAATCGTCCGGGTCGCCTTGCGCTCGAAGCGCGGTGTGAACCGCAAAGCGGCCGACGAAGTTGCGGGCGAAGCGCGTTCGGTGGCGGCTAAATACCCGTCCAGCTACCCGGTCCAGATCGCCCTTGCCGAAGCCGAGTTCGACGATCGCAAATATGACGCCGCCGAGGCCGCCGCGAACCGCGCGCTCGCTTTGAGCCCAAAATCGGCGGAGGCGATGCTTTACATCGGGCGTGCCCATCTGGAGCGTGCCAAGGAGAAAAAGGACAAGGCGCTGTTCGAGACCGCCCGCAAGTGGTTCGAAAAGGCCCATGTCGCCGATCGTGAGCACGCCGAGCCGCTTTTCTACAATTACCTGACTTATCACGACGCTGGGCTGTCCCCGCCCAAGACCGCGGTGACGGCACTTGAGCGGGCCTTTGACATCGCACCGTTCGCCGGGGAAATCCGGCTGGTGCTGGCCCTCCAGCTCCTTGTTGAAACGGAGGGCAAGCTGGCGAGGACCGTGCTTACGCCGCTCGCCATCGGCGCCCACCAATCGACGGGTGCCAAGGCGCTTCGAGCGGTTGTAGAACTCCTCGACGCCGGCAAGGTCGAAGAAGCGCACACGGCGCTTGCCGCGGAAATGGCGCGGCTGGAGCAGGAGCAGAAGAGCGGCAAGTCGACCGACGACGACTAAGGCTTGCGTTATCGTCGCCGAGCTTCCGCTCCGCCAGCCGTAGCCGCCGTTTAGCGAGCCGTCGCCGCGCTGCAGATGTCGATCCTGTTCGTTTTCCAATTTGTGTGAAGCAAAACCACTAGATTGTTATTTTCGAACAGGATTATGCTCGCCTCAAATTGATGGGGGCATCCAATCCGTGGCTCGAAAATATATTGCTATCACGTTGGCGGCAGCGGCCGTTCTCGCTTCGCCGGCAAAGGCCGAGTGGCGGCAGGCCAGTTCCACCCACTTCGTGATCTATTCCGAAGACAATGAGAAAACCATTCGCGACTTCGCGAGCAAGCTCGAGCGCTACGACGCGACCATGCGGATCATGCGCGGGCTCCCCGATCCGGAAGTCAGCCCAGGCAACCGCCTGACGATCTTTGTCGTGCCGGGCATGGGTGCGGTGCGCAAACTCTACGGCAAGGGCGGCGGCAACGTCGGCGGCTTCTACATGGGCCGGGTGGAAGGCTCGTTCGCAATCACGCCGCGCGAGTCAGGGGATAGCGACGGCTTTGAGCAGATCGTTCTCCTCCACGAATATGCGCATCACTTCATGCTGCAGAGCTATCCCGGCGCCTTTCCCGCCTGGCTGATCGAAGGTTTCGCGGAGTTCAATTCCACCGCGAAATTCGAGAAAGATGGTGCCGTCGGCATAGGCCTTCCCGCCAACCACCGCGCCTACGGGCTGATGGCTATGACGCCGATCAAGATCGAGAAACTGCTCGCCAGCAGCGTCGAGCAGTTGAACGACGATGAAAAGGACGGCTTCTACGGCCGGGGTTGGCTCTTAACCCATTATTTGACGCTGGATCCCGCCCGCAGGGGCCAGCTCTCCGCCTATCTCGCCTTGATCAACAAAGGCACGGAAAGCCTCGCCGCGGCGAAAACGGCGTTCGGAGACCTGACGGCGCTGGACAAGGAACTGAACCGCTACCTCAACCGGCCAAGCCTTACGTACGTTAGGCTTGCCGGCGAGAAGATCGCGATCAAGCCGGTGACCGTTCGGACCCTAACCCCCGGCGAATCGGCGGTGATGGACGTGCGTATCCGCTCAAAGCGCGGTGTCGATGCCGCCGGCGCCAAGGCGCTGCTTCCGCTGGTCCGCAAGGCCGCCGCGCCGTACCCGAAGGAGGCGCTTGCCCAAGTCACCCTCGCCGAGGCGGCCTATGACGCCGGCGAATATGCCGAAGCGGAAGCCGCCGCCGACCGCGCGATCGCCGCCGATCCAAAGGCGGTAGAACCGTTGATCTACAAGGGGCGCGTCAAGATGGCTTTGGCGTCCGAAGCGCCGGACGCCGACGTCGCCACCTGGCGCGAGGTCCGTAAGTGGTTCCTTGCCGCCAACAAGATCGAGCCGGACGATCCCGAGCCGCTTACCCTCTATTACCAGACCTTCCTTGCAGAGGGCGCCAAGCCGACGGCCAATGCAACCGAAGCGCTCGAGCAGGCGCTGAGCCTGGTGCCGCAGGATTCGAGCCTGCGCTGGATGCTTGCCCGCCAGAAGCTCGAGGAAGGCAAAGCGGAGGAAGCGCGCCAGACGCTGGCGCCCGTCGCTTTCGATCCCCACGGCGGACCGGAAGCCGCCGCCGCATCCACCGTTCTGGAAGCGCTGAAGTCCGGAGGAACCAAGGCCGCTCTCGCCGCCTTCGGGGCCGCGGAAAAGGCTCAGGAAGCGGCGGAAGGGAGCGGCAAGTAAGGCGGACGCGCTTTAGAGCAGACGCGTCTTGCCCGCCCCTTCCCGCTCCAACAATTTGGCCTTCCGCTCCAATCCGTAGGCATAGCCGCCCATAGAGCCGTCGGTTCGGATGACGCGGTGGCAGGGGATCAGCACCGCGACGTTGTTGGCGCCGTTGGCCGATCCTGCCGCCCGCACCGCGCCCGCCTTGCCTACCGCGGCGGCGATCTGGGCGTAGGTGCGCGTCTCGCCCGGTGGGATTCGCGAAAGCTCCCGCCACACCGCCTCCTGGAAAGCGGTGCCGCGGACGTCGAGCGGAAGGTCGTGCGGGCGGTCAGGCGCCTCCACGGCCGCAACGGTGCGCGCTAGCAGTTCCGCCATCGCTTCCCCGCCCTGCTCCACCTGCGCCTGCGGGAAGCGCGCCTTGAGCTCCGCCTCCCCTTCTTCGAACGACAGCCGGCAGATGCCCTTGTCGGTGGCGGCAACCAGCATCGTGCCGAGCGAGGTCTCCGCCAGGGCCCAGCGGATCGTCTCCCCTTTCCCCCCATCCCGCCATGCGGAAGGCGTCATCCCCAGCCGCACCTTTGCGTCCGCGTAGAAGCGCCCCGGCCCGGAATAGCCGGCGTCGTAGATCGCATCCGTCACCCGTTCATTCCCTTCCAACATCTCCGCCATCACCTTCGCCCTCTTCGCCCGCGCATAAGCCGCCGGAGTCACCCCCGTCGCCCGCTTGAACAATCTGTGGAAGTGGAACGGCGAGTAACCTGCAGCCTCCGCCAGCCGCTCCAGCGACGGCACCTCCTCCGCCTCCCCGATCAGCCGAAGCGCCTTGTCCAGCGCCGCCGCCTCCCGGCTCACCTCGTCCGGCTTGCACCTCAGGCACGCCCGAAGCCCCGCCTCCGCCGCCGCCTGACAATGGGCAAAGAACCGCACATTCTCCCGCTTCGGGTGCCGCGCCGCGCAGGAGGGGCGGCAGTAGATGCCCGTCGTCAGCACCCCCGTCACGAACCGCCCATCCGCCGCCCGGTCGCGCCGCATCACCGCCGCCCAGGCCTCTCCGTCATCGATTCTGCCCGTCACCGCGTCCATGCACCCGCCATACCCACATCCGCTCGCATCGGCATCCCGCGCCTTGCTTTCAAAGCCTTGCGGGCGCCACAGGCGGTTGCATCCGATTTCCCCCCCTGCTAGGGGCCCCGCAACCCATCGGGGGCGCTTCGCCGCCCCCTTTTGTTATGGGACATATCCGATCTGGGAGTAGAGGCGCGCGTGGAGATTTCCGGCGGCATTCAGGCAAGTCTGGCGGGACGCTACGCAACCGCCTTATTCGAACTGGCCCGCGATGAGCGGCAGCTCGAGGCAGTCGGCGCGAGCCTTGCAACGGTGCGGTCGGGCCTTGCCGATTCGGCCGACCTTCGCGCGCTGACCACCAGCCCGCTGATCGGCCGCGAAGACGCCATCAAGGGCATCGCCGCCGCCGCGTCCGCGATGCAGCTCGATCCGATCACCACGAACTTCCTCGGCGTTCTCGCCCAGAACCGCCGCCTGGGGCAGCTTGAAAGCGTCATCCGCTACTTCAACCTGCTCGCCGCCCACCATCGCGGCGAAACCACCGCCGAAGTCACCTCCGCCCACCCGCTCAACGACGATCAGGTCGCGGCGCTGAAGGCGAATCTGAAATCCCGTCTCGGCCGCGACGTCGCGGTTGATCTCACGGTCGATCCCACCATCTTGGGCGGGCTCGTCGTCAAGGTCGGCTCGCAGATGATCGACGGCTCCATCCGCACCAAACTCAATACCCTCGCGCATGCGATGAAAGGCTGAACATGGACATCCGCGCCGCTGAAATCTCCAAGGTCATCCGCGACCAGATCGCCGGCTTCGGCAACGAAGCCGAAGTCTCCGAAGTCGGCACCGTGCTGTCGGTCGGCGACGGCATCGCGCGCATCTACGGCCTCGACAACGTCCAGGCGGGCGAAATGATCGAGTTCACCGCATCCGGCACCGGCGGCACCATCAAGGGCATGGCGCTGAACCTCGAGGCTGACAATGTCGGCGCCGTGATCTTCGGCAACGACAGCGCCATCAAGGAAGGCGACACCGTTCGCCGCACCGGCACCATTGTCGACGTCCCCGTCGGCAAGGGCCTGCTCGGCCGGGTGGTCGACGGTCTCGGCAACCCGATCGACGGCAAGGGCCCGATCGTGGAAACCGAGCGCCGCCGCGTGGAAGTCAAAGCTCCCGGCATTATCCCGCGCAAGTCGGTGCATGAACCTGTTCAAACGGGTCTTAAGGCCCTCGACGCCCTTGTCCCCGTCGGCCGCGGCCAGCGCGAGCTGATCATCGGCGATCGCCAAACCGGCAAGTCGGCCGTTGCGCTCGACACCTTCATCAACCAGCGCAAGGCGAATGCCGGCGACGATGAGAGCCAGAAGCTCTATTGCATCTACGTCGCGGTCGGCCAGAAGCGCTCCACGGTCGCCCAGATCGTCCGCGCGCTGGAAGAAAACGGCGCCATGGAATATTCCATCGTCGTCGCCGCCACCGCGTCCGAGCCTGCCCCGCTGCAGTTCCTCGCGCCTTACACCGGCTGCACGATGGGCGAATATTTCCGCGACAACGGCATGCACGCCGTCATCGTCTATGACGATCTGTCCAAGCAGGCCGTTGCGTATCGCCAGATGTCGCTCCTGCTGCGCCGTCCGCCGGGCCGCGAAGCCTATCCGGGCGACGTTTTCTACCTCCACTCGCGCCTGCTGGAGCGCGCCGCCAAGATGAACGAAGCTAACGGCTCGGGCTCCTTGACCGCGCTTCCGATCATCGAAACGCAGGCGGGCGACGTGTCGGCCTACATCCCGACCAACGTCATCTCGATCACCGACGGCCAGATCTTCTTGGAGACGGAGCTGTTCTACCAGGGCATCCGCCCGGCCATCAACGTCGGCCTCTCAGTGTCGCGCGTCGGCTCGGCCGCCCAGACCAAGGCGATGAAGAAGGTTGCCGGCTCGATCAAGCTGGAGCTCGCCCAGTATCGCGAAATGGCTGCGTTCGCGCAGTTCGGATCCGATCTCGATGCCTCCACGCAGAAGCTCCTCAACCGCGGCGCCCGCCTGACGGAGCTCCTGAAGCAGCCGCAGTTCTCGCCGATGCCGGTGGAAGAGCAGGTCGTCTCGATCTTCGCCGGCGTGAACGGCTATATCGACACGGTGCCAGTCAACGCCGTCACCCGCTTCGAAAGCGCGCTCCTTGCCCACTTCCGCTCCGATCATGCGGACGTACTCGGCAAGATCCGCGACACCAAGGCGCTGGACGACGGCACCACGGCTGAGCTCAAGACGATCATCGGCGATTTCGCCAAGTCGTTCGCGTAAGACACCACCGTCACCCCGGCGAAGGCCGGGGTCTCAGGGGGTGAAGAGCGCCGCGCTTTTCACCCGATGAGATCCCGGCCTACGCCGGGATGACGCAGGGAAGAAAGAAATATGGCTAGCCTCAAGGCACTCAAAGGGCGGATCGCGTCGGTCAAATCGACGCAGAAGATCACCAAGGCGATGAAGATGGTCGCCGCGGCCAAGCTTCGCCGCGCCCAGATGGCGGCCGAAGCCGGCCGTCCCTACTCCGAGCGCATGGCCTCCGTCATGGCGAGCCTCGCCGGCAAGGTGGTGATCTCCGACCAGAGCCCGAAGTTGCTCGCCGGCACCGGCCGCGACCAGGTTCACCTGCTGGTCGTTGCAACCTCTGATCGCGGCCTCGCCGGCGCCTTCAACTCGAACATCGTCCGCGCCGCCCGCAAGCAGGCTGACGACCTCATCCGCCAGGGAAAGACGGTTTATTTCTACCTCGTCGGCCGCAAGGGCCGCGCGGTGATCCAGCGCCTCTACCCGAACCAGATCATCCATCAGTTCGACACCGGCGCCATCAAGTACGTCAGCTTTGCCGACGCCCAGGCGATCGCGAACGACCTCATCGAGCGCTACACCACCGACGGCATCGACATCGTTCACCTCTTCTACGCCCGCTTCCAGTCGGCGCTGGTGCAGGAGCCGGTGTCGCAGCAGATCATCCCGGTGAAGCTCGAAGAAGCGACCGGCGCGGCAACCACGGGCGTCAGCGCCTCGGTCGAATACGAGCCGGAAGAAGAGGAAATCCTCGCCACCCTGCTTCCGCGCAACGTGGCGGTGCAGATCTTCCGCGCGCTCCTGGAAAACGCCGCCTCCGAACAAGGCAGCCGAATGACCGCAATGGACAATGCCACCAGGAATGCCGGCGACATGATCCAGCGCCTATCGATCGTTTACAACCGCCAGCGCCAGGCGGCGATCACCACCGAACTCGTTGAAATCATCTCGGGCGCCGAAGCGCTCTAAGCATCCGTAAAGGCAAGGAAAGAAGCCATGGCCACCGCCGCAACCACCACCGCCTCCGGCCGCATCAGCCAGATCATCGGCGCCGTCGTCGACGTTTCGTTCGAAGGCACGCTGCCCGAAATTCTATCGGCGCTTGAAACCGACAACAACGGCACCCGCCTGGTTCTCGAGGTTGCCCAGCACCTCGGCGAATCCACCGTGCGCACGATCGCCATGGACTCCACCGACGGCCTCACCCGCGGCCAGCCGGTGCGCGACACCGGCGACCAGATCCGTGTGCCGGTCGGCCCGATGACGCTTGGCCGCATCATGAACGTGATCGGCGAGCCGATCGACGAGCGCGGCCCGATCGGCCACAGCGAAACTGCTCCGATCCACGCGGAAGCGCCTTTGTTCGTCGACCAGTCCACGGAGACCAGCATCCTGGTCACCGGCATCAAGGTCATCGATCTCCTCGCCCCTTACGCAAAGGGCGGCAAGATCGGCCTGTTCGGCGGCGCGGGCGTCGGCAAGACCGTGCTTATCCAGGAACTGATCAACAACATCGCCAAGGGCCATGGCGGCACCTCTGTGTTCGCCGGCGTCGGCGAGCGCACCCGCGAGGGCAACGACCTTTACCACGAGTTCCTCGACGCGGGCGTTATCGCCAAGGACGCCGACGGCAACCCGACCCCGGAAGGCTCCAAGGTCGCTCTCGTGTTCGGCCAGATGAACGAGCCGCCGGGCGCCCGCGCCCGCGTCGCACTTTCCGGTCTCACCCAGGCGGAATATTTCCGCGACGTCGAAGGCCAGGACGTGCTCTTCTTCGTGGACAACATCTTCCGCTTCACCCAGGCGGGCTCGGAAGTGTCCGCGCTTTTGGGCCGCATTCCGTCGGCGGTGGGCTACCAGCCGACCCTGTCGACCGACATGGGCGCGCTTCAGGAGCGCATCACCTCCACCAACAAGGGGTCGATCACCTCCGTGCAGGCGATCTACGTCCCCGCCGACGATCTTACCGATCCGGCGCCGGCCACCTCCTTCGCCCATTTGGACGCGACCACCGTTCTTAACCGCGCGATTTCGGAGCTCGGCATCTACCCGGCGGTCGACCCGCTCGACTCGACCTCGCGCGTTCTGACGGCGCGCACCGTCGGCCAGGAGCATTACGACACCGCCCGCGCCGTTCAGGAGATCCTGCAGCGCTACAAGAGCTTGCAGGACATCATCGCCATTCTCGGCATGGACGAGCTTTCGGAAGAGGATAAGCTGGTCGTCTCCCGCGCCCGCAAGATCCAGCGCTTCCTGTCCCAGCCCTTCCACGTCGCGGAGGTCTTCACCGGCATCCCCGGCAAGTTCGTCGCGATCGAAGACACCGTCCGCTCGTTCAAGGCGGTGGTGAACGGCGAATACGACCACCTGCCGGAGAGCGCCTTTTACATGGTCGGCGGCATCGACGAAGCGGTCGAAAAGGCCCAGCGCCTCGCCGCCGAAGCAGCGTGACCTCTACCCCAAACCCCTCCCTTCAAGGGGTGGGGTTTGGGGAGGGGCCTGTCACGTGCCCCGGCGCTTGAATTACCATTCCCCTCCCCCACCCCTCCCCTGAAGGGGCGGGGCTTCGAGGAACAAAGATATGCCCGATCTCCACTTCGAACTCGTAACCCCAGAGCGCCTCGTCCGCTCGGAGGCTGTCACCATGGTCGTCGTCCCCGGCAGCGAAGGCGATTTCGGCGTCCTCGCCGGCCACGCCCCCTTCATGTCTACCCTGCGCAACGGGGACATCGCCATCTACCGCGGCGGCATGAACGTGGAGCCCGAGCGCATTCAGGTAGAAGGCGGCTTTGCCGAGGTCTCGGAACGCGGCTTAACCGTGCTAGCCGAGCGGGCGGACGTTCGGGCTTAATTTACCCGCCGGTAGGTGCGGCTCATCGGCCTGCTGCCATCGCCCAATGAAATCGTCGTCGTTAGGATGTCACCTGCTCTGCGATAGGTGATCCGCTGCGGATAATCATGCTGCGCATTCTCGAACGTGACGTTATCCGGGCCGGCGGAGGTGAGCTGGAAAGCGACAGGCGCGCCTCCGTCAGCCGAGGCGTAGAAGGCCGTTCCTCCCTCTACCGTTCTGGCGATCCGCACGAATTTAAAATCTTCCGCCGAGTCCACCGGTGTTCTCGTGATGATGTCCCCCTCCCGGCGACCGGTGAGGATGTTACCCAGCATGACGCCGCCGCGCGGGCGTGACCAATTTTCCACGGTCCAACCTAATACATGAGGCCCATCAACGCTAAGAGGCGTCTGCTCCCACTCCCCGCTCATCCACTCGAGCGTCGAGAGATCCTGCGCTAAGGCATTCGCGGAGATCGACAGCAGCAGCGCAACCGCAATCTTAACCCCTTTGGTCATCACCGCTCCCATCAGGCGGCGCCGGTTACCGCCCCCTAAGCTTGCTTATGCCACGTCCAGTGGCCGCTGCAAATTATCAGGGCCGAACGGCAGAAGGCGGGTGATCACCAGCTTAAGCTCGCCGCCGCTGCGCCCGCCACAGTAGCAATCCGCCGCCGATGATCAGCGCCGCTCCGCCGAGCGTCGCCGCGTCCGGCCGGTCGCCGAACCACAGCCAGCCAATGCCGCTCGCCAC
Organism: Allosphingosinicella sp.; assembly: GCA_036554525.1. GTDB lineage: Bacteria > Pseudomonadota > Alphaproteobacteria > Sphingomonadales > Sphingomonadaceae > Allosphingosinicella. The sequence continues at coordinate 213,328 of DATBNC010000002.1, forward strand.
CACCAGCTGCACGTAGGTCATCGGCGCCACAACCGACGCGTCAGCACGCTTGACCGCCGCGAAGATCAGCCCGTGGCCCAGCGTCGCGAAGCAGGCGATCGCCGCGCATTTCGCCACCACCAGCGCGCCCGGCACCGGGATCGGCTCCACCAGCGCGCCGTAGAGCAAGGCGGCGCCGACCAGCAGGGGCGCGGCGAACAGCGCAAGCACGAACTGCATTACGAGCACCGGCGCGTCGCCCGCCGCCATGCGGTTGAACATCATCAGCCAGCTCATCCCGAACGCCGCGCCCAAAGGAAACAGCGCCACCGCGCCAAGCTCCACCACGTTCGGGCGAAGCACCGTCAGCACGCCCGCAAAGGCCAGCAGCGTCGCCGCCCAGGTCGCCCGCGTCGTACGCTCCCCCAGCACCAGCGGCGCAAGCAAAGCGGTAAGGATCGGGCTGGTGAATTGGATCGCCGTCGCGTCGGCCAGGGGCATTGCGTAGACGCCCGCGAAGAAGCAGATCGTCGCGACCGCCACGGCAAGCCCGCGGCCGAACTGCAAGGCGGGCCGCGGCAACACGAAGCCCCCTCGCCCTCTCCTGGCGCCAATGATCGCCGCAAGCCCCAGTGCGCCCATCGTGTAGCGCAAAGCGGCCACGCCCGGCGCCGGCCACTTCCCGGCAAGCGACTTCACCACCGCATCGCCTACTGACAGGCTGAAGAAGCCTAGCAAGGCAATCAACAAGGCGGCGCGGGCGGGATGGCTTTGGGAGGTCACCGGCCGATCCCTTTCGCCGCGGTTAGGCAATTGTCAAAGTTTCCTGGCTATTCACCACCCCACGACAGTTTGGGCATCGAGCAAGGTTCGCGCGACATGAGTGCATTTGGACGGCGTGGCGGAAACAGCGGATCGGGCGGCGGACGCCCCGCCTTTGGCGTGGCAAGGCCGATGAAGGGCGGCGCCGGCGGCGCCCCCGCGGGCCCGGTCTCCTTCTCGCCCGCCGATCCCGAGGGCGGCAACCAGTTCCCGCCGATCGATTCGATGGACTTCGGCGACGAAGGCCTCGCCGCCGCCGGCGGAGACGCGATGTCGCGCCTCGCCGACCGCATGGCGCTCAACTCCGACGCGCCGGTTTCCAAGAACGAAGGCTTCGAGGCCTCCATCCACCGCATCAAGGAGCAAGTCCTCCCCCGCCTCCTCGAGCGCGTCGATCCCGAAGCCGCGGCCACGCTCTCCAAGGACGAGCTCGCCGAGGAATTCCGCCCGATCATCGGCGAAGTGCTCGCCGAGCTGAAGATCAACTTGAACCGCCGCGAACAGTTCGCGCTCGAGAAGGTGCTGGTCGACGAGCTCCTCGGCCTCGGCCCTTTGGAGGAGCTGCTCAACGACCCTGAAGTCAGCGACATCATGGTCAATGGCCCCAACCAAACCTTCATCGAAAAACGCGGCAAGCTTCAGCTAGCCAACATTCAGTTTCGCGACGAGGAGCATCTGTTCCAGATCGCTCAGCGCATCGTCAACAAGGTCGGCCGCCGCATCGACCAGACCACGCCGCTGGCCGACGCCCGCCTCCAGGACGGCAGCCGCGTCAACGTGATCGTGCCGCCGCTCTCGCTTCGCGGCACCGCCATCTCGATCCGTAAATTCTCCGAAAAGCCGATCACCGTCGACATGATGAAGAACTTCGGTTCGATGTCGGACAAGATGGCGACCGTTTTGAAGATTGCCGGCGCGTGCCGCTTCAACATCATCATCTCGGGCGGCACCGGCTCGGGCAAGACGACGATGCTCAACGCGCTTTCCAAGCTCATCGACCCGGGCGAGCGCGTGCTGACCATCGAGGACGCGGCCGAGCTTCGCCTTCAGCAGCCGCACTGGCTCCCGCTCGAAACCCGCCCGCCGAACCTCGAAGGCCAGGGCGCGATCTCCATCCGCGACCTCGTCATCAACGCCCTTCGTATGCGTCCGGACCGCATCATCCTCGGCGAAATCCGCGGCTCGGAGTGCTTCGATCTCCTTGCCGCAATGAACACCGGCCACGACGGCTCGATGGCCACGCTCCACGCCAACTCCCCGCGCGAATGCCTGGCGCGTATGGAGAACATGGTGATGATGAGCGACATCAAGGTACCCAAGGAAGCGATCTCCCGCCAGATCGCCGACTCGGTGGACCTCATCGTCCAGGTCAAGCGCCTGCGCGACGGCTCGCGCCGCACCACCAACATCACCGAAGTGATCGGCATGGAAGGCGACGTCATCGTCACCCAGGAGCTGTTCAAGTTCGAATATCTCGACGAAACCGCCGACGGCAAGATCATCGGCGAGTACCGCTCGATGGGCCTTCGCCCCTACACGCTCGAAAAAGCCAAGCAGTTCGGCTTCGATCAGCCGTATCTGGAAGCGTGCCTGTAAGCTGAAGCGCCCGAGCGTAGCGAAGGGATTGCGCAGCAATCGCTGAGCTACGCGAGAGAGCGCGAAAGCCGGACGGCCTGCGCGGGCGCGGCCCCCAGGCCGCAACAGCGACAGGACCGACGGCGCCGATTAACTCGGCGCCGGCCCGTCGTAAGACACTGATTCAGAAGCTGTTCTCAACAGCCTGCTTCCGCTACACCCCGCCTCATGACCCTGCTCCTCGCGCTTCTCGCAGCCGCCGCCGCCCCGCCGCCGCCGATCGTCACCGTCCCAGTGTCGCCGCCCGCGCCGAAGGTCGTCCAGAACCCTGCACCGGTCCCCTTCGCCATCGAGGCGCCCGTCGAAGCACCCGCCGTCCGCGCAGTGCCCAAGGCGCCGGTGGAGCGGCTGGTCACCGTCGAGGATTATCCCGCCGCGGCCCTTCGCGCAGGCGAACAGGGGCAGGTCCGCGTCATCCTCGACATCGCACCCACCGGTCGGGTGACCGGATGCAGGATCACCGCCTCCAGCGGCTCCGCCATTCTCGACTCAAGCACCTGCCGCCTGCTTTATTCTCGCGCCCGCTTCACCCCCGCGCAGGACGCCGCCGGCAATGCAGTCGCCGACCGCTTCGCGACCAGCTTAACCTGGTCGCTGAACGCGCGCCCAGCCGTCCCCGCCGCGATCGACACGGCGATGCGCGCGTGGCTCACCTGCCTCCAGCCAGGCTTCGCCGCCGGCCTCGCCGACAAGAACCGCTCCACCCGGGCCGTGGCCGAAGCCGCCTTCCCCGCCTGCACCGCGCAGGAGGACCAGGTGATCGCCGCCATCCGCGCCGGCCTCAAGCAGCCCCGCTCCGCCGAGGAAGAACGCGCCTCCCTCCGCGCCCAGATCATCGCAAGCATCGAAGCCCGCCGCACGCCCAACCAGCGCTAAACCCGGCGCGAAGTACCACTTCGCGACGATGCCTTACCTCCGCCGCCGCATCTCCGCTTCGGCTTCCGCCAAGCCCTTGCGCACCGCCTCCGCGGTTTCGCGCGCGATCTTGGCATGATCGATCGAGGCAAGCGCCTCGCGCTGCGCAGTCGCCGCTACCGCCTGGATCGCGCCCTGCACTTCCGGGCTCTCCATCACCGAGCGCACCCGCCGCTCGATCCGCGGCTCAGCGACGGCGAGCAGCGCCCGCATCTCGGCATCGTCCACCTTGCGCCCGTCGCGGCAGGTCAGCACGCCGTTTGTGATGCTGATCTCGAAGCCGTAGAAGCTCCCCGCCGGATAGCCGCACTTGCGCTCGATCACCGCCCGCTCGGCCGCGGTAAGAAACGGTCCATCCTTCTTGATCGCCGCCTCGATCCGTTCCCCAAGCTTATCCTCCGGCGCGGCCCCGGGATGCGCCGACGCCGCGCCCCCGCCCCACCCAAAAGCCACCGCCGACACCGCAACCCCGCACACCGCCGCCAACACCATAAACTTGCGCATGATCTTCTCCTCACCTGCTACACTTGTAGCTGCTACAGGCGTAGCATGAGCAATGCAAGCGCGAGATCGCCACTTGCATCTTATGCGGACTATAGTCATCATCGTCCTCGAAAAGCGCAACACGGCGCCCCGCGCCGCCGAGGAGAAAGGATGCTCAACGAATGGTCGGACCGCCCGCCCCCACGCCCGCCAAAGCCCCCGCTCCAGCGCGGCACCTTCTGGCTCGCGGTGCTGCTGATAGCGGCCGCGGCCGCCTTCCTCTTCCAGCTGGCCGAGCGCCTGCTCCGCTAGAGCCGCGCCCTAATGCTTGGTCGCATCCTCGCGAACGAGCAAAGCCAACGCATCCACCCCCAGCGCCCCGGCCAGCGCCTCAAGCGTCGCAATGGTGATGTTGCGCTCGGAGCGTTCGATGCCGCCGACATAGGTCCGGTGATAGCCGCAGACCTCGGCAAGCGCCTCCTGCGACAAACCAGCCGCAAGCCGCCGCCGCCGCACGTTCTCGGCGATCACCCCCTGCAAGCCCCCGACCTTCTTCTTGCCGCCCTTCGCCATGCCGGCAGAGGAGGCAAATGCATACTATCAGTCTACATCCTATAGGGTGCAGACGGGTAGAGCTTCAGGCGAGCGGCAAGCTAAACCGCTCAAGGGAAAGTCCGGAAACAGCTCCGGGGATCACCATGGCTAAGCCACTTTGCTCCTCGGCGAGATGGATATGCCAGTACGCACCTTGCTCGCGTTGCGTCTGATGAAGACTCGGGAGGATCGGCAGGAGAGTGCTTCGCGGTATGGCGAAAGCCCTGTTGAGGTCCATGCAACCTAAAACAAAAAAGCTACGTTCCGCATCTTCAAGGAAGGCATCCCACTGCGGATGATACGCGTACCAATAGGGGTTCTGATTTTTACCTTCGTAACGCTTGGATATCGAGCAGACTGAGCGGACATCGCGGCTTGCGTTCCAATATTGAGCGCGGCTCTTTTGTATCAGGTGTGCACCTTCACGCTCACCGAGTGCGCTGATAATCGCCAGGCGTTTGGCTTGAAGGATGCCGCTGTCTGTGAATTGGTATGGCGCTTTCGTCGCGAGTTCCGGCGATCCTTCCTCAGGGCGCAGCGTATTTGGCGCTCTAGCACCATTCGCCGGTGCCACGGCTGCGGGGTCCAATTCCGGTGCCGCCTCGACATCCGTTGCTGCCGTGAAGACCACGTCGACCATGCGGTCCAGCCTGGTGTACTCGACAGGCGCAAAGAGGCTGCGCACCTTCGCCCCAGTTTCCATTTCATTAGAATTTTCTTTGACCTGAAGAAGCTTCAGGAGTGCCTCAGCACTGATCAGCCTAACGTCCCAAGCATGCTTTGAACCGCGGATTTGTGCCTCAAGCTCGCCGGTATCTTGGCGGCCAACCACGATGAGGATAGACGAATTCGGACCTAGCTCCTCCTTCGCAATCAACTTGGTGCGGTAGCTGGCGATCACATCAAGTGAGATGCGGTAGGCGTCCGTGGTCTTCACCTCCAAAACGACATCGTTGCCTTCTGGAGATTTCCATAGGCCATCGTAGCCGATGTGGGCCGGTGTTCCTTGGTACCGCCCGTTCTGCACTTCGTAATCCAGCCTTCTGCCAATCTCGTTGACAAGATCTTGCAGTACAATGCCGCCCACCTTGAATGCGTTCGACAAGCAGTAATCAACATAGCGTCCGAGTGCCGAGCTAGGGACCTCGGTGAGGTAGCGACGCAGCTCGGTTGAGCAGGCGGACCCATCGCGCAAAAGACCATCGCCGGCCGTGGAGACGATCTGTTCAATCGTCATTTGACCGACGGCTTCGGGATTAGACTCCCAGAAAGATATCCAAGAACTCGAAAACGGCCGCCGGCTCCGCGCTTTCACAGAAGGAAAGCGGCAAGAAGAAGTAGGCCGAAAGGGCACCCTCACCTCCATCAAAGTACCACTTTGATGGATTGGGTTTAGTCCCCCCGGTCGCCTTCGTTCTTTGGCTTCTTCGTTTTGGCGTGCTGCCGGGCGTCCTGGCTTAGCGAGCGGCCGACGTCGACCATGTCGGTGAACTGCCCGTTCTCGTCGCGGCGGGTGTAGCGTTTGTCGCCTTTGTGGGGCTCGATCAGTTCGCGCTCGCTCATGGCGTGGCTCCGGCTGTTGTTACCGCCGCATCAACCAGCCGATTCACCCTTTGTTCCACAAAACACTTTCCTACACACCCCTTCCGCGCCCATGATCGGGGAATGCGCGACGACTCGCCTTGCCTGAGATCATTCAGCGCACACGCCGCCGGGCGTCGCGGTGGGCGCGCGGCCGCGTGCGTTTGGCCGCGGAAAGCGTCCAAGCGAAAAAGTGCTGACATCGTGAACTTCATGAACTTCGAGCGGAAAGGCCTAGATCTGAGACTCGTCCCACCCGGCCGGAAGTAATACTTTCGGGCGTCAAAGTTTAAGCGCCAGCGCCGCGGCGACCACGGCGCCCAGGAAGGCGAGGACCTGGATGAGGTCCCACGGCACCCAGCCGACCCGGTCCAGGTTGGGCCGGCGGCGGCGGCGGTGTTCGGCGATTGCGGCGGTCACGGCGAGCGCAAGCAGCGCCCCCGCCGCCCACCACAGCCAGGTCGCCGGCTCCGCTTCCGCCGCTGTGTCGAAGATTTCTTCCATCCCGGCCCCTTATCGCCGCCGCCGCCGACTTGCGAGTGGCCGCGGCGCCCCTCCCTGTTCCCCTGCGTCGCGAAGTGGGGCATGAGCGGCGGCAACCCATCACTTCACGGGAGCCATCGATGCCGCGCCACTTCCTTCTCGCCGCCGCCTGCCTGCCCGCTTTGGCCCTTTCCGCCTGCGGGCCGACCGCTTCCGCCGAGCGCGCCGCCGCCGCCTCCGTTTACGCCGACACCTCCATCGCCGCCGCCATCGACGCTCCCACCCGCACCCCCGCCAACACGGCACGGGACCGGTACCGCCACCCCCGCGAAACGCTCGGCTTCTTCGGGGTCGAGCCCGACGACACCGTGGTGGAAATCTGGCCGGGCGGCGGCTGGTACACCGAGATCCTCGCGCCGCTCCTCGCCGACAGCGGCGCTTATTACGCTGCCGCCAACGGCAATGGCTTGAACGGCGTCAAGGCGCTGATCGGCACGCGGGGCGACCTCTACGGCAAGACGCGGCTCGCCGCCTTCCCCACCGGCCGCCCCGGCGCCGACCAGCCGCCCGTCCCCGCCGGCAGCGCCGACGTCGTGCTCACTTTCCGCAACGTCCACAACTGGATGATGGCCAAGGAGCCCTTCGCCGACGAAGCGTTCCGCCAGATGTTCGCGATGCTGAAGCCCGGCGGCACCCTGGGCGTGGTCGAGCACCGCCTGCCCGAAACCGCCGACGCGGCGAAGGAACGCAGTTCCGGCTACGTCAAGACGTCCACCGTCCGTCGCTTGGCCGAGGAAGCGGGCTTCCGCTTCGTTGCCGCCTCGGAAATCAACGCCAACCCGCTCGACACCAAGGACCATCCGAACGGCGTCTGGTCGCTGCCGCCCACCTACCAAGGCAAGGATGTCGACCGCGCCCGCTTCGCCGCAATCGGCGAAAGCGACCGGATGACTTTGAAGTTCGTGAAGCCGAAGAAGTGAATCGCGCGGGCGCAGCGGCGCTCGGCGGGCGCCGCCCGATCCTACTTGGCAATCTTGTCCACCTTGGCTTGAAGCGCGGCAAGCTCGGCGCGGAGCCGGGCGATCTCGTCGTCCCGCTCGCCGCCGCCCGGCTCCACCGAAGCCGCCGGCTTAGCGCCCGCCGCCCCGCCCGCCGCCGACTGGAACAGCTCCATGTTGCGCCGCGCAATCTCGGCCAGCGGCCCGCCTGTCAGCGCCCCGGCCAGTGCGTCGCGAAACTGGCTCTGATTGTGCTGAAAGGCTTCCAAGGACGCTTCCAGGTATTGCGGCACCACCTTTTGCATGCCGTTCCCGTACATGCCGATCAGCTGGCGCAGGAAGTTGACGGGCAGCATGTTGGTGCCGCCCGCTTCCTCGTCCATCACAATCTGGGTGAGCACCGAATGGGTGATGTCGTCGCCCGATTTGGCGTCCACCACTTTGAACTCCCGCTTTTGCCGCACCATTTCGGCAAGCCGGTCGAGCGTTATGTAGCTGGAGCTTTCCGTGTCGTAGAGGCGCCGGTTCGCATACTTCTTGATAATAACGACGCCGTCCGATGATGACGCTGCCATGAGCCCCTCCGTGCCGGAAAAATCGGCCCTAACACCGAAACTTACCGCGCCGCAACACGGGCCAAGGCCGCTGCCCTTGTTCCTCGAAATGCTGCGCAGCGAAACCGCTAGCGCGCCGGCGCGGATGGCGCGGGCGCTGGAGGGCCTGCGCCGCTACCAGGAGGCCGAGCGCGCGCCGCCCGCCGAGCCGATGCCGGCGGTGGCGGAAAGCCATGGCGCCGCCCTTCGCGACTATGGCGGGAGCGGCCCGCCGGTGGTGTTCATCCCGTCGCTGATCAACCCGCCCAACATCCTCGATCTCGGGCCGGAGCGCTCGCTTCTGCGCTGGCTCGCCGAGCATGGCCACCGCCCGCTCCTCCTCGACTGGGGTTGGGATGTCGAAGCGCGCCGCACCCTTTCCGTCGCCGGTCACGTGGAGAAAATCGCGGTCCCGCTTATCAACAGCTTGAACGAGCCCGCGCACCTTGTCGGTTACTGCCTCGGCGGCACCATGGCGATCGGCGCCGCCGCAGCCGTTGACGCGAGAAGCGTCGTCACCCTCGCCGCGCCTTGGTTCTTCAGTCGCTTCCCGGCCGATGCGCGGGCCATGCTTGCGCAACTTTGGCAAAGCGCCACTCCCGCCGCCGAAAGCCTCGGCCTGCTGCCGATGGAGGTTCTGCAAAGCGCCTTCTGGAGCCTCGATCCAGCCCGCACCGTCTCCAAGTTCGAAGCCTTTGCGGCCATGGCCGAAGACAGTCTCGAGGCACGCACGTTCGTGACCATGGAGGATTGGGCGAACGATGGCCCGCCGCTGAGCTTCGCCGCCGCCAGCGAGCTCTTCGAAAGCTTCTTCGCCGACGACAGGCCCGGCACCGGCGGCTGGATCGCCGATCCTGCCGCGCTCGCCTGCCCCCTGCTCAACATCGTCTCCACCACCGATCGGATCGTACCGGCCATCACGGCTCCACTCGCCGGTGAGAGGCTGGAGCTTGCCCACGGCCATGTCGGCATGGTCGTTGGAAGCAACGCGCGGGAGGCACTTTGGGCGCCGCTCGCCGCCTGGCTTTCGCGCCACGGGTCGGGGTGCTAGGGGCCCGGGCAACCTTTTCCGCACGGAGTTTGCCCCATGACCGAAGCCGTCATCACCGCCGCGAAACGTACGCCCGTTGGCGCTTTCCTCGGCAGCTTCGCCTCCGTTCCCGCCCACGACCTCGGTCGCACCGCGATCGTCGCCGCGCTTGAGCAAGCCGGAGTCGCCCCCGAGGAGGTGAGCGAAGTCATTCTCGGCCAGGTGCTTACCGCCGCCCAAGGCCAGAACCCCGCGCGCCAGGCGGCTATGGCCGCGGGCCTTCCCAAAGAAGTCCCCGCCTGGGGCGTCAACCAGGTCTGCGGCTCCGGCCTTCGCGCGGTGGCGCTTGCCGCCCAGGCGATCCTCACCGGCGACGCCCGGATCGTGGTGGCCGGCGGCCAAGAAAGCATGAGCCTCTCCGCCCACGCGCAGAACCTCCGGCCCGGCACAAAGATGGGCGATCTCCAGATGATCGACACCATGATCAAGGACGGTCTCACCGACGCCTTTGCCGGCTATCACATGGGCATCACCGCCGAAAACTTGGCAGAGAAGTACCAAATCACCCGCGAAGACCAGGACGCCTTCGCAACCGCCTCGCAGAATAAAGCCTCCGCCGCACGCGCCGAAGGCCGCTTCGCCGACGAGATCGCGCCCGTGACGGTAAAGGGCCGCAAGGGCGACACCGTCACCGAGCATGACGAATATATCCGCGACGGTGTTGAACAGTCGGCGCTCGCGGGCTTACGCCCCGCCTTCAAGAAAGACGGCACGGTCACCGCCGGCAACGCGTCCGGCCTCAACGACGGCGCCGCCGCGCTTGTGATCATGAGCCGCGAGGAAGCCGAACGTCGCGGCGCGCCGATCCTTGCCCGCATCGCCAGCTGGGCCTCGGCCGGCGTCGACCCATCGATCATGGGCATCGGCCCCGTGCCCGCCACCCAGCGTGCACTTCAAAAGGCAGGCTGGTCCATCGCCGATCTCGACCTCATCGAAGCCAACGAAGCCTTCGCCGCTCAGGCCCTGGCGGTCGGCAAGGAGCTTGGCTGGGACCCGGCCAAGGTCAACGTCAACGGCGGCGCCATCGCAATCGGCCACCCGATCGGCGCCTCGGGCGCCCGGGTGCTCACCACCTTGCTCTACGAACTGGGGCGGCGCGACGCGAAAAAGGGCCTGGCAACGCTCTGCATCGGCGGCGGGATGGGCATCGCCCTTTGCGTTGAACGAGGCTGATGCCGAACGTGCCCAATCGAATGTGGCTTCAGGGGCACACTCCGTCCCGCTAAGCACTTATATCCCCCAAAAGGGGGATATGCCGTTCTCGCCCTTTCGTCCGATGCCTCTTCGGGAAGCCGCCTGCTCGCGGCACTTCGGAAAAAAGGGATGAATCGGATGAAGAAGACTGGTTTGCTAAGCAGCAGCGCAATCTGCAATGCCGCTTTTGCTCTCACGATGGCGGTCGCTACGCCTGCTTATGCGCAGACCACAGGGGCCGATCAGCCTAGTTCCGACACAAACCAGACCGAGGAAGAGCAGGGCCCGCTTACCAGCGAGGCGGAAATTCAATCCGGTGCCAATGCCAATTCCGGCGCCCAGGGCGAGGCTGCGTCCGAGGGGCAATCGGTTACCGTCACGGGCTCACGAATCCGGCGTCCAAACCTCACGTCTACCGTGCCGATCACCTCAATCGGCGGAGAGCAATTTTTTCAACAGGGCCAAACCAGTATCGGCGACACCCTGAACGACCTGCCCCAGCTACGGAGCACCTACGCACAGCAGAATCCTGGCGCGGGCATTGGTATCGCGGGCCTCAACCTGCTCGATCTGCGCGGCCTCGGAACTCAGCGCACCCTGGTGCTGGTTAACGGCCGCCGCCACGTCCCGGCGGACATCCTGAACAATGCCGTATCGCCTGATATCAATACCATCCCGAATGACCTTATCGAGCGAGTAGATATCGTCACCGGCGGCAACTCGGCGGTCTACGGGTCGGATGCAATCGCCGGCGTGGTAAACTTTGTCCTCCGTCGCGAATTCAACGGCCTCCAGATCCGTGGCTCAGCTGGCATCGCCGAGGAAGGGTTCGGCGGAAACCAATATGTTTCCGTTATGGGCGGGCGCAACTTCGCAGGCGGTCGCGGCAACATCACACTTCACGGCGAATATGCGCACAGCGAGCGGGTATTCGCTTCCGACGTCGACGCGTTCCGCAGTAACGACAACTACGTCGGGGTCGACCTCGACGCCGGGGCCGGCTTGGTGAACGGTGGCGACGGCGTTCCAGACGCAGGGTTCTTTAGGGACATTCGCAGCAGCACGATCTACTTCGGCGGCCTGGTGGGTATAAGTCAGCGGAACGTTCCGAATGCCGGCCTCTGTGGCAACGCGACGGCCGGCAATGTCGGCGGACCGAATAGTGCCGGCACCGCATTCAACTGCACGTACCTCTTCGGTCCTAGTGGACGGCTCATCCAGCAGACCGGGTCTCGGTTTGGCACCAGCCAGAATCCGATCTTCATCGGCGGCAACGGCCAAACTGGCCGCGAAGGTCAGACATTGTCGATCCTACCGTTCAACGAACGCTATAACTTCAACTTGCTGGCGCATTACGAGTTCAGCCCCGCCGCGGAAGTTTTCGTTGAGGCTAAGTGGAACCGGGTGAACGCGTTGGGGAACAATGCGGGCCCTTCATTCCTGCAGTCGAACAACGGCACGAACGGTACAATCGGCGATTTCCGCGAGCGGCCGCGGCTCGACAACCCGTTTCTGGCCCCGGCTGATCGCACCACCCTTTCGAACTTGATCCTGACGTCCGGCTGCAGACCGGAGCTTCAAACGATTTGCCCTGCGGCTGGCAATCTTACCGATGCTGAAAAGGCTCAGATCGCCGCAGGCACCTTCCGCTTCTTGGTTGCGCGCAACCTTACGGACGTCGGTCTACGCGACGAAAAGTTCCAGCGTGACACGTACCGCGTCGTTGCAGGCTTACGCGGAACGTTCAACGAAGACTGGAGCTACGAAGTCTCGGCCAACTACGGCAAGTTCCGGGAGGATATCTCCCAGGACGGCTACATCGACCGGCAGCGTTTTTCCCTCGCCATGGATGCAGGCCGCAATCCTCTGACTGGCCAAATCCAGTGCCGCGCGCAGTTTGATCCGACAGCGGCAGTACCGCTGGCGCGGACAACCCCAGCGGACGTGGCCTTGGCCGCTCGAAACGCCGCCCGACTTGCGGCCGACATCGCAGCCTGCGTCCCTTACAATCCGTTTGGTTCCCAGGACAACTCGGCGTCGGTTGCTTATTTCTCGCAGGCACGCTCGAACAGCTCTTCCCTCAGCCAGCTGGTTCTTTCCGGCTTCGTCTCCGGCGACTCGAGCCAGGTGTTTGAGCTGCCCGGCGGGCCGATCCGCTTCGCAGTCGGCGCGGAATACCGTCGTGAAACAGCGTTCTACGAGCAGGACACCTTTGTCAGCGACGGCTTCACGAATGCTGTCGCCATTCCGTCGTTCGTTCCTGACCCCTTCAAGGTCAAAGAAGCTTATGGTGAAATTCAGCTCCCAATCCTGAAGGATATCCCATTCTTCAAGGAGCTGACCGTCAGCGGCGCCGCACGCGTGGCGAAGTATCAGGGGGACACCGGCACCGTCTGGTCGTACAATGCAGGGCTAGATTGGGCGCCTATTCGCGACGTCCGCTTCCGCGGCAATTTCAGCCGCGCGGTGCGTGCGCCGAACGTTTCCGAAACAGGGTTCCCGCTGACTCCGAACTTCGCCAACGGCTTCAACGATCCCTGTCAGCCGAACCAGATCAACTCCGGCACGTCCAGCCGCCCTGGCAACTGCGCCACGGCACTAGGTCCGTTGTTGGGCAGCTTGTCTAACGTGTCTCCTTCGTTGGGCATCGTCAGCGGGTCCAACCCTGATCTCATAGCGGAGACTTCGAATTCCCTGACCCTTGGTGCGGTTATCCAGCCTCGCTGGGTTCCTGGGCTCAGCCTCTCGATCGACTATTACGACATCAAGGTAAAGAACATCATCACCAGCTTGACGGCACAGGCTATTGTCAATGCCTGCTACGATCAACCTAATCTGAACAACATCTTCTGCTCGCAGTTCAAGCGCAACCTGACCAACGGTCCTGGTCCGGCGGGAGAGGGTGCCGGCCGTGTTATCGAGAACTCGCTTATCGCGATACCATTCAACTTCGCCTCGCGTCATCGTCGCGGTATCGATGTGAATCTCGCGTATCGGCACGATTTTGGTGCGGTCGATTTCAGCACCAACTTGATTTACACGCACGCCCTGAGAAACGGCAACTTCCAGAATCCCGCCGATCCGACCTTTGAGACCCGAATTCTCCAGCAGTTGGGAGATCCAAAGGACGAATTCCGCTGGGACTTTGATCTGGGGCTTGGACCTGTGACGCTGGGTTACCGCCTGCGCTACATCGGACCGATGGATATCACCACCTTCGCCAGCTTGTACCCGATCAACGGACTGCCGCCGGGCAATGTCGATGCCTTTCCGGTCAACCGGTTCAACTCGGTGATGTACCACGACCTCCGTTTGGACTTCGACGTAGCCAAGGATAAGAACGGCAACGCCATGAAGTTCTACGTAGGCGTGGACAACGTGCTGGACCGCGGAGTTCCAAACGGCGCAACAACCGCCACTGGCGCGGGAAGCGCGATCTACTCCTTCCGAGGACGCAACTTCTACGCTGGTTTCCGCGCCCGCTTCTAACGTTAAACCTTTGTCAAAGAGCGGGGGCCGGAACCATGTTCCGGCCCCTTTTCTGTGGCCGAAATGCTTGATGGGCGCCTGCCCCCCCCGCTGACAGGCTTGAAAAGAGGCCGCCACTGCGGCGACCGCACACCCCTCGTTTTGCCAGAATCGTTGCTGCCACGTTCGGAGCTCGTCGATGGCCCTGCGCCGGTTGATCCGAGCACTCCAGTTTGGGGTGGTGGAGGTCCGGTTGGCTCTGGGCAAGGAAGTCTCTGCCGAACAGGCAATGGCGGGTTGCGATTCGCGAGAAAACGCTCACGAGCGCCCGATCTGGCTGCTCTACCGGCAACATGGAACAACCGGACCCAACGCCCGCCTGGATCGGCATAGCGCGAGGGTCTGATTGCGAACTATCGCGATTAGCCCTCCTATTCGTTAAAGCTGAGTCGTCGTTTCCACGCTAACCGCCTGCCTTGAACCGTTCGAGCGAGATGCTCCCCCTAAAGGGGAATTGACGGACTTACTCGTTATAAATCAGCGACTTAGCTGTTTTATACTGTGGCAAAACGGTTACAGCGGCTGAACAATCGATTAACAAAAGCAGTGGCGCACTTGATCGGAATTGCTGATTCGTCTGAAGCCCGCGCCGAGGCCGCTTTGACCGCGGCACTTCGGAAAAGGGATTTGGGATGAAAAAGACAAGCCTTCTCGGCACGAGCGCGATCTGCTCCGCCGCTGTTGCCGCGCTCTCCTTTGCGGCAGCGACCCCCGCTTACGCGCAGACCACGGGAACGGGTGCAACGGACGCCACGTCGAATCAGGACGTGGAAGAGCAGGGTCCGCTGACCAGCGAAGCCGAAATCGAATCCGGTGCGAACGCCAACGCCGGTGCGCAGGGTGATGATGCCTCCGAAGGTCAAGCGATCACTGTTACCGGTTCGCGCATCCGTCGTCCGAACCTTGAATCGGCCATCCCGATCACCTCCGTGGGCGGTGAAGAATTCTTTCAGCAGGGCCAGACCAGCGTCGGTGACACGCTGAACGACCTGCCGCAGCTTCGCAGCACCTTTGCTCAGCAGAACCCGGGCGCCGGTGTCGGCATCGCCGGCCTCAACCTGCTCGATCTTCGTGGCCTTGGCACCGTCCGCACCCTGGTGCTGGTCAACGGCCGCCGCCACGTCGCTGCCGACATCCTCAACAATGCGACCTCGCCGGACGTTAACACGATCCCGAACGACCTGATCGAGCGCGTCGACATCGTGACCGGTGGCAACTCGGCCGTTTACGGTTCGGACGCCATCGCGGGCGTGGTCAACTTCATCCTTCGCCGTGACTATGACGGCATTCAGGTGCGTGGAAGCGCGGCGATCTCGGAGCGTGGCTTCGGCGCCAACCAATATGCCTCGATCCTCGCCGGCAAGAACTTCGCCGGCGGCCGCGGAAACCTTACCCTGCACGCGGAATACGCCCGCCAGGAGCGGATTTACGCGTCGGACATCGACAATTTCCGCCGCGTTGACGGCCTTGTTACGGTTGACGTCGACAGCGCCGGCACCCCGAACGCCAGCGACGGCTTCCCCGATGCGATTTTCGTTCGCGACATTCGCTCATCGACCAACAGCCGCTTCGGCCTTGTTGCGCTCCCGCAGTCGAGCGTGAACGCGCAGTGCGGCCAGGGCACGCTCTCGAACAACGGTCCGGCGAACACGTCCGGCACTCCGTTCAACTGCAACTTTCTGTTCAACTCGGATGGCACCCTTGTGGCGCAGACGGGCACCCGCTTCGGCTCCGGCCCGACCGGCACCATCGTCGGCGGCAACGGCCCGACGGGCCGCGAAGGAACCTTGCTTTCCATCCTGCCGTCCAACGAGCGCATGAACTTCAACGCTCTGACGCATTACGAATTCACCAAGGCATTCGAAGTGTTCGCCGAAGCGAAGTTCGTACGGGTGAACGCCGTGGGTAACCAGCTTGGGCCCACGTTCTTGAACAACACGTTCGCTTCGCTGGGCAGCGATGTCCGGTTGAACCCGCGCTTGGACAACCCGTTCCTGGCGACGAGTGCGCGGACCACGATCGCGAATGCTATCCTTGGCACCACTTGTACCTTCACCGCAGGCGGTGGCCTCGGCCAGGGCTGTACCGATCAGCGTCCGAACCAGCCCGGCGCCACGCCGGCGCAGGAAGCCGCAAGAGCAGCTGCCCTCGCGGCGCGCAACGCGGCAATCGCGAATGGCTCGTACCGCTTCCAGTTCGCCAGAACTCTTGCGGACCTGCCCGATCGCGACGAAGTGTTCCAACGCGATACGTTCCGGATCGTCGGCGGTGTTCGCGGCGAGTTCAACAACGACTGGAACTACGAGCTTTCCGTTAACTACGGGAAGATGAAGGAAACGGCAGAAATGCTGGGCTTCGTGAACCGTCAGCGCTTCGTGCTGTCGCTTGATGCCGCCCGGAACCCTGTCACCGGCCAGATCCAGTGCCGTTCGCAGTTCGATCCGGCGGCGGCAACCGGCCTTCCGGGTGCGGCTTTCACGGCGTCGCTTGCTGCGGACATCGCGGCTTGCGTTCCGTACAACCCGTTCGGTGCCAACGATAACAGTGCAGCGGCCGAGTATTTCCGTGCCGACATCGTGAACCGTGCCTCCCTCGATCAGCTGAACGTTGTCGGCTTCGTGAACGGTGACAGCAGCCAGCTGTTTGAACTGCCCGGCGGGCCGCTCCGCTTCGCACTTGGTGCAGAATACCGGCGCGAAAAGGCGTTCAACAACAGCGACGAGGATGCCGATACCGGTATCACCAACTCGGTGTTCCTCGGCGACGTCAACGCGAAGGCGTTGGAGGTCAAGGAAGCGTTCGGCGAAATCCAGATCCCGCTTTTCAAGGACATGCCGTTCTTCCATGAGCTGACTGTCAGCGCCGCCGGCCGCGTGTCCGACTACAACAACGCTGCCGGTACGATCTTCGCCTACAATGCCGGTGTTGAATGGGCTCCGATCCGGGATCTTCGTCTCCGCGCGAACTACGGACGCTCCGTGCGTGCGCCGGCTAGCTCGGAAACCAGCTTCCCAGCCGTCAACAACTTCGCGAACCAGTTTATCGATCCGTGCAGCGTCAATGCGATCGGCGCGAATGCCATTCGGTCGGCGAACTGCCAGGCTCAGCTGACGGCTGCGCAGCTGGCGAACCTTCAGCCGGGGGGTTACTCCCTGGGTGTTGTGTCGGGAAGCAACGCGAACCTGAGCGAAGAAACGGCCGACTCCTACACGATCGGTGGTGTCTTCACTCCGCGCTTCCTGCCGGGCTTCTCGCTCAGCGTGGACTATTACGACATCACGGTGAACAACGTGATCGTCTCACTGGCTGCGCAGACGATCGTCAACTCGTGCTATGACTCTCCGTCGCTGAGCTCACCGCTCTGCACCGGCTTCCAGCGTAACTTCACGGCTGGCACCGTTGACGGAAAGCTGCCTGGCCAGATCCTCGACTACACCACGGTTCAGGGCCCGCAGAACTTCGCGAGCCGTAAGCGTCGCGGCGTGGACGTTGAAGCGGCATATCGCACCAACCTCGGTTCCGATATGCGCCTCAGCTCGCGGATCATCTACTCGCACCAGCTCCAGAACAGCAACTTCCAGGATCCGACCCGGCCGGACTTCGAAAACCGCCTTCTGGGCGAACTCGGCGATCCGGTTGACGAGTTCCGCTTCAACCTCGACGTGACCAAAGGTCCGGTCACTCTCGGTTACGAAGCGCGTTACCTCGGGAAGATGGTGACCAGCACCTACGAGAACTTCTTCCCGCTGGACTCGGCTTGTTCCGCGGCAGTTCCGCCGGTGTGCCCGCCGCTTAACGCAGACGCGATTGAGCCTCGTTTCTACCCAACTGTTGTTTACCACGATCTCCGCCTGGATATCGCGGTCAAGAAGGGCAGCGAGGGTGATCGTGACCTGAACTTCTACGTCGGCGTGGACAACATCTTCGACAAGCAGCCGCCGCTTGGTACCACGGCGACCGGCGCAGGCTCGGCGATCTACAACATCCGTGGCCGTAACTATTATGCAGGCTTCCGCGCCCGCTTCTAAGAACGGCGAAAACCACAGACTAAAAAGGCCGGGACCTTGGTTCCGGCCTTTTTTTTGTTAAATCGAGGCCGCTGCCACGGCGATCGTCCGCGACACGCAACAGCAAGGGCTTGGCCTGCAGCCGAGTGTCATTGGCTGTTCCGGCGGTCCCCTTTCTGAGCAACCACCGAAGAAGAATGTTCGCTTATTGCGCCCGGTCGACCGAGTTGAAGAAGCTGTCGATCCGCGGCGGCGGGGGCGGGCTCTTCTTGCTAGGCGTTTGAGCGGGTGCCGCAGGCGCAGCAGGAGCCGGGGCCGGCGCCTCCTCCAAAATCGGGGGCAGCGGCAAATCCGGCCCAGTATCGGGCGCCGTGGCGGCCGTGTTCACCGAAGCGGCGGCGGCGCGTTCCAGCTGCGGCCGCAGCCGCTCCAGCTCTTCAGGCGTCGCGCACCAGCGGATCCAGGCGTCGGCGACGAAGTCGTCGGGATCGTCCCAGCCGATCGCCGGCCCCTCGGCGACCACCGCAACCCCATCGGGCGTCACGATAAAGGGCCGCGCAACGCCCGCCAGTGGCCCTTTCCCCGCCGTCACGATCTCCCCGCACGCCGAACCCCCGGCGCCCGCGCGCAAGGCGCGATACTGGGCACCGTCGGCGTTCGGCAGCGCCGAGGCCATCGCCCGCTCCACTTTTGCCTGAAGGGCGGCAAGGTTGGGCACGGCCGGCAGCACCGGCTGGCCGTCGGCCGCCGCGCCGCCGGCCCCCTCTCCCGCCGCATTGTCGTCGCCGCCTTGCGAGCCGCAGGACGCCAAAAGCAGAAGAATCGGCAGGAGCTTGTGCATGACACCATCTTTGACGCTGCCCGCCCCTTGTGAAAAGGGGTACCGCGCGCGAAACAGGTGCGCGGCCTTTGGAAGGATCCTTATCGTGCGTCGTGCCCTTGTTCTCTTCTCGTCGCTCCTGCTTGCCGGCTGCGCGGGCTACGCCGCCGATTATTTGAAGCCGAAGGGCAAGCTGATCGCGCCCCATCTCCCCCGTTACGGCCTGACCGGAGCACAAGGAGAATGCATCGAGGCGCAGCTGACCAAGAGCCTTTCCGTGTGGCAACTGCGCCAGCTCGGCGATCTTGCCGGGCGGCTGGTGGCCGGCGGCAACAACCCGGCAGCGCTCGGCTCGCGCGACCTCTTGCGCGTCGCGGGGCTGGTGGAAGACTCCAAGGTGGAGACCGAAACCCGCAAGGCTCTCGCCGCCTGCCAGGTTGCGCCGCAGACGCCTGCTCCGCCTGTTGCGGCGTCCGCACCCGCGACTGCGCCAACGGGAGCGGGTTCGCCGCCGCCCGTCCCAGCCCCATCCCCGTCAGTGACGCCCTTGTGGGTCAACCTCGGCGCCGCGCGCACCGGCCAGGGCATCGCCGTCGACGCGGCAAGCGTTACCCGCGGCCCAAGCTGGCGGCAGGCCTGGTTCCGGCTGCTCAACACCGATCAGGCGAATGTCGGCGACATCGGCTACCTGCTCCGCATCGAGTGCGCGTCGCGGGTGATTACCGCCTATTCCGGCCGCAAATACGCCGCCGACGGCACCCTCGCCGAACAGAAGGATTATCCGTCCCCCGAAGGCCCGATGCCCGTCGAGCCCGGCACGGTGATCGAAGTCGCCTACCACGCCCTTTGCGACGATCCGCGCTAACGCAGCCGGTAAAAGCCGGCCAAGCGGTCGAGCGCCATCGTCAGGACGAGCTTCCCCGCCCGGGCTGGCCAGCCCAGCGCCTGCTCCGCGTCCCGCATCGCTTCCCCTGAGCAGACGACGCGCCAGAGAATGTCGCTCATCCCCGGCCCGACCGCCGCCACGGCAGCCTCGAAGCGGCGCTTGGCGGCGATCTGGACGGTTGTCGCGTCGGCAGGGGTCGGAGCGCCTCGGGCGGTGCGGGACGTGGGCGGCGCTTCAAGATCGGCGGTGACGCGCGGCGCGAGCTGCGCCCGCTCCCAATCCATGCGCAGCTGTTCACCGGCGGCGAACTGCCGTTCGCAGACGTGGCCGCGGGCAAGCAGCCAGCCGAGCGGCGATTCTGCAAGGTTCCTGACCACTGAGCGCGGCACCTTTCGGATGCGGCGGCTCTGTACCGCGCGCGGCCCATCTCCCTTGCCGCTGGCCCGCTCCGCCCCGTCTTTCGGCAGCGGCACCTCCGCCAGCAGCCGGTTGCCAACCCTTTTCGCCTTCATCATTCGTCCTTCCCATATCGAGTCGCGAGAGCTTGCCACGGCCACGGGCATGTAGGAAAACGGTAACCGGAGCGGTTAGGAGACAGGCGCGTGATTACCCGAATACGTGAGGTCCGCCGGGCCAAGAAGCTGACCTTGCAGGACGTCGCGGATCGCTGCACCCCGCCGACTACTCCGCAAACCATCGGGCGGCTCGAGACTGGCATGCGCACGGTGTCGATGAGTTGGCTCGGGCGAATCGCGGGTGCCCTCGGCGTCGATCCGACCGACCTGGTCACGGTTCCCGACCGCGCAAACGTGCCGCTGATCGCCGTGCTCGATGCGCAGGGCGCGCACCCGCCGCGCCGCGACGGCGTGTCGCTGATCCCGCAGGCGGGCGAAGACACGCTGGCGCTGGCGGTGCAGTCCGGCCTTGGTGATTATCGCGCAGGCGACGAGATCTGGCTGGATCAGATCGAGCCGCAGGCCTTTGCCCGCGCCATGAACCGCGACGTGCTCGTGCCACGCTCCGGCGGCCGCTTCGTCTTCGGCCGCCTGATCGGCCGCGACGAAGGCAAGCTGCACATCCTCCCGCTCGGCGCCGGCATGCGCCAAGTGGTCGTTCGCGATCCGCCTTGGGCGGCGGTCGCCTCGCGCCTCATCCGGACGCTGTGAGCGCCCGTGCGGGCCTGCTTGTCCGCCGCTGCGCGCGGTCCCTTCTGGACGCACACGCGCGCAAGGCGTAAAAGCTGGAGGGGCAAAGGATAATCCAAACGATATGGTGAACGTTCGCTGGCGCCTTGCGGCTGCCGCTCTTCTTGCTGCTTCCCTGACCGGCAGCCCCGCGCTCGGCCAGGAGACGAACACGCTTGGCCCCGCCGAACTGCGCGACTTCCGCTTGCCCGGACAGCGCACTACGCCGCCTGCGCCGGTGCAGCAGCCGGAGCCGAAGGCCTCCACGCCGGCACCCGCCACCGCGACGCCAGCACCCGCGACGGAGCCGCGTCCCGCCGCGCCAAACCCGCCGCGTCCCGCCGCCGAGCGCCGGTCGCAGGCGACCCCGGCACCTTCACCCGCCACCACCGCGACCCCGGCTGCCCAGCCCCCACAACCCGCTCCGCAGGAACCCGCGACCGTTGAACCGACGGAAGTCGCGCCGCTACCGGTCACCGTAGCCCCCGCGCAACCGCAAGCCGCTCAGCCGCAAGCCCCGGCGCCTGCACCCGCACGCGCCGCGTCGCCACCCGCCAGCGGTGCGTTCAATCGGCTGTGGCTCGCCATCCCCGCTGCGCTTGCTCTCCTCGGCTTCCTCGCCCTCCGCCGCCGCCGTAAGGGCGACGACGCGGAGGAGGACCAGGTCGTAGAGACGTTGGCCGAGGCCGAACCCCAAGTTCAGGAACGCCCGCGCTCCCTTCCGCAAACACCGCCGCCGGCGCTTAAGCCTGCCGCCAAGCCCGCGCTCAAGCTTCCGCCAAAGGTCCGCGCCGTTCCCGCCGCGCCGCCGCAGCCGGTAGGGCCGCGCGCAATTCTTGAGGTCGAGTTCATTCCCGCCCGCGCCTCCTCGACGGAAGAAGCGGCGATCGTTGAGTTCGAGCTGGTGCTCAAGAATGTCGGCGACGCCCCGGCGGGCAACATCCGCATCGACACGCGCATGTTCAATGCCACCGCCACCAAGGAAATGGCGGAGTTCCTGAAGGGCCCGATCCACGACGAAAGCGGCTCGCCGCATGTTCAGATCGTGCCCGGCGACGAGCTCAGGCTGGCCAGCGCCATGGCGATGCCCAAGCAGGACGTGCGCGAAATCATGATGCAGGGCCAACGTCTGTTCGTGCCAGCCGTGGCCTCCATCGTCGCCTGGAACTGGGGCGATGGCGAAAAAGGCCGGCTGTCGCTGTCGTGGCTGGTCGGCCGCGAAACGGAGAACAAGGCCGACAAAATGGGCGCCTTCCGGCTCGACCTTGGGCCGCGCATCTACCGCCAGGTCGGCGTCCGCCCGCTGAAGCTGGTCGCCTAGGCGGCGAACGCTTCGTTCGGGACGCTGTAGGCGGCCGACGCGCCGTTCAGGGCCGCGGCTTCGAGGCCAGCCGCTTCTGCCACGACGCAGTCGAGATAATAACGCGCCGCAGCGATCTTCATCCGCAGAAACAGCGGATCGCCCTCGCCTGCCGCAAGCATCCGCTCGGCCTCAGCCGCAGCGCGGTGCATCAACCAGCCTGAAACGGCCACCGACAGCATCGTCAGGAACGGGTAGGAGCCGCCGAGCTTCGCATCGACCATCGTACCGGGCGCGGCCAGGTGCGCCGCCACCCTCTCAACGCCGTGGAGCAGCCCGCCGAGCGGCTCACCCGCCTCGAAGCGCATCTCACCGATCAGCCGCGCAAGCACCGCCCCGCCGTCCAGCCCCAGCTTGCGCCCCACCAGATCGGCCGCCTGAATGCCGTTGGTGCCTTCGTAGATCGGCGCGATCCGGATGTCCCGGAAGTGCTGCGCCGCGCCGGTTTCCTCAACGAAGCCCATGCCGCCATGAACCTGCACGCCAAGGCTCGCCACTTCGCAGCCGATGTCGGTGCCGTACGCCTTGACCAAAGGCGTCAGCAGATCGGCCCGCGCCTGCGCCGCGCGGTCGCCAAGGCTGCCGCGGTCGGTCTGTCCCGCGGCGTAGTAACACAGCGCCCGCGCCGCCTGCGTCAGCGCCTTCATGCGCAGCAGCATTCGGCGCACGTCGGCATGCTCGATGATCGGTGCGGCGCGGCCCTCGCGGGCACCCTGCACCCGGCCGGTGGCGTAGGCATAAGCCGCCTGTGTCGCCCGCTCGCCGATGGACACACCTTGGAGGCCCACATTCAGCCGGGCATTGTTCATCATGGTGAACATCGCACGCATGCCGCCCATCTCCGCGCCGACAAGCCAGCCGGTGCAGCGCCCTTCGTCGCCATAGGACATGACGCAGGTCGGCGACGCGTGGATGCCGAGCTTGTGCTCGATCGACACGCAGCGAAGGTCGTTCGGCGTCCCCTCCGGGAGGATCTTGGGCACCAGGAACAGCGAAATGCCCTTTGTGCCCGGCGGAGCGTCGGGGGTGCGGGCAAGCACCAGGTGGACGATGTTGTCGGTAAGGTCGTGGTCGCCGAAGGTGATGAAGATCTTGGTGCCGGTAATCGACCAGCTGCCGTCACCGTTCGGCACCGCCTTGCTCTTCAGCGCGCCGACGTCGGAGCCGGCTTGCGGCTCGGTCAAGTTCATCGTCCCGCTCCACTCGCCGGTGACGAGCTTGGGCAGCCACTGCGCCTTCATCTCGTCCGATCCGTGGTGCTTGAGCGCTTCCACCGTGCCGGGCGTCAGCATCATGATCAACGAAAAGGCCATGTTGGCGGAGCCGAGGTCCTCCATCACCACTGTTGCCAGCGTCAGCGGAAGCCCTTGCCCGCCATACTCGGTGGGGCCCGCAAGCGTGCCCCAGCCGCCTTCGACATAGGCCTGATACGCTTCCTTGAAGCCCGGCGGCATGGTGACCCCGTCGGGCGACCATTTCGCGCCCACCGTATCGCCGATGCGGTTGAGCGGTGCGAACTCGCCCGCGGCGAAGGCGCCCGCGCCTTCGACGATCGCCTCGACCATGTCCGGCGTCGCTTCGGCGAAGGCCGGTTCGGCGGCGAGCTCGTCCATTCGGACGATGTGGGTGAGCACGAACTTCTGGTCGGCGACGGGCGGCGTGTAGGTCATTCTCGCTCCGGTGGTGCAAGGGCAGCGGCGACGCTATAGCGCGGCGACGTGAACCCGCAAAACGCCCCTTTCGAAACCCGCATCCTCGCCGCGGACGAAGCCGGAATTGCGGAGGCCGCGCGTCTGATCGGCGAGGGCCAGCCCGTCGCGGTACCCACGGAAACCGTCTACGGCCTCGCCGCCGATGCGACCAACGCCGAGGCGGTAGCGCGCATCTACGCCGCCAAAGGCCGGCCTAGCTTCAACCCGCTGATCGTTCACGTCACCGGCTTGATGCACGCGGAGGTCTACGTGGAAGTCTCCGCAGCTGCCCGCGCGATAGCCGACGCCTTCTGGCCCGGAGCCCTTACCCTGGTGCTTCCGCTCCGCGCGGAAGCAGGGCTCGCACCGGCGGTCACCGCCGGACTTCCAACCCTGGCGCTCCGCTGCCCCGCTCACCCGGCGATGCAGGCGCTGCTCGCCACCTGCGGCACGCCCCTCGCCGCCCCTTCAGCAAATCGCAGCGGGCGGATCAGCCCCGTCACCGCCGCCCATGTCAGGGCGAGCCTCGGCGGCTTGATCCCGCTGATCCTCGACGGCGGCACCGCGGCGCAGGGGCTGGAATCGACCATCGTTCGCATCGACGCAGAGGGCGTCGCCTGCCTCAGGCCCGGTCCGGTCGATTTCGCCGACGTCCTCGCCGTCACCGGCCTCGCCGAAGCCGAAGCAGGAAGCTCCATTCAGGCGCCGGGCCAGCTCGCCAGCCATTATGCGCCAACCAAGCCGCTCCGCCTCGACGCAACGGAGGCAGCGGCGGGAGAATGGCTGATCGGCTTCGGCGCCGTGACTGGGGATGAGACACTCAGCGCGGGTGGCGACCTCCGCGAAGCCGCCGCCAACTTGTTCAGCGCCCTTCACCGCGCCGAAGCGTCACCGGCCGAGCGCATCGCCGTCGCCCCGATCCCCGACACCGGCATCGGCCGCGCGATCAACGACCGCCTCCGCCGGGCCGCCGCGCCGCGTTAGCCGGCGGCCGCCGCCGGCGGGTTCGCCACCGCCCGCTCCAGCTCGCCATAAGTCCCCGGCGTCGCTCCGCCGCCGATCACCAGCAGGGTCAGCGCAAAGGCGAAAGCCGCGTCCACGAACGCGTCGAGCCGGGACAGCGCGGAACCGGATGATTGTTCTGACATGATAGAAGTCTCCCCCACGGGGAGAGTGGCAGCCGCCCGCGCGGCGGGCAAGCCCGGCGACGCCGCGGCTTAGGCCAGCTTGTCGGCGTAAAGCAGATGCCCCGGCCCAAGGCGGGCGAGCACTTCGTGGAGGCTCGCCTGCGACATTGCGAAGCAACCTTCCGAGCGGCCGAGCTTGCCATGCTCGCTGATCACTTCCGGCTCGGCATACCAGGCGGAGTGAACCACGATGGCGCGCCCTTCGGCATTGTCGTTGCGTCGCTCCAGCCCCTTGAGCTTCATCGAGCGGCCGTATTTGCCATGGTAATATTCGCCGGTGAGATACGCCCCCGCCGACGACGCGTTGGAGCCGTAGGCGTTAGAAAAGCGCTCGAGATGGCCGCAATGGGCGGGGTCGGAGCCGCGGCCGTGGGCGACGAAGTGGCTCGAAACCTGGCCGTTGCCGGTGTTGAGCAGGA
Organism: Allosphingosinicella sp.; assembly: GCA_036554525.1. GTDB lineage: Bacteria > Pseudomonadota > Alphaproteobacteria > Sphingomonadales > Sphingomonadaceae > Allosphingosinicella. The sequence goes on from DATBNC010000002.1 coordinate 238,777, forward strand.
AGAAGCGCTTTTCGCCGGACGCGCGCGAGAAATCGGTGACGGCGACGATATCCGTGTGGCGAAGCAGGCGGCGGTTGGCGTCGAATGCGGCGCGGGCCCGGGCGAGGAGCTTGGGATCGATCACCGGATCCACCCTCACCCGCGGCTGGGCCGGCACCGTCGGGCGCGCTACCGGCTTCGCAGCCGCGGCAGGCGCGCTTTCCTTGCCGAGGCCGGCGACGATCTGCGCCAGGCTCTGAGCCTGGGCGGTGGTGGCAAGAACACCGGCGCACGCACCGGCGCCAAGCAACTGCCTGCGCGAGTAAATCAAGTGGAACCCCTCCGCTATGGCCCCATCATCTAGCGGAAAAAAGGTTAAAACAGAATGAATTGGAGAGCGAAAACAGAGCTGTATCAGTCGTTTCGCCCCGCGACTCCAACGCTTCGTCTATTGCAGGCAATTACCGGCGGAACCGCCGCCGATTCGCCGGCGCGAGAGCTTCAGATCTTCTCGGCGTAAAGCAGGCGCCCGGAGCCCAGGCGAGTCATCGCCTCGGCATGGCTGATGCCCGGCAGCGCAAAGCAGCCTTCCGACCGCCCGAGCTTGCCGAACTGCGCGATCATCGACGGCTCGGCATAACGCGCCGAATGCACCACTATCGCCCGCGCCTCGGCGTTGTAATTGGTGTGGTCTAGCCCGGTCAGCCTCATCGACCAGCCATATTTGCCGGTATAGGCATCACCCGTCAGATACGCCCCTTCAGACGTCGCTTCCGAACCCACGTCATTCGAGAAATATTCCAGCCAGCCGCTATGCGCCGGATCGGAGCCGCGGCCGTGCGCGACAAGATGCTCGGTGACGAAACCGGAACGCAGATCGAGAATGTAGAAACGCGGATCGCGCGACGCCCGGCTGAAGTCGGCAATCCCGATCACGTCCGCCTTCGGAATAACGCTCCGCCGCGCCTCGAGCGCCGCAAGCGCCCGCGCCTTCAGCACCGGCTCGATCACCGGCTGCCTCGGCGCCACGCTTGCGAACACCTTGCCCGGAAGCAGGGTCGCGGCGCCGGCGGCGGCGGCAGTGGTCAGAAACGAACGGCGGCTAAGCGTCACGCAAGCAATCTCCGGTTGACGATTCCGCGACTCTCGCAAAATCGCCTCCCCGTCTCAACGACCGGGAGGCCCATTCAGCACCATCCGCCGCGCCCATGAATCCATTCGCCGCTTTTCGTTTCGGAACCGCAAGGCCTTAACAGGCGTCTTTGCCGCCATGGGAGCTTTCGATCGCCTCGCCGTTCAGCCCGGAGTTCCGCCGATGGAGGCTAAATCGGTGGAGTCGCTCCCCGACGGCGCCGGCTGGCAATATGAGCCCAAATGGGACGGCTTCCGCTGCCTGGTCTTCCGCGACGGACCCGAAGTGCACCTCCAGTCCAAGGCTGGAAAGCCGCTCGGCCGCTACTTCCCCGAGGTCGTCGACGCGGTGCTCGCCATGGAGGCCGACCGCTTCGTGTTGGACGGCGAACTGATCATTCCCGTCGATGGCATCCTCTCCTTCGACGCCCTGCAATTGCGCCTCCACCCCGCCGAAAGCCGGGTCAAGAAGCTCGCCGCCGAAGCCCCGGCGCAGCTGATGCTGTTCGACCTCCTGTTCTTTCGCGAAACCAGCTACCTCGCCGCCCCGCTCGAAATGCGCCGCACCTCGCTCGAAATCCTGCACAGCGCCGAGCAAAGCGACGACCTCCTTCTTTCCCCCTTCACCGAGGATCGGGCGGTGGCGCAGGGCTGGCTCGACATGGCCGGCGGCGCGCTCGACGGCGTCGTCGCCAAACGCCGAGACGGCGTCTACGAAGCCGGCGAGCGGGCGATGCTCAAGATCAAGAAGCTGAAAACGGCCGACTGCGTCGTCGGCGGCTTCCGCTACGCCACCGGCAGCAAACAGGTCGGCTCGCTGCTGCTCGGCCTGTTCAACGACCAGGGCAAGCTCGACCATGTCGGCTTCACCTCCTCGTTCGGCAATGAAGACAAGGACGAACTTACCGCTCGCTTGGAAGAGCTGGTCGGCGAGCCGGGCTTCACCGGCGACGCGCCGGGCGGCCCAAGCCGCTGGGCGACCGAGCGCAGCACCGAATGGCAGCCGCTTCGCCACGATCTGGTCGCCGAGGTGCGTTACGACCACGTCACCGGCAACCGATTCCGCCACGGCACCAAATTCCTGCGCTGGCGCCCGGACAAGGCGCCGGAACAATGCCGGATGGACCAGCTTCAGCCGGAAGCCGCCGCCTTCGCCACCGCCTTGCAGAGTGCCTCATGACCGAAGAACGCTTCGTTGCCGGAGTCCGGCTGAGCAACCCGGACAAGGTGCTCTACCCCGAGCAGGGCATCACCAAAGGCGACCTCGCCGATTATTACGCGGCAGTGGCCGAGCGGCTGCTGCCCCACTCCGCCTTCCGCCCGATCACCATGGTTCGCTGCCCCACCGGTACGGGCAAGAAATGCTTCTATCAGCGCCACGCCGGCTCGGGCGTTCCGGAGCAGCTCGGCGAAGTTCTGGTCCCCGGCTTCGACGAGCCCTACCTCTACATCAAGGACCTGCCCGGCCTCGTCGCCATGGTGCAGATGGGCGTCCTTGAGATGCACCCCTGGGCGGTGACGGTGGAGCATCCCGACCGCGCCGACCGGATCATTTTCGATCTCGATCCGGCCGAAGGCCTGGGCTTCGAAGAGGTGATCCGCGCCGCTTTGGAAGTGCGCGAGCGGCTGTCCGCCCTCGGCCTCACCAGCTTCTGCAAGACCACCGGCGGCAAGGGCCTCCATGTCGTCGCGCCGATCGACGCCACCGCCGAATGGGGCGAGGTGAAACGCTTCGCCAAGGGCGTCTCCGCGCAAATGGCGGCCGATTCGCCCGACCGTTTCCTGACCAAGATCTCCAAGGCGGAGCGCGAGGGCCGCATCTTCATCGACTACCTCCGCAACGACCCGACCTCCACTGCCGTCGCCCCCTACTCCACCCGCTCCCGCGCCGGCGCGCCTGTGGCAATGCCGATCCGCTGGGACGAAGTGAAGGTGGGCCTCGACCCGTGCGACTACACGGTGGCGACGGTGCCTGGGCTGATCGCCGAGCAGAAGAGCGATCCGTGGGTGGAAATCTCCAACGTCCGCCAAACCCTGCCCGACGCTCCCCGGGGCTGAGCTCCCAATCCCGCCCCTACTCACGTCATGCCAGCGAAGGCTGGCATCCATACTGACTCGCAAGCCCGCCGCGGGCGGAGAGCCAGCATGGGCCCCAGCCTTCGCTGGGGCGACGTCGGTCCTATTGCCCCCTGCCCCGCACCACTTATCTCCACATCAAAGGAGACTACACATGGCGCAGGAACAGGCGACGCTCGCGGGCGGGTGCTTTTGGTGCACGGAAGCGGTGTTCAAGGACGTGATCGGCGTCAGCACCGTTGAAAGCGGCTATATCGGCGGCCACGTCCCGAATCCGACCTACAAGCAGGTCTGCGGCGGCGACACCGGCCATGCCGAGGCGATCCGCGTCACCTTCGACACCGACCAGATCAGCTACGACGAAATCCTGGACCTCTTCTTCGCGACCCACGATCCGACGCAGCTCAATCGCCAGGGCAACGACGTCGGCACCCAATATCGCTCCGCGGTATTTCCCAATGGCGAGGAGCAGGAAGCCGCCGTCCACCGTGCCATGAAGCGCGCCGCCGCGGATTGGCCGGCGCCCATCGTCACCACGGTCGAGCCGCTCTCCACCTGGTACCCGGCGGAGGATTACCACCAGGATTATTGGGAAGGCGAAGGCCAGCGTAATCCGTATTGCCTCGCCGTCATCCCGCCCAAGCTCCGCAAGCTCAGGAAGAGCTTCGCCGACAAGGTGAAGAGCGCCGACGCAGCCGCCTGATCAGCGCAGCGGCCAGGTAGCGAGGATCAGCGGAACGCCGATCACGATCACCAGCAGGCTGAGCGGCGCGCCGAGCCTTGCATAATCGCTGAACCGGTAGCCGCCGGGGCCCATCACCAACGTGTTGCACTGGTGGCCGATGGGGGTGAGGAAGTCGCAGCCCGCCCCCACCGCCACGGCCATCAAAAAGGCTTCCGGCTTGTAGCCGAGCCCGCCCGCAAAGGTCGCGGCGATCGGCGCCATCACCAGCACGGTCGCGGCGTTGTTGAGGAACGGCGTCACCGCCATCGCCGCGACCAGGATCAAGCCGACCGCGCCCCAAGCCGGCAAGCTCGACGCCACACCCGTGAGCCAATCGGCGATGAGGTCGGTCGCTCCCGTAGTGCGCAGCGAATCCGATACCGGAATCAGCGCCCCGATCATGATCAGGATCGGCCATTCAATTCGTTCATAAGCCTCGCGCGCCGGCAGCACGCCAGCGAGCATGATCAAGGCCGCGGCGCCGAAGAAGGCGATTGCCACCGGCACCAGCCCCACCGCCGTCAACGCCATCGCGGCGCCCAAGATAGCGACGGGTATCAGGCCGCGGCGCGCACTCCCGAGGCGAAGCGTCCGTTCGGCGAGCGGCAGGCAACCAAGCTCGCGAAGCCGCTCCGGGAGGGTGGAAAGCGTGCCCTGGAGGACGATCACGTCGCCTGCTTCGAGTACGATGTCGCGAAGCCGCTCGGTGATGCGCTTGCCCCGGCGCGAGACGGCGAGCAGATTGACGCCGTGGCGGTCGTGAAGGCCCATGCGCCCCGCCGCCTGGCCACGAAGCGTGCTGTCGCGGCCGATCACCGCTTCGATAACCCCGGTGTTGGAGTTCCGCCCTGCGGCGGCCGCCTCGCGATGCTGCCCTTCCAGCTCCAGACCGGCGACCGCGATCGCCCGCTCAAGCGCGTCCGGCTCGCCTTTCAGGCTGAGCACGTCGCCCGCGTTGATCACCGCGTCAGGGAGCGGCATCGCGCCCGCCCGGTCGTGGCGGTGGATGGAGGTGACGGTGATCTCGCCCTCTACCATCGCCCGGAACTCGGCCACGGTGCGCCCCTCCGCCGGCGAACGCGCCGGCACCTCCGCCTCCGTTGCATAATCCTCGATGTCGAGCGCTTCACCCAATGTCGGCGCGGCACGGCGGCTGGCCGGAAGCAACTTGTAGCCGAAGCGCAGAAAGATCAGGCCCGCGCAGGCAAGCCCGAGCCCCACCGGCGCGTAATCGAACATCCCGAACGGCTCCCCCGTCATGTCCTCGCGAACCCTGCTGACGATGATGTTTGGCGAGGTCCCGACTAGGGTGATCAGCCCCCCGAGCAGGCTTCCGAACGCCATCGGCATCAGCATGCAGGAAGGCGAGCTTCCCGAACGCTTAGCCAGCTGAAACGCCGACGGCATCAGCATGGCCAGCGCGCCGATATTCTTCACCATCGCGGAGAGGAAGGTCACGGAGCCGACCAGCACGGTGAGCTGACTCCCCATCCGAGTCATGCCGCTGGTCAGGCGCCCGAGCACCGCCTCGACCACCCCGGACCTCTCGACGGCGGCGGAAATGACCAGCGCCGAGGCGACGATGATGATGATGTCGTCGGAAAAGCCAGTGAAGGCCTCGTCAGGCTTTACCGTTCCCAGTAGCAGGCTCGCAAGAAGGGCAAGGATCGCGACCAGATCGTAGCGGATCCGGCCCCAGACGAAGAACACCATCATTCCTGCAAGAACAGCGAAGGACAGCGCTTGGGGTGTGGTCATGAAGGCCTTTCCGGCAGACGGGGAGCATAGGTAACGCTGCGTATTGGCGCGGGTTCACCATCAACCGGAAACCGTACAGGATTCGCACCGCCACCCTGCTTAAGCAGGCATTGTTTTCCGCACTGCTCCTGTGCAAAGCCGCTTCCATACGGCATCGAGGGGGTGCCGGGGGAACCCGGGTTGGAGGGCTGCGGCCTGCTAACGCACTGTGTCAGCTTGTGGATCGGGCCGTCGCTTGGCGCGGTTGAACGCGCTTGCCTTGCGTCGGTGCTTCGCCAAGGCCACCAGCTTGCTCTTTATTGCTATGAGGAGCCGAAAGGAGTTCCAACGGGCGTGGAGCTTCGCGACGCCGCTGCCATCCTTCCCGAAAGTGCAATCATCCGCCATCAAAGCGGCAGCGTCTCCTTGTTCTCCAACCGTTTCCGTTACGAGTTGCAGCGGCGCGGCGCGGGAACATGGGTCGATACCGACATCTACTTGCTCAAGCCGCTCCCGCCCGATCAGCCTTATCTGTTCGGAGAGGAGTCGCTTGGCCTAATCAACACCGGGATCATGCGCCTCCCGGCGGATTCGCCGCTGCTCCCGCCGCTCCTCGCCCTGTTCGAGGAGAAGACGGTCCCTTCCTGGCTTCCGTTTCGCGCCCGGGCCGCCGCCTTGTGGCGCCTGAAGACCACCGGGCTCAGCGGGATTTCGCGAATGCCCTGGGGAAGCGCCGGACCGCGCGCGCTGACCGCATTGGCGAAGCGGCAAGGCTTCGCCGAGATCGCCGAGCCGCCGGAGGTCCTGCACCCGGTGCCGTGGCAGGACGCCGCGTGGATCCGGGATCCTCGGATCAGCCTCGAGGAGGTGGTTACCGAGCGCACCGTATCGCTCCACCTTTGGAACGACCGCATCAAGCACTTCAAGAATGAAGCTGCGCCCCCCGGAAGCTTTCTTGCACGCTTGCAGGCGGAAGGCGCCGCTGATCGTGTGGCCACTCAGGCACCGCGGGCATGGGCCGGATGAGCGCGCCCGTGCCCGCGGTGAGCGTCATCCTCCCGGTTCACGACGGGATGCCGTACGTGGAGGAGAGCGCCCGCTCCATCCTCACCCAATCCTTCCACGATTTCGAGCTTGTGATCGGCGACGACGGCTCAAGCGATGGAACCGGCGAAGTCGTGCGCCGCCTCGCCGCGGAGGACCAGCGGGTTCGCGTGCTCCGCCGCGACGCTCCATCGGGCCTCGCCGCCAGCGCGAATTGGGTCGTATCTGAGACGCGGGCGCCGCTCGTTGCCGTCGCCCATGCCGACGACCGCTCCTATCCGAACCGGCTTTCGCGTCAGGTCCAAATTCTCTCTGCGGATCGTTCGATTCAACTCGTCGGCACCTTGTGGGACGGGATCGACGAAGAGGGCCGCAAGGTTCGTCCCGGCGACTATTGGCGGCTGCTTCGCCGCTTCCCCTTCGCGCCTTTCTCCCACAGCTCAATCATGTTCCGCCGCAGCGCCTTCGACCGCGCCGGCGGCTACCGTCCCGAGGCGGAATATTGGGAGGATCTGGACCTTTACTTCCGCGTCGCCGAGCACGGCCGGATCGTGGTGATCCCCCAAGTCCTGTCCACCGTCCGCCACGCGCGGATCAGCACCCGCTTGCGCCACAACCAGGTTCGGGTGGAGAATGCCGTCGACCTTATGTTCCGCTCGACCCAGATCTACGCCGAAGGGGGCGACCATACACCGCTTCTCCATGGCCACGCGCCCTTGGCCGAACACCGCCTCCACCCGATGACCTTTATCTCCTGCGGCTCGACCCGGCTCTGGTCCGGCCGCTCACCGCGAGTCTGGCACCGCATGCGCGAACGCGCCCGCCTCCGGTTCAACAGCGCCTCACTTCACGCACTACTTTGGGTTGCCTGGGGCACCCTAAGCCCCAAAACCTTGCGTTTCTTCCTCAGCGGCCTGCTTCATCTCCGCAACGCCCTCGCCCGGCCGTTTCTAAAGAACGCGGCCTATGTCGATTGGCGCCCGCGCGATCAGGCGGTCAAGCGTGTCCCCGGCGCTCAGGCCTCCGCGCAGAACAAGGGACGCTGATGCCGCGCCTCAGCGTCGCGATGCCGGTTCACAATGCGCTGCCCTATCTCGATGAAGCGATCCGCAGCATTACCGAACAAACCTTTTCCGATTTCGAGTTCGTTATCCTCGATGACGGCTCCACCGACGGCTCCCGCGCGGTACTGAGGCAATGGGCTGAACGAGATGCTCGCATCCGCCTGATCGAAAGCGACGAGCGGCTTGGGCCGGCCGGCAGTTCCAACCGGGTCGTCCGGGAATCGCGTACGCCACTGGTCGCGCGGATGGACGCGGACGACGTCTCGTACCCCGAGCGGCTCCAGCGGCAGATCGCGATCCTCGATCAAGTGCCGGATGCCGTCCTGTCGGGGTGTCCGCACGACACGGTGGACGCCGAGGGACGGCTGGTGCGCAAGGCGGACCTGTCGCGCCTTCTTCGCCGGTCGCCCTTCGCGCCCTTCGGCCACGGCTCGCTCATGTGGCGGCGCGAAGCCTTCGATGCGATCGGCGGTTACCGTTCCGCCTGCAACTATTGGGAGGACATCGACTTTGTCATGCGCATTGCGCGGCAGGGCCGGATCCTTGTGGTGCCCGAAAGCCTCTACAGCCATCGCATTGCCGCAACGAGCACCCGCCTCACCTCCCGCCGGGGCGACATCACCCAAGCCTACGGGCGGATGTACCAGTGCCTCCAACGGTACATCCGCGGCGAAAGCTACGAAGACCTGCTGGACGCGCCGGCGCCGGACCGGGTGGCCCCGGGGTCCTTCACCCTGCTCGGCTCGCCTGTCGTTTGGGCAGGCGGCTCGCCGAAGCTGCTCCGGCCGCTGTTAACCGAAGGGCATCTCGCCGCCGATTTGAACTCGGCAGCAGTGCTAGCTTGGACGGCCTGGGCGGACATCAGCCCGCGCAGCTTGCGCATGTTCCTGCGCGGCTATCTGGCAATCCGCAACCGCAGCGCCAGGCGAAAGACGGCCGGGAAGGCGTGGATCGAATGGAAACCGCCGAGGCTCTAGCGGGCGAGCGACAACTCGCCGCCAGCGTCAGTTGGACGCGAGCGCGGTGCTCTTGCCGCTATCCTTGAGCGCGGCAATCACCTTGCCGTCGCGGCCGTACATGTCGCTATACTTCGCCGGCTGCTTCTCGTCGGTCGCGGCAACGGTGAAGTAGACGATGTAGACCGGGATCGGCGTTGCGACGTTCGCCTGCACCGTCTTGCCCGAAGCAACCGTCTGGTTCACCTTGGCGCGGGTCCATTCGGTGCCGTCCAGCAAGGTCGCCGCAAAACCGACGGCATCCTCGGTACGGATGCAGCCGTGGCTGAAGGCGCGAAGTTGCTTGTTGAACAGGTTCTTGGCGTTGGTGTCGTGCAGGTAGATTGCGTGCGGGTTGCCCATCACCAGCTTCATCTTGCCAAGCGCGTTGGACGGCCCCGGCGGCTGGCGGTAGCGGAACTTGCCCTCTCCGGCCGGTACGCGGACATAGCCCTTCTTGCCGGCGACTTCCTTGCCGATGCTAGACGGCACTTCCCACCACGGGTTGAAAATCGCGCCGGTGATGGTGGCGCTGAGCGACGGCGTCGGCGTCTTGAGCGCACCGGCAACGGCGCGGCGGCGGTCAAGCGTTTGGCCATTTTCTACCAGGGCGACGGTGTAGGCCGGCACGTTGACGATGACGTACTTCTTGCCGAGGTCGCGCGGCAGCCAGCGCCAGCGGTCCATGTTGATCCGGATCTTGTCGGCAGTCGCCGCATCCGCACCGGCGAGCATCGCCTTCAGCCCGGCATATTGCGGGTGGGTGGGAAGCAGCGAACGCAGCGTGTCGGCAACGCCTTCGCCGCCGACGGCCCGGTTGAGCAGCGCCTGCTGATCGTAGACGTTCCAGCTGTCGTCCTTGACGTACCAGTCGACGCGGGCATCGCCGCGGACGTGGCCGAACATCAGGTCGGACGCGACCTTCAGATACGTCTGGGTCGCAATGGAGCTGAGGTCGTCCGCCTTGGAGGAGGCGGCGAGGCGGAGGCGGGAGACGTCGTAATCGGCCGGGTCGAGACCCTCGGTGCCGATGCCTTCCACAAAGGCGAGCAGCTCTTCCACCTGCTTGCGCTTCCAATCGGCCGCAATAACCGGCGCAGGCGCGGCCTGCTCGGCGGCGGCGGGCGCTGGCTGGGCGGCGGCGGCCGGCGCGGCGTTCTGCGCGAAAGCGGCGGTGGCCGTGGAGACCAGAACAAGCGGGAGAAGATAGCGGCTGTACATGGGAGTCCCCTAAAGTGGCGGCGGGCCGCTCGCGCGCGAGTGACAAGGCCGCTCAGTCCTTCAAGAGCCTCATATCGGACCTGCGCGAATCGGGCAAGAAGCGCGCAAGCCTTGGAAATCAAAAATAAAACGGCCCGGCGGCGGAACCGCCGGGCCGTGGTTCACCAGCCGCTCAGCTACGGTCGCTGGCGGTGTCGCGGTTCATGTAGCCGAAATACGCCGCAACCAGCGCAAGCACCGCGTGCAGCCCGATGTCGCCAGCATAAAGTGGGATCAGGCCGAAGGTGGTCTGCAGGTTCGGGATCAGGCCCATCACGGTGAGCAGCGCGTAAACAATCGCCACGATCCGGAAGTAACCGCGCGAACCGCTATAGCTCTTGGCCGCGAGCAGCCCCCACAAGCCGAACAGCAAGTGGACGATGTTGTGGAGGATGTTCACCGGGAACATGCCGAGCTCGTAGCCGAAGAAGCTGCGGACGGTGACTTCGGCGTCGGCGGCATGGCCGCTATGATCCATCGCCGTAAAGCCGGGGATGAACCCGCCGATGCCGATGATCAGAAACACGATGCCGAAAATTCTCGCAAAGGTTCGGGTATTCATTCGCTCTCTCCCTTTTCGTGCCTCTACGCATTACTGAGAAAACCAGCGCCCTAGGCGCCGGCGATCACGCTAGAGCGACCTTCATCCGGGAAGGTTCCCGACGCGAAACGAGCAATGGCCGCCGAAATCTTCTCGCCGCCCGCCACCGAAGGCTCGATCGGGTTGGCGTAATCCCCGTCCTCGTCGCAGATCAGCCTCAGGTCGATCAACGCCGCGCCGCGCGCGAACACCGCGCGGGTGATGACGTCGTTGAAGATGGCAAGTGCGGTTCGGATGATCCGCTGATCGGGGCTGGACGGCGGCGTGTCGTAGATCGTGCAGAAAGCAGTCGGCAGCCCGCGCGCCAGCACCGCATCGGCCATCTCCGCGTATTCGCGGGCAAAACGGCTCTGCGCCACCTGGAGCAGCGACACTGCCTCCGCGACGCTGCCGACGCTCCGGTGCAATATACCGCTCGCACCCAGTGCGTCGTTCCCGCCCGCACTGACGACGAGATGCGTGGCGTCCGCCGGCACACGGGAAAGCTGCGCCAGCACCCCCCGCGTCACCGCCCCGTCCACCGCAAGCAGGCTGGCCTTGCCCTGGAACGGCAGCTTCGAACGAACCTGCTTCACCACGTCAGGCCCACCGGGCACATAAACGCCATTGTCGAAGATCGAATCGCCGAGAAGAACCGCATGCACCATGCGGAAACGAAACCCTCAGGGGGCGATCAGTTCCCGAACAGCGGCGGCGAAGGCGGCGCCTTGCGCGGGGTCGTAGCCCAGGTAGAGGTCGGGTTCGATCAATTCCGCCTCGATTAGTTCGGGGGCGCCGGAGAGGCCCCGGACGAGGTCGATGCGCGCGTAGAGGAGGTCTTCGTCCACGGCGCCGAGGATGCGCTCGGCGGCATCCAGTTCGTCGGCGGCTGGATCGTAGGCGGCAATGATGCCGTCATATTCAGGCTGCACCCGAAAGTCGCCGGGCTGGGGGCGCTTGCTGATCGCGTGGCTGAAGCGGCCGTTGAAGTAGAGTAAGGAGACCTCGCCCGTCTCCTCGATCGCCGGCAGGTAGGGCTGGACCATCGCCGCGCCTTCGGGGCCGCCCTCGAGCGGCTGGCCGGGCGACCAGCGGATCGTCTGCCAGGCGGTGGAGGAGACTTGCGGCTTTGCGACCAGGCGGTCGGTACCGAAGCGGGCGGCGGCTTCCTCCATAGTCTCGATACTGAGGCCGTCGGCGTACAGCGTCGGCACCACCGGGGCGCCGTGTTCCTCAAGCCGGCCGAGGTAGCGCTTGTCGGCATTCCACTGAAGAACGGAAGCCGGATTCTGAAGGCGCACCCCTTGCCCTTCCATTGCCGCCACCGCGTCCACCCACTGCCGGTGCGCGCGTGGATAGCCCCAGACGAGCAGCGGCAGGACCAGCGCGAACTGCGTGAGATTCGAAGCGTCCGCCCAGCTGCGGCCAACCACCTCTAACCCCGCGGCGCGCAACGGGGCTGCGTTGCGGTCGAGTACCTCGCGCCAGCGGGTTCGGTAGCCTTCGTCGGCGGGATCGGGGGTAAGGATGCAGATCGTGTCGGTCATGGCTCAGGGCATTCCGAAGTTGATGCCCTGCGCCAACGGCAGTTCGCGGCTGTAGTTGATCGTGTTGGTGGCGCGCCGCATGTAGTTGCGCCACGCGTCCGAGCCGCTTTCGCGCCCGCCGCCCGTTTCCTTTTCGCCGCCGAACGCGCCGCCGATTTCAGCGCCGGACGGACCGATATTGACGTTAACGATGCCGCAGTCCGATCCGGCGGCGGAAAGGAAGGTCTCGGCCTCGCGGATGTCGTTGGTGAAGATGGAAGAAGCGAGCCCCTGCGGCGCGAGGTTGTGCGCCTCGATGGCCTCCGCCAGTTCGGAGTAGCGCATCACGTAGAGGATCGGCGCGAAGGTCTCGGTGAGGGTGATCGCGGTCTGCGCGGGCATTTCCACCAAAGCGGGGCGGACGTAAAAGGCGCCCTCCGCGCTCGGCAACCGCTCCCCGCCGTGCACCGCGCCGCCCTGCTCCCGCGCCGCCGCGAGCGCCGCCTGCATGGCGTCGAAGCCCGCGCCGTCGATTAGCGGCCCGACAAGCACCCCCTCTTCCAGGGGATTGCCCACCGGCACCTCCGCCCAGATCTGACGAAGCCGGGGCACGAGCCGGTCATAGATCTCCTCGTGCACGAACAGGCGCCGCAAGGTGGTGCAGCGCTGGCCTGCGGTGCCGACGGCGGAGAAGGTGATCCCCCGCTCCGCCAGCGCGAGATCGGCGGACGGCGCCACCACCATGCCGTTATTGCCGCCGAGCTCGAGCAAGGTGCGGCCGAAGCGCGCGGCGACACGGGGCGCTACTTCGCGGCCCATGCCGGTCGATCCGGTCGCCGAGAGCAAAGCCACTCGGCAATCGTCGACCAGGGCCGCGCCGATGCCGCGGCCGCCCTGCACCACCTGGCTGAGGTCCGCCGGCGCATCGCCGAAGCGCTTCAGCGCACGCTCGAATAGCGCCTGCACGGCAACCGCAGTGAGCGGCGTCTTTTCCGAAGGCTTCCACACCACCGCATCGCCGCAGACAAAGGCGAGGCAGGCGTTCCATGCCCATACCGCCACCGGGAAGTTGAAGGCGGAGATCACGCCCACCACGCCGAGCGGATGCCAGGTCTCCATCATCCGGTGGCGCGGCCGCTCGGTGGCGATGGTGAGGCCGTAAAGCTGGCGAGACAGCCCGACGGCGAAGTCGCAAATGTCGATCATCTCCTGAACTTCGCCGAGGCCCTCCTGAAGGATCTTGCCGCATTCCAGGCTGACCAGCCGGCCGAGCGTCTCCTTATCCGCGCGAAGCACGTCGCCGAACAGGCGGACGAGCTCGCCCCGCCGGGGCGGGGGCACCTCGCGCCAGGCGAGGTAAGCGGCGTGGGCACGGTGGACCGCCGCGGCAACATCGGCCGCAGACGCTTCGGCAACACCGCCCAATTGCAGACCATCGATCGGCGAGTGCGAAGGGAGAGCGCCTTGCGGCAGCGGCAGGCGAAGCCGCTCGAACAGCGATCGTGCTTCCGCGGTGGAATCAAAGGTCAAGGTTGGCGCTCCACAGAGGATCGGCCCCGCCTCTACGCGCGCGAGCGCGCCGCTGTCGAGCCGCGCGTCTCTGTCGGCTTCCGGACAGACAGGCCGTTTCGGCGGCGCTATGAAGCGCGCCGGGGTTGTTGCAGTTGCAGCTTGGGGAATGGGTATGAGTGGGGAAGCTGGAGGCGGTGCATCCGCAGGGCTGCCGGTTGCGAGTTTCGCGTCCAACCGCCTGCTCGCCACGTTCAGCGCGGCCGACCGGGCGGCGCTCGGTGGGTCGGTTCAGCTCGTTCAGCTGAAGCGCAAGTCCATCCTGTGGGATGAAGGCGCGGACCTCGAATATAGCTATTTCCCGATGCCGGGCACGATGATCTCGCTTGCCATTGATCTTGAAGACGGGTCGAGTGTCGAGGTCGCGAGCATCGGCAAGGAAGGCGCGGCGGGCGGCATCGTCAGCTGCGGCACCGCCCGGGCGTTCGGCCGTGCGCTTGTGCAGATCGGCGGACCGGCCTTTCGCATCCCCCTCCCCGCTCTCGACGCGGCGAAGACTCGCTCCTCGGCCATCCGCTCGCTCTTCTGCCGTTACTCGGACGCGCTGCTTGCCCAGGTTATGCAGTCGGTGGCGTGCAACGCCGCCCATCCCATGGAAGCGCGCTTGTGCCGCTGGCTGCTGACGTCGCTCGACCGGGTCGGCTTGCAGGACTTGCCGCTCACCCAGGCGATGCTTGCCGAAATGCTCGGCGTGCAGCGTACCACCGTCAACGCCGCCATTCAGTCGCTCCAGGCGCAGGGCGTGATCGCGACGTCACGCGGGCTGCTTCATGTCGTCGATCGCGCCGGCCTCGAGCGGCGCGCCTGCGAATGCTATGCGCGGGTGGAGGATCATTTCACCCAGTCGCTTCCAGAAGTCCGGCCCCAGGCGGTCGACGCGACGGCATGACCTGGTACCGCCTCTACCGCTGGTCCGACAAGGGCATCGCGCAAGTGTGGGATGTCGAGGCGGAGGACGAACCGCACGCAATCGCGCAAAGCACCGAGCGGCTCGGCGGCCAACGCGGCGAGCTGTGGCACGGCAAAAGGCTGGTGGAGCGCTTCGGCCAGCTTCCGGCCTGAGCGCCCTCAGCCGGCGAGCAGGTCCCGCGCGGCCGACAGCGCCGCGACGCCCTGCTCAAGGGTCTCGGCCTTTTTCGCAAAGCACAAGCGGATGACGTTGGTGGCCGGCGCTTCGGCGTAGAACACCGACAGCGGAACCGCGGCGATACCCGCCTCGCGCACCGCTCGTTCGCAGAACGCATCGTCTCCGAGCGACACCCCGGATGCGGCCAGATCGACGTTGAGGAAATAGGTGCCGTCGGCGCGCAGGGTCGCGAAGCCCGCGTCGCGCAGTGCCGCGTCCAGCCAGTTGCGCGATTGGACAAAGCCGTCGCGCATGGCCTGGTAATAATCGTCCTCCTTGGCCATGCCGAACGCGACGGCGGCCTGAAGGTTGGGCGGCGTCGCATAAGCGAAATATTGGTGCGCCTTGGAGATCGGCTCGCCCAAAGCGGGCGGCGCGACGATCCAGCCGACCTTCCAGCCGGTCAACGAGAAGATCTTGCCGGCCGAGCCGACCTTCACCGTCCGCTCCGCCATTCCGGGCAGCGACGACAGCGGAATATGGACGGCCTCATCGAAGACGAGATGCTCCCAAACCTCGTCGCTGATCGCGATGGCATCGGAGGCGATGCAGCGCTCGGCGATCAGCGCCAGTTCGTCCGCGCCGAACACGCGCGCCGTGGGGTTGTGCGGGTTGTTGAGGATCACCAGCCGGGTGCGCGGCGTGAAGGCGGCGTCGAGGGCTTCCGCCGTGATCCGCCATTCCGGCGGCTCCAGCCGCACCAGCTTCGGCACCCCGCCGGCGCGGAGCACCAAAGGCAGATAGGCGTCGTAGAGCGGCTGGATCATCACCACTTCGTCGCCCGGGCTGAGCAGCGCCATGATCGCGGCGGCGAGTGCTTCGGTGGCGCCGGAGGTGACGGTGATCCAGTCGGGATCGAGGCTCAGCCCCTGATGATGCGCATAATGGTCGGCGATCGCGCGGCGCAGCTCCGGCAGCCCGCGCATCGGCGCATATTGGTTGGACCCGGCGCGAAGCGCGTCCGCCGCCCGGCCGACCACGTCCTCAGGCCAGCCGAAATCGGGGAAACCCTGGCCGAGGTTTACAGCGCCATGCTGCACGGCAAGCGCCGACATGTGCGCAAAGATGGAGGTGGGAAGATCCGCGAATAGTGGGTTCATTGTTTCAACCGTTCGATCATGGCCATGGCGGCGGCGGGATTGCGCTCCTTAGCGCCCGAGATGAAGAAGACGTAGGTGTCGCGCGGTTCGGGCGGCGGCGGCGGGGCGTTGTAGGGCAGGCCCGGCGGGCTTTCGCCGCGCGCCCAGCCGGCGGCGATCCCGGTCCAGCGATCGACCGCCTCATCGGTGTAGCCGGTCGCCACGTCGTCGCGCGCGCACATCAGCCGGGCATAAGCGAAGTCGCCGCTGAGATCGGCGACGCAGGGGAAGTCGTCGCTGTCGCCGTAGACGATGGCGACGCCTGCCGCGCGGGCGAGTGCGACAAAGGCAGGGTCGCGAAAGCTTTCGTGGCGGACCTCCACCGCGTGGCGAAGCGGCACGCCGTCCTGCGCCTTCGGCAACAGCGCCAGGAAGGCGGCGAAGTCGTCCGGATCGAAGCGCTTCGTGGCCATGAACTGCCACAGGATCGGGCCGAGCTTGTCGCCCAGCTCGGTGAAGCCCTGGCCGCAGAAGCGCTCGATCGCTTCGCCGCCCTCGCCCAGCACCTTGCGGTTGGAGCAATATCGCGAGCCCTTGATCGCGAATTTGAAACCGTCCGGCACCGTCTTCGCCCAACGCGCGAACAGGTCCGGGCTCTGCAATTTGTAGTAGGTGGCGTTGATCTCGATAGCGGTGAGCCGCTCGGCGGCAAAGGCGAGCTGCTTGGTCTTGGCAAGCCCAGGCGGATAGAAAGTGCCGCGCCAGGGATCATAGTCCCACCCGCCGATCCCGACCCGGATTGCGCCTGCCGTCATGGCCGCCGGGTAGACCGGGCAAGCGAGCCGCACAAGCGATTGAGCATGGCTGCGGCAGCGATTAGCGTTGCACTATGACCCTGCTCCGCTTCCTGATCCTTTTCGCCCTTGCCGCGGCCACCGCAGCCTCCGCCGCGCCGCGTGTGCCCAAGGTGCTGATCTTCAGCCACACCACCGGCTACCGCCACGCCTCGATCGAGGCCGGGGTGGAGGCGATGAAGCGGCTGGTTCGGGCGCAGGGCATGGAGCCGGTGGCGAGCGAAGCGCCGGAAGCGTTCAACGATCTCGCCCCCTACGCCACGCTGATCCTGCTGAGCAGTACCACCGATCCGAAGAAGCCGGAAAGCGAATGGCTGGTCGGCAAGCGGCGCGACTCGCTGCAGCGCTTCGTGCGGCGCGGCGGCGGGGTGGTGGCGATCCACGCAGCGGCGGATTCGCACTATCATTGGCCGTGGTACACCCGGATGATCGGCGGCCGCTTCGCAAGCCATCCGGTCGGCACCCCGAAAGCTACCCTCCACCGCGTCACCCGCGCGCACCCGGCCAGCAAGGCGCTCCCCCAGCGTTTCGAGCGCGCCGACGAATGGTATTATTTCGACGATCAGGATCCGGAGGCGCAGCTGCTGGTCACCCTTGATCCGACCTCGATTGGCGCGGCGGACGTGAACCCGAACCCTGTTGCCTGGGCGAGAAGCTTCGAGGGCGGCCGGATTTTCTACACGGCGATGGGCCACACTGCCGAAAGCTATTCCGAGCCGCTGTTCCTCGCGCATGTCGCCGGCGGCTTACGCTGGGCGACCGCTAAGTAGGCCTACCTTGCATAATTATGCATGACTTCGCATATGCGCGTCCCATGATTCGAACCTCAATCCTTGGAGCCTCAGGCTTTGTCGGCGCCGAGCTGCTTCGGCTGATGCACGGCCACCCGTCACTTGTTCCGGCGAGGCTGTTTGGCGACAGCCAGGCGGGGCAGCCGCTCATGGCGGTGCATCCGCAGCTCGCGCTGGCCTATCCCGGCATGCAGATCGAGCGCTTCTCGCCCGAAGCACTAGACGGCATCGACCTCGTCTTCGCCGCCCTTCCTCACGGCCATTCGCAGCGGCTCGCCGCCGAGATCATCGCGCGAGACATCGCCTTCGTTGATCTGGGCGCGGATTTTCGGCTGGACGACGCCGCGGATTACCAGCGCTGGTACGGCGAGGTGCATAGCGCGCCGGAGCTGCTCGGCCGTTTCGTCTACGGCCTTCCTGAATATTATCGCGACGAAATCGCCGCCTCGCGCACCGTATCCGCGCCGGGCTGTTACCCGACATCGGCAATCCTGGCGCTAAAGCCGCTGCTGCCGCTGATCAATCCCGCCACCATTGTCGTCGATGCCGCTTCCGGCGTCACCGGCGCCGGGCGCGGCCTCAGCGAGACGACGCACTTCAACAGTGTCGCGGAAAGCTTCAGTGCCTACGGGCTGCTCGGCCATCGCCACACTGCCGAGATGGAGATGGCGCTTGGCGGGAGCGTATTGTTCACGCCCCACCTCCTGCCTATCAATCGCGGCATCCTCGCCACCTGCTACGCGCGAGCGAAGGGCCCGTGTGACCCGCTCGGCGCGCTGCGGGAAGCTTATGCGGATGAGCCGTTCATCCACGTCTCCGAACGGCCTCCGTCGACCAAATGGACGCTCGGTTCCAACGCCGTCCACCTCACCGCCCGCTACGACGAACGCACCGGCCGGGTGCTTGCGATCGCCGCCCTCGACAATCTCGTGAAAGGAGCCGCCGGACAAATGATCCAGTGCGCCAATCTGATGTTCGGCCTTGAAGAGACCGCGGGCCTGCCGCGCGTGGGAGTGTGCCCGTGAGCGTGACCGCGGCCCAAGGATTCGTCGCCGCCGGCTGCCATGCCGGCGTAAAGCGGCGGCGTTACGACATGGCGCTGGTGGCGACAGACGACTTGAAGCCAGTGACGGCGGCGGCGGTGTTTACCCAGAACAAGTTCTTCGCACCCCCGGTGGCGGCGAGCCGCGAGCGGCTTGCGGCGAACGGCGGACGCGCGGCGGCGATCATCGTCAACTCCGGCAACGCCAATGCCGGCACCGGCGCGCCGGGCCGCGCGGATGCCGAAGCGATGTGCGAAGCGACTGCGCAAGCGCTCGGCATCGCCAGCAGCGACGTTCTGGTCTGCTCTACCGGCATCATCGGCACGCCTTTGCCGATGGACAAGATCCTGCCCACAACGCCCAAGCTCGCGAAGAAGCTCTCCGTGGACGGCGCGGAAGATGCCGCCAAGGGCATCCTCACCACCGATAGCGCGCCCAAGGAAGCGCTTGTCCACGGCTCCACCTTCACGCTCGGCGGCATGGCCAAGGGCTGCGGCATGATCGCGCCCAACATGGCGACCATGCTGGCCTTCCTGACTACCGACGCCGACGTGCCGCTCGCCGAGCTCCAGCAGGTGCTGAAGCAGGCGGTCGACCGCACCTTCAACACCCTCAACGTCGACGGCGCCACCTCCACCAACGACACCGTCTTCCTGCTCGCCTCCGGCCGGCGCGGAAAGCCGGACATCGCCGAGTTCGCCGACGCGGTGCACAAGGTGTGCGAGGACCTCACCTACCAGATGGCGCGCGATGCCGAGGGCATGACCAAGATGGTCGCGCTCTCCGTCACCGGCGCGGCGTCGGACGAGGAAGCGCGGATCGCGGCGAAAAACATTGCCGAGAACAACCTCGTCAAATGCAGCTGGTATGGCGGCGATCCTTATTGGGGCCGGTTGTTGGCGGCGGCGGGATCGGCGGGCGTCGCCTTCGAGGCGGAGAAGACCAAAGTCGCTTATGGCGGCGTCGTCGTCTCCCGCGCCGGCACCAACGAACCGCACGATGCGGAAGCCATCGCGGAGCACATGACGGGGGAGCGGATCGAGATCGAAGTCGCTCTGGGCCTCGGCTCCGGCCGGGCGCAGGTGATCGGCATTGATCTGGGCCCGGGCTACATCAAAGAGAATTCGAAGACGTCATGAGAAGCCCGACCGAAACCGCGCGCGTCCTCGTTCAGGCGCTCCCCTACATCCGGCGCTTCGCCGGCAAGTCGGTGGTGGTGAAGCTCGGCGGCGCGGCGATCGATGCGGAAGTGGACCGGGCGCTTGCGCAGGACGTGCTGCTGCTCCGGAGCGTCGGCGTCCGCGTCGTGCTGGTCCACGGCGGCGGGCCGCAGGTCGATGCGATGATGCGCCGCGTCGGCAAGGAGCCGGAGTTCCGCGACGGCCTGCGGGTCACGGACGCAGAGACGCTGGAGATTGTCCGCATGGTGCTGGTCGGCAAGATCAACCGCGATCTCGTCGCCACCATCAACCGCGAGGCGCTGGACGAGCCGGTCGCGGTCGGTGTCTCCGGCGAAGATGCCGGGCTGCTCACCGTCACCCCGCGCGAATCCAGCCTCGGCTTCGTCGGCGACGTGAGCTTCGTTCGCGACAGCGTGCTTCACCGGCTGCTCGACGAGGGATTGGCCCCGGTCGTATCCACCATCGGCGCGGATGAGACCGGCCAGCCGTTCAACATCAACGCCGACGAAGCGGCGCGCGCGATCGCGGTGGCGATGGGCGCGGAGAAGATCGTCTACCTCACTGCCGCGCCCGGGCTGCTCGAGGACGTCAACGACGAGGAGAGCCTGGTGCCGCGCCTCACCTCGGCCGAGCTTCGCGTGGCGATCGAGGGCGACAGCGTCAGCGCCGGCATGATCCCCAAGCTTCGCGCTTGCGCCGACGCGGTGGATGCCGGAGTCGGCACCGCCCACATCATCGACGGCCGGGTGCCACATGCCCTGCTGGTCGAGCTGCTCACCGACGAAGGTATCGGCACCATGGTTCGGCGGGAGAAGAGCTGGTGAAGGACCTGCTCACCATCGCCGATCTCGGCCGCGACGGCATCGAAGCGGTACTTGCGCTTTCGGAGCGGCGCGACCTCGGCCAGACGCTATCCGGCAAGGGAGTCGCCTTGTTGTTCCAGAAGCCGAGCGCCCGCACCCGCAACTCGATGGAGATGGCGGTGGTCCAGCTCGGCGGCCACCCGATCTACATCCAAAAGGAAGAAGTCGCTCTCGGCACCCGCGAAACCGCGGAAGACGTGGCGCGCACCCTCGCCTGCTACCACGAAGTGATCGCGGCGCGGGTGATGGACCACCGAGACCTAGAGCGCATGGCGGCCGCGACGGACACGCCGGTGCTCAACATGCTGTCGGACACCGCGCACCCGCTTCAGGCCTTCGCGGACCTGCTGACGGTGAAGCAGCTGCTCGGCACGCTTGGGGGCGCGCGCATCGCTTATGTCGGGGACGCGGACAACAATGTCTGCCGCTCGCTTGCCGAGGGCTGCTCGCTGCTCGGCGTCGAAATGCGCATCGCCAGCCCCTCGGCCTATGCGCTGCCGGAGACATTGGAGCATGTCAGCCAGTTTGAAGACCCCGCCGAAGCGGTGAGCGGCGCCCAGATCGTCTACACGGACGTCTGGGTTTCCATGGGCCAGGACGATGAAGCGGCCGCACGCAAGACTGCGCTCGCGCCCTATCAGGTTGACGAGGCACTGATGGCCCGCGCGGCTGGCGCTTACTTCCTCCACTGCCTTCCCGCCCGCCGCGGCGAGGAAGTCACCGACGCGGTGATGGACAGCCCCAAAAGCGCCGTCTGGCTCCAAGCCGAAAATCGCGTGCACACGGCGCGTGGTGCGCTGGCGTGGATGGTAGGAGTGAGGCCGTGACCGACGCACGATCCCGGCGGCAGAAGGCGATTGCCGAACTGATCCGGGAGGACGCGCTCGGCAGTCAGGAGGAGGTCACCTCCCGGCTTCGTGCCCAGGGATTCTCCGTCACCCAGGCGACCGTCTCCCGCGACCTCGACCAGATGGGCGCGGTGAAGGTGAAGCGCTCCGGCGTGATGAGCTATGCGCTTCCCGACCAGCTCGCCGACAGCGACTGGGCGGCGTCGCGCCTCGCCAAGATCGTCGCCGATTGGGTGCAGAGCGTCGAAGCCGCCGGCAACCTCCTCGTTCTTCGCACGCCGCCCGGCTCCGCCCACCTCGTCGGCCTAGCACTCGACCAGGCCAAGCTTCCCGAAGTCGCCGGCACGATCAGCGGCGACGACACCTTGTTCATTGCCCTGCGCGACGGAGTCGTGCCCGGCATCATGGCGGAGCGATTCCGCAAGCTTTCCCAGGAGTAATCCATGTCCGCTTCCCCGCCGCCCAAAAAGGTCGTGCTCGCTTATTCCGGCGGCCTCGACACGTCGATCATCCTGAAATGGCTGCAGACCGAGTACGGCGCGGAGGTGGTGACCTTCACCGCCGACCTCGGCCAGGGCGAGGACATCGCCCCCGCCCGCGCCAAAGCGGAGCTGCTCGGCATCAAGCCGGAGAACATCTTCATCGAGGATGTGCGCGAGGAGTTCGTCCGCGATTACGTGTTCCCCATGTTCCGGGCGAACACGGTCTATGAGGGGCTCTACCTGCTCGGCACCTCCATCGCCCGGCCGCTGATCGCCAAGCGTCAGATCGAGATCGCCCGCCAAGTCGGCGCCGACGCGGTCTGCCATGGCGCCACCGGCAAGGGGAACGACCAGGTTCGCTTCGAGCTCGGTTACTATGCGCTGGAGCCCGATATTCGCGTCGTCGCGCCGTGGCGGGAGTGGGAGTTCGGAAGCCGCGAGGCGCTGATCCGCTTCGCCGAGGAGCATCAGATCCCGATCTCGAAGGACAAGCGCGGCGAGGCGCCGTTCTCGATCGATGCGAACCTTCTGCACTCGTCTTCCGAAGGAAAGGTGCTTGAGGACCCGGCGGTGGAAGCGCCGGAATATGTCCACCAGCGCACCATCTCGCCGGAGGACGCGCCGGACAAGGCGAGTGTGATCCAGATCGGCTTTGAAGGCGGCGATCCGGTGTCGATCGACGGCGAGTATTTGTCGCCCGCCGCTTTGCTGACGCGGCTGAACGCGCTTGGCCACGACAACGGCATCGGCCGGCTCGATCTGGTCGAGAACCGCTTCGTCGGCATGAAGTCGCGCGGCGTCTACGAAACGCCGGGGGGGACGATCCTGCTCGCGGCGCACCGCGGGATCGAATCGATCACGCTGGATCGCGGCGCGGCGCACCTCAAGGACGAGATCATGCCGCGCTATGCCAGCCTGATCTACAACGGCTTCTGGTTCTCGCCGGAGCGCGAGATGCTGCAGGCGCTGATCGACAAAAGCCAGGAGCACGTCTCGGGCACCGTGCGCATGAAGCTCTACAAGGGCAATGCGACTGTTATCGGCCGCGAGAGTGCGCTGGCGCTCTACGATCAGGATCTGGTGACGTTCGAGGAAGGTAGCTCGAGCTACGACCAGCGCGACGCGGCCGGGTTCATCAAGCTCAACGCATTGAGGCTCAGGATTGGCGCGGCGCGGGCGCGGCGGGGCTAGCCGCCGCGACCTGCTCCCGCACCCGCCCCGGCGCGGTGCCGCCGTAGCTGGTGCGGCTCCTCACCGAGGCGTCTACCGTCAGGACTTCGTAGACGCTGGCGTCTATGCGCATATCGATCTCCCGCAGCGCCTCCAATGGCAGCTCCGCCAGGCCGACACGCCGCTCCTCCGCCAGCTTTACCGCTCGGCCGGTAATGTGATGCGCCTCGCGGAACGGCACGCCGACCGCCCGCACCAGCCAGTCCGCTAAGTCGGTAGCTGTGGCGAAGCCGGCCTCCGCCGCGGCGCGCATGCGGTCGGCGCGGAACTCGGTGGTCTCCACCATCCCGGCAAGCGCCTGGAGCGACAGCATGAGGAGATCATGCGCCTCGAAGACCGGCGGTTTGTCGTCCTGCATGTCCTTCGAATAAGCGAGCGGAAGGCCCTTCATGGTCATCACCAAAGCCGTCATCGCGCCCGCGATACGCCCGCTATGCCCGCGCACCAGCTCCGCTGCGTCCGGGTTCCGCTTTTGCGGCATGATCGAGGAGCCGGTGGAGAAAGCGTCGGGCAGGCTGACGAAGCCGAAGGGCTGGCTTGCCCAGATGATCAGCTCCTCGGCCAGCCGCGAGAGGTGGAGGCTGCACTGCGTCGCGGCCATCAGGTATTCTAGGGCGAAGTCGCGGTCGGAGACGCTGTCGAGGCTGTTGGCGGTGGGTCGGTCGAAGGCGAGCGCTTCTGCGACTGCATGCCGATTTATCGGGAAGCTGGTTCCCGCCAGTGCGGCCGCGCCGAGCGGACATTCGTTGAGCCGCGCGCGGGCGTCGGCGAAGCGGGAGCGGTCGCGGCGGAGCATCTCATGATAGGCCATCAGATGGTGGCCTAGGGTAACCGGCTGCGCGGACTGCAAGTGCGTGAAGCCCGGCATCACCGTTTCGGCATGCTCCCCGGCCCGCGCGGCAAGCACAGCCTGGAAGGCGGAGAGGCCAGCGTCCACGTCGTCGATGGCAGAGCGCACCCAAAGCTTGAAGTCGGTCGCCACCTGATCGTTGCGCGAACGGGCGGTGTGGAGGCGGCCCGCCACAGGGCCGATCAGCTCGGCGAGGCGCGCTTCGACATGCATGTGGATGTCTTCAAGCGCCTGGTCCTCTGGAACGCCTTTCGCTTCATACTCGGCGGAGACCTGATCGAGGCCATTTGCGATGATGCTGGCGTCTTCGACGGAAACAATGCCCTGCGCACCCAGCATCGCGACATGCGCCTTGGACGCGCGGATGTCTTCGCGCCAGAAGCGCTTGTCGAAGCCGATCGAGGCGTTGATCTCCCGCATCAGCGCCGACGGCCCACCGCCGAAGCGGCCGCCCCACATCAGGTTCGAAGGCTTGGTGTCGTCGGCGATGGCGAGTCTCCTTGCCGGTTCAGTCAAAATGCGGGCGCTTGAAGGAAGATTTGCCGCGAAAGGTCCCAAAGGTCGCGCTCGTGGCGAGTTTTTCACCTGTCCGCTCCTCTGGCGCCCCCATTTCGCTTCCGCCTCTTCCGCCGTCCATCGCTCCCCTTCCCTCGTCACGGCCTCCTTATGGCAGGTCGCGGCGATGTAGGAAAATGCCTACGCAGCGGCCTTCATCGGCTGGATGACCTGGGCGGCGAAGCGGTCCATTTCCTCGGCTTGCGGGCTCATCTGGAGAAGGAGGAGGTCGAGGCCGACTTCCTCATATTCCGCGATCCGCTCCTGGAGCTGCTCGGGCGTGCCGACGAAGTTGGGGCGAAGGCCACGGTTCGAGACCGAATATTCCTGAAGCTTGAGTTCGCGCTCCAGCTCCGTGCCCGAAAGCCATTGCTCGAAATTGTCGAAGCCCTTGGGCGGCTTGGGCGGGAGCTGGGTGATCCGTTCCAGCTCGCGCTTCGCTTCGGCCTCGGTGTCGCGGACGATGGCGTAGGCGGCCATGCCGAACTGCATCCGCCCGCCCCCGGCAGCCTCGCGGCGCTCCGACATGTCGGCGATCTTCGGCGCAATCGCCTCCACCGGATCGCCGTGCATGACGTAGGCGTCGCACTGGGTCGCAATCATCGTCTTGGCCGCTTCGCTTTCGCCGCCGGCGTAGATCACCGGGCGGGGCTTGGACACCGGCTTCGGTTCGCAGATCGCGTCCTTGAGCGTGTACCGCTCGCCTTCGAAGGAGAAGCGCTTCTCGCTCCACAAGCCGCTCACCACCTTCAGCCACTCGGAAGTGCGGCCGTAGCGGTCGTCATGCTGGTCGAACGGCAAGCCGTATTGCGTCGCCTCGTCCGCCCACCAAGAGGAGACGACGTTGAGCGCAAGCCGGCCGTTCGAGATATTGTCGATGTTCGCCGCCTGCTTGGCGAAGAGCGCCGGCTGGTGGAAGTTCGGGCGGACGGCGACCATCAGCTCGATGCTCTGCGTCACCGCGGCCAGAGCGGCGGCGGTGGACCAGGCGTCCAGCGCCGGCTCCTCGACGCCCTTGATGTCGTTCAAGTTCAGCTCGGCGATCAGCGACAGGTCCCAGCCGGTCTCTTCCGAACGCAAAGTGAGGCGGCGGACATAGTCCCAGCTCGCCTCCATGCCTTCGTCTTCGATGTTGCGAAGCCAGCCGCCGAAGACGGGCATCCAATAGCCGAAACGCATGAGGCTTATTTCCTTGCCTGGATGGCGGCTTCGAGCGCGTCGATCAGCCGTTCGTGAGGGTCCCAGCCGAGCACGTCCAGCGGCTTGGCGACGAAGTTGGAAAGGGCGTTGATGTCGTAGAAGCGCGCCGCGCCGTCGCGGTCGTCGATCACCACTTCGACGCCGCCGACGTCGAGGCCGGCGGCCTGCGCGATCTTCTCGGCAGCGTCGATCAGTTCGGCGGGCGGGGTGACGGCGGCCATCCGGATGGGGCCGCGCGTGATCGCGCAGGCGTCGGCGGGGCAAAGATCGAAATTGTCGCCGCCGCTTTCCACCTCGATTGCGTAAAGGAAGCGGCCGCCGAGCGTCTCGATGCGGAGGATCGATCCGCCGCGTGGAGGGACGTAGTCCTGAACGAGGAGGACGTTGTCGACGCTCTCCGGCACCGTGCGGTCGGCGATCGACTGGGCAAGCTCCTCGCGCGAGGAATAGCGCACGATCCCGGCACCGGAGCCGCCAAGATTGGCCTTGACCAGCAGCGGGTAAGCCATGGTGTCGGCAGCGGTGAGGAGGTCGGCGCGGCGGTGAACCACCCGCGTCTTCGGGATCTGATAGCCGAGGCCGGCGATCAACGAGAGCTGGCGCGCCTTGGACGTGTCGACGCCAAGAACCTCCGCGCCGTTCAGCACCGTCGCGCCGCGCGCCGCCCAGTGGGCAAGCAGGCTTTGCGCATAGAAGATGCCGTGCTCGGCCTCGCGCAGGAAGCCGGACATGGCGACGCGGCTGAGGATCACCGGTGCGGGGGGATCGCCGGCCACGGGATCGAAGCTGTGATCGGTGAGCAGCACCTTGGAGTAGGAGATGCCGCGGCGGTCGAGCGCGGCCCAAAGCGGCTCGAACCACTGGGGATGCTCGTAGAGGATGGCGAGATCGGTCATGAAGGCGCGCATGTGTGGGCGGAGGCGCGCGATTTCAAACGGAAAAGCGCTTCGGCGGGTCTCGTTGCAGCCGAACTAGCGCAGCCGCGGCCTTCGCATCGATCCGGCCACCCGCATCATTGTGCGAAGCCCCGCCGCCGCCGCGTGGAACGGAAGGGTCAAAGGCTGGGTCTGCGCTTGGAGAAGCAGGCTAGTGCGGCGGACGTTGACCGACTGGCTTCCTTCCACCCGCCCGTCCGAGCGCGGCTCGTAAAGGTTGTCGCGGGCTTCGGGCTCGCCGGGATCGCCCGGCTTCTGCTGGGCGGAGACACCCATCCGCTCCATCGCCAAATCGGTGAGGCGCGGCGCGAACTTGCCCATCAAGGAGATGACCAGGCCGCCGCCGCCGACATAGATCTGCCGTCGCGGCGTTTCGCAGGCGAACAGGATCGCTTTTGCCACCAGCCGCGGATCGTAAAGCGGCGGCGGCAGGCGCGGCGGGGCGTTCATGTAGTTGCGGGCATGCTCGGGATAGGGCGTGTCGATCGAGCCCGGCTTGATCAGGGTGACGGAGATCGGGACGCCGTCGCGCTCGAGCTCCATGCGCAGCGCGTCGGTCGCGGCCTGCACCGCGTGCTTGGAGGCGGAATAGGGCCCCTGAAGGATCATTGAGCGGTCGGATAGGACGGAGCCGAGATTGACGATCGCGCCGCCGCCGCGGGTTCGGAGATGGCGCGCGGCAACACGGCTGCCCATCAGCACGCCGAAATAATTCACGTCGAAGATGCGGCGATGATCCTCCATCGTCACGTCCTCGACCGAGCCGTAGGTCGCCGCCGCGGCGTCGTTCACCCAGCTGTCGATGCCGCCGAACGTGTCGATGGCCGTGGCGGCGATGCGCTCGATATCGGCTTCATCGGCGACATCGGCGGCGCAGACCGCTACGCGCCCGCCGATGCTGCGCAGGTCCGCCGCGATCCGCTCGAGCACCTCTTCGTTGCGGGCGGCGAGTACCACCGCCGCGCCGCGCCGGACGGCGCCCTGGGCGGCGGCAAGGCCGTTGCCGCTGGTGGCACCGGTGATCACCACCACCTGGCGCGACAGCGGCTTGAGGTTCGGGCGCATGGCTAGACGGCCGGGCCGCCGGCGCTTGCGCCGCTGATCCCCTTCACGTTCCCGCCGACTTCCTCGTCATACCGCTCGAAGTCGGCTGTGGTGGGCTGCTGCTGGCCTCGCCCAGCCTGCTCGCCTTCGGACGTTTCCTCGCGCTGCTGCTTCTGCTCGGCGGCCTGCGCCTCGGCGGCGCGGAACGGGTCTTTTTCGTCAACCATGATGCTTGCTCCTTCGTGCCCGTTGAACGGGCCGCGGAGCGCGGCAGTTCCTACGGGCTTTGTACCGCCCCTAATCTAGGGTGAGCAGGTAACGCTGGCGAAGCGCGTCGAGCGGCTGCAGCGAACCTTCCCAGTCCATGTGCCAGAAGGTCCAGCCGTTGCAGGACGGCGCGCCCTGCACCCCTGCGCCGATCTTGTGGATGGAGCCTTGCTCCCCCTCCCGCTCGATCGACCCGTCGGCGCACACCGTCGCCTGCCAGCGGCCCTTGGCGTCGGTGAGAAGCGTGCCGGGGGCAATCCAGCCGGTCTCGACGAGGGAGCCGAACGGCACCTTGGGTGCGGTGCGCTTCGACGCCATGGTCTTCATCGCGCTTTCGTCGAGCTCGAGCGTGGAATCGATCCGCTCGCGCGCCACCTTCACGTAACGCTTCTCGCGCTCGATGCCGATCCAGTTGCGCCCCAAGCGCCGCGCAACGGCGCCGGTGGTGCCGGTGCCGAAAAACGGGTCGAGGACGACGTCGCCCTTGTTGGTACAGGCGAGCAGCACCCGGTACAGCAACGCCTCCGGTTTCTGCGTCGGGTGCGCCTTGCCGCCCCCTTCCCCCTTCACGCGCTCGCCGCCCGAGCAGATCGGCAACAGCCAGTCGGAGCGCATCTGGAGCTCGTCGTTGAGCGCCTTCATGGCGCGGTAGTTGAAGGTGTAGCGGCTGTCCTCGGAGCGGCTCGCCCAGATCAAAGTCTCGTGGGCGTTGGTGAAGCGGGTGCCGCGGAAGTTCGGCATCGGGTTCGACTTGCGCCAGACGATATCGTTCAGGATCCAGTAGCCGAGGTCCTGAAGCGCGGCGCCGCAGCGGAAGATATTGTGGTAGCTGCCGATCACCCACAACGTGCCGTTGGGCTTCAGGATTCGCCGCGCTTCCGCAAGCCAGGCGCGGGTGAATTTGTCATAGGCGGCGAAGGTGTCGAACTTGTCCCAATCGTCGTCCACCGCGTCGACGCGGCCACCCTCGGGCCGGAACAGGTCGCCACCCAATTGCAGATTGTAGGGCGGGTCGGCGAAGATCATGTCGACGCTTGCCGTCGGCAGCTTCGACATCGCCGCGACGCAATCTTCTTCAATGATTCGGTTGAGCGGCAGGTCCGCGGGCGGTGCTTCGGCCTTTGCGCGCCGAACGCCGGTGCCCACACGCGTCAAAATGGTCATTCGAATACCGCCCCCCCGGTTGAACAGGCGTCAGAGTGAGTCAGCCGGACTCCCCGGTCAAGAACAAGCGCTTAGCGGGGAGGCTTGAGAAAGCGGTTAACGTGCCGCGAACGAAACGAGTCCCCGCTAGGGCTAGCGGGTGGAGCCACTCTTAAGACTCAATATGAAGTGGTGTTGCCCGGAGGACTCACAGGTCGATCAACTGCTGAACCGCCACCGGCAGCTCCCCGCGCGCTTCCAGGCACACGCGGACCGGCGCGAAGCTTCGGCGGTGAAGGGGCGTCGGCCCGAGCGCGTTCAAGGCGCGATAATGTTCGGGCGTCGGATAGCCCTTGTTGGTCTCCCAGCCGTATCCGGGATGCTCGCGGGCATGGTCGAACATGATGCGGTCGCGGGTAACCTTGGCGACGATGGAGGCGGCGGCGATGGAGCGGCATTTGGCGTCGCCGGCGACGATGGCGAGCGACGGGCGCTGCCATTTCGGGCAACGGTTGCCGTCGACCAGGATCATCTCCGGATCGAAGCCCAGCGCCTCCACCGCGCGCGTCATCGCCAGCATGCGGGCCCAGTAGATGTTGATCGTGTCGATCTCCTCGACGGACGCGATGCCGACGCCGACGCGGGCGACTTTGTACAGCCGGGCGCAGATCGCCTCCCGCACCGGCGCGGGCAGAGCCTTCGAATCGTCGATCCCGCGCGGGAACTTCTCCCGGTCCAGCACCACAGCCGCAGCCACCACCGGCCCGGCCAGCGGCGCGCAGCCCGCTTCATCGACTCCAGCGAGCGGAGTCGGGTGGATCTTCTCGAGCTTGAAACAGGGCCGCGCCATAGCGCCTGAGATTAGAAGGGCTTAGCGGCTCGCGCTAGGCGGTGCGGGAGAAAAGATGTGGATGATTTCTCCTCCCGTCATGCCAGCGAAGGCTGGCATCCATGCTGAGCCGGAGAACACCTTTGCGGGTGGAGACTAGCATGGGCCACAGCCTTCGCTGGGGCGACGCAGAGGGTTAGCGGAAATTGGTGACGTTCTGCTGGCCGAGCGGGCCGTGGCCCTTGCCCAAGCCCGGCGCCTCCTCGATGGATAGGCGGGTGAAGCGGACGGCTTGTTCGAAGGCGTCCTTGATCACGAAGCCTGCGCCCAGGCCTGTCGCCAGCGCGGTGGCGAGGGTGCAGCCGGTGCCGTGGGTGTGGGTGCTGTCGAGACGTTCGCCTTCCACCCGAGCGATCTCTTCTCCCGCCGGCGTGATCAGCCTGTCGACCACGCGCTTCCCTTCGGCATGCCCTCCCTTGGCAAGAAGGTGACAGCCGTGGGCGAGCACCGCCGCTTCCCCGCCGAGTGCTTCCAGCTCGGGCACGTTGGGCGTCACCACCGTCGCCATGCGCATCAGGCGCGAGAACGCGGCAATGGTCGCTTCGTCGGCAAGCGAAGAGCCGCTGGTCGCCACCATCACCGGGTCGAACACGATCGGCACGGCAAGCTGCTCCAACCGGTCCGCCACCGCATGAACCGTCTCGGGCGAGCCGATCATGCCGATCTTCACCGCATCGACGCCGATGTCCGAGATGCAGGCGTTCATCTGTTCCACCACGAACGCCGCCGGGACTGGCATCACTCCCGTGACACCTAATGTGTTCTGCGCGGTAAGCGCGGTGATCGCCGTCATCGCATGCCCCTGGAGCATGGTGACGGTTTTGATGTCCGCCTGAATGCCCGCACCGCCGCCGGAATCGGAGCCTGCGATGATCAGGATACGTGGGGTGGTCACCTTCCGCGCACCTCGTTCGTCCCGAGCGAAGTCAAGGGGCGCGGGCACTGACTCCTCTTGTGCGCCCCTCGACTACGCTCGGGACGAACGAATCCTCTGCTGGCGTTGACCAGCCTCACGCCGCCTTCACCGCCTCGCAAATGCTGTCCACCACCTGCTCGACCAGCGCCTCGTCCTCGCCTTCCGCCATGACCCGGATCAGCGGCTCGGTGCCCGACTTGCGAATCACCAGGCGGCCGGTGCCTTCCAGCTTCGCTTCGGCGTCCGCGATGGCGGCTTTGACACTGTCCGCCTCCAGCGGCGCGCCGCCGGCGAAGCGGACGTTTTTCAAGAGCTGGGGGAGCGGCTCGAAGGCGTGGAGAACTTCGCTCGCCGGCCGGCCTTCCTCAACCAGGCAGGCGAGGATCTGGAGCGCGGCAACCAAGCCGTCGCCCGTGGTGGCGTAATCGGACAGGATGATGTGCCCCGATTGTTCGCCGCCGACGTTGAAGCCGCGCTCGCGCATCGCTTCCAGCACATAGCGGTCGCCGACCTTGGTGCGGACGAGATCGAGGCCGTTCGATTCGAGGAAGCGCTCAAGCCCGAGGTTGGACATCACCGTCGCGACGACGCCATTGCCTTCCAGCAGCCCGCGCCGCGCCCAGGAGATGCCGATCACCGCCATCAACTGGTCGCCGTCGACGATCTGGCCTTTCTCATCGACCACGATCAGCCGGTCGGCATCGCCGTCGAGCGCGATTCCGATGTCGGCGCCCTCCTCCACCACCCGCGCCTGCAAGGCGGCCGGCGCGGTGGAGCCGCAGCCGTCGTTGATGTTGGTGCCGTTTGGCGAGACGCCGACCGCGACCACCTCCGCGCCCAGTTCCCACAGCGCGGCCGGGGCGGTCTGGTAGGCGGCGCCGTTGGCGCAATCGATGACGACCTTGAGTCCGTCGAGGCGCAGTTCCTCGGGGAATGTCGATTTGGCGAAGTGGATGTAGCGGCCGCGCGCATCCTCGATCTTGCGGGCGCGGCCGATCAGCGGCGCGTCAACCAGCAGCGGCTTCTGCTCGAGCAGCTCCTCGATCGCCGTTTCGTCCGCATCCGACAATTTGTAGCCATCCGGGCCGAACAGCTTGATGCCGTTGTCGTGATACGGGTTGTGGCTCGCCGAGATCATCACGCCGAGATCGGCGCGCATCGACTTGGTGAGCAGCGCGACGGCCGGCGTCGGCACCGGCCCGACCATCACCACGTCCATGCCAACGCTGGTGAAGCCCGAAATCAGCGCGGTTTCCATCATGTAGCCGGACAAACGCGTGTCCTTGCCGATCACCACCCGGTGGCGGTGATCGCCGCGCAGGAAGTGGGCGCCCGCCGCCTGGCCGACGCGCTGCGCCATTTCGGCGGTCATCGGGTTCTGGTTGGTGCGGCCGCGGATCCCGTCCGTGCCGAAGAACTTGCGCGCCATGTCTTTTACGTCCTGCTTCTGGTCTCCCGCGCCCTTTAGCGGCGAAGCGCCGGGGTGGCGAGTGGGCGACGCGAAGCTTCCGCTCCCCTTCGCTTCCACCGCGCGGCTGGTCCCGCTAAGGAGGGGGTATGAACCAGCCGACCCGCATCCTCCTCGCTTTGGCCGTGGGCCTCCTTCTCGGCATCCTGACGGCCCACGCGCCCTGGGGCCCACGCGCGGCCGATCTTGTCGAGCCGGTCGGCGAGCTGTGGCTCCGCGGCCTGCAGATGACCATTGTTCCGCTCATCGTGGCGCTGCTCGTTACCGGCATCGCGGAAGGTGCGCAGGCTGCGCGAGGCAGCCGCATCGCCGGCCGCTCCTTTGCGCTGATGGTCGTGATTCTGTGGCTTTCGGCGATCTTCGCTGGGCTGTTCGTTCCCCTGCTCCTCAACCTCTTCCCGATGCCCGGCGAAGCGGCCGAGGCACTGCGCTCGGCGCTCAGCACGGCCAAGCCGGTGGAAGCGGTGCCCGGCTTCGGCGACTTCCTGCGCTCGATCGTGCCATCCAATCCCATCGCCGCGGCGGCTTCGGACCAGATCCTGCCGCTGGTCGTCTTTGCAACCGTGTTCGCCTTTGCGCTGACCCGCATCGACGCAGCGCCGCGCGCGAGCCTGATCGGCTTCTTTCGCGGCATAGCCGAAGCCATGATCGTGATCGTCAACTGGCTGCTTTGGCTTGGGCCGATCGGCGTGTTCGCGCTGGCCTACGTGGTCGGCGTCCGCGCTGGCGGAAGCGCGTTCGGGGCGCTGCTCCACTACATCGCCATCGTCTCCTCGGTCGGGATCGTGGTTTGGGCCCTCGCCTACCCGCTGGCGGTATTCGGCGGCCGGGTCGGGCTCGGCCGTTTTGCCCGGGCGATCGCCCCTGCGCAGGCGGTGGCGTTCAGCACGCAGTCCTCGCTTGCCACCCTTCCCGCCATGCTACGCTCGGCCGAGCGGCTGGACGTGCCGGTTTCCGCCTCGGGTGTTACCTTGCCGCTGGCGGTGGCGCTGTTCCGGGCGACCGGGCCGGGCATGAACATGGCGGTCGTCCTCTACATAGCCCATTGGTACGGGATCGCGCTCAGCCCCGCGCAGATCGCTATCGGCGTGGTGGTCGCCGCCGTCACCACGTTCAGCGCGATCAGCCTGCCCGGCCAAGTCAGCTTCGTCACCAACACCGCGCCGATCGCGCTTGCCATGGGCGTGCCGCTCGAGCCGCTGGCGCTGCTTATCGCCATTGAGACGATCCCCGACCTGTTCCGCACGGTTGGAAACGTCACAATGGATGTTGCGGTCAGTGCAACCGTCGCCCGGCGCGGGGGTTTGAGCGTGGATGACGCCGCCGACAGCACCGAAGACCGCCTCCTGCGCGAGGATCTCTAAGGCCAGCCCTCGTGGCTGACCCTACGCCCACCGTGCCGCCGCCGCGGCCAGGGAGCCTCAACACCGCCTTGGAGCGCAATATCGCGGCTCTGGAGCGGCGGCGGCGCGAGGAAGCGGCGCGGGCGAGCCTTCAGGACCGGATCGCCCAGGCGATTGCCCGCTTCACCGGATCGATGGCGTTCGTTTACGTCCACCTCGCCCTCTACGGCTTCTGGATCGCGGCCAATCTTGGCGTCGTGCCGGGGGTGCCGGCTTGGGACGAGACTTTCGTCGTGCTCGCCATGATTGCATCGGTGGAATCGATCTTCCTTTCCACCTTCATCCTGATCACCCAGAATCGCATGGCCGCCGCTGCCGACGTTCGCGCCGACTTGGACCTGCAGATCAGCCTGCTCGCCGAGCATGAGCTCACCAAGGTGGTGGCGATGGTGGATGCGATCGCCGCCCATCTCGGCATCGAGCATGAGGCGGGCGAAGTGGAGGAGCTGAAGCACGATGTCGCGCCGGAAGCGGTGCTCGACGCGATCAGCTCAACTGAGGGCGCCCCCAAGGGCGGCCTCGGCGAAGACGCGAAGACCTAGCTTCCGAACAGGAAGCCGAGTGGCGATACGGTTGGTTGGTGAAAGGTGGTGACGGCGAGCCAAAGCGCCGTGCCGCCCGCCAACGCGATCCAGCCGGGCGCGGCGTTGCGCCAGGAAATGCGGCCGGAAAGCAGGGCAGCGAAGGGCATGAAGCTCGTCCGCCTCTCCCACTCCTGCCAGGCGCGGCCGACCACCGCCCGCTTCTTGCGGTCCTGCCCCACCGATCCCGCGACAGCGAGAACCAGGATGCCGAAAGCGACGATGATGTTGCGCGGCGACAGCCACAGCGTGAGGTGTACCAGCGCCCACAAAGTCACCGCCCAGTTCATCGGGTGGCGGGTAATCGCGAACACGCCTGTCGCCGGCCGGCTCGCATTCTGCTTCGGCTGCGGGTGCGGGAAAGCCGGGTTCTTCACGAACGATCCGACCAGCAGCACACTTGCAAAGAACATGATCGTGGACGAGGCGATCCACCACCAGCGCGGCGCGATCCAGAAGGGCAGCGACACGTCGATGGCGACGTAGGCCAGCACCATCCAGCCGAAGGTCAGCAGCGCCACGATCGAGTAGAGCCCGGTGAACCCCGCCTCGCCCATATTCTGGACCAGCCGCGTGCGCAGCGGGTGCGAGAGCACCAGGTGCGAGCCCACGAATGCAGCCGTCGCCAGCGCAAGGCTGGCGTGCTGGATCATCTATCGTAAGCCTTGGGGAGGTAGCCCTCGCCGGCGGTGCGGTAGCGGTCGCGAAGCTTGGTCTGGCGGTTTTCGAGCGGCTGCTGGATGCCGTCGATCATCACCATCACCGGCGCCGAGCCGTTCTCCAGCGGATCGCCGTCCCACACCACCACGTCACCGCGGCGGCCGGGGCGGAGCGAGCCGATCTCGCCGCCCATGCCGAAGGCTTCGGCGGGGGCGGAGGTGATGGTGGCAAGCGCCTCGCCCCAGCTCAGCCCCGCGGCGCCCGGCACTCGGCCGAGCGCGACGAGGTTGCCGGCATACTGCGTCGACCAGCGAAGCTGATGGCCTTCCTCGTTGTTGATCTGGCCGAGGCTGACTCGGACGCCGGCATTCTTGAGCCGGGCGACGTTGCTTTGCGTTGCGGCGAGCTGCTCGAAGCTCGACGGCAGATCGTTCAGCGCGTTGGCGATCACCGGCACGTTGGCGGCGCGGATCCGGTCCGCCACCGTCCAGCCTTCGGTGGCGCCGACGAGGACGAGGCGCAGGTTCGGGAATTCACGCTTCAGGTTCAGCACCTGGAGGATGTCGCTCGCCCGCTCGACATGGACGAGGAGGAGCTGGCGGCCCTGAAGAACCGGCACAAGCGCGGCCGCGTCGAAGCGGGTGAGCAGCACATCGTCGCCGCGCTGGACGTTGGCGCCCATCATCCGGTCGCCGCCCGGCACTTCCTCCAGCGGGAAGTCGCGCTGGTCGTTGGCGCGCGCCTGGCGCTGCCCGCCGCCGCCTGAGGACACGCCCGAATAGCGGCCGACGTCGCGCGCTTCGCGAAGGGCGTTGCGGAACAGGACGTACATGGAGGCTCGGCTTCCGCCTGCCTCGCTTGCGCCGTCCTCGCCCATCTCCACGAACTGGAAGGCGCGGGCACGGGTGATCGGTTCCATGTCATTGCCGAGGTCGATGATCGCGCCCTGGCCGGCGAAGATGCTCTTGGCGGTGCCGGGTGCAACAGCGGCTCGAGTCACGCCGGCGCTGCGGCTGACGGCGATGGCCGTGGTGCGGGGGTTGATCGCGGGCGCGACGTCGATCGCGGCGCTGAACGGCGAATTGTTCGCGGCGATGTCGTTGGTCGCATCCACCGCGCTGACTTCGACGAGACCGACGCGCGAGAAGCCGCTGACGATGCCGGGCGTGACCCAGCGCCCCGTCGCGTCCACCCGCTGCGCACCGGCCGGAACCGCGACGTTGCTGCCCGCCGCTACGACGCGGCCGTCGCGGATCACGACGGTGCCGTTCTGGATGGGCTCGGAACCGTCACCCAAAGCGACAGTGCCGCCGGTGATGGCGATGGTTTGCGCCGCTACCGGCGCCGCGGAAAGCATCAGCGCCGAAAGCAAAGCCGCTTTGATGGTGGAGGGCCGCATCACTTCACATCCCCTTCGCCCGGCTGGCCGAGCTCGAAATCGGTGACGCCGCGCCGGTTGGGGTCGTTGGCGTCGTAGAGGAGCGCGCCGTCCACCCATACCCGGTCGGGGCGGGTGTAGACGCTCAAGGGGTTGCCGTTCCACAGCACGACGTCGGCCATCTTGCCGGTGCGGAGGCTCCCGGTCTTGTCGAAGATGCCGATTGCCTTGGCGGCGTTGGAGCTGAGCCAGGTCCAGGCCACTTCGTCGGAGATCTGCATGCCCATCTTGCGGCCGTAAGCCAGCGCCTTTGCGGCTTCTTGGTTCAGCCGCTGGATGCCGTTCGGGTCGTCCGAATGGACGATCGCGCAGGCGCCGGCATTGTGGACCAAGGCAATATTTTCGTTGATGCCGTCATACGCCTCCATCTTGAAGCCGTACCAGTCGGCCCAAAGGGCCCCGCAGACGCCGTTCTGCTTCAGGAGATCGGCGATCTTGTAGGCTTCAACCGCGTGGTGAAAGGCCGAGACCTTGTAGCCGAACTCCTTGGCCATATCCAAAATGTTGGCCATTTCGTCGGCGCGATAGCAGTGGTTCTGCACAGTGATTTCGCCCGCGAGCACGCCGCGCAGGGTTTCCATCTGGAGGTCGCGGGCGGGCATTTCGCCGCCGTCGCTCTCATATTTGTCCCACTTGCGCTTATATTCCTGCGCGCGGGCCCAGGTCTGGCGCATCACCGCGACGTTGCCCATGCGGCTTGCCGGCATCTGGTTGCGGCTGCCGTAGACGCGCTTCGGATTCTCGCCGCAGGCCATCTTCAGGCTGTAGGGGGCACCCGGAAACTTCATCTGCTGCATGGTGCGCGCCGGCACGTTCTTGATGGTCGTTCCGCGCCCGCCGAACAGGTTCGCGGAGCCGGGCAGGATGTGCATGGAGGTGACGCCGCCATTCGCCATCGCGCGGGTGAAGCCCGGGTCCTGCGGCCAGATGCTGTGCTCCGCCCACACTTCGGCGCGCACCGGGCCGGTGACTTCGTTGCCGTCCTGGTGCGATTCCACCGACGGCGACGGGTAGTCGCCAAGGTGGCTGTGGACGTCGATGACGCCCGGCGTCACCCACTTGCCGGTGCCGTCGATCCGCGTCGCGCCGTCAGGGATCGCGGTGTCGGCGCCGCCGACAGCGCGGATCACGCCGTCGGCAAGCACCACCGTGCCGTTCTCGATCCGCCGCCCCTCGCCGTCGAACACGGTGGCGCCGGTGATCGCCGTCACCGTGCCGGGATAGGCCCGGTAGGTGGAAGGGAACGGATCGCGCGAATAGGTTGCCGGCTTCTGCCTTGGCGCCTGGTTCGCGGCCGTTTCGGGCCGCTCATCCTGGGCGCAGGCGGTGAGGAGAGCGGCGGAAAGCACGCTCGTCAGCAAAAGCAATCGCATCGGGCGGTAAGTCCCCTTCGTGGGCGTAGGTGTGTCGGCTTAAAGCGGCTTGTCTTCGGGCTTGGTTTCCCGCTGCGGGAACAGGCCGGAATCCTGGCCATGGTCGCCGCCGACTTCCTTGTAGCCGGCAAGCTCCTCGTTCGCGTTGTCGTCCTCAAGCGTGTCGAGGTGCATCCACCGCTTCACGATCGGGCTGACCGCGAGCACCGCCACCGCGACCCCGATCGAGATCCAGCCGAACGTACCGTAGATGTCGAGCAGGCCCTGCTTGGTCATTTCGCCGTCGTGGCCGCCGGTCGCTTCGCCGATCTTGCCGGCGACGAAGTTGCCGACTGCGGTCATGTAGAACCATGCGCCCATGATCAGCGACGCAAGGTAGCTCGGCGCAAGCCGGTTCATGGCGGAGAGGCCGACTGGCGAGAGGCAAAGCTCGGCAGTAGTGGCGAGGAGGTAATAGAGGAATACGAGGATGACGGGCGTCATCGCCGCGACGCCGTACGCTTCCGCGCCCCAGACCAGTGCGAGGTTGGCGAGGCCCATCTGCAGCAAGGCAAGGCCGAACTTGGCCGGCGCCGAAGGCTCGCGGCCCTTGGTGCCGAGCCACTGCCACAGGCCTGCGAAGATCGGCGCGAGCAGGATGATGTAGATGGGGTTGATCGACTGGAAGAGTGACGCCGGAACGCTGCCGCGGTCGACGAAGCGGTCGGTGAACAGGTTCATCGATCCGCCCGCTTGCTCGAACAGGCCCCAGAAGAGCGGGTTCAAGGCAATCAGGAACAGGATCGCGAACATCCGCTCGCGCGGCTCCTTGGGAAGCTTGAAGCTCTGCAGGAGGACGTAGCCGAGCAAGGCGACGCCGGACACCATCAGCAGGCCCTGGATCACGTCCTGATACTGGATGAGGCCCCACATCACGGCGACGGCGGCGATGCCGATGCCGTAGAGGGTATATTCGCGCGACTTGGTGAGCGGCTTGGGCGCTTCGCCGGCGCCGCGAAGGGCGCTTTTGCCCATCACGAAGACGACCAGGCCCAGAAGCATGCCGATGCCGGCAAGGCCGAAGCCCCAGCCCCAGCCGAGCGTCTGGCCGAGGTAGCCGACGAGGATGGTGCCGAGCGCCGCGCCGACGTTGATGCCCATGTAGAAGATCGTATAGGCCGGATCGCGGCGGATATCGGTGCGCGGATAAAGCTGTCCGACCATTACCGAGATGTTGGCTTTCAGGAAACCGGAGCCGACGATGATCAGCGCCAGCGCAAGCCAGAAGACGTTGATCGTGGGATCGTTCTGCCCGCCGGTCCCTTCAAAGGCCATGAAGCCGTGGCCGAGCGCGAGGAGCAGGCCGCCGAACACGACCGCGCGGCGCTGGCCGAGGTAGCGGTCCGCAAGATAGCCGCCGAGCACCGGCGTGATGTACACTAGTGAGAGGTAGGAGCCGTAGATCAGGTTCGATTTGTCGTCGGCGAAGGCCCAATGCTGGACGAGGTAGAAGATCAGCAGCGCCCGCATGCCGTAAAAGGAGAAACGCTCCCACATTTCGGCAAAGAACAGCATGTACAGGCCCTTGGGATGGCCCGCGAATTCCGGCTTCTTGCCGGCCGCGATCAGCGCGCCGGCAGCCAGGAATGCGGAGAGCAGGACCAGCGCGATGACCGCGATCCAGTCGCCCTCGTTCCACAAGGACATGTCTTTGAGACCCATGAAAGCATCCTCTTATGCTTAGCCGGCACTCGCCGGTGCCTGTTGGGCGGGCACAGTAGCGGGGAAAATCCGGTTGTGAAGCCGATTGTTGCAGGGGCGCAAGGCTGCTAGCCCGCCAGCGATGTTCAACGACCTGTCCTCGCCGCTCTCCCTACTGCGCACCCGCCGCTCTGCTCGTCCGCGCGACCTGGTGGCGCCCGGGCCCGATGCGGCGCAGCTTCGCGAAATCCTGAGCATCGCCGCGCGCACGCCCGACCACGGCAAGCTGACGCCCTGGCGCTTTCTCCACGTCCGTGCGGAGGACCGGGAGGCGCTCGCCGCAGCACTCGAAGCCGCCTACCGCGCCGAGCGGCCGGAGGCGGGGCGGCTGGAGATCGAAGCCGCACACCGCTTCGCCTACCAGGCGCCGGAGCTGGTGGTGGTGTTCTTTTCGCCCAAGGAAAGCATCAAGGTCCCCGCCTGGGAACAGGAATTGTCCTGCGGCGCAGCCTGCATGAACCTGCTTCTTGCAACCCATGCGTCCGGTTTTGCCGGCGGCTGGGTAACCGGCTGGGCGACCTTTTCGCAAGCCGTTCACCAGGCGCTCGGCGCGCGGCCGGGCGAGCGGATCGCCGGCTTCTTCTTCCTCGGAACGCTTGGCGCGGAGCAGGAGGAGCGGCCGCGGCCGGAGCTGGACGGGGTGGTGAGCGTTTGGGCACCGCAAACGCCCGCCGCTTGACCGCCCCGCCGTATTAGTACAGTACATCAGCATGAGTGAAGAACGTCCCGTCTACCTCCGCCTGCGCGACACGATCGCGGCGATGATCCTTGAAGGCAAAGTGCGGGAGGGCGATCCCCTCCCCTCCGTGCGCAGCCTCGCCGCCGAGCATGGCGCCAACCCGCTTACCGTCGCCAAGGCCTACCAGATGTTCCAGGACGAAGGTCTGGTGGTGGTGCGCCGCGGGGTCGGCATGTTCGTCGCCGAAGGGGCGGCCGAACGGCTGCTCGGCACCGAACGTCGCGAATTCCTGGAGCAACGCTGGCCGGCGGTGGTCGCCCAAATCCGGCGCCTTGGCCTCGACGCGGAAGAACTGCTCGACCGCGCCCTCGCCTGAGCGCTTCAGGCGCCACGGTCACTCGATGGGGCGCGCACCCGCCTTTCGCAAGTGCTAGGGTGCCGCGATGAAAACCTTCAGAACCCTTATCATCACCCTCGCCCTCGCCGCGTGCGGATCGAGCGAAGTGCAATCCGAAGCCGCGCCGCGCGGTGCGCGCCAGGAAGTGGCTGTGTTCGCCGGCGGCTGCTTCTGGTGCACCGAAGCGGACTTCGAAAAGGTACCGGGCGTGCTGTCCGCCGCATCCGGCTATACCGGCGGTCGCGTCAACAGCCCGACCTACAAGCAGGTCTCGGCCGGCGGCACCGGCCATTATGAAGCGGTGCGCATCGTCTACGATCCCGCCAAGGTCAGCTTCGCTGCATTGGTGCGGCACTATTTCCGCACGGTGGATCCGACGGACGGCGGCGGCCAGTTCTGCGACCGCGGCGACAGCTACCGCACCGCGATCTTCGCGGTCGGCCCTGCCCAGCGCCAGCAGGCGCTTGCGGCCAAGGCGGAGGCGGAGCGCGTCCTGAAGCGCAAGCTGGCGACGCCGGTGCTCGCCGCCGGACGCTTCTGGTTCGCCGAGGATTACCACCAGGACTATTATAAAAAGAATCCGATCCGCTACAGCTACTACCGCACCCGCTGCGGCCGCGACGACCGCCTCAAGGAGGTTTGGGGCGCGCAGGCGGGGAAGTAAGCCGCACTGTTGCGCGATTTTCGCCTTGCGCTGAGTAACAGCGCGGTCTTCACCACGGCTGCCGGGCGTGGCGATACTCAAGGCGCCTAACAGCACGTTCGAGTTGAATCTCTCTGCGCCGCTTCGCCTTTGGAAGCACGCCGACTGACCTCAGCCCGCCCGGCGTACCCACCAAAAGCAACAGCCGCCGGGGAAAACCCGACGGCTGCGCTTTGAACGGTCGTGAAAATACAGTCGCTTAGAAGCCGGCGCGAACGCTGGCGAAGAAGCGGCGGCCCAGATAATCGTAATAGCTTGCAACGGTGGGAACCTGGCCGAAGCCGCTGATCGGCGAACCGACGGTGGAAATCCGCGGCGGCTTTTTGTCGAACAGGTTCGACACGCCGACCAAGAAGGTGAACTTGTCGTTCACCCTAATGTCGGCGGACAGGCTGTGATAGGCTACGCGCGGGAGCTTGTAGACCGGGCAGTATGGGCCGCCACGAAGGGCATAAGCCCCGGCGGTTGCAAGGCAGTTGTCAGCGGTCAAGTTCGTTCCGCCAACAGTCTGAAGGTCCTCGAAGTCGTTGGTGCCGGCGATGACCTGCAAGCCGTAGGTGATGGTCACCGGCTTCAGGGCCCAGCTGACGTTGAGATCGCCAACCCACTTCGGATCCCCGACTTCACCGTTGTAGTTTTCGGTGATGCCCTGGAACAGGGTGTAGCGGTCCTTAAGCTG
Source organism: Allosphingosinicella sp. (assembly GCA_036554525.1). Classification (GTDB taxonomy): domain Bacteria; phylum Pseudomonadota; class Alphaproteobacteria; order Sphingomonadales; family Sphingomonadaceae; genus Allosphingosinicella. The sequence goes on from DATBNC010000002.1 coordinate 280,879, forward strand.
GTAGGTCATCTGACCGAGTAGCGACAGCGTTCCGTAGCGTCCCAAATCCTGGCGGAAGCGGGCGGTTACGTCGAGGCTCTTATTGCGCTGCTCATCGATATTCAGGAACGGATCCCGAACCTGAGCAATTGCAAAAGCATCGGGGCCAGTGGAAGGATTCCGGGTGATGAGATCGCAAAGCGGCTCGTCCTGGAAATTATCGGAGGTGTAGCAGCCGGCCAGAATGCTTCCCGCGCCAAGCTGGGTGACCTGATTGGAAACCTTGATGTCGATGTAGTCGACGACCAGGCTGAAGGACGCGTCGTTCCACAACCAACCACTGGGCGTGAAGATCACGCTGGCGGTGAGCGCCTTCGACGTTTCCGGATCCAGCAGACCGACGCCGCCCTGCGAGAACGTCTCGAAGCTGGAGCCACCCCCCGCGAACGTCGGCGAAATGCCGATCGAAGCGCAGTTCGCCTTCAAAGTCGCATTCTCCGACTGCCCGTAGCGGATGCAAGGATCGGAGCTCTGCCCAAGGAATCCGGTCTCGTTCGCAAGGAACTGTTCGTACAGTGCGGGCGAACGGAACGAGGTTCCGTAGGTTGAGCGCAACCGCAGGAAATCGACGACCTGCCAGTTGAGAGCAAGCTTGTACGTCCAATTGCCCTTGTCGCTGTCGCTCGCCCCGTCCTGACGCTCCGCGTAGGTGTTGGTGACGCGCGCAGCGCCGCTGAACGTCAGCGACTGGATACCCGGGATATCCTTCAACAGAGGGATTTCGATTTCGCCGAAACCTTCAACCGTGCGCTGAAAGCCTGCGGTGACCCCCGAGCTGGTGCTGGCGAACAGGTTGTTCTGAAGGGTTGCCTCACCCGGAGTGTCGTTGATCGAATCCCGCCGCCAGGTTCCGCCAAGCGCCACCTTCACGGCGCCGGCCGGCAGACGGAAGACGTCGCCCCCGAAGCTCAGCTCGGCGTTGGTCTGCTTGTACAGCGTGTTGCCGCGGTCGATGCCGAACAGGAACGCCTGCTCGGCCGGCGTGAAGTCGCCGCGAAGGACACGGGGGTCCGTGTAGTTGATGTCGATGCAGGGCACACCCCGGATCGCCGTTTTCGTGCCGGCGCAAAGGCCGGTGCGGAGTTCCGCAACGCCGAACTCGACCGCGTCGCGGAAGATGATCTGGCGCGCATAATCGCCATCCGACCGGCTGTGCTGGACGTAGAAGTCCGCAAAGCCGTTGGTGAGGATGTTGTCGAGATTGGCGCGCAAGCCGGCAACGCCGCGATAGTAGTTCACGTTGGTGCTGGAATCGAACGGCGCGTAGATTACCGGCTGAATCAAGTTGGCGCCGGTGAAACCCTTGTTGAGGGGATCACCCGTAGCATTGGGGTTGCAGGTCGTGCCATCGCAGAAGAAGTAGGGCAGGTAATAACCGCCGCCGTAGATCTGGGTGTAGATGGTCGCTGCGTTGCCGGGGAACTGATTGAAGAACAACTGGCGCGACGCGTCGGTCCTGGTTTTGCGATTGTTGTAAAGACCTTCGAAATACAGGTCGATACGGTCGGTGAGTTCATAACCGGCTTCCGCGAAGACCGTGAAGCGCTTCGTGTCGGGAATAACCGAGTCGCCCAGAACGCGCGCATCGAAAGTGTTTTCAATCGCAAGGCCCGTGGCGTTGAACGCGCCCACCGGAATGAAGCCGGCCGGAGCGCCGAACTGCGTGATGTTCGCAGGCGGCTTCAAAACACCGGCCACGTACTGGCCAAGGCCGCCGGACCGGTCGAACTGAACGGCGCCGATCGGACGGCGAGTCGTTCCGCCGGTCGAGTTAGGAACCGGAGGCCCGAGGAGGTTGCTGCCGTTCATCAGGCCGAAGTCGCTGATCAGGATCACGTCGTTCAGGAACAAGCCGCAATAAGGCTGGCCGGTGCGGGGATCGATCGGATCGGAGCGCTGGCCCGACTGGTTGGTCACGAATTCTTCTTCGCAGCCGAGGAAGCTGCGGTCGCCGCGCTCGAGTTCGCGCTGACGCTGATAGTTCACGCCGATCATCGCGTGCCCACGATCGCCGAGGCGAAGCCCGTAGCTTCCGGAGACGTTATACTGCTCCCCGCCATGTCGGCCCGGGATGGAGACAAAGGCGCGCGCATCGAAGCCGCGCTGATTCTTCTTGGTAATCAGGTTGACGACGCCTGCCACGGCGTCAGAGCCGTACACCGACGATGCGCCGGTCTTGAGGATGTCGATGGTTTGAATAACGTCGGTTGGGATCACGTTGAGATCGAAGGCGGATACGCCGCCGCGAACGCCCGCCGGACCGGCACGACGGCCGTTCAGGAGAACCAGGGTGCGGTTCGCGCCCAGGCCGCGCAGCGAAACCGTCTGAACGCCCTCGCCGCCGTTGACGACGAAGTTCGTGGACAGCGTCGACGTGATCTGCGTCGAGCCGGCCGCGATCGGCGAGCTTTGCAGAACTTCGGCGGTGGAGAACCTGCCTTCGCGCGCTTCGGCGGAAGGATCGATGATGGTCACCGGGTCAACGCTCGACCGTTCATCGCGGCGCAGCCTGGATCCGGTCACAACGATCGGGCCCTGCTCTTCCTGAGTGCCCTCGGCCGAGGCGGGAGCACCGGTCGGGATATCCGCCTGGCTTCCGGAGGTTGCCTGCGGGTCCGCTGCTTCCGCCGAATCGGCGCAGGATTGGCGGGCCGCTTCGTCGGCGATGGCCGAGCAATCCTGGGTCGCGGGGCCCTGCCCGGCACCAGTGGTCTGGGCCGCGGCCGGTGCGGCGGCGAGCGCCAGTACGGAAACAGTGCAAGAAAGCGCGAGAGTCACGGGTAAACGGCGCATGGGCTCATTCCATCCAATAAAATTAGGTAGATGATCCATATCCTTACCTTCTGAAAAGGGAACGACCGGGGCGGGCCGGAAAAGCGTTTCCCGCCCCTCCTGTTGCTACATTGCCACAGTCTCCGGCATTGCCGTTGCGATGCCGGGTTTTGGCCCGGGCCGGCGCCGCTGCCTGCCAGGGGTGCTGGACACATTTCGCTGATTGTTACCGGCTGGCGCCGCCGAAGGCCTTTTCGTAAAGCCGAGCCACCATGTCAGATCCGAACACGCAACCTCCCCCGGCCCCCCGCGCGTCTCCGCGGCAAGGAAGCTATGAAGAAGCCTTGGCCAATGGCCGCCGCCTTCTTCGCGACGATCCAGCCGCAGCGCTTCGCCAGGCCGAAGAACTGGTTCGGGTTGCGAAGGACCCGCGGGCCTTCCGGCTGGCCGGGGCGGCTTGCCGGGCGCTGGGGATGACCGAAGACGCGCAAGGGGCGGAGCTAGGCGGCATTCAAGCCAGCCTCGCCCAGCCCGAGCTGCGCAAAGCGGCGGAGCAACAAGCCGAGGGGAGAAGCGCGGAGTCTCGCCAGACCGCCGAGTCTTTTTTGCGCAGGGAGCCGGACGATCTTCTGGCCCTTACCCTCTCCGCCGAAGCATCAATCAGCTTGTGGGACTTCCCACCAGCCGAGCAGAAGCTGCGCACGGTTTTGCAGCGCGCACCCAATTTCCTGCGGGCCGTGATGCTGCTTGCCACCGCCCTTGCAAGGCAGGTTCGGATGCGGGACGCGATCGCTGTCCTTGAACCCTTTGTCACGCGCAAGCCGGACAACGTACCCGCGCTTAATCATCTGGCGCAGCTTCGATCCGAGGTCGGCGATGTTGAAGAAGCAATCGCGATGTACGAACGGTTGATCGCTCTTGACGACCGGCTCGAGCGGCGGATCAACCTTGCGCAATTCTACCGCATCGCCGGCCGCCGCGACCAGGCCATCGGCGCCTTCCGCAACGCATTGGCGACCGACCCGGTCAACGGTTCGGCGTGGTGGAGCCTGGCGAACTATTATCCGGACGAACTGGGCGAGCCCGATCACCAGGCCATTCGGGAAGCGCTTCCCAGGCGAAAGGGAGATCGTGAGGAAGGCGCACTGCACCTTGCGCTCGGACTGTTGGCCGACCGGCAGGGCGAGTATGATGTTGCAATGGAACACTTCCTCGCGGGGAAGAAGATCCGATTGGCAAATCAACCCTACGATCCTCAGCCGGTTACCGACGCGGTGAACAGCGTCATTGATATGATCACCCCCGAATATCTCGAAAAGCGAGGGGAGATCGGCCGCCACGACCCGTCTCCGGTTTTCGTCCTTGGAATGCCGCGATCGGGCACCACTTTGGTTGAGCGGATCCTCGGCGGACACAGCGCGATCGAGGGCACTGGCGAACTTCAAACCGTGCCGCGGCTGGCCGAGATTGCCCGGCACCAAGCGTCGGACCCCGAAAACTACGCCGGAATGCTTGCCGCGCTGCCCGACGAGGCGTTTTCCGAGCTTGGCGGGCGCTATATCCAGGCCTCGCACGATTACCGGCGGACCGGCAAACCGCGTTTCATCGACAAGAACAATCTGAACTGGCTTCAGATCGGCCTGATCCTGCTGATGCTTCCGGATGCCAAGATCATCGACATACGCCGCGACTCGGTCGACTGCTGCTGGGCCAATTTCAAGATGCTGTTCGCCGAAGGCTATCCGGCGGCCAACGATCTGCGCCACGTCGGCCGTTTCTACAGCGACTATGTTCGGCTGGTGGATGCAATGAAGCAAGCAGCCCCGGACCGGGTGATCACCGTGCGCTACGAGGACGTCGTTGCGGACATTGCCGGGCAGACGCGCGGCATGCTGAACTTTCTTGGCCTCGAATATGAGCCGGAATGTATCGAATTCCACCGGGCAAGGGGCGCCGTGGCGACGGCGAGCAGCGAGCAGGTCCGCCAGCCTTTGAACAGGAAGGGGTTGGGTTCGGCTACGCCTTACCGGCCATGGCTGGGCCCGCTCCTCGAGGAACTGGGGCCGCTTGCGGAGCCTCACAGCAGCTGATCTTGTCGTGCCGCCCTTGGGAACGGGCGCTCCAGAATGGCACATCGAATCGGGTCAGCCGGACCCGCAGCGCCTCACCCTTTCCAGGCAAGGAGCGTATTGACCGTAATCGCGCGGCCCGGCACTAACCCTATGTTAAGTCGTTGCAGCGAAGGTCGAATAGTCAGGAGACGAACCGTTCATGCTGCATCTCGTGCTTACGGTGAGCGCCGCTACGGCGGCCATGTCCCAGGGATCTTTCGAGATCCGTGGGTACGTTCCGCCAAAATGCTATTCCGGGTCCACGACAATATCGTCCGACGGCGAACTCAAGTCCCAGGGCACAAGCTGTACAATTTCCGCGGTCAGCGAGATCAAGACGGCGTCGGGCGAAACACAGGCGCTAAGAGTAACCGTCACTCCGCGCTGAGCCGGGCAAGTCACCGCCCCTCAGCAACCCTCCGCCCCCGTTCGCGTTGCACAGAGCGAATATCTCGTTAAGCGTGAGGTCGTCCCCGCGTCGGGGATGATTTTGAACGAGAGCAATGACCAAGGTCCTTTTAGCCGACGACGACCCGCTGACGCGCGAGGGGATCAAGCTGCTGCTTTCGACCTCCCCTTACCAGGTGGTCGGCGAGGCGGAGAATGGCGCCGAAGCGCTTGCGCTCGTGCCCACGGCGCGGCCGGACCTCCTTCTCCTCGATTTCGACATGCCCGAGCGGAGCGGCTTCGAGGTGCTTCGCACCCTGCGTGAGCGCGGCGACAAGCGGCCCGTGGTGCTGCTCACCGGGCGAATTCCCGATGAGCGCGTCTACCAGGCGCTTCAAGCCGGGCTGAACGGCCTCGTCATCAAGGCGATGGCGATGCGCCAGCTTCTCACCTGCCTTGACTCGGTGGTCGCCGGCCGGCGCTGGATCGACCACGACATCCTGCAGCGGGCGATGGACTTCACCCTCCATGCTCAAGATGCAGGCAATGCGGGGCCTCTCGCCGCTCTGAGCCAGCGCGAGCGCTCGGTCGCCGATCTGGTCGTGCGCGGCCTCAAGAATCGCGATATCGCAAGCGAACTCGGCATCGGCGAAGGCACGGTGAAGGTCCACCTCCACAACATCTTCGAGAAGCTCGGCGTGACCACGCGCACAGAACTCGCGCTTCTGGTGTCGAAGGCGGACTCCGCCCGCTGACCCGGCCCGGGCGCTATACCGAATGGTATAGAGGCCTATCCCATTCCGGCTAATCGATTTTGCCGCCGGTGCAATATCGGGCGGCGCCTCCCAGCGGCATATGACGGTCATCGCAAACGACCACTCGTAGGGAAAGACTGCCGCCATGAAGAAGACCATCGCAACCATCCTCGTCGCCGCCGCCGGCCTTGCCGCGACTCCGTCCTACGCGCAGAGCGTCACCGGCACCGTCAACGTCACCGGCACCGTCGGCGGCCGTTGCTCGGTTGTTGCTCCCGGCGGCGGCACGGAAGTGCAGACCTTCAGCGGTGCGATCGACCTTCAGCGCCTCGACGCCGCCGACGGCACCCTGCGCAGCACGCTCGTCGCCTCCACCGGCGCCAGCCCGGCCGACAGCCTCAGCGTCGCCACCCGCGTGATGTGCAACACCGCCAACCCGACGGTCGGCATCATTGCAACGCCGCTCAACACCGGCGGCGCGACGGTCCCCGGCGCCGGCTATTCGAACGACATCAACTACACCGCCCAGGTGAAGGTGAACACGGCGTCCGGTGCGTCCAAGACGGTGACCTACTCGACCCTGGTCGGCGGCGCCGCTGCAAGCGCCCAGCTCGGCGAGCGCATCGCCGGCGGCAGCGCCAACAACGTCGCGGTCAGCGTCTTCGGCCTCTCCGCCAAGGGCGGCGCGAGCAGCCTGCTCGCCGAAGGTAAGTATACCAGCGTCGTGACGGTCACCATCAACCCGACCATGTAATCGGAGACTTAGAAAAGGGGGTCGGGCGCAATTCCCTGCGGCCGGCCCCTTTTTCATTCAGGACCATGACCACGCTCTTCCGCCTTGTCCTTGCTTTCGCCGCCGCCGGTGCCGCAGCCCTTCTGGGCGCGGCGCCGGCGAACGCGCAGGCGACCGCTTATGCGGGCGGTGCGCCGGTTGTGCTCTCCATTCCGGTCACCGCGTCGGTCGGCGGCCGCTGCGGTTTCGCCGACGGCGCCGCGCCGTCCGGCACCTACTCCCAGGACGATTTCGACCGTCAGGGCCTGTCGAGCACCTTCGCTTTCACCCTCAACTGCACCGGCCCCTCGCGGGTCGCGGTCGTCTCGGGCAATGGCGGCCTCGTCACCTCCGGCACCGCCGCAACCGGCTACACCGCCCGCGCCGATTACGACGTGACCTTGAACCTGGTTTCTACTGACGGGAAGACCACCGCCGCCGCGACCTGCGCCGCGTCCGCGCTCACCACGAGCGGCGCCTGCGCGTTTCGCGGCCCCGCTTCGACCGCCCAGGGCCTCCGCCTCGGCGCCGCGTCCGTCAACCAGACCGGCTCCTACCTTCGGGTCAGCGCACCGCCCGTCAGCGGCGGCTCGCAATTGATCCAGGGGACCTATACCGACACCCTCACCATCACCTTGAGCGTCGCGCCCTAAGCGCCAGGAGTTACACCGTGATCCAGTTGCTTCGCCGATCCTTTGCCGCCCTTCTTCTCGCCTTCGCAGTGCCGGCGGCGGCTATGACCGTTTCGCCGGTGGTGGTGAACCTCACCCCCGGCGGCGCGGGCATGACCCAGACGATCAGCGTCGAGAACACCTTCTCCACCCCGCTCCACGTCGAGCTTCGGGTCGAGGAGCTGATCCCCAACGCCACCGGCTTCACCGCCGCCGGCAAGGAGTCGGAAGACCTCCTGGTCTTCCCGCCGCAGGCGGTGATCCAGCCGGGCCAGACCCAGGCGTTTCGCGTGCAATATGTTGGCGATCCCGAGCTTGCGCGCAGCAAGCATTATTATGTCACCATCGCCCAGCTCCCCGTGCAGCGCACCGAGGGCCAGCCGGCGATCCAGGTGCTCTACAATTTCCAGGTGCTGGTCAGCGTCAGCCCGCCGAAACTTTCGGCCGGCCTTGTGATCGAGCGCGCCGAAGTGGCGGCAACGGAGGACGGCCGAACGGCGGTCGCCCTCACCGTCAACAACCGCTCGGCGGCGCACGGTTATCTGTCGCAGGGGCGGCTGCGCATCGTGCAGAAGGACCGCGCGGGCAAGCGCCTCACCGAAACCGCCTTCACCGGTCCGGAGATCCAGCAAACGATCGGCTACGGCCTCATCGCCGGCGGGCAGACCCGGCGCGTTGTCGTGCCGGTCACGCTTGCCCAGCCCGACGCGGTGATCGAAGCCACCTTTACGCCCGAGAACTGAGCCCAAGCATGACGTCCCGCCGCCGCGCGGCGCTGCTTGCAGCCGCCGCCGCGCCCTTTCTGCTCGCCGCCGCGCCCGCGGCCGCCTCGGCGGCAACGGCGGCCCTGGCCGTGCAGGACAGCGGCGGCCGGGTGGTGCTCGATCCTCCTGCGGGCGCAGCGGCGGCGCAGCGGCTGAACCCGACGGGCCGCGCCGTTACCCTCGCCGTCACCGCCCGACTCGACCGCGCAACGCTTGGCGAAGTGATGGTGTCGATCGACCCGCAGGACCGCCTTTCCTTCGACGCGGCGCGGCTGCTCGATCTACTCGCCCCGGTGCTTGAAGAAGCGGCGCTCCGCACGCTGCGGGCCAATGCGGGTGCGCGCGTGCTCACCCCCGCCGACCTCGCTGCTTCGGGCGTGTCCGTCCGCTACGATCCGCAGGCGCTCGAGCTTGTCGTGGAGGTCGCGCCCGAGCGGCGGCTTGCCCGCGCCATCACGCTGAGCCGTTTGGACGACCGCCGCGTCGGCGCCTATGTCGCCCCGGCCAAGACCAGCGCCTACCTCAACCTGCGCGGCAATTTCGATTACCTCCACGGCGGCGCCGACAGCGGCTTCGCGCCCCCCACCATCTTCCTCGACGGCGCGGCGCGGATGTTCGGCGGCCTCGTCGCCGAAAGCGAGGCGATTTGGCAGCCGGGCTCGCGCGCCGCCGATTTCAACCGGCTCGGCAGCCGCCTCGTGTACGACGATCAGGAGCGGCTGATCCGCTGGACGGCGGGCGATCTCCAGACCATCTCGCGCGGCTTCCAGTCGGCGCCGGACATTGCCGGCCTCTCCATCTTCCGTAGCTATTCGGTGCTCCAGCCGCAGCGCATCGCCCGCCCGCGCGGGAGCCGCGGCTTTCGCCTCGACCGGCCGGCCACCGTGCAGATCGACGCCAACGGCCAGCTCCTCCAGCGCCTGCAGCTCCAGCCGGGCAACTACGACCTTCGCGATTTCCCATTCGCGCAGGGCGCCAACGACGTTCGCCTGACCATTCTCGACGACGCCGGGCGGACGGAGACGGTGCGCTTCAACCTCTTCCTCGACCAGTCGCAGCTTGCCAGCGGCCTCACCGAATTCGGTCTCTACGCGGGCGTCCTCGCTCCCCCCGGGGAGCGCGGCCCCGACTATCGCGGCGACCCGGCGGCGACGGGCTTCTTCCGCTACGGGTTGAACGATGCGCTGACCGTCGGCGTCAACGCGCAGGCCGACGGCCGCACGCAGATGGCCGGCGCGGAAGCCGTCTGGGCGACGCCGCTCGGCCTGTTCAGCGGCAACCTTGCCGCCTCGCGCAGCGACGGCTTCGGGACAGGCGTTGCGGGCACCCTCACCTTCCAGCGCCTGATCCAGCGCGCGGGCGGCCGCTCCGACACCCTCACCCTCTTCGCCGATGCGCGAACGGCAAGCTTCACCGCGATTGGCGACGGCGCGCCGCTCAACCCGTTCATCGTGGAAGCGGGCGGCGCTTACTCCCACTCCTTCGGCGAGCGGATTTATGCAGGCGTCGACGGGCGCTATTCGGTGGCGCGGAAACCCGGCGCGGATGCGTTCAACCTGCGGGGCACGGTCGGCGTCCGCCTGTCGCGCAACCTCAATTTCAACGCCGACTTGAGCTGGCAGGGTGACGAGCGGGGCCGCCGCCTTGGCGGCTTCTTCTCGATCACGCTGCGCCTCGACCGCAAGTCGAGCGTGCGCGCCGACTACGACACCCGCTTCGATCGCGCGCGGCTGTCTTATTCCACCCTCTCCGGCCAGGGGGTAGGCTCCTACAGCCTCGCCGCCGATCTCGAGCGAAGCGAGTTCGGCTCGGGCGCCAACGTCTCGGGCACTTACTATCACAACCGCGCCGAACTGGGCCTCAGCCACTATGGCAGCTTCTCCGGCGACTTCGGCAATTCGGTGAGCCAGCGAAGCTCGGTGCGGGTCGCGACCGCTTTCGCCTTCGCCGACGGCGCCGTCTCCTGGGGCCGGCCGATCAACGACAGCTTCGCCATCGTCTCGGCCCATCGGAATCTGCGCGGCGAGAACCTGCTGATCGAGCGCGGGCCGTTCGGCTACACGGCAAGCACCGGGATGTTGGGCAGCGCGATCCACCCCTCGCTCAACGCTTATATCGAGCGGGTCGTCGGCATCGAGGCGCCGGCGGCCGCGGCGGGGGTCGATCTCGGTCAGGGCACCTTCCGCCTGCTTCCGCCCTATCGCGGCGGCTACAAGCTCCAGGTCGGATCGGACTATTCGGTGACCGCGATCGGCCGCCTGCTCGGCGTCGACGACCAGCCGATCTCGCTGCTCACCGGTTCGGCCACCGAGCTTGCCCATCCGGAGCGGCCGCCGGTGGCGATCTTCACCAACCGCGACGGCCGCTTCGGCGCAAGCGGCCTCGCCCCCGGCCGCTGGCGCATCGTCATGAACGACGACCGCAAAAGCCGTTTCCTTCTCGACATCCCCGCCGATGCGCAGAACATCGTCCGCGCCGGCGCGCTCAAGCCCCTGGAAGGCGAATGATCATGATCGATCTCACCAAAATCCTCCGCCGCCTCGGCCTCGCCAGCACCGCGCTCGCCGCATTCGCAGGGGCGCCCGCCGCCGCGCAGCTCACCTCCTGCGGCGTCACCGGTCAGGCGCAGGCGCCGTCCACCGTGACCTACGATCCGTTCAGCCCCAACGCGCTGCAGCAGATCAACATTCCGCTCACCCTCACCCGCTACGCCAGCGGCGGCGCCAAGACGCAGTCGGTAAGTTTCGTCCTCATCCAGCCGGTCGGCGCGCCGCCCTACCAGATCCTCTACAACGGTCAGAACGTCCTCTATCCGGAGAACAACACCCAAGGCCGGCCGGTGATCGGCAACACCGCCACGGGGCAGATCTATTACAGCTTCGGCGGCGCCTCGGCGCCCGACCAGTCGACGCCGTTCAACCTCACCGTCACCGTTCCGGCGAACACCGATCTGTCGGCGGGCGAGCCGATCCGCTTCGACATCCTTTACGTCTGCGTCGGCACCGGCGGCCTCAACAGCGTTGCCGTGCCGACCAGGCTTTCCAGCGCCGTGCAGATCAACGTCAACGTGCTGAGCGCGCTTCAGGCGAGCTATGTCGGGCCGGCGCTGGACTTCGGCGACGTCGGCGCGCGCAGTTCGGCGGAAGTGGCGTCCAACCCCGGGCCGCGCACCGGTTACGTGCGGGTGGCGAGCTCCGGTCCTTATTCGGTGCGGATGACATCGCAGAATGGCTACCGCCTCACTTATCCCGGCGGAAGTACGGCGGTGGCGGAGCAGACGCTTCGCTACCGCGCGAGCTTCGTCGGCCAAACGCGCGATGCGGCCAATCCATCGGCGATCGAGCGGACCTGCGCCCGGGCCGGCTTGGCCTCGGCGGGCCAGCTGCTGCCGGTGGAGGCGGTTCTGCTGGAAGGCGGGGTCGGCAAGGTCGCCGCGCCCAATTACCAGGATACGCTCACCGTCACCGTGACGCCGCTCTTCGCGCCGCAAACCGCCACCTCCTGCGCGCCATGACGGGCGGGGACCCGATGGCGGCGCTCAGGCTCCGCTTCCGCGCCCGGCTCGCGGAGGAGCGGGTGCTGCTTCGCGACGCAGCGGAAGCGGGCGACGCGGCGGCGCTGCGCGCGGTCTGCCACCGCATTGCAGGCGCTGGGGGCATGTTCGGTTATGCTGAGCTAAGCGCCCTCGCCTCCCGCGTTGAGGAAGAGATCGATGCCGGTGCGGAAGGTCCTGCCTTGGCTGCCTCCACCGCTCGACTGACCAGCCTCATCGACGAGGTTCTGGCCTAGAGGCCGACTTCATCGATCGCCGACGCGAGTTCGGCGCTCATCCCGTCCTCGCCCTTCGGCGTGAAGCGGTTGAGCACCGTGCGAAGCCGCTTTTGCGCGACCTGCAGCGCCTTGTGGCGAACCTCGCGCGTTGCGTTGGTCCGCCAGGACGCGCTCTCGCCGAGCAAAGCTGCCCATTTGGCCTCCTCTGCGGCCAATGTCGCAAGAGCCAGGCGAAGACCGTCACGCCGGCCGCGTTCGTAATCGTCGGACATCCCGTTCCTCGCTCAACGCTCGTTGCCGGATTAGGAGCGCGTGCGCCCCGAGCCAAGAAAAAGGGGCCCGCGAACGGACCCCTTCTCCTTTTCCACGCGTGAAGCCGATCAGAACTGGATGGACGCGCGTCCGTACAGGAAGCGGCCGTTGAAGCCGAAGGGCGAGAAAATCGAGAACGGGATATATTCCTGGTTGGCCGGGTAAACGCCGCCAACGCCGGCCGGGCGGACACCGAAGGGCGAGCGGTCCGGGTAGACGTCGAAGACGTTGTTGGCGCCGATCGCGAATTCGGCAACGTCGCCCGCTTTGTAGCGAAGCTCGACGTCGGTGATCCACTTCGGGCTGAGGAAGATATCGTCCGGTCCGAAGCCCGTCAGGCTGTTCGGGTCCGAAATCGGGTTGGCCGAGCCCGGCGACACCACCTTGCCGTAGCGGGTGGTGCGAGCGGTGATGCCGAGCAGGCCGATGTCGCCATCGGCGCTGAGCACGATCTTGTCGCGCGGCTGGCCGTTGGTGAACCGCACGCCTTCGACCCGGCCGAAGAGGTTGAGGCCGGGGATCTGGGCGAGCGGGCCGAGGGTGGCGAGACGGCGGTCGATCTTGGTCTTGTTGTAATTGTAAGCGGCGGTGAGCGTCCAATTGCCCAGGCCGCCGCCGCGCCAGCGGTAGCTGCCGACAACGTCGAGGCCGCGGGTGGTGGTGTCCAGCCCGTTGATGAAGAAGCGGGCCGCGCCGACCTGCGGGAAGCCGCTCGACGCCAAAAGGGCGGTCACCGCCGCCTGCACCGTCGCATTGTTGCCGGTGCCGTTGGTGCCGAGGATTTCGGTCAACACGATCCGGTCCTTGATCCGGATGCTGTAAAGATCGGCGGTGAGCGTGAAGCCGCGGAACGGGTTGGCGGTGCCGCCGAAGCTCAGGTTGACCGACTTTTCGGGCTTCAGATCCTGCGAGCCTAGCGCCCGCGCCGCCGGTGCGCTGACTGCAAGCGTTGCAATGTCCACCGGCACGCCGCCGACGAAGTTGGTCGAGGTGGTGGTGAAGAATTGCTGCTGAAGCGACGGGGCGCGGAAGCCGTTCGACACCGAGCCGCGTAGCGCATAGCCCTGCACCGGCTCGAAGCGCATCGCGAACTTGCCGTTCCAGGTGTCGCCGAAATCCGAGAAATGCTCGTAGCGGCCGGCGATGGTGGTGGTCAGCCCCTCGATTGGATCGGTGTCCAGTTCCGCATAAGCGGCGTAGCTGTGCCGGCCGACGTCCGTCGCGCTTCCCGCCGGGATGCCGGGAAAGCCCTGCGCGCCGACGGCGGCGACGCGGCCGGGGAAGGTGCAGCGGCCGGTGGCGGCGGCGAACACGCCTTGCTGGGCGGTGCAGTTCGCGGCCGTGGTGTTGGCGATCGGCGCCCGGAAGAATGGCCCGATCGCGTAGGACTGAAGGTCGCCCGGCCGGATCTTGAACTGTTCCTCGCGATATTCGGCGCCCGCCGCGACGGCCAGCGGCTTGGCGAAGCCGGCGTCATATTCGCGCGAGAAATCGAGGTTGACGATGTTCTGGCCGTAGCGGAGCCCACCGGCGTCGAAATCGCGCTGGCTTTGCGGGCCGAAGGACGCGTTCAGCGTGTTGTGGAGGTCGTAATCGAACTTGTTATGGCCGCGGCCGACCGACAGATCGGTGTTCCAGCCGGCGAGTTCACCGTGGATGCCGATCGTTGCCGAATAATCGTCGAGTTTGCTTCCGATCAACGGCAGGAAGCCGTTCTGGGTGAGCGGCACGAACGGGAACAGCGCCGGGTCCTGGTTGGGCGCAAGCACGCTGAAGTCGCGGTTGGCGGTTCCGTTATTCGCCGAACGGTAGTTCGCAGCGCTGACCGTGCGCCGGTGGCCGTAGGAGGCGAAGCCGTAAATGTCCCAGCCGCCGCCAAGGTCGAAGCCGGCGTTGGTGAAGACGTTGACGTCGCGCGATTCCGGATCGCCGAACTGGAAGTTCAGGCGGTTGAAGGTCGCCTCGCGCGGATCGAAGGTGGTCGGCGTCGGTCGGACATAGTTCTGGCGCAGGTCGAAGCCGGCGCGGTTGCTGAGCTCGCGGTAGCGATATTCCACCGTGGTGTTGATGAAGCCGTTGGGGCCGATCGGCAGGCCGAAGTTCATGCCGGTGGTGACCTGGGTTCCGTCGTGCGCCTTGCGGTCGCCGTCGGTGTTGGCGAGGAAATAACGGTTGTCGGCCGGGTCGAGCTGCGGTTGGCCGGCGGCGTTGAGCTGCAGGCCGGTGACGTTGGCGACATTGTCGATGGTGGTGATGTATTTGCCGTAGGTGACGCTGGCGCGGCCGCCATGGCTGGCATTCTTGAGCTGGATGTTGATCACGCCGGCGATGGCGTCCGAACCATATTGGGCGGCGGCGCCGTCGCGAAGCACTTCGATCCGGCTGATCGCGAGGCCGGGGACGAGGTTGAGATCCACCGCCGCGCTGCCGCGCCCGACCGTCCCGTTAATGTTGAGCAGGGCCGAGACGTGCCGGCGCTTGCCGTTGATCAGCACCAGGGTCTGATCGGGGCTGAGGCCGCGCAGGGTGGCCGGGCGCAGCGCGTCCGAACCGTCGGCGATCGACGGCGTCGGGAAGTTGAACGACGGCACCAGCTGGTTGAGGATGCGGTTGGTCTCGGTGGCGCCGGTGTTGGTAATCGCCTCCGATCCGATCACGTCCACCGGAACGGGGCTGTCGGCCACCGACCGGTCGCTGCGGCGGGTGCCGGTGACGATGATCTCTTCGCCGGCAACGGCCGCTTCCCCGGTTTCGCCTTCGGGCGGCTGCGCGCCGGTACCCGCCTGCTGCGCGGCCGCCGGAGCGGCGAGGAAGGCACTTGCCGAAAGGCCCGAAAGAAGCGCGGCGCGGATCACACGGTTCATCATATTCCCCCAATGCACCGGCAGCGCCCCGCTGCCGTCAGGAGAGGAGATTAACCGCTCACCACCCAACGCAAAGCACTCATTTGCTGCACCGCAATATTACCGGGGCACTGTGCCTTCGGCACCACATCATGCGAGCCTTGGCGGGGGGAAATTCGGCTTTGATTGATCCGCGGCCGTTCGCTAGGAGGCGTTTGGGGTTGTGGGGGATGCGGAGATGGCAGAACAGGCAAGGGCATTGCCCGGGGTTGGCGTTTTCGTGCCCTGGCTGACCTTCGGCGCCATACTTGCCGCCGCCCTTTTCATCGTGTTCGTCAGCACGGCCGGCAGCGCCGTTCTGGACGCGGCGACAACTGCCGCCGCGCGCAACGGCCTTTCACGGCTGGTGCATGGGGACCCTCTCCTCAGCCTCGCTGAAATTCGCGGCCTCGCCTCCGTCAGTATGGTGCTTCTCCTCCAGCCTCTGGCTGTTCTCGGCTTGATGCTCCTGATCGAACTGGCAGCGGGCCCGCGGGACCGGGCATCCAAGAATTACAAGCTGGCCTGGATGGTTCAAGCAGCGTTTCTCGGCTTTGCCGCGGTGCTCAATCACGCCGTCACGAAAGCAAGCCCGCTCCCATGGCGCCCTTTGGTGGAGATGGGTGCAACCGACGGGCTGGCATCAACCCTGTTCATCACGCTGCCGATGTACCTGCTCGCTTTGTTCGTCAGCGATTTCTTCATCTACTGGCTTCACCGGGCCCAGCACCGTTTTGCCATCCTTTGGCGTTTCCACGCGGTTCACCACAGCCCCCGCGACATGGATGTCCTCCACAACATCACCCATCCGATCGAAACCATGGGATCGCTTATCGCCGTCGCCCTGCCGACATCCCTCTTGATCGGCGTCAATTCCGGTCAGCTCTTTGTTCTCACCGCCTTCATAGGGGTGCAGAGCTATGTTCATCACATGAACGTGCCGATGCATTTCGGGCGCCTCGGCTGGCTGTTCGTCGACAACCGGTATCATTTCATCCATCACGGCATCGAGCGGGCGCAATCGAATACCAACTTCGCTTCCTACTTCCCGATCATCGACCGGCTATTCGGCACCTGGCAGGCACCTCAGCCGGGCCCGCTTCCTCCTACCGGACTCGCCAGCGGCCAACCCGCCAGCCTCTCTCACTATCTCCTAGGACGCTGGCCGGGACATAAGGTTTGAACGTGGCCGTAGAGCGGGCTTTCCGCCTGCCCATTGCCAGGTGGATCAGTTCTCCCGTGTCACCCGCCGCATCGGGTCACGGTTCGACCGGGAGCGCCAGAGCCAGCTCTGACCGCCGTTTGGAAATCAGCGATTTGGATCAAGGAAAGTGGCGGAGAGGGTGGGATTCGAACCCACGGTACCCGTAAAGGCACAACGGTTTTCGAGACCGTCCCAATCGACCACTCTGGCACCTCTCCGCGGGAGATAGGCGAAGCGCCGCAGGGGTGCGGGCCGGTCGACAGGCGGGGCGCTTAAAGCAAGCTTTTCGCCTTGCCAAGCCTGCACCCGGCGCTTTGCTTGCCTTTGCCGCGCAATTTCCTACATCGGCTTCATGGTCATCGGCACTCTTCCGGGCAGCGAAACGCCCCTCGCCCCCGTCATCAGCCACGCCCGTTTCGCGATCGGCGACGTGGTGCGGCACCGCGTGTTTGATTTTCGCGGCGTGATCTATGATGTCGATCCGGTCTTCGCCAATTCGGAAGAATGGTACCAGTCGATCCCCGAGGAGATCCGCCCGGCAAAGGACCAGCCTTTCTACCACCTCCTCGCCGAAAATGGGGAATCGAGCTACACCGCCTATGTCAGCCAGGGTAACCTCGTGGCGGATGAAACGGAGGAGCCGGTCGATCACCCGGCTATTTCCGGCCTGTTCGAACCGTTCGCGCAAGGCCGCTACCGCCTGCGCCGCGAGATGCGCCACTAAGTCGGGCGCGCGGGCGTTTTCGGGCGCCGCATCGGTTGACAGGCCGCGCCCTCCCTTGTAGCAGCCCGGCTTCCCGCGCGGGGTTCGGCCGTGGCCGTTTTTGCGCGACAAAAGTTCTAGAATGTTTGGAAAGAGCCATGTTCGCAGTCGTGCGCACGGGCGGCAAGCAGTATCGCGTAGCCGCCGGAGACAAGATCGTCGTTGAAAAGCTTGCCGGTGAGGCGGGCGACACCATCCAGCTGGGCGACATCCTGCTCGCCGGCGAGGGCGCGGACCTGCGCTCCACCGACGGCTTGACCGTTTCGGCCGAAATCATCGCCCAGGCGAAGGCCGACAAGGTCATCGTCTTCAAGAAGCGCCGCCGGCATAATTACCGCCGCAAGGCGGGACACCGCCAGCAGCACACGATCCTGCGCATCACCGCGATCGGCGACCAGAAGGCCGAAGACAAGCCGAAGAAGGCCAAGGCTGAAAAGCCCGCCAACGAGGCCCCTGCCGCTCCGGCTCAGGAAGCCGCTTCGGACGCTCCGGCCAAGAAGCCGCGCGCCAAGAAGGCCGCTGCCGATGCGCCGGCCGCAACCGATCTGCAGCAGCAGGCGCCGCTCAAGGTCGACGGCGCGGAAAGCCCGATGACCGACAGCCCGGTTGAATCCAAGAACGACGCCGCGTAAGTTAGCGGCAAGATCAAGACGTAAGGCAGATTCGAGATGGCACATAAGAAAGCAGGCGGCTCGTCCCGCAACGGTCGCGACTCCGCGGGCCGCCGCCTTGGCGTCAAGAAGTTCGGCGGCGAAACCGTCATCGCCGGCAACATCATCATTCGTCAGCGTGGGACCAAATGGTATCCCGGCGCCAACGTCGGCATGGGCAAGGATCACACCCTTTTTGCGCTCACCGACGGCCGCGTTTCGTTTCGCGACGGAAAGCTTGGCCGCAAATTTGTGTGCGTCGACATGCCGGCGCTCGCGGAAGCAGCCGAATAGGAGCGCGCCGAGGACGGGCCGCTCCCACGGGGCGGCCCCCCAGGTCTCAATAGAGAACCGAATTCGAGGGAGAGGGGGCCACCCCCTCTCCCTTTTTTTGTTTCTCCCTCGAAACTGTCACCGCGCCGCAACCCACAACGGCTCAGGCGCCAGGCGAAGAGAGGAAGAGACGATGTTCGCTCGCACGGAAAGACTGTTGCTGCGGCCCGGCTGGATGCAGGACGCCCCTGCCCTCTTCCGGGCGATTGCCGACGAAGGCATTGTCCGCAACCTCGCCTCGGTCCCTTGGCCTTATTCCAGGGAGCATGCCGAAGCCTTTCTTGCGGCGGAGCGGGGACCGGGTGAGCCCAAGTTCCTGATCTTCCTTAGAACAGCCGCCGCTCCGCAACTGGTGGGGGCAATCGGCATCGCCTGCAGGCGCGGCGATCAGCCCGAACTTGGCTACTGGATTGCGAGACGGTTCTGGGGACGGGGATTCGCAACCGAAGCCGGAGAGGCCGTCATTCAGCTGGCACGGGACAGCCTTCGCTTGCCCCGCCTGGGCGCAAGCCACTTCGCCGACAATCCTGCTTCCGGCCGGGTGCTGGAGAAGCTCGGCTTCAGGCCCAGCGGCGTGGTGATCCCCCGCTACAGCGCCGGCCGGCGGGAAGCGGCACCGTGCCGCTTGTTCGAGCTGGAGCTGGCGGAACCCGAGGTACGAGCGCCGGTTCGCGACTGCCTGCAAATGATGGCGGCCGCCTAGTTCCTCTCCAGTAGACCGGGGAGGAACTTAGGCCGCCTTCAACTCCGCATCGGCTTGCGCGATTAGGGCGCGGTCGTCGTGGTTCCAGGGGTGGAAGCCGGGGAGGAAGAAGCTCGCCCAGGCGCCGAACACTTTGCGGAACATGCCCGGCTTACCGAACGCGGACCAGAACAGGCCCCACCAGGCCCTAGGGCCGGTGATGCCGTCCTGGGCAAGCAGATCGAGCGCACCTGCCGTGCGGTCGACCACGAAGTTCCGGGTCACCAGCAGCATGATCCGCGCCTTGATCGACCAACGCTTGAAGCGGGTGAGGCCCTTCGTCGCGTGCATCCAGGTGTCGTAGGCGACGCCTTTGTGCTCGATCTCCTCGATCGCGTGCCAGCGCCATAAGGCGGCGCTTTCCGCATCGGCCTTAGCAAGGTGGCGCGGGTCGGCGAGCAGCTCGTGGGCAAGGATGGCGGTGAAATGCTCCAGCGCCATGGTCACCGCCAAGCTGACGATCGGGTGCTTGGCGCGTACCAGGACTAGGCGCTCGTCCACCTTCTCGTCGAGGCGGGTAAGATCGTAGCCAGCGTCCACCGCGCGCTTGTTGAAGGCGACATGCTCGCGGCTGTGCATCACTTCCTGGGTGGTGAAAGCCTTGATCTCGGCGGCGAGCTTCGGATCGGCGCCTTCGCGAAAGGCGCGCACGCTTTCCACGAAGAAGGCCTCGCCCTTCGGGAAGGTCGCTGAAAGAGCGTTATAGAGGGCCGTGCCATAGGGATCGCCGCCGAGCCACCAGCGCGCGGTCGCGGCGCCGCGGCCGAAGCGGCGGTCGCGCGGAACGATGGACAGATCGGAGGGTGTCGTTGCGCGTGCCATCATGTATCTCCTGGATATGACCAGATACTTTTGCTTACATCAATGTCAATAGTCCGCGCGCGCCTTACCCCGGAGGAAAGCCGGGCTGCCGCGCTCGATGCCGCGCGCGCGCTGCTGATGGAGGAAGGGCCGCAGGCGGTGACTCTGAAGGCCGTGGCAGGGCGGATCGGCCGTACCCACGCCAACCTCCTTCACCATTTCGGCTCGGCCGCCGGACTTCAGCAGGAACTTGCCCGCGACCTTGCCGAGCGGGTGACCGCGCATATCGGCGAAGCGGTGGACAAGGCCCGCGTCGGTGAGGCCGATCCGCGCGAGATAGTCGACCGCACCTTTGACGCGTTCGGCCGCGAAGGTGCAGGGGCCTTGGCGGCGTGGATGATCCTGACCGGCAATCATGACGCGCTGAACCCGGTGCTGGAGGCGATCCACAAGCTCGTCGACCGCCTCGGTGCCGGCCATGAGAACCGACCGGTGCACGAGACGACGCTCTGGCTGGTGCTGGCCGCCCTCGGCGATTCGCTGCTCGGCCGGCCGATGGCGGAGGCGATGGGCTTGCCCCCCGAACGCGCCCGCGAACTCGCCCGCGCGCACCTGCTGTCGTCTATGGGGGTGGCGGCGGAGCCCCGCGGCTCCTAAGTCGCAAACATGCATTTTCTCGACCAGGCAAAGATCTTCATCCGCTCAGGCGCCGGCGGCCCGGGCGCCGTGTCCTTTCGCCGTGAGAAATATATCGAATATGGCGGCCCCGACGGCGGCAATGGCGGCAAGGGCGGCGACATCGTGTTCGAAGCGGTGGACGGCCTCAACACGCTGATCGACTTTCGCTATACACAGCATTTCCGCGCGCCGCGCGGCGCCGGCGGCTCCGGCTCCAACCGCACCGGTGCGGGCGGCGACGACCTTGTGATCAAGGTACCGGTCGGCACGCAGGTGATCTCCGACGACAAGGAGCATGTGCTCGCCGATCTCACGGAAGTTGGCCAGAGGATCGTGCTGCTGCGCGGGGGCGACGGCGGGCGCGGCAATGCCAGCTACAAGACTTCCACCAACCGCGCGCCCCGCCAGCACGGCGTCGGCTGGCCGAGCGAGGAGATGTGGGTGTGGCTTCGCTTGAAGCTGCTGGCCGACGTTGGACTTGTCGGGCTGCCGAACGCGGGCAAGTCGACGTTCCTGAACGCCGTCAGCAACGCCAATGCCAAAGTCGGCGCCTACCCCTTCACCACCCTTCACCCGAAGCTCGGAGTCGTCCGGCACAAGGGCCGCGAGCTGGTGATTGCCGACATTCCCGGCCTGATCGAAGGCGCCGCGGACGGCGCCGGCATCGGCGATCGTTTTCTCGGCCACGTCGAGCGCACCAAGGTGCTGCTCCACCTGGTCGACGCCAACAATGAGGACGTCGGCGAGGCCTACCGCATCGTCTCCGAAGAGCTCGAAGCTTATGGCGAAGGGCTTGAGGAGAAGGCCGTCGTGGTCGCGCTCAACAAGTGCGACACGCTGGATGCCGAGCTGATCGCGGCTTTGTCCGACGAGCTGGAAGAGGCCGCGGGCGTGCGCCCCCTACCGCTCTCCGGCGCAACCGGCGAAGGCGTGGAGGCGGTGCTCGACATGCTGCTGCGCCACTTGAACGGTCGCGGCGCGGACGGTGGCGACGAGGCGGGAGAGGCCGGGGACGACGGCGACAAGCCCTGGTCGCCGCTCTAAGATGAGCCGCACCGTCCGCACCCTCGCGATCACCGGGGGGACCGGCTTCGTGGGCCAGCACCTGCTCCGCCTCGCGCTTGCCGCGGGCTATGACGTCCGCGCGCTGACCCGCGGCTGGAAGCCGCCGGAGCATGAGATCGTCTGGGTCGACGGCGCGCTCGACAGGCCGGAGACGCTGGTGAAATTGTGCAGCGGCGCCGACGCGGTGATCCACGTCGCCGGCATGATCAACGGCAGCCGGGAGGCGTTCGAGGCGGTCAATGTCGGCGGCACGGCCAACATGATCGACGCGGCGCGCAAGGCTGGGGTGCGCCGCTTCGTGCACGTCTCCTCGCTTGCCGCGCGCGAGCCGAAGCTGTCGGTCTACGGCTGGTCCAAGAAGAAGTCGGAAAAGCTGGTCTCAGCATCCGGCCTCGACTGGACGATCCTCCGGCCGCCCGCCGTCTACGGGCCCGGCGACCGCGAGACGCTGGAGCTGTTCAAGATGGCGCGCCGCGGCCTGGTCGGACTTCCGCCGAAGGGCCGCCTCTCGGTGGTCCATGTCGAGGATCTCTGCCGCCTGATCCTTGCGGTGCTGGAAGACGCCGACAGCCGCTCGGAAACCTATGAGCCCGACGACGGCCGGGACGGCGGCTGGGAACATCGCGAATTCGCCCAGGCGCTTGGCCAGGTCTATGGCAAGAAGCCGCTTGCCGTCGCAACGCCCAAGCCGGTGATGCGCATCGCCTCCGCGCTCGACCGCCTGCTCCACGGCAAGAAGGCGAAGCTCACCACTGACCGGGTCGGCTATTTCTGCCACCCCGACTGGGTCTCGGCCCCCGACCGCCGGCCGCCGTTACATCTGTGGGCGGCGCGCATCCCCACCGAGCAGGGCCTCGAGCAAACCGCCGCCTGGTACAGCGAGCAAGGCTGGCTTGGCTGAGGCTTGATCTGGCGCCGCCGCGCCCATAAAGAGCCCCTTGCGGGACCGGGCCCCTCTGACGGCCGTCCACGAGACGACGTGATGTCGGACCGCATCGGGTGAAGGCCCGGTGCAGTTCGTTGCTTCAAGCCCTGCGCCGCCGCCCCACCCGATCGATGAACGCATCGATTGGAGAGTGGCTATGGATTTTCTTTTCACCCTTTGGCTCGGCACCCCGTTGTGGATGTGGCTCGGCTTTCTGGCGCTCGTCGTCGTCCTGCTGGCGCTCGACCTCGGCGTCCTGCACCGCAACAGCCGCGAGATCGGCGTGCGCGAAAGCCTGCTTGTCTCAGCTTTGTACATCGCACTCGCTTTGGCCTTCGGCGGCTGGGTCTGGTGGCAGCTCGGCGAGACAGCAGGCATCCAATATCTCACCGGCTTCGCGATCGAGAAGAGCCTGGCGATCGACAACGTCTTCGTGATCGCGATGATATTTTCGTATTTCGCGATCCCCCGCCTCCACCAGCACCGCGTCTTGTTCTGGGGGATCATCGGCGTCCTCGTCCTGCGCGCGGTGATGATCGGCGTCGGCGCGGCGATGGTGGAGCGGTTCGGCTGGCTGCTTTACGTCTTCGCCGCCTTCCTGATTGTCACCGGCATCAAGATGTGGCGCATGGCCGACAGGCCGTTCGACGTCGCCGGATCGCCGCTGCTGAAGTGGGTGCGCCGCCGGTTCCGCGTTACCGAGACCCTGCACGGCGAACGCTTCTGGGTAACTGAGGCCGACCCCGCGACTGGCAAGCCCGTGCGGTTCATGACGCCGCTCCTCCTCGCGCTGATCATGATCGAGTTCGTCGACGTGGTGTTCGCCGTCGACTCGGTGCCGGCGATCTTTGCAATCACCACCGATCCGTTCCTGGTCTACACGTCCAACATCTTCGCCATCCTGGGCCTGCGCGCCCTCTATTTCGCGCTGGCGGCGATGGTCGAGCGTTTCCATTATCTGAAATATGCGCTCGCCGTTCTGCTGGTCTTCATCGGCGGCAAGATTCTCGCGGCCGACGCGCTCGGGATCGCCAAGGTGCCGCCGGCGCTTTCGCTCGGCATCACCCTTTCCATTCTCGCAGCCGGCGTCGCCGTCTCCTTGTGGAAGACGCGCGGCGCCCGCGCCACCGTCTCGCCCAATTGACTTGGCAGACGGGGCCCCGGAACCTAAGGACGACCCATGACCGACAGAGACGAAGTTTACGCGAAAGTCGCCGAGCTGATCGCGCCGTTCAACAAAAAGGGCGTGGAGCTTTCGGAAGCCACCACCTTCGCGGGCGATCTCGAGTGGGACAGCCTGATCGTGATGGATTTCGTGGCATCGGTGGAGGACGAGTTCGACATCCTCATCACCATGAACATGCAGGCCGAGATCGAGACCGTCGGCCAGCTCGTCGACGCCGTCGAGAAGCTGAAGAAGGACGGATGATCCCGCTTTCCCCCGTTCGGTCCGAGCGAAGTCGAGGACCGGTCCCGAGCGAAGTCGAGGGACGAAGCTGGGCGAAGGTCTCGGCTTCGCTCGACCGGGCGTCTCGACTTCGATCGAAGCGAACGGAGTTCTTGCCACTATGACCGAAGCCGCTCGCAATCCGATGGACCCCGCCGACGAGACGGCCATCGCCTCCTCGCAGGGCCGCGACCTCTTCTCCAAGTTCGACGCGCTGATCGCCGAGCGCGAAGCGCTGCTGGCGACCGGGGTGCGCGATCCGTTCGGGCTGGTGATGGAGAAGGTCCTCTCCCCCA
>DATBNC010000019.1:0-162416 GCA_036554525.1 Allosphingosinicella sp.
GGCTACGGCTCCCAACAAGCGAATCGAGAAATGCACGCGCTGCCCCGCCTCAATCGGTCGGCCACTCTCGCCCGCCCGGACCGTCAGGGTCAACCGCACTCGCACGGGGCTGGACCTTCGCCCGCGAATGACCCATTTGGGGCCCTGGCCGGGTTAGCTCAGCTGGTAGAGCAACCGCCTTGTAAGCGGTAGGTCGTCCGTTCGAGTCGGACACTCGGCACCGTCTTTAGAGTACATGTCGCAGACCGCTGCCCTCGGCTGAGGGTGGTGGAGCGCGACGACCGGCGCGGCCCCTATTTCGGCGCACTGCGCCTGAGGCCTCGCGTCTGGGCCGATCAGCGCTGCTTCTTGGCCGTGGACGCGGTGAAATCGGGGTCCTTGTTCGCGACCCAATGGACAAATCTGCGCACGTTGGGATTGGCCAGGAGAGCCTCCACGTTCCTTCCGTGGCGTTGCAATTCGGAATTGCTGAAATTGGCGATCAGCGTCTGCTGGCAGATTGCATGCATGGGCACGACATCAGTCCCGCCCCGGCTCTTGGGCACGGGATGATGCCAGACGATGGTCTTGCCGGTAGGCCGGCCGCAGAGCCAGCACAGTAGCTCCGCCGCCGGCGCCTCGTCCTTCGGATGCAAATCTTCGTAGGGACCATGTTTGGAATGCTTGCGGGCCATTCGTCGGTCTGAGCACGCGTGCGGTGGCGAGCGCAACCCGCTGGTGCTTGCAAAAGGAACGAATAACCGGCCGATCGCAGGCTCACTGCCCCGTTTTGAACCCTGCCCGCTGCCGGAGGGGTGTCACCGCGGTGGAGCGATCGAAGTACAGAACCGCATCGAACTGGCTGGACAGGCTGGCGCGGAAATAGTGGCTGGGCCGCTCGCTTTCCGGCCGGTAGACTACGCCTATCGCCCGCTGCTCCATTGGTGCTTCCAAGAGGCGTGCCAGCTCCTTGTTGCCGCGGATGAGCAGCGAAAAGGCGGGAGTGCCGGAGGCGCGTAGCAGAGCCGCGTGGCTGCCGGGATTGGCCGGCCGCATATCGTAGGTGCGGCCGGGCTCGTCCCAGGCGGGGGCGGCGAACACCGTTCCGCCATGCGCGAAGTAGCCGACCAGAAATGCCGCGTCGCCGTGCCGCTCGCGCATCAACTGGCCGAGGTTGAGCTCGCCGCGATTGCGCATGTCCGTTGCCCGTGCGTCGCCGGTGTGGCTGTTGTGGCTCCAGATAACCACCTTGCCGGGCCTGCCGGTCTGCGCCTCCGCATGCGCGGCGATGTCCTCAACGTTGCGCTCCATCGAACGGTCGCGCGCGTTCCAGGCGAGGGAGCCGCCATAAGCGACGCGAAAATACTCCTCCCCCGCCTTCACCGAAGCGGCGGCGCGAACTGCGGCGAAATGCTCTTCGGCCTCACGAGGTTCGCTCGGCCTCCCCATCGTGCCGACGATGCCGGTCACAGCTTCGGCTTCCCTTTTGCAGGAGGTGCGGCCGCCGACGGTTGCTTCGCCGTAGGCGCTGGTCGATCTTTTGTAGGGGCGGAAGCAGCGGTAGAGTTTTTCCGCCCGCGTCGCGGCGCTGGTGTCGCGCGTTCGCAAATATGCCAGCACGAAGTCGGCGGCGTTGAAGATGTCGTAGACGTCCATCCCGTAGACGCCGACCCGCTGCGCTTCCGGCTTCGAAAGATTGGAAGCGCGAAGCCGCTCGATGAAGTCGGCGAAATCGGTGTTTGGCCACATCCACTGAGGAAAGTTGGTGAAGCCGCCGAGCGCCTCCGCCGCGCTGCGGTCTCCGCTTAAGCCCCGGACGTAAAGGTTCACCCGCCACGTCGGCGACCAGTCGCCCTCGATGGCAATCGCGTTAGCGCCGTGCATCTGGATTAGCTGCTCGGTAAGGCGGCCGCGCTCGCGGTAGAATTCGCTGGTGCCGTGCGTGGATTCGCCGAGCATGATGCGGCGCACGTTCGCGGTCGCGGCGATGATCGCCGCATAGTCTTGGTCGCTGCCTGAAACCGGCACCGCTGCTCGGGAAACGGCAGAGGCGGCGGTGCGCGAGTTTTCAGAATCGGCCGGCGCAGCGGTGGTTGCTCTGTTGGCGCTGCTGTCCGCGGTTCCTAACCAGCCGCCGCTGCTGCAGGCGCAAACGGCGGCAAGCAGAGCGGCTGAGCCGGCAAGCCTCGGAGAGATCAGCTTCACCTGCGACCCCTCGCGCGCGGCTGATCCACGTTCCCGACGTTCCGGATCGAAGACTCCCGATCGTATTTTGGCCCTGCTGCAGGTGAGCCGGAGTTCGTCTCACCGGCGCCAAGGCGGTTCGTTGTCGCACGTTTGAACGCCCGCATTTTGGAAGGCGTTCTGCACGAAAGGTTGAAAGACACCGGAGATGCCTCGGACAGAAGCTCAGGAACAAACAAAACGACATTGCGGTTCTCACCGTTCCTGGGATTCTGCCTGATTCAAGTTAGTAGCTGGACCTGATCACCTTGTGCGTGGATCAAGATTTGCTGCTCGCCTTGTTCAGTCAGTCGCGCCCAAATAGATGGCCCGGTCGCCCGGCGCCCACGGCGGCGCCTTCAGCATGATCAACTTGAAAAGGTCCGACTGCAGGTGATTGTTGAGCCACGCGCTCAGATGCGGCAGCTGCTGGCAATTGAACCAATCCCGATCAACTGCGGAAAATTGACGCACGAAGGGCATGATCGCCGCGTCGGTGAGGCCGCGAGCAGATCCGCTGAGCTGATCGCTGGCTGAAAGCCTGAACTCGAGTATGCGGAGGAACGCCAATCCACGGTCGCGGTGCTCTAGTGGATCCCCGGTGTGCCGCTCCGGGTACTTGTAGGCGTCGAGATCGATTTTGAAGTGCTCGTCGTTCGCTGCAATCAGTGCGGCATCGTCCCGCTGTAGCCAACCTTCCGGATCGCACCTCGACAGAACCCAGCGCATAACCTCCAGGCTCTCGTCGATGACCTCGCCCTCCGGCAGGACGAGCACGGGCACGGTTCCCTTTGGTGAAGCCGTAAGCATCGCCGCCGGTTTCGCTCTGAGCTTCACCTCCCGCAACTCATATCGCACGCTGCAAACCGCCAGAGCTAGCCTTGCTCGCATTGCGTAAGGGCACCGACGGAAGCTGTACAGGATGGGGGTGCCCTGTGCCGGCAGCGGTAACTCACCCCGCATCGTTCCTTACGCTTCCACCAGCACGCCGGAATATTGCGGATCCTCCAGCGCGCGGCCGGCGCCGTTCGCGACGCAAATGAGCGGATCGTCGGCAACCGACACGGGAAGGCCGGTGGAATTGGAAAGCGCCCGGTCCATGCCCTTGAGCAGAGCGCCGCCGCCGGTAAGGACGATACCGGTATCCACCATGTCGGCGGCAAGTTCGGGCGCGGTATTTTCCAGCGCCGTTCTGACCGCTCCCAGGATCTGGCTGACCGGTTCGGCAAGCGCCTCGGCGATCTCCAACTGGGTGATCACGATCTCCTGCGGCATGCCGGCGGTGAGGTGGCGTCCACGCACCCGCATGGTTGCGCCCTCGCCCTCCGGCTTCACTGCGGAGCCGAGCTCGATCTTGATCCGCTCGGCGGTTGTCTCGCCGATCATGAGGTTGTGCTTGCGCCGGATCGCCGCGGTGATGGCATCGTCCATCTTGTCGCCGCCGACCCTGAGCGACGTGCTGTAGGCGAGGCCCTGGAGCGACAGCACCGCGACCTCGGTAGTGCCGCCGCCGATATCGACGACCATCGCGCCGACCGGCTTGGTCACCGGCAGGCCCGCGCCGATCGCCGCCGCCATCGGCTCCTCGATCAGCCACACTTTGGAAGCGCCTGCGTTGGTTGCCGCATCGCGAATCGCGCGCCGCTCCACCGAAGTCGAGCCGGATGGGACGCAAACCACTATTTCCGGGAAGCGCGGAAAGCGCGACGCCCCGCCATGCGCCTTGTTGATGAAATGCTTGATCATCTGTTCGGCGACTTCGAGGTCGGCGATCACCCCGTCGCGCAGCGGCCGCACCGTCTGGATATGGTCGGGAGTCTTGCCCATCATCAGCTTGGCGGCGGCGCCGACCGCCCGGACACGCCTGATGCCGTTGATCGTCTCCAACGCCACAACCGAAGGCTCGTTGAGCACGATCCCCTTGCCCTTGGCGTGCACCACCGTGTTCACCGTGCCGAGATCGATGGCGATGTCATTGGAAGGCAATCGGAAGAAGCGCGAAAATAGCATGAGCGAAATAGTCCTGAAGCTTACGGTGTTCGGCAACCGCCCTAGGGCAAGTCACGGCGCGCGTCGCCCTTTCCCTCGCGCCGAAGGCTGACCGCAGCTCGGAAAGTAGCGGCGCCTTGCCACGTCCGGCCGCGGTCGTTACGCCCGCCAAAAGGCCGGGAGAGGGCGATGCGCATCGCATGCCTGGGCGGAGGTCCCGCCGGGCTGTATTTCGCGATTTCGATGAAGCTGCGCGACCCCGCGCACGACATCGACCTGTTCGAGCGCAACCGCGCCGACGACACGTTCGGCTGGGGCGTGGTGTTCTCCGACCAGACGGTGGAAAACCTTCTCGCCAACGATCCCGTCTCGGGCAAGACGATCCAGGCGGAATTTGCCCATTGGGACGACATTGACGTCCACATCCGCGGCGAGACGATCCGCTCCTCGGGCCACGGCTTCATCGGCATCGGCCGCAAGCGCCTGCTCGCAATCCTGCAGGACCGGGCGCGGGAGCTCGGGGTGAACCTGCACTTCGAAACCGAGGCAAAAGCGCGGCTTAAGGATTGGGCAGGCTACGATCTGGTGATCGCCGCTGACGGTGCCAACAGCCGGATCCGCAACGCGTACCAGGAGCATTTTCAGGCCGACATCCAGCTCCGCCCCAACCGCTTCTTCTGGTTCGGGACGGAAAAGGTGTTCGACGCCTTCACCTTCGCCTTCGAGGAGACCGAGGCCGGGTGGGTGTGGGCGCATGCCTACCGCTTCGACGACAACCGTTCGACCTTTATCGTCGAGATGGCGCCGGAGACCTGGGCAGGCCTTGGCCTAGACCGAATGGAGCAGGACGAGGCGATTGCCTTGTGCGAGCGCATCTTCGCCAAGTTTCTCGACGGCCATCCGCTGATGTCGAATGCGCGGCACTTGCCGGGACCGCAGGCGTGGTTGCAGTTCCGACGCGTCGTTTGCGAGCGCTGGTCGTACCGGAACCTGATCCTGCTCGGAGACGCGGCGCATACCGCGCATTTCTCCATCGGTTCGGGCACCAAGCTTGCACTGGAGGACGCGATCAAACTCGCCGAGGTGCTGAGCCGCCCCGGCCTGTCGCGCGAGGCGGCGCTGGAGGAGTATCGCGCGGAGCGGCAGGTGGAAGTGCTCAAGCTTCAGAACAGCGCGCGCAATTCCACCGAATGGTTCGAGACGCTGGAGCGCTACCTCCATTTCGAGCCGGTGCAATTCGCTTACTCATTGCTCACCCGGTCGCAGCGGGTCAGCCATGAGAACCTTCGCCTTCGCGACAAGCCCTGGCTCGAGGGGGTGGAGCGGTGGTTCCAGTCCAAGGCACGCGGCGCGCCGGTCAAGAACCCAGCGCCGCCGATGTTCGCGCCGTACCGGCTGCGTGACATGGCGCTGGAGAACAGGGTCGTGGTCTCACCGATGGCGACTTATTCGGCGCGGAACGGCGTGCCGAACGATTTCCACCTCGTCCATTACGGCAGTCGCGCGCAGGGCGGAGCCGCTCTCGTTTACACCGAGATGACCTGCGTCTCTGCGGAGGGGCGGATCACGCCCGGCTGTGCCGGCATCTACACCGACGAGCACGTAGCGGCCTGGAAGCGGGTGGTGGACTTCGTCCACGCCAACAGCCGCGCCAAAATCTGCCTCCAGCTCGGGCATTCGGGACCGAAGGGCAGCACCAGGGCTGGCTGGGAGGGCTATGACGTGCCGCTCGACAGCGGCAACTGGCCGGTGATGGCCGCTTCCGACGTGCCGTGGAGCGCGGCCAACCAGGTGCCGAAGCCGATGACGCGCGCCGACATGGACCAGGTAGGCGACCAGTTCGTCGCGGCGGTGCGGCGCGGGCTGGAGGCGGGGTTCGACATGATCGAACTCCACGCCGCGCACGGATACCTGCTCTCCAGCTTCATCACCCCGCTGACAAACCGGCGCACGGACGAGTATGGCGGAAGCGTTGAGAACCGCCTCCGCTTCCCGCTTGAGGTGTTCCGCGCGATGCGGGCGGAATGGCCGGCGGAGAAGCCGATGTCGGTGCGCATTTCCGCCAACGACTGGATGGGTGATGCGGGGGTGACGCCCGATGAAGCGGTCGAGATCGGCAGCGCTTTCGCCGAAGCAG
Source organism: Allosphingosinicella sp. (assembly GCA_036554525.1). Taxonomy (GTDB): domain Bacteria; phylum Pseudomonadota; class Alphaproteobacteria; order Sphingomonadales; family Sphingomonadaceae; genus Allosphingosinicella. The sequence continues at coordinate 6,329 of DATBNC010000019.1, forward strand.
GCGCGGATTTGATCGACGTCTCGGCGGGCCAGACATGGGCGGACAGCCGTCCGGTCTACGGCCGCATGTTCCAGACGCCGTTCGCGGACAAGATCCGCAACGAGGCGCGGGTGGCGACCATGGCGGTGGGCAACATCTACGAAGCGGATCACGTCAACTCGATCCTGGCGGCAGGGCGAGCCGATCTGGTGGCGCTTGCGCGGCCGCATCTGATTGACCCGATGTGGACGCTCCGCGCCGCGGCTGGGCATGAATACCGCGGCGTGCACGTGCCGCCGCCTTACCTCGGCGGCATGGCGCAGCTCGCGCGCAATCTGAAGCGCGAAGCGGAGATGAAAGCGTGAGATTGCTTGGCCACCACGCCCTGATCACCGGCGGCGGCACCGGCATCGGCGCGGCTATTGCGCGCGCGGTCACGGCGGAGGGTGCGCGGGTGACGCTGGTCGGGCGGAGGCCGGAGCCGCTGGAGCAGACCGCAAACCGAATCCGCTCGTCTCGAGCGAAGTCGAGAGACGCTGGGACGGAGGCTGAGGGGCGCCCCTCGACTTCGCCCGGAACGAACCAGGTTTTCTGCTGCACCGCCGATGTCACCGTGCGCACCGAGGTCGATCACGCCTTCGTGGAAGCGCGCGCCGCCCACGGCCCGATCTCCATCCTCATCAACAATGCCGGGGCCGCGTCCGGAGCGCCCTTCGGCAAAATCAGCGAAACGCTGTGGCGCGACATGCTGGCCGTGAACCTCGACGGCATGTTCCACTGCTGCCAGGCGGCGCTTCCCGATTTGCTTGACGCCGAGCGTGGGCGGATCGTCACCGTTGCCTCAATGGCGGGGCTGCACGGCTTCGCTTACGCCGCGCCCTACATCGCGGCGAAACATGGCGCGGTGGGGCTGACCCGGGCGCTGGCGGCGGAGTTCGCGCGCACCCCGCTCACCGCCAACGCCGTCTGCCCCGGCTTCGTCGACAGCGACATGACGGTGCAGTCGATCGCCAACATCACCAGCAAGACCGGGCGCAGCGAAGAGGAGGCGCGGGCGGAGCTGGCGCGGCTCAACCCGTCCGGGCGGCTCATCGCGCCGGAGGAGGTCGCGGCGGTGACGCTTGACCTCATCCTTTCGGACAGGAACGGTGAGGCCGTGGAGATCGCATGAACCCGAGCACATTCGCGCCCGAACATTTCCTCTGGTCCTTTGAGGCCGGAGTTGCGACGATCACGCTGAACCGGCCGGAGCGGAAGAACCCCCTCACCTTCCAAAGCTACGCCGAGCTTCGCGACCTGTTCCGGGCGCTGGCCTATGCGCGCGAAGTGAAGGCGGTGGTGATCGCCGGCGCGGGCGGCAATTTCAGCTCGGGCGGCGACGTGCACGAGATCATCGGTCCTTTGACCGAGATGCGGATGCCGGAGCTGCTCGACTTCACCCGCATGACAGGCGATCTGGTGAAGGCGATGCGCGGCTGCCCGCAGCCCATCGTCGCGGCGCTGGACGGCGTCTGCGTCGGCGCTGGTGCGATTATGGCAATGGCCGCGGACCTCCGGCTGGCGACGGCCGAGACCAAGACCGCGTTCCTGTTCACCCGCGTCGGCCTGGCCGGCTGCGACATGGGCGCTTGTGCGATCCTGCCGCGGATCATCGGGCAAGGGCGGGCGGCGGAATTGCTCTACACTGGCCGATCGATGAGCGCCGAGGAAGGCCAACGCTGGGGTTTCCACAATCGAATCGTGGCGCGCGAGGCGTTGCTCGACGAGGCTCAAGCCTTGGCGCGAGGCCTGGCAGCGGGGCCGACCTTTGCGCACGGGATCACCAAAACCCAGCTCAACCAGGAATGGAACGTCAGTCTGGAGACGGCGATCGAGATGGAAGCGCAAGCCCAGGCGATCTGCATGGCGACCGGCGATTTCCGGCGGGCCTTTGAAGCGTTTGCCGCAAAGCAGACGCCTGAGTTCGAGGGTAATTGATGGTGGATGGCCGCTTCCTCGATTGGCCTTTCTTCGAAGAGCGCCACCGCGTTCTTGCGACAGAGCTTGAGGCTTGGTGCGCGGCTGAGCTGAGCGACGAGCATGAGGAGGACGTCGATCAGGCCTGCTGCCATCTCGTGGCGAAGCTCGGCGCGAGCGGCTGGCTTCGGCATTCTGTGCCGAATGAGGAGGGCAAGCTCGATGTCCGCTCCTTGGCGCTGATCCGGGAGACGCTGGCGCGGCATTCGGGGCTCGCCGACTTTGCCTTCGCGATGCAAGGGCTTGGATCGGGGACGATCAGCTTGTTCGGGACGGACGCGCAGAAGGCAGCCTATCTCCCGGCAGTGGCGCGGGGGGAGAAGATCGCCGCCTTCGCGCTGACCGAGCCGGTGTCGGGGTCCGACGTCGCGTCGATGGAGACGGTGGCGCGGGAGGTAGAGGGCGGCTGGGTCTTCGACGGCGCCAAGACTTACATCTCCAACGGCGGCATTGCGGATTATTACGTGCTGTTCGCGCGCACCGGCGAGGCGCCGGGGGCGAAGGGGATTTCCTGCTTCATTGTCGACGCGGACACGCCGGGGCTGGACGACAGCGAGCGGATCGAGGTGATCGCGCCGCATCCGCTGGCGACGCTGAGGTTCACGAACATGCGCCTGCCCGCCGACGCGCTGCTGGGCGAGCGCGGGCGCGGCTTTGCGCAGGCGATGGCGACGCTCGACATTTTCCGCACCACCGTCGGCGCCGCGGCGCTTGGCTTCGCGCGGCGGGCGCTGGACGAGGCGACGGAGCGGGCGCTGACCCGCCGGCTTGGCGCGGGGAACTTGGCGGACAACGCAATCACCCAATCGAAGCTCGCCGAAATGGTGCTGGACGTGGAGACCTCCGCTTTGCTGATCTACCGGGCGGCGTGGCTTCGCGACGTGCAGGGGCAGAGGAACAGCAAGGAAGCGGCGCTTGCCAAGCTCCACGCCACCGACAGCGCGCAAAGCGTGATCGACAAAGCGGTGCAGATGTTCGGCGGACTCGGCGTGACGCGCGGCGTGACGGTGGAGCGGTTGTACCGGGAAATCCGGGCACTGCGCATCTACGAGGGGGCGTCGGAGGTGCAGAAGGTTTTGATCGCCCGCGCGCATCTGGCGGAGCACCGGCGGTGAGGGCGTTGCTCCCGCCCGGCTGGCCGCGGCCGAAGGGCTATTCGAATGGCATCGAAGCGCGCGGGCGGATGATCTTCACTGCGGGCGTGATCGGCTGGGACGCGGCGGAGCGGATACTTTCGGACACGCTTGCCGGGCAGTTCGAGCAGGTGCTGAAGAACACGCTCGCGATCCTGGCGGAAGGCGGCGCGGGGCCGGAGCATGTGGTGCGGATGACGTGGTACGTCACCGACCGGGATGAGTACGTCGCGAGCCTGGGGGAGATCGGCACCGCGTGGCGGGCGCTAATGGGGCGGCATTATCCGGCGATGGCGGTGGTGGCGGTGAGCGCGCTGGTGGAGCCGGCCGCGAAGGTGGAGATCGAAACTACGGCGGTGGTGCCGGAGTGAGCGAGACAGCGCACGTCGATACTTTCGTGCGCGACCGCTTGCCGCTTGCCCATGCGCAGCCGGAGTTTTTGTTCGAGCTCCCCGAGCTGCACTATCCCGAACAGCTGAACGCCGCCGTGGAGCTGATGCGCGGCGGCGCACCGGACGCGCTAGCGGTGATGAACGACGCGGGCGCCTGGACGTATGCGCAGATGGACAGCCTCTCCGACCGCATCGCAAGGTTGCTGGTCGAAGAAGAGGGACTGGTGCCGGGCAACCGCGTGCTGCTGCGCGGGCCGAACGGGGCGATGCTGTTCGCTTGCTGGCTGGGCGTGCTGAAGGCGGGCGGGGTGGTGGTGGCGACCATGCCGATCCTGCGTGCCGGCGAGATCGCGACGATCCTGGAGCGGGCGCAGGTTAGCCACGCAATCGTCGATGCGCGGTGCCTGGAGGATTTCACTCCGGCGGCCGCGCAGGCGGGGACGGTACGCTCGCTGCTTACCTACGAAGGCGATGCCGGAACGGGCGAGCTGGAGGCGCGGCTGGCGGATATCGCACTGGGGTTTAAACCCGTCGCCACCCACCGCGACGATCCGGCGCTGATCGCCTTTACCTCCGGCACCACCGGCAAGCCCAAGGGCTGCGTCCACTACCACCGCGACATCCTCGCCTGCGCCGACGGTTTCGCGCGGCACGTGCTGGAGCCGCAAGCCGGGAGCCGCTGGGCCTGTTCGGCGCCGATCGCTTTCACTTTCGGGCTAGGCATGCTGCTGATCTTCCCGTGGCGGTTCGGCGGCACGGCGGTGACGATCGAGCAGCCGGGGCCCAAGGCGCTGCTGGAGGCCGTGGAGCGGTTCGGCGTCACCAACCTCGCCACCGCGCCGACGGCGTACAAGGCGATGCTCGGCTGCGCCGGCGCGCACGACCTTTCCAGCCTCACCACCTGCGTTTCTGCCGGCGAGCATCTCCCAGCAGCGACCTGGGAGGCGTGGCGGGACGCGACGGGGCTGCGCATCGTTGACGGCATCGGTGCGACGGAGATGATGCACATCTTCATCTCCGCGAGCGGCGACGACATCCGCCCTGGCGCGACGGGAAGGGCCGTGCCCGGCTACCGCGCCTGCGTGCTGGACGAGGAAGGCCGCCCCCTGCCCCACGGCACCGGCGGGCTTGCCGTGAAGGGGCCCACCGGCTGCCGTTATTTCGACGATCCGCGTCAGGCGGTGTACGTGCAAAACGGCTGGAACGTCACCGGCGACACCTACCGCGCCGATGAGGACGGCTATTTCTGGTACGTCGCCCGGTCCGACGACATGATCATCTCAGCGGGCTACAACATCGCCGCACCCGAGGTGGAGAATGCCCTCTACGCGCACCCGGCGGTGGCCGAATGCGCGGTGATCGGCGTGCCGTGCGAGGAGCGCGGGCAGAGGGTGAAGGCGTTCGTCGTGCCGGCGGAGGAGCATGCCGCAGGCGACGCGCTTGCGGAGGAATTAAAAGGGCACGTCAAGGCGACCATCGCGCCCTACAAATATCCGCGCGAGGTGGAGTTCGTCGACGCCCTGCCGAAGACGGCTACGGGCAAGCTGCAACGCTTCGCCCTTCGAGCGTCCGCCGCCTAGCAGGCCTGCGTCTGCGCCTTGCCGTCGCCCGCGGCGGGAAGCTTGCGCACCCCTTCGAGGCACTTTGGTGGGGCTGCGGCAGGCGCCGCATCGTTCGCCACCTTCTTGCCCAAAGGCGCCGCTTCCTTATCGGGAAGCCCCGATAGCGCCCAGTGCAAGCTCGAACTTGCCGGCTCCTTGGTGCGCGCCATGGCGGCGGCGGTGGCGGCTTCCCGAGTCATCGGCTCGTAGCGGCGGATCACCGGGCGCTTGGAGATGTCCTCGCCGGGCGTGGCCGGTTTCACCGCCGCGTCGACGGACGGGAGGGTGCCGGCGGCAAGTGCTGCCTGCGCGGCTGCCGCGGCGGCTTCGTCAGGCGTCGGCACCGATACCAACTCCACCGCACCCGCAAGGCTCGTCGGATCGGAGGTCAGCGGGCGCATCGCGGCGAATTGCGGCTCGCGGCCGTTTGGCCCGAAGCGAAAGGCCGGCGCGCGGCCCCAATTGCCTTCCCAGCGGTAGAAGATGTGGGTGCCGACATTGGCGAGCTTGGTGAGGCTGGAGCTCCAATAGGGCACCACCCAATTGGTGTGGTAGTGCGTCGCCCAGCCGACGGGTGCGTAGACCTTGCCGGCCAGCGCCTGCTCGGCGACGTGGCGTGCGCGAGCCCAGATCGAGGCGATCGGCGTACGGCGGATCGCGCCGTCGCAGGTGAAGGTGAACTGGCAGCCGGTTGCCCGCTCATGCCCCTGAAAGACGACGCCGCAGACGCTTTTCGGATAGGCCGGGTGGCGGGCGCGGTTCAGCACCACCTGGGCAACCGCGCGCTGGCCGTCGAGCGGCTCGGTGGCCGCTTCGTAATAGACCGCGGCGGTGAGGCACTCGATGGCGCGGAGGCGGTCGGAGCTTGTCGCGAAGGTGATCGAAAACGGCTTGGCCTGCGGGTTGGGCAGATCGGAAACCGGAACGGCGGCGTTGATCGCCACGGCCTCCTGCGGCGCGACGTCGCGAAGCCGCATCGGCTCCGCCTCCGGAACGCGGCCAAGGCCGGGGATCACGGCGGGAAGGCCGTTGACGCTGAGCTTGGCGTTGGCCGGCGCGGCGGCGGGCTCGAGCAGAGCGAGGCTCAGGCCGGCGAGCACGTACAGGACGAGCGTGGTCAGCAGGATCGCCCCGGCCAGCAGATGCTTCTTCCCAAAGCGCATGGACGCCGGGGCAGGCAGTGCAATACTCGGCAGAAGCATTCACGACTCCGGTTGAACGGCACGCGCCCTATGGGCGGCAAAGGCGGCTGGCAAGCCCGGCCCGGCGGAGCGAGCCCGTGCTTCAATCAACGGCGCCAAACAGTTCGCGCCACCCGCTACTGCCAGGAAATGGGCGAAGAATCGGGTTTTTACAAGGCAGCGGCCTTGCCGCCGCGCCCATAGCGTTCGCGGAAGTCGGCTGCGAAGGCGGTGAGGCGCCCTTCCGCGATCGCCGCGCGCAGGTCCGCCATCAGCACCTGGTAGAAGCGGATATTGTGCTCGGTCATCAGCATCGCGCCGAGGATCTCGCTCGCCCGCACGAGGTGGTGGATGTAGGCGCGCGACCAGGTGGCGCAGACCGGGCAGCCGCATTCCGGGTCGAGCGGCCCCTGATCCTCGCCGAACTTAGCGTTGCGGATGTTGATCGGGCCGGTGCGCGTAAAGGCTTGGCCGGTTCGGCCGGAGCGGGTGGGGAGGACGCAGTCGAACATGTCGATGCCGCGTTCCACCGCGCCGACGATGTCGTCCGGCTTGCCGACGCCCATCAGGTAGCGGGGCTTGTCGGCCGGGAGCTGGCCCGGCGCGTAATCGAGCACGCGGAACATCTCCTCCTGCCCCTCGCCCACTGCAAGCCCGCCGACCGCATAGCCGTCGAAGCCGATGTCGATGAGAGCGTCGGCGGAGGCCTTGCGCAGCTCCTCGTCCAGCGCGCCCTGCTGGATGCCGAACAAGGCTGCGCGCGTCGCATGCTCGCCGCCGCCGTCGAAACCCTCCCGCGAGCGCTTTGCCCAACGCATCGAGCGCTCCATCGCCGCCGCCTGCTCGTCCCGCGTTGAGGTGGTGGGCACGAGCTGGTCGAAGGCCATAACGATGTCGGAGCCGAGCAGGCGCTGGATCTCCATCGATCGCTCCGGCGAAATCATGTGCTTCGAACCATCGAGGTGGCTCCGGAAAGTCACCCCCTCCTCCGTCACCTTGTTGAGTTCGGACAGGCTCATCACCTGGTAACCGCCGCTGTCGGTCAGGATCGGCCGGTCCCAGCCCATGAAGGCATGGAGCCCGCCAAGCCGCGCCACCCGCTCCGCACCCGGGCGCAGCATCAGGTGGTAAGTGTTGCCAAGAATGATGTCCGCCCCCGCCGCCCGTACGTCCGCTGGCTTCATCGCCTTCACCGTCGCGGCGGTGCCGACCGGCATGAACGCCGGCGTGCGGATCTCGCCGCGCTGCATCTGGATAGTGCCGGTGCGCGCGCGGCCGTCGGTTGCGGAAATGGAAAAGGAGAAGCGGGTCACGCTTCGCTCCCTAACGGAGCCTCCGGCAACAGCAAGCTTGCGTCGCCGTAGGAGTAGAAGCGGTAATCGTGCGCGATGGCGTGGGCGTAGGCGGCTTGCATTCGCTCTAGCCCCATCATCGCCGAGACCAGCATGAACAATGTCGACTTCGGCAGGTGGAAGTTGGTGAGGAGGCCGTCGGCGGCCTTGAAGCGGTAGCCGGGGGTGATGAAGATCGCCGTGTCGCCTTCGAAGGCGTGGATGCGGCGATCGTCGTCGGCGGCGCTCTCGAGGAGGCGGAGCGAGGTCGTGCCCACCGGGATGATCCGCCCGCCGCGTGCCCGCACCGCGTTGAGACGCTCGGCGGTCGCGGCGTCAATCCGGCCCCATTCGCTGTGCATGCGGTGCTCGGCCGTGTCCTCCGCCTTCACCGGAAGGAACGTGCCGGCGCCGACATGGAGGGTAAGGGTTTCGTGACCGATACCGGCGGCGGCGAGCGCCTCCATCAGGCGCGGCGTGAAGTGGAGCGAGGCGGTCGGCGCGGCGACCGCCCCCGCTTCACGAGCGAACATGGTCTGGTAGTCGTCGGCGTCGCGCGCGTCCGCCTCGCGCTTGCCGGCGATATAGGGCGGCAGCGGCATCCGGCCGGCGCGTTCCAGAAGCAGCTCCACCGGCTCATCCCCTTCGAAGTGGAGAAGGATGCTTCCGTCCTCCGCCTTGGCGCCGGCAATCGCGGTAACGCCGTGGCCGAAGTCGATGCGGTCGCCCTCACGCACCCGCTTCGCGTTGCGGATAAAAGCATGCCAGTCGCGCGGACCTTCGCGCTTTTGGAGAGTGGCACCGATCCGCGCCTCGCCACGCGTGCCTTCAAGCTGGGCGGGAATGACCCGCGTGTCGTTAAAGACGAGCACGTCGCCGGCGCGGAGCAGCGGCGGAAGATCGCTCACCAGATGATCGGCAAGGCCTTTCGGGCCGACCCGGAGCAGCCGCGCGCTGTCCTTCGGATCGGCCGGGCGAAGCGCGATCCGCTCCGGCGGGAGCTCGAAATCGAAGAGGTCGACTCGCAACGTCTTATTGCGGCGACGCGGCCCCTGCGGGGGCGGGCGCCGGTGCGGCAACCCGGGCCTGAGCCGGAGCAACAATGCTCCCCGGTGCCGGCGGCGCGATGTTGTCTGCGGCGATCGAGGCCTGCAGGATGCGGCCCGGTTCCGCCGGCGGCTCACCCTTGTTGAGGGCATCGACGAAGTTCATGCCGGAGATGACGCGTCCGTAGACGGTATACTTCCCGTCCAGCGCGAGGCGCGGCGCCAGCATCAGAAAGAACTGGCTATTGGCGCTGTCCGGAGAGTCCGAACGGGCGGCGGAAAGCGCCCCGCGGACGTGGGGCAGCCAATTGAACTCCGCCTTGAGGTCGGGGAGCTCGGAACCGCCGGTGCCGTCCCCTTTGGGGTCGCCGCCCTGCGCCATGAAGCCGTCGATCACCCGGTGAAAGGTCAGGCCGTTGTAGAAGCCCTTGCGGGCCAAGGTCTTGATCCGCTCCACATGGGCGGGAGCGACATCGGGGCGAAGCTGGATGGCGACCCGACCGCCGGTGGAGAGATCGAGCAGCAGCGTGTTCTCGGGGTCGAGCGGCGGCGGGGCGTAGGAAGTCGGCGCCTGGGCGGCGGCAAGCGTGCTCGCCATGAACAGCCCCGTGAAAAGGGCAATAAGTGCTTTCAAGCGCATGGTTTTGTACGGTCCCCGGAAGAGAAGGCATTTTGCGCGGCAGCGGCGCGCGGATCAAGAGCCTTTACGGCCCACAAGCTGAACGCGCGCTGCAACCTCCGCCGCGACGAACGGTGTGACGAACTTGGCGATGTCCCCGCCGTACAGCGCGATTTCCTTCACCAGGCGCGACGCGATCGGCTGCAAGGACACGTCCGCCATCAGGAAGACGGTCTCAATGCGATCGTTCAATTGCTGGTTCATGCCGGCCATTTGATATTCATATTCGAAATCGGCGACCGCCCGCAGCCCGCGCACGATGATCGACGCGCCTTCGCGCTCGGCGAAGTCCATCAGCAGCGAATCGAACGACACCACCTGGATGTCGCCTTCCACCCCCGCCACTTCGCGGCGCACCGTTTCCATCCGCTCCTCCACTCCAAACATCGGCGATTTGGAGGGGTTGGTGGTGACGCCGATGACCAGCCGGTCGACGAGCTTCGCGCCGCGGCGGATGATGTCCATGTGGCCTAAAGTCAGGGGATCGAACGTGCCCGGGTAAACGCCGATGCGCATGCTGCTTCTCCCCCTCAATGGTCGCGTTCGATGGCGAAGCGGGCGATGGCGCGGAGCAGGTCGGCCTCCGCGCCGAAGCTCGCCAGGTAGCCGATCGCCTGCTCCACCAGCAACTCGGCCTGCTGGCGGGCACGGTCGTGGCCGAGCAGGGTAACGAACGTCTCCTTGCCGCGCTCGCGGTCCTTGCCGACCTTCTTGCCGGTTTTCTCCTCTTCGCCTTCCTCGTCGAGGAGGTCGTCGGCGATCTGGAAGGCGAGGCCGAGATCGCGGGCAAACCCGCGCAACTTGGTCCGCCCTTCCGGCGGAACGCGGCCCATGATGCCCCCGGCTTCGACGCAGAAGCCGATCAGGGCGCCGGTCTTGAGCTGCTGAAGGCGCGTGACGCCGGGGAGGTCGAGCGCCGCGCCGGGCGCTTCGATGTCCATCATCTGCCCGCCCGCCATGCCCGCGGGACCGGCGGCGCGGGCAAGCTCCATCACCAGCTCGGCGCGCACGAACGGATCGGCGTGTGTGTCTTCATCGGCCAGGATTTCGAAGGCCAAAGCATGGAGGGAGTCGCCGGCGAGGACGGCGGTGCACTCGTCATATGCGCGGTGGAGCGTCGGCTTGCCGCGGCGAAGGTCGTCGTCGTCCATGCACGGCAGATCGTCGTGGATCAGCGAATAAACGTGGATCGCCTCGGCGGCGACTCCGGCCCGCAAAGCGCGGCGGCGATCGACGTGGAACAGCGCGGCGGAGGCGACCACCAGCAACGGCCGAAGCCGCTTGCCACCGCCGATCGCGGCGTAGCGCATCGCCTCGTACAGGGGCGCGCGCAGATCCCCCGGCACCGGCAGCAACGCGTCGAACGCCGCGTCCACGTCCGCGCCGATCTGCTGAAGCGCTTCGTCCAGAAGTGCGTGGCCTTCGGGCATGCGGGCGCTCAGGCGGGGTCGAACGGCGCTGTGCCGGCGGGCTGGCCCCCCGGCCCGATCTGGATCTTCTCGATCCGCGCCTGCGCCGCCTGCAGCCGGCTTTCGCATTGCTGACGCAGGCGATCGCCTTCGCCATAAAGCTCGATCGACTCGTCAAGCGAGGCGTCCCCGCTTTCCAGCCGGCGGACGATCTCCTCCAACCGCTTCAGCGCGGCCTCGAAAGAGAGTTCGGCAATGTTCTGAGGTTGATCGGACATACCGCCAGCTTTGGTCCGCCAGGCCCGGAGGGTCAATCCTTGCGGACAGCATTGCTGCATGAGAAGAGGTATCCGGGGGCGCGGCCATGGCGCTCCGGGGGACGCGCCACCATGAATCACCTGCTCGACCGGCCTCGCCAGCTTGGCCTGCTTTGCGCAATCGCCGCGGTGAGCCTTGGCGTCGTTTACCTCGCGATGGCAGGCGCGCCCGCGCGGTACTTGGCCATCAACGTTGGCGCCCTGGTCCTCGGCGTCGCCGTGTGGCTCGCCGTTGGCCGCGCCGGCGAAGCGCGGTGGAGCGGAGCGGCCATAATCGTGCTCGCTTTGTCGATCCTGGCGACAGCCTTGCTCGGCACGCCGGTGGAAGGCGCGGCGCGCTGGATCAGCCTGGGCCCCCTGGTCGTGCAGGTTAGCTTGGTGCTGTTTCCGGCAGCCATCGTCCTTTACGCCCTCCGCGCGGATGCGCTTGGCACCGGTGGGATAGTGCTCGCGGCTCTTGCCCTCGCGCTTCAGCCTGATCGTGCCAACGCCGCCGCATTGGCCGCCGGCACGGGCGCGGTGCTGCTTCTTCAGCGGAGCCGCTTCACCGCGCTGGCCTTTGCCGCGGCCGCGGCCGGCTTCGCAGCGGCGATGCTGCAACCGGATAATCTCCCGGCCGTACCCTATGTGGACCGTATCTTCTACACCGCCTTTGACGTCTCACCGTTGGCCGGCGCCGCCGTATTGGCGGGCAGCTTGCTTCTCCTGCTGCCGGTTCTGAGCGCCACGCGCGGCCGCGTTGAACGGACGCCGTTGGCGGCATTCGGCGCCTGCTGGGCAACGATCATCGCCGCCGCCGCAATCGCCGACTACCCGACACCGCTGGTCGGCTACGGCGGAAGCGCTATCCTCGGCTACCTCCTCAGCGCTGCGCTTCTTCCGCCAAGGACCCGCGAAGACTAAGCCGCGGCAGAGGGGCTGGCGCTGTACCAAGCCACCCCGTCCCGCATCTCACGAACCGCCCTTCTCTCCACCTCGAGCCGCCGCAGGTGGGCCACCGCTTCGCCGGTGGCGAGGCCCATTAGGTTGTCTTCGATCTTGCGGCCGAAAAGGAGGCGGAAGCAGTCCACCGCCCGGCGCGGTTCGGCGAGGAAATCGTGGAGGCTGTCGAGCTGGGTGCGGTGGCCCTGGTCCAGCGCATCCAGCCGAGCGTGGAGGCCGGTGAAGGGGTCGCCGTGGGAGGGGAGAACGAAGAGGCTGTCGGACAGCGTGCGCAGCTTGGCGATGGAGCTTAGCCAGTCGCCGAGCGGGTCGCCTTCCGGCTCAGAGAGACTGAGGGAGATGTTGGAGGTGATGCGCGGCAGCACCTGGTCCCCGGCGATCATCACGCCGCCTTCTTCGTCCACCAGGCACGCATGTTCGGGGCTGTGGCCGTTGCCGGTCACCACCCGCCACGTGCGCGCCCCGATGCGGATGGTTTCGCCGTCGCGCATACGGATGAAGCTCACCGGCACCGCGCTCACCATGGCGGAGAAGCGGCCCCAGCCCTTTGCGGTCTCGGCGGCGATCCGCTCTTCGCTCCAGCCGGCGGCGCGCCAGTAGTCGACTGCTTCGCCCGGTGGCGTATCGCGCACGTCTGCGGTGAGCATGCGGGCGAACAGCCATTCCTCGCGCGTCATCCACAAGCGGACCCCGAAGCGCTCGCACAGCCAGCCGGCGAGGCCGAGATGATCGGGGTGGAAGTGGGTGCAGATTACGCGAGTGACGGTGCGCCCGGCGAGAGGCCCTGCCAGCAGAGCCTCCCACGCCTCGCGGCAGGGCGGTATGTCGAGGCCGGTGTCGACGACGGCGAATCCGCCCTCGTCTTTCAGCACCCAGACGTTGACGTGCTTCAAGGCGCCGGGGATCGGCAGCCGCGCCCAGCCGATGCCGTCGGCGAGCGGGATGATCTCGCCCAGCTCCGGCACGCGGCGGCCGAGCGGGTAGGTCAGGCCCTTGTGGGTGTAAGGCTTCGCGCTGAGGCTTAGCGCCTCGTCCGGCACCAACTCTGCTTCAGCCGTCATTTACCCACACTCCGTTCGTCCCGAGCGAAGTCGAGGGGCGCGGGCACTGGCTCCTCGGGTGCGCCCCTCGACTTCGCTCGGGACGAACGAGTTGGGGGAGGAACGCTAAGCGAAGGTGCGAGCCCGGTGCCCGGCCCTCAGCTCTTGAAGTAGGAATCGAAGTCGCGGGTGATGCCGCCGGACTCGCCGGCCGGGTCCGCCGACAAAGCGGCGTCCGCGTCGCGGGCGGCGGTTTCGCGCTCGCGGCGCAGCTGCTCGAGCAGCACTTCGCGATCGCCGTCCAGGCGGATGTCGGTAGTCGGCTGTTCGATACCCGCGGCCTTTGCGGCCTTGGCGACCAGCGCATCCAGCTCGCGCTGCGAGCAAAGGCCGAGCGTCACCGGGTCCTTGGGCTGGATGTTGGCGATGTTCCAATGGCTGCGGTCGCGGATCGCGGCGATGGTGGTGCGGGTGGTGCCGATCAGCTTGGAAATCTGGCCGTCCGTCACTTCCGGGTGGTTGCGGATGATCCAGGCGATGCCGTCCGGCTTGTCCTGGCGCTTGGAGACCGGCGTGTAGCGTGGGCCCTTGGAGCGGCGGGCGCCTTCCGGCTCCTTGAGGAGACGAAGCCGGTAGTCCGGATCATCCTGGCCGAGGTTGATCTCTTCCTGGGTCAGCTCGCCGGCGCGGATCGGGTCGCGACCCGTGAGCTTGGTCGCCGCCGTGTCGTCGGCGATCGCCTGGATCTCCAGGATGTGCAGCCCGCAGAACTCGGCGATCTGTTCAAAGGTGAGCGCGGTGTTGTCGACCAACCAGGACGCGGTCGCATGAGGCATGAGCGGCTGGGCCACGGGGGACATCTCCAAAAACAATAAGGGCCGCCCCTTCCCGGGACGGCCTAACGTGGAAAGGTGCTAGCCTGAACGGCGGCCGGGGGCAAGAACAATGCCCGCGCCGCCGCCCTTTTAATTGTTCGAACTCACTTGGCCGGGCTGTCCTCCAGCTCCTCCAACGGGCCACCCATGCCGGTATAGGCGCCGCCACTCTTCACCATCGCCAGCGCTTCGCCCGCCGACGGGGAATGCGGCACGATGTGGACGCTGGCGCCGCGCTGGGTCGCGCCGAACAGGTGCTTGGCGAACGCAAGCGGCAGGCGGACGCAGCCGTGGGAGGCGGGGTGGCCGGGGATATGGCCGGCGTGAAGCGCGATGCCGTCCCAGGTCAGCCGCTGCATGAACGGCATCGGCGCATTGTTGTAGCGGTTGGAGAAATGCTTCTGGCGCTTCTCCAGGATCGTGAAGGTGCCGGTCGGCGTCGCATGGCCCTTGCGGCCGGTGGAGACGGTGGTGACGCCGATCAACGTGCCGCCTCGGTAGATGTAGGCACGCTGCAAGGGGATCGACACGACGAGTTCCACCGCGCCGGCCGTGGCGCGCTCAGGCCGCCAGACGAACTCGCCGGGCTTGAGCTCGGGCTCCTCGAAGGCGGCGACGGGCTCGGGCGCCGGCGTGGCTATGGGCGCGGGCGGGACCACCTTCTCGGGCACCTCCGCTGCGGCAAAAGTCGCCTGCAGCACAACCGGCTCCGCCGCCGAAGCGACCGGCGCCGCGCCGGGCAAGGCGGCAAAGGCCAGCAAGGCGGCCGAGCTTTTGATGGAGGCGAAACGTGCAATGTTCATGATCTTATTCCCTGCGGCCCCGGATGGCCGTGACGGGGAGATAGAAAGCGAGCTTTGCAGCCATGTGCCGCCCGCCAGGCATTGTTGTTTCCACTGTTGCAGACCGCGCGGGTAAGCCGCTATTCGTGACGCGTCCGGAACTTGAAAGCGCCTGGCGGAAAGCCGCGCAGGGTTCCGCGTCTCGAGGAGGGGTTTTCATGAAGAACATGGTGAAACTGGCACTTGTCGCGGCTGTTGCGCTTGGCGTCGCCGCTTGCGATTCCAAGACCGACAACAACCTGGCTTCGTCGGCCGGCAACGTTGCGGATGGCGTCGGCAACCTCGCCGAAGAAGCCGCCGACGCGACGGTCAACGCTGCCGAAGACGTCGGCAACGCGGTCGGCAACGGTCTCGATGCGGCCGGCAATTCGCTTGATGCCGACACCGCTAACGGCTCCAACGAAGCCGCGGCAAACACCACGAGCACCAACAACCGCTAATCGGCGGCTGTGCGCGAACTGCGGCGCGGCGGCATCGAATCGCCGCGCCCTTTCGCTTGGCCGAAACGCGGTGAGGCGGCCCTGATGCACCCTCTTGTCTCCGCCACCGCGCCGGTCCACGGATTGGCGCGTGAACGTCACGAAGCCGGCTGATTCCCGTGCCTGACCTGCGCGCCTTTCTGGACGGCGGCGGCGCAATGGGCGAGCGCGTCCGCACCCACGATTGGGCGGCGACCGCGCTCGGGCCCATCCACGATTGGCCGCAGTCGCTGCGCTCGGCGCTTTCCATCTGCCTGCGCTCGCCAAGCGCCACCGCGATCTGCTGGGGGCCCGAGCTCCTGTTCCTCTACAACGACGCCTGGTCCGCTTACCTAGGCGAGCGCAACGAATGGGCACTCGGCCAACCCGCGGCGGCGGTGATGGCCGACATCTGGCCGGCGCTTGAGCCGCAATTCCGCACCGCGACCGAAGCCGCGCAGGCGGTGAACGTGATCGACGCCCTCCTTGCCCGCAACCTGAGCGGCGCGACCTTCGACAGCTGGTGGAGCTACTCGCTGCTTCCCGTCGCCTCGGAGGACGGCACGGTCGGCGGCGTCCTCGCCCAGGCGTGGGAGACCACCGAGGCTGTCCTCCGCGCCGAGCATGACGCGCTTCTTCTCGAACTCGGCGACGCGCTGCGGGTGCTCGCCGACCCGCACGAAATCCTGCTCGACGGGCTGGAGCGGATCGGCCGCGCCTTGAAGGCGGGGCGCGTCGGCTACGGCGAAGTCGATGAAGCGGGCGACGCGATCTCCATCCTCGCCTGCATCGGCGCGCTTCCCGACATTTCCGGCCACTATGAGATCAGCCGCGCCGGCGGTTCGTTCCACCAGGCGCTGAAGAGCGGCCGGACGATCCGGATCGACGATGTGGATGTCGATGCCGACATGGCCGAAGGAACGCTCGCCCGCCGCTACCAGTCGCTCGGCATTGGCGCGGCGCTCGTGGTGCCGCTCACCGACAGCGCCGGCTATGGCGCGATGCTGTTCGCCCACGAAGAGCAACCCCGCCGCTGGTCCGACGGCGAGGAGAAACTGCTCCGCGACGCGAGCCGTCTGCTGTGGCGGGAGATCAGCCGAGGGCGCGCGGAATGGGCGCAGCGGCGAAGCGAGGAGCGCTACCGCCGCATCTTCGAGCAAGCGAGCGACCTCATCGTCACCGCAACGCTCGATCAGCTGCTGACCGACGTGAACCCCGCCGCCGCCGCCGCGATCGGCCTGCCGCGCGAGGAGATAATCGGCCGAACGATGCACGATTTCCTGACCGAGCAAAGCCGCGAGCAGGCACGTGCGAAGCTCATGGAGAAGATCGAAGCGGGCGGCACGACCAGCCATGAAATGGAGGTGGTGTCGAGCGACGGGCGCCTCCTTCAATGGGAGGTGAATTCCACCCTGACGCTGGACGAAAGCGGCCGGCCGGTGGGCCTCCACGCCATCGCCCGCGACGTCACCGAACGGCGAAAGGCGCAGGAGCGGCAGGCGCTGCTGGTCAACGAACTCAACCACCGGGTGAAGAACACGCTTGCGCTGGTGCAGGGTCTGGCGCTGCAAAGCTTCCGCGACGGCCGCGATCCGGCGGAAGCGCGCACTGCCTTCCAGCACCGGCTTGCGGCGCTCGCTGCGGCGCACGATCTCCTGACTCGCGAAAGCTGGGAAGGGGCGACGCTGCGCGGCCTTGCCGAAGGGGCGCTCGGCCACCTGATCGGGCAGGAGCGCCGGGTGGAGATCAGCGGCCCCGATGTGACGCTCGGCCCCAAGGCGGCGGTGTCGCTGGTCATGGCGCTTCACGAGCTTTCCACGAACGCTTCGAAGTACGGTGCGCTCTCGGTGCCGGGCGGCCGGGTCACCGTCGCCTGGACGCTGGACGGCGACCGGCTTCGCCTCGAGTGGCGCGAGCAAGGCGGCCCGCCGGTGGCGGCGCCCGGCCGGCGCGGCTTCGGCCTGCGCATGATCGAGCGGGCGCTTGCCGCCGACTTGGGCGGCGGCGTGGCGATGGAGTTCGAACCCACGGGCCTCATCTGCCGCATTGAAGCGTCGCTTGCTGAGGCGGCACCGCGTGGGAGGGACGGATGAGCCTGGACGGCGTGCGCGTGCTCCTTGTCGAGGACGAGGCGATCATTGCAATGACGGCCGAAGACATGCTCGAGGAACTCGGCTGCACCCTCGCCGCCACCGCCTCAACCGTGGACGAGGCCTTCGCCTGCGTCACGGAAAAGGCGTTCGATGTCGCCTTGCTCGACATTAACCTTAACGGCGAACAGAGCCTGCCGGTGGCGGCGCTGCTGAGCGAGCGCGGCACGCCTTTCGCCTTCACCACCGGCTACGGCGCCGCCGGTTCGGGCGCGGACTATGCGGACGTGCCGCTCGTCACCAAACCGTACCAGATCGCCGACCTGGAGCGGGCGCTCCGCCAGGCGCTCGGCCGCTAGAAGCGCAGCGGCGTCGCCCGGCGCACGCCCGGCAGAGCGGAGATGCTCCTCACCACCGCGTCGCCGACCGGGCTGTCGACGGAAATCAAAGCCACCGCCTCCCCGCCCGCGGCACGGCGGCCGAGGGTGAAGGTGCCGATGTTGATCCCAGCCTCGCCAAGCGCGGTGCCGAGGCGGCCGATGAAGCCGGGCGCGTCCTCGTTGACGATGTAGATCATGTCGCCTTCCAGTTCCGCTTCGACGCGGATGCCGAACAGCTCAACCAGCCGCGGCGCTTCGTTGGCGAACAAGGTGCCGGCAGCGGATTTCTCCCCCTCGGGCGTTGAGACGGTAACCCGCACCAGCGTGTGGTAATCGCCTTCGCGATCGTGCCGCACTTCGCGCACGTCGAGGCCCCGATCCTTCGCGAGGTGGGGCGCGTTCACCATGTTCACCGTTGCCGAATAGATGCGCATCATGCCCGCCAGCACCGCGCCGGTGATCGGCTTCTGGTTGAGCTGGGCGGCGGCGCCTTCCACTTCGATCGAGATGCCGGTGGCGTGGTGGCCCTGAAGCTGGCCGACCAGCGAGCCGAGCTTGTCGGCAAGCGCCATGTACGGGCGAAGCTTCGGCGCTTCCTCGGCCGACAAAGACGGCATGTTGAGCGCGTTGGTAACGCCGCCCTTTGTCAGAAAATCGGCGATCTGCTCGGCGACCTGAATGGCGACGTTGACCTGCGCCTCGGTGGTGGAGGCGCCGAGATGCGGCGTCGCGATCAGGCCCGGCGTGCCGAACAGCGGGTTTTCCTTCGCGGGCTCTTCCGCGAAGACGTCGAGGGCCGCGCCGGCGACATGGCCGCTTTCCAGCGCCTCCTTCAGCGCCGCTTCGTCGATCAACCCGCCGCGTGCGCAGTTGATGATCCGAACGCCCGGCTTGGTCTTGGCGAGGTTGTCGCGGCTGAGAATGTTGCGGGTCTGATCGGTCAGCGGCGTGTGAAGCGTGATGAAATCGGCGCGGGCGAGGAGATCGTCCAGTTCCACTTTCTCAATGCCGAGCGCCACCGCGCGCTCCGGCGTCAGGAAAGGATCGAAGGCGATGACCTTCATCCGGAGCCCGCGTGCGCGGTCGGCGACGATGGAGCCGATGTTGCCGGCGCCGATCAGGCCAAGCGTCTTCGAGGTCAGCTCGACGCCCATGAAGCGGTTCTTTTCCCACCTGCCGGCCTGGGTGGACGCGTCCGCCTGCGGAAGCTCGCGGGCAAGCGCGAACATCAGGGCGATTGCATGCTCGGCGGTGGTGATCGAGTTGCCGAACGGCGTATTCATCACCACCACGCCGCGCGCGGACGCAGCGGCAATGTCGACATTGTCGACGCCGATGCCCGCGCGGCCGACGACCTTCAGGTTCGTCGCGGCGTCGAGCACGTCGGCGGTGACCTTGGTCGCCGAGCGGATGGCGAGGCCGTCATAGCCGCCGATGATCGCTTTGAGTTCGTCCTTGGAGAGACCCGGGCGTTCGTCGACCTCCAGCCCGGCGGCGCGGAACACTTCGGCGGCCTTGGGGTCCATCTGGTCGGAAATCAGTATCTTGGGCATTTTGAACCTTTCCCCCTCTCCCCTTCAGGGGAGAGGGTCGGGGTGTGGGGAATGTTGGTGAAGGTCGAAGGCGGCTGGATTGAGGCAGGCCCCTCCCCAACCCCTCCCCTGAAGGGGAGGGGCTTTAAGCCGCCTTCGCCTCGTGGAACGCCCAATCCAGCCAGGGGAAGAGCGCTTCCAGATCCTCCGTCTCCACCGTGGCGCCGCACCACAGGCGCAGGCCCGGTGGTGCATCGCGGTAGGAGGCGACGTCGTAGCCGGCGGCTTCCGCCTCGAGCAGCGAGGCCATGCGCTTCACCAACGCCGCCTGTGCTTCCGTGTCGAAGCCCGGCAGCGCATCGTCTACGAACTTCAGGCAGACACTGGTGTTCGAGCGGGTCGCGGGATCGCGGGCGAGATGCTCAATCCAGGGTGTCCGCCCCACCCAGGCATCCACCGCCGCGGCGTTCGAGTCCGCCCGGGCGATCAGCGCGTGGAGGCCGCCGAGCCCCTGCGCCCATTCCAGCGCGAAGAGATAATCCTCAACCGCGAGCATCGACGGCGTGTTGATTGTGTCGCCGGCGAAGATACCCTCGTTGAGCTTCCCACCCTTCGTTAAGCGGAAAATCTTGGGCAGCGGCCAGGCGGGCGCGTAGCTTTCCAGCCGCTCCACGGCGCGCGGGCTGAGGATCAGGACTCCGTGCGCGCCCTCGCCGCCCAGCACCTTTTGCCAGGAGAAGGTGGCGACATCGACCTTCGGCCAATCGATGTCCTGCGCGAAGGCGGCCGAGGTGGCGTCGGCGATCGTCAGCCCCTCGCGGTCGGCGGCGATCCAGTCGCCGTTCGGCACGCGGACGCCGGACGTGGTGCCGTTCCAGGTGAAGACCACATCGCTTGCCGGGTTCACCGCCGCGAGATCGGGAAGCTCACCATAAGGCGCCTTCACCACCGTTGCGTCGAGCTTCAGTTGCTTGACGATATCGGTCACCCAGCCCTCGCCGAAGCTTTCCCAGGCGAGCACGGTCACGGCGCGCGGGCCGAGCAGCGACCAGAGCGCCATCTCCACAGCGCCAGTGTCGGAGGCGGGAACGATGCCGATCCGATAGTCGGCGGGGACGCGCAGGATCTTGCGCGTCAGGTCCATGGCATGAACGATCCGCGCCTTGCCGATCTTCGACCGGTGGGAGCGGCCGAGCGAGCCCAGCGCGAGATGTTCAGGGCCCCAGCCGGGCGGCTTCGCGCACGGGCCGGATGAGAAATAGGGTCGTGCCGGACGCGAGTCCGGTTTGGATACGGTCATGTTAGTCTCTCCTCACAGAGAGCGCGCGCCGCGTTGGGACGGCGTGGCCCGCCGACGGGTTTAGGGCGGTGCGGCGACCTGTCAACCGCGCCTCTCAGGATTGACGCCGCCCGGCTTTGCGCAGCAGATAGGGCGATGAAGGGCTGGGGGGTCATCTTCGCGTCGCTGCTGCTCGCCGGGTGCATTCCCGGCGGCAATCGCCCGCGCGAGGAGGCGCCGCGCCCCGTTCCGCAATCCGCAACAAGCCCAAGCAAAGCCACGCTACAATGCCAGGCGGACCTGCGCAAAGAAGGGGTCAGCTTCCGCGCCCTTCCCGACCGCTGGTTCGCCAACGGCTGCTCGGCGGCGGGCGCGGTGCAGTTGCTCGACATCGGAACGCCCGTCACCAACCTGGGCGCGATGAGCTGCCCGGTTGCGCGCCAATTCGCCCGCTGGACCCGCGAAGCGGTGCAGCCTGCCGCCCACGCCTGGCTGGGGAAAAAGGTGGTTCGGATCGAAAGCTTCGGCACCTATTCCTGCCGTCCGGTGAACAACCAGCCGGGCGCCAAGCTCAGCGAGCACGGCCGCGCCAACGCGGTCGATATCGGCGTCTTTGTGCTGGAAGGCGGCCGCCGGATCAGTGTGGAGAACGGCTGGAACGGCGAAGACGAGGACGTCCGCAAGTTCCTGCGCGCCGTTCACCAGGCCGGCTGCCGCCGCTTCGGCGTCACCCTCGGGCCCGACGCCAACGCCTTTCACCGCGACCACTTGCATTTCGACATGGGCCAAGGGCCTTATTGTCGCTAAGGAAGCCCGCATGACCGAAATCGTACCCCCAGAGCGCGTGTTTCCGCGCGCCCGTGAAGAAGCCGAACATGCCAACCAGCCGACCCCGGCGCCGCAGACCGGCGATCCGGCCTACCGGCTTGCTTTCCAGGACATGGACTTCCTGCTCCGCGAGGATCTGCGCCCCGTCCGCTTCCAGCTCGAGCTGCTGAAGCCCGAGTTGCTGCTCGACGAGGCCAAGATCGCGTCGACCTTCGTGTTCTACGGATCGGCGCGAATCCCGGAGCCGGAGAAGGCCCAAGCCCTGCTCGCCGCCGCCGTCACCGACCGGCAGAAGCTGATCGCCGAGCGCCTGCTCGCCAAGTCGCATTATTATGACGAGGCGATGGCGCTGGCGAAGATGTGCTGCCGCGTCGACAAGGATGCCGAAGGCTGGCGCCACTTCGTGGTCTGCTCGGGCGGCGGTCCGTCGATCATGGAAGCGGCGAACCGCGGCGCGATGGAAGCAGGCGCGGAGTCGATCGGCCTCAACATCGTGCTCCCGCACGAGCAGATGCCGAACCCGTATGTGACGCCGTCGCTATCCTTCCAGTTCCACTATTTCGCCCTGAGGAAGATGCACTTCCTACTCCGCGCCCGCGCGGTAGCGGTGTTCCCCGGCGGCTTCGGCACGTTTGACGAGATGTTCGAACTGCTCACCCTGATCCAGACCGGCAAGGTCAAGCCGCTGCCGATCCTGCTGTTCGGCCGCGAGTTCTGGGACCGCGTGGTGAATTTTGAGGCGCTGGTGGAAGAAGGCGTGGTGTCCGAAAAGGACCTCGACCTATTCCAGTACGTCGAAACAGCCGACCAGGCGTGGGAGAAGATTTGCGCCTGGTACAAGAACCACGACCAGCTGCCGCCGCTCGATCAATAAGCAAAAGCCGCGGTCACCTGCTGGCGGCCGCGGCTCAGCTGGCTAGCCAGGCTTTCGCCGGGCTTACTTCTTCGTAGTCTGCTCGGAACGACCGGCGGCGGTCGGAGCGCCTTCGCCGGTGACGCTGCGGCCGGGGCTGGTCGCCGCCTGCGTTTCGTTCAGCACCGGCTCGTTCTCGCCCTTGTCGCCGGCGGCGCGCTGATCGCCCGCTTCGGCGGCAGCGGCGGCTGGCGAAGCCGGTGCAGCGCCGGCGGCCGGCGCGGCGGGAAGCGGCATCGGGCTGTCGCTTTGCGTGTTCAGGTACGCGAGCAGGTTGGCGCGGTCTTCAGGCTTGCCGAGACCGGCGAAGGTCATCTTGGTGCCGGGCGCAAAGTCGCGCGGCGACTTCAGCCAGGCGCTCATCGACTCCCAATCCCAATTGCCACCCTTGCCGGACAGCGCGGGCGAGTAAGGAAAGCCGGCGGCGTGCTTGCCGATAGGCGCGCCAAGCACGCCCCAAAGATTCGGGCCGGTGCCGTTCGGGCCGCCCTTGGCAACGGTGTGGCAGGCCGTGCACTTCTTGAACACGCCTTCGCCCTTGGCTGCATCGGCGCCGGCGAGCAGGGCCGCGATCGGCTGTTCGGCTTCGCCGCCGGCACCGCCTTCGCCTTCAAGCACCACGCCCTCGATCGGGTAGCCCATCTTCTCCGGCCGCTCGCCATGAAACATTTCCGCGGTAACGATCGAGGCGCCAAGGGCGACGATGCCCGCGCCGAGCACCCAGCCCGCAATCGTGTTGCTGCGATTGTCCATGCCGTATCCAAGCCTCCTGGGGCGCGCGAAGAAGCCGCGCGAGTGGGATTTCGGCTGCCCCTTTAAGCGGGGCGTGGCGGCGGGGCAAGCGGGTGAAGCGGCGCTAACCGTTTAGCCAGTACTTCAACAGCGTGTGGGCGATTGCGTAAGGCGGCGGGGCAAGGAAGCGCGCGCCCTCGTCGCCCCGAAAGGCGGCTGCAACTTCGTGGCGGCTCGCCCAAAAGGCGTCCTCCAGCTCGTTGCGGTCGAGCACGATCTCCGCCGACGCGGCGCGCGCGGTGCAGGCGATCATCAGCTGGCCCGGAAACGGCCAGGGCTGGCTTGCGACGTAGCGGACGTCGCTCACGCTGATGCCGGCTTCTTCCTTGAGCTCGCGGGCAACCGCTTCTTCCACCGATTCGCCGGGTTCGACGAAGCCGGCGAGCGCGGAATAACGGCGCGGGGGATATTGCGGCTGGCGGCCGAGCAGGATGCGGCCATCATGCTCGGCGATCATGATCACCACCGGATCGACGCGCGGGAAATGTTCGGCGGCGCAGGCCGGGCAGCGCCGCCCCCAGCCGGCGCGATAAGGCGCGCTCGCCTGCCCGCACATCGAGCAGAAAGGGTAGCGCGCATGCCATTCGAGGAGGCTTCGAGCACCACCCCAAATCGCGGCGTCGCCCGGCGCCATGCGGTTGAGGAGGCCGAACACCGCCCAGGCGCGCTGGCCGAGCGGTGCCGGGACAAGCGGCGCAAAGAGCGGAGTGCCTTCGCGCAGGCCAAGGAAGATGAGGGGAGCGTCGGCGGCGGAGAGCGGCTCCCACGCGAGGCTGCCGTCGTCGTCCAGCACCGGGTCGAGGCCGTCGAGCCGAAGGAGCCGGGCGTCGGGACGTGCGGCAAGCTCGGCGATTTTGCTCACGCCCAGGCGGAGGTTGTCGGCGCGATCGAGATTGGCGCCGGTGAACCCGACCAAGCCCGTCACAGCCGTGCCCCTGCGGTTTCGAACGGCAGTGTCCCCCGCCACTCCTTCCCACGCGCCGCTAGCCGGGCGAACAAGGTGGGAAGGCCCGCCTCCTCCAGTTCCTCGATCGGATGCCACAGCCCCTCCGGCGCCTGGCCTTCCGCCTCAGCGCACAGCAAGCGCATGTTCAACGCAAAGTGGGTGAAGACATGATCGACGCTGCCCGCTTCGCGCCAGGCAGCCTCGGCCGGCGGCGCGTCGGTGGGGAGCGCGAGCATGCCGCCGAGCAAGCCCTTCGCGGGCCGGCGAACCAGAAGCACCTGCCCGTCCCGCTCAAGCCACCAGGCTGTGCCTTCGCGCTTCGGCTTGGGTGCCTTGGCCGCTTTCGCTGGGTAGCGCTCCCCCTCCCCGGCCTGCCCAGCCGAGCAGTGCGCCAGCAGCGGGCAGCGCGGGCAATCGGGCGCGCGCGGGGTGCAGATGGTGGAGCCGAGATCCATCATCGCCTGCGCGAAATCGCCCGCGCCCTCGGCGGGCGTGATCGTGTCGGTGAGTTCGTACAGCCGCTCCCGCGAGCCGGGCAGCGGCTCCTCCACCGCGAACAGGCGCGACACCACCCGCTCGACATTGGCGTCCACCACCACCGCCCGGCGGCCGAAGGCGATCGCGGCGATTGCGGCGGCGGTGTAGCGGCCGATCCCGGGGAGCTTGCGAAGCGCCTCTTCCGTATCCGGGAAGCGCGCCCCCCTCGCCGCCACTTGCCGGGCGCAAGCGTGGAGGTTGCGGGCGCGGGCGTAGTAGCCGAGGCCAGCCCAGGCGGCCATCACCTCGGCTTCTTCCGCGGCGGCAAGCGCCTCGACTGTCGGCCAGCGGGCGGTGAACTTCTTGAAATACGGCTTCACGGCAGCGACGGTGGTCTGTTGAAGCATGATTTCGGAGAGCCAGACGCGGTACGGATCGGGCGTCTCACCGGCTTCCGCACGCCAGGCAAGCCGCCGTTTATCCACAATATACCAGCCCAAGAGGGCACAAGACGCATCGACGGCCATGGCCCGCTATGCCATGCTCGCCGCCATGGGCAAACCGGGCGGAACAACGAAAAAGCAGGTGGATGCGCCGCGCGGCAAACGCGCCCTCGCGGTCTCCGAACTGCTGCCGTCGGTCGGCGGCGCGGCCTTTCGCCGCTTCGGTTTCGTGCAATCGTCGGTGGTCAGCCGGTGGCGGGAAATCGTCGGCGACCGCTACGCCGGCGTCTCTTCCCCGGAATCGATCCGCTTTCCCGCCGGCAAGCGCTCGGGCGGCGTTCTGACCCTGGTGGTGGAGGGCGCCCACGCGCCGATGATCCAGCATGTCGCGCCGGTGATCGTTGAACGGGTCAACCGCTTCTTCGGCTATTCGGCGGTTGAGCGGGTGCACTTTAGGCAAGGCCTGGTTAAGCTTGCCCGCGCCAAGCCCCGGCCGGCCCCGCCGTCGCTTCGGCCAATCCCGGCCGATCTTGGCGATTCGCTGCGCGAGATTGCGGATCCGGAGCTTCGGCTCTGCCTTGAAGCGCTTGCGCGCGGCGTGGCCGGAAGCCAAGGAACGGGCAGCGGCACGTCCACCGTGCCGATCCCGGTGGTGGGCAGGATTGGAGACGTTAAGAAATGAAGGCATTCAAGGTCAGCGCGGCGGCACTTCTTGCGCTTGCGATCGCAGGCTGCGGCGACGACGCAGGGTCCGGCGACAACACGGTCGCCGCTGCGAACTTTCAGGTTGAACAGGTCGCGGCGCCGAACGGCGGCGACTGGACCCAGATGGTCAGCGCAACGCCGGCCGGCGGCTTCCTGATGGGCAACCCGGCGGCCAAGGTGAAGCTTGTCGAATACGGCTCCATGACCTGCGGCCACTGCGCCGCCTTCGCCGAGGAAGGCGTACCGGCTTTGGTGTCGAAGTACGTCAAGTCAGGCCAGGTGAGTTTCGAATTCCGCAACTTCGTTCGAGACGGCGCCGACATGGCGGCGGCCCTGATCTCCCGCTGTAACGGCCCCAACGCCTTTTTCGCGATCACCGAGCAGCTCTTCGCCGCCCAGCAAGAATGGCTCGGCAAGCTCCAGAAGCTGACGCCGGCGGAGCAGCAGCAACTGAGTGCGCTTACGCCCGCGCAGTCGACGCCGGCGCTGGCGCAGGCGGCAGGCCTCCTCGATTTCGCCCGTGTGCGCGGTATCCCGGCGGCCAAGGCGCAAGCCTGCGTCGCCGATCAGGCGCAGCTCCAGCGGCTGGTTGAGATTAACCAAACTGCGGTGCGCGATCACCAGGTTGCGGGCACCCCCGCTTTCCTGATTAACGACCGCACTCTTCCAGTGGCCGACTGGAAGGGCTTGGAAGCCGCGCTTCAGCAGGCGCTGAAGTGATGAAGCGGCTCTCCATCCTCGCCCTCACCGCAGCGGCGGCGCTTGCGCCGCAAGCGGATGCGGCGCCCGCGCGCAAGGCGGCGGCCCCTGCCGCGGTCGATTGGAGCAAGCGGGTCGCCGCGACGCCGGAAGGCGGCTTCGTGATGGGCAACCCCGCGGCCAAGGTGAAGGTGGTCGAATATGGCTCCTTGACCTGCCCCCACTGCGCGGCGTTCAGCAACAGCGCCAAGGCCGGCCTTGCGGCGCGGGTGCGCACCGGCAAGGTCAGCTTTGAATTCCGCAACTACGTGCTGAACGGCATCGACGTTGCGGCGACTTTGGTCGCCCGCTGCGGCGGCACCGCCCGTTTCTTCCCGCTGGCCGAGAAATTCTACGCCACGCAGGAAGACTGGGTGGGCAAAATCCGGGCGCTTCCGGCAGCCCAGCAGGCGCAGCTTAAAGCAATGGGCGAGGGCCCGCGGCTGGTGCGCCTGGCGCAGCTTGGCGGGATGACTCAGCTCGCCGCGCAATTGGGTCTTCCCGCGGCGCGCGCCAATGCCTGCCTCGCCGACCCGGCTGCGCTGAAGCGCGTCGTTGCCATGGCGGAAGCGGCGCATGCGGCAGGGGTGGAAGGCACGCCCACCTTCTTCATCAACGGCCGCAACGTCGGCACCCATGACAATTGGGCGGCGCTGGACGCGCTGATCCGGCAAGCGGGAGGCTAGGAGGCAATATGCGCTCGGGGGGGCGGGGATGCAGATAAAGCGGCTGAAGCTTTCGGGCTTCAAGAGCTTTGTTGAGCCTTCCGAGCTTCGCATCGAGCGTGGCTTGACCGGCGTGGTCGGCCCCAACGGCTGCGGCAAATCCAACGTCTTGGAAGCGATCCGCTGGGTGATGGGCGAAAGCTCGCCCAAATCGATGCGCGGCGCCGGCATGGACGACGTGATCTTCGCCGGCACGGCCACGCGGCCCGCGCGCGACTTCGCGGAAGTCAGCCTGCTGGTCGAGCGCCAGGCGGAGGATCTGCCCGGCGACGTGTCGGTGGCCCCCGCCGGCGACGTCGAAATCACCCGGCGCATCGAGCGCGGCGCGGGCTCCGCTTACCGGGTCAACGGCCGAGATGTGCGGGCCAAGGACGTCGCTTTGCTGTTCGCCGACTCGGCCACCGGCGCGCACTCCCCTGCCCTTGTCAGCCAGGGCAAGATCAGCGCGATCATCTCCGCCAAGCCGACCGAGCGGCGGCTGATGCTGGAGGAAGCGGCGGGCATTTCGGGCCTCCACGTCCGCCGCAAGGATGCCGAGCAGAAATTGCGCGCCACGGAGGCAAACCTCACCCGGCTGGATGAGGTATTGGGCGACATGGAGCAGCGCGCCGCCGCGCTTCGCCGGCAGGCCAAGGCGGCGGAGCGCTACCGCAAGTTGTCTGACCAAATCCGCATCGCGGAAGGCCGGATGATCTTCTCGCGCTGGCGCGAGGCGGCGCAGGCCGCCGACGCCGCGCGCACCGAAGCCGAAGGCGCTGCATCGGCGGTTGAACGCGCGGCCGAGGCACAGCGGGCGGCGGCGGCGTGGCAGGCGCAGGCGGCGCAGGCGGTTGCCGCCAAGCGCGCGGCTGCCCAGGCGGCGCGGGAAGCGGCGGCGTCGCTCGGGCATCGGCTTGCAACGCTGCGAGCCGAGCGCGACACGGTGGCGCGGCGGATTAAGGAGCTTTCCGACCGCCGCGCGACCCTTCTCTCCGACCGCGCGCGCGAGGGCGCGCTTGCACAGGACGCCGAGGCTGCGCTGGCGCGGCTCGGGGCGGAAGGCGCGGAAATCGCCGCCCGTCTCGCCGCGGCCGAAGCTTCGCGCGGCACCATCGACATCCGCACTGTCGAACTGGAGGACGCAGCGCGCGAGGCCGAAGCGGCGCTCGGCAAGATGCGCGCGGTGCAGGCCGCCGAGCAGGCCGAGGCGCGGGTCGCGCAAGCGGCGCTGGAGGCGGCGCGTTCGAAGCTTGCCCGGGCAGAAATCGAAATGCATCGGCTGCGCGAGCAGATGGGCGCGCTCGGCGACGAAGCGCCTTTGGTCGAGGCGCTGCAGGCGGCGCGCGCCAAGCGCGAGGGGGCGGAGAAAAGGCAGAAGGAGGCGGCGGAGGCGATCGCCGCCGCAGAGACCCGCCGGGCCGGAGCGGCGGCGGCGCGGGACGCTGCGGAAAGCGAAGGCGCAAGCGCACGCGCGGCCTACGCGGCGCTGGAGTCGGAGGCGAAAGCCCTTGCCCGCGCGGTGGAAGGCGCAAGCGGCGACCGGGCGATCAACCACCTCAAGGCCGCGCCGGGCTACGAACGTGCACTTGCGGCGGCGCTCGGCGACGATCTCGACGCGGCGGTGGAGGGCGAGGCAGCGCGGCGCTGGACGGGCGCCGAGGCAGGCGAGGCCGATCCTGCGCTTCCTGCCGGATGCGAACGGCTGCTTGACCATGTCGAGGCGCCCGCGGTGCTTCACCGCCGGCTTGCGCAGATCGGCGTCGTTGAGGCGGATGACGGCGTGGCGCTGCTCGTCGGCCAGCGGATCGTCACCCGCGACGGGCGGCTTCGGCGTTGGGACGGGTTCGTCGCCACCGGCCTGGGCGCGGCGGCGGCGGAGCGGCTGATCCGGGTCAACCGCCTCGCCGAGCTGCAAAAGGCGCTCCCCGGCGCGCGGACCCAGGTGGACGAGGCAGCGGCGCGTATCCAGGCGGCGCTCGCCGCGATGCAGGCGGCGCGCGATGCCGCCGACGCCGCGCGCCGTCAGGACGCCGAAGCAGGCACGGCAATCCGCGAGGCCGGACGGGCGGAGGATGCCGCGCGGGTGGAGATCGAGCGGCTGGAGATGCGCCGCACCGGCCTTGGCGAGCGGGTCGCGCAGGCCGAAGGCGACCTTGCCGACGCGCGCGCAGGCTTCGAAGTGGCCGGCGAAGTCGTCGCGGCTCTGCCGGATGCGCGTGCCACCGAAGACAAAGTAGCCAGCCTCCGCGCGGCAGCCGAACTCGCGCAGCGGGCACTCGCCGAGGTCCGCGCCGAAGCCGCCACTCACGCCCGCACCGTCGCCGCCGACCGGCAGCGCGGCGAAGCGGCGGCCAAGGAAAGCGCCGCCTGGACCGCCCGCGCCGCCGAAGCCGCCAAGCGCCAAACCGACATGGCCCGCCGAATCGCCGACGCTGAAGCGGAAGCCGAGCAGCTTGCCGACGCGCCGGAAACCATCGCCCGCCGGCTGGCCGCGATGGAAGAGGAGCACAGCGCCGCCCTCGCCGCCGCCGAAGAAGCCGCGGGTGCCGAGCGGGAGAGCGAGGCCGCGCTTCGCGAAACGGAAGCGCGCCTGGCCGAAGTTGGCGAACTGCTCGCCACCGCCCGCGAAGCCCGGGCCGGCGCCGCCGCCCGCTTCGAGAACCAGGAAATGCGCCGCATTGAGATGGGCCGCATCTCCGGCGAACGTTTCGAATGTCCGCCGCCTTTGCTTCCCGAAAAGCTCGGCTTCGACGATGAGACGATTGTGGCCGCAGCGGAGGAATCCAGCCGGCACGAGCGGATGATGGCGGAGCGCGAGCGGATCGGACCGGTCAACCTCGTCGCCGAGCAGGAGCTCGCCGAACTCGAGGACGGCCGCGCCACCAGCCAGGCGGAGCGCGAGGAACTCGGCATCGCCATTCACCGCCTGCGCGGCTCGATCGGCAGCCTCAACCGCGAAGGCCGCGCCCGCTTGCTTGCCGCTTTCGAAACGGTGGACCGCCACTTCCGGAGCCTGTTCACCACCCTGTTCGAAGGCGGCCAGGCGCGGCTGGAGCTGATCGAATCGGACGATCCGCTTGAGGCCGGCCTCGAAATCCTTGCCCAGCCGCCCGGCAAGCGGCTCTCCACCCTCACCCTTCTCTCCGGCGGCGAGCAGGCGCTGACGGCGGTCGCCCTGATCTTCGCGCTGTTCCTCACCAACCCGGCGCCGATCTGCGTGCTCGACGAAGTCGACGCCCCGCTCGACGACGCCAATATCGAGCGCTTCTGCGACCTCCTCGATCGGATGACGGTCGAGACGCAAACCCGCTACCTGATCGTCACCCACAATGCGGTCACCATGAGCCGCATGCACCGCCTGTTCGGCGTCACCATGATCGAAAAGGGCATCAGCCGCCTGGTCAGCGTTGACCTTGGCAGCGCCGAACGCCTTCTCGCCGCGGAGTAGTTCCCCCTCTCGTTCATCACCCGGTCGATCATAGAAATCGCTATTGCGACTTATTCTCAAAAGCAGTAGCAGCCTCGGCAGACGCAAAAATGCGATACCAAGGGGCTTTGATGATCATCCGTTCGGTTTCCACTGTCGCTCTCACGGTCGCCCTTGCCGCACCGGCCTTTGCCGCCGAATCAGCAGCCGCCGTCGATGTCGCGGCCGAGACCGAAGCGGACGCCGATCAGGGCGCCATTGTGGTCACTGGCCAGCGCCTTGAATATGGCGCGCGCGAAACCTGCTCCGCCACCCGCACCTGCACCGACGTAAAGGACGTGCCGCAATCGCTGTCGGTGATCTCGGAAAGCCAGATCGAGGACCAGGCGCTCCGCTCGATCGCTGACGTCCTCATGTACGTACCCGGCACCAGCCCCGGCACCGGCGAAGGCAATCGCGACCAGATCACGCTTCGCGGCAACAACACCACCGCCGATTTCTTCGTCAACGGCATCCGCGACGACGTTCAATATTTCCGCGACCTCTACAATGCCGAGCGGATCGAGATCCTGCGCGGGCCGAACGCGATGATCTTCGGGCGCGGCGGTGGCGGCGGCGTGGTCAACCGAGTCACAAAGCGGCCGAGCGGCAACGGCTATCGCGAGTTCGCGGTGCAGGGCGACAGCGAAGGCGGCTTCCGCCTCACCGGCGACGTCGATGTGCCGCTCGGCGGCGGCAGCGACGCGGGCCTTCGCTTGAACGGCGTCTACGAAAACGGCGAAAGCTTCCGCCACCACGTCGAGCTTGAGCGCTACGGCATCAACCCCACCGCCGGCGTCACCCTAGGCGACACGCGGATCGACCTGTCCTACGAATATTTCCACGACCGCCGCACCGCCGACCGCGGCATCCCCGCAAACGGTGCGCGTCCGCTCCGCGGCTTCGACCGCACCTTTTTCGGCGACCCGGACAAGAGCTTCGCCGAGATCGATGCTCATGTCGCCAACATGGCCGTCCAGCACGATTTCGGCGGCGGGTTGACCCTGCGCAACCGGACGCAGTTCGGCGACTATGACAAATTCTACCAGAACATCTTCCCGAGCGACCTGATCGAGAGCACGAGCCGGGTCCGCCTCTCCGCCTACAGCACCGCCACAAAGCGGGAGAATCTGTTCAGCCAGACCGACCTCGTCTGGGATACGAAGCTCGGCGGCATCGACCAGACCCTGCTGTTCGGCTTCGAGATCGGGCGGCAAGAGACCCGCAACCGCCGCCTCACCGGCTTCTTCCGCGACCCCGATAACAAGTACAGCCTAATCAACTTAGAGACCCCGCTCACCGCCCCGACGGTAAATGCCGACCTGCAGTTCCGACCGAGCGGTTCCGACGCCGACAACCACAGCGAAGCCCGTTCCTTTGCCGTCTACGCGCAGGACCAGATCCGCCTCACCGACACGCTGGAGCTCGTCGTCGGGCTGCGCTTCGACCGCTTCACGCTGGACGTCGACAATTTCCGCAACGGCCTCAGCTTTAAACGCACCGACGAGCTCTTCTCGCCGCGCGCGGGGCTGATCTTCAAGCCGCTTTCAAACCTCAACCTCTACGCCAGCTACGCCCGCTCGTTCCTGCCGAGCTCCGGCGATCAATTCGGCTCGCTGGACGTCACCACCTCCGCGCTGAAGCCGGAGCGGTTCGAGAATTGGGAGCTGGGCGCGAAGTGGTCGCCGACGCCGGGCCTCCTCGCCACCGCGGCCGTCTACCAGCTCGATCGCACCAACACCCGCGCGCTCGATCCGGTGACCCAGCTCACCGTCCTGACCGGCGCCCAGCGCAGCCGCGGGCTTGAGATCGGGCTTGAGCGCAACATGACCGGCAAGTGGCAGATTTCCGGCGGCTATGCCTATCAGGAGGCGCAGATCCGCTCGCGCACCACCGCCTGCGATCCCGCCGCCGACAGCTGCCGCGTCCCGCTCGTCCCGCGCCACCAATTGTCGCTGTGGAACCGCTACAATGTCAGCAAGCGGCTCGGGGCGGGGCTCGGCATCATCGCCCGATCCAAGTCGTTCGCGTCGATCAGCAACGACGTGGTTCTGCCGAGCTACGTCCGCGCCGACGGCGCCTTGTTCTACGAAGTTGCCGACGGCATCGAAGCGCAAGTCAACGTCGAGAACCTATTCGGTAGCGACTATTTCGGCACCGCCCACAGCGACAACAACATCGCCCCCGGCGCGCCGCGCACCGCCCGCGCGACCCTTCGCTTCCGCTTCTAGGCGAGGCCGCGATGAACGTCGGCATCCTTGAGACTGGCAAGCCTCCGGAGGCTCTGCGGGAGCGCTTCCCCAATTACCCGACTATGTTCGCGGACCTTCTCGGGCCGGACTTCACGGTCACCGCGTACGACGTTCAGGCGGGGGAATTGCCGGCCTCGCCCCAGGCGCATCCAGCCTATCTCGTCACCGGCTCCCCGGCCGGTGTGTACGACGAGCTGCCGTGGATGACGCCGCTCAAGGACTTCCTGCGCGCCGCCAAGGGCAAGGCCAAGCTGGTCGGTATCTGCTTCGGCCACCAGATCATGGCGGAAGCGTTCGGCGGCAAGGTGGAGAAATCGGCGCGCGGCTGGGGCGTCGGGCTGCAGAGGCTGGAGGTCTGCGGCGCCGCGCCGTTCCTGGCCGGTGAGCTCGCCGTTTCCATTCCCGCCTCGCACCAGGATCAGATCGTGGTGCAGCCGCCGGCGAGCCGTGTCATCGCGGCAAATGCCTTCAGCCCGTACGGCGTGCTCGTCTACGAGGACCAGCCGGCGCTTTCCATGCAGTTCCACCCCGAGTTCACGCCGGACTTCGCCAAGGCGCTGATCGAGGCGCGGCGAGCTGACCTGCCGGAGCCGGACGCTGCTTTAGCGTCCCTGGACCAGGCGAACGACCGCGACGCGGTCGCCGGCTGGATCCGCCGCTTCCTGCTCGGAGCCTAGACGCTCGCCGCGGCGAACGTGTCGCAGGCCGCCGGGTCGCCGCTTTCCAGGCCCTTGCGAAGCCAGCGCTGGCGCTGTTCGGCGCTGCCGTGGGTGAAGCTTTCCGGCCGCACCCGGCCCTGCGCCTGGCGCTGCAGCGTGTCGTCGCCGATCGCGGCGGCGGCGGTGAGGCCTTCCTGCACGTCGCCCGGCTCCATCACCGACTGGCCCTGCCGGTCTTTGGCGTTCGCCGCGTAGACGCCGGCATAGCAGTCCGCCTGGAGCTCAACCCGGACCTGGATGGCATTGCCCGCCGCGGCCGACGCCTGCTGCTGCTGGCTCTGCGCCTGGTCGAGCACGCCCGTGAGCTTCTGGATATGGTGGCCGACTTCGTGGGCGATAACATAGGCCTGGGCGAAATCGCCGGCCGCGCCGAACTTGCTTTGCAGTTCCTGGTAGAAGCTCGTGTCGAGGTAGATGCTCTGATCCGACGGACAGTAAAACGGCCCCATTGCCGACTGCGCCGCGCCGCAACCCGACCGGCCGTTGGTGTTGTAAAAGGTGAAGGAGGGCGCTTGGTACCGCTGACCCTGCGCCGCGAAAACCCGCTCCCAAGTCTGCTCGGTGCTAGCAAGAACGCGGCAGGAAAAGGCGCTCGCCTGGTCCACCGAACAGCTTTCCTGGGCGGTCTTGCCGCCTTGCGCCGTCTGGTGGGGCGCAACGGCCGTGCCGGTCCCGCCGACACCAAGGCCGCCACCCCCGCCGAAGGTCGAGAGTGCGCAATAACCGAGCAGCAGGATCAGTACCCCGCCAATCCCGAACCGGCTGAGCACAAGGCCGAACAGCATGCCGAACATGCCGCCGCCAAGGCCGCCCCCGCCGCCGCCGAAGCTTTGGCCACGCTGGTCGCGGATGTTATCGCTGAACCCTTGATCGTCGAGGCGCATACTCTTCTCCCTGAACGGGAAGCTGAATGCGCGGGAGCGGCGCCGGTTGCAATGTCGCCGCGGGACGGGAAAAGAGCGTGGCAGCTTCTCAGGAGACACCACGCACATGTTCCTTTCCGGCAAGACCGCACTCGTTACCGGCTCCACTTCGGGCATCGGCCTCGCCTGCGCCCGCGCGCTTGCCGCCGAAGGGGCGAACGTCGTCCTGAACGGCTTCGGCGACGCGGGCGAGATCGAGACGATCCGCGTGGAGTTGGAGGCGGCGAGCGGCGCGCGGGCCCTCTACAGCAATGCCGACCTGACCAAGGCTGACGCGATCGAGGCGATGATGGCCGAGGCCGCAGAAGCCTTCGGCGGAGTCGACATCCTGATCAACAATGCCGGCATGCAGCATGTCGCGCCGGTGGATCAATTCCCCGCCGACCGCTGGGACCTGATCATTGCCTTGAACCTCACGGCCGTGTTCCACACCACCCGCCTCGCTTTGCCGCACATGAAGGCGAAAGGCTGGGGCCGGATCATCAACACCGCTTCGGCGCACAGCCTGGTGGCGAGCCCCAACAAGGCGCCTTACGTCGCTTCAAAGCACGGCGTCGCCGGCTTCACCAAGGCGGTGGCGCTGGAAACGGCAACGGCGGGCGTGACGGCGAACTGCATCAGCCCCGGCTACGTCTGGACGCCGCTGGTCGAGAACCAGATTCCGGACACGATGAAGGCGCGCGGGCTGACGCGGGAGCAGGTCATGAACGACGTCCTTCTTGCCGCTCAGCCGACCAAGAAGTTCGTGACCGTCGAACAGGTCGCCGCCTTCGCCCTCTTCCTCTGCCGCGATGAAGCCTCGGCGGTTACCGGCGCGAACCTCTCCATGGACGGCGGCTGGACGGCGGCCTGAGGCGAGGGCTAGTGTAGGCGCCATGAAGGCACCCTTGCTCGCGGCCGCCGCCGCTCTCCTGCTTCCCGCCTGCTCGACGCCCGGCACCGGCCCGGTGGAAGCGGTGCCGCGCGAGGATGGCTGGCGGGGCATTGCGACGGCGGAGGACCGGGAGCGGATCCGCGAATGGCGCACCGCCTGGAAGCGCGGGCTCGCACGGGCCGGCGCGGCAGGCCATGGTCAGGCTCTTGCGTCCGAAGGCGTGCTGCTCGCGCCGGACGCCGCGCTCGACGCCGTCGCGCCGCCGGCCGGCGACTACCGCTGCCGCACGATCAAGATCGGCGCCAAGACCGAAGGCCTCCTCGAATATATCGCCTACCCCGCCTTTCGCTGCCGGATCGGCGGCGGCGAGGGTACGCGCGAATTCGCCAAGCTCACGGGCTCGCAGAGGCCGATCGGGCGGCTGTTCCCCGAAAATGAGCGTCGGATGATCTTCCTCGGCACCGTCCAACTAGGCGATGAGAAGGGCACGCTCCGCTACGGTCACGACAGCGATCGGGCAATGGCGGGCATCCTGGAGCGGGTCGGCGACCGGCGCTGGCGGCTCGTTTTTCCCTACCCCCATTATGAATCCGTGATCGACGTCCTCGAACTCATTCCCGAAGGCTGAACCCGATGATCCGCACCCTGCTCGCCGCCGCCTTGCTCTCCTCCTCCGCAATGGCGGCCGCCACCGATCCGATCACGGACGGCGTGGCAAAGGACATGCCGTCCTTGATGACCCTCTACCGCGACCTCCACGCCAACCCCGAGCTCAGCATGCAGGAGGTGCGCAGTTCCGCGAAAATGGCCGCCGAAGCCAAGAAGCTCGGCTTCGAAGTCACCACCGGCGTCGGCAAAACCGGCGTCGTCGCTGTGATGAAGAACGGCCCCGGCCCCGTGCTTCTGCTCCGCGCCGACATGGACGGCCTGCCGGTGATCGAGCAGACCGGCCTCCCCTTCTCGAGCAAGGTGCGCGGCACCAGCCTTGCCGGCGTCGAGAGCGGCGTCATGCACGCCTGCGGCCACGATACCCACATGACTGCATGGGTCGGCGTGGCCCGCCGCATGGCCGCGCTGAAGAGCCAATGGTCGGGCACGCTCGTCCTCGTCGCCCAACCCGGCGAGGAAACCAGCGAAGGCGCCAAGGCGATGCTGGAGGACGGCCTCTTCACCCGCTTCCCCAAGCCCACCCACGCCCTCGCCTTCCACGACGCGGCGAGCCTCCCCGCCGGCACGATCGGCTACAATGTCGGCCCTGCGCTCGCCAACGTCGACAGCGTCGACATCGTGGTGAAAGGCGTCGGCGGCCACGGCGCTTATCCGCACACGACCAAGGACCCGATCGTGTTGGCGAGCCGGATCGTTACCGCGCTCCAGACCATCGTCAGCCGCGAAGTCGACCCGCAGGAGCCGGCGGTGATCACCGTCGGCAGCTTCCACGCCGGTGCTAAGCACAACATCATCTCGGACGAAGCGACGATGCTCCTCACCGTGCGCAGCTACACCGACGAAACCCGCAAGATCCTGCTCGATGGCATCCGCCGCATCGTCAACGGCGAGGCCATCGCCGCTGGAATGCCTGCCGACAAGATGCCGACGGTCACCGTCCGCGAGGCGCAGGCGACGCCGGCGACCGTCAACACCGAGGCCCTCACCACCAGCACCGCCGCCTTGCTCACCGAGCGCTTCGGCGCGGAGCGGGTGCTCAAGACGCGGCCGGTGATGGGCGGCGAGGATTTCGGCCGCTTCTACCTTGCCGACAAGAAGATCGAGAGCCTGATCTTCTGGGTCGGCGGCGTTCCCCAGGCGCAGTGGGACAAGGCCGCGGGCGATCCGGCCAAGCTCCCCTCGCTGCACAGCCCCTTCTGGGCGCCGGATGCGGAGAAGACGATTTCGACGGCCACCGAAGCGCTGACGGTGGCGGCGTTAGGCGTGTTACGGAAGGGCTAACGCTGCTCCCGAGGGGAGAGGGGTTTAAGGCGCGGGTGCTTCCCGCTAGAGGCTCGGCGTCGCTCCTCACAGGATTAGAAACGTGGCCAACGTAACGGTGATCGGCGCCCAGTGGGGCGACGAAGGCAAAGGCAAGATCGTCGATTGGCTCGCAAGCCGCGCCGATCTGGTGGTGCGCTTCCAGGGCGGCCACAATGCCGGCCACACCCTCGTCGTCGGCGAGCAGGTCTACAAGCTGTCGCTGCTCCCTTCCGGCATCGTACGCGGCACCCTGTCGGTGATTGGCAACGGCGTCGTGCTCGATCCCTGGGCGCTCAAGGCCGAGGTCGAGAAGCTCACCGCGCAGGGCGTCTCGATCACGCCCGAAACGCTGCAGATCGCCGACAATTGCCCGCTCATCCTCCCCTTTCACCGCGACCTCGATGCGCTGCGCGAAGACGCGTCGGGCAGCGGCAAGATCGGCACCACCCGCCGCGGCATCGGCCCGGCTTATGAGGACAAAGCCGGCCGCCGCGCCATCCGCGTCTGCGACCTCGCCCATCTCGGCCATCTCGGCCCGCAGATCGATCGCCTCTGCGCCCACCACGACGCGCTGCGCGTCGGCTTCGGCGAGCCGCCCATCGACCGCGACCGGCTGGAGCGCGACCTCGGCGAAATCGCCGAATTCGTTCTTCAATTCGCCCGCCCTGTGTGGCTGACCCTCAACGAAGCGAAGGCGCGCGGTCGCCGCATCCTGTTCGAAGGCGCGCAAGGCGTGCTGCTCGACGTCGATCACGGCACCTATCCGTTCGTCACCTCCTCCAACACGATCGCAGGCACCGCCGCCGCCGGCACCGGCCTAGGCCCCTCCGCGGCGGGATTCGTGCTCGGCATCGTCAAGGCCTACACCACCCGGGTTGGCGCCGGGCCGTTCCCCACCGAGCTGGAGGACGAAATCGGCCAGCGGCTCGGCGAGCGCGGCCACGAATTCGGTACAGTGACGGGGCGCAAACGGCGCTGCGGCTGGTTCGACGCGGTGCTGGTGCGGCAGTCCTGCGCCGTCTCCGGCGTCACTGGCATCGCGCTGACCAAGCTCGACGTGCTCGACGGGTTGGAGGAGCTCCGCATCTGCACCGGCTACCGACTGCGCGGCGAGACCTTGAGCTACTTCCCCGCTCACTCCGCCGACCAGGCGGCGGTGGAGCCAGTCTACGAAAGCATCGAAGGCTGGAGCCAGTCCACCGCCGGCGCGCGCAGCTGGGCCGACCTGCCGGCGCAGGCGATCAAGTACATCCGCCGCGTCGAGGAACTGATCCGCTGCCCGGTGGCTTTGGTCTCCACCAGCCCGGAGCGCGAGGACACCATCCTGGTCCGGGACCCGTTCGAAAGCTGAAGCGGGAGCTGCAGCAATGACCAGCCGCGACGCCACGCCCCTTCTGCCCCGCGCCAAGGGCACAAACGTGGCGGGCGGCGGCGGCCGCTCGTGGCGGGATTGGGCGGCGCTGCTGGCGATCGGCGCGGTGCAATGGCCGTGGCTGCTCCGAAGCCTCAACGGCGGAAGTGAGGCGGCGCGGCATGCCCTGCTCGACAGCCTCGGCCTTCCCCGGGATGCGCTTCCGGCGCTTGGCAGCTGGAAAGCGGATGTCGGCCTGCTCCGCCTGGTCAGCGACCACATCGCCGCCGCCCGGCCTGAGGTGGTGGTGGAATTCGGCGCAGGCGCTTCGACCCTGGTGATGGCCAAGGCGATTCAGCGGGCAGGCGGCGGGCGCCTCCACAGCTTCGAGCAGCACGAGGATTTCGTCGAGGCGACGCGGCAGTGGCTCGCCGACTATGGCCTAGAGGCCGACATCCGCGCCGCCCCGCTTTGCCCTTCGGCGCACTGGCCTGGCCTCTGGTACCAGCACGGACCGCTGCCGGAGCGGATCGACTTCCTTGTGGTGGACGGCCCTCCATGGACGATCCACCCCCTCACCCGCGGCGCCGCCGAGACGCTGTTCGATCGAATCCCGGTGGGCGGCACCGTTATGCTGGACGACGCCGCCCGCCCCGGCGAGCGCATCGTCGCCCGCCGCTGGCGCAAGCGCTGGCCCAACTTCGAATTCAAGCTCGTCAACAGCGGCAGCAAGGGCACGCTGGTCGGAACACGCCTCCGCTGAGCCTCAGCCGCCGCACTGCGCCCGATGCAGCAGCTTCTGGTCCGCAAGCACCAGTGCCATCATCGCCTCGACCACCGGAACGCCGCGGATGCCGACGCACGGGTCGTGGCGGCCTTTGGTTACCGCCTCGGCAGCTTCGCCTGAGGGCGTGACGGTGGGCACCGGCGTCAGGATGGACGACGTCGGCTTAAAGGCAACGCGCACCCAGATCGGCTGCCCCGTTGCAATGCCGCCGGTGATGCCGCCCGCATGGTTCGCCAGGAATTCGGGTGTGCCGCCGGCACCCGGCCGCATCGGATCGGCATTGTCTTCGCCGTTCGCCAAGGCCGCCGCAAAGCCGTCGCCGATCTCCACGCCCTTCACCGCGTTGATGCTCATGCAGGCGGCGGCGATCTCCGCGTCGAGCTTCGCATACACCGGCGCGCCCCAACCGGCAGGGACGCCAGTCGCCTCGCACACCACCGTCGCGCCGAGCGAAGAGCCCGCCTTGCGCGCCCCGTCCACCAGCCGCTCCCACCGCTCAACCGCCTCCGCATCCGGGCAGAAGAACGGGTTGCGGTCGATCTCGTCGGCATCGAAGCGTGCGTAATCGACGCCGTCTCCGCCGATCGCCTCCACCCACGCGCGGATTCGGACCTCCGGGATCACCAGCCGCGCCACCGCCCCCGCCGCGACCCGCGCCGCCGTCTCCCGCGCCGAAGCCCTGCCCCCGCCCCGCCAGTCGCGAAGACCGTATTTGGCATCGTAGGCATAATCCGCATGCCCCGGCCGATACGGCGGCGCCTCCGCGCCATAGTCCCGCGGCCGCTGGTCGACATTGTCGATGAGGAGGCTGATCGGCGTCCCCGTGGTTCGCCCCTCGAACGTGCCCGACAGGACGCGCACCGCATCCGGCTCCCGCCGCTGCGTCGTGAACCGGCTCGTCCCCGGCCGCCGCCGGTCTAGCCATGGCTGTATATTCGCTTCGCTAAGCGCCAGCCCCGGCGGGCACCCATCCAGCACCGCCCCAATCGCGGGGCCATGGCTTTCCCCCCACGTTGTAAAGCGGAAAACCCGGCCAAAGGTGTTGAAGCTCACGTCGTCGTAATATCCGGCGCGTCTTCCGCTTTCATGCCGACGACGTTGTAGCCAGCATCGACGTGGTGGATTTCGCCGGTGACGCCCGAGGCGAGGTCGGAGAGCAGGTATAGGCCGGCGCCGCCGACATCCTCGATGGTGACGTTGCGGCGGAGCGGCGAGTTATATTCGTTCCACTTCAGAATGTAGCGGAAGTCGCCGATGCCGCTCGCCGCGAGGGTCTTGATCGGGCCGGCGGAGATAGCGTTGACGCGGATATTCTCCGGCCCGAGGTCCATTGCGAGATACTTCACGCTCGCCTCGAGAGCCGCCTTGGCGACGCCCATGACGTTGTAGTGCGGGATCACCTTCTCGGCGCCGTAGTACGTCAACGTCAGCATGGAGCCGCCGTTCGGCATCATCGCGCGGGCGCGGCGGGCGACGGCGGTGAAGCTGTAGACGGAGATGTTCATCGACAGGAGGAAGTTGTCGAGGCTGGTGTCGACATAGAGGCCGCGAAGCTCGTTCTTGTCCGAAAAGCCGATGGCGTGAACCACGAAGTCGATCGTCTCCCACCGCTCCTTGAGCGTGGCGAATGCGCGGTCGAGATCGTCCATGTCGGAGACGTCGCACGGGATCAGGAAATCGGAACCGACGGAGGCGGCAAGCGGCGCCACGCGTTTCTGAAGCGCTTCGCCCTGGTAGGAGAAAGCCAGCTCGGCGCCCTGCTCGCCAAGCTGCTTAGCAATGCCCCAGGCAAGCGATTTGTCGTTCGCCAGGCCCATGATCAGCCCGCGTTTGCCCGCCATCAACCCCGTCATGCCTTATTCTCCCCTTCCCCCGCCTCGCCGTGGGCCTCGTCTACATCCGCTTCGAGCTCGGCAACCGCCGCTTGCTCGACCACCGCTTCGGCCTCGGCGACCTTGATGTCCTCTACCGTAGGCTCGGGCGGTTCCGCCAGCGCGGCGTTGAGCTGCGCGCCGATGACCACGCCGAGGCCGATCACGAAGAAGAAAAGCAAGGCGATGATCACGCCGGCGAGGCTTCCGTAGGTCAGATCGTAGCCGCCGAGGCTGGTCAGCACCACCGGCAGAAGCGCGGTGGTAGCGATCCACCAGACCGTCACCAGCAGCGCGCCCGGCCACTTGCGGAACTCGCGCTTGCGGTAGCGGCGCGGGGTCAACGACACGAAAATGAGGTAGATCGAGCCGAACAGGATCAGCGCCGGCACCACCCGCGACAAGGCAAGCATGCCGGCCACGTCCTCCGCCTGCGGGATCAGCCGCTCAATGAACTGAGTGACGCTGGAAAGGAGAATGGTGGCGCTGAAGGAGAGCAGCATCATCATCACCGACGCGAAGATCATGCCGATCGACGCAAGGCGATACTCCCAGAACGGCGCGCCCAAAGTGACGCCGTACGCCCGCCGCAGGATGTCGCGGATCGTCTCGATGAAGCTGCCGGTGGTCCACAGGCCGACAAGGGCTCCGAGCCAAAGCAGGTTGCCGGAACGGGCCTGGAGCACGTCGTTGATCGGCTTCCTGAGCACATCGGCGACGTCCGGCGGCATTGTCTGGAACAGGGCGACGACGGCTTGGGCCCCGCCTTCGCTTTGCCCGAAAAGCCGCGCAACCGCCGCGGCGACGATGACGAAGGGAAACAGCGTCATCAGCGCCAGGTAAGCGAGGTTCCCGGCGTGGATGAAGCCGTCGTTGTAGGTGCCGATCGCCACCCGCTTGACTACTTCGAACGGATATTGGCCGGGCCGCATCCCCTCCCGGATCTTGCCGAAGCGTGACTTGGTTCTGGCCAGGCGCTTGCGCCTGGCTTCGGGCGATTCGGGGGAAATGATGGCTTGCACGTGCTGCTAGACGCCCAAAGCCGCCCGCGGGTTTCCTTTGCCCTTATTGCTCCACCCTTCCACGAAGCGGAGCAGCTCGCCGTCTGCTTCGGGAATGTCGATCATCAAGGTGATGAGCTGGTCGCCCCGGACGCCCGATTTTCCAGTGAAACCGCGGCCCTTGAGGCGCAGCGTTTTGCCCGACGAAGAGCCCTTCGGAACGGTGACCATTACCGGCCCTTCCGCGGTCGGCACCTTGACCTTGGCGCCGAGCACCGCCTCGTCGAGGGTGATCGGAAGCTCCAGCCGGATGTTGTCGCCGTCGCGGGTGTAGAAACGGTGCGGGTTGATCGAGATGGTGACGATCGCGTCGCCGGGGCCGCCCGTGCCGGAATGGCCCTGGCCGGCCAAGCGGATCTTGGTGCCTTCTTCGACCCCCTTGGGGAGCTTGATCGACACCGTCTTGCCGCCCTGCAACGTCACCCGCTGCTCGCGCAGCAACGCCGCGTCTTCGAACGAGACGGGCAGGCGGTAGGCGATGTCGGCGCCCTTGGCCGGCGGAGGCGCCGCGCGGCCGCCGCCGCCAAAGCCCCCGAACCCGCCAAAGCCGCCGCGCTTCTGCTGGGCGCCGCCGCTGAACAGACCCTCGAACAGGTCGGACAGATCGACTTCCTCGCCGCCCATTCCGGTCGGACCGCCGGTGTTGCTTCGAAAGCCGCCCCCGGGGCCAGGGCGGGGTCCACCGCCGCCGCCGAAGCCGAAGGCGCGCGGATTGCCGTCTTCGTCGATCTCGCCGCGATCGTAGCGGGCGCGCTTCGCCTTGTCGGAGAGGATGTCATAGGCCTGCGTCACCTTGGAAAAGCGCGCCGCCGCGGCCGGATTGTCCTTGTTCTTGTCCGGGTGAAGCTCCTTGGCGAGCTTGCGATAGGCCTTTTTGATCTCGGCCTCGTCCGCGCCGCGCTTTACCCCCAGGGTTGAATACAGATCCGCCATGTTCCGTGTCGTTCTCTACCGCGCCTGAAATGTCCACTGTTGCCGTTCGGCCACTGTGTCGCAAATGGGCATCTCGCACGCCCGACGCAAGCGGTTGGCTTGCCCGCGCGGGCCGAAGGCGGCAAGAGGCGGGCATGGCTGACGACCCCCACGCACTGTTCCGCTCCTGGCTGGCCGAGGCCGAGCTTACGGAGCCGAACGACCCCACCGCAATGGCGCTCGCCACCGCCGATGCGCGC
Source organism: Allosphingosinicella sp. (assembly GCA_036554525.1). Classification (GTDB taxonomy): domain Bacteria; phylum Pseudomonadota; class Alphaproteobacteria; order Sphingomonadales; family Sphingomonadaceae; genus Allosphingosinicella. Next base: position 49,844 of record DATBNC010000019.1, read on the forward strand.
GGGCAGCCGTCGCTGCGCATGGTGCTGATGAAGGGGCACGACGAGCGCGGCTTCGTGTTCTATACCAACATGGACAGCCGCAAGGGCGGTGAGCTCGCGGCGAACCCGCGCGCCGCGTTGCTTTTCCACTGGAAGTCGCTCCGCCGCCAGGTGCGCGTCGAGGGTCCTGTGGAGCCGGTCAGTGCTGCGGAGGCCGACGCCTACTTCGCCACCCGCGGTCGCGATTCGCAGCTCGGCGCTTGGGCGTCCGATCAGTCCCGCCCGCTCGACGCCCGCGCAACCTTCGAGGCGCGCTTCGAGGATGTTCGTGCCCGCTTCGAGGGCGGCGACGTGCCCCGCCCGCCGCGCTGGTCCGGATGCCGGGTGGTGCCGGAGCGGATCGAATTCTGGAACGACCGCGCCCACCGCCTGCACGAACGGCGGCTGTTCACGGCGCGCGGCGACGGAGGCTGGGACGAAGGCCTGCTCTTTCCATGAGCATCGGCCACGCCCACCACCATCATGGCCAGGCGACGCGGGGCCACAGCGGCAGCCTCGCCAAACGCGCGGCCATCGCCAGCGTTTCCATGGCGCTGTTTCTGCTGTTTCTGAAGGGCTACGCGTCGCTCGCCACCGGCTCGGTCTCCATGCTCGGCTCGCTCGCCGATACCGGGCTCGACGTCGTCGCTTCTCTGATCACCCTCTACGGCGTCCGCCTCGCCGCAACCCCGGCCGATCACGACCACCGCTTCGGCCACGGCAAGGCCGAAGCGATCGCCGCTCTCGCCCAGGTCGGCATCATCGCTTTCTCCGCCCTCGCCATCGGTTGGCGCGCCGTGCAGCGCCTCCTCGCCGGCGAGGAGACCGCCCACGCCGAACATGGCATCGCCGTCTCCGTCGTCGCGATCCTCACCACCCTTGCCCTGCTCGCCTACCAGCGCCGCGTAATCGCCCGCACCGGTTCGGTCGCGATCCAGGCCGACCATGTCCATTACCAGACCGATCTGCTGCTCAACGGATCGGTGATCGCCGCCCTCGCCCTCGATCAATATGCCGGCCTCACCGGCGCCGATCCGTTGTTCGGCATCGCCATCGCGCTCTGGCTCCTGTTCGGCGCCTGGCGCGCCTCCAGCCGCGCCGTCGACCAGTTGATGGACAAGGAATGGCCGGAGGCGAAGCGCGCCCACTTCGTCGCCGTCGCCAGCCGCCACCCGGCGCTGCGCGGAATCCACGACCTTCGCACCCGCACCAGCGGAAGCCTCGATTTCGTCCAGTTCCACGCCTGGGTGGACCCAAACATGACGATCTCCGCCGCCCACGAGGTCATGGACGAAGTAGAGCAGTGGCTTGCCCAGGAATTCCCCGGCGCCGAAATCCTGATCCACCTCGATCCGGAGGGCCAGGTCGATCAGCCGGGCAATCTCCTCGCCGAAACCAACCTCTCTCCCCGCCCGGAGCACTGAGATATGCCCGAACTGCGCCTCGTCCAGGTCGATGCCTTTGCCGACCGCCCGTTCACCGGCAACCCGGCCGCCGTGGTGCCGCTCGACGCCTGGCTGCCGGACGACGTGATGCAGGCCATCGCCGAGGAGAACAATCTCAGCGAAACCGCCTTCACCGTGCCCGACGCGACCGGCGACGCGGATTACGAACTGCGCTGGTTCACGCCGACCACCGAAGTGGCGCTCTGCGGCCACGCCACCTTGGCCAGCGGCCACGTGCTGATTGAAGGGGAGCGCGTCCGCTTCCGCACCCGCAAGGCCGGGGTGCTGGAAGTGCGGCGCGGCGTTGCCGGTTACGAGCTTGACCTCCCGGAGACGCTGGTTGCCCCGGCCGAGCAGCCGGCCCTCCTCGCCGCTTTGCGCTTGCCGCAAGCGGAGGTCTTCCTTTCCACCAAGGGCGCCGAAGCCACCGCAATCATTCTCGTCTCTGACGAAGCCGCCGTCCGTGCCTGCCAGCCGGACATGGCGCGGCTCGCCGGCATCGACCTCATGGCCATCGTCACCGCGCCGGCCGAGACTACGGACGTGGTAAGCCGCGTCTTCGTGCCGGCCTGGGGCGTGGACGAGGATCCGGTGACCGGCTCCGCCCACGCCGTGCTTGCGCCCTTCTGGAGCGAGCGCCTCGGCCGCGACAGCTTCACCGCCTTCCAGGCCAGCCGCCGCGGCGGCCACGTCCACTGCCGCCGCGCCGGGGAACGCGTGGTTCTGGGCGGCGCCTGCGTCACCGTGCTGGAAGGCACCTTGCGCTTCTAGGCCGGCGACGCCACCTGCCCGCTTCACCCGCAAGCGAGGCACACCTTGGCCAGCAAACTCTTCGCGCCGCTCCAGCTCGGCGGCCTTACCCTCCCCAACCGCATCGTGATTGCGCCGATGTGCCAATATTCGGCGGACGGCGACGGCAACGCCACCGACTGGCACCTGATGCACCTTGGCACCCTGTCGCACTCCGGCGCGGGCCTGCTGATCCTGGAGGCGACCGCGGTCACCGCTGACGGGCGCATCTCGCCCGACGATCTCGGCCTCTGGTCCGATGCGAACGAGACGGCGCTGTCGCAGGTGATGGAAGGCGTTCGGCGCCACTCACCGATGCCGATCGGCATCCAGCTCGCCCATGCCGGCCGCAAGGCCTCCACGCACGTTCCCTGGCAGGGCGGTGCCCAGATCGCGCCGGATGAACCCACCGGCTGGCAGACCGTCGCGCCCTCGCCGCTCGCCTTCGCCGACGGTGAAAACCCGCCGCTCGCGCTTGATGCCGAAGGCCTCGCCCGCCTCCGCGACGGCTTCGCCGAAGCCGCCCGCCGCTCGGCACGGCTGGGGATCGACCTTGTCGAGATCCACGCCGCCCATGGCTACCTGCTTCACGAATTCCTCTCGCCGCTCTCCAACGGCCGCGAGGACGAATATGGCGGCAGTCTGGAAAACCGCATGCGCTTCCCGCTGGAGGTGTTTGACGCGGTGCGTGCCGCCTTCCCGCCGGAGCGGCCGGTCACCGTTCGCCTCTCCGGCACGGACTGGGCGGAAGGCGGCTGGGACATCGAAGGCACCATCGCCTTCGCCCGGGCGCTGGAGACACGCGGCTGCGCTGCGATCCACGTGTCCAGCGGCGGGCTTACGCCGGCGCAGAAGATTCCGGTTGGCCCAAATTATCAGGTGCCGCTCGCCCGCGCGGTGAAGCAGGCGGTCGGCATCCCCGTCATTGCAGTCGGCATGATCACCGAGGCCGAACAGGCGGAAGCGATCGTCGGCACGGGCGACGCCGACGCCGTCGCCCTTGCCCGCGCCATTCTGTTCGATCCGCGCTGGCCGTGGCACGCTGCCGCCGAGCTCGGCGCCACCGTCCACGCGCCGAAACAATATCACCGCTCCCAGCCGCGCCGCCACGGCGGGCTGTTCGGCGCCGGCTAGAGCGAGGCTTCGAGCGCGTCGAGGATCGGCATCTGGCTCGGCAAGATCATCGCCCGCGCCTGCTCCATGGTGAACCAGGCCGCGCGGTCGACCTCCGGATAGGATCGGAAGCGGCCGCTGCGCGGCGGCACTTCGATCTCGAACAGGTTGCTGACAATGGCGTCGGCGTCGAGATCGCCTTCCAACGCGAAGGCCTCGACCCATTTGCCGCCCTTCTGCCGGATGCGGCAGAGCGGGCGCGGCGTGCCCTCCGGCCGCGTGCCGAGTTCCTCCTCGAACTCACGCAGCGCGCAGGCCGCCGCATCCTCGCCGTCCTCCACGCCGCCTTTCGGGATCATCCAGGCACCGGCGTCCTTGTTGCGCCAGAACGGGCCGCCGGGGTGGGTGAGCAACACCTCGAGGCCTTGGGCGCGGCGGCGGTAGAGGATGATGCCCGCGCTATATTCGCGCATCAGCGCAGCGGCACCAGGATCGAATGCACGGTGCCCGCCGAGGAAGAGCGCACATCGCTTTTGCCCTCCACCCGCTGCACGAAGGCGGAAACCAGCCGCGTCCCGAGCCCGCCGCCGCGCGTCTTCGACGGCGTGAAGCCGCGGCCATCGTCCGCGACCTCTATCCGCGCCGCATCTTCGTTCTCGCGCACCGCCCGAACCACAATCGTGCCGCTGCCATCGGGGAAAGCGTGCTTGCAGGCGTTGGTGACGAGTTCGTTGACGACGATCCCGATCGCCACCGCCGTTTCGTTCGGTACCAGCATCGGCTCCAGCTCCGCCTCCAGCCTAAGCCCGTCGGGCAGGATACCGCGGCGGATCTGGTCGCAAATCTCCTGGAGCTGGTCCTGCAGACGAACGGTGCCGAGCCCATGGCTGCTTGGCGCAAGCGCGTCGTAGACCGCAGCAACCGCCTTCAATCGCTCGGCCGCCTCGCCGAGCGCATTGCGCACCTCCGGGTGCGGCGAACGGGCCGATTGCATGGTCAGCAGGCTGGTGACGATCTGGAAATTGTTCTTGGTGCGGTGGTCCATTTCGCGAAGCGCATGGCCGAGGAAGTTGATCCGCCGAAGCCGCTCGATCTCGCCGGCGCGCACTTCCCGTTGGTAGAGCGCCAATGCTCCGAGGATGAAGAGCTGCGACCCCGCGGCGATGCAGAGACTGAGCGCGCTTGTCGGCTGAGTGATGTCGAAGCTGTTCACCGGCGGAAGCACGAAATACCAGACCAATGTGATTCCCAAAGCGAGCGACACAGCGCCGCTCCGCCAGCCGCCGAGCAACGCGGAAGAAACCGTCGCGAGATAGGCCATGGAGAAGGGCGCGATGTCGCCGAGCCAGGGCGCCGCCGCGATGCGGATGGCGACGAAAACGGCGGTAATCACCACCGCGACCAGGATCTCCGTGACCGGGCGTGGCAGATGGCGCGCAAGCCGCTGCGGCAAGTTCGCCCTGACAATCCGTCTCACCCAAACCCCCGAACCCGGCGCCCCCGCGCCGCCTTCGCGCATAAACTTAGCGCGAATCCGGTGAAGTTTAGCACAGCATTCGTTGCGGGCACAGCATGAGCGGCCTGATCGAGATCAGGTGAACAGGTCGGCCTAAGGGCGACGGGTCGGGGCGGCACCAGATAGCGGCGCGGGGGTACCAGCGATGCGAGGCCAGCCGCCTTTCCAGACGATCCGGTCAACCAGCATCACCCTGCGGCTGTTGATGTCGTCGCTGTCCTTGCTGCGCGGGCGGCGGCTGTCGACCGCGTGGTAGAGGATCCAGTCCCGCCCTTGCGCGTCGGTTGTCACGGAATTGTGGCCCGGCGCGACCCACAAACCGTGACGTTCGAGGATGACGCTGCTCTTTCGCCCGGTTGCCGCTTCCAAGGTCTCGAACGGGCCGATGGCGCTCCGCGACCGGGCGACCATGACGGCATAATGCGCGTTCGGCCCACAGCAATTGTCGCCCGAATAGAAGAGGTAATAATAAGGCGCGCGGTAGTGGACCCAGGCGCCCTCCACGAGGCGCTGGTAATTGGCCGGGTCCTCAGTTTTCACCACCGGGATCAGGTCGGTGGTGGGCGTGCCGGGGGCGAAGGAGGCGCCGTCCGCGCCAAGCTCACGCACCTTGATCGGGCCGAAGCCGGAGCCCCAGTAGAGGAGATGCTTGCCTGTCTTCGGATCGGTGAACGCCATTGGATCGATGTTGACGAAGCCTTCGCCGCACAGGAGCGGCGCGCCGATGTCGGTGAACGGCCCCTCCGGCCGCGCGGCGGTTGCGACGGCGAGGCAGAGGCCGCGCGTCTTGTCCTCCAGCGCCGCGTCGGGCTTGGCGGAGTAATAGAGGATGTAGCGGCCGCCATGCTTGGCGACGTGCGGCGCCCAGAAGTCCTGCGTCTTGGCCGCCCATGTCGGCTTGGCGGGAAGCACGTCGCCGAGATGGTCCCAGCGGCGAAGGTCGCGCGAGCGGGCGATCTGGATGTTGATCATCCGCCCGTCGCGCTCGCTCTGGGTCGCATAAGCATAATAGAAGCCGTCGGAGGCGCGCAGCACCGCCGGGTCCGGGAAGTCGGCGTCGAGAGCGGGGTTGGTGCCGGCCGCCTGCGAACTCACCGCGCTCGGCTTCGGCGCGCAGGCGGCGAGGGCAAGGCAGAGCAGCAGCGCCCGCGCGGCACTCACGCCAACTTGCCTGCGAGGAGCATCTGCAACGGGCGGAGGTCCGTGCCGGAGGTGGCGCGCAGGTGGAGCGGCTGGGGATCGGCGCCGAGCCAGATCTTCACCGCCACCCGTGCATTGCCGCCGCTCGCTTCGGTGACGGAAAACTGCCGCATTGCGCGGTAGGAAAAGGAGCTGGTCTCCACCTTCTCGTCGAGCAGCGAATTGCGCTCGACCAGAATGATGCGCCCCGCAGTGAACAAAACGGCCGCCGATGGCGACCGGAACGCCGCGTGCACCTCTTCGCCCGGCGCGATGTGCCCGGTGATGTCGGTTGCTTCGCCCACCGGCACCGAATCCACGTCGAGAATGCGCATGTTTATGATCCTTTCAGGCTTTGCCGCGCCGTTTCGGCCATTTCCAGGCTTCGGCGGCGGGAAGCGTCGAGCGTCTGTAGCATGAGCGCGTTCAACGCCGCGCCTTCATCCAGCACCTTGAGCCCGGCTTCGGTGGTCCCTCCGGGGCTTGCCACGCGCCGGGCGAGCTCCGCCGGAGTTTCGCCCGAACCCGCGGCAAGCGCCGCGGCGCCCCGCGCCATTGCCGCGGCCAGGCGGCTTGCCTGCTCAGGCGGCAGGCCGAGCTCGGCCCCCGCCTGCGCGAGCCCGTCAATGAAGCGGTAGAGGAAGGCGGGCCCAGCGCCGCTCAAATGCCCCGCAAGCGCGAACAGCGCCTCGTCGGTAAACCACTCCGCAAGGCCGAGCGCCGCCATAAGCCGGTCGACCTCCGCGTCGCGCGCGCCGCCCTCCGCAATCAGATTGGTAACGCCAAGCCGGAGCGCCACCGGCGTGTTCGGCATGGCCCGCACGATCTTCCCCGCCGCCGGGAAGTGCGCCCGCAGCGTCGCTAGTTCAACGCCCGCGAGGATCGACACGATGGTGGTTTCGGGCCCGGTCAGCGCCTCCGCCGCCGGTGCGGCCTCGCCGAGCTTCTGCGGCTTCATGCCAAGCAAAAGGATGTGCGCCGTCTCGCCGCCCGGCGGCATAGTCAGCACCCGCAACCCGCCCGGCACCGGTGCGCCGCTCGGCCGGATTACCGTCACAGCCGCCGGGTCGAGACCCCCATCGAGCCAGCCTTGCAGCATCGCCCCGGCCATGTTGCCGCAGCCGAGCATGTAAAGCGAACCGGAGACAATTTGGTGAGTCACTGCAGCGCAGAATAGCGCCGCGATCTACACGCCACCAGCGCAATAGCGGCCGTGCTCAGGCCTCGCCCTGCGTCTCGATCAATGCCGCGGCAATGGCCTCTTGCGGCGTCTTGCCGGCCCAAAGCACGAACTGGAACACCGGGTAGAACCGCTCGCACTCCTCGATCGCCGCTTCCACCAGCGTCTCCGCCTGCGCGAGGGAAAGCACCGGCCCTTCGTCGCCCTCCAGAAGCGCCGCGTGGCGGAACAGCACCAGGCCCGACGTCGCCCAAAGCTCGAAATGCCCAAGCCAGAGCTGCTCGTTGATCAGGCCGATGGTTTCATACACCGCCGCCCTTTTGTCGCTTGCGACGCGGATGTCCGGCAACGCCAGAAACTGCAGGCAATTGTCGTCGTCGCGCCAGATCGCCCGCAATTCGTACTGCGCCCAGCTGCCCTGGAAATTGGCGACGATCTCGTCTTCCGAGCGCTCGGAGGTCCAGCCGTGGGCCGAGAAATATTGTTCGAGCATGTCGATCGGCGCGTTGGTGTCGCGCTCCAGCTCGAATTCGTCCACGTTCATCACCCTGCTCGCATTCCTCTTTTTGCACGTGCGAACGTGCCTGCGCCTCCCCTGCCATGCAAGGGAGGTTCCGCCGTGACAATCAATATGTTGTGGATATCAGGCCCCTGTTGCGCCCGATCCGCCAGCGCCCGCTTCCAGCGCATCGAGCCGCGCCTTGAGCAAAGTCGCTTCCTCGCGCGCCGCAACGGCGATCGCCTTCACAGCTTCGAATTCCTCGCGGCTGACGATGTCCAGCCCGCCGATCCACTCCCGTGCGCGCTCGCGAAAGGCGCCCTCGGCCTCGCGGGTCATGCCTGCAAAGGTGCCGGCCGCGCCGTTCATCATTTTCACGAAATCGTCGAACAAGCGGTTCTGGGACTGCATCTTTGAGGGCCTTTCGGAGGCGGAAACGTCAAAGCGGTATATCGGTGCTCGGCCCGGCGGGTACAAGTTCGGACGCCCCAGGGTTCAGTTCGCCGATCTGCCAGGTGAGAAAGGCGGCGAAAAGCAGCCAGGCGAGATAAGGCACCATCAGCAGCCCGGCCGCCTTGCGGATGCGGCCGAAAAGAACCGCCGCAATCGCCGCGAGGACGATCATCGCCACGATCACGATCAGTGCCAGCCCGACCTGATGCGCCGCGAAGAAGATTGGCGACCAGGCATAATTAAGGACGAGCTGGGCAAGGAAGATGCCGATCGCGAGGCCGCGTCCCCGCGCGCCGCGCGCGTGGAGCACCAGCGCCAGGGCTAGGCCCAGGCAGACGTAGAGGATCGTCCAGGCCGCGCCGAACATCCAGCCGGGCGGCATTGCGGCCGGCTTCTCCAGCGCATCGAACCACGGGTTGGCGTAGCCCGATCCGGCTACCCTGCCCGACAGCGTGCCGAGCAGAAGCACAAGCGGCACCGTCACCAGCGCGTAGCGCAGGAACGACATCCGAAGCTGCGAGCGCGAGGCGATACCGGTCATTCTTCCAACACTCCTATTCGGCCGGAGCGGGCTCCGGGCGCCTGCCGCCGTGGGTGGCGAGCTCGGCCTCGAGCTTGCGCGTCACGGCGAGCGGCGAGCCCGTATAGCGCGCAAGGCGGGAATAAAGGAGCGGGATCAGGAACAGGGTGATCACCGTCGAAATCGAGACGCCGAAGACGATCACCACGCCGATCGCCTGCCGCGCCGCCGCGCCGGCTCCGGAGGCGATCATCAGCGGCACCGCGCCCGCCACGGTGGCGATGGAGGTCATCAGGATCGGGCGGAGGCGCCGGGCGGAGGCTTCGCGGATCGCCTGGCCGATGTCGCGGCCTTCGTCGCGAAGCTGGTTGGCGAATTCCACGATCAGGATGCCGTTCTTGGCCGCCAAGCCGACCAGCATGACGATGCCGACCTGGCTGTAGAGGTTCAGCGTCTGGCCCATCGCGGCGAGGCCGATGATGCCGCCGGCGACCGCGAGCGGAACGGTGGTGATGATCACCGCCGGGTGGACGAAGCTTTCGAATTGCGCCGCGAGCAGCAGGTAGATGATCAAAATGGTGAGGCCGAACACCAGGATGATCGAACTGCCCGCTTCGCGGAAGCTCTGGCTTTCGCCCCGATAGCCCACCGCGATCACTTCCGGCGCGGCAGCGGCTTGCGCTTCGAGGAAGCTCAATGCCTCGCCGAGCGAGTAGCCCGGGGCAAGGCCGCCGGACAGGGTGATCGCCCGCATCTTGTTGTAGCGGCCAAGATCGCGCGCGCCGGCCGTGTCGGAAACCGTGACCAGGTTGGTGAGCGGGATCAGGGCGCCGGTGCGGCTCCGGACGTGGATCGACTGGAGGTCGGACCGGGTCGAGCGGGCGCCCTGCTCGGCCTGCACCACGACGCGATATTCCTCGCCGCGATCGACATAGGTCGACACCCGCCGCGAACCGAGCAGCGACTGGAGGGCGTTCGAGACATCCTCCACCGACACGCCGAGGTCGCCCGCGCGGGCGGTGTCGACGGCGATGCGCAGCTGCGGCTTGGTTTCCTTATAATCGCTATCCAGGTTGACGATGCCGGGATTTTCGGCGGCGGCGGCAAGGATGCGGTCGCGGGCCTTGGCGAGCTCCGCATAAGTCGCGCCGGCGATGACGAAGCTGATCGGCTGGCCGCGCCCTCGCCCGCCGATCGACGAGCGCACCTGCGCATTGCCGCGCACCGCCGGAAGCTGACCGAGCGCCTTGTTGACGAGCGCGACCACGTCCTGCGTCGTCTCCTCGCGGTCTTCCCAATTCTTGAGGAAGATGGTGAAGTTGCCGCTGTTGAAGTCGTCGCTTGGGCCGAAGCCGCCGGGCGTGCGCTGGATCAGCGCGCGAACCGAGCCCTTCTCGACCAGCGGCAGGAGCTTGCCCTGCGCGTCGAGCATGTAGCGGTCCATCTGCTCATAGCCGGTGCCTTCCGGCGCGGTGACGGTGGCGGACAGGATGCCGACATCCTCCGGCGGCACCAGTTCGGACTGCAGGGTGAAGAACAGGGCCGCGGCTCCTGCCAGGAACAGGCCGACGATCGCCGCGGGGATCAGCGGCTTGCGGATCGACCAATCGAGGCGGCGGGAATAGAAGCCCTCCAGGCTGCGAAAGCGGGCGTCGACCCAGCCGGCGAAGCGGCCCCGCTCCTGATATTTTAGAAGCTTCGAGCAGAGCATCGGCGCGAGGCTGAGCGCGAGAAAGCCGGAGAAAGCGACCGCGCCGATCATCGCGGCGGCAAGCTCGCGGAACAGCAAGCCCGTCTGGCCGGCGATGAACATGATCGGCACGAACACCGCGCACACCACCAGCGTCGTCGAAACGATGGCAAAGCCGACCTGCCGCGTGCCTTCATAAGCCGCGGCGAGCGGCGGCTCCCCTTCTTCGATGCGGTGGTAGACGTTTTCGAGCACAACGATGGCGTCGTCGACGACGATGCCGATCGACAGCACCATGGCTAGTAGGGTGAGAAGGTTGATCGAGAATCCGAACAGCCAAAGCACAGCGAAGCTGGCGAGGAGGCAGAGCGGCACCGTCACCGCCGGGATCAGGGTCGCGCGCCAGTTGCCGAGGAACAGGTAGATGACCAGCACCACCAGGATCGCCGCTTCGGCAAGCGTGTGCCAGACGCCCTCGATTGCGCGGCTGATGAAAAGGCTTTCGTCGGAGCCCACGACCATCGTCATGCCTTCGGGCAAGGTCGGCTTCAGCGCCTCGGCCGCCTTTTTGGCGGCATCCGCAACGGCAAGCGTGTTGGCGCCGGACTGGCGGACGATGCCGAGACCAACCGCAGATTCGCCGTTCAGGCGAAAGGCGGCATAGGGATTCTCCGGCCCCTGCTCGACCCGCGCGACGTCGCTGAGGCGGACGAGGTAGCCATCGGTGCCGCGCCCGACGACCAACTGGCCGAACTGCTGAGCGTTGGCGAAAGGGCGGTCGACGCGGAGGGTGACGTTTTGCTGCGCGGATTCGAGGCGGCCGGCGGGCAGTTCGACGTTCTGGCGGCGGAGCGCGCCTTCGAGATCGCTCGGCGTCAGGCCGAAGGCGGCGAGCCGCGCCGGCTGCATCCAGATTCGCATCGCCGGCCGCGCTTCGCCGCCGACGAAGACGCGCGCCACGCCCTCGATGGCCGAAAAGCGGTCGATCAGGTTTCGGTCGACATAGTCGGAGAGCTCGAGCCGCGACCAGCCGGGCTTCGACACCACCAGGAACAGGATCGGCGACGCGTCGGCATCGACCTTGCGCACTTCGGGCGGTCGGATGTCGTCGGGGAGGTTGCCCATTGCCGCGCCAACGCGGTCGCGAACATCGTTGGCGGCGCTTTCGATGGAGCGGCCGGGGAAGAATTCGATGGTGATGTTGGACGAACCGTCCTGGCTTCGCGAGGTGATCGTCTGCAGGCCCTCGACGCCGGACAGCTGGTCCTCCAGCACCTGAGTCACCCGCGTTTCGACGACGCTCGCAGCGGCGCCGATATATTGCGTCTGGACCGAGACCACCGGCGGATCGACGTCCGGATATTCGCGCACCGAAAGGCCGAAGAAGCCGACAAGGCCGATCACCGCGATCAGCATCGCCAGCACGGCGGCGAAGACCGGGCGGCGGACCGAGACGTCCGAAATCTTCACGGCGCCGCGGCCTTCGGTCCCCCGTTCGGCGACGCGGCCTGCTTAGGCGCCCCCGCGCCACCCCCGGCACGGCCGCCGGCATTCGGCCCCGCCACCCGCACCTTCATGTTCTCGGACAGCTTCACGACACCTTCGGTCACCACCGGCTGGCCGGGCTGCAGGCCCTCGAGGATTTCCACCCGCCCGCCGGCGCGAAGGCCGGTGCGCACCGCCACCCGCTTGGCGGTGCCGTTCTGGACGACGTAGACGAAGCGGCTCTCGCCCTCGCCGACCACCGCAAGCTCCGGCACCGAGATGCCCATGCGCGGCGCGGTTTCGATGGACACGGTGAGCAGCATGCCCGGCTTCAGCCGGTTGTCCGGGTTGGGCAGGCGGGCCCGCACGGTGACGGCGCGGGTGTTGGGGTCGATCACCTGGTCCACCGTCGCGATCTGCCCTCGGAACGGCACGTCCGGATAGGCCGCCGATCGCGCTTCGATGGTGAGGCCGGGGCGAAGCGCGGCAAGCGCCGTTTCCGGCACGGGAAAGTCCAGTTTGATGGTCGAGATGTCGCTGATCGTGGCGATCTCCGTCCCGCTGCTCACCACCGCGCCCACCGAGATGTTGCGAAGCGAGGCAAAGCCGGAGAAGGGCGCGGTGATCACCCGCTCGCTGATCTGGGCCTGGACACCGCCGGCCTGCGCGCGCGCGGCGGCGGCGGCGGCGATCTGCGCGTCCTCGCTGGCCTTGGTCGCAAAGCCGCGCTTGCGAAGGGTGGTGATCCGGGAGAGCTGCTGCTGCGCCTCGCGCTGCCGGGCCTGCGCTTCGGCAAGCGCGGCGGTTTGCTGGCCCTGCGACAGCACCGCGATCATCTGCCCGCGGCGCACGAAGCTGCCGTCGTCGAAGCCGAGCCGCACGAGCCGCTCGGTGACCTGGGCGGTGATCGTGACCTGCTCATTCGCATTAGCCGTGCCGACCGCTTCCACGGTTTCAACGAACCGCTGGCTCTGCGCCGGCTCGACCTTCACCAGGGGCGGCGGGCGATTGCCCTTGCCTTTCGCCTCGCCGTCGCCCTTGCCGCAGGACGCGAGCAGGCCCATCAGCGCAAGGGTCAGGAAAATCCGGGGCTTAACCACAGGGGCGCGCTAACCGCCGCCGCCCGCCGGATCAAGCCCGCACACGCCTCTACGGCATTCTTGCGGTAGCGGCGGCTTCGGCCCCCTTGCGCGCGGCGAGGAGGAATTCGACATTGCCCTCCGGTCCGGTGATCGGGCTTTGCACCAGCCCCTCCACCGTCCAGCCGCGCGACGCGATCCAGTCGGCCGCGGCGGCGCAGACGCGCTCGTGCACCGCCGCGTCGCGCACCACCCCGCCTTTGCCGATCTCGCCCCGCTCCGCCTCGAACTGCGGCTTGACCAGCGCGAGCAGCCGCCCGCCGGGCCTGGCGAAGTCGATCGCCGTGTCGAGCACTTTGGCCAAGCCGATGAAGCTTGCATCGCAGACGACGATGTCCACCGGCTCGGTGACGATCTCCTCCGTCAGATAACGCGCGTTGGTTTGTTCGTGCACCACCACGCGCGGGTCCTGCCGGAGCTTCCAGGCAAGCTGGTTGGTGCCGACATCCACCGCGAACACCTTCGCCGCGCCTTTCTGGAGAAGCACGTCGGTAAAGCCGCCCGTCGAGGAGCCGACATCGAGCGCCACCGCGCCCGTCACGTCCCAGCCGAAATGCTCAAGCGCATGGGCAAGCTTGATCCCGCCCCGCGACACCCACGGATGCTCCTTCCCCCGCACCTCCAGCGCCGCGTCCTCGCCGAGCGGCTGCGCCGCCTTCTCAATCTTCCGCTCCCCGGAAAACACCAGACCCGCCATAATAAGCGCCTGCGCCTTCGCCCGGCTTTCGGCGAGCCCGCGGTCGACAAGGAGCTGATCTGCGCGCTGCTTCATCGTGCGGCACGCGGCTCATTGGCCGCTTGGTTCACGCGAAGACGCGAAGAACCGATGTCGGTGTGGTTGTTGACGATGCGCCTGATCCCCTCGCGCAGCGTGGCTCCGCCAAAGTTCAGAAGAACGCCAAGGGGTCGGCCCGCTAGACGAAGATAGGTGAGAACCTGTTTGCCGTGCACGGGCATCAAGCGCTCCACCGATTTGATTTCAACGATGAGCTGATCACCAACCAAAAGATCGGCACGGAACGCCTCGTTGAAGGCTAGGCCTTCAAATTCGATGCCGATCGGCACCTGCCGATCAACCTTCAAGGCGAGCTTCGATAGTCTCGCTGCAAGCACCGCTTCGTAGACGGATTCCAAAAGGCCCGGCCCCAGATCCTGATGGATCTTCAGAGCGCAATCGATCGTCAGCCGGGCAAGCTCCTCGATATCGGCCATATCAACCCTTCGCGTTCTTCGCGCTCCTTCGCGCCTTCGCGTGAAACATAGCGGAGCAAGTGCAAGGCGCGAAGGCGCCAAGAAGAGGCCTAAGCCCGAGCGCCCTCGACTACGGCGGTGCTATTGTGGCGCAGAGCCTTGAGGACAGTCGCGACGATGCCCGCCGCGTCGAGGCCCGCGTCAGCATACTGCTTCTCAGGCTTGTCATGGTCCTGGAAGGTGTCCGGCAAGCGCATCGTCCGCAGTTTCAGGCCCGCGTCGATCAGGCCCTGATCCGACGCCATCGTCAACACATGCGCGCCCAGACCGCCCACGGCGGCTTCTTCCACGGTGACCGCGACTTCGTGGCTGGTGAGGAGGCGGCGGATCAGTTCTTCGTCCAGCGGCTTGGCGAAGCGCAGGTCGGCGACGGTGGTGGAAAGGCCGCGTGCTTCCAGAATCTCTGCGGCCTTCATCGCTTCCTCGAGCCGCGTGCCGAGCGACAGGATGGCGACCTTTTTGCCCTCCTTGACGACGCGGCCCTTGCCGATCTCCAGCCGCTGCGGAACCTCCGGCAAGGCCAGGCCGACGCCGTTGCCGCGCGGGTAGCGCACCGCCGAGGGGCCGCTGTCGTGAAGCGCCATGGTGTGCACCATGTGGACGAGCTCGACTTCGTCCGCCGCCGCCATCACGACCATGTTGGGCAGGGTGCAAAGGTATGCGAGGTCGAAGCTGCCCGCGTGCGTCGCGCCGTCGGCACCCACCAGGCCGGCGCGATCCATTGCGAAACGCACCGGCAAATTCTGGATGGCGACGTCGTGCACCACCTGATCGTACGCGCGCTGCAGGAAGGTCGAATAGATCGCGCAGAACGGCCGATAGCCTTGCGCGGCAAGGCCGGCGGCAAAGGTTACCGCATGCTGCTCGGCGATGCCGACGTCGAAGGTGCGCTCCGGGAACCTGGCTTCGAACTTGTCGAGCCCGGTGCCGGACGGCATCGCCGCGGTGATCGCGACCACCTTCTCGTCCCGCTCCGCTTCGGCCAGCAAAGCCGTGGCGAACACGCCGGTATAGCTTGGCGGACCGGCGGGCGCCTTGGCCTGTTCGCCCGAGATAACGTCGAACTTCTGGACGCCATGATATTTGTCCGCCGCCGCTTCCGCCGGGCCGTAGCCCTTGCCCTTCTTGGTGACGACATGGACCAGCATCGGCCCTTCGTCGGCGTCGCGGACGTTCTCGAGGATTTGGACGAGCTGCTCGATATTGTGGCCGTCGACCGGGCCGACATAATAAAAGCCGAGCTCTTCGAACAACGTCCCGCCGGTCACCCAGCCGCGGGTGAACTCGTCAGCCTTGCGCGCGGCGCGGTGAAGGGGATCGGGCAAGCGCCGCGCCACCCGCCGCGCAAAATCGCGCAAGCTCAGGAAGGGCGAGGAGGAGACCAGCCGCGCGAGATAGGCCGAAAGCCCGCCCACCGGCGGCGCGATCGACATGTCGTTGTCGTTCAGGATCACGATCAGCCGGTTGCCCGCCGCCTGCGCGTTGTTCATCGCCTCATAGGCCATGCCCGCCGACATCGCGCCGTCGCCGATCACCGCAATTGCGCGGCCCGGTTGCGCCGAAAGCTTGTTGGCAATTGCGAAGCCCAAAGCCGCGGAGATCGAGGTGGAGCTGTGGGCGGCGCCGAACGGATCATATTCGCTTTCGCTGCGCCTGGTGAAGCCGGAAAGCCCGCCGCCCTGGCGAAGGGTGCGGATGCGATCGCGGCGGCCGGTAAGGATCTTGTGCGGATAGGCCTGGTGGCCGACGTCCCAGATCAGCCGGTCGCGCGGGGTATCGAAGACATAGTGGATAGCGGTGGTCAGCTCCACCACGCCGAGGCCCGCGCCGAGGTGCCCGCCGGTCACCGACACGGCCGAGATCATCTCTTCCCGAAGCTCGTCGGCGAGCTGGCGCAGCTGATCGTGCTGAAGCGTGCGCAGCTCAACGGGCGTCGGCACCGTATCGAGCAGGGGCGTGTGCGGGCGTTCGGTCATGGGAAAAAGCCTGTTATCTCAGCCGCCCGCCTAGCCCAAAGCGGCAGCAGTGTCGAATGAGGAAAAGGTCCATGTTCCGTGCAAATGCGTCCCGTGCAGATGCGCGGCGGTAGCGGCGCGGTCAGGCGTCGTTGCAGTCCGGGCAGGTGCCGCGCACTTCGATCACCGGACGCTGAGGCGAAAAGCCCGCCTGTTTCGCCGCGTCCCGCACGCCGCCGGAGAGCTTGTCGTCGTCCAAGTGCGTGGTGTTGCCGCAGGTGTCGCAGATCAAGAAGATGCAGTCGTGCAGGCAATCCGGATGGTCGTTCGCGACATAAGCATTGGCGCTTTCCACCCGGCGGGCGAGGTTGGAGCCCACGAACAGGTCGAGGATGCGATAGACGCTGTTGGCGGCGACGCGGCGGCCCTGATCCTTGGAGACCTTGTCGGCGATGTCGTAGGCCGAGGCCGGGCGGTCGAAGCTGGCAAGCGCCTCGAACACGGCGGCGCGCATCTGGGTCCACTGCTCGCCGGAGCGCTCCATGGTCGACTGGGCGGCGCTCATCAACGAGTCGCCTTCGTGGCTGTGGTGATGATGCTGGCCCATGCGGCCTAGGTAGGCCTTTGCCCTCCCCCCGGCAAGATCAGGCGGCGGCCGCCTCGAAGCGGCTGAGCGTCAGTTCGAAATAGGGTCGGCCCTTTTGGAAGATCTCCAGCCGGCGGGGCCAGCGCACCGGGCCGGGCATCAATTCGCGCGAGAACAGGAAGCGCTGGGCGATCGGGGCGCCGCCTTCCGGATCGGGCACGACATCCTCCAGTTCGGCGAGGCGGCCGTCACTTTCGAGATAAAGGGTAGCGGGCGGTGCGTCCGGGTGGTGGACGGCAAAAGCGGTAAGCCCGTTGCGGCCGGGCGCGGGCCTGATCGTCACGTCTGGGTGGAGGAGCGGCTCAAGCAGCATCAAGCCGTAGACGGCGAATTGCGCACGCTCGTGAACGACAAGGCCTGGGGGAGCGGCATCGTTGCGGCCGCCCCGACCGATCCAGCCGCCTTCGGGGGTGATCAGCATGGTTCGGGCTTGGGAAGCGCCTTGTTCCCGAAGCCAGCTTCGCGAGCGGGCCCAGCGGAACGGCACCACTTGCGTGTCGACACCGATTTCGATCCGCCGCTCTCCGTCGAACACGGTGGCATCACCCTGCCAGCGCAGCACGCGAACCCGTGACAAGGCCCTGCGTCCGCCGGCGCGAACGATGGCGCGGCGAAGCAGCGCACGAGAGGCATCGGAAGAAGCGGAGGAGGCGGCAGCCGGAAAGCAGCCAGCGGCCGCGGCGGCGAGCAGAAGCTCCCGCCGCCCGAGGATCAGATCACCGCGCGGCGGTTGAGATCGTGGCCGAGCGCAAGGATCATCACGCCGATGACGGTATAGACCGTGCTCGATCCGCCATGTTCCAGCATCATCGACCCGGCCATCACGCCGAGTCCAAGGCCGCCGACGGCCGAGGGCATCATGAAGCCGTGGTGAAGGATGCCGCGGCCAAGCGCCAGCGAACCGAGGAGAATGGCGAGAACCAAGCCGACTTCGTGAATGATCGGATCGAGGAGCAGCCCGCCGGCCGACGCAAGCATGGCAACGAAGATCGCGCTCGCCAGGCAATGAACGAGGCAAAGCCCGGAGAGGGCAATGCCCACCCGGTCCATTGTTCCGTTCCGCGCCGCGTTGGCGAACATCGTCTTCTTCACTGCCTCCCTCGGTGCGGCTTCTATAATCCGCTTGCAGTAAAGATACAACATTACATCTGCGGAAAAGTTGCGCGGGAAAATGCACGGGCCCATATGCGCGGCGATGGCCACACTTGCTGCCGCTCCCGTGTCCCGCGCCCGCCCCAACGCAATCGCCAGCTGGCTGTTCGCGGTGGCTGCCTTGGTGTTCGCGATGATCGTCGTTGGCGGAATCACCCGCCTCACCGAATCGGGCCTGTCGATCACCCGCTGGGAGCCGATCCGGGGCACCCTGCCGCCGATCGGAGAGGCCGCGTGGCGCGATGCCTTCGATCTTTACCGGCAGACGCCGCAATACCAGAAGGTGAACACGGGGATGACCCTCTCCGAGTTCAAGAACATCTATTTCTGGGAATATCTCCACCGGCTGCTCGGCCGGGTGATCGGCCTCGCCTTCGCTTTACCCTTGCTGTGGTTTGCGGCGAAGCGCGCCATTCCCCGGGGCTATGGCTGGAAGCTGATCGCCTTGCTTCTGCTCGGCGGCACGCAGGGGGCGATCGGCTGGTGGATGGTTGCTTCCGGACTCATCGACCGGCCGGAGGTCAGCCACATCCGCCTCGCCGTGCACCTTCTGACCGCCTTCACCATCTTCGGGTCGTTGATCTGGGTGGCAATGGACCTTCGCCGCCTCTCCGCCGACGAGGACGCACGGCCGGCGCGGATGCCGACGGTTGCGATCTGGGCCTTGTCCCTCCTCGCTCTCCAATTCCTGTTCGGCGCCTACGTGGCGGGGCTCGAGGCCGGCTATGCCTATTCGAGCTGGCCCAAAATGGGCGACGAGTGGTTCCCGTCCGGCGCGCCGATGCTTGAGCCGTTCCGCCGCAACTTCGTCGACAACCCCATCGTGGTGCAGTTCGTTCACCGCTGGCTCGCCTTCCTGTTCGCCGCCGGCGCCGCCTTGCTTGCCCGCGCCGCCTGGAAGCGCGGCTTACACGCCGTAGCGGCGACGTTGTTGCTGGCGGTGACGGTGCAGATCCTGCTTGGTATCTTCACGCTTCTGACCGGCGTCGACATCCACATCGCTGCAAGCCATCAGGGTATGGCCGCGCTCGTCCTTGCCGCGGTTCTGGTGGCGGCGCACCGACTGGGCGAGCGGGGCAAGTGATCGTCACTGTCTACGCCGTTTTCGGTTCGGCCGAGGAAGCGCAGACGATTGCCCGCACGCTGGTGGAGGAACGCCTCGCCGCCTGCGCCAACATCCTCGCCCCCTGCCGCTCCGTCTACCGCTGGCGGGGCGAGACGGAAGAAGCCGAGGAAGTCCCCACCCTCTTCAAAACCCGCGCCGACCGCGCCGAGGCCCTCATCGCCCGCATCGCCGAACTGCACAGCTACGACGTCCCTGCAGCCGTCGTCTGGCCCATCGCGCAGGCGCTCCCCGCCTACGCGCAATGGGTCACGGACGAGACCCTGTAGACGCCGGTATCATTTTACCTTCCGTCAAAGCCGCGATTTTCTTGACTTTCTGAACCCGCGCGGGCATTTGGCCGCTCGTAGCGCCGCCTCCGGCTTTTCGGGCCATGGGCGGCGCCGTTCATTTTAGAAGAAGGTTTTCGGGCCATGAAGGCGCTGATGAAAACCACCAAGGCGGCGAAAGCCTCCGAGGTGGAGAAGAAGTGGGTTTTGATCGACGGCGACGGCTTGGTCGTCGGCCGCGTCGCGACGATTATCGCGAACATCCTGCGCGGCAAGCACAAGGCTTTGTTCACGCCGCACGCCGACATCGGCGATCACGTCATCGTGATCAACGCCGACAAGGTGCGCTTCACCGGCAAGAAGCTTAACGACAAGGTTTACTACCGCCACACCGGCTATGCCGGCGGCATCAAGGGCGTCACCGCCGGCAAGGTGCTGGAAGGCCGCTTCCCGGAGCGCGTTCTTGAAAAGGCTGTTGAGCGCATGATCCCGCGCGGCCCGCTTGGCCGTGAGCAGATGCGTCACCTCCACCTCTACAACGGCACCGAGCATCCGCACGGCGGCCAGAACCCCGAAACCCTCGATGTCGCGGGCATGAACCGCAAGAACAAGGTGGGCGCGTAATGTCCGACAATCGCCAGTCCCTTTCCGATCTCGCCAACCTGACGGGCGCCGCTCCGGCAGCACCGCCGGCCGCTCCGGCGGACGCAGAGACCGAAACCGCCGCTGCGCCTGCCGCTGCGGAAGCCGACGCTCCGGCCGAGCCGGACCTTCACGGCCGCTCCACCCAGGGTCCGCAGATCCAGGCGGTGCTTCGCGAGCAGCAGCTCGACAAGCAGGGCCGCGCTTATGCAACCGGCCGCCGCAAGGACGCCGTTGCCCGCGTGTGGCTGAAGCCCGGTTCCGGCAAGATCATCGTCAACGGCCGCGACCAGACGGTGTATTTCGCCCGTCCTACGCTTCGCCTCGTGATCAACCAGGTGTTCGACATCACCGAGCGGCGCGATCAGTATGACGTGATCGCCACCGTCAAGGGCGGCGGCCTTTCCGGTCAGGCCGGCGCGGTTCGCCACGGCATCTCGACTGCGCTTACCCGCTACGAGCCGACCCTGCGCACCACGGTGAAGCAGGCCGGCTTCCTGACGCGCGATCCGCGCGTCGTGGAGCGCAAGAAGTACGGCCGCGCCAAGGCACGCCGCAGCTTCCAGTTCTCGAAGCGTTAAAAGCATCGCCTCGAAGTGGTACTTCGAGGCGGCAGAGACAAAGAGAGGGTCGTCCTTGCGGGCGGCCCTTTTCTTTTTGTCTGCGGCCGGTAGCGTGAGGGGATGAGCGGTGGGCGGAATGAGATGGAGCGGATCGTCGATTTCCTGAGGGGCATCGGACTCTCGGTGCGGGCGGAGGCGCTGCCGGGGGAGAACTTCCTGCCGGGCCTTGCCATCCGCGGCGGCGGGCTCGTCTACGATCCGGAGCGCCTCCGGTGGCCCGGCGACCTGCTGCACGAGGCGGGACACATCGCCGTCACCGACCCCGCGCTCCGCCCGAATATGGACGCTGCCTCCGACGATCCCGGCGAGGAGATGGCGGCGATCGCCTGGTCGTGGGCGGCCGCGGTGGAGATCGGCCTCGCGCCGGAGGTGCTCTTCCACGAAGGCGGCTATCGCGGCGGATCGAAGGCGCTGATCGAAAACTTCTCAAACGGCCGCGACGTCGGGGTGCCCTGGCTCGCCTGCTGGGACATGACGACCGAGATTCACCGGGCGCGCACGCACGGCGGCAATCCTTATCCGCACATGGAGCGCTGGCTGAGATGATCGGAAGACGGACCTTGCTGGGCGGCGCGGCGGGGTTGCTCACCGCCGCTTCCGCAGGCGCACAGCAATGGGGCGATCCGCCGACGCCGGCCGCGGGCGATCCGGACGCGCCGCTCTGGCCGGTAAAGGAGCGGGTCAGGCTTTGGCCCGGAGCCCCGCCCGGCGCGCCACGCACGCTCCCTGCGTTCGCGCCGACCATGAACGGGCCGCATGGCCGCCGCGAATTGTGGTTGCGGGGCGTGGCGGTGCCGGAGCTGCTCGTCTTCCGGCCCGCCCGGCCGGACGGCTCGGCGCTGCTCTGCATCCCCGGCGGCGGCTACGGCTTTGTTTCGGTGCAGAATGAAGGGCTGGACGTCGCGCAGCGCTTCACCGCATCGCGCACAACGGTGTTCGTGCTCGTCTATCGCCTGCCGGGCGAGGGGTGGAGCAACCGCCACCTCGTGCCGCTGCAGGATGCACAACGCGCCATGCGCCTGATCCGTGCCGGCGCCCGCGGCTTCGGCATCGATCCTGCCCGCCTCGGCGCGATCGGCTTCTCCGCCGGCGGCCACCTCGCCGCCGATCTCGCCGTGGCGCATGACGAGGCAACCTACCAGCCGGTCGACGCTGCGGACCGGCAATCGGCCCGACCCGCTTATCTCGGCCTGATCTACCCGGTCACCACCTTGCGCAGCCGAGGGCCGAAGAGCGGTTCGGCCGAAGGATTACTCGGGCTCAATCCGCCACCGGCGCAGGTTGACGCCCGATCGCCGGCTCTCCGCGTCGCCAAAGGCACGCCGCCCGCTTTCCTGGTCCACTCCTTCGACGATCCGGTGGTGCCGGCCGACAACAGCCTTGAATGGATTGCCGCCTCGCGCGCGGCGGGCATCCCGGTCGAAGCGCACCTCTTCGCGTCCGGCGGCCACGGTTATGGCGTGCAGATGATGGCGCCCGACCTCCCCGCCGCCCGCTGGCCCGATTTGTTCGCCGCCTGGCTCCGCAGACACGGCGGCTAGAGCCGCGCGTCAGCCGTTGATCGTCTGCATCCCCGCCGCGTGATACCGGTCGCCCGCCGCGGCGCCGGGAAGAAGGATCGCGTCGATCCGTTCGATGTCGGCGCGGCTGAGCGTAACGTCGAGCGCCCCGATATTCTCGTCCAGCCAGCGGCGGCGCTTGGTGCCGGGGATCGGCACGATGTCCTCGCCCTGAGCAAGCACCCAGGCGAGCGCCAGCTGTGCGGCGCTGCAGCCTTTTTCCGCCGCCATGCCCTCGATCTCCCGCACCAGAGCGATGTTCCTGTCGAAATTCTCGCCCTGAAAGCGCGGATGGCGGCGGCGGGTGTCGTCTTCGGGAAAATCGTCCGGCGTCTTGAACTGGCCGGTCAGGAAGCCGCGGCCGAGCGGGCTGTAGGCGACATAGGCAATGCCCAGTTCCCGCACAGTCGGCAGCAATTCCGCCTCGGCGTCGCGGCTCCACAAGGAATATTCGGTTTGCAGCGCCGCGATCGGGTGGACAGCATGCGCCCGCCGCACCGTCTCCGGCCGCGCCTCGCTGAGGCCGAGGAAACGCACCTTCCCCTCCTCCACCAGCCGCGCCATGGCGCCGACCGTCTCCTCGATGGGCACGTTCGGATCGACGCGGTGCTGGTAGTAAAGGTCGATCGTCTCGACGCCGAGCCGCTCCAGGCTCGCTTCGCAGGCGGAGCGGACATAATCGGGCGTTCCGCACACCCCGCCGAAGCTTCCGTCGGCGCCGCGAACATTGCCGAACTTGGTCGCCAGGAACACCTTGCCGCGCCGGTCGGCAATCGCGCGGCCGATCAGTTCCTCGTTGCGGCCGACGCCGTACATGTCTGCGGTGTCGAGGAAATCGACGCCGCGCTCGATGGCATGGTGGATGGTTGCGATCGACTCGGCCTCGTCGCCGTCGCCGTAGAATTCGCTCATGCCCATGCAGCCGAGGCCGATCGCCGACACTTCCGCTCCGCTGGCGCCAAGCCGCCGCCGTTCGATCATTTCGTCACTCCTCACGCTCTTCACCGAACAACGAGCGGGAGGGGGCGGGGTTGCGGCTCAGCAGGCGAGGCGGAGAAAGGGCACGGGCCGGGTTGGCCGCAGGATGATCGGCTCGCCATTCGCGGCGCGGAACAGCTCGCCGTCCAGGATCACGTTGGAGTCGTCGCCTTCGATGCGGATCTCGTCGCCCCGTTCCAGGTGCACGCCGGTGAGGTGCGAGCCGCCGAGACGGCCGCGGATCGCGGCGACCAATGCGCGCATCAGGGCGAGAACGCTGCGGTCGATCACCAGCAACTGCATCGCGCCGGTGCGCGGCCCCGCGCCAGGCATGGTGCCCTTGAACAGCAGGCGCTGAAGCGTGGTCACCATCAAAAAGGCATAGCGGCCCTTGAGCTCATCCTGCTTCAGAACGGAAATGCGCAGCAGCTTCGGGCGCGGCGGCAAAAATGTCAGCGTCCGCCCGAGCGCGACGCCGAGAACGCCGAGGATCAAGGCGAGCGCGTGCGACAGGCCGTTGGGCAGGCCGAGCGGATACAATTTATGCCGGCAGAACAGCATCACGTCGGCAAGCCCGGCGCCGCCCAGGAACATGCCGAGCACCGGCTTGCCGTCGGGGGTGCCGCCCGAAAGCGTGATCAGCTCGCGGCGCACGATGTGGGGCGCAAGATCGGCGCGGGCGAGTTCGAGCACCCGCTCCAGCGCTTCGATCGCATCGGTGCCGGCGCCGAGATCGTGGGCAATCAGGTTGGTCTTGCCGTTGGGCAGAACCGCGACCGGCGGCGGCGTGTCGCCGAAATAGCCGCCGTTGAAGATTTCGGTCAGCGCCGCCTGCACCGTGCCGTCGCCGCCGTTGATCACCAGCACAGCCGGCTTCACCCGGGCGATCGTCTTCAGCGCGGCGCCGATCTGGTCCACCGCCTCCACTTCATAGTGGAAAATGTCCTTATGCTGCGCGCAAAAGGCCCGCACCCTCGGCAATATGGAGCGATTACCGGTGGAATGCGGGTTGGAGAGGAGGGCGACGCGAGCCACGAATCAGCCCCCCAGCGGCGCGGAAGCGCCGGGGGCGATAAACGCCAGCCCGCCGGCCGCGAGGGAGAGGCCGAATCTGTACATGAACGCTTGAAACTCCGAAACTCTCAGTCCGCGCCGTTTCGATGGCGGGATCAGGATGCGCGCTTATCCTGGATCATGTGCCAAACGCTTGCGGCCAAATTGTGGTCGTAAATACAAACAGGAGGAGACACGGCGGCACAAACGGGTGACCGGTTCGCCAAGGCGTTCTATAGCAAGCCACGGACCGGCGGCGCAGACCTCCGGCGCCGCCTTCCGGTGAAGGCCGGCGGCTCGAGCATCGGGGTTGAAACGCGTTGACCATCGCCAGGCTCACCGACCGCTATCTGGCGCGACTGATCTTCGTGCCGCTGGTCGCCACGCTGACGCTGGCGGCGATGCTGCTGATCCTCGACAAGATGCTGCGCTTGTTCGACTTCGTGGTCAGCGAAGGCGGGCCGGTCGATATCGTCTGGAAGATGCTGGCGAACCTGATCCCCGAATATCTTGCGCTGGGCGTACCGATCGGGCTGCTGCTCGGCGTGCTGCTTGCCTTTCGCAAGCTCGCTTTGTCGTCCGAACTCGATAGCCTTCGCGCCGTAGGGCTCGGCTACACCCAGCTTCTGCGCGTGCCGTTCCTGTTTGCAATCGCCCTGATGGGGCTCAACCTCGCCATCGTCGGCTTCGTTCAGCCCAAGGCGCGCTACGCTTATGAGGAGCTGCGCTTCGACCTCCGCTCAGGCGGGCTTGGCGCTTCGATCAAGGTCGGCGAGTTCACCAATCTCGGCCGCCGCATGACCCTTCGGGTCGAGCAGAGCGAGAACAAAGGCCGGCTCCTGCACGGGGTCTTCGCAAGCGTTGAGACAAAGGACGGCCGCACGCTGGCCGTCACCGCCGACCACGGCACCTTTCTTGCCACCGACGATCCCAACGTCATCATCCTCCGGCTGTCGAACGGCCGCCTGGTTCACGATGCGCCCAATTACCACGCGCCGCGCGTGCTGAGCTTCCAGAGCCACGACCTCCCGATCGACCTTCCCGCGATCGAGAGGTTCCGCGGGCGCGGGCGCGGCGACGAGGATGAGCTCACCATCCCCGAACTGGTCAGCAACGGCCATAATGAGAAGCTTCCTCCCAAGACGCAGAACGCGATCCGGGCGAACTTCCATTTCCGCATGGTTGAAGTGGTGATGATGCTGCTGATGCCGCTTCTCGCCGTCGCCCTTGCGGTGCCGCCGAAACGCAGCACCTCCGGACTGGGCATCTTCCTCTCCATCATCATGGTGGTGACCTACCACAAGGTGAACCAGTATGCCGAGCAGATGGGCGCGCAGGGGCGGGTCGATCCGATCATCGCCTTGTGGGCGCCCTTTGCGCTCTTCGCCGCCTTGATCTTCTGGATGTACTGGACGCTGGCCTACAAACCGGGCGGCCAGCCGATCGGCGCGCTTGAGCGGGCGTTCGCCAAGTTCGGCAAGTTCGTCGGCCGCATCCTGCGCCTCGGCGGACGCCGCCGCCAAGCGGAACTGGCGCCGGCCGAATGATCAACCTCAGTTTCTTCCCATCGAAGCGGCTCGCCTGGTACATGGCGAAGATGTTCCTGCTCCGCAGCCTGGCGGTGCTCGGCGCTTTGGTGGTGATCCTGATGACGCTCGATCTGCTCGGCGAATCCGGCAAGATCCTGCGCGTCGAGGGCAATGGCGATGCCGAGCTGTGGCGCTACGTGTCGCTTCGCATTCCCCAGCTCATTTCCCGCTTCCTGCCCTTCGCCGTCCTGCTCGGCACGTTGATCGCGCTCGCGACGCTGAACCAGAACAGCGAAGTGGTGAGCATGAAGGCGGCGGGCATTTCAGCGCACCAGATCATCGCGCCGTTGATCGTCGCAAGCCTTGCCGTGGCGGCGGTGAGCTTCGTCTTCAACGAACGCGTTGTTACCCGCGCCACCGAGACGCTGAGCGCGTGGGAGAAGGTCGATTACGGGCCGGTGCCCAAGGATAACGGCGTCACGCCGAACGTCTGGGTGCGCGTCGGCGACGACCTCGTCCGCGCCCGCGAAGTAAAGGGCGACGGCGCCGCGACGACGCTCACCGGCGTCACCGTCTACGACCGCGACTGGGAGACGCTTCAGCGCATCGTAAACGCCAAGAGCGCCCGCTTCGCGAACGGCGGCTGGGTGCTCGACGGTGCCGAGATCTTCGACGTGCCGACCGGCGTCACCACCCTCGTTAAAGCCTTTCCCTACGGCCGGGGCCTCAATCCGACGCAATTCACCCTCGCCAAGGTCAATCCCGACGAGGAAACGGTGGACAGTCTGCGCTCCGCCATCACCCAGCTTCGCGCCTCGGGCCGGGACACGGCGGAGCTCGAGACCGGCTTCTGGCACAAATTTTCGGGGCCTCTTTCGGCTGTGCTGATGCCGCTGCTCGCCGGCGTCGCCGCCTTCGGCCTTGCCCGCTCCGGCCAACTGTTCCTGCGCGCCGTGATGGGCATGGCGCTCGGCTTCGCGTATTTCGTCGCCGACAATTTCGCCCTGGCGATGGGCAATCTCGGCGCCTACCCGCCGCTCCTCGCCGCTTGGGCGCCATTCGCTTTGTTTCTGCTGATCGGCGAAACCGTGCTGGTGCGGACCGAAGAGTGAGCGACACCCCATCGGCCGAACCGGCCGTCAGCCGCCGCGACGTGGCACGGGGGGCGGGGCTTGCCGGCCTGTCGCGCGCAGCCTCCCTGATCGAGGCGGTTGCCCAGCCGATCTACACTTGGCTGTTCGGCCTCGCGACCTACGGCGTCTACGTGGTTCTGTGGGGCGCGGTGAACCTCGCCTCCAACATCGTCGACCTCTCCATGACCAGCGCGCTCCAGCGCATCGTGCCGGGCGAGGATGAAGAACCGCGCATCCGGGCACTGGTCAAGACCGCCTTTCTGCTGGCGATGGTCCCGGCAATCCTGCTCGCCGCCTTGGTCTCGTGGCAGGCGGAGTGGGTCTCCAGCTTCTTCTCCACCGCGCCCGAGGATCGCGACACGCTGCCGACCGCCGTCGCCCTATTCGCTTGGGCGGTGCCGCTTTGGACCTTTGTCGAGGTGGCGACCTCCGCCGCCCGCGCCCGCCGCGCCTTTGGCCCGGAAATCCGCCTCCGCCTGTTCTGGGAGCAGATCGCCCGCATCCTGTTCGCAATCGGCTTCTTCGCCGCCGGCTTCGGCAATCTGGGCCTGGTCGCCGCCCACCTCTGCTCGCTGGCGCTGACGGCGGCGCTCTGCCTCCGGCTGGTGGCGCGCTATTACGATCTTGGCGCGGTGCTCCGCGCGCCGCTCTCCCTCGCCTGCGCGCGGCTGCTGCTGCCGACCGGCTTGGCCTTGCTCCCCGCCAACATCTCGCGCCGCCTCCTCATCGACGCGCCGCCGCTCGTGCTCAACCTGATGCTGCCGGGATCGGCGGGCGCCCTCTCCGCCGGCTTGTTCGAAATCGCCCGCAAGATCTCGACTGTGCCGCTCGCCGTCCGCCAGGCCTTTCAATACGTCATGGCCCCCCTCTCCTCCGCCCAGGCAAAGGCGGACCGAAGCCAGATCGGCCCGCTTTATTCCTTCGCAAGCCGGGTCTCGACCGCTCTCGTGGTGCCGCTCGCCGGCCTGCTGATCTTCGCCGGCACCGACATCCTCAGCCTCTACCGCGATGGGGCCAAGGGCGCCCTCCCCCTCCTCTACATCCTTGTCACCGCCCGCGGCATCGAAGCGATCGTCGGCCCGGCGACCCCAATCGTGGAAATGGTCGGCCACCGCGTCCTGCCCTTGCTCAACAGCCTAATCGGCGTGTTGATCTGGGCGATGATGGCGATGTTCCTGGTGCCGCGCATCGGGGCGGTCGGCATGGCGCTCGCCGTCGCCGCCGCCACCGTTGCAACCGCTTACGCAGCGGTGCTTGAACTCCGCCGAAGCGACAACCTCTGGCCGTTCGAGCGGCGCCTGTTCCAGGGGCTGGGCATCGCCCTGGTCGGCGTGACGTTCATGGCGGTGACCGAATATCTGCTCGACGGCCCGTTGCGCTTCGCCATCGTCACCGTCTTCTGGGCGGCGACCAGCTGGTGCGCCTTGCGCTTCGGCCTGGTACGCGGGGACCGCGAAGCGCTGGGCGGCCTATCGCGAAGGCTGCGCCTGGTCTAGGCAGGCCGGAAGGTCAGCGCGAGGCCGTTCATGCAATAGCGCTTGCCCGTAGGCTTCGGGCCGTCGTCGAAGACGTGGCCGAGATGCCCCCCGCAGCGGCGGCAATGGACCTCGGTGCGCACGAACAGCAGCTTGCCGTCCTTGCGGGTGCCGACGGCATTGGGCAGCGGCGCGTAGAAGCTCGGCCAGCCGGTGCCGCTCTCGAACTTGGTCTGGGAGCTGTACACCGGCAGGTCGCAGCCGGCGCAGAGGTACGTGCCGCGCCGTTTCTCCCGGTTCAGCGCGCTGGAACCGGCACGCTCCGTATTCTCCTCGCGCAGCACTGCATAACGCTGCGGCCCGAGCCGGCGCTTCCATTCGGAGGGCGTCTTGGTGATGGCGAACCGCTCGGCGGCGGCGGCGGCGGCGGCGGGCGCAAGCGTCACGCAGGCGGCGGTGGCGAGAAAGGAACGGCGGGAGAGCATCAAGCAACAACTCCTGATCGGCGAAAGTGGGTGCAGGCGCCGCATCCGCACAGGGGGATACGGCGCGGCGCCTGCGCGGGTCAGCCCGGGAGCGACACCGCATTCGTGACGTGGATGACGCCGTTGGACTGCATCACGTCGCCCTGGATCACCGTGGCCATTCCGCCCTTGGCGTCGGTAAGGACGATGTTCCGGCCGCTCATCTTCGCGGTCAGCGTTCCGCCCTGCACGGTGGTGAGGCGGGCGGTGCCGCCGCCGGCGCGGATGCGGCTCATCAGATCGGACGCGGTGAGGCGGCCCGGCACGACGTGGTAGGTGAGGACGGTCTGCAGCATCGCCTTGTTTTCCGGACGAAGCAGGGTTGCGACGGTGCCGGCGGGAAGCCGATCGAAAGCCGCGTTAACCGGCGCGAACACTGTGAAGGGTCCG
Source organism: Allosphingosinicella sp. (assembly GCA_036554525.1). Lineage (GTDB taxonomy): Bacteria > Pseudomonadota > Alphaproteobacteria > Sphingomonadales > Sphingomonadaceae > Allosphingosinicella. The sequence continues at coordinate 79,172 of DATBNC010000019.1, forward strand.
GCACCCGAAAGCGTGTCGACGAGGCCCGCTGCCTTGACGGCCGCGACGAGGGTGGTGTGATCGCGCGAGTTCACCGCATTTTCGATGATGTTGCGCGAAGCGTACATCGGCGCGCCGCCGACGGTGACGCTTGCTTCCGCGCCGGCCGATGCGGACGAAGCATCCATGCCGTCGTCCATGGTGGAGCAGGCGGAGAGAAAGCTGGCGCCGGTTAAAAGCATGGCGGCCGCGGCGATATTGAATGAGCGCATATATTCCTCCTGGATGGGCAGCCTCTTGGGTGGGCTGCGGGAGGAGCTACGGCGGCGCGGTTGCCGCGGATGCAGCGGCGTTCTTTTTAAATTTCGCGCAGGGGCGCGGTAGCTACGACAGGCCCGGTCGGCTTGCCGGTGGGCGAGCCGCCGACCGGCTCCACCGATACGGCAAGCGCCGTGTCGGCGTGGACTTCGCTCGCAAAGGCTTCCGGGATGCTGTGGCGGCGCGGCGCGTCCGGCGCCACGACGCCCAGCGAGACCGGGGTACCGGAAGCGGGGATCAGCCACAGTTCGTGCGAATGGCCGCTCACCGCCGCCATCCGCGTCGGCGTGACCAGCACGCTTCGATGATCGCCGGAGACGGTGACGGCAAGCGTCGCTTCCCCACCTTCGGTTGAGAGCGCAGCGACCAGTGCCGGCGCTTGCCCAGCGGGAGCCTGCGCCTGCGGCACGTCCGGCTGCGCAACCTTCACGGCAAGGAACAGCGCTAGCCCCGCCGCGATCGCCGTCATCGTGGCCGCATAAGTCTTCCACAGCCGCTCACGGCGGCGGAACTGGACGACATTGCCCTCAGCCGGCGCAGCGCTCGAAGCCTCCGCACGAATAGCCTGTTCGATCCGGTGCCAGACCTCGGCGGATGGTGCCACGTCGGCGACACCCTCATACATCGGCGAAAGCCGCCGCTCCCACGCTTCCACGGCGGCGGCGAAGCCAGGTTCGCTACCGATCCGGCCACGCGCGGCGAGCATCTCCTCACCGTCCAGCAGGCGCAGAACATATTCCGCCGCAAGCGCATCGCGTTCCTCTTCGGGCGAGAAAAGGTCGTCGCTCATCGCTCGAGGCAATCCTTGAGGCGGAGCAGGCCGCGGCGGATCCAACTCTTCATCGTACCAAGCGGCACAGCCCAGCGCACCGCAAGCTCCGGATAAGACAGCCCATCGAAGAAAGCCGCGCGGATAGCGCCGTTCTGGCGCTCCTCCAGCTCATGCAGGCAGGCGGCGATGCGATTGCTGTCCTCCGCCGTGGTCAACAGGGTGAGCGCATCCGCGCTGCCGTCGGGAATCTCCGACGCTTCTTCCACCGAAGTGGTCTCGCGCTTCCCCCCGGCGCGGCGGCGGTCGATCGAGCGGTTGCGCGCCAGCGCAGCGAGCCACGTAATCGGGCTCGCCCGCGCCGGATCGAAGCTCCCGGCCTTTCGCCAAACGTTGATGTAAATGTCCTGCAACGCGTCCTCGGCCTCGCTCCTGTCGCCCAAGATACGAAGGCAGATGCCGAACAGCTTCGCGGAAGTGCGTTGATAAACTTCGGCAAGTGCCGCCTGGCTCCCTTCCGCGACGCGGCCGAGCGCGCGCGACAGGCCGTCGCGATCCGAAGCTGCCGAGGGATTATCCACAAACGGGGTCTGCCACACCGCACCGCCCCCAGCAACGGCGGCTTCAAAAACTTTCGCTTTCCGCTGCATCCGCGCGCGCTCCGCCCTCGTAGCTCCCGTCGCAGCCCGCAGTTGGCTGCGTTTCCAGGGAAGGAAAATTCATGAAAACACTCGCCCTCAAGGCCGTACTTTTGTCGGCAGCCGCCTTTGCAGCAGCGCCCGCCTGGGCCGATCCGACGCCGCCGTGCAATAACGGCGCGCCCGCGGACAGCACCGAATGCGGCACCAACAGCCTCGCGCTCGGCGTCGGCGGAACCGCGGTGGGCGACAATGCCCGCGCAACCGGCGCTCAAAGCACGGTTGTCGGCAACGACGCGGCGGCGCTTGCCGGCGGCGGGATCGCCATCGGCGGCAACAGCGACGGCGGCGCGTTCGGCGCGCTTGCCACCGATCAGGCCGGCATTGCGATCGGCGCGGACAGCGAAGCGCGCGGCGTTGGCGCGATTGCCCTCGGCAGCGACAGCGACAATGACGGCGACGGCGCGGTTGCCAACGGCATCGACGCGATCGCCTTCGGTACGGACGCGATGGCGACCGGCAATTCGACCACGGCCGTCGGCGGCGAAAGCATCGCAACCGGCCCCGGCGCGACCGCCTTCGGCTGGCGCTCCAACGCCACCGCCGAACGCGCCACGGCGCTTGGCCACCTCACCACGGCAAGCGGCATCCGCTCCACTGCAGTCGGCGAAGGCGCCCGCGCAACCGCAGTGACCACCACCGCCGTCGGTAACCTCGCCATCGCCAGCGATGAAGACGCGGTTGCGATCGGCGACAACGCGCTTGCCTCCGGCTTCCACTCCACCGCTGTTGGTGGCGAGTCGGTCGCTTCCGGCCGCGGCGCCCAGGCGTTCGGCTGGCAGTCGCGCGCAACCGGCGCCACCTCGCTCGCCGCAGGCCACCAGGCCGTCGCCGGCGGAGACAATGCAACGGCCGTCGGCAAGAACGCCAACGCCGCGCAGGCCGGCTCCACCGCGATCGGCTTCAACGCCACCACCACGGCCGCGAACCAGGTGACGCTTGGCGGCACGGGCAGCTCCGTCCGGGTCGGCGACATCGCGGCAAGCACTGCCGCGCAGACCGGCACGATCAGCGTCGCCACGGTGGACGCCAACGGCACGCTTGGCCGCAACACCACGATCATCCCGACGCTTCAGGCGCTTCAGGGTGCGTCCACCACCCAGGCGGGCCAGATCACGGCGCTTCAGGCGGGCATGACCGGCCTCACCAGCCGCGTCGATAACCTCTACGACCTTCGCGACATCGATCGCCGCGACGCGCGTCAGGGCATCGCCGCCGCGGTCGCCATCGGCCAGGCGCCGATGCCGTCGGAAGCGGGCCGGACCAGCTACGTGATCAACGGCGCCACCTTCCGCGGCGAATATGCCGTCGGCGGCTCGATCATGCACCGCATCGGCGGCGACACGCCGCTCGCCATCGGCGCCGGCTTCTCCTTTGCGGGTAACAAGAACAACGCATTCCGCGTCGGCGTCGCCGGCGAATTCTAAGGGTTCATCGCAGGGCGGGGTCGTTCGCGGCCCCGCTACAACCCGGCAGGGGCGTTTGCCACGCGCGGCGCCCCTGCCAAAAAACCGCCTTATTGAGTCTGCATGGCTTCTCCCCATATAGACTGCACCGCGCGCGCTCCTGGCGCCGCACAAAAAGCTGAGGGATTTCAACGTGAAACTCGCAACTACGCTGCGGCCTGGCTTTTGGAAGCGCGAGCATCATCTCGATAAGATGACGTTCCGCGAACTCGTTATCGCCTATTTCCAATACCCCGCCATCATCGCCTACCTGCTTTTGTCGGCGGTCGCGGTGGTGCTGTTCGCCTACCAGCCGGCGCCGCTTGTGCCGACGGTTGCTGCTGTTGGCGTTGCAACCTTTATCTACCCGCTTGTCTGGTACGTGCTTCACCGCTGGGTGCTGCACAGCCGCTGGATGTTCAAGGTGCCCGCTCTCGCTTCCACCTGGAAGCGCATCCACTACGACCACCACCAGGATCCGAACCACCTCGAAGTGCTGTTCGGCGCGCTTCACACGACGCTTCCGACCATCGGCCTCGCTACCCTGCCGCTTGGCTGGGCAATCGGCGAAGCGATTGTTCCGGGTTCAGGCTTCGGGGCGGCGATGGCGGCGTTTGCGACCGGCCTGCTGACCACCTGCTTCTATGAGTTCGTCCACTGCATCCAGCACCTCGCCTACAAGCCAAAGCGCAAGGTGTTGCAGGACATGAAGAAGCGCCACATGGCGCACCACTTCCACGACGAAAACGGTAATTACGGAATCACCACCTTCCTGTGGGACAAGCTGTTCGGCACCTATTACGACCGGCCGGAACGCCCCAAGAAGTCGGAAACGGTGTTCAACCTCGGCTACACGCCGGAAGTGGCCGAACGCTACCCGCACGTCGCCCGCCTCTCCGGCGGCGTCGCCACCGGACACCCGAGGCGCCGCGGCGAGTTGTGAGGCTGGAGACGTGTCGGGCTTGCTGACGCTTTTCTTGCTGTTAACTGCACAACCGGCGGAAGCCACGGCGATGCCCGCACCGGTCGCGATTGATCCCGTTGGCTGGTTCTCGCCCAGTGACTATCCCGCCGCCGCGATGCGCCGCGGCAGCGAAGGGAAAGTCATGTACCGCGTGGAGGTCGGGCCTGACGGTCGCGCCACGGCGTGCGAAATCGCCGCCGGCACGGCTGATGAAGATCTGAACAAGGTGACCTGCGACCTCGTTCTTGCCCGTGCTCGCTTTCAGCCCGCGCGCGATGCCGAAGGGCGCCCGCTCCCGTCGCAATACAAGGGCGGCGTCTCCTGGAAGATCCCCCATGGCGACAACGGCCCAGTGGCGTTCCGCCGAGCCACCATCGAGATTGCCGCGGACGGAACCCCCAGCGCGTGTCGGGTACTCGCAAAAGTGATGCTGGCCGAAGCGGAACAGACCTGCGCCCACTTTCTCGCCGACACCGCAATCTTTCGGCAGCTTGCCCCCCGCTATCGGCAGGTCACCTTTGAATATCTTTCCAGGGAGAGCGACGCCCCAGAACCGTCGGTCGACCAATCCCCCGGCGAGCGGCTCGCGCGTATCGCCAACAGGCAGGTCTATCTCGGCGGCTCCTACCCGGTGGCGTGCGAGAATGTGGCGGCGGAAGGCTTCAGCCAAGGCATCGACCCGTGCGAAGGCTTCCCCAACAATCGCAGCCTGACTGCGGAGGAGAAAACGAAGGCGACTTTCCGCATTTCCGAACAATCGCTTTTCGCCGTTCCGCGCGACTGAGCCGCGCCCGGGTGGCGCATCAGCCCCCGAAGAAGTCCCAAAGCAGCTTCAGGTTGAGCGCGATGATGAGGGCGGAGATCGTCCAGGCGCCTAGCTTCAGCCACAGCGGGTTGGCGAAGGCCCCCATCTTCGCCTTGTCGCTGGTGAAGCGGACCAGCGGTACAACGGCGAAGGGGAGCTGGAGCGAGAGGATGACCTGGCTGAGCACCAGCAGCTTTGCAGTGCCGCTGGTGCCGTAGAGGATCGCGACGATCACCGCCGGAACGATCGCAAGGAGGCGAGTTACCAAGCGCCGAAGCCACGCCGGCAGACGGATGTCGAGGAAGCCCTCCATCACGATCTGGCCCGCAAGTGTCGCGGTGATAGTGCTGTTCTGGCCTGAGGCGAGAAGCGCGATGGCGAACAGGGTGCTTGCGATGCCGGCGCCGAGCATCGGCGCGAGGAGCTGGTAGGCGTCTTGGATCTCCGCCACGTCCGTCCGGCCGCCGCTGTGGAAGGTGGAGGCGGCGAGCACCAGGATCGCGCCGTTGATGAACAATGCGAAGGTTAGCGCAATGCAGCTGTCGGCGGTGGCATAGCGTACCGCCTGGCGCTTGCCGGCCTCGCTTCGATCGAAGCGGCGGGTCTGGACGATAGCGCTGTGCAGGTAGAGATTGTGCGGCATTACCGTAGCACCGATGATGCCGATGGCGATGAACAGCATGGCCGGGTTGGCGACCATTTCCTGCGTCGGCACGAGACCCCCGAAGATCGCAGCGATGCTCGGCTGCGACAGGAAGAGCTCAACGATGAAGCAGCCGGCGATGATCAGCAGCAAAGCAGCGACGAACGCCTCAAGCCGGCGGAAGCCGCGGCGCTGGAGAGCGAGGATCAGGAACACGTCAAGCGCGGTCAGGCAGACGCCCCAGACCAGCGGAATGCCGAAAAGGAGCTGGAGCGCGATGGCGGTGCCGATCACCTCGGCCAAGTCGGTGGCGATGATGGCGAGTTCGCACAGGCCCCAGAGCAGGTAGCGGACCGGGCGGCTGTAATGCTCGCGGCAGGCCTGGGCGAGATCGAGGCCGGTAACGATGCCGAGCCGGGCGGCAAGCGCCTGAAGCACCATGGCCATCAGGTTCGACAGCAGGATGACGAACAGCAGCGAGTAACCGAAGGCGGAGCCGCCGGCGATGCCGGTCGCCCAATTGCCCGGGTCCATATAGCCGACCGCGACCAGGTAACCCGGGCCTGCAAAGGCGCCAAGCGTGCGCCACCAGCGGGCGCCCTGGGGGGGCACAGCTACGCTTCGGTAGGATTCGGCGAGGCTGGGGCGGCGCGGCACCGGCGGCTCGCCGGCGGCCAGGGCCGCGGGCGGCGGCGGGTTCATGCGTGGGGCTCAGGCGGCAAGGTCATCCGCCCCGCCGATAGTAGCGCGGCGCGGCGAGGGGAAGCGCCGTCTCGTCTCTCCCGGCAGCGGGCGGGGTGACGGCTCCGGCGCGAGCCGCTAAGCGAAGGGCGATGAAGATCGTCACCTACAACCTCAACGGCGTCCGCGCCCGGCTGCCGCGTTTTCTGGAGTATCTCACCGAGGAGAAGCCGGATGTGCTCTGCCTCCAGGAGATCAAGTGCGCGGACGAAGCCTTCCCGATCGAGGACGTGCGGGCGGCGGGCTATGACGGCCACTGGCACGGGCAGAAGGGCTTCAACGGCGTCGCGATCCTGACGCCCGCTGCCGCGCCGGCGACGCTTCGGCGCGTCGGCCTGCCGGGCGATCCGGACGACACGCATAGCCGCTACATCGAGGCGGAGGTGGCGGGCGTGATCGTCGCCTCGATCTACCTGCCCAACGGCAATCCGGTGGGCACTGAGAAGTTCGACTACAAGCTCCGCTGGATGGAGCGGCTGCGCGAGCATGCGGCGGAACTGCTCAAGGAGGAGCGGCCGGTGGTGCTTGCCGGCGACTGGAACGTGATCCCGACCGACGAGGACGTCTTCTCCCCCCGGGCGATGGCGCACGACGCGCTGATGCAGCCGGAAAGCCGCGCCGCCTTTCGCCGCATTCTCAACAGCGGCTGGACCGACGCGCTCCGCGCCCGTTTCCCCGAGGGGCCGGTGTGGACCTTTTGGGACTATACGGCAGGCGCGTGGCAGCGCGACGCGGGCTTCCGCATCGACCACCTCCTCCTCTCCCCGCAGGCTGCGGACCGGCTCCTCGATGCCGGCGTCGACAAGGACCATCGCGGGCGGGAAAAGGCGTCAGATCATGCGCCGACGTGGGTGCAGCTAGCGGCCGCCGAGCCGATAAGCGCCGACGCGTAGCGGCGCCGCGCATCGGCGAGAGACGGCCGCAGCCGGCCGGCCTGCGGCCAAAGGCCGACAGGTTCGACGTCACGGGATTAACTCCCGTGACGGCTGCCGCGCCACCGAACAGTCCCAATGTTCGCACCGAAACGCATCTATTTACCCGGATAATATTGACAACCCCTCCCCAACTCCCTAGAACCACCCCATGAGCACCGTCACCGCCTTCTTCGCCGACCGTATCGTCGCTCGCGGCGAGCGCGCCGCCGTTACCCGCGCCATCGAGGACGGCTATGCCGCCGCCGACCACGCCAACGTCCGCGTCTACGAAGATTCCACCGGCCGCGTGGTCGACCTCGACCTCTGGGACGCCGCCGCCTCCGCCCCTCCGCCCCCTCCCCCCGCCGAACCGCGCCGCGGCCGGGGCCGCCCGAAGCTCGGTGTGACGCCGCGCGAAGTGACCCTCCTCCCCCGCCACTGGGACTGGCTCGCCGCGCAACCCGGCGGCGCCTCGGCCGCCTTGCGCCGCCTGGTGGAAGCCGCCGCCAAGGCACCCGCCGACGCCGCCCAGGACCAGCGCGCCCGCCGCGACGCGGCCTACCGTTTCCTGAGCGACTGCTGCGGCGACCGCCCAGGCTACGAAGAGGCCCTGCGCGCCCTCTACCGCGGCGACGACGCGCGCCTCGCCGACCTCACCGCCGCCTGGCCGGACGACGTGCGCGCGTACTTACACGAACGCCTCACCGCTTGAGATGTAGGAACTGTTCTGTTTTCGTTCTCCCGCACCGAGTCGCAGGAGAGAAACAGTGTCCGCCCCCACGTCCGACCCCGCCCCCGCCCCCGCTCCCATCCCCGTCGTCTGCGACCGCTGCCGCGCCCAAGGCCAAAGCGACGAGGACCCCTTCGCCCGCTTCGGCGCCCTGCTCGATTTCGATCCCGTCCCCCGCCGCACCGCCCGCGCCGACGGTTGGGACGCCGAGGTCCAGCGCGCCTTTATCGCCGCCCTTTCGCTCACCGGCACGGTCCGCCAGGCCTGCCGCGCCGTCAACAAGGCGGCCTATGGCGCCGAGCAGCTGCGCCACGTCCCCGGCAACGAAGGCTTCCTCGCCGCCTGGGACGAAGCGCTTGCCCTCGCCGCCGACGAGCGCGGCCGCCGCCTCGCCGAGGGTCTCGCCGCCGTTGCCGCCGAGCAGGCCGGCCGCCGCCCGGGCGCCGCGCCCTGGTCGGCGAGCAAAGGCCGCGCCCGTCCCGCACCCCCGGCCGCGCCCGGGGAACAGCCGCCTATCGACTTCTCCGCCCCGCCTGGGCCGGGCAGCCCCGAATGGGAATGGCTCGAACAATTGTTCAACAAATACCAGATCAAGATCATGCAGGAGCGCAAGGCCCGGCTCGAAGGACAGATCATCGCGGCGGACTGGTACCTGCGCCAGGCGACCTGGCTGGAGGTCATGCTGGACGTCACCAGCGGCGACGGCCGCCGCTTCCTGTACGAGCAGCGGATGCGCGACCACCCGGTCGATCTCGCCGAATCGCCTTTGTCGCGGCTGCTCGGCGAGGTGCGCCGCCGGCAATGGGCCGAGATGGCCGAGCCCGAGCGCCCCGAGCATCCGCCCCAGCGCTACCTGGTCGATCGCGGCGACGGCTTCGCCACCGAGCCGGCCGAGTTCACAAGGGGCGGCCTCCCCGAAAGCCACGAGGAGCAGAAAGCCGCCTTCAACGAACGCCACCGCCAAGACGCGGAGGCGCAGATAGAGTGGGAAGCGCAGGCGCGCCGAGACTATGAGCGCCGACGCGAAAGCGGCGCCGCATCATAGGCGAAGAGCCGGGGAAGGCCGGACGGCGAGCCGTGCGGTCCAAAGCCGCACGAACTCGTCCGACATCGCGAATTTAGTTCGTGACGGACCTTACCCCTTTGCAGTTTCCACCTATGGCGGGCGCAATAGCTGACGGCGAGAAGAACAAGCGCGGCCGCCCGCGCCCCGGCATCGGCCGGGTCGTCGGCGTGCGCCTGTACCCGGACACCGAGGATACGCTGAAGGCTTGGATCGCCGGGCAGCCGAAGCCGAGGCCGAGCAAGCCCGATGCAATTAGCCGGACTCTAAGGTTAGCGCTTCGTTCACCCGGAAGAGAGTAGATCAGTCGTTAGATGCCTACCCCTTGATTTGAAGGAGGCACCTCCGATAGCATTCTGCCTCAAAGGAGATTTCTATTGGATCGGCGACCAACCACTCAAGACATCACTTGGCTCCTTGATCTGCATCGCAATGGCCAGATCGACCTTGAGCCACCCTATCAGCGCAGGAGCGTCTGGACTCCGAAAGATCGTAGATTCTTTTTAGATACGATATTCCGAAATTACCCATCACCAGCGATATTCCTCCATAAGAACATCTCTGATGATGGTAACGTGAAATACTTCGTTGTGGACGGCAAGCAACGCCTCCAGACAATTTTTGGCTTCGTTGCCAACAAACTACGCATGGCGCCAGACTACGGCGACGTTAGGTTGGACGGTAAACGCTGGCGTGACCTCAATACAGAGGCCGAACTCAAGCACCGCTTTTGGAACTACCAAGTTCCAGTAGAGATGATTGACGCTCGAGAGGGAGATCTGGTTCGTAACGTTTTCGACCGCTTGAACAGAAACTCGCGACGACTCACCCCGCAGGAGTTACGCCACGCTAAGTTTGAGGGTTGGTTCATCACTCGTGCTGAAGCTGAGGGCAACGATGAAGACTGGGTTCGTCTTGGTATCTCTACAAGGGCCCGTGCAACCCGCATGATCGACGTACAGTTTTTGTCCGAGCTGATGGGGGTTGTCCTTAAAAAGGAACCTTTAGGCTTTGGGCAAGAGCGCCTAGATGAGCTTTACGCCGAGTTCGAAGACCTCAATGAAATTGACGACTTCAACGAGGAGGAGTTTGACTCTGCCTTCAATGCAGCCAAGGCAACACTCTTGGCGATGGAGGAGCACAATGGCTGCGTCTTGACATGGGCCAAAGGCTTTGGACCATTCTATTCCCTGTGGTCTGTGATCGCAACGGCCGACGCACTACCAGGCGTTGAAGTGCTGGCAGAGCGATATGCGAACTTCATGAGCAAAGTTCAGGAGCTTGATGGCCTGCCCCCCGGCGCGAACCCGCCAGCTGGCGAGGATTACATTTTAGCGGCCACATACCGCGAGAATGCACGCGGAGCATCCACGGAAGGCGCACAACGGAAGGCCCGTCACGAAGCACTCTCGAAGGCACTACTGGAGGGATGAAAGTTCAACAGTCCGTCCGGGACCTTTATGAGTCTCGAAAGCCGCTGATCGATACATTAAAGATCGATGTAGATCGACGGATGAATGCACTTCGTGAAGTCCGCTGGCACTACGAAAGCCGGGTGAAAACCTTGGAGAGTTTCGCGGTTAAGGCGGAGACGGGCCGCGTCCCCAAGCCAAGTGCTTTGGAGGATTTCCTTGCCTGCACGTTAGTTGTGCCGAATAGCTCGTCGATCTCTGCGGCGCTTGAACTCGTACGAAAACAGTACATCGTCCGCTACCAGAGACCCGCCGATCTAGGGTCGACCAGGAAGGCAGCCGACGCTTTCCCATTCGATGATCTCCGGCTCTATTGCGTTCGGGGGAATGACGGCACTCTTCCCGAAGAGCCGATAGACTTCATCGTCTTCGAGGTGCAGATAAAGACCTTTCTTCAACATGCTTGGGGAATCGCAACTCACGACCTCACTTACAAGACGGATGATGTCCGTTGGAGCAAAGATCGGATCGCGGCACATCTAAAGGCGACTGTTGAGTATGCGGAGCTTACAATTGAGCGTGCTGAGGAACTATCACGGAGCAGGCTGGTAGAACTACGGCATGAGCCTACAGATCAAGCTGCGTCTATTATCGAGGTGTTGAAGAACCATTGGACGCGTAATGAGCTTCCGGAGAACCTCCGCGGCCTAGCCGGATCATTGACGCCTATTTTGAAGGGCTTGGAAATGTCCGCCGAGGATTTGGGGGATCAGCTAACACTGGAGAAGAACCGGCTTGGTGGAAGTCTGCCCCTTAACCTTTCGCCATACGGTACTATAATACAGCTACTCGGGCACTCCCGTGCGGCTGATATGAACGCCTTGCTTGCCAACACGCGATCCAGGGTGAAGATTTTGGTAACGCCAGAGCTTTCGTTCCCACCGATGTTTCCTGCGCCTCAAGCAGCCCGTAATATCGTCAGGGTCGATTAAGACCTTAGGCCCATGCTTCCGGCGTATGCGTTCACCACAGCGGTTTCAAAATCGCCGCTCTTGAGAGTTTCTAGAACTAGAACCTCCGGGTTTGGCAAAGGCAGCTCTCTCAGCACTTGTGCACTAACGCTAACGGTACCGGAAACTCGTCGGAATTTACCATCGAGTGCAATCGAGCAGAGAAGGTCTAAAAGAACCTCCAAAGACACCCGTTGAGGTTTTCCGAGAAGCGGCGCGACGACGAGCGTGTGGTTTTCTGTAACAAACCCGCCATAAGTCTCTATGAGGGAAATTGGAACCTTACCGGCTACGATACGTCGCTTCTGCAACCTGTTCGTTGTCCGCTGAATGACGATTGCTGCGGTCCGAACCACTGCCGAGCTCTCGGGGGAGACCCGAACGAAAGACCTAGAGGCATTGTCTTTCGCGTTGCCCTTTCTTGGGCCCAGTTTGATCTCCTCGCCGGGCCTCACATTATGAGCCCATATGAGCGGGATTTCTCCTTCGATTGGCGCCACGCGCTCATGGAGGCGATCTTTAGAACGGTTCCATACGAAGTACCCCGCTTTAACAGTATACCCGTACTCGGTTAAGTTCGATAATCCTTCGTGGAAGAATGGCGCCGCTTCGGAAGTGCAGAGGTTCACCCGTGAAATATCGGGTAGAACCCAGACCCCGCTACCGCTCGCAGGAACCTCGAGCCGCCCGCGCCCGACAGCCGACCCGTCTGAGGCGATCAACGAGCTTGTCGGCACAGGTGGAGGTAGGAGCCCAGCCGCTTTGCGGCGGAGGAACAAGACGCATGTGTCCTGAACGACATCGATGAAAGCTCCTGATCGCTTGTCCACGAGGTCTAAGGACTCAATGTGCGCCTTATCTAAAATGAAGCTCCTGAGAGCACGGAAGTATGGTCCTGCAATGAAGCTTGTTGGCAATACCAGCGCGACCAGCCCTCCCGGAACTACCCGGTTCAGCGACATTGCTGTGAAAATTGCGTATGTATTGACATGACCGGCCGAGATGACGGCAGCCCACCTTTTAAGAAGGTCCTCCGACGCTTTGAAGACCCTGCCGTAAGGCGGATTGCAGATCACTGCGTCGTAGAGTCTCGTTGGCTCATTAACCTTCAGCGCACTCGCGCGCTGAATGATGTTTAGAGACCCAGCTCCTTCTATTGCGATCTCTGACGCGAATATGTCCGCTACAAGCGCTTCCGAAAGACGAGCCAGACCTGGTTCAACCTCAATCCCCGAGAGACGGGCTCGCACCGAAGCCAACACATCACTGCTTGAACGTCCGGCGGCTCTCATCTGACCCGCAAGTCGTGCGGCCAATGGAACGAGGAAAGCTGCGCCACCACATGCCGGATCGAGAACAGAGTGCTTCGCCAGATTCAGTCCGCTACGTTCCATCTTATTTATGATGAATTCGCAAAGATGAGGAGGAGTGAAGTACGCTGCGAGCTTTTGACGTCGCCGCGCTGGCATCAGGAGCATGTATAGCGCACTCAGCCAATAGTATCTTTCTGTAGGAGGCATCTTGTCGAACGACATTCCCGCCAACTCCGGCGGCGTATTTGTGCCTGTGAGGATATCTCGGCAGATGCGGAGGCGTGACTCCGGCGCACCCGGGTTGCTTCGCTTCAGCGCTGCGACAGAACTTTTTAAATTAGCACGCAGGGCACCTTCATCCGCTGTCTTGGCCCCAGCCTTGCGAGAGGTATTCCAAGACCGCTTATCCGTTAGTGACGCCGCAACTTCCGCCACTGTCCAGGCGTAGGAGGCTAGCTCATCTTCAGGCGTCGCACCGTCGTGAAGGCTTATGGGCGACCGCTCGTTCATCCCCGCACGATAGGTTTAAAGCGAGGGCTTGCAAAGCGGCTGCCGCAGCCGCGGCGCAAAGACCACTTTGCGACGAAGCTCCTACTCCTCCCCCATCCTGAGCGCCGCAATAAACGCCTCCTGCGGGATGCTAACGCTCCCATATTCCCGCATACGCGCCTTGCCCGCCTTCTGCTTCTCCAGCAGCTTCTTCTTGCGCGAGATATCGCCGCCGTAGCATTTCGCCGTCACGTCCTTGCGCAGCGCCGCGATCGTTTCCCGCGCGATGACCTTGCCGCCGATGGCGGCCTGGATCGGGATTTTGAAGAGGTGTCTCGGGATCAGGTCTTTCAGGCGCTCGCACATGCCGCGGCCGCGGCTTTCGGCGGTTCCGCGGTGGACGATCATGGAGAGGGCGTCGACCGGCTCGTTGTTGACGAGGATGCTCATCTTGACGAGATCCCCTTCCCGATGCCCGACCTGGTGGTAGTCGAAGCTCGCATAGCCGCGGCTGATCGATTTCAGGCGGTCGTAAAAATCGAAGACGACTTCGTTTAGCGGCAGCTCGTAGGTGAGCTGGGCGCGGCCGGCGACGTAGGTCAGGTTCTTCTGGATGCCGCGGCGGTCCTGGCAGAGCTTGAGGATCGGGCCGAGATATTCGTCGGGGACGTAGATGGTCGCCTCGATCCACGGCTCCTCGATGATGTCGATGCGGCTCGGGTCGGGCATGTCGGCCGGGTTGTGCAGTTCCAGGCTTTGATTGCCCTGCGCGTCCTTGTGGTTGAGCTGGATCTTGTAGACCACGCTCGGCGCGGTGGTGATGAGATCGAGGTCGTATTCGCGGGTCAGGCGCTCCTGGATGATTTCGAGGTGCAGGAGGCCGAGGAAGCCGCAGCGGAAGCCGAAGCCCAGGGCGGCGCTCGTCTCCATTTCGAAGGAGAAGCTGGCGTCGTTGAGGCGAAGCTTGGAGATGCTTTCGCGCAGTTTTTCGAAGTCGTTGGCGTCGACCGGGAAGAGGCCGCAGAAGACGACGGGCTGGACTTCCTTGAAGCCGGGGAGCGCTTGCGCGGCGGGGCGGCGGACGTCGGTGATGGTGTCGCCGACGCGGGTTTCGGAAATGTCCTTGATCTGCGCGGTGATGAAGCCGATTTCGCCGGGGCCGAGCTCGGGCAATTGCTCGATCTTGGGACGGAATGCGCCGACCCGGTCGACAAGGTGCTGGGTGCCGCCGGCCATGAACTTGACGTTCTGGCCCTTCTTGATCGCGCCGTCGATGACTCGGATCAGGATCACGACGCCGAGATAGGGGTCGTACCAGGAGTCGACGAGCATCGCCTTCAAGGGCGCGTCGCGGTCGCCTTTGGGGGGCGGGATTCGGGTAACGATGGCTTCCAGCACTTCGTCGATGCCGATGCCGGACTTGGCGGAGGTCAGCACCGCGTCGTCGGCGGGGAGGCCGACAATGTCCTCGATCTCTTTCTTCACCTTTTCCGGCTCGGCGGCGGGGAGGTCGATCTTGTTGATCACGGGGACGATTTCGTGGTCGTGCTCGATTGACTGGTAGACGTTGGCGAGCGTTTGCGCTTCCACCCCCTGGGCCGCGTCCACCACCAGCAGCGCGCCTTCGCACGCGGCGAGGGAGCGGGAGACTTCGTAGGCGAAATCGACGTGGCCGGGCGTGTCCATCAAGTTCAGGACATAGGTGACGCCGTCCTTGGCGGTGTAGTCCAAGCGCACCGTTTGCGCCTTGATGGTGATGCCGCGCTCTTTTTCGATCTCCATATTGTCGAGCACCTGGCTCGACATCTCACGCGCGGTCAGCCCGCCCGTTTGCTGGATCAAGCGGTCGGCGAGGGTCGATTTGCCGTGGTCGATATGGGCAATGATCGAAAAATTGCGGATCAGCTGAAGGTCGGTCATTTCGCTCGAATGCTAGGGGTTTGGCGGGCCCTAGCAGAGGGGGCGGTGAGCGCCAAGGCGCTGGGGGGCGTGAGGCAAAGGGCGGCGCCGATAGGCGGCCGCCCCTGCCGTGCGCGGCTATTCCGACGTCTTGCCGTCGAAATGGTCGCTTTCGTGGTCGCGTTCGGCTTGCTCTTTGTCTTTGTGGACGGTGCCGTGCTTGTGCTCGGGCGGGCCGTAGAGGGTGTAGAGCTTCAAGGGCGCCGAGCCGGTGTTGACGACGTTGTGGCGGGCGCCGGCGGGGACGATAACGGCGAAATCGTCTTCCACCTTGTTGACCGCGCCGTCGATGTGGATCTCGCCCTCGCCTTCCTCGATGCGGAAGAACTGGTCGATATCGTCATGCACTTCCTCGCCGATTTCGCAGCCCGGCGGAAGGGTCATCAGGACGAGCTGGAGGTTCTTGCCCGTGTAGACGACGCGGCGGAAATCCTCGTTGGAAAGCGTCTCCTGTTCGATATTTTCGACGTAGCCCTTCATGCGCACGGTGCCTTTCAAAGGTGGCGGGCGGCGGCCCGCTTCGTGTTCTACCAATTCGCTAGGCGATGCCGGGTTCCGGCTTAGTCGTTCTTCACCACCTGGCCGCCCTTGATGACGACATCGACGTCTTCAAGCTGGCGGACATCGCGCAGCGGATCGCCGTCGACAGCGATCATGTCGCCGTACCGGCCGACCTGAATCGCGCCCACGTCCTTTTCGCGGCCGAGCGCCTGGGCGGCGTTGCGGGTGGCGGCCTGGATCGCTTCCAGCGGCGTCATGCCGTACTCCACCATCCACCGGAACTGGCCGCCCGCGGTGCCGTGCGGCATCACGCCCGCATCGGTACCGAAGATCAGCTTCACCCCGGCGCGGTGGGCGGCGCGGAAATTGTCGCGCTGGATCTGCGCGATCTCGCGGTCCTTGCGCAGGTTGTCCTCGAGCACGCCGTTCCGCGCGCCTTCGGCTTGCGTGTACTCCGTATTGAAGATGTCCATGTCGAGCCAGGTGCCGCGCTCTTTGGCAAGGCGGATGCCCTCCGCGTCGATCAGCGAGGCATGTTCAATTGTGTCGATGCCGGCGCGGATCGCGGCCTTGATGCCGGCGGCACCGTGGGCGTGGGCGGCGACCTTCAGGCCCCATTGATGCGCTTCGTCGGCGATGGCGCGCAATTCTTCTTCGGAAAGCTGCTGCTGGCCGGGTTCGGTGTTGCGCGAGAAGACGCCGCCGGTGGCGCAGACTTTGATCACTTCCGCGCCGTATTTGCGCTGCTCGCGGACCCGCTGGCGAAGCTCGAGCGGGCCGTTGCCGACGCCCGGCGACGTCGACTTGTACGAAGGCGGAAGATAGGTCTGGTCGCAATGGCCGCCGGTGGCGCCCAGCGCGTAAGCGGCGGGAACGATCCGCGGACCTTCGATCAGGCCTTCGTCGATTGCCTGCTTGTAGCCGACATCCGAATAATTCTCCGAGCCGACGTTGCGGACGGTGGTGAAGCCGGCTTGGAGCATGTCGCGGGCATTCTGGACTCCCTGTGCGACCCAAAAGGTGTCGGTGAACTGAAAGCCGGAGTAGCCGCCGTAGCGCGGGTTCGAATCGAGGTGGACGTGCATGTCGATCAGGCCGGGGAGGAGGGTTTTGCCGGGGAGGTCAATGCGCTTGGCGTCGGCGGGGATGTTAGGGCGGCCGCCGTTGCGTCCGACGACAGAGGCGATACGGCCGTCAGTAATTACCACTACCGGTTCTTCCACCACCTTGCCGGTCAGCACGTCGATCATGCGATCGGCGGTGACGACCACAGTTTCCGCGGCGGCGGGCGCGGCGGCGGTGAGGAGGAGGGCGGTAAAAAGGGCTTTGCGCATCGGCGGGGAGCTCCGGTTTGTTTAGTGTCCGCCCGTACCCAGCCGAGGCTGCGGCGTCGAGTAGGTGCGGCTCTTGCTCCGGCTCGGAGAGACGCGCATGGCGCGCGGGAGAGGGAGACTTTTATGCCTGAGCTGCGCAGCCTGTATCCGCCGATCGAACCGTACGACAGCGGAATGCTGGACGTCGGCGACGGCCACCAGCTCTATTGGGAGCGCTGCGGGACTCCGGGCGCGAAGCCGGCGGTGTTTCTGCACGGCGGGCCGGGCGCGGGGTGCAGCCCGGCGCATCGCCGGCAGTTCGATCCGGCGAAGTACGACGTTTTGCTGTTCGACCAGCGCGGCTGCGGGCGCTCGACGCCGCATGCCAGCCTGGAGGCGAATACGACCTGGCATCTGGTGGAGGATATTGAGCGGCTCCGGGCGACGGCGGGGG
This sequence comes from Allosphingosinicella sp., assembly GCA_036554525.1. Lineage (GTDB taxonomy): Bacteria > Pseudomonadota > Alphaproteobacteria > Sphingomonadales > Sphingomonadaceae > Allosphingosinicella. The sequence continues at coordinate 96,692 of DATBNC010000019.1, forward strand.
TGGAGAAGTGGTTGGTGTTCGGCGGGTCGTGGGGGTCGACGCTGGCGCTGGCCTATGCGCAGTCGCACCCAGGACGGGTAAGCAAACTGATCCTGCGCGGCATCTTCACCTTTCGCCAGCGTGAGGTGGACTGGCTCTACCGCTACGGCGCGTCCGAAGTGTTCCCGGACAAGTGGCGCGATTTCGTCGGCGCGGTTGCGCTCGAGGAGCAAGGCGATCTCGTCTCCGCCTATCGCCGCCGGCTGACCGGCAGCGATGCCGCAGTACGGCTTGCGGCGGCCAAGGCGTGGAGCAAGTGGGAAGCGGAAACGGTGACCTTGCGGCCAAGCCCGGAGACGATCGGCGCCCATACGTCGGACAATTTCGCCGTGGCCATCGCGCGGATCGAGAACCACTATATGGCCAATCGCGGCTGGCTGGAGGAAGGCCAGCTGCTCGCCAATGCGGACCGCCTGAAGGGTATTCCCGGCGTGATCGTGCAAGGGCGCTACGACATGTGCACGCCCCCGTCCGCCGCCTGGGACCTGCACGAGGCGTGGCCGGAGGCGCAGCTGGAAATCGTCCACGGCGGCCACCTGTTCAGCGAGCCGGCGGTACTCGATGGGCTGATCCGGGCCAGCGACAGGTTTGCGAACGCCTAGCCGTCATTCCCGCGAAAGCGGGAATCCCGCTTCCATGCAGAGAAGAGGAGAAGAAGAAGGGGGACCCCCGCTTTCGCGGGGGTGACGGAAGGGGGGTTCGGCTTTAACCTCTCCCCTAACAGGGGAGGCCGCGACGTTGGCGAGTACGGACGAGAAGACGCCGCTTCGGCGGGTGGTGATGGCGAGCCTGATCGGGACCACCATCGAGTGGTACGATTTCTTTCTCTACGGCTCGGCCGCCGCGTTGATCTTCAACAAATTGTTCTTCCCGTCCTTCGATCCGCTGGTGGGCACGCTGCTGGCGTTCGCCACCTACGCCGTGGGTTTCGTCGCGCGGCCACTGGGCGGGATCGTGTTCGGGCATTTCGGGGACAAGGTGGGGCGCAAGCGCCTGCTCATGCTCAGCCTGATGCTGATGGGCGTGGCGACGGTGCTGATCGGCTTGCTTCCGACCTATGGGCAGATCGGCGTCTGGGCGCCGATAGCGCTGATCGCGCTTCGGCTTGTGCAGGGTTTTGCAGTGGGCGGCGAGTGGGGCGGCGCGGTGCTGATGGCGGCGGAGCATGGCGACAGCGCACGGCGCGGCTTCTGGGCGAGCTGGCCGCAGGCCGGCGTCGCGGCGGGGAGCCTGCTCTCGGCAGGCGTGCTTGCGATCATGGCCAATTTCCAGAGCGAGGCGGACTTCCTTGCCTGGGGCTGGCGGGTGCCGTTTCTGCTTTCCGCGCTGCTCGTCGCGGTGGGCTGGTACATCCGCAACCGGGTGTCGGAGAGCCCGATGTTCGAGCAGGCGCTGGCCGAAACGGAGACGCCGCCCAAGCTTCCGATCATGGAAGTGATCCGCGAGCGGCCGCGGGCGATCCTGCTTGGCGCGGGGCTGCGGGTGGGAGAGAATATCAGCTACTACATCCTCACCGTCTTCTCGCTGACCTACCTGGTGGACGTGGCGAGCGAGACGCGGAGCCTTGCGCTCAACGCCCTGCTGATCGGCGCGGCGGTGCAGTTCTTCGCGATCCCTTTGCTTGCGCGGCTCTCCGATACCATCGGGCGGCGGCCGGTTTATGCGGCGGGCGGGCTTGGGCTTGCGGCCTATGCGTTCGTGTTTTTCCCGATGCTGGGATCGGGCGAGCCGGGGCTGATCGTTACGGCCATCGTGCTCGGGCTGGTGCTGCACAGCGCGATGTACGGGCCGCAGGCGGCGTTCATTACCGAGCTGTTCCCGACGCGGATCCGCTATTCGGGCGTCTCGATTGCTTACCAGCTGACCTCCATCGCGGCGGGATCGCTGGCGCCGATCATCGCGCTGTGGCTGTACACCGAATATGACAGCTACCTGCCGGTGGCGATCTACGTCGGCGTGACCTGCGCGATCAGCGGGATTTCGGCGCTGCTGGCGCGGGAGACGCGCGGGATCGAGCTTTCGGCGATCCGCTAGATGCCGGCGGGGCGGGAAAGAGACGGGTCAATCTGCCGCCGCTGCACCTGCGGCGCGTCGGGAATGGAGGACGGGCGCGGCACCGGGCGGCGCTCGGCTTCGTAGCCGGCGAGAACGATGTCGAGGATTTCGGGCGCTTTGGCCAAAGCCGCGTGCGCCCCGTCGCCGCAGATCACCGCTTCGGGCACGTCGGGAAAAGTGACGAGCACGAGCCCGTCTTCGCCGTTGGTGATCTTCGCCGGATAGCTGGCCATGAACATTCCCGCCTGTTCCCGCCCCTGACGCATGAGCGGCGCGAGTGTTCCGCATCGATACGGCTGTGGAACTTAACCCAGATCAGTGGGTTTGGACCCTCGGTTACCCCTGGTCACGCGGGGCTCCCGGACGCCTCGGCTCTTTTTTCGGAACCGGGGCGTCCTTTTGTAAATATATAAGGGGATGAATTTATGAAGATGATCCTGAAGGCCGCCATGGGCGCCGCCCTTCTCAGCCTCGCCGCCTGCGGCGGTTCGGGCGACGACGCCGCTGGCGACAACGTCGCGCAGAATGCCGACGCCGTTGCCGACAACATGGAAGATGCCGCCGACAACACCCAGAACGAAGCCGCCGAAGACGCGCTTGAATCCAATGCCGCCGCGATCCGCGAAAACGGCCAGGATCAGGAAGAAGCGATCGACGATTCGGACGGCGCCGCCAACACCCAGTAACAATCGCGCTTTTCTCCCTTTCGCGCGATTGGCGCGCCCCGGAACGAGTACTTCCGGGGCGCCTGTTCCCGCGAGGGGGGGGTGGCGCGACTTTGCAGCTTCGTTCGTCCCGAGCGTAGTCGAGGGGCGCACACGAGGAGTAAGTGCCAGCCCCCCTCGACTTCGCTCGGGACGAACGGGTTCACTTGCCGGTGCCAGCGCCCCTCGACTTCGCTCGGGACGAACGAGGTTGGGGAGTTGAGCCCGAGGTAGCTGGCGCTTGACCCGCACCGTCCGCTAAACAGCGGCCATGGCCGACCTTTTCGCCAGCGACCAACCCCCTCCCCCACCGCCTGCGGCCGACAGCGCGCCGCTCGCCGACCGGCTGCGCCCGCGCGGCCTCGACGAGGTCGTCGGGCAGGATCACCTGACTGGGCCGCAGGGGGCGATCGGGCGGATGGTGGCAGCAGGGAAGCTGTCCTCGATGATCCTGTGGGGGCCGCCGGGTACCGGCAAGACCACGATCGCGCGGCTGCTTGCAGCCGCGGTGGGGATGCGATTTGTCGCCATCTCGGCGGTGTTTTCGGGTGTCGCCGACTTGAAGAAGGTGTTCGCCGAGGCGCGGGATTATGCGCGAACGGGAAAGCCGACCTTGCTGTTCGTGGACGAGATCCACCGCTTCAACCGCGCCCAGCAGGACGGCTTCCTGCCGTACGTCGAGGACGGCACGGTGGTGCTGATCGGCGCCACGACGGAGAACCCGTCGTTCGAGCTGAACGCCGCGCTTCTGTCGCGGGCGCAGGTGCTGATCCTCAACCGCCTCGACGCCAAGGCCTTGTGCCTGTTGCTCGACAAGGCGGAAGCGCTGTTGGAGCGGCCGCTCCCCCTCACCCCTGAGGCGCGGGACGCCCTAGTGGCGACGGCGGACGGCGACGGGCGCTTTTTGCTCAACCAGGCGGAGACCTTGTTCTCCATCGACCTGCCCGAGCCGCTCGACCCGGCGGCACTGTCGGCGCTGCTTCACCGCCGCATGCCGGTCTACGACAAGGACCGGGAGGGACATTACAACCTCATCTCCGCGCTTCACAAAGCGATCCGCGGCTCCGATCCGCAGGCGGCGCTCTACTACCTCGCGCGGATGCTGACGGCGGGGGAGCAGCCCTTGTTCCTGCTTCGCCGGCTGGTGCGGGCGGCGGTGGAGGACGTGGGCCTCGCCGATCCGCAGGCGCTGGTGCAGTGCCTCGCGGCCAAGGACACGTACGATTTCCTCGGCTCGCCGGAGGGGGAGATCGCGATCGCGCAGGCCTGTTTGTACCTCGCGACGGCGCCCAAATCGAATGCGGTTTACGTGGCGCAGAAGGCGGCTTGGCGGTCGGCGAAGGAGACCGGGTCGCTGATGCCGCCGGCGAACATCCTGAACGCGCCGACCAAGCTGATGAAGGATGTCGGCTACGGCAAGGGCTACACCTACGACCATGATGCGGAAGGCGGCTTTTCGGGTGACAATTATTGGCCGGACGAGATGGCGCCGCAAAGCTTCTACGTGCCCACCGACCGGGGCTTCGAAAAGCGGCTTGCCGAGCGCCTTGCCTGGTGGGAGGAACGGCGGCGTGAGAAAAACAGCTAAGCTCCTCCTGGCCGCGGCGTTGCTCGCCGCCCCCGCCGCTGCCCAGCAGAACCGACCTGAGTACCTCAAGGCGCTTGCCGCCGGGTACAAGGCGGCGTTCCTGTGCAGCGACCTGTTCAACGCTGGGCAAAGCGAGGCGCAGGTCGAGGCGGACGATCTTCAGCGCACCTATCCGGAGATCGAGCCGCTGATGAGCGGGCTGAAGGCGGTGGTGGACCGCGAGGCGAAGACGGTGAGCGTTGCGTTTGACGACAAATTGCCGCCGCGCATCGCCGCCTGGCGGCCGCATCTCGGCTGCGCGCAGCTTCCGATCGGGGCGAGCGCTGAGGCGGTGAAGCTGCTGCCGCGGCTGACGGTGACACGAGACGTGGCGCGGGACGACGCCCTCCCCTGGCCGCAGGGGGACCGGGGCGCGATGGCCAAACCGGTAGGAGACGCGGCGAAGCTCGGCGCCGCCGTCGCCGCCGCGTTCGACCGGCGCACGTACGGTCAGGGCAGCGAAACGACGGCGGTGGTGGTGGTGCAGAACGGACGGATCGTCGCCGAACGCTACCGCGCCGACTTCAATATGCACATGCCGCAGCGCACCTGGTCGGTCGCGAAAAGCATCGCGGGGACGGTGATCGGCGCCGCGGCGCAGGCGGGGGTGGTCGATCCGGCCGCGCCCGCCATGATCCCCGAATGGCAGCGGCCCGGCGATCCGCGCGCGGCGATCACTACCGATCAGCTGATGCAGATGGCGAGCGGCCTCCATTCGGACGCGCCCGGCAACCGCACCGATGCGACCTATTTCGGCGGCTCGAGCGTGACGGAAAACGCCACCGGCTGGCCGCTGGAAGTCGCGCCCGGCACCCGTTTCCGCTACGCCAACAACGACATCTTGCTCGCCGTGCGCGGTCTTCGTGCGAAGCTCGGCGACGGGCAGGCGGCCTTGGCCTTTCCGTACGAGAAACTGTTCTGGAAGATCGGCATGAACCGCACGTTCGCGGAGACCGACTGGCAGGGCAATTTCATCCTCTCCAGCCAGGTGTGGACCACAGCGCGCGACCTCGCCCGGCTCGGGCTGCTCTATCTAAATGGCGGCCGCTGGAACGGCGAGGCGATCATTCCGGCCGGCTGGGGCGGCTACGTGTCCCGCAAAGGACCCGCTCAGCCGGCCGCAGGCTACGGCTATGGCGCGACCTTTTGGACCTTTCCCGAAGGCAGCGGCGTGCCCGCCGACGCCTATATCGCGCAAGGCAATCGCGGTCAGTATCTGGCGATCGTGCCGTCGCGCCGGGTGGTGATCGTTCGGCGAGGCTATGACGGGCCGCAGACGGACTTCGACCCCACGCCATTCGTGAAGGACGTGCTGGCGGCGCTTCGCTGAGCGGCGCCTTTCCAATCGCGACATTCCTGCGCTAAGGCCGCGACGATGTCCGACAAAATAGATTACCGCGACACGGTCTTCCTGCCGAAGACCGATTTTCCGATGAAGGCCGGCCTTGCCCAAAAGGAGCCGGCGATCCTTGCCCGCTGGGCGGAGGAGGGCCTTTACCAGCGCCTGCGCGACGCCCGCGCCGGCCGCGAGCAGTTCATTCTCCACGACGGCCCGCCTTATGCGAATGGCGACATCCACATGGGCCATGCGATGAACAAGGTGCTCAAGGACATCATTGTTCGCTCGCAGACGCTGATGGGCAAGGACGCGCCCTACGTGCCGGGCTGGGACTGCCACGGGCTGCCGATCGAGTGGAAGATTGAGGAAGCCTATCGCAAGAAGAAGCTCGACAAGGACGCGGTGCCGCCGCGCGAATTCCGCGCCGAATGCCGGGCCTATGCCGAAAAATGGGTGGGTGTGCAGGCGGCCCAGTTCCAGCGGCTGGGCGTGATGGGCGAATGGGACAATCCCTACCTCACCATGAAATATGAGGCCGAGGCGAAGATCGTCGAGGAGCTTCTCCAGTTCGCCGAAAGCGGCCAGCTCTACCGCGGCGCCAAGCCGGTGATGTGGTCGCCGGTGGAGAAGACCGCGCTGGCCGAGGCCGAGGTGGAATATGAGGAGATCACCTCCACGCAGATCGACGTGGCGTTTGAGATCGTGGAGAGCCCGATACCGGAGCTGGTCGGCGCCCACGCGGTGATCTGGACCACGACGCCGTGGACGATCCCGGTGAACCAGGCGATCGCTTACGGGCCTGAGGTTGAGTACAAGCTGCTTTCGTTCTTCGAGAGGACGTATCTGGTAGCGACCGAATTGGTCCCCTTGTTTTTGGAACGAGCTTGGGCCGAACGTGGCGGCGCACCGCACGATCCTGAACAGGAAGGCCCGAAGAAGTCGCTTCAGGAATGCCAGCAGATCTGGCGCGATGACACTCGCTGGCCCACTTTTCGAGGCTCGCAATTGGCCGGCACCTTTGCGCGCCATCCGATGCACCATCTCGGCGGCTTCTACGCCAAGCCGCGCCCGTTCCTCCCCGGCGATTTCGTCACCACCGATGCCGGTACGGGCCTCGTCCACATGTCGCCGGATCATGGCGAAGACGATTTCCTGCTGTGCAAGGCGCACGGGATCGAGCCGGTGTTCGCCGTCACGGACGACGGCAAGTATCGCGAGGATTGGGCGTGGCTCGGCGGCCAGGGCAGCGTGATCAACGCCAAGTTCAATGCGCCGGACGGGCCGATCTGCGAGGATTTGCGGGAGACGGGCGCGCTGCTCGCGGCGAGTGCGGACTTCCGGCATAGCTACCCGCATTCATGGCGGTCCAAGGCCAAGATCATTTTCCGCTGTACGCCGCAGTGGTTCATTCCGATGGACGGCGCGAGCGAGCGTGTCTCGACTTCGCTCGACACGAGCGGGGTTGGGGATGCGGGCCAAGATACACCGGTTGCTTCGAGCGAAGTCGAGAAGCGTGCCACGGGCCTCCGCGCAACCGCCCTTGCCGCCATCGACGAGACGCGCTGGGTGCCGGAGAAGTCCAAGAACCGCATTCGCGCCATGGTGGAAGGGCGGCCGGACTGGGTGATCAGCCGGCAGCGCGCATGGGGGGTGCCGATCGCACTCTACGTGCACCGCACCACCGGCGAGTATCTCAAGGACCCGGCGGTCAACAGCCGCATCATCCGCGCCTTTCACGAAGGCGGAGCGGATGCGTGGTTCGGGGCGGATCACCAGGCCTTGCTCGGCAACGGCTACAATCTCCACGACTATGAGCCCGTGTCGGACATTCTCGACGTGTGGTTCGACAGCGGCTGTACCCACAGCTACGTGGTCGAGGCACGCTACGGCGAGGGCGTGCGCGCCGACCTTTATGTCGAAGGCTCCGACCAGCATCGCGGCTGGTTTCAATCGTCTCTGCTGGAAAGTTGCGGAACGCGCGGGCGGGCGCCGTATGAGGCGGTGCTGACCCACGGCTTCGCGCTCGACAAGGACGGCCGCAAGATGTCGAAATCGATCGGCAACACGGTCGATCCCTTGGCGGTGATCCGCGACAGCGGGGCGGACATCCTTCGCCTGTGGGTCGCCTCGACAGACTATTTCGAGGACGTGCGGATCGGCAAGGAAGCGCTTGCCGGCGCGGGCGATGCCTATCGCAAGCTCCGCAACACCTTCCGCTACCTGCTCGGCGCACTGGAAGGCTTCGGCGAGGACGAGCGGGTGGCCGCGGCGGAGATGCCGGAGCTGGAGCGCTGGGTGCTTCACCGCCTTGCCGAGCTGGACGCGGAGCTGAAGGCCGCTGCGGCGGGGTTCGAGTTCAACCGCTACACGAGGCTGCTCACCGCCTTCGCCAACGACGATCTGTCCGCCTTCTTCTTCGACATCCGCAAGGACAGCCTCTATTGCGACGCGCCCACGGACGCGAAGCGGCGGGCGTATCGCACCGTGCTGGACACCGTGTTCCACGCGCTGGTGCGTTGGCTTGCGCCGGTATTGTGCTTCACCGCCGAGGAGGTGTGGGGAACGCGCTACCCTGACGGCGGATCGGTGCACCTGCTGGACTGGCCGGAGGTGGACGCCGCCTGGCGCAACGAGGAGCTCGGCGCCAAGTGGCAGTCGGTAATGGCGGCGCGCCAGCAGGTCACCGAAGCCATTGAACCGTTCCGCCGCGAAAAGACGATAGGATCGAGCCTTCAGGCGGAAGTCACCGCGCGCGTGTCGGACGAGGCGCTGCGCGAAGCGCTCGGTTCAGTCGATTTCGCCGAAATCTGCATCGTCTCCTCAGCCGCCGTTGAAGCGGGCGCGGACTCGATCCAGGTCACGAAAACTGAGCGCGACAAATGCGGCCGGTGCTGGCGGCATTTGCCCGAAGTGGAACAAGAAGGGGCGCTGTGCGCCCGTTGCGAGGGGGTGGTGAATGGTTGAAGCGCGAGACCGCGCGCGGGTGCTGCGCAACCGCAAGGTCGGCCTGATCGTCGCCGCGATCATCTTCCTCGCCGATCAGGCGGTGAAGTGGGCGGTGGTCGACATATTCCAGCTCCAGCAGCGCCGCGAAATTGGCCTGCTTCCGATCTTTAGCCTGCGCTGGGTGGAGAATCGCGGAGTTTCGATGGGCCTGTTCACCGCCGGAAGCGATACGGCGCGCTGGGCGCTGGTGGCGATGACGGCGGCAATCGCCATCTTCGTCGCCGTCTGGCTGTGGCGCGAAAAGCAGCGGCAGGACGCGCTTGCGCTGTCCTTGGTGCTCGGCGGCGCGCTCGGAAACATCGTCGATCGGGTGCGCCTGGGCTATGTGGTGGACTATGCCGATCTGCATTTCGGCGACATCAGTCCCTTTTTGGTCTTCAATGTCGCCGACGCAGCCATTACCATCGGCGTATTGCTGTTGCTGGTGCGCGCGCTTTTGACGCGCGACAAGGCGCCCGCGCGAGAGGAATCTGAACATGCGTAAGTTGAACATCGCTCTGACCGTGGCGGCCGCCAGCCTGGCCCTCGCCGCTTGCGGATCGAGTGGGATCGCCGGCCGCGACCGTCCCGACGAATTCGCCGTCGCCCGCAACGCGCCGCTGGTGATCCCGCCCGATTTCGCGCTCGAGCCGCCGGCGCCCGGCAGCCCGACTCCGACCGGCACCGACGCCCGCACCCAGGCGCTCGACGCCCTGTTCGGCGGCCCGGCGCCGCGCAGCGCTTCCGAGAACTCGATGCTGAACCAGGCCGGCCGTGATCGCGCCGCGCTTGGCGCACGCTCGGTAGCCGGCGATCCGACCACCCAGGTCGTGGACAAGGGCGCCGTCACCCAGGCGATTATCGCCGCACCGGCCGGCCCGGGCCGCGACGCTACGGCGACGACCCCGCAATAAGGGAAGCGGGGATGGCCGCGGCCGTCCCCCTCACCTTCTTCCCCGATGGACCTCGACGACCAGCTTCGGCGCTATTTCGGCACGTCCGACTTAGCGAGTGTGACCCCCGATGCGCTGGCGGCTGGGACGGAGCGGATTTCCGTCGATCTGGGTCTGGAGAAAGACCGCAGCCGGCGCTTCGCCTTGTGGGTCTTGCTGTTCATGCTCGGGGCGGCGCCCGATCTCGATGTCGCGTTCAAGGACGAAGCGGACCGGGAGGCGGCGCGCAACTTCATGGACGGGGCGGCGCGGGCGCTTGGCGACTGAGGCCGCAGCTTAGCCTGCGACGCCTACCTCGAGTATTTCAATGGCTTCCGCCTTGCCGCCAAAATCCACCAGATCGCCTTCGCAGGCGCCGATCATCGCTTGGGCGAGCGGTGCGGAGAAGCTCAGATAACCGTTAGCGGGATCGCTTTCGTCGTCGCCGACGATGGCGAGGGTGCGTTCGGAGCCGTTCAACCGGAAGCGCACCCGCGTGCCGAACGCCACTTCGTCTCCGGCGGGCGCGGGTGCGAGTTGGGCCGTCGCCTGCCGCGTCTGCCAGTAGCGCAAGTCCCGCTTCGCTTCGGCGAGCGCGGTTTCCTCACCGCCCTCGGCGACGCGAGCTTCTAGCTCCGTCACGCGGGCGCGGATCTGCTCAAGGCCGCGCGGGGTGACGAGGTTGGGGCCGGGTGGGAGTGGGAGCTCGAAGCGCGGCTCCTTGTGCTCCTCATCGCTTTCGCGGCGAAAGGCGACGCTCATCCGATCATTGCTTCCGGACGGCGTCCGCCTGCTGGCGAAGCTCCTCGGCCTTTTCCCTGGCCATATCCTCGGCGGCTTCGGCTTTTTCGTCGAGCGCATCGGCCGCGGCGTCGCGGGCCCGGTTGGCGCTTTCTTCGGCTTCGTCGCGGCGTTCCCCCATCGTCTCGGCCGGGCCGCTCTTCATGCTGTCCTCGCCGTCCACGGCGCCCGAAGCGTTGTCCGCGATTTCGCCCGCTTGCTCGTGCGGGCCGTCGCAGGCTGGGAGGCTGAACGCGAGAGCGGCGCAGAGGGCGATCGGGTGGAGGCGCATAAGAGGAACTCCTCAGGTAGTTGCGGTTGCTACGCGCTGGGGGCGCGGCGGTTCCGCTCAGGCGGCGGCGATCAGGCGATCGCGCTTGTCCATCAGCTCCGCGAGGCTTTGGCTGGGCGCGGTGCGGGTCAGCGCCATGGCGCGGTCGAGCCGCTCCTGCGCTTCGGCGGTAAGCGGGGATGCGCCTGCCGCGAGCTCCACCATCTCCTCCATCTTGCCGGAGCAGTGCAAAGCCGCGTCACACCCCGCGGCAAGGGCGCGGGCGGTGCGTTCGCTGAAGGCGCCGGACAAAGCATGCATGCCGATGTCGTCGGACATCAGGAAGCCGGTGAAGCCGATGCGGCCGCGCAGGATGTCGGCGATCACGGTGGGCGAGTGGCTAGCGGGATGTTCGGCATCCCAGGCGGTGTAGACGACGTGGCTGGTCATCCCCATCGGGGCGTTCTTGAGCGTGCGGAAGGGCGCGATGTCGGTTTCGAGCTCTTCGTCCGAAGCGCGGACGACCGGCAGTTCCTTGTGGCTGTCGACCATTGAGCGGCCGTGGCCGGGCATGTGCTTGACGATGCCCGCGACCCCGCCCGCCGCGAGGCCGTCGAGCACCGCCCGGCCAAGCGCGGCGACCTGCATCGGTTCGGCGCCAAGGGCGCGGTCGCCGATGATGTCGTCGGCGCCCTCCTGGCGGACGTCGAGAAGGGGCAGCGCGTTGACGTTGACGCCCGCTTCGCGAAGCATTGCGGCGATGGCCTGGGCGTTAACGCGCGCGGCCTGGATGGCGGTCATCGGGGCGCGGGCGTAGAGTTCGGCAAAGGTCCAGGCGGTGGGGAAAGCGGGCCAGATCGGTGGGCGCATGCGGGCGACGCGGCCGCCTTCCTGGTCAATCAGGATGGGGAGGTCGTCGCGGCCGTGGATGGTTCGAAGATCGTCAGTCAGCGCGCGAAGCTGCTCCGGATCGGCGATGTTGCGCCGGAACAGGATGTAGCCCGCCGGATCGGCGTCGCGGAAGAAGGCGCGCTCCTCCCCGGTCAGCGCCTCTCCGGCGAGGCCGTAAATCGCAGCTTGCACGGGTTTCCGTCAGTCGATCTTGACGCAGCTTTCGCCGGCAACCCGGAGACGGCCGCAAATGTCGGCGGCGCCGGGGCCGCTGGCGCGGAGGCGGTAGAGCGTCTTGCCGCCGCTTTGCACCGGAACGATCGAGCTGGAGAGCGGCGCAAGGTAGCGGAAGCGCGCGGCCATCGCCTTCCAGGCGGCATTGGCGCTTGCCTGGCTGGAGAAGGCGCCGAGCTGAACAGTGGCGCCGCCGCCCGCGGCGGGGGTCGGAGCCGGCGCGGGGATGGTGGCTTGCGCCTGCGCCTTCGCATCGGCCTTGGGCGCGGGCGCCTGCTGCGGTTGGGCCTGACCGGCGGCGGGGACTTCCGTCACCGGCGCTTCGGCAACCGCGTTGGTGTTGATCGCGCCCTTGGGATCGGCGCCCTCGCTTGCCGCGAAGGCCGTGTCGCCCTCCCCTTCGACCTGCATGCCGCCGGCCTGATCGGGCTTGGTCTTGTAGTCGCCGGCCGGGGCCTGAATGAGCTCCGGCTCACCGGACGCGGTCGCGTCGCCGCCCGAGCGGTTGTTGAGCCAGAACAGGCCGGCGATCACCGCGCCGATGGCGGCAAGGGCGATCAGCACGCCGACGATCATCTTGAGCGGCGACGGCCCGTCGCCCGCATCGTCTTCCTCCACGGCCTCGAGCCAGGGAAGGCGGTCGTCTTCCAGAGACGCTGAATCAGCGCGCATGTCGGTCATCACTGCATCTCCTCGGCCGCCTCGACGCCCATGATGGCGAGGCCGTTGCGCACAATCTGCCCGATTGCGGAGGCGAGTTCCAGCCGTGCGCGGGTAAGTTCCTGATTTTGTGCCAAGAGGAAACGCCTGGCGGGGTCGTCATTACCCTTGTTCCACTGGCCGTGGAGGGCGGCGGCGAGTTCGTGGAGGTAGAAAGCGATGCGGTGCGGCTCGTGCGCCTGCGCCGCGGCTTCCACCACGCGGGGGAATTGGGCGGCGAGTTTGACCAGCGCCAGCTCCTCATCGTCGAGCAGGGTGAGATCGGCCGCGCCGGTAAGGTCGATGCCCGCTTCAGCAGCGCGGCGGTGAAGCGAGCGGATGCGCGCGTGGGCATATTGGACGTAGAAGACGGGGTTGTCCTTCGACGCTTCGACCACCTTGGCGAAGTCGAAATCCATCTGCGCATCGTTCTTGCGGGTGAGCATGGTGAAGCGGACGACGTCCTTACCAACCTCCTCCACCACTTCGGCGAGCGTCACGAAGCTGCCCGAGCGCTTGGACATCTTGACCAGCTCGCCGTTGCGCAAGAGCCGGACCATCTGGACGATCTTGACGTCGAGCGCGGGGCGGCCGGCGAGCGCCTGCACCGCCGCCTGGGTGCGCTTTACCGTGCCGGTGTGATCGGCGCCCCAGATGTTGATCAGCTCGTCCGATTTCTCGAGCTTCTGCATGTGGTAAGCGGTGTCGGCGGCGAAATAGGTCCAGCTGCCGTCCGACTTCCGGATCGGGCGGTCCTGGTCGTCACCGAAGGCGGTGGAGCGGAACAGCAGAAGCTCGGTCGACTCCCAATCGTCGGCGGGCTTGCCCTTGGGCGGCGGAAGGGTGCCGGTGTAGACCAGCTCCTTTTCCGCCAAAAGCGCGAAGGCGCGGTCGACGGCGCCGGACTGCTGCACCTCTTCTTCGGAGGCGAAGAGATCGTGGTGGACGCCGAGCTTGGCGAGATCGGCGCGGATCAGGTCCAGCATCGCGGCGACGGCGCGCTTGCGGAAAAGGGGGAGCCATTCGGCTTCAGGCGCGTCGGCCGGCGTGTCGCCATACTCGGCGGCAAGCGCTTCGCCGACGGGCTTCAGGTAATCGCCCGGGTAAAGGCCTTCGGGAATCTCGCCGATGTCGCGGCCGAGCGCTTCCTGGTAGCGCAAGTGGGCGGAGCGGGCGAGGACGTCGACCTGGCCGCCGGCGTCGTTGACGTAATATTCCTTCACCACGTCGTAGCCGGCATATTGGAGCAGGCTGGCGAGGGCGTCGCCGACCACCGCGCCCCGGCAATGGCCCATGTGCATCGGCCCGGTAGGGTTGGCGGAGACATATTCGACGTTGACCCGGTGCCCAGCGCCCAGCGTCGAGCGGCCGTAATCGGCGGCTTCGCGGAGGATCGCCTGCAGTTCCTCCTGCCAGACGCTCGGCACCAGGCGGATGTTGATGAAGCCAGGGCCGGCCGCTTCCGCACTTGCCACTTCCGGCAGGTCGAGAAGGCGCGGCACGATCAGCCCGGCAAGCGCGCGCGGGTTGGTGCCGGCGCGCCTGGCGAGCACCATCGCCGCGTTGGTGGCGAGATCGCCGTGGGAAGGATCGCGCGTCGGCTCCACCGCGACCGCCTTTCGGTCGAGCCCCGGCGTCAGCGCGCCCTCCGCTTCGAGAGCGTCGAGAATGGCATCGAGATGCGCGGCAAAGCGGGCGTAAAGAGTCACTCGTTCAACTTCCAATCGCTGGGACCAGGCGCCTTAGCGGATTGGGGGCGGCGAGGACAATCTTTGAGGGGCTGACTATGCCCGTTCGAAGCGCACCCCCCGAAAGATGGCGAGCGCGCGGTCGCAACCCTCCTGGCTCTCGCAGGAGGCGCGCATCTCCAGGCCTTCCTCCAGCGGTTGCCGGCGAAGCTGGACGTAGACATGGACGAAGAACGGGCCGCGCCCCTGCTGCTCCTCGGGGCGGAAGCGGAAGCGGCCGATCACCGCGCGATGACCGTCCAGCTGCTCTTCGGCCAGTTCGCAGCCGGTGCCGGAGCAGGTTGGCGCGCCGCCATACATGCCATGCTCGATGCTGAGCACCGCTCCGGGTCCACGGTAGCGGGCAAGCGCGCTGTCTACGCCCTGAGCATCTTCGCGAACGAAATCAGCAGGCACGGAGAGGCTGTAGCGCCAGTGGTTGCCGCTGCCATCAGGCTCGGAGCCGCCGCAGCCGGAGAGGATCGCGGCAACGACGAGGAGACGCAGCGCCTTCAGAACGCCTCCGGGAGGTCCACCGGTCCAATGAGGGCGCGGTACTGGCGAATGGCGTAGCGGTCGGTCATTCCGGCGATGAAGTCTCCGACGGCGCGCATCGTAGCAATGGGCTCGCCGGTTTGGGGCTGCCACTCCTCGGGGAGGAGCTTGGGATCGGCGCGGTAGGCGGCGGCGAGGCCGGCGACGACACGCTGGGCTTCCTTGCGCACGGCGGCGACGGGGGCGGCGTTGTACATGCGGCCGTAGAGGAACCGTTTGAGGACGCGCTCCTCGGCGGCCATGGCTTCGGAGAAGCCGGCCAAGGCTCGGCCCGCGGCGCGGACGTCGTCAGCCGAGGCGGCACCGGCATCGGCAACGCGGCGCTGGGTCTCGGCGAGGACGTCGTTGACCATCAGGCCGATCTGGTCGCGGACCAGTTCGGCGGCGAGGCGGCTTTCCGGCACGTGCGGGTAGCGCGCCTTTACCGCGGACCAGGCGCGGGCCACGAAGGGCACTTCGAGAAGCTCCTCGAGCGTGAACAGGCCCGAGCGCAGCCCATCGTCGATGTCGTGATTGTCGTAGGCGATGTCGTCGGCGATGGCCGCGATCTGCGCTTCAAGGCTCGGCCAGGTGGTGAGATCGAGCGGGAATTCCGCGTCGGCTTCGGCAAGCGCCCAGCTCGGTGCCGTCACCGGGCCGTTATGCTTGGCGAGGCCCTCCAGCGTTTCCCAGCTCAAGTTGAGGCCGGCGTGGAGCGGATAAGGCGATTCTAGCTTGGTCAGCGTACGCAGCGTTTGCGCATTGTGGTCGAAGCCGCCGGCATCCGCCATTGCCTCCTCCAGCGCGTCCTCGCCACTGTGGCCGAAGGGCGGGTGGCCGATGTCGTGGGCAAGGCAGAGCGCCTCCGTCAGATCCTCGTTGAGGCCGAGCACGCGGGCCATGGTGCGGCCGATCTGCGCAACTTCCAGGCTGTGGGTGAGGCGGACTCGGAAATGGTCGCCGTCGGGCGCGACGAAAACTTGAGTCTTGTGGCGGAG
The DNA here is from genome assembly GCA_036554525.1 of Allosphingosinicella sp. Classification (GTDB taxonomy): domain Bacteria; phylum Pseudomonadota; class Alphaproteobacteria; order Sphingomonadales; family Sphingomonadaceae; genus Allosphingosinicella. The sequence continues at coordinate 112,507 of DATBNC010000019.1, forward strand.
GCGTCGGAACGGAACGGAGTGGACGATCCGGTCGCGGTCGCGCTGAAAGGCGTCGCGCGGGCCGCGGCTTTCGCCGCCCGGGTGCCCGTGAAGGCGCCCGCGTGAACGCGCGGGGTCGGAAGCGCAAGCAATAAGCGGCTTCACTTGGCGGAGAGCTTCTCGATCTTTTGGCCCGCGTCGCTGGTCCAGGCGAAGCCGGTGAGACTGGCTTTCTTCAGCTCGTTGACGAACGCCTGCGCTTCGCCGTCTGTCTTGAACGGGCCCACCAGCAGGCGGTTAGTGGCTTTAAGCGGCACCGTCCAGGCCGAGCGGGCGGCGAGGAGCTTCGGCGCCTTGGTCTTCAACCGGGTGAATTCGCGCGGAAGCGCGGCCTTGTCGGCGCCGCCGGCGACCTGCACCCAGATGCGTTTCGGTTCGGCCGGAGCCACGGGTTTCGCGGCGGGCTTCTTCTCGGCGGCAACTTCCTTCTTTGCCGCCGCGGTTTTGATCGGCGTCTTTGCGGCAAGCTGGGTCTTGGCCGGCGTTTCCTTCGGCGCGGCCGTCACGGTCTCAGCCGGCGCCGCGGTGGTCTTCTTGGCCGGAACGGCGGCAGGGGTGGGCTTCGGAGCTTGGGCTTCTGTCTCTTCCGGGAGCGAGGCGATCAGGGAAGCGATGTCGGCGAGGCGGCTTGCGCCTTTTTCCTCGACCCGCGCGGCGGCGGGCGCCGGCGCCTGTTGGACGGAGGTGAGTTCGGAGGTCGGCTGCTGCTGGGGCTGCAAAGAGGCAAGCTCCACCGGCGCCGGCGACGGTATCAGCGAGAAACCGGCCGAAGGGGCAGCCGCAACGTCCGTTGCTGGGGCTTTGGCGCTCTGGAGGACAGCTTGCGCGGTGGTCATCGGCGCGGCGCTCGGCACGCTTGACGTGGTGGGTGAAGCGGAAGGCTGGAGCGTGTTCGCGGCCAATGCTGTTGCGGGCTGCTGCGGCACGGGGGCGGGCACGGCGGATTGCACAACTGCCGATGGCGGAGCCTTGATCGGTCCGCCGCTCCCGATGGCGGCCTCCGCCGACTGGGCAGCCGGTGCCGCAGGCTTCTGCTCGGCGATGCGAACTGCCGGTGCGAGGCCGGAGGAGGTTGTGGTCTTCCGCTTCTCGGCGGCCGGCGCTTCCGCCTTCGGCGCCGCCTTGGCCGAGCGTTCCGGCGCGACCGGCAGGCGAACCGAGGTGCGGGTCGAGGAACCGGAACGGCCGCCGAGCGCCTTTTGCCGCGAGTCCGGCGCTCCCGCGCGGGTTACGGTATCCGGGTCCAGCGAGGCGTAGCTGTTCGATGGCGGCACGGGCAGATTGCGCGCCGCGCTTGGGAAATGGCCGAGGTGGACGGCGAGCGCGCGGTCGGACAGCGACAAGGCCGGAAGGCGCTGCAGGAAGGGCGTCAACGCCGCGCTTTGGGCGGGCATGCTCGCTTGCACGGCGCGTGCGGCGCCGGCGGAATCGCCGGTCAGCGCGAGAACGAAGGCGCGGGTGCGCTCGGCGGCGCGGTCGCGGATCAGGAGTTGGTCCTCGATCGCGCGCAGCGCCGGCTCGCGCTCGCCGCTGATCGCAAGCGAAAGGGCGAGCTGACGCGAGACTTGGGCGTTTGGCTTGGCCTGGAGCGCGAGGCGGTAGTCGCGTTGGGCGCGGCGCGGATCGCCGAGCAGGTCGTAGGCAAGGCCGCGCGCGCCCGCGACTTCGGCTTCCGGCACGCCGAGGCTGATCGCTTCGGCGAAGAACTTAAGCGCCCCCTGCGCCTGCTGGAGTTGGACGAGGGACGCGCCGAGCCACATCTTGACGCGGCCGTCGCGGGGCGCCTGTTCCTCGGCGCGGCCGAAGAAGGTGATCGCCGCCTGCGCGTCGCCGAGATCGAGCGCCGCCTTGCCGGCGCCCATCAGCGCAACGATGCTTTTCGGGTTCTCCGACAGGCTGCGCAGATTGCGCGACAGGGCGTCGCCGGGCGTGTCCTGCGCCGGGTTGCCGGTCTGCGCGGATGAGGGCGCGGCGCCTGCCATGAGGCCCGCCGCCAGCAAGGCGAGGCCAAGCCGGGCGCCGATCGTCTGCGATTTGATCATGGCCGGCATTAAGCCCGGATCACGGCAAGCGGGCAACGAACCTGCGCCGAGCCGGGCGGCGTAAACGATGGAACGCAGCAGAGGTTCCGCACGCGCGAAAAGAAACGGCGGGAGTTTAACCCCGCCGTTTCAAAAGCTTAGCCGGATGAGGCGTCTTATTGGTTGTTTTGGCGTCCCAGGAAGCGGGGGATGTCGAGCGGTTCGCGGCGCAGGCGAGGCGCGGGCTCTTCCTCCACCTGCGCCTTGTCGGCGCCGCGGGCGATGTTGCTCATGCGCTCGAACAAGGTGCCGCCGCCGGCCTTTGCGGGACGCGCCGCCGGAGCGGGCGTTTCCTCGCCGGTGATCCAGCTGCGGGTGCCCGGCGCCTTGGCTTCGGGGCCGCTGAAATCGTCCTCGATGAAGCTTTCGCCACCGTCTTCGGCGCCGAGCATGTTGCCGGTGTCGAGCAGCAGCTCATCGCCGTCGCCGTCGGCGGCCTGGGTGTCGAGCTCGAGCGGCTCGGCCTCCGAGGATGCACCGAGATCGAGTTCGGTCAAGGAAGACTGCGCTTCGGCTTCGGCAGCGGCGGTTTCGGCCACCGGTTCAGGCGCTGAGGCGGCGGGCTTCGCTTCCGGAGCGGCCGCGCTACGCGACGCACCCGGGAAAGCGAACACCTTTGCGGGCGCCGGCGAAGCGTGGCTTTGCGCTTCGGCTTCAATGCCGGTGGCGACCACGGAGACGCGGATCTTGCCGTCGAGGTCGGTGTTGAAGGCCGAGCCCCAGATGATGTTGGCGTCCGGATCGACCAGTTCCTTGATGTGGCTGGCCGCTTCGTCGACTTCCATCAGGCGCATGTCCTCGCCGCCGGTGATCGAGATGATGACACCGCGGGCGCCCTTCATCGAAACGCCGTCGAGCAGCGGGTTGGCAATCGCCTTTTCGGCGGCTTCAATGGCGCGGTTGTCGCCCGAGGCTTCGCCGGTGCCCATCATCGCCTTGCCCATTTCGCCCATCACCGAGCGGACGTCCGCGAAATCGAGGTTGATGAGGCCGGGCATGACCATGAGATCGGTGATGCCGCGAACGCCCTGCTGAAGCACCTCGTCCGCCATTTGGAAGGCTTCGCGGAAGGTGGTGTTCGGGTTGGCGATGCGGAACAGATTCTGGTTCGGAATGACGATCAGCGTGTCGACATGCTGCTGCAGTTCTTCGATGCCGCTTTCCGCCGAACGGCCGCGGCGGTTGCCTTCGAAGCTGAACGGCTTGGTGACGACGCCGACGGTGAGCACGCCCTTGTCGCGAGCGATCTTGGCGATCACGGGGGCAGCGCCGGTGCCGGTGCCGCCGCCCATGCCGGCGGCGATGAAGCACATGTGCGCGCCTTCAAGCGCCTGCTCGATTTCCTGAAGCGCTTCTTCGGCGGCGGCCTTGCCGATTTCCGGGCGGGAGCCGGCGCCGAGGCCCTGCGTGATGCGCAAGCCGAGCTGGATGCGGTGGCCGGCGGGCGACGCGTTAAGCGCCTGCGCGTCGGTGTTGGCGACGATGAAATCGACGCCCTGCACGTCGTTGGCGATCATGTTGGCAACGGCGTTGCCGCCCGCGCCGCCGACGCCGATGACGCTGATCTTGGGGCGCAGTTCATCCACTTCGGGACGAATGAAGTCGATGCTCATCAGGTCTCTCCCCCTTTGACGCGGCCGCACGGCCAAGCACTGGTTAACTCCTTTTGCACCAAGCGATTCTCGGGTGCGAGCAAAAAGTTAACGCCTATGTCGATTTTTAGGCGGGAACCCGCCGGTGATTCTTAAAAGCCACTTCTGAACGCGCTGATCAACCGGCCGACGAGGCCGTTGCTGTTCGATTTGGGGACAGTGCGATCGGCCGAAAGCGCGGCGCGCAAATCGAGTTCGTCCGAAGCGGCGAACTGGGCGAGGCCGACAAGCGTCGTGAAGGCCGGGCCGCTATGCGCTTCGGGAAGGCCGCGAAGGCTGGGTCGGCCGACGCGGACCGCGCGGCCGAGGACGCCCTGGGCGTAATCGGCGATGCCCTTCAGTTCCGAGCCGCCGCCGGTGATCACCACCTGGCGCCCGAACGGTCCGCCGAAGCCGAGATCCTTGAGCGACGCCGCGACTTCGCCGGTGAGGTGCTCGAGGCGGGCGCGGATTACCGAGTTCAGTTGGGCGCGGGTGATGCGGGAGGCTTCGGTGCCTTCTTCCGAGCCGGCGATGGGCTTCAATTCGATCATGTCATGATTGTCGCGCGGGGACGTGGTTGCCGAGCCGTAGAAGCACTTCATCCGCTCGGCCTCGACCCTGCGGGTGCCGAAGGCGGCGGCGATGTCGTCGGTGATGTCCATTCCACCCATGCCGATCGACTTGAGGCCCACCAGCATGCCACCCATGAATACCGAAACATTGGTCACTCCGGCGCCGAGCTCGACCAAGGCGACGCCGAGTTCGCGTTCCTCCTCCGACAGGCAGGCTTTGCCCGCTGCGACCGGCGAAGCGACGATCGCGTCCACCGCCAAGTGGGCGGAGCGGACGCAGAGATCGAGGTTCTGAACGGGCGAGGGATCGGCGGCGATGACGTGGATGTCGACCGCGAGGCGCCCGGCGTGGAGGCCGAGCGGCTTCCTCACACCCTCCAGCCCATCGACCGTGTAGAGCGCCGGAAGGGCGTGCAGGATCATCGGCCCGCCTTCGTCCAGCGAAGCGCGGCCGGCGCGGAGCAGCTGGTCGATGTCCTGTTTCTCGATGCGGCGGCCGCCGATCTGCACTTCAACGCTTGCAACCGTGCTGACGAGGCCGCCGGCGGAGAAGCCGACGAACACGTCGTCGATGTTGGTCGCGGCGATGCGTTCGGCCTGTTCGACAGCCTCGCGGATCGCGACTTCCGTTTTCTCCATGTCCGCGATGAAGCCGCGGCGGACGCCTTGGCTTTGGCGCTGACCGGTGCCGAGGATCTTGAGTTCGCCGTTCTCGCCCGGCTCGGCGATCAGCGCCGAGACCTTGGAGGAACCGACGTCGAGTGCGGTGACGAGCTTGCGGCCGGGCTGCGGGTTGGGGCGCTTCATCAGATCGTCGTCGCCGGATCGATGTCGCGGGTGCCGGGCGTCGCCGGTACGGGCGCGGCGGGATCGGCTTCCGGGGCGAGGGCGGGAACCGAGCTTCCTGGCTTGTCGGAGACGCGAACGATGAACTTGTCGGCGATGCGCATGTCGAAGCGGACGAAGCCGCGGCTCAGGAGCGGCGTCTGCTGGTCCATCTTGGCGAAGCGGGTCAGCGCTTTCCGCGCCGTTTCCTCGCCTTCGGGAAGCGCAAGGATTTCGCCGGACTGGAAGCGGATGTCCCAGCGGCGGCCGCCGACCCAGGTCGCGCCGGCCATCATGGGCTTGAGCTGCGGCGCGCTGGACGTGAGGCGCGCAAGTTCGGAGGCGTGGAGGTTGGCGGCCGGGCCGATAACGATAGGGAGGTCCGGCATCGCGTCTAGTTTGACCTGCTCCAGAACCACGCCTTCGATGTCGATCAAGGCGAGGCGCTGGTTGTGCTGCCAGATCGCGGCGGGGCGGCGCTCGACGATGTCGACGACGAGCGTGTCGGGGAAGCGGCGGGAGACGCGCGCGTCGCGGACCCAGCCGAAGCGGAGCAGGCGCTGGCGGGTGGCTTCGACGTCGATCAAAGGCATGGCCGCGGTCGGCTGATCGAAGGCGATGTTGTAGACCTGGAGCTGCGGCACCTTTTGCGCGCCCTTGATTTCCACATGCTTCATCGAGAAGCCGGCGCCGCCGATCGCTTCGCCAAGGCCGGTGCCGACCAGCTGCGGCACCTTGAGCGCCGCGACCAGCGCGATGGCGAGCACGACCAGCATGCCGAGGAAGATCCACCAGCTGATCCGGCGCACCGCCTCGGGAAGCTGGGACGGCGGCGGGGCCTTGCCTTTGCCCTTGCCGCTGGCGCGCGAGGCGGATTTTGGGCGGGCGCGGGTGGAGGCGCTGCCGCCGCGTGCGATCCTGGCGCTCATTCCGCTCCCCCTTCACGCATGGCTTCGTCAACGATCCGCTGAACCAGTTCGGGGTAGCTCATGCCCTTGTAGCGCCCTTGCTCGGGCACCAGGCTGAGCGGAGTCATTCCGGGCTGGGTGTTGACCTCCAAGAGGTAGAGCCCATCCACGCCCAGCTCATCGTCCCAGCGGAAGTCGGAGCGCGAGCAGCCCTTGCAGCCGAGCAGATTGTGGGCGTCCAGCGCCATCTTCAGCGCGGCGTCGCGCACCTCGTCGGGGATTTGCGCGGGGCAGACGTGGGTGGTGAGGCCCTCGGTATATTTGGCGTCGAAGTCGTAGAAGCCGGTGACCGGCATCAATTCGGTGACGGCGAGCGCTTCGTCGCCGAGGACGGCGGTGGTTAATTCGCGACCCTTGATGAAGGGTTCGGCGAGGAGCTGCTCGAATTCCTGCCAGGGACCGGCGGCGTCGCGGGCAATGGGATTGCCGTAATTGCCGTCGTCGGTGACGATGGCGACGCCGACGGAGGAGCCTTCGTTGACCGGCTTCAGCACGTAAGGACGCGGCAGCGGGTCCTCGCGGTAGAGGCTTTCGCTGTCGACGATGCGCCCGCCGGGCATGCGGATGCCGTGCGGCACGAGGCGCTGCTTGGTCAGCTCCTTGTCGATGGCGATGACGGAGGTGACCAGGCCGCTATGGGTGTAGCGAAGGCCCATCAGGTCCATCATGCCCTGCACCGTGCCGTCCTCGCCCGGCGTACCATGCAGGGCGTTGAACACCACGTCGGGCTTCGCTTCCGCAAGGCGAGCGGCGACTTGGCTGTCCACGTCGATGCGGGTGACGCGGTGGCCGAGGCTTTCCAGCGCGTCGGCAACGCCGGCGCCGCTCATCAGCGACACCGGCCGTTCCGCCGACCAGCCGCCCATCAGCACCGCCACATGAAGCTTCGCCGTCACTTTTCCACCCCCACGCGCTGGATTTCCCATTCCAGCAAGATCCCGCTTTTCGCCTGAACCCGGCGCCGGACTTCCTCGCCAAGCGCTTCGATTTGCGCTGCGCTAGCATTGCCCAAATTGAGCAGGAAGTTGCAATGCTTTTCAGAGACTTGTGCGTCGCCGATGGTGAGACCCCGGCAGCCCGCCTCATCGATCAGCCGCCAGGCCTTATCGCCCGGCGGGTTTTTGAAGGTGGAACCGCCGGTGCGCGAGCGAAGCGGCTGCGAGGCTTCGCGCTCCGCGGCGATGCGGTCCATCTCGACGCCGATGGCAGTTCGATCCCCAGGGACGCCTTCGAACAGGGCCTCGACCACCACCGCACCGGCCGGCACGTCGCTGTGGCGGTAGGTGTAGTTGAACCGGTCACGGCTCCAGGTTTGTACACTGCCGTCGCGGAGGACGAGGGTGGCTTCGACCAGCACATCGGCGACTTCGCGGCCGTAAGCGCCCGCGTTCATCCGCACCGCGCCGCCGGCGGTTCCGGGAATGCCCCGGAGAAATTCGAGGCCGGCAATGCCGTTGTCGCGCGCCTTGGAGGCGACGGTGATGCCCATCGCCCCGCCGCCGGCCCGAACTCGGTTGCCGGGCTCGACCGAGACCTGGCTCATCGATTTGGGGAGGCGGACAACGACACCAGGCACGCCGCCGTCGCGGACGATGAGATTGGAGCCGACGCCGACGGGGAGAACGGGGGTGGCGGGATCGAGTTGTGCGAGGAAGGCCGCGAGATCAGCCGTGTCCTTCGGGCGCACCAGCCATTCGGCGGGACCGCCGGTGCGGAACCAGATGAAGTCGGCGAGGGAGCCGTTGGGTTCAACTGAGCCTGCCAGTGAAGGGACAGGCCCCTCCCCAAACCCCTCCCCTGAGGGGGCGGGGCTTTTTGGCACGTTCCAACCAAGCCCCTCCCCTTCAGGGGAGGGGTTGGGGAGGGGAATATCCGCGACCCCGCTCACCTGTTCGCCCTTGCCTTGCAGATGCCGTCTGCCAAGCCCGCCGCCCATTTGGTGATGTCGCCGGCGCCGAGGCAGATGACGATGTCGCCTTTCGCCGCGACGTCGCGCAAGTTGCGGCAGAGGTCGTCGAGGTCTGAGACCGCCTTCACCGCGCGGTGGCCGCGTTGTTTCAGCCCTTCCACCAGAGCGTCGGCATCGACGCCGTCGATAGGCTCCTCTCCCGCCGCGTAGACCGGGGCGACGTAGACGATGTCCGCGTCGTTGAAGGCGCCCTGAAAGTCTTCCATCAGATCGCGCAGGCGGGTGAAGCGGTGGGGCTGGACGACGGCAATCACCCTGCCCTGCGCGCCTTCGCGAGCGGCGGAGAGGACGGCGCGGATTTCGGTCGGGTGGTGGCCGTAATCGTCGATAATCACCGCGCCTTCGATCTCGCCGACGCGGGTGAAGCGGCGCTTGACCCCGCCGAAGCGCTCGAAGCCGCGGGCGATGACGTCGTCGGGAATGCCGAGTTCGGCGGCGACGCCGATCGCGGCGAGCGCGTTCGAGACGTTGTGGCGGCCGGGCATCGGCAAGTGGATGTCGCGGATCGTGCGGACCTCGCCCTTGCGGTCGCGGATTGACACGTCGAAGGTGTTGCCGCCGGGAACCGGGCGCACATTCTCTCCGCGCACGTCGGCCATCGCCGCGAAACCGTAGGGCACAATGCGGCGGTCGCGCAGGCGCGGGATGATGGTCTGAACCTCGGGGTGATCGACGCAGAGCAAGGCGGCGCCGTAGAAGGGCACGTTCTCGACGAATTCGACGAAGGCGTCCTTCACCTTCTCGAAGCTGCCATAGTGGTCGAGATGCTCAGGATCGATGTTCGTCACCACTGCGATGGTGCCGTCGAGGCGCAGGAAGCTGCCGTCGCTTTCGTCGGCTTCCACCACCATCCATTCGGAGTTTCCGAGCCGGGCGTTGGAGCCGTAGGCGTTGATGATGCCGCCGTTGATCACGGTCGGATCGATGCCGCCGGCGTCGAGCAGGGTCGCGACCATCGAGGTGGTGGTGGTCTTGCCGTGGGTACCCGCGACCGCGACGGTGAGCTTGAGGCGCATCAGCTCGGCGAGCATCTCGGCGCGGCGGACGACGGGGATGCGGCGCTCATAGGCGCAGACCAGCTCCGGATTGTCTTTGCGGATCGCGGTGGAGACCACGACCACCGCCGCGTCGCCGAGATTGTCGGCGGCCTGGCCGATGGCGACGGGGATGCCCGCCTTGCGCAGGCCCTCGACGACATAGCCTTCCGCCACGTCGGAACCCTGCACCTTGTAGCCGAGGATGTGCATCACCTCTGCGATGCCCGACATGCCGATGCCGCCGATACCGACGAAGTGGATGGTACCGATGTCGGTGCCGACTCCCCTCACGCGTAGGCACCGTTGGGCAAGGGCGTCAGGATCACTTCTTCGCTCGGCAGCGGATCGGTGCCGAGGTCGCGGCCGGTACGCTCGATGAGGTCGGCGAGATCGGCCGCCGCGTTCGGACGGCCGACGGCGCGGGCGCGAGCGGCGGCATTTGCGAGCGCCGCGGGCTCGAGGCCGAGCTTCTGCATCTGCTTGGCGAGTTCGACGGGGGTGAAGCTCTTTTGCGCGATCATCCGCGCGCCGCCGGCCTTGGCCATTTCGCGGGCGTTGGCGGTCTGGTGGTCGTCGGTTGCGGAGGGCAGCGGGATGAGGATGGCGGGGCGGCCGGCGGCGGTCAGCTCGGCGATGGTGGACGCGCCGGCGCGGGCGATGACCAGGTGCGACCAGGCGAGCTTATCCGGCATGTCCTGGATGTAGGTCGCAAGATCGGCGGGGATGCCGAGCGCCGCGTAGCGGGCGCGGACTTCCTCGATATCCTCGGCGCGGCATTGCTGCGTGACCTGCAGGCGGCGGCGGAAATGCTCGGGCAGCATGCCGAGGCCTTCCGGCACCACGCGGGAGAGAACGGTGGCGCCCTGGCTTCCGCCGGTAACGAGGACGCGGAAGACGCCATCCTCGCCGAGCTCCGGGAAAGGCTGATCGCGAAGGGCGAGAACCTCGTCGCGCACTGGATTGCCGACGAGGTGGACCTTGTCGCCGACGCCGCTGCCGAGCCGGTCGACCTGCTCGTAAGCGGTGGCGATGGCGGCGACCTTGCCGGCCATCAGCCGGTTGACCCGGCCGAGCACGGCATTCTGTTCGTGGACCAAGGTCGGAATGCCGTCGCGCTGGGCGGCCATGAGGGCGGGAAGCGCCGGGTAGCCGCCGAAGCCTATCACCGCCGAGGGACGGAAAGTCTCGTAGAGGCGAAGCGCCATGGTGCGGCCGAGGAAGATCTTGCGAAGCGCGCGGAACCAGCCGACCGGCCCGCCCGCGATGCGACCGGCGGGGAGGATGTGGACCTGGACGCCATCGAACAGGCCGGGGATGCGCGCGCCGCGGTCATCGGTGACGAGCGCAACGCGGTGGCCGCGGCGCATCAGCTCCTCGGCGAGCGCATGGGCGGGGATCATGTGGCCGCCCGTTCCTCCGGCGGCGAGTACGTAATGGCGGGACAGGACCATCAGCGGCCGCTCCATTTCACAACATAAGGGGAGCGGTGCAGATAGGGGTTTCGGCGGGTGAAGGCGAGCAGCAGTCCCATGCCGATCGACAGGGCGATCATCGACGAGCCGCCGTAGGAGATGAACGGCAAGGTCATGCCCTTGGACGGGGCGAGCTGAACGTTGACCGCCATGTTGATCAGTGCCTGGAGGCCGAATTGGGTAACGAGGCCAGCGGCGGCGAGGACGACGAACTGGTCTTCTTCGTCCAGGAGCCGGATCAGCACCCGGGCGACGATGAACAGGTAGATCACCGCGATGGCGAGGCAGGCGATGATTCCGAACTCCTCGCCGATCACCGAATAAATATAGTCGGTGTGCGGTTCGGGCAGGTGGAACTTGCGCATCCCCGCGCCCGGGCCGGCGCCGAACAGGCCGCCGGCGGTGAGGGTCTTAAGCGCGCTGTCCGTCTGGAACGTGTCGCCGCCGCCTTCCGCGCCGAACAAGAAGGCGTCGATGCGGATCGTCGCGACGTCGTAGAAGAAATAGGCAAGCACGATGCCGACCAGGCCGGCGAGGCCGAGCAGGATCAGGTTGCGCATCGGCGCGCCCGAAAGCGTGAGCAGCATCACGAAGGCGGAGGCGAAGATGATGGTTTCGCCGAAATTGGGCTGCTGCATCAGGAGAAGCGCGATCAGGCCGGTGACGATGGCGGCGAGCGGCACCACGGGCAGGCTCTGATCCTGCTGCTTCAGCGACAGCAGCCAGGCGATCGAGACGATGTAGAGGGGTTTGAGGAATTCGGACGGCTGGAACTGGGTGAAGCCGACCCCGATCCAGCGCCGGGCGCCGTTCACTTCCGCGCCGATGATCGGCACCAGGAAGAGGAGCGCGGTGAAGATCATCGCCCCGATCAGGGCGTAGCGCCGCGCCTTGTCGCGCGGCAGCATGGATACGGCGACCATGACGGGGAGCGCCACCACGATCCACATCAGCTGGCGGTAGAAATAGTGAAGCGGCGGAAAGGTGACGGCGGCGTTCGAATAACGCTGGCTTGCCGCCGGAGACGCGGCCGCGACGGCGACGAGGCCGATGGCGATCAGCACCGCGACGAAGAAAAGGAGAACGCGGTCGATCTCCCAGAACCAGCGGCCCGCCGCGCTCCGGTCGGAGCGGCCGAGCCGGTTGTGAGTCTTGTCGCGAAGCTGCCCCATCACGCTCATAATGCCTCCACCGCCGCGCGAAACGCGGCCCCCCGAGCTTCATAATCCTTGAACTGATCGAACGACGCGCAGGCCGGGGAGAGGAGTACCACCTCCCCTGCTTGTGAGTCGTTGGCGGCGGCCGTCACCGCAGCGCCGAGTTCGCCACATTCGGTGACCGGCACCTTTGGGCGAAGCAGCCGCGCGAACATCGGACCGGCCTCGCCGATCGTGTAGGCGGCACGGACGTGGCCGAGATACGGCTCGCACGGGGCGAGATTGTCACCCTTGGGCAGGCCGCCGAGGATCCAGCGCACCGCCGGATAGGCCGCGAGCGCCGGCGCGGTCGAAGTCGGGTTCGTTGCCTTGGAATCATTGACGAACAGGACGCCGTCCTTCTCCGCCACTCGCTCCATGCGGTGCGGAAGGCCGGGGTAGGTTTCGAGGGCGCGGGCGACGATTTCGTCCGAGACGCCAAGGTCGCGCGCGACGGCAACGGCGGCGGCGACATTCTGCGCGTTGTGCGGCCCTTGAAGCGAAGGCCACCGCGACTGGTCCTTCACTTGGGAAGCGGAAACGAGGATCTTCCGGCCGGTGAGCTGCCCCGCAATTGCGCGGGTATAATCGTCCTCGGCGGCGATTATCGCCACGTTGGTGTCCGATTGCATGGCGAACAGCCGCGCTTTCGAGGCGGCGTAATCGTCCATGCCGTCGTAGCGGTCGAGATGGTCGGGCGTGACGTTGAGCAAAACCGCAACGTCGCAGTCGAGGCTCTGGGTAAGGTCGATCTGGTAGGAGGAGAGCTCAAGCACGTAGACGCCGCCTTCCGGCAGCGGCTCCTGGCTGAGGATCGGAAGACCGATATTGCCGCCCATCAGAGTGAGGGCGCCCGCCTGGCTCAGGATGTGGTGGATCAGCGCGGCGACGGTGGACTTGCCGTTGGTGCCGGTGATGCCGACTACCTTGTGCGGCGGAAGTTCGGCTCGGGCCTGCGCGAACAGTTCGATGTCGCCGATCACTGGCACCTTCGCATCGCGGCCGCGGGCGGCAATGGGGTGGCGGTTCAGCGGGACGCCGGGAGAGACGACGATTCCGGAATAGCCAAAGAGTGAGGTGACCAGCGGATCGGCGATCCGGAGATCCCCACCAGCCTCGTTCGTCCCGAGCGTTGTCGTGGGGCGCTGGCACGCGCTCTCCGGTGCGCCCCTCGACTTCGCTCGGGACGAACGGGTTTGGTGTTCTGCACGCAGACTTTCCCGCGCTTCTTCCTTGCTGTCCCACGCCATCACGCTGGCGCCGCTGGTGAGCAAAGCTTCCGCCGTCGCCAGCCCACTCCGCGCGAGGCCGAGCACCGCGAAGCTTTTGCCGGAAAAGGCGCCGGAGGTGATCACCTCAGTTTCAGCGTCGAGAGGCCGGCGAGCGCGAGCACGAAGCTGATGATCCAGAATCGGATGACGACGGTGGATTCCGACCAGCCGATTTGTTCGAAATGGTGGTGGATCGGCGCCATCTTGAAGACGCGCTTGCCGGTGCGCTTGTAGAAGAAGACCTGGATGATGACGCTCATCGCTTCGACCACGAACAGGCCGCCGATGATGCCGAGCACGATTTCATGCTGCGTCGCCACCGCGATCGAGCCCAATGCGCCACCGAGCGCAAGGCTGCCGGTGTCGCCCATGAAGACGGCGGCCGGCGGCGCGTTGAACCAGAGAAAAGCGAGCCCGGCTCCAACGATCGCGGAACAGAGCACGGTGAGATCACCCGCGCCGAAGACGTGGGGAATGCCGAGATAATTGGAGAAGACGGCGTTGCCGACCAGGTAGGAGATGACGAGAAAGGCCAGGCTGGCGATGATCACCGGCATGGTGGCGAGGCCGTCCAGGCCATCGGTGAGGTTCACCGCATTGCCGAACGCCACCACGACGAAGGCGGCGAAAGGGATGTAGGCGTAGCCGAGATCGAGGACCGGCCCACGGTAAAAGGGAATGTAGAGCTCCGTTCCCGCGCCCCAGGTGATGATCGCGCAGCCGATGCCGGCGACGGTGAATTCGGCGAGAAGCCGGGCCTTGGCCGAGACGCCCGCGTGGTGGCGCTTCGTGACCTTGTCGTAATCGTCGAGGAAACCGATCAGCCCGAAGCCAACGGTGATGAACAGGCACGCCCACAGGTAGCGGTTCGAAAAGTCCATCCACAGGATCATCGCCACGGTGAGCGAGGTGAGGATCATCAGCCCGCCCATGGTCGGCGTGCCGCGCTTGGCGAGGTGGCTTTCGGGACCGTCGGCGCGGATCGGCTGGCCCTTGCCCTGGCGGACTCGAAGCCAGCCGATGAACTTCGGGCCAATCAGGAGGCCGAGGAACAAGGCCGTCGCGGTGGCGGCGCCTGCGCGGAAGGTAATGTAACGGAAGAGGTTCAGAAGGCCTGGGAAGCCAAGCTGTTCTGCGATCCAAAGAAACATCAGCGTTTTTCCGTCCCGAGCAAAGCCGAGGAACCGCCCGCCAGCGCCTCGACGAGGGCGGCAAGTCCGATGGAGTTGGATCCCTTGACCAGTATCGCGTCGCCGGGCCGGACCGTCTCCAGGACCAATTCGGTCGCCGCCGCTGCGCCGGCCACATGCGCCATTTTAACCCTTGGGCCAAGGGCTTTCGCCAGCGGCGCCATCTCTTCGCCGACCAATATCGCCTGTTCGACGCCGGCCGCTTCGACATGCTCGGCAAGGCCGGCGTGGAAGGCGTCGGAAGTCTTGCCAAGCTCGCGCATCGCGCCGAGGACGGCGATGCGGCGGCCGGAAATCTTGTGCGCGCCGAAGGTCTTCAGAGTCGCGGCCATGGAGGCGGGGTTGGCGTTGTAGCTTTCGTCGATCAGCAAGGCTTCGCCGCCGTCCAGGCGGATACGGTGGCGCTCGCCGCGGCCTTTGAGGCCGGCCATGTCGGCGAGGGCGAGACCAGCGGCGGCCAGATCTCCGCCCATCGCTTCCACCGCGCCAAGGACGGCAAGGGCGTTCGACACCCAATGCTCGCCATGCTGGCTGATCGTGAAGGTGAGTTCCGCCTCCGGCAGCACCGCGGTGACGAGGGATCCGCCGGAAGGCGCGCCGACCACATCGCGGGCGCGGATGTCGGCGCCTGGGCCAAGGCCGAAGGTGAGCACGTGCGCCGCGTATGGACGCGCGGCGACGAGCAGGCGGTCGCGGTGGGGGCTGTCGAAGGGGACAAGCGCGGTGCCGCCCTCCTCCAGCCCCTGGAAGATTTCGCCCTTGGCGTCCGCGATGTCCTCGTCGCTGTTGAAAAAGGCGCGGTGGGCAGGCGCGATGGCGGTGACGATGGCGACGTGGGGGCGGACCAGGCGGGTGAGCTGGGCAAGCTCGCCGGCGTGGTTCATGCCCATTTCGAACACGCCGAAGCGGGTCTCGCGCGGCATGCGGGCAAGGGAGAGCGGAACGCCCGTATGGTTGTTGTAGCTCTTCACCGAGCGGTGTGCTTCGCCGGGTGCGGCGCGGTCGAGGGCGGCGAAAAGCGCTTCCTTGGTCCCGGTCTTGCCGACCGAGCCGGTGACTCCGCAGATGCGGGCGGAGGAGCGGGCGCGGGCGGCGCGGCCGAGATCGTTCAGCGCGGCGAATGTGTCGGGGACCTGGACGTGGGGGAGATCGACGCTTTGGCCGACCAGCGCGCCGGCCGCGCCTTGCTCAGCGGCTTGGGCGACGAAGCGGTGGCCGTCGGTGGTCTCGCCCTTCATCGCAATAAACAGCGCGCCGGGTTCCACCTCGCGGGTGTCGAAGGCGACGTTGGTAGCGGTGAATTCGCCAGAGGCGGTGCCCCCTGTTGCGGCGGCGATTTCCTGGGAGGTCCAGAGCGTCATAGCGCCTCCCCTTCAGGGGAGGGGTTGGGGAGGGGAATGTGGGTGTCGATAGCCTCGGAGGCCGGGGTCGTGACAGGCCCCTCCCCAAACCCCTCCCCTGAAGGGGAGGGGCTTAAGCGCTGAGCGGCGGCCCTCACGCCGCGCACTCCCGAGCCACGGTCACGTCGTCAAACGGAAGCACCTGGTCGCCGACGATCTGGCCTTGTTCATGGCCTTTGCCGGCGAGGAGGATGATGTCGTGCGGGCCAGCCTCGGCAACGGCGGCGGCGATGGCGTCGCGGCGGCCGGCGACCTCGCGGGCGCCGGGGGCGCCGGCCAGAATGTCGCGGCGGATCGCGGCGGGCTCTTCGCTGCGGGGATTATCGTCGGTGACGATCACCAGGTCGGCGAGCCGGGTGGCGACGGCCCCCATCTCCGAGCGCTTGCCGACGTCGCGGTCGCCGCCGGCGCCGAAGACGATGATCAGGCGGCCTGTCGCATGGGGACGGAGCGCTTCGACCGCCGCTTCGATGGCGTCGGGCGTGTGCGCGTAATCGACATAGACCGGCGCGCCGGCGCGGGTGATGACGGCGCGCTCGAGACGGCCGCGCACCGGCTGGACCCTAGCGAGGTGGACCAGGGTCGGCGCAAGCTCGCCGCCGGTGGCGAGCACCAGGCCGAGCGCGGTCAGCGCATTCGCAGCCTGATAAGCGCCGATCAGCGGCAGCGTCACCTTGTGGGTGTGGCCCTCCGCTTCGATGACGAGCTGCTGGCCGAGCTGGCTCGGCACCCGCTCGATCAGCCGCAGTGTCTCGCCGTTGGTGCCGACGGTGATGAGATGAAGCCCACGCGCCTTGCAGCGGCGGACGACTTCCTCCGACTTGGGATCGTCCATCCACACCACCGCGGTGCCGTCCGGCTCCACGACCTCGCTGAACAGCCGCATCTTGGCCTCGAAATAGGCCTCCATGGTGCCGTGGTAATCGAGGTGGTCGCGGGTGAAGTTGGTAAAGGCGGCAGCGCGCACCGGCAGGCCTTCGGTGCGGTATTGGGATAGGCCGTGGCTGGAGGCTTCGAAGGCGGCATGGGAGATCCCCTCGCGCGCAAGGCCGGCCATGTTGGAAAGAAAGGTGACGATGTCGGGCGTGGTGAGGCCGGTGGTGACCTGATCGTCGGCGGTGGTCACGCCGAGAGTGCCGATCGAGGCGGCGGGGTGGCCTGCCATGCGCCAGAGCTGGCGGGTAAGTTCGACGTTGGACGTCTTGCCGTTGGTGCCGGTGACGGCGATCACCGTTTCGGGGAAAGGGGCGAAGAACTTTGCGGCAAGCGCGGCGAAGTCGCGGCGGGGCTCCTCCCCCGCGACATGAACAGCGCCTTCGACGGCGACACTAGGCCGCGCGACGACCGCAACCGCCCCCGCTTCCACGGCGGCGGGAATATAGTCCTCGCCATTGTGCAGCGAGCCGCGAAACGCGCCGAACACGGTTCCGGGCGCGACCTTGCGGTGGTCGATCGCGAAGCCGGTCACTCGCTGTTCGTCGCCGGTGCCGATCAGCGCACCCAGCCGCATCAGTGCGACGGCTTTGCGACCAGGGCCAGCATGTCGGCGACGTCGATGTCGCGGCGGTCGTCCGGGTAGACGCCAAGCAAGGGGCCGGTGCGCGAGATCACGCGCGACACGACGGGTGCGGCGTTCCAGGCCGCGGTGGTGAAGCCGAACGTGTCGGCGGTCGCCTTTGGAGCATCGAGCATGGCGATGACCACATAGCGGGGATTGTCCATCGGGAAAGCCGCCGCAAAGGTCGAGACGTTCACTTTCTTCGAATAACCACCCGTGGACGAGACCTTTTCCGCGGTGCCGGTCTTGCCGCCGACGCGGAAGCCGGGCGCCTCGCCCTTGCGGCCGGTGCCTTCCAGAACGATCATGCGGAGGAGCTTGCGCATGGTGGCGCTGGTGGCTTCCGAATAAACGCGGCGGCCGGCCGGGGCGGTCTTGACCTTCATCAACGTCGCCGGGCGCCAGATGCCGCCGTTGACCAGCGCCGCGTAGGCGCTCGCCAGGTGCAGCGGCGAAACGGCGATGCCGTGGCCGAAGCCACTGGTCAGCACGGTCGCCCGGCTCCACTCGCGCGGGTAGAGCGGGCGGCCCTTTTCGAGCTCGACATGCGCGGGCTCGTTGAAGCCTAGCAGCTTGAACGTTGCCTGCATCCGCGCTTCGCCCATCTGGTCGGCGATCTGCGCGGTGACGATGTTGGACGAGTGGACGAGGGTTTCAACGATGTTGGCGCTGCCGGCGATCGGGTGGTCGTCCTTGATCCGGAAGCGGCCGATCGCGATCGGCGCGCCGGAGGGATAACGCTGCGCGACCGACTTGATCACGCCGGCGTCAATCGCGGCCGCGACGGTGAGCGGCTTGAAGGTCGATCCAAGCTCGTAGACGCCGAGCGTTGCGCGGTTGAACAAGGCGTTGGCGTCCGACTTGCCGGCGGCGTTGGGGTTGAAGTTCGGCGCGGACGCCATGGCGATCAGCTCGCCGGTGTGGATGTCGAGAACGATGCCGGTCGCGCCTTCCGCACTGAACTTGGTGACTGCGGCGCCGAGTTCGCTTTCCATTGCGGCCTGGACGCGGCTGTCGATGGCGAGCGCCACCGGCGTGTCGCGTTGCGCCTTGTCGGTCAGTCGGGCTTCCAGCACCTTCTCCATGCCGGAGACGCCGCGGCCGTCGAAATCGGTCCAGCCGAGGATGTGGCCGGCGAGCGAGGTCTGCGGGTAAAGCCGCTCCGGCTCACGGGCAAAGGAGATTGCCGGCTCGCCGAGCGCGTTCACCGCCTGAACCAGCTCCGGCACGGCGCGGCGGCTGAGATATTGAAAGGTCTTGCCCGAGCGCAGGATGGCTTCGAACTCGGCGGCGCTGCGGTCCGGCATCAAAGCGGCGAGGCGGGCGGCCACTTCCTTCGGATCGCCAAGCAACTTGTTCGGGTGCACGTAGATCGACCAGGCGTCGATGGTGCGGGCGAGCGGAACGCCGTTGCGGTCGACGATGTCGGCGCGCGGGGGAACCAAAGGATCGGCGAGCGCCGTCGCGTCGCCGCGGTCGGTGAACACCTGCAGAAACAGGAGGCGGCCGACGATCATGAAGGTGACGCCGGCGAAGACCAGCATCACCAGCATCAGGCGCTGATAGGTGACCGACAGGCCGGTCTGACCCGTCGGGGCTCCGCGCCGGCCCAGAACGTCGGATGCAAGCGTTGCCATCAGTTGCCGCCGCTCCCTTGGGGTTTGCGACCGGCGCCCGACTTGAGTTCGGCGGCGAGCTTGGTGTCGATCTTGGAAACGCGCGGCTTTTCCGCCGGCAGCTTGGCGGCGGTGGTCTTGGTGTCCGCCTTCTTGGCGGCGGCGGGCGTCGCGGCCGTGGGCTTCTTGACCTCGGCCTTGGCGGTTTCCTGCTTCTTGGCCTCAGGCTTTTTCGGCTCGGCCTTTGCCTGCTGCACTTCGGGCTTAGCCGCGGCCTTCTTCTCGGCGAGCGGCTTGGCGGGCGCTTCGGCGGCGGCGGTGGTGAAGCTTGCCTGGCGCACCATCGGCTGCGCGTGCGGCTGCGGCGCGGGCTGGGCGACGGCCTGCACGACCTGCGGGGTGGGCGCGGCGGCGGCAGGCGTCTGCGCACCCGTGTCCACCGACGCCGTGCGGACATTGGCGGCGCGCTCGTCAAGCGACGGCTCGGTGCTGTCGAAGCGGGCAAGCATCATCTGATCGGGCAGATATTGCGCGGCGGTCGGCGCGGAGAGGGCGAGCACGTCGGCATTCCACTGCTCGAGCTGCGACATCCGCCCGCGTGTGCCGAGCTCGGTCTGAAGGGTGCGGATGTCGCGCTTGGCGGCGACGATCTGCGCTTCCACCTTGGCGAGATCGGCCCGTTCGGTGGCGACCTGCAGCGACACCATGTAGCAGGCGATCGCGGCGGCGCCGACGGCACCGACCCAGATCACCGACTTGAATCCTCTGGCGATCATGCGGGCATCCCTTCCCTGTTTTTCCAGGGCGACGCGCCGGTGCGGCGGGCGACCCTGAGCGTGGCCGAGCGGGCACGCGGATTGGCTTTCAATTCTAGCTCGCCGGCGCGAACCGGCTTCGCGACCGCGTCGAAAGTCGAGGCGGGGGCGGTGTTCGCCTGAACCGGCAGGTGGCGCGAGCCGGCGGGCACGTCGCCGCTCCGCTCTTTCAGGAAGCGCTTCACCAGCCGGTCTTCCAGGCTGTGAAAGGTGACAACTGCGAGGCGGCCGCCTTCCTTCAAGACCTGCTCGGCGGCTTCCAGGCCGTCTTCCAGCTCCTGAAGCTCTTCGTTCAAGTGGATGCGGATCGCCTGAAAGGTGCGGGTCGCCGGGTCCTTCTTCATGCCCTGGTGCCAGCCCAAGGCCTTGCGCACGATCTCGGCAAGCTCGCCGGTGCGCTCGACCGGGCGGGCGGCGACGATGGCGCGTGCGATGCGACGGGACTTCGGCTCCTCGCCATAGCGGTAGATGACGTCGGCGATGTCTTCTTCGGCGGCGGTGTTGAGGAAGTCGGCGGCGCTTTCCCCGTCCTGCGCCATGCGCATGTCGAGCGGGCCGTCGCCCTGGAAGGAGAAGCCGCGCTCAGGCCGGTCGAGCTGCATGGAGGAGACGCCGATATCGAGCGTGACGCCGTCAACCTCGGTCACGCCGTGGCCGGCAAGCGCCTGACGCATCCGGGAAAAACGCTCCGGAACAAGCGTCAGGCGCCCCCCGCTCGAGGCCGCGATTTCCTCGCCTTCACGGATCGCATCGGGATCGCGATCGAAGGCGAAGACACGGGCGGCCCCACTCTCGAGAATTGCGCGCGTATAGCCGCCGGCGCCGAAGGTGCCGTCGACATGGGTTTCGTTTTCGCCGACGGCGAGGCCGGCGATGACCTCGGCAAGCAGCACCGGCACGTGCGGGGCGGCAGCGCCGGATCGGCTCAACGGGGCACTCACAGGCTGAGGCCTTTTTCTTCAAGCCGCCAGGCGGCGATGTCGCGAAGGTCGCCATCGCCTTGCTCGAGAGCGAGTCGCGGGTTCCAGATTTCCACGGTGCCGCCGACGCCGACGAAAAGGGCGAGATCCTCGATACCGCCCTTGCGGCGCATCATCGGCGGAAGCACGATTCGGCCGGACGTGTCGTAGGGGACGTCTTCCGTCATGCCGAAGGCGCGGCGGGCGCGGGCATAATGGTCCTGGGTGGTGCCGCCGCGATCTTCCTCGGCAAGGCGCTTGCGCTCGATCTCGCGGTAGATGCTGCGCGCATAATTGCGGCCGTAGGCGGTGAGGCAGGGCGAGACTTCGTGGGCGCCGATGATGATGGCGCGGGCGTCGGACGCGCGCTCGATGACGTTACGGACGAATGCGGGAACGGAGAGACGCCCCTTGGCGTCCACCGCGTTGAGCGCGCTTCCCTGGAAGAAGTCGTCGATCTCCACGCTTTACTGCCCCGCTCCTGCACACGAGGCTCTTCGTTCACGAAAGCGCATACACCGCGCCTTCGCGTGCCAACCGGCCGAACGAAGAAATGCCCCTAAACTTTAGAAGCCGTGGATAACATCAACGCCCCGCCCATGGAAGGGGATTTGATGCCTTTTTTAGGGATTTCATGCCGCAGAGGGGGAAAGGCGGGATTTCAGCGGTTTTCGACGGGTCTTGGACGGCTCTCTCGATGGGGCTAAGGCTGTGGATAAGTATGTGGTTATCAACCACTCCGAAGCAAGGGGTGGAGTCGCGCCTAGCGGGGGAGGCTGGCAAGGGTGTCGAGGAGTGCGGCGATGACCTGCGGGTTGTCCGCGGCGGCGTCTTGCCAGAGCTCTCCGCGGACGAGATCGACGTCGGCGAGGACGATCGCCTTTCCGGCGCCGATGCGGCAATTGGCGCGGAGGAGAGAGACGATTGTGCAGTGGCCGCCGGTGGCGGTGAGGCGGCCGGGGTTCTCGACCGCCAGGCTGCGCCCGCCGAAGTCGATGCGGCTTATGCCTTCCGCGCCCGCCTCCAGCGTCAGGCCCCAATGGCCGAGCAGCGGCGCAAGCAGGCCGGTTGGTGGCGGGCGGCGGATGTCGCCGAGCGGGAGGTCGCTTGGCCAATCGAGGTGCGGATCGGTGAGGATCAGCGCCCGGCCGCCGCTTCGCACCCACGCGTCGAGCGCGACCAGTTCGGACGGGGCAAGCCAGCGCGGCTGGATCAGGAGCAAGAGCTTTGCCCTGGGCAGACGCGGATCGCTAAGCGCGTCGATCGGCTGAAGCGTGAATTGGTTCCCGAGTTCGGTGTAGAACGGCGCCGGCCGGGAAGCCGGGTCGAAGGCGCCGCCCTCGCCCCAGACGATCGGCAGCGCCGTCATCATCAGCACTTGCGGCTTGGCGCGGTCGGGAAGCGCAGTCTTCCCGCTTCCCCGCCAGAGCAGCAGGGCGGCGAGCAGCGCGGCAGCGGCGGCGACTATGAGCGCGACCCGAAGTCGGCGGGCCTTATTGCGCGGCAGGCTGGGCTCCGGTCTGGTTGTCGTCGGCATTGCCCGGCGCGACGCCCAGTTCGGCGAGCGGTTCCTTGGGCTGTGCTTCGTTGGCGGCTGGCGCGGCCGCGTTGGCGGTGCCGCTCAATTGCTGCTCGATCGCGTTGGCGGTGATCGGCGCTTCCTCGCTCGGGCTGGTGAACACCATGCCGAGCAGCACAAGCACGAACACGAAGGCGAGGCCCGTCAGTCCGATGCGTACCCGCTGCATTGCCGCTCCCGCCCAAGCCCCTCGCCTTTAGGGTACGGAAAACGCGAGTCCCGGCAAGCCCCTAATCCATAGGTCCCTCCCGAACCCTTCCTGCTTTTGCGAGACATTTGCAAAAAAGCGTTGACGCTGCCCGCCCCGGCCGCGAAAATCGGCGGCGATGAAGAGCAACCTCCTCCCCCTCGCCGCCTTTGCGGCGCTCGCCCTCGGTGCCTGCAGTTCGGAACCCGAGACCGTCAACGCCGGCCCGGCCGATCCCCAGGCCGAAGCCCTCAACGCCGCCGCGCCCGTGCAGAATCTGCGCATGGTCCAGCACAGCCGGACTTTCCGCTGCAAGGACAACAGCCTGATCTACGTCGATTATTACACGGACAACACCGCCGCCGCCCGCCTCGACAAGGGCGCCCAGCCGACCGTGCTCAGCGCCACCGACGGCAAGCCGCCTTACACCGCCGAAGGCTGGTCGGTGAGCGGCAACGAAGCCCAGGTCTCGATCACCGCGCCCGGCAAGGGCACACAGAGCTGCAAGGCCTGATCGTTCAATCTCCTCCCTGGGCGCCGCCTGGGGAGGACTCTCTACCCAAGCGCCGCCGCCGCCGCTAACAGGCCCGGATGAGCCAGACCATCACGCCCGAGATCGTGGCCGAGCACGGCCTCTCCCCGGAAGAATATCAGCGTGTGCTGCACGCCATGGGGCGCGAGCCGAACATCACGGAGCTCGGCATCTTCTCCGTCATGTGGTCCGAGCATTGCTCCTACAAATCGTCGCGGCTGCACCTGAAGAAGCTGCCGACCACCGCGCCCTGGGTGATTTGCGGGCCGGGCGAGAATGCCGGCGTGATCGACATCGGCCCAGGTCCTGATGGGAAGCCCCAGGCGGCGATCTTCAAGATGGAGAGCCACAACCATCCCTCCTACATCGAGCCCTACCAAGGCGCGGCGACAGGGGTCGGCGGCATCCTGCGTGACGTCTTCACCATGGGCGCACGGCCGATCGCGAACTTGAACGCGCTCCGCTTCGGGCGGCCCGATCACCCGCGCATGCGCCACCTGATCGCCGGCGTCGTCTCCGGCATCGGCGGCTACGGCAATTGCGTGGGCGTGCCGACGGTGGGCGGCGAGGTGAACTTTCATGCCGCTTACGACGGCAACATCCTGGTCAATGCGATGACGGTGGGCGTCGCCGAGCAGGACAAGATTTTCTATTCCGCCGCCGCCGGGATCGGGAATCCGGTCGTCTATGTCGGCTCCAAGACCGGCCGCGACGGCATCCACGGCGCAACCATGGCGAGCGCCGACTTCTCGGAGGACTCGGAGGAGAAGCGCCCCACCGTGCAGGTCGGCGATCCGTTCACCGAGAAGCTGCTGATCGAAGCGTGTCTGGAGCTTATGGCGTCCGACGCAATCGTTGCGATTCAGGACATGGGCGCGGCCGGCCTCACCTCCTCCTCCGTGGAAATGGCGTCGAAGGGCGGCGTCGGGCTGGAACTCGACATGAATGCCGTCCCCTGCCGCGAGGAGGGGATGACGCCCTACGAGATGATGCTGTCGGAATCGCAGGAGCGGATGCTGATGGTGCTCAAGCCCGGCCGCGAAGCCGAGGCGGAAGCGATCTTCCACAAATGGGAACTGGACTTCGCGGTGATCGGCCGGGTCACCGAAGCCGGTGCGGACGGCGGGCACCTGGTGCTGAAGTGGAACGGCGAGACTGTGGCCGACATCCCCCTCGCGCCGCTTGCCGACGATGCGCCGCTCTACGACCGCGCCTGGGTGCCGACGCCGAAGCGCGAGCCGCTCGGGGAGACGCCGCACAGCAAGGATCTGGGCGCGGACCTGATCAAACTGATGGGCTCACCCGACCTCGCCAGCCGCCGCTGGATCTGGGAGCAATATGACCACATGGTCGGCGCCGACACGGTGCAGCGCCCGGGCGGCGACGCGGCGGTGGTGCGGGTCCACGGCACGCAAAAGGCGCTGGCGATGTCTACGGACGTGACGCCGCGCTACTGCTTCGCCGATCCGGTGGAAGGCGGAAAGCAGGCGATCGCCGAATGCTACCGCAACCTCTGCGCGGTCGGCGCGCTGCCGCTGGCCACCACGGACTGCATGAACTTCGCCAACCCGCAGCGGCCGGAGATCATGGGCCAGTTCGTCGGCTGCATCGAGGGAATGGCCGAAGCGTGCCGGGCGCTCGATTTTCCGATCGTGAGCGGCAACGTCTCGCTGTACAACGAGTCGAAGGCGACAGGCGGCGGCTCGGCCATCCTGCCGACCCCGGCGATCGGCGGGGTCGGGCTGCTCCAAGACTGGACCAAGTCCGCCACGATCGCCTTCAAGGCGGCGGACGAATGGGTGTTCGTCGTTGGAAGCGGCGGAAGCTGCCACCTTGGGCAGTCGCTGTGGCTCCGCGAGATCCTCGGCCGTGAGGAAGGCCCGCCGCCGCCGGTCGATCTTTCCGGCGAGAAGGCAGCGGGCACCTTCATCCGCTCCGCCATCGAGAACGGCTTAGTGACGGCGGTGCACGACGCGGCCGATGGCGGACTGCTCGTCGCCGCGGCCGAGATGGCGCTTGCCGGCGACATCGGCATCCGGATCGAAGGCGAATATTTCGAAGGCGACGCGGCCGGTCGCCTGTTCGGCGAAGACCAGGGCCGCTACCTCGTCTCCACCGCCGACCCCGACGCGCTCGCCGAAGCCGCCGACGCGGCGGGCGTCGAGATCAACTATTTCGGCCGCACCGGCGGCGACAGCATTGAGGACGACGATTCGCCGGGCGACCGGAGTTCAAACCTACGTGTGCGCCTCGCGGATCTGCGGCGCGCGCATGAGGCGTTCTTCCCCGCACTGATGGGCGGCGAACGCACGGTCGCCTGAAAGCCCCTCCCCTTCAGGGGAGGGGTTGGGGAGGGGAATGCAAGTGTGTTCCCTCACCTCGGAGCAGGCACAGGCCCCTCCCCAAACCCCTCCCCTGAAGGGGCGGGGCTGAAGCGCCTCTTGCGAACGCTTCGCATTATCGTGTAGATGATGATCATGATCGTTTGTGTCTGCAACGCGATTCGCGAGTGCGACGTCCGCAAGGCGGCGCGGGACGGCGCCTGTTGCCCGACGAGCGCCTATCGCTCCGTCGGACGCAAGCCGCGCTGCGGACAATGCTTCCCATTTGCAAAAGAGATCATCGCCGCCGAGCGTGCGACTGCGTAGCATTCTCAAGCTTATTTTTCGCAGTTTTCCGCCGTTTCTGCTTCCCCTCCCGCCCCTCCTCCGGTACAGGCTGGGCAACACAGGGAGGCCGTGATGAAGGGCGATGAACGCGTAATCGAGCTCTTGAACGAGGCGCTGAAGAACGAGCTCACCGCCACCAATCAATATTGGCTTCATTACCGGATGCTCGACAATTGGGGCATTGCGCGGCTCGCCGATTACGAGCGGCACGAGTCGATCGACGAGATGAAGCATGCCGACCGGCTCGCCGTCCGCATCCTGTTCCTCGGCGGCCTGCCCAATTTCCAGCTGCTCGGCCGCCTGCGCATCGGGGAGACGGTGGAGGAGCTGCTCCGCTCCGACCTCAACCTCGAATATGAAGCGGTGGAGCAGCTGAAGGGCGCGATCGCCCATTGCGAAAGCGTGCGCGATTACGTCAGCCGCGACCTGTTCGCCGAGATCCTGTCAAACGAGGAGGACCATGTCGATTATCTCGAGCGTCAGTTCGACATGATCCGCAACATGGGCCTCGCCAACTACATCCAGCTCCAGTCCAAGCCCGCCGAAGCGGAGTAGAGGCGGTTTCCGCAGCGGCCGCGCTGCTCTAGGAGGAGCAGCGGGGGGAGCGATGGCGGGCGCAGTGACGGCAGAGAAGCGAATCGCGACACTGGACATCGTCCGGGGCGTTGCGGTGCTCGGCATCTTGGCGATGAACATCGCCGATTTCGCGCTTCCCTCGCCTGCCTACATCAACCCACTGGCCTACGGGCATCACGGGCCGGCTGACCTGGTCTCCTGGGTGGCCGGCTTCCTTCTGTTCGACGGCAAGATGCGGGGGCTGTTCTCCTTCCTGTTCGGCGCCAGCATGCTGCTGGTGATCGAGCGGGCGGAGGCGAAGGGGGAGCCTTCGGCGCGGGTGCACATGCGCCGGATGGCGTGGCTCGGGATCATCGGCCTCTTTCATTATTACCTGATCTGGCACGGCGACATTCTGTTCGGCTACGCCGCCGCCGGCGCCGCCGCATGGTTCTTCCACACAGCGGGTCCGGCCAAGCTGGTCAGGATCGGCATCGGCTTCCTCCTCGCCCAGTTCCTGCTGTGCGCGCTGCTCGCCGAAGGCGTCTACATGCTCGGCGCGGCCGCCGCCGTTCCGGGCGCGACGGCCGACGTGCTCACCGCCTGGGCCGGCAAGCAGAACATGTTCGGGGTGCCCAGCGCCTCGCAATTGGCGGAGACGCTCGCCCTCGATCGCGGCTCGTGGTGGGGCTTGGTCGACGACCGGCTAATCAAGGACCCGGCGGGGCCGTTCGTTGGGCTGCTCTTCTTCAGCTGTGAGACGATCGGCTACATGCTGTTCGGAATGGCGGCGCTCAAGACCGGCTTCCTCACCGGCGGGTGGGACGCTGCGCGCTACCGTCGCATCGCTATCCTGTGTCTCGGCGGCGCATTAGCGGTCTACGGCGTCTATGCGGCACTCTTGATCGCCGATGGCTTCAGCGTCACCGCCGTGGCCGCCGTCTGGCTCGCCGCGACGGTGCCGGTTCGGCCGTTTGCAGTAGTGGGAACGGCGGCGCTGATCATGCTTGCCACCCGCTCCGGCGGCCCGCTCGTCGCCCGCATCGCGGCGGCAGGACGGGTGGCGTTCACCAATTACCTCGGCACCTCCCTCGCCATGACCACCCTCTTCTACGGCTACGGCTTCGGCCTGTTCGGCGAGCTTCGCCGCGCCGAATTGTGGCTGGTCGTGTTCGTCGCTTGGGGCGTGATGCTGCTGTGGTCGAAGCCGTGGCTTGAGCGCTTCCACTACGGCCCGCTCGAATGGCTGTGGCGCTCACTTGCGCGCGGGCGGCTTCAGCCGATGCGCAAGGCCCGGGCCTAGCGGTCCTTGTCGTAGGGGTTGCGCGAGGCGCGGGTGTCGAGGCGGATCGGCACCGCGCCGAAGTGCAATTCCTTGCGCATCGAATTGGTCAAGTAGCGCAGGTAGCTGTCGGGCAGCATTTCGAGCCGGGTGCCGAAGATTACAAAGGTCGGCGGGCGCGAGGTCACCTGGGTGATGTAGCGCAGCTTGATGCGCTTGCCGCCCGGCGCCGGCGGCGGGTTGCGCTCGATCGCGTCCTCGAACCAGCGGTTGAGCTGGCCTGTGGACACACGGCTGGACCAAGTCTCGCGCACCTCGAAAGCGGCGGCGAGCAATTGGTCGAGCCCCTTCCCTGTCATAGCGGAGACGGCAAGCACCGGCACGCCGGGCGCCTGGCTCAGCCCATCCTCCAGGGCGCGCTTGATGCCGTGGAACAGCGACGAATGGTCGTGCGCAATGTCCCACTTGTTGATCGCGATGAGGAGCGCGCGGCCTTCCTGAAGCACCCAGTCGGCGATCTTGAGGTCCTGCGCTTCGAGCCCCAGCGTCGCATCCAACAGCAGCACCACGACTTCGGCGAACTCAACCGCACGGCGGCCGTCGGTGACCGAGAGCTTTTCGAGCTTGTCCTGTACCTTGGCGCGCTTGCGCATGCCGGCGGTGTCGATCAGGCGCACCGGGCGGAGGCGGCCGTCCGGCGCCTGCCATTCCCAGTCGATCGAGATCGAGTCGCGGGTGATGCCGGCTTCTGGGCCGGTGATCAGCCGTTCTTCTTCGAGAATGCGGTTGATCAGGGTCGACTTGCCGGCGTTCGGGCGGCCAACGATGGCGAGCTTCAGCGGCCGCTCATTCTCGTCCTCGGCTTCCGCTTCTTCCTCTTCCTCCTCGCGCTCGATGTGCGGGCGCAAATTCTCGAACAGGTCGACGACGCCTTCGCCATGCTCGGCGCTCATCGCGATCGGCTCGCCGAAGCCGAGCGAATAGGCCTCAAGCAGTCCGGACTCGCCGGCGCGGCCTTCCGCCTTGTTGGCGGCGAGGATGACGGGCGTGGTTTCGCTGCGGAGCCAGCGGGCGATTTCCTCGTCCAGCGGCGTGACGCCGGCACGGCTGTCGATCAGGAACAGAGCGGCGTCCGCCTCGCGTACGGCGGCGGTGGTCTGCGCGCGCATCCGGCCGGGGAGCGTGTCCGGGTCCTCGTCCTCGTAACCGGCGGTGTCGATGATCCGGAAGTCGAGGCCGAGGAGGCTTGCCTCGCCCTCGCGCCTGTCGCGGGTGACGCCGGGCCGGTCGTCGACAAGCGCGAGCCGTTTGCCCACCAAGCGGTTGAACAGGGTGGATTTACCGACGTTCGGTCGGCCGACGATTGCGACGGTTGGGATGCGGGGCATGGCCGGAGCCCTGCCGCTTCCAGCCCTCCCGGTCAACAGCGGCCCGCCGAAGCCCCTCGGACCCGGCGGGCGCGTTGGCTCAGCGCCAGGCGGTAAGCTGGCCGCTGTCGTTGAGGATATAGAGCGTGTTGTTGGCCACCACCGGGCTGACCGAGATGCGATCGCCGGTGCTGATCGTCGACTGCACCGCGCCGTCCACCGGCGAGACATAGCTGACATGGCCTTCGCTGTTGGCGAGGATCAGGCGGTCGCCGGCAAGAATTGGGCCGACCCAGCTGATCGCGCCCTTCTTGTCCTTCACGTCGCGCCAGCGCTGAAGCTGCGTCATCCAGCGCACCTTGCCGGTGGAACGGGCGATGGCGAGGAGCTGCGCCTGATCGGTGACCACGAAGATCCACTCGCCAGCGACCCAAGGCGTGGACGTGCCGGCGACGTTGATTTCCCAAACCCGCTGGCCGGTGACCAGTTCAAGCGCAACCATGCGGCCGCCCTGGCCGACGGCGTAGACGCGGCCGTTGTCGATTACCGGATCGGCGTCGATGTCTGACAGGGTGGTGACGGCGGTGGAGATGGAGGTGCGGGACAAGGCGTCCTGCCACAGCACGCGGCCGTTCTCGTAGCGGTAGGCGTTGAGCTCACCCGAGGAGAAGCCGGCGACCACCGTGCCCTGCGCGGCGGCCGGAGCGGCGCTTCCGAACACGCCGGCCAGTTCAACCGCGGCGGAGCTCGTCCAGCGCGTCTTGCCGTCCGCCGGGTTGAGGGCGAAGATCTGGTTGTCCTGCGTCACCACGTAGACATTGTCGTTGGCGACCGTCGGTGCGCCGCGCAGCGGTCCGCCTGGGCGGACCTGCCAGACGAGGGCGCCGTTAGCGGCATCGAGCGCGGCGGCATAGCCGGCGCCGTTGGTGGCGTAGATGCGGCCGTTTTCGAAGCTGACGCCGCCGCCGAAGAGGGCGCCGCTCTGGGCGCCTTCGCCGCGCACCTGCGTCTGCCAGACCGACGCACCGGTGTCGGCGTTGAACGCCCGAACCACCGCCTGCGTGTCGATCGTGTAGACCCGGCCATCCGCGACGATCGGGGCGGAGGCGAGCGCCGACTTGGCGCTGCTGCCGTTGCCGATGCTTGCCCGCCAAGCCTGGGTGGGGGTGGCGCCGAGGGCGAGGTGCCCCATCGACTTGGACGCATTGCCACCGGACTGGGTCCATTGCGCATTGGCCTCGGCCGCCGGCAGGGTCACGGGTACGCCGGCGAGCGCGGGATCGACTTCGATCGCCGCTTCGCTGGACAGAACCGCGATCCGCTCACCGAGCGTCGGCGTGCCCTTTTTCTTTTTATCGAGAATGCCGCAGCCGCCGAGCAGGCTGGCGGCGACGATTACGGTGATCAGGCGCTTCATCACTTACCTTCCTGTCCGGCCGCGGTGGGCTCCTCGATCGCGTCGACGCCGAGCGAGCCCGCCATCTGCACCGCGCGGGTGCGGATGGAATCCGGAACCTGTTTGTCCTTTGCCATTGCGGCGAAAATGCGGGCGGCGTCGGCCGGCTTGTTGAGCTTCAAATACGCGCTCGCCACCAGCTCGCCGGCGCTTCCGAACCACGGGTTGCCGGTGACGGCGAGGCCCTTCAGCCGGTCAACGACCGCCTGCGGCGGGAGCGTGTCATATTCCACCGCGGTGCGCCGAACGAGGGCGAGGTCGTGGTAGGTCTGGTCGAGCTTCGCGTCGTCGCCGATCTGCTTGTACAGCGCCGCGGCGCCCTTCAGGTCGTTGGCTTCGATGGCAAGATCGGCCTTGGTGAGTAGGGCCGCGGCGCGGTAGCCGGGCGCATCCGCCTTGGCGAGTTCGTCAAGCTTGGCCGTCGCGCCGGCCTTGTTGCCGCCGCTGATGTCGTCGAATGCCCCGACCAGCTTTTCGGCCCGCTTGCCGGCGCTGACCTCCCGCTGGTGGTTCCAGTAGATCGCGCCCGCGATTGCGGCGAGGAAGAGCACCAGAGCGGCGATGGCGAGCTTGCCGTAGCGCTCCCAAAGGGTGCGCGCGCGGTCGCGGCGCAGCTCCTCATCCACCTCGCGGTAGAAGCTTTCATTGTCCCTGGGCTTGATCGCCAACGATGGTCTCCGACTGGATCGGCGCGCTCTTCATCGTTCGGCGAACCCTGACTCAGGATGAACGGAAGAAAGCGCCGGTGAAAAGTTTCTGCCCCGGCGCACCTCTACCGGGGGAAGCGGCGGTGCGGCAAGCCTCTTAAGGCTTGGAACGGTAGAGCTGCTCCTCGGTAGGAAAGGCGCGGCTGCGGACCTCCGCCGCGAAGCTGCTCGCCGCCGCTTCGATCCGGCCCGCGAGATCGTCGTAGCGCTTCACGAACCGCGGTGTGCGCTCGAACAGGCCGAGCATGTCTTCCGTCACCAGCACCTGGCCGTCGCAGGCGGGCGAGGCGCCGATGCCGATCGTCGGGCAGGCGACGGCGCGGGTCACCTCCGCGGCGATTTCCTCAAGCACGCCTTCGACGACGAGCAGGAAGCAGCCCGCTTCCGCGACCGCCTTGGCGTCGGCGAGGATCTTGGCCGCTTCCGCGTCGCTCCTGCCCCGCGCGCCATAGCCGCCCAATGCGTTCACCGCCTGTGGGGTCAGACCGACATGGCCGATCACCGGAATGCCGCGCGCAGAGAGGAAGGCGACCGTCTCCGCCATTGCCTCGCCGCCTTCGAGCTTCACCGCCGCCGCGCCGGTTTCCTTCAGAATCCGCGCGGCGCTTTCGAACGCATGCTGGGGCGAGGCTTCGTAGGAGCCGAACGGCATATCCACCGCCACCACCGCATGCCACGAGCCCCGCACCACCGCAGCACCGTGGGCGCACATCATTTCGAGCGTGACGGGGACGGTGGACGGAAGGCCGTAAATAACCTGACCCAGGCTGTCGCCGACGAGCAGGATGTCGCAATGCGGATCGAGGATCTGCGCCATCCGCGCCGTGTAGGCGGTGAGCATCACCACCGGCTCGGCGCCCTTCATGGCGCGAAGCTTGGGCACGGTGAGTCGCTTCATCGGGGACGGCACCGGATTGGCGCGGCTGGTGGAGGTGTCGAGCGAGTGGGTTACGGACATGAAACCGCTTCTAACGTCCGAATTGCATAAGCACGAGTCCGGCGGCGAGCGCGGCGGCGGCAAGCACCCGGCGGCGCCCGAACCTGTCTCCGAGGAACAACGTGCCGAGCAACGCCGCGAACACCACGGACGTCTCGCGCAAGGCGGAGACCTTGGCCGTTTCCATCAGGGTAAAGGCGTAAAGCGCGCTTCCGAAGGAGAAGATTGAAAGCGCACCCGCCGCGACGCCGAAGCGCCACTTCATGGCCACCGCTTTGACCAGGATGTCGCGGCGGAGCAGGATCGCGGCGGCGGTGATTGCGATGCAGTCGAGCAGAAACAGCCAAACGATGTAGGTGAACGGATCGGGCGCGATCCGCACCCCCCGCGCGTCGGCGGCATTGTAGAGCGAGATGCCGAGCGCCGTGCCAAGCGCCCAAAGCAGCGCGGTGCCGTCCGGATGGTCGCGAAGCCTGACGCCGCTGGGCGGCAGCGCGAAGGCGATCACTGCGGCGGTTGCGCAGAACAGGCCGAACCAGGACAAAGGCGCCAGCGTCTCGCCTAGCAGCAGCAGCGCCGAGAAAGCGGTGAGCAGCGGCGCCGTGCCCCGCATCACCGGAAATACGAGGGAAAGATCGCCCCGCTGCATCGCTCGGACGAGGCAGATCTGGTAGAAGAAGTGCGCCGGCATCGCCCAGCCGAGCGCAGCCCAAGTGGCTGCATCCGGTGGCGCGACGAAGAACACCGCCGGCAGCACGAGAATGGCCGCGCTGGACGACAGGATCGCCCGGCCGACCAGGATGTCGCTGCCCATCTTCACCGACATGTTCGCCGCGGCCAGCGTCACCGCGGAGAAGAGCCCAAGGCAAATCGCGAGGACTGTGTCGCTCAGGGCAGACAGCGGGGCGAGCAGGGAAATGGCATGCAAGGCCTCCCTAATCGTGGGCGCCGCACTTGGCAAAAGAAGGCGCGCGCGAGGCGGTGAGGGTCCGTTAACCAAAGTTGCGCATAGCTGGAGCGTCGCGTCGGGCAGCCGGAGGAAGTGTGTACGCAATCGTTGCAGGACGCCGGCCGAAAGCGGGCCTCCACCCGCTGACCCGCGAGCGGCTGGCGATCGCGCTGTTCCTGCTTGCCGCGGCCTTGTTCCTGTTCGTCGACCGCGAAAGCCTGCCGATCATCCTGTGGGACGAATCGCGCAACGTGATGAACGCGCTGGAGATGCGCCGCACCGGCCTCGGCCTGGTCACCACCTACGATTTCGCGCCGGACCTTTGGAACACCAAGCCGCCGCTCCTGATCTGGCTGATGTACGGCAGCATATCTCTTTTCGGCGCATCCGAATGGGCGCTTCGCTTGCCCTCGGCACTGGCGGCGCTCGCCACTTTGCTGATCCTGATCCTGTTCGTTCGGCGGGTGACCGGCTCGCTCGCAACCGCACTCGGCGCGGGCACCCTGCTGCTGCTCAGCCCCGGCTTCTTCAGCGAGCATGGCGCACGCACCGCCGATTACGACGCTCTGCTGTTGTTCTTCACCACCGCGTATCTGCAACTGCTTTTCCTGGCGCTGCACCAACGGCGGCCGTCCGCCAAGCTGGCGCTGCTGATCGGCGCGCTGATCGCCTGCGCCTTCCTCACGAAGTCCACCGCGGGGATCATCGCGGGTGCCGGCGTTCCGCTTTACCTGCTTGCATCGAAGCGCCTGAGCCGGCCGCTAACCGCGTGGCGTGCTTATGCCGTGCTAGCCGCCGCGGCAGTGCTTCCGATCCTTCTTTTCCTCATTGCGCGGGAGGCCGCGGCGCCCGGCTATCTGCAGGCGATGCTCCACAACGATCTGGTCGGCCGCTTCCAACATTCCCTGATCGGCCGCGCGACTCAGCCGACAATGTACCTCGAAACGTTGATCAGCGGCTGGTTCCTGGCCGGGCCGCTGCTCGTCCTCGCCCCCTTCGCGTTGCCCGACCTGCGCGGGCGCAAGCGTGCCGTGTTTCTCTACTCCCTGATCGTCGGCTTCGCGCAGCTCGCGGTGTGCAGCCTGTCCGCAACCCGCTTGGCCCATTACATCCTGCCCACGCTCCCCTGGTTCGCCACCGCAGTCGCGCTTGCCGCGCCGGTGCTCTGGGCAAAGCACATCGCCACGTACTGGCATGCCCGCGCCAGACTTCGCCCCTCCCCTGCTCTTTTTTATCTCCTCGCAATCGCGGTAATCGGGGGCATCGTCACCGTGAGAAGCCTCGACTGGCGCTACCGCGGAATGGCTGAGTCGCGCTTCTCGGCGGAAGGGAGATACGGCGCCTTGTTCGAAGCACTCGCGCAGCGCGGCATCGCACAAGCCGACGCCGTCGATCCGGGCTTCATCCTGGAAGAAGACCGCCACGCCACGCCGCTGCTCGATTCCTATCGCTTCATCTGGGCAGAGCGCGGCCTTGCAGTCCGCCACCTGCCCCGGATGCCCGCTACGGGCGGCACTCTGCTGGTCAGCTGCAGCCCGGCCGTCGTGTCGCTGCTGCTTACAAAGGGTAGCGACATCGGAGGCGTAAGCGGCTGCGCGGCAGTGCGCCTCACAGCTACGGCGACAACCGCTTGAAGCAGGGAGCCGCGTGGGCGGCTCCTCCCCGGCTTACTCCCACTCGATCGTGCCGGGCGGCTTCGACGTATAATCGTAGACGACGCGGTTGATGCCGCGCACTTCGTTGATGATCCGCGTCGCCACCCGGCTGAGGAAGCTCGAGTCGAACGGGTAGATGTCGGCGGTCATGCCGTCGGTGGAGGTGACGGCGCGGAGCGCGCAGACGTTGTCGTAAGTCCGCCCGTCGCCCATCACGCCGACCGTTTTGACCGGCAAAAGCACCGCGAACGCCTGCCAGATCGCATCGTAGAGCCCGGCGTTGCGAATTTCTTCGAGGTAGATCGCGTCGGCCTTGCGCAAGATGTCGCAGGCTTCCTTGGTGACTTCGCCGGGGATGCGGATGGCAAGGCCGGGACCGGGGAACGGGTGGCGGCCGACGAAGGCGTCAGGAAGGCCCAGTTCGCGGCCAAGCTCGCGCACTTCGTCCTTGAACAGTTCGCGAAGCGGCTCGACCAGCTGCATGTTCATCCGCTCGGGCAGGCCGCCGACATTGTGGTGGCTTTTGATGGTCACCGACGGCCCACCGGTGAAGCTGACGCTTTCGATCACGTCCGGGTAGAGCGTGCCCTGCGCCAGGAAATCGGCGCCGCCGACCTTGCGGGCTTCTTCCTCGAAGACGTCGATGAAGGTCTTGCCGATAAATTTGCGCTTGGCCTCCGGGTCGGTGAGCCCCGCGAGGCCGGAGAGGAACAGCTCCTCCGCGTCGACGTGCACGAGCGGGATGTTGTAATGGCCGCGGAACAGGGAGACGACCTGCTCCGCTTCCTGGGTGCGCATCAAGCCGTGATCGACGAAGACGCAGGTCAGCTGGTGGCCGATCGCCTCGTGGATCAACACGGCGGCAACCGCGCTGTCGACACCGCCGGAGAGGCCGCAAATCACCCGCCCGGAGCCGACCTGTTCGCGGATTTCGGCGATCTTGGTCGCGCGGAATTCGGCCATGGTCCAGTCGCCGGACAGGCTGCAGACGTGGCGGACGAAATTGGCGATCAGCTTGCCGCCATCGGGGGTGTGGACGACCTCCGGGTGGAATTGGACGCCGTAGAAACGGCGGGCGTCGTCCGCGGTGGCCGCGAAGGGCGCGCCGGGCGATTGCGCGACGATCCGGAAGCCGGGCGGAAGCGTGTCGACCTTGTCGCCGTGGCTCATCCACACCTGGTGCTTCTCGCCGACCTGCCAAAGGCCGTCGAACAGCACGCATTCGTCCTGCACCTCCAAAAAGGCGCGCCCGAATTCGCTATGGTCGCCGGTGACGACGCGGCCGCCGAGCTGCTCCGCCATCAACTGCTGGCCGTAGCAGATGCCGAGCATCGGCACGCCCGCGTCGAACAACGCCGAATCGGCGCGAGGGCTATCTTCCAACGTCACCGACGCGGGGCCGCCGGAGAGGATGATACCCTTGGGCTTCATCCGCTCGAACGCTTCAAGCGCGCGGCTGAACGGCGCGATTTCCGAATACACCCCCGCCTCGCGAACGCGGCGGGCGATGAGCTGCGTAACCTGGCTGCCGAAATCGACGATCAGGATGGAATCGGACGGCGGCTGGAGCATGAACGGGCGATAGGCAGACGCCCCGGCGGTGTAAAGCGCGGGGCCCCGCGCCCGCTCAGGCGTCTTCGCGGCCGGTTCTGAAGCTGTAGAGGACGCCGCGGCGGATCGTGCAGGTGAAGCGAGTCTCGCTGCCGACATCGCCGTCCACCGCGCCTTCCACCGTGTAATAGCCCTTGCGCTTTGAGACGCCGAAGATGTCGCTGACCCGGCCGCCGATGCGGGTTTCCGCTTCGGACGAGCAGGTGTCGACGGCGCGGTCCTGCTTGGCGTGGCTGTTCGACGAAGCAAGCGCGGCGATGGCGCCGATGACCAGCGCGCCGGCGACCACATCGCCCCCATCGACATTACTGTCGTGGTGGCGGCGGTGGTGGCGCTGGCCGGCTTCGGCCGGAGCGGCGGCGACTGCAACGAGCGAAAGTGCGGCAAGGCCGCCGATGATGGAACGCATGAGTAACCCTCCCTTGGATGGCTGCTCGTTACGGATGCGATCCTGTCTTTTCGCTGAACCCACGAAAAAGCGCGCGGAAGAAGCTCTCCCGCGCGCTCTGTTCGGTCAACCGTTCAGCGAAAGCTTAGAGGTTGAAGTCGGTGATCCGGCCGTTGCCGCGGGCGTGGCAGGTGAAGTCCTCGCCGTAGCCGCGCCGGTCGTAGCGATCATACCGGCCGTAGCGGTCGTTCCGGTCGTAGCGATCGTAGCCGCTCTCGATCACGCCGCGGACGCGGTAGCGGTCGTTGCCGGTGCGATCGACATCGGTGATGCGGACGCGGCCGCGGCCGATGCGCTCGGCTTCGTAGCCGCAGCTCTGTACCGCCTGGGTGTAGCCGCCGCGATACCGGTTGTTGTAGCCGTAGCCGTAGCGGCCGCCGTCGCGGCTCAGCGCGGAGGTGATCGCCGCGATGCCGCCGAGGATGGCGACGCCGGCCACAATGTCGCCGCCGTCGATCCCGCGATCATGGTTGCGGTAGCGATCGCGATACTGCGCCTCGGCAGGCGCGGCGACGCCGACGGAAAGAAGAGCGGCCGTGGCCGCACCGGTGATGAGCTTTGAAACAGCCTTCATGGCGAACCCTCCTGATCAACATTCGGCCGCAAAACGCCCGGCCTATGAGGAGGGTTCTAGCCGAGTCGCGCTGACGGGCGGCTGAACCGGCATGTATGCTCCGGTTCAGGTTGGGTCGCCAAAGCCCCTCCCCTTCAGGAGAGGCGTTGGGGAGGGGAACATCACATCACGCTTGAGGGAATGAACATCCCCCTCCCCCGGCCCTCCCCTTCAGGGGAGGGGTGAAAGTTAGTCTGCCGCGCCTGCCGGCTTCACCGTCATGCCGGTGTGGGCGGCGATGAAGGCCCACATGTCGGCATATTCCTCGATGATCTTCTCCGTCGGCTTGCCCGAGCCGTGGCCGGCGCGGGTTTCGATGCGGATCAGCTTGGGCTGCGGCCCGGTGTTCGCCGCCTGAAGCGCCGCCGTATATTTGAAGCTGTGGCCGGGGACGACCCGGTCGTCGGTGTCGGCGGTGGTGACCAGGATCGCCGGGTAATCCGCGCCCGAGCGGATATTGTGGTAGGGCGAATAGCTGCGAAGCGTGCGGAAGTCCGCCTCACGATCCGGATAGCCGTAATCGTCCACCCAGTAGCGGCCGGCGGTCCAGCGATTGAAGCGCAGCATGTCCATCACGCCCACCGCCGGCAAAGCCGCAGCAAACAGGTCCGGGCGCTGGTTGACCACCGCGCCGACCAGAAGGCCGCCGTTCGACCGGCCGTAGACGGCGAGCTGGTCCTTGGAGGTGACGCCTTCGCCGATCAGATATTCTGCGGCGCCGATGAAGTCGTTGAACACGTTCTGCTTGTTGGCGAGGCGGCCGGCGTCGTGCCAGGCTTTGCCATATTCGCCGCCGCCGCGCAGGTTCGCGAC
This sequence comes from Allosphingosinicella sp., assembly GCA_036554525.1. Lineage (GTDB taxonomy): Bacteria > Pseudomonadota > Alphaproteobacteria > Sphingomonadales > Sphingomonadaceae > Allosphingosinicella. The sequence continues at coordinate 150,469 of DATBNC010000019.1, forward strand.
CGCGTAGACGCCGCCCTGCTCGAGCCAGGCCAAGCTGGTGGAGGAGAAAGACGGCGTCAGCGAGATGTTGAAGCCGCCATAGCCGTAGAGAAGGGTCGGATGCCCCTTCTTGAGGTTCATGCCCTTTTTGTAGACCAGGAAGAGCGGTATCCGGGCGCCGTCCTTTGACCGGTAGAAACGCTGCTCCACCGCGAAATCGGCCGGATCGAACGGCACAGTCGGCTGCGCCCAAACGCTCGTCTGGCCCGTTCTCGCGTCATAGCGGTAGATCGTGGTCGGGTAGTTGAAGCTGGTGTAGCTGAAGAAGGTCTCGGGATCGTCCGCGTCGCCCGAAAAGCCGCCGGCGGTGCCGAGGCCCGGAAGCGTCACCGTGCCGAGCCGCTTCCCGTCCAGGCCGAAGGTGCGCACCTCGGTTCGGGCGTCGGTGAGGTAGGAGGCGATCAGCTTGCCGCCGACGATCGACGCGCCTTCAAGCGTCGCCGCATCCTCGCCGACGATCTCGCGCGCTTCAGACGCCGGGCGGGTCACGTCGGTGGCAACGATGCGAAGCCGCGGCGCGCCGGTGTTGGTCACCCAGTAGAAGGTGTTGCCGCTGTTGCCGATATAACGCCAGTCGTTCTGCAGACCGGTAACGAAGCGCAGCGGCTTCGCGTTGGCGCTCTTCAGATCGATCAACGTCACGTCGTAACGCTCGTCCGTCCCTTCGGACGAAGTCACGATCAGCCAGCGGCCGTCGTCCGACACTTCGGCGGTGTTGCTGAGCTTGGGCCGGTCGGGCTGCGAAAAGATCAGGCGGTCCTGGCTCTGGGGCGTGCCGATCCTGTGGAAGTAGACCTGCTGCTTCTCGTTCAACGACTGGAATTGCTCGGAGGCCTTGGGCTCGGCGAAGCGGGAATAATAGAAGCCGGAGCCGTCCTTCGCCCAATCGAGGTCGGAGAATTTCACCCACTTCACTTCGTCGTTCAGCACCCTGCCGGTGTCGGCGTCGAGCACCTTCACGATGCGCCAGTCGGTGCCGCCTTCCTGGATGGTGTAAAGGACGCGCTTGCCGTCTTCGGAGGGCACCCACTCGCCAAGCGCGGTTGCGCCGTCCTTCGACCAGGTGTTGGGATCGATCAGCATGCGCGGCGTGCCGTTCAAGCCGTCGCGGGCGTACAGCACGTTCTGGTTCTGCAAGCCGGTGTTGCGCGTGTAGAAATAGCGGCCGTTCTCGCGCCGCGGGATGTCGACCCGCTCGTAGGAGAAGAGCTCGGTCATCCGCTGCGTAAAGGCTGCCTTGCCCGGGAGCGTCGCGAGGTAGGAATTGGTCAGCGCATTCTGCTCGGCCACCCACTGCGCCACCTTGGGGTTCTCGCGGACGTCGTCCTCGAGCCAGCGGTACGGATCGGCGACGCGCTCGCCGAACTGCAGGTCGGCGACATCCTGCCTCTCCGTCTTCGGATAAACGATGGACGCGCGCGGCGCGGCGGCCTGAGCCGGCGGCGGGGCGTCGTTCACGGAGCAGGCGGCGGTGGACAGGAGAAGAAGGGCGGCGGCAAGGCGCATCGGTCGGGGTTCCTCTTCGTCATGAATATGGGCTTGCCCTACACGCGCGCTTGGCCGTCGCGCAACGGTTCGCGAAACGCCCGGCGCGGAACCGAAATCCCCTGCCGCGCATCTACAAGCAAAGCGATACGCGCGCGCAGCAGGAGACGAACATGGCCACCTATCCCCAGGACCGCACCTATTGGAACGCCACCGCGCAGGCGACCGGCTTCCCCCAGCTGGCGGGCGATCTGTCGGTGGACATCGCCATCGTCGGCGGCGGCATCGTCGGCATCACGACCGCGCGGCTGCTGAAGGATCAGGGACTGAAGGTGGCGGTGATCGAGGCGCGGCAAGTCGGCCGTCAGGTGACCGGCAAATCCACCGCCAAGATGAGCTCGCAGCACGGCATCCTCTACCAGACGCTCCAGCAGAAGTTCGGCGAGGATCGGGCCCGCCTTTACGCGGACGCGCAGGAAACCGCCATCCGCCGCATCGCAGAACTCGCCGCGCAATATGGCATCGAGGCGGACATCGAGCCGATGCCGGCCTTCGTCTACACCCAGGACGAAAGCTACGTGTCGCAGCTCGAGAAGGAAGTGGAGGTCGCCAAGCGGCTCGGCCTTCCCGCCCACTTCCTGACCGGCGACATCGGCCTGCCGTTTGAGGTCCTCGCCGCGATGCGCTGGGACGATCAGGCGCAGTTCCACCCGGTGAAATATGTCGCCGGCCTTGCCGCCACCATTCCGGGCGACGGCAACCATGTCTTCGAAAACAGCCGCGTCCTTGATTACGAGCCCACGCGGGTGGTCACCGAAACGGGTACCGTCACCGCCCGCCACGTCGTGATGGCGACGCACCTGCCGCTCGGCCAGATCGGCATGTATTATTCCATGGCCTATCCGCATGCCGAGCCGGTGGTCGCGGCGCCGATCGGGCGGGTGCCGCCGGGCATGTACAAGAATGCCGAGAAGCCCGGCCGCTCTATCCGCACCCACCGTTCCGGCGGCCAGACCTGGGGCATCGTCGCCGGCACCAGCTTCAAGCCCGGCCATCCGGACGACGAGCAGGAGTCGATCCGCGACGTCGAAGCCTGGCTTCAGCAGCACTTCGACGCCGGACAGGTCGAGTATCGCTGGGTCAACGAGGATTACGATCCGATGGACAGCGCCCCTTATATCGGCTGGTCGTCGAGCGGCGGCGACGGCTACCTCGTCGCCACCGGCTTCGCGGCCTGGGGCATTTCCAACGGCACGGCGGCGGCGTTGATCATCGCCGACCTCGTCGCCGGCCGGGAGAATAAGTGGCTGCCGGTGTTCGACGCGACCCGGGTCAAGCCGGTCGCGGGCGCCAAAGAGTTCGCCAAGGAGAACCTGTCGGTCGCGGCGCACCTGGTCTCCGGCTATCTCTCGTCCAAGCCCAAGGATTATGACGCGCTGGAGCCCGGCCAGGCGGCGATCATGAAGGTCGATGGGGAAAACGTCGCCGCGTTCAAGGACGAAACCGGCTGCGTCCACGCGGTGTCGGCGGTCTGCACCCACATGGGCTGCCTGGTCGGCTGGAACGCCACCGACCGCACCTGGGATTGCCCGTGCCACGGTTCGCGCTTCGAATTGTCGGGCGAAGTGATCCACGGACCCGCCACCAAGCCGCTGGGCTCGAAGATCACCGGCTGACGGGCGGGAGGCTAGCGCAGCTTCAGCGCGGCGAGCAGCTGTTCCAGCCAGAGCGGGAAGCGGTCCTGCCGGGTGCCGAACGCCTCATGCAGGGCCGGCGCGAGTTCGTCGGCGCGGCCGACGGTGCCGGAGCGCAGAAAAAGGGGAGGTGCGACATTGGCCATGGGGTAAGTATCTTCCGCTGGATCAGGTAAAACGCACCAGAGACCGCATGGCTCCCCCTGACGCTCCGTCCACTTCGGTAAGCACCTGTTTTCGATACGAAAGCTCTTTAAAACCCGGCGCTTACACCCATGTAAGCGATGGCCGCACTCTCCCGGCGGCCCGGCCGGATCTCCCCCTTTGATCCGCGCCTGAAAAGCCCCGCCGTGGTCCTCCCCCTTCCGCGGCGGGGTATTTTCCGCGCCCCTTCCCCGCCCCGAGCGCCGCGCAAAAGAAAAGGGCCCCCGAAGCGGAGGCCCTTTCTTAAATGGCGGTGGTTCGAGAACCGCCTCAGGCGGCTTCGTCAAACTCTTCGTCGTTCATCACCGGGCCCGAATCCTGGCCCTTGGCGGAAACGTCACGGTCGACCAGCTCGATGATCGCCATCGCCGCGGCGTCCGAGGCGCGGATGCCCGCCTTGATGACGCGGGTGTAGCCGCCGCTGCGATCGGCGTAGCGCGGCGCGATCGTGTCGAACAGCTTGGTGAGCTGGGTCTCGTCGAGCAGCCGGGCATGCGCCAGGCGGCGATTGGACAGGCCGCCCTTCTTGGCGAGCGTGATCAGCTTCTCCGTATAGGGGCGAAGCTCCTTCGCCTTGGCGAGAGTGGTGGTGATCTGCTCATGCTTGATGAGTGCGGCGGCCATGTTGCGGAACAGGGCTGCGCGGTGAGAGGAGGTACGCTGCAGCTTACGGCCGGCGACGCGATGGCGCATGGTTCATTTCCTTTGTTCGTCCGAGGTCCGTTTCAGGTAACCTCGGCCGGGCCGCCTTATGGGGGACGGCCCAAACCCCAAAAAGAACGGCGGGAACAAGCCCGCCGCTGTGCGCCGCCAAAAGCCCATTGCGGCGGGAAAGTCAAGCGGCGCGGCGGCTTAGAAGGCCTGCTCGCCTTCGACGTTGCCGGCGGCGGAGTAGCGGCAGACGAGGATTTCGTTCTCCTGTCCCTTGGCCAGCGCGCAGCCGACCTTGCCGGTCTCGCGCCACATCAGCTGGGTGTAATGGCCGACATCGTCGAAATTGCCTGTGCGGCTGCTGTAGGGGATCGGGCGGGGCACGAAGTGGCGCTTCTCCTCCGCCCACATGCCGACCATCTGTTCGGGCGTGAAATAGCCGCTCGTGCCGAGCCAAAGGTTCTCGCCCTGCGGCTCGGGATCTTCGGGATCGTCCGGCGAATGCTCGATATCGTCGACGGCGGCGAGTTCCTCGCCCCATTCGGCGGCATCGGCGGCAAGCGAAGCGTCCCAGCGCATCGCGGGGAGGCCGGCGCCGGTCCGTTCCCGATTGTGGGCGGCGAGCAGGCGTTCGTCGAGGCTGGTGAGGCGGCCGGTGCTTCCGATCAGCACGGGCGCGGCGGCGCACAAGGCCGCCACCGCCGCGATCCGCCCGAGCCTGTGTAAACCCTCTCCCATGAAGAGAGAGTGGCAGGTGCGGGTTTACGCCGTCTCACCGGCGGTGGTTGACGAAGCGCTAAGGCTTCAATCCTCGTCGCCCAGGTCGCCGCGGGTTTCTTGCTCGATCTGGACCGGGCTGACGCCGCCTGGGGGACGGCCGGTGCCGCCCGTGCCGCCGGTACCGCGTGTGCCGCCCATGCCGCCGGGCGATCCGGCATCCACGCCGCCAAGGCCGCCGCCGGCGGCGCCGCTGCCTTCGCTGCGCATCTGGCTTGCGTCGCCGGTGGCGGAGCCCGCGCCCGTCATGCCGGCCCCGGTGGCCGCATTGTTTTGCCCGTGGCCGCCGAGCCGGTTGGCGAGCTCCTGCCCCGCCCCTTCGCCGCCGCTTCCGGAAGCGCCGCTACCGACCGCATTGCCGCCGGCATCGTTCCCGCCGCCGTGCGAAACGCCCGCCGCTCCCGGGCCGGTGCCGGTGCCGGCTCCTACGTCCGTGCCACCGGTGCCCGCGGTCCCGCCGCCGGTTCCCCCGGCGGTGGAAGCGCCCGTGGAGGCTTGGCCGGTGGCGCTTGCTCCGCCTTGCGCTTCGCTTCCGGCATCGGAGATGCCGCCCTCACGCGCGGAGCCGCCTTCGCCATCCGTCGATTCGGCGGGGCCGCCGATATTGCTGTCACTGTTCGCCATGGGAGATGCTCCTCGAAATGTTCGAGGGGGCAACGAAGGCGCGCGCGCGGCGGTTCCTATTCGGCGGCTTCGGCCGCCGGCACTTCGAACAAGGGTGCAGGAGTCGCAACCGGTGCAGCGGGAGTCGCTTTGGCGCGCACCAGGCGCTGCGGCTTGGCCGTTTCGGCTTCGGCGCGGGCGTGGACAGCTCCGTCATTGGCACCGCGGCGGCGCTTGAAGCGGCCTTCCACTTCGGCGCCGGTGGCAATGCCAAGGGCTTCGTAGAGGACGTCGCCGGTGACCCGCGCGCTTGCCTCCAGGTGCAGGCTTCCCGCTTCCACCGCGCCGTCGACCAACCCGGCGAGCCGCGCCTCGCCGGCGGTGATGTTGCCGTGAACGACGCCGGTCGCGCCTTGTGTCAGCACGTCGCAGCGGATGTCGCCGGTGACCTTGCCGTCGAGGTGCAGGCGGCCCGTCGTTTCCACATCCCCAGTGATCGTGACCTCAGGGCCGATGAAGGAGAATTTGGCATCTTCCGAGCCCTGCGCTTTTTGCCCTCGCCCAAACATACTCAGCCTCCCCAGGAGCGGGCATCATGACATATTACGGAGCCGGTTCAAGCGGCTCTTGGCTCTCCCAAGGCCATTCTCCTTGACCGGCATATAAAGATATCTTTATATCCTTATCTATGCCGTCCGCTTGCGACATTTTCCGCTCCCTCGCCGATTCGACGCGGCTGCGCATTCTTGCGCTGCTGCGCGCGATGGAATTGTCGGTCGGCGAGCTTGCCCAGGTGCTCGGCCAAAGCCAGCCGCGCGTGTCGCGCCACGTCAAGATCCTGATCGACGCCGGCCTTGCCGAGCGGCGCAAGGAAGGAAGCTGGGTGTTCCTGAGCCTCGGCGAGAAGGCGCGGGTCGGTCCGCTGTTCGCCGCGCTGGATGCCTGGTCGGAGCTTGACGGTAAGGACCCTTGGCAGGTCGCCGACGCCGCCCGCCTCGCCGCCGTTCGCGCCGACCGTGCCGCCGCCGCAGAACGCTATTTCGCCGCCCATGCCAGCGATTGGGACGAGATCCGCTCGCTGCACATCGCCGAGACCGACGTCGAGGCCGCAATCGGCCGCGCGCTCGCCGACCGGCCGGTGGGGCGGCTGGTCGACATCGGCACCGGCACCGGCCGGATGATCGCCCTGTTCGGCGCCGCCGCCGACCATGCGCTGGGCGTCGATCGGTCGCCCGAAATGCTCCGCCTCGCCCGGGTCAGCTTGCCGAAGCGGGCCTCTCCCGCGTCGAGTTGCGGCAGGGCGACATGTATTCGCTCCCGCTTCCCACCGGCGGCGCCGACACGGTGATTATCCACCAGGTGCTTCACTACGCGCAGCAGCCCGCCGCTGCCGTTGCCGAGGCGGCGCGCCTGCTCAGCCCCGGCGGGCGGTTGCTGATCGCCGACTTTGCGCCGCACGAGCGCGAGGAACTGCGCAGCCGCGACGCCCACGCTCGGCTCGGCTTCGCCGACGACGTGATGCTGAAATATCTGGAAGGCGCCGGGCTCGTCGGCCGCGTCGTTGAACATCTCGAAGGCGGTGAACTCACCGTCACCATTTGGGCCGGCGAACGGCCCCACGCGAAATTGAAAGTTGTGGCATGAGCACGCTCGCCCCCGGCATCGCCTCCTGGCGCCAGCCCCTGTTCGAAAACGTCGCGGGCGACATCGAAGTCAGTTTCGAATTCTTTCCGCCCAAGACGGAGAAGATGGAGGCGACGCTTTGGGAAAGCGTAAAGACGCTCGAGCCGCTTAGCCCCCGCTTCGTGTCCGTCACCTACGGGGCCGGCGGCTCGACGCGCGAACGTACCCACGCCACCGTGGAGCGCATCGCCCGCGAAACCAGGCTCGCCGCCGCCGCGCACCTGACCTGCGTCGAGGCGAGCCGCGAAGAGATCGACCAGGTGGCGCGAGACTATTGGGCGGCGGGCGTTCGCCACATCGTTGCGCTTCGCGGCGATCCGCCGGTGCCCGGCACCCCGTTCGCGCCGCATCCGCAAGGCTATGGGAGCGCCGCCGATCTCGTCGCCGGGCTGAAGAAGGTCGCGCCGTTCGAGATTTCCGTCGCGGCTTATCCGGAAGTCCACCCGGAAGCGTCCTGCGCGCAGACCGACCTCGACAACCTCAAGCGCAAGATCGATGCGGGCGCCGACCGGGCGATCACCCAATTCTTCTTCGCGCCCGAAAACTTCCTGCGCTTTCGCGACGCCGCCGCCGCGGCCGGCATCACCGCCGAGATCGTGCCGGGTATCCTGCCGGTCTCCAACGTCGCCCAGACGCGCAAGTTCGCAGCCTCCTGCGGCGCGGCGATCCCGCGCTGGATGGATGACCTGTTCGAAGGCCTCGACAACCTTCCCGCCGCCCGCCAACTCGTCGCCGCCACCGTCGCGGCTGAGCTGTGCGGCCAGCTTTATGCCGGCGGCATTCGCCACTTCCACTTCTACACGCTGAACCGGGCCGAGCTGGCCTACGCCATCTGCCACCTGCTCGGCCTCCGTCCCCAGAACCATCAGCAGGAGCAGGCCGCATGAGCGACGCTCGTCAACGCCTCCAGGCCGCCGCCGCAAGCCGCATCCTCGTCACCGACGGCGCCTTCGGAACCGAGATCCAGAACCGCAAGCTGGTCGAGGCCGATTATCGCGGATCCTACGATCTGGCCAAGGACCAGAAGGGCAATAACGACATCCTGGCGCTAACCCGCCCGGACGTCGTGGACGCCATCACCCGCGCCTATCTCGAGGCGGGCTCCGACATCGTCTCCACCAACACGTTCAGCGCCAACACGATCAGCCAGGCCGATTACGGCGCCGAGCACCTGGTCGGCGACATCAACCGCGCCTCCGCCCGCTTGGCGCGCGCCGCGGCGGACGAATATCAGGCGCGCGATGGACGCCCGCGCTTCGTTGCCGGCGCGATCGGCCCGACCAACAAGACCTTGTCGCTTTCGCCCAAGGTCAACGACCCGGGCTTCCGCGAGATCGACTTCGATGGTTTGAAGAGCGTCTATCGCGAGCAATGCGAAGCCTTGATCGAGGGCGGCGCCGACTTCATCCTGATCGAGACGATCTTCGACACGCTCAACGCCAAGGCCGGGATCATGGCCGCAATCGAAGCGGGCGACAGCGCCGGGCGCGACGTGCCGCTGATGATCTCCATGACCATCACCGACTTGTCCGGCCGCAACCTGTCCGGCCACACCGTGGAAGCCTTCTGGCACGCGGTGCGCCACGCGCGGCCGGTGACGATCGGGCTCAACTGCTCGTTCGGCGCGGAGCAGCTGCGCCCCCACGTCCAAACTCTGGCCGCCGCCGCCGACACGCTGGTCATGGTCTATCCCAATGCCGGCCTCCCCAACGAGCTCGGCGCCTATGACGAGCGCCCGGACCAGACCGCAGCCTTCGTCCGCGCCTGGGCCGATCAGGGCCTGGTTAACATCCTCGGCGGCTGCTGCGGCTCGACGCCCGCCCACATTCGCGCCATCGCCGAAAGTGTCGCCGGCTTGCCCCCAAGGCAACTTCCGAAGCCGCCGACGGTCACCCGCCTCGCCGGCCTCGAACCGATGACCATCGCCGCTTAACTGATTGAGTTTTCAAGCAAAATGAACGACCTCACCCCCGCGCCCGAACCGACGCTGCGCAGCACCTTCGTAAACATCGGCGAACGGACCAACGTCACCGGTTCGGCCCGCTTCAAGAAGCTGATCATGGCCGGCGACTATGCGGCCGCGGTCGAAGTCGCGCTTCAGCAGGTGGAGAATGGCGCGCAGGTCATCGACATCAACATGGACGAAGGTTTGCTCGACGCCGAGCATGCCATGACCACCTTCCTGAAGCTGATCGCCGCCGAGCCGGACATCGCGCGCGTCCCCTTCATGATCGACAGCTCCAAATGGAGCGTGATCGAGGCTGGGCTGAAATGCGTCTCCGGCAAGCCGATCGTCAACTCGATCAGCATGAAGGAAGGCGAGGACGAGTTCCTGCGCCTCGCCCGCAAGTGCCGCAATTACGGCGCCGCCGTGGTGATCATGGCCTTCGACGAAGTCGGCCAGGCGGACACCAAGGCGCGCAAGGTGGAGATCTGCAGCCGCGCCTACGATCTGCTCGTCGCCGACGGTTTTCCGCCGGAAGACATCATCTTCGATCCCAATATCTTCGCGGTCGCCACCGGCATCGACGAGCACAAGAATTACGCGGTCGACTTCATCGAAGCCTGCCGCGAGATCAAGAGAAACTGCCCGCACGTCCACATCTCCGGCGGCCTCTCCAACCTCTCCTTCTCGTTCCGCGGCAACGAACCGGTGCGCCGCGCGATGCACTCGGTGTTCCTTTACCACGCCATTCCGGCGGGCCTCGACATGGCGATCGTCAACGCGGGCCAGCTCGACGTCTACGACACCATCGATCCGGACCTTCGCGAGGCCTGCGAGGATGTGATCCTCAACCGCACGCCCAGGCAAGGCGGCGACGCCACCGAGCGGCTGGTGACGCTTGCCGAAAAGTATCGCGGCTCCGATCCGGTGCGCGAGAAAGCCGAGGCCGAATGGCGCGGCTGGGAAGTCGGCAAGCGGCTCGAGCATGCGCTGGTAAAAGGCATCGACGCCTTCGTGGTCGAGGACACCGAAGAAGCGCGCCAGGCGGCGTTCGACAGCGGCGGGCGGCCGATCCACGTCATCGAAGGCCCGCTGATGGACGGCATGAACGTCGTCGGCGACCTGTTCGGATCGGGCAAGATGTTCCTGCCGCAGGTGGTGAAATCCGCCCGCGTGATGAAGAAAGCCGTCGCCCACCTCATCCCCTTTATCGAAGCGGAGAAGGAGAAATCCGGCGCCACTCAGGGCAAGGGTAAGGTGGTGATGGCAACGGTGAAGGGCGACGTTCACGACATCGGCAAGAACATCGTCGGCGTTGTCCTGCAGTGCAACGGATTCGAGGTTATCGACCTCGGCGTGATGGTGCCGTGGCAGGACATCTTGAAGGCGGCGAACGAGAACGACGCCGACATGATCGGCCTTTCCGGCCTGATCACGCCGTCGCTGGACGAGATGGTGACGGTGGCCGACGAGATGCAGCGCGCTGGCTTCACCATGCCGCTCCTCATCGGCGGCGCGACGACCAGCAAGGTCCACACCGCGCTGAAGATCGATCCGGTCTATAAGGGCCCGGTGCTGCACGTCCTCGACGCCAGCCGGGCGGTCGGCGTCGCCTCGTCGCTTGTCTCCGAGACCCAGAAGGAGCCGCTCGTCGAGAAGACGGCCGAGGATTACCAGCTGGTCCGCGAAAGCCGCGCCGGGCGTGGCCATTCCGAGCTTTCGCCGATCGACGCCGCGCGCGCCAATGCCTTCCAATTCGATCCCGAAGGCAAGCCGCCGGTGCCCAAGCGCCCCGGCGTTCACCACTTCAACGACTGGCCGATCCGCGATCTGCGTGCCCAGATCGATTGGACGCCCTTCTTCCGCGCCTGGGAACTTGCCGGCAATTACCCGGCGATCCTCACCGACGAAGTGGTCGGCGAAAGCGCAAGCGCCTTGTTCGCCGACGCGCAGGCGATGCTTGACCGGATCATCGCCGAACATTGGCTGGTGCCGCGCGCCACCGTCGGCCTTTGGCGCTGCAGGCGCGAAGGCGACGACGTGCTGGTTCTCGCCGGCAACGATTGGACCCGCATCCCTTTCCTTCGCCAGCAAGTGAAGAAGCGTGAAGGCCGCGCCAATATGTGCCTCGCCGATTTCATCGATCCCGACGGCGAGGATTGGATCGGCGGCTTCGCCGTCGGCATCCACGGCCTCGACTCGCACCTCGCCCGCTTCAAGGAGGAGAATGACGATTATTCCGACATCCTCCTCAAGGCGCTCGCCGACCGGCTCGCCGAGGCCTTCGCCGAGACACTCCACGGCCATGTCCGCAACAGCGTCTGGGGCTATGCCGAGGAGCATCTCACCAACCAGCAGCTGATCCGCGAGACCTATGCCGGGATCCGTCCCGCCCCCGGCTACCCGGCCTGTCCGGATCACAGCCTGAAGCCGGTCCTGTTCGACATGCTCGGCGGCGAGCCGGCCGGAGTGACCCTCACCGAGAGCATGGCGATGCTTCCGACCTCGGCCGTCTCCGGCTTCTATTTCGCCCACCGCGACAGCCAGTATTTCGGAGTGGCGAGGATCGGCCGCGACCAGCTCGAGGAATATGCGGGGCGGCGGGGGGTCAGCCTGCAGGAGGCCGAGCGCTGGCTGAGGCCGAACCTGGATTAGGTACTCCCTCTCCCCAAGGGAGAGGGCTTTAGTGATGGCCGCCGGGCTGTGCCGCTCTGGAGCAGCGCCCTCATTAACCCCCTTTACACATGGATTCCGCACCGCTCGTCAACCAAACGGGCCGGAAAGCGGAGATATTCCAATGCGTGCAAGGCTGTTTCTTGCCCTCCTCGCTCTGTCTGCGAGCCCCGTCACCGCCCAGTCCTCCGAGG
>DATBNC010000020.1:0-34970 GCA_036554525.1 Allosphingosinicella sp.
CGGGGCGTAGAAACGGGCGCCGAACTCACCGCCGCGCTGCCATTCGACCTGGGCTTCGACGGCACCAATCCGGGGGATGTCGATCGACACGGTGCTGCCGACGCGAAGACGCGCATCGCAGGCCGCGCGAAAGCCCAGTTCGGAGAGGTCGAGCATCGTCGCCTCGACGCTGCTCCACTCGTTGGGCTTGAGCCGGGTAGCACCGCGCACGACCAGCCGTTCGGCCTGCCGCCCCCCATCTGCCTTGGGTTTCACTGCCGACCCCATCGCCTCCTCCCGGTGCGGGGGACGATCCTAGAAGGCGGGCGTTAACAATCTCCTTCCGGATCAATAATCTTTGGAAACCCGTAAGTTGACGCTTTCGCGGCCAATGGTGGAGATGCTGGACAGGAGCGAAAGCCAGCGGGTGATCTGATATTCTACCAAGGTCGCGGAGTAACCACGCGCGTCCGTCACCACCTCCACGTAGACGCGGCGGCCGAGATATTTGCCGGCGGCAATGGCCGTGCCCTGGCCGGTGGTGATGTCAGCGGGGACGATGCGCAGGCGATCGAGGCCGGTGGCGGCGCGCACCGCGTTGATCGGGTCGAGCCCGCCGCCGGAATTGTTCAAGGACGCAACCGCGGCGGCGAGCTGCAGCGCTTCCGGCGCGGACAGGTTGGTGATCGAGGCACCGAACAGCAGCCGCGAAAGCAGTTCGTCCTGTGGCAGAGCGGGCGTTGAGGAGAAGGAGATTTCAGGCCGCTGACCCCGTCCGGTGACGCGGATCACAGCGTTCAGCCCCTGCACGCCGCCTTCCGCGGTGATGTCGAGCACCGGGTTGATCGGGCTTTCGCCCTGAAAGCGGATCAACCCCCGCTCGAGATCGAAGCGGCGTCCCGCGAAATCGTAGGAGCCGCGCACCAGGTTGGCGCTGCCGGTTATGCGCGGTTCGGTGACGGTGCCGCGGACCTGTAGGTCGGCGCTCCATTCGCTGTTGATGCCGAGGCCCGTGACGGTGAGGCGGCCCGGCGCGTCGACATTGAGGTCCAGCCGCCAAGGGGTAAGGCGGCGGGCGGCGGGGCGTTCGTCGGCGGGGAGGTTCACCTCCCGCACCGGCAGGCGGGCGAGCTGGGCGGAAGCGCGAACGCTGCCGAGGCGGAACGCGCCGGACGCCAAGCGGACCTTGCCGGAGATCGAGCCTTCCTGCCCGTCCGAGCGGATGCGGATCGGGCCGCTGACCTGCGCCTTGATGTCGTCGCGGTCGAGAAGCTGCGCCGCCTGCGCGTCCAGCGCGATGTCCATTCCGAAGCCCTTCGGCCCGGCAAGGTCGAAGGCGGCGCGGCCGGAAACGGTGCCTTTGCCCTTGGTGGTGCCGGCGATGCTGTCGAGCACCAGTTTCGAGCCGCCGAAGCGACCGGCGGCGCGGACGTTGTCGATCACCATGCCGGTCACCGCGCTTTCGATCCGCGCCTTGTCGGTGCGCAGCGAGCCGCGGATCTGCGGATTGTTGAGCGTGCCCCGGGCGTCGGCGCCGATCGCGACGGTGCCGCTGACGTCGAGCAGTTCGACTCCGGTCAGGCGCCAGAGCGTGTCGGCGGGGCCGTTGTAGCGGATCTGGGCAAGCATCGGCGCTGCCGCGAGGCGCTCGCCGATATTGCCGCTGAGGCCGATGGGCGACAGGCGCGCCTGGGCGCGGCCGATGGTTCTGCCCTCGCTCGCCGCCACCGCGCGGATGCCTGCGCTGCCGTTCTGGAGGCGCGCGGCGAGGCCGATGTCAACCGGGCGGGAGGAGAGAACGAGGCCCGAGCGGGTGAGGCCGCGCACCCGCAGGTCGGCGGCGCCGCTTGGCTGGCCGCCGCCGGAGGGGAAGCGGTAGCTCAGGGTGCCCGACGCACTGCCGCCGAGGCCGAGTTCGGGCCAGCCGATGTCGAGCACGGAGAGCGGCATCGCCTCCATGCGCGCGTTCACTTCGGTGGTCGGTCCGCCGAACAGGCCGGACAGGGTCGCGCTTCCGCCGGCAAAGGAGACGCCGGCCGACTGGAGCCGCCAGGCCTCGCCCTCGCGCACCAGGATCGCCGGCTGCGTGAGCCGGATCGGGCGGCGATCGACCGAGCCTTCGCCCGAGACACTGATCCGGCCGGGGGAGAAATCGGCGACGGTGTTGAAGGCGAAGTTGCGGCCGCGGGTACCGGCGATGTGCGCCGTGATCCGGCCGCTTCCGCCGCGCACATTGCCGCTCGCCTCCACGTTGGCGATGGAGAGCGGCCCCCGGCTCACGCCGCGCGCGGTGAGGCTGCCTTGGACCGACGTGCCGGCGGGATCGAGCAGGATCGCGGCCTGGAGGCGGCCGGAGCGGATGGCGATCGGCGGCGGCCCCGCGAAGCGGGCATTGTCCGCCGTCATGTCCACGCCGATGCGCTGCATGCCGTTCCACGGGCTGAAGGCGAGCCGCCCGAGCAGGCCGCCGCCGGTCACGTTCAGCGCCCCGTTGAACCCGCCCGGATCGGCGCGCAGCGACCCGCTGGCGCGGGTGTTGGAGACGGTGAGCAAGGAGACCTGGATCGTCGGCGGTCCACCGGGCGGGAGGAGGATGTTGCCGTTGGATGTGAACGGCCCGAGCAGCGAGCGGCCCGAAGCGCGGTAGGCGAAGCCGCTCGGCGACGGCTCAAGCGCGAGGATCATGTCGCGGACGTCCAGCGCTTCGTTCGGGCGGGGCAGGCGCAAGGTGATGCGCGGTCGCTCGATTCGGCCGTCGAGCGCGATGCCGAAGGCGCCGTAGGCTGCCTGCCGCCCCTGCCCTTCGAACGCGAAAGTGCCGTCGCGGCGGCGAAGGCCGGTGCCGGCGATTGCGACCGACGGCGCGCGGATGCGCAGGTTGCGGAAGTGGAGAATGAAGTCGTTGCCACGCTCCAGATCGGCCTCGGCATAAGGCAGGCCGCCGGCGAGATTGAGCAGGAACTTGTTGTCGAACCGCCGAAGCCAGGCGCGGCCCTTGCCGGTGACGAGCGTACCCTTGCCGGACGGGTGGCGGACCACCTTGAGGTTGGTTGCGACATCCACCAGCCCGAGTCCCGGCACGCCATAGCTCTTCATGCCGGCGTCGATATCGACCTGGAAGCGGCCGTTCTTGAGATCGACGAAAAGGCCGAGGGTGCCGTTCACCTTGTCGGAGCGAAGGCTCAGCCCCTGCCCGCGCAGCTCGCGCGCCGTGATGCTCAAGCGACCCTCGGCGCGCAAATTGGCGAGGATCTTCCCCGCGACGTCGCCGACGCCGGCCACCCGCCTCACCGTGGCGACGATCGGCACCGTCACCGGCGCCTTCGACATCCGCCCCCTGCCCTCCAGCCGGAGCTCCTCGAGCCCGGTCTTGTCGAACTGCACGCGCGGCGAGGTGGCGCGGTAGGCGAAGTCGAAGCTTCGGAAGGCGCCGTTCAGGACGGCGGTGATCCGCACCTTGTCGCCGCGCATGTTGGTGAACAAGGCCGCCGGCTGGAGGAGATCGGCGGCGAGGCGGACGTTGCGCAGGCGGTTCCTGCCGAGGTCGACGACGCCGGCGGCTTCCATACGCAGCGCGGCGGAACGCATCGACAGGCGGCCGTCGATCCGCCGCTCAACGAACGTGCCGCGCCCGTTGAGGAGGATGCGCGGCTGGGTGAGGCGCTGTTTCTTGCCCGTCCAGAACTGCCCCGGCGCAATCCAGCCGGAGACGCCGTAAAGCCCGCTTTGCGCCTTGAGGTCGAGTTCGGCGGTTCGGCGCGCCGAAAGATCGAGCCGGGCGGTGCCGCTCCAGGAGGCCCAGCGGCCGTCGCCGTCCACCGTCAGCACGATCGGCCTTTGCGTGCCGAGCATCGCGCCGACGACGCTGTTGGCCGGCGCCACCACCCGCGCCTGGAGATCGAACCGGTCTCGGTCGGGCTGGGCGTCGAGGCGGAGCGCAACGCTGTCGCCGCCGCCTTTCACCGCCGCGTCGAGCCGGAGCAGCGCACGGCCGGCGCGGATGTCCGCTTCGCCCGACAGGCGCGCCACGCGCGGCGTTCCCGCCACCGCCTTGCCGATGCGCAGCTGCGCAACGTCGAGGCGGCCGACATGGAGGTCGAAGCCGGGGAGAACCGGCCCCGGCTCGTCGGACGGGCGAAGCTTGGGGAGGCGGTGGAGCGCGGCGAGCTTCGCGTCGAGATCGTGGATGATCAGCCGGTTGGCGATCCAGCCCAAAGGCTGCCAATCGACCTCGATCAGCGGCGATTCCGCGAATAGCCCTTGCGGGTCGTAAAGGCGGACATCCACCAGCCGCGTGTCGCCCCAAATCGATCCGTCGATCCGCCCGATGTGGATCTTGAGGCCCGAATTCGGTGCCATTGCCGCGATGCGATCGGCAAGGAACCGGTGGCCGGCGCCGGTGTCGAGCAGCAGGGCCGCGGCGGCAACGAACAGGAACAGGGTGAGCAGCAGCCCGACCGCCCATTTGGCGAGGCCGGAGGCCAAGCGGGCGCGGCGGCGGCGCTGCGGCGGCGCTTCGGCTTCGCCGGTCTCCACCGCAGCTTCGTCCATCAGAAGGCCTGGCCGAGAGAGACGTAGACGGCGACTCGCGCATCGCCCGCGCGGCGGTTGAGCGGCGTCCCGAGATCGACGCGGATCGGCCCGAAGCGCGTGTGGTAGCGCACGCCGATGCCCGTGCCGAAGCGAAGGTCGCCGAAGCCGGGCAGTGGCGAGGTGTCGATATTGCCGCCGTCGAGGAACGGCACGATCCCCCAATTGCCCAAGCGCACCCGCGCTTCGAACGAGAATTCGGCGAGGCTTCGGCCGCCGATCGGATCGTCGAACACCGGGTCACGGGGTCCCAAGCGTTGGAAGCCGTAGCCGCGCACCGATCCGCCGCCGCCCGCGTAAAAGCGGCGGGACGGCGCGATCCGGTCGCGCGCCGCGCCGACGATTGTGCCGATGCGGGCGCGGCCGGCGAGGGTCACCGTTTCGGTCAGCGGCTGGTAGAAGCTGCCGTCGAGCTGAAGCCGCGAATAGCCGAAGCCGCTGCCCTGGAAGGACGCTTCGGGCGAAAATCGGCCAGCCAGGCGGAAGCCGCGGGTCGGATCGAGCAGGTCGTTCGATCCGTCATAGGAAAGCGTCGCCGGAAGCGCGCCGATGAAGAAGGTGCGGCGCCGGGTGGTGCCGGTGTCGATGTCGACGTCTTTTTCATCGGACGCGATCAGCTCGCCGCCCAACGACCAGGTCCACTTCTTTTGCCAGATGAGGTTGGTCTGGCGCTCGATGCTTGCGGCAAGAAAGGTGGTACGCGCTTCGTAGGCGGCGCGATCGATGTTGCTGACCGCGAACTGCCCGGTCAGCACCTGGTCTCGGCGGCGGAAGTTGTTTTGGCGAAGGGTTGCGCCGATCAGCTGCTCGCGGGTGCCGATCACGCCCCGGAACGTGACGGCGCCTTCGGGTGGGAGGAGGTTGCGGTGCTGCCAGCTCGCCTCCACGCGAATGCCCTCGCCCGAACCGTAGCCCGCCTGCCCCGCAATCGTGCGCATCGGCGCGCGGTCGAGGGTCACCGCGAGGTCCACCGTGCGCGGATCGGTGCCCGCAACCGGGCGGATAGCGACGGTGGAAACCAGGCCGGTGGCGATCAGCGCGCGGCGCAGATCCTCGACCAGCGCCTGGGTATAGGGCTCGCCCGGTTTCCAGCGAGCAATCGTCTGGAGGTGCTTGGCGCTGAACAGCGGCCGCCCCTCGACCCGGATCGCGCCGAACTGCCGCGCGCCGTTGGCATTGAGCGGCAGGACCAGGGTGGCGGTGCGGCTCTGGTGATCGACGGCGATGTCGAGCGCGCCGACATCGGCAAAGGCATAGCCCCGGCGACCGAGCTCCGCGCGCAATTCCGCTTCGCCGGCGATGACCTTGTCCGCATCGACGGGGTCGTTGGCCTTCACACCGAAGGCACCCCGCAAGGCGGCGGCGTCGGCGCCCGCTTCGTCCACGCCCTGCAGGCGGACTTCGCTGAAGCGGTAAAGCGGCCCCGGCTCGGCCTCGAACGTCACCCGCACCGGACCGCCGGCCGCTTCCGCCACCTCGACCCGCGCCTCGACAAGCGCATCGTAATAGCCGCGGCCGCGCAGCAATTCGCCGAGCAGTTCGGCGTCTTCCCGGGCGCGGCGATCGATCTGCGCGGCATTGGCGGGGTCGCTTCGATTACGCTCAAGTGCCGAGAGTTCGGCGAAGCGGGGCGCAAGCGCCGCCTCCAGTTCCGCGTCGAGGCCGGCCAGCGCGACGACGTAGCTGCGCTCGGCGGCGGTGTCGGCGATCACGCTGTCCGGTGCGCCCGCAATGCCCGTGCCGGCGCTGTCCTCGAGCTCCGGCCATTCAACGCCGAGGTCCGGCATCGGATCGAGCGGCGCCGACGGGTCCAGCGGGGCATCCAGTTCGGCGAACGGGTCGGGCTCGGCCGGCGCGGGATCGGCGGCGGGCGGCGCGGCGTGTTCCTGGGCGGATGCAGGCGCGGCACAGGCCAAGCCGCACCCGGCAGCGAAGGCAGCCGCCGCACCCCACCCCATGGAAAAGCGATACATGCCCGAAACCTAGCCGGGCCCCTTGGCCGCCGCCAGCGCTGAATCAGCCCGGCGGGTGCTATAAGGCGCTAGTGAACGAGGCCCGCGGGCGCTCTGGCCGCAAGGGTGCCGATCATCCGCTCCACTTCGCGCCAGCGGCAGAAATGGACGACGTTACCGAGCTCGCGGCTTTTGCCGGCGCGGCGGCGCGCTTCCGAAACGGCATGGTCGCCAAAACGGGACAGGAGTTCCGCGGCCTCGGCAAACGCGCCGCGGCCGGTGGTATGAACCTGGTAACGCAAGAAAACCCCCCGATGTGCTTGTTGAAATGGGGTGTAGCGCGCAAGCGGTTGCCAAATTGCTGCGCTGCGATGGTGAAGAGCAGCTTAAATTCGCGGTCGCTGCGGCGAGGCTGGCCAAGGCGCCGCCGGACTGGCAAAGCGCGCGCCATGGCAAGGCGCTCCAAACTCACCCAGGCCGGCGGTTCGATCATCGCCATCGCGATCATCGCCGGCACCGTTGCGGGGATCATCGTCGGCCAGCCGAGCATCGGCATCCTGGTCGGCACCGGCGCGGGCGTGCTGCTCGCTTTGCTGTTCTGGTTGAACGAGCGCCGCTAGCGGCTCAGCCCAAGCGGCGGCCGACCCACACGACCCGGCCGACGAGATCGACGGCGGCGGGATCGCATTCCGGCCAGGACGGATAAGAATTGTTGTCGCTTCGAACGGAGATGCCGCGCCCGGCCGGGTTGCGCGCCACCCGCTTCACCACCAGCACGTCGTCGATGCGAAGCACGTAGATGCCGTCGCGCAAGCGTTCGGCCGCATCGCCCCGGTCCACGAGGATCTCGTCGCCGTCGGACAAGGTGGGCACCATCGAATCGCCCTGCACGCGGATCATCGACAGCTGAGCGCCGCCCCCGATCCGCATCCGCCGAAGCCAGGCCGAATCGAATGCGATCCGTCCAAGCGGCCGCTCCTCCCCCGCCTCGGCGCCCGGGCCGGCGGAAGCGGCCACGTCGAGCCTCGGCACGGAGAGGAGGTCGGCCGAAGCCTCAGCGGGGGCCACCGGCCCGCCGAGCAGAGCCTCGTCGATCGCGAAATAGCGGGAAAGCGCGCGGCGGTCCTCCTCGGACAAACGCTTCGGCGTCCCGCGCTTGATGTATTGCTGCACGTAGGCCGGGTTGCGGCCGATCAGCCGCGAGAGGCCGGCATAGTCCTCGCCCCTCTCGCGGATCAGCTTCTCCAGCAGGATTCGTGGGTCTTGGGACACGCTTCTCCCTATCGATAGGAAATTTCCTAGACAAGTAGGAAAACTCCTCCGAAACTAGAACACAACAAGAACGGTGATTCGGAGACGAGCGGTGAGACGGACGCTTCTGCAGCGCATCGAGCGCTATCTGTACATGACCAAGAAGGCGCCCACGACCTTCGGGCGGGAGTGCGCGCGCGACCCCCAATTGGTGTTCGACATGCGGCGGGGCCGCGAGCCGCGGCTTAACCTGCGGCGGCGGATCACCGAATTCCTCGATGCGCGGGAGGACCCGTCATGGACCAGGCGCTGAACCTCCACGCCGCCTTTCTGCGCGGGCTGCGCGCGTCGCTCGAAAGCTTCGCCGGCTGGGTGCTGGAGGAAGTGCGCAGCCGCGGCTGGGCGAGCGCTAACTTCCGGGGCGCGCGCCACCAGTTCGCCTTGCGCTTCGAGGGCGACGGCGCCGGGGACGCGGCGGATGCCTTGCTCGCGGGCGTGACGCGGAGGCCGCCGGAGGCCGCGGGGCAGATCGTCGCCGACCTGTCGGTGGCGGCGGACGAGCGGCGGCCGGGGCTGGTGCGGATCAGGCTGGAGGCGCTGACCGTATTCGGCTGATCAACCGCGCGCGGCGAGCTTTTGAAGATCCCCGATCGCGCTGCGCAGGCGGTGGCCGACGGCGTCGTCGGCGGGCGCCGCGACGGCAGCGGGATCGAGCACCACCCGCTCCTTCTTGGCGAGTCCGAATTCGAGGCGCTGCATCAGCTTGGTGATGCTCGGCTCGGCTTCTGCTTCGGTCTCAACGGGAACAGGCACAGGAGCAGGCGCAGGTTCGGGTTTGGGTTCGGATTCGGATGCTTCCTCAGCGACCGGCTCGGGCGGCCAGACGAGCGGCGCCTCAGGCTCCGTTGCGGCCTCGACCGGTTCGGCTTCCACCGTCTCCGGTTCCTGCTCCACCAGAAAAGCAGGCGCCTCCGTTTCCGGGGCGAGCAGCAGCTCTTCGGGCGCTTCCTCGGCCGGTTCGCCAAGGTCGCGCGCCGTCAGCGGGCGGCGGGCGGGGGCGTCGGGATGGGCATCGGCGCGGCGCAGGCGGATGGGTTCGGGCGGCGCGTCGGCTTCGGTGGTTTCGCGCTTGGCGACGCGCGGCCGGTCGGCGAGGCGGAGAAGCAAATAGGAGCCGATCAGCGCGATCGCGCCGACTCCGCCGGCGAACAAAGCGCGTGCGGTGAAGCCGAGCGGGGGCTGGGCGGGCGGGAAGACGGCGGCGAAGCCGCTCCCCAATGCGAGCTGCGTCAGCCGCCACTCGGGAAGCGCAAAGGCGGCAAAGGCGAAGGCCGCGCCGGCGAGGCCCGCAAGCGCGTAATCGATGGCGCTTCCGCGCCGCAGGAATGAAGGTCGAGCCATTAGAGCGCCTTGCCTGTCAGCCGTTGGTAAGCGGGCATGTAATTGGAAATGTTCAACGACCAGTTACGATCGCGTTCAACGAAGTCCCGCGCAGTTTCCCGGCGCTTGTCCCAGCCGCCGCGATTGGCGAACAAGGTGTCGAGCGCATTGGCAAGCGCCTGCGGATCTCCGGCCGGGAAGAGCGTTCCCGTCACCCCATCCTCGATGAGTTCGCGGTGCCCACCGACATTGGACGCGGCGACGAGCTTGCGCTGCGCCATGGCTTCAAGCGGCTTTAGAGGCGTCACGAGCTCGGTAAGCCGCATCGCTTTGCGCGGGTAAGCGAGCACGTCGATCAGCCCGTAATAACGCTCCACCTCATGGTGGGGCACGCGGCCGATGAAGTGGATCCGCTCCCGCGCCGGAGAGGCCTCCGCCTGCGCCTTCAGCGCCTCCTCCATCGGCCCACCACCGACCAGCAGCAGGTGCGCCTTCGGCCGCTTGGCGAGCAGCAAGGGCATCGCCGCGATCATGTCGTCGAGCCCCTCATAATCGTAAAAGGAGCCGATGAAGCCGACCACGTCCGCGCCGCGAAGCCCGAGCCGGCGGGCAAGATTGAGATCGGCGGGAACCGGGTTGCCGAACAGGCTCATGTCGACGCCGTTGGGCGAGACGATGATCTTTTCCGCCGGGATACCGCGCGAGATGAGGTCGCGGCGAAGCCCCTCGCAGATCACCGCCACCGCATCCGCCTGGCGGGCGGCGCGCGTCTCGGCCAGCTTGATCAGCTTGTAGCGTAGCGAATTCTCCGTGCCCGTGCCGTTGCCGACGGCGGCGTCTTCCCAGAAGGCGCGGATTTCGTAGATGAGCGGCAGCCCCCGCTTCTTCGCCACCGGCAGAGCGGCAAGCGCGTTCAGCACCGGCGAATGGACGTGAAGCTGGTCCGGCTTCCATTCCTCGACCAGCGCATCGAGCCGTTTCGACAGCGCGCGGATTTCGCGCCATTCCCGCAGCGGCGACGGCGCCTTTGCGGGCTTGGGCGTGCGAAAGAAGCCGATGCCTTCGATATGCTCCGGGTCCGGCCCGCTGCGCTCGTGGCGGGCGCCGGTCAGGCAGGCGACTTCCAGCCCCCGCGCCTTCTGGGCGGTGACGATCGCCCGGGTCCGGAACGTGTAGCCGCTGTGGAGCGGCAGGCTGTGGTCGAGCACGTGAAGAATGCGCATGCTTATTCTTCTGCCACGTTTGGCTTAACGGCCCGTCAACCGCCTCGCGTTATTCGAAGGGGCGTGAGGAGCCGGCCATGATCGACAATTTCGCGCTGGCACTGAGCCACGGCCTGCTGCTGCTCGCCGCCTGGCGCTTGCTGTCGCGGCCAGACCTCGACGATCCCGACGTGCCGCCGCCGCCCGCGCCGGAAGGCAAGGCGAAGCGCCCGTTCGGCAAGGCCGCGCCGGATGCGTGACCTCGGCTTCATTCTTTATTTGGTGCTGCTCGTCGGGCTCGGCTTCAAGCGGCCGTTCCTGTTCGTGCTCGCTTTTGCCTATATCGACATCGTTCAGCCGCAGCGGCTTTCTTATTACCTCTTAAACTCGGTGCAGGTGTCGCTGATCGTCGCGGCGCTGGCGTTCGGCGCCTGGGCCATGTTCGACAGCAAGAAAGGCGCCCGCTTCGCCCCGCGCCAGGGGCTGATGCTGCTGCTCCTGATCTACGCCTTTTGCACCACCCAATATGCCGACTTCCCGCTGGAGGCGCAGGACAAATGGAATTGGGCGTCCAAGGCGCTGATCTGGTCGATCTTTCTTCCGCTCGCGCTTCGCACCCGGCTCAGGATTGAAGCCTATTTGCTGTTCGCGATCGTCTCCGCGTCGGCGATCTTCATCGTCGGCGGCATCAAGACGGCGATTTCGGGCGGCGGCTACGGCACGCAGATCTTCATGCTGAACGACAATACCGGCCTTTATGAAGGCTCGACCGGGTCGACCTTCGCCATCGCCATCATCCCCCTCATTCTCTGGTTCTGCCGCCACGGCACGATCTTTCCGCCGGATTGGCGGGTGAAGCTCTTCTCCGCCAACCTGATCTTCGCCTGCCTGCTGATCCCGGTCGGCACCGCCGCGCGCACCGGCATGCTCTGCATTGCAGCGCTTGCCGCAATGGTGATGCGCGACATGAAGCGGCGGGTCGGCTACGTTTTCCTGGTCGTGGCCGCGTCCCTTGCCGCCATCCCGATGCTGCCGTCGGACTTCACCGGCCGCATGGACACCATCGCCGGCTACGAAGCCGATTCCTCCGCCACCACGCGCCTCGCCATCTGGGCCTGGACCTGGGACTATGCCCAGCGCAACCCCTGGGGCGGCGGCTTCGACGCCTACCGGTCGAGCAAGATCACGGTGGAGACCAAGGCGGTGCAGGCGAGCGGCGCCGTCGCAAGCGTTCAGTCGCGAACCGAAGAGGACGCAAGCCGCGCCTACCACAGCTCCTATTTCGAGATGCTGGGCGAGCAGGGCTTCCCCGGCCTTATCCTGTTCCTGCTGATCCACGTCGGCGGGCTGATCCGAATGGAGATCGTCCGCAGACGCTTCAAAAAGGCGGAAGGCGACCAGGCCTGGATCTCCCCCCTCGCCACCGCGCTCCAGCACACCCACATCATCTATCTGATCGGCTCCTTGTTCGTCGGCATCGCCTTTCAGCCCTTCGCCTACCTGCTGGTGGCGGTGCAGATCGGCCTCGACAACACGGTGAATGGCAAGGCGAGGGTGACAAAAGCGATCGGGTTCAAACCGCAGCCGTCACCGGCGGTCTAAAAGGCGCCGGGCAGATCGCGCTCGACGCCACTCGGCCGTGCCGGACTCATCAGCTTCGGCGCGCCCTCGCCTTTCACCGACAGGCTCTGCGCGGCCGTGCTGCCGCCGATCGGGGTGCACTTGCGGCCGGCGAGGAAGTCGAGCGCCGTCCGGATCGACGCTTCCTGCGGGTCGCCGAACGGACGCGTCACCTCGTCGGCGGCGGCGCAGGTCGATTGGAAGCGCGAAGCGATGCCGTTGAAATAATCGCTTTGCCCATTCTTGTCCGTCACCGCGAAAGCGATGACTCGAAGCCGGTCGTCGCAGGCGGGGCGGTCGAGGAACACCTGCCCGACCGGCTTGCCGAACGTGTTGGAGCCGATCAGCGCGGCGTTGGCCCCAAGATAGGGCAGAACCGCATTCATCAGCATCTCGCTGGATGAAGCGGTGCTGCCGGTGCCGATAAAGGCGATCTTGGTCGCAGCGATCGACTCGGGCTGGGGAGCGAAAAAGGCGGAATTGTTGTTGGCCGACTTGCTGGCACGGAACACGCGGGACAGCACCACGTCGGTCGGCGCACGATTGCCGAGCAGCAGATTGGCGAACAACACGGCGGTATTGATCAGCCCGCCGCCATTGTAGCGCAGGTCGACGATCACCTCGCTCACCCCTTGCGCCTTGAATTGGGCAAAGGCCGCGCGCAGGTCCGCCTCGGCAGGCGCGCCGATGAAGGTGCGGAAGTTGATGTAGCCGACCTTCTTACCGCCGTCGTTGAGGATCAGCGCGCCGTAGCGGTCGGACACCGGATCGAGATTGTAGACCGCCTTGACCAAAGTCACGTCGCGCGTGCTGCCGTTCGAATCCCGCACCCGCACCAGCCGCGCAAGGCCGGCGGTGGCAGGGCCGAGCGCGGCGAACACGCCCGCTTCGCCTTCGGTGGCGAGGATCGAGCTTACCGTGCGCAGCTCCGCCAGGTTTGGCCCGATCGCCAGCAGCTCCGTGCCGCGATCGATGTTGGCGCCGAGCGCCGGGCCGCCCTCAAACGCTTCGGCGGCGAACACCCGGCCCGACGCTACATCGTTCGCAAGCCGCATGCCGAAGCCCGCCCCGGAGCCCGTGTTGAGGAACGCAATGTCCTCCGCGAGCGGGCTGATATAGGTAAAGATGCGGTCCTTGTTCTGCGCCCGCGCCGGCGCCACCAGCGCGTCGATATAGCTTTGCACGTCCGGGTAGCTGTCGGGGTTGACGTTGCTCGCCAGCAGTTCGGGAAAGACGTACCATTCCTGAAGCTGGGCAAGCGCCCAATCCTGCCGGCCGCGCAGCGAGCAAGCCGCCGGAGCAGCGGGCGGCGGCGTCGACACCGGAGGAGGCGTTGCGCCGCCGCCATCATCGGGAGGAGGACTGCCGCTCCCGCCGCCGCCGCAAGCCGCCAGCATTGCGATCAGCGCCGCCGAAGCCGTATATTTCCGTTGCCGTCCCGCCATGGCGCCGACCCCCTGTTGCGAGGAGGCTAACACAAAGAGAAAACAACGCAAATCGTGCGCGGAAGCTCAGCCTTTCAGCGGTTTGCGCATCACCATCTTGGCCGTCCAGGCGAAGCGGCCGAGCGCAGGGGCCACCTTGAACAGGCCCGCATCCGCCGCATCCAGAGCCTTGAGCGCCGGCTTGAACAGCTTCGGTGCTTTGGAAAACACCAGCGCACCCATCGACAGCAAAGTGAAATATTCGAGCTCCAGCACGCCGAAATGACGGCGGGCGTGGGCGAAGTCGCGGGCAAGGAGCGGGTGCTCGTCCACCGTGCGCAGGTGCGGGGTGAAGCGGCGGTAGAGTTCGATCAGGGGGTTGTGCGCCATCGGCTCCAGGAAGATCGCCGTGCCGCCGGGGCGGAGCACCCGGGCGATCGAGGCATAGGCCTTCTCGAGGTCGAGATGGTGAAGGATGGCACGGCCGATGACGAGGTCGAAGCTCTCGTCCGGGAAGGTCAGCTCTTCCGCGTTCATCACCGCAAAGCGCGCGTCGATTTTCTCCCGCGCCGCGATGGCGCGGGCGGTTTCGACCGCTTCGTCGGAGATGTCGATGGCGGTGACCCGGCCGCCCCAGTCGGCAAGCCGGGCGACGTAGGAACAATCGCCGCAGCCATATTCCAATATGTCCGCGCCGTTCGCCAATGGCTGGAGATCGCGCTCGAATGCGCGATAGGCGGCGCGGGGAAGCTCGTAGATCGAGTTCCAGCCGCGATGCTCCTGCGCTTCGCCGAACTTCCTGTTGTGGAACTCCCGCTCCGCTTCGAGCCGGCGCTCCGTTTCGAGCGCCTGCAATGTGGCTGCGGACGTTTGCTGATCCACCGAACGGCCTTTCGAAAAACTACCTGTTGGCCGTCGGGTAGCGCGCCGCGGTTAAGATCGGGTGTTTTTCACGCCTTTTCGACAAGCGCGATAAAGGCTTTGGTGAAAGCCGGAATGTCCTCCGGCTTGCGGCTGGTGACGAGGTTGCCGTCCTGCGCCACCTCCTGATCCACCACATTGCCGCCGGCGTTCTTGAGGTCGGTGCGAATAGAGGGCCAGCCGGTGACGGTCCGCCCGCGCACCACGTCCGCCTCGATCAGCAGCCAGGGCGCATGGCAGATCGCGGCGACGGGCTTGCCCGCATCGACGAAGCCGCGGATCACGGAGACGACGCCTTCTTCCATGCGCATTTTGTCCGGGTTCTTGGTGCCGCCGGGCAGCAGCAGCGCGTCGAACCCTTCGGTGTCGAGGCTGCCCAGCACTGCGTCGACGCCCACTTTGGCGCCGCTGTCGCCTTCGATCTCGCCTTCCTCGAGGCTGGCAAGCGTGACGTCCGCCCCGGCTTCCTTGAGGATGCGGCGCGGCTCGAGCAGCTCGCTATCCTCGAACCCGTCGGCGGCGATGATCAGGATCCGGGCGTCGGCGATTGCGGGCATGTGCGTCTCCTTGTGGTGCTTTGGGTGGGCGAACGGCTCCGCGGGCCGTGCGTTCCGGAACCGGCGGCGGCCAGGCGCGCTATGCGCCGTGATGATCCGCTACGTCGACGACAGCCGCCCAGGCATCACGCGCAAGCGCCGAGGCCGCTTCTGGCAATATTTCGGGCCGGACGGGGCACGCATTACCGACCGCGAAGAGATCGACCGGCTGAACGCTGTCGGCATGCCGCCCGCGTACGAGCGCTGTTGGTTCTGCCCCGATCCCAACGGCCACCTCCAGGCGATCGGCTTCGACGCGCGCGGCCGGAAGCAGTACCGCTACCACCCAAGCTTCCGCGAACAGCAGGAAGCGGCGAAATATGAGCGGCTGGCCCGCTTCGGCCATTGCCTGCCCCTGCTCCGCAAGAAGGTGGAGGCCGACCTCCAGGGCAACCCAACCGACCGCGACACGGTGCTCGCCGCCGTCGTCCGCCTGATCGACGAGACCCGGATGCGGATCGGCAATGAGGAATATGCCAAGGAGAATAAGAGCTTCGGCGCCACCACCCTGCGCAACCGCCATGCCAAGGTGGAGCGCGGGCGCCTCAAGATCACCTACACCGGCAAGCACGGGATCAAGCGTACCGTCACCATTGCCGACCGAAATCTCAGCCGCATCGCAAAGAAAACTCAGGACCTGCCCGGCCAGCACCTGTTCGAATATGTCGGCGACGACGGGGTGATCTGTCCGGTCACTTCCGGCGACGTCAACGCCTATATCAAGGATGCGATGGGCGACGATTTCACCGCCAAGGACTTCCGCACCTGGGGCGCAAGCGTGATCGCGTTCGAGACCATGGCTGAAAAAGTCGCGGCCGGCGGCGCGGTGAAGCTTAAAAGCGTGATGGAGCCGGTGGCGGAAGCGCTCGGCAACACGCCGGCGATCAGCCGCAAAAGCTATGTCCACCCGGCGCTGATCGAAGCGGCCAAGGATGCCGGCGCGATCGGCGACGGAAAATTCCCGCGCGCGACGAAATATATGAGCGGCGCCGAACGCGGCCTGATCGAGTTCCTGGAAGCGCTTCCCGAAGAACAGGCGAAGGTCGCCGAAAAGATCGAAAAGCGCGCCGCCGACAAGGGCGAGAGCAAGGCCGCCGCCGAAGCCGAGGTCGCCGCCGAGGCCAAGGCCAAGCTGGAAGCGGACGCCGCCTGAGGCTAAGGGCACCTTCCATGAGCAATACAGGAGACGGCGTCACCCACGCGGCGCAGAATGTGAGCGGCAAGGCCTCGGCGCTTGTGACGGAAGGCGGGCGCTGGATTTCGACCAACGCGAGCGACGTCGCCATCGCCGCCGCAATCGGGACCCTGATCGCGCTTGCCCTGATCGGCATCCGCACGCTTGCCGTCCGCACCGTGCGCAAGATGGCCGCGGCGGACAATCCACACTGGCCGCTGATCTTCGCCAAGGCGGTCGCCAAGACCAACATCTATTTCATAATCATGTGTTCGGCCGAACTGGTCGCCGAGCATGCCGCGACTCCGCCCGAGATCCTCAGGATCATCAACATCCTGTTCGTGATCGCGGCGGCGCTCCAGGCGGCGATCTGGGCGCGCGAACTCGTGCTCGGCTACATCCAGCACCGCGCCGGAATCGACGACGAGCACTCGACGCTCTCCTCCGCAATCGGAATCATCCGCTTGCTGGTGACGGTGGCCCTGTTCGCTATCGCGATCATCCTGATCCTCGACAATCTCGGCGTAAACGTCACCGGCCTTGTCGCCGGCCTCGGCATCGGCGGCATCGCCATTGGCCTTGCCGCGCAGGGCATCTTCTCAGACCTGTTCGCGGCCCTCTCCATCATCTTCGACCGCCCCTTCCGGCGCGGCGAAACGATTACCTTCGGCAGCCCGGCGACCACCGGCACCGTGGAGCGGATCGGCCTCAAGAGCACCCGCATCCGCTCGCTGAACGGCGAGGAAGTGGTGATCTCCAACACCAAATTGCTCGAGGCGCAGCTCCAGAACTGGACGCTGCTCCAGCGCCGTCGCGGCTTAATGGTGTTCGGCGTCACCTACCAGACGCCGCCGGAGACGCTTGAACAGGTGCCGGCGGTGCTGCGCGACATCACCGACGCGACCCCCCTCGCCTCCTTTGATCGCGCCCACGCGATCCAGTTCGGCGCCTCGTCGATCGACTTCGAGTTCGTCTTCCACGTCGAGGCGAGCGACATCGTCGACTTCAACGCCGCGCGCCAGGCGATCATGATCGAAATGATGAAGCGCTTCCGCGAAATGGACGTGGAGTTCGCCTACCCCACCCAGGTCACCTACACCGCCGCCCCCGACGGCAAACTGGTCATGCCCTACCCGCACGTAAAGGTGGTCGCGGTGCCGGAGGATGACGGGAAGCCTGCTTAGCCCCTCCCCTTCAGGGGAGGGGTTGGGGAGGGGCCTGTGCCTGCCCGAACTTCAGAAGTGGTCACGAGGGGACATCCCCCTCCCCCATCCCCTCCCCTGAAGGGGAGGGGCTTTTAAACTGCGGCGTAAGCCTCAACCCGCGCGACGTGTGCCGCCTTTTCCGCGTCACTCAAGAACGAGCCGGTGAAGCTGTTCTTCGCGAGCGTCACCAGCTGCTCCCGGCTCAACCCGCGCGCATCTGCCGCCGCGATGTAGTTGGCATTCACGTAGCCGCCGAAATAGGCCGGATCGTCCGAATTGATCGTCACCTTCAGCCCGGCCGCCAGCATCGCATCGATCGGGTGATCGGCCATGTCGTCCACCACGCAGAGCTTGAGGTTGGAAAGCGGGCAGACCGTCAGCGTCATCCCCTCCCGCACCAGCCGCTGGACCAAGCCTGCGTCCTCCATCGATCGGTTGCCGTGATCGAGTCGGTCGACCTTCAGCACGTCCAGTGCCTGGTGGACATATTCCGGCGGCCCCTCCTCGCCGGCGTGCGCAACCAGCTTCAGGCCCTGCGCGGCGGCGGCGGCGAACACACGGGCGAACTTTTCCGGAGGATGGCCCAGCTCCGAACTGTCCAACCCCACCCCGTCGATCCGCCCCAGCCACGGCTCGGCCAGTTTGAGCGTCGCAAAGGCGGCTTCCTCGTCGAGGTGGCGCAGGAAGCAAAGGATGAGCTTGGAGGTGATCCCGTGCTTCACCTCCGCCTCGTCCATCCCGGCGAGCAGCCCGCGCATCACCGTGTGGAAGTCGACCCCCCGGTCGGTGTGCGTCTGCGGATCGAAGAAGATCTCGGCATGAACGACGTTGTCGACGGCGCAGCGGTCGAAGTACGCCACCGCCAGGTCGCGGAAGTCCTCCTCGGTGCGCAGCACGTCGGCGCCCGCATAATAGATGTCGAGAAAGTCCTGCAGGTTCGAGAAGCTGTAGGCGGCCCGCACTTCCTCGACGCTCGCATAGGGGATCGCGACGCCGTTTCGCTTCGCCAGCGCGAACATCAGCTCGGGCTCGAGGCTGCCCTCGATATGCATGTGGAGTTCGGCCTTGGGCAGGCCGGCGATGAAAGCGGAGAGTTCGGTCATGGCGACGTGCGTAGTAGCGCACGCTCGGCCTTGCTAGCCCCTCCCCTTCAGGGGAGGGGTTGGGGAGGGGACTGTAAGCCGCACCCCAACGAAGGTTCGCACTAGCGACATGCCCCTCCCCCAACCCCTCCCCTGAAGGGGAGGGGCTTAAGAACCTAGAGCCCGACATCCTCCAAACTCAGCAGCGTGGCGTTTCCGCCGGCGCTGGTGGTGTCGGTGCTGGTCACCCGCTCGGCGCAGAAGCGCGGGAGGTAGTGCGGGCCGCCCGCTTTGGGGCCGGTGCCGCTCAGCCCCTCGCCGCCGAACGGCTGCGAGCCGACGATGGCGCCGATCATGGAGCGGTTGACGTAGAGGTTGCCCACCGTGGCGAGCTCCTCCACCGTTTCGGCCGCGCGGGCGATGCGGCTGTGGAGGCCCATGGTGAGGCCGAACCCCGAACGGTTCACCCGCTCCACCGTCTCCGCAAGCTGCCCCGACTTCCAGGTGGCGACGTGGAGCAGCGGACCGAACCACTCCTTCTTCACGTCCTCCAGCCGGTCGACCCGGATCAGGGTCGGCGGCACGAACAACCCCTCGGCAGGCGCGTCCACCGTCTTCACCCACCGCCGCCGCATCGCCTCGCGATGTTCCATCAGCCGGTCGTAGGCGCCTTGGTCGATCACCGGCCCGACGTCTGTGCGCGGGTCGGCGGGGTTGCCGACCACCAGCGTGTCCATCGCCCCGGCAAGCATCTCCAGCGTGCGCTCGGCGATCTCCTCCTGGAGCAGAAGCACGCGCAGCGCGGAGCAGCGCTGGCCTGCGGAGCGGAAGGCGCTGGTCACCACGTCGACAACCACCTGCTCCGGCAGCGCCGTGCTATCGACGATCATGCAGTTAATGCCGCCGGTCTCGGCGATGAACGGCACGATCGGCCGCTCTTCATCGTCCAGCAGCGAGCGCGCGATCCGCTTGGCGGTCGCGGTGGAGCCGGTGAAAGCGATGCCGGCGATGCGGCTGTCCTCGACCAAGGCGGCGCCCATGTCCGGCCCACCGGCGGCGAGGATCAGCGCGTCTTCCGGAATGCCGGCGCCGTGCGCCAGACCCACCGCATAAGCCGCGATCTCCGGCGTCTGCGGCGCCGGCTTGGCGACCACCGTGTTCCCTGCGACCAGCGCCGCCGTCACCTGCCCCAGAAAGATGGCCAGCGGGAAGTTCCAGGGCGCGATGCACACCCAGACGCCGCGGCCACCCATGCGCAGTACGTTGCGCTCGCCAGTCGGGCCGGGGAGCTCAAGCGGCTGGAGGCCGGTGCGCGCCTGCTGGGCATAATATCGGCAGAAATCCACCGCCTCGCGCACTTCGGCCAGCGCGTCGGGAATGGTCTTCTTCGCCTCCTGAACGCAGATGCGCATCAGCGTGTCGCGCTGCTGTTCGAGCAGGTCGGCGAGCCGGTCGAGGCAGGCGGCGCGGTGTTCGATCGACTGCGCATCCCACGGCCGGAAGGCGGCAAGCGCGCGGGAGACCATGGCTTTCGCCTCACCTGCGCAGTCGCTCCAATCCTCGCCCGCGGAGGTAACGGGCGGCTTCTCAAGCCCCTTCCCTTCAGGGGAGGGGTTGGGGAGGGGACCGTTAGATTGCACCTTAGCTGAGGAGGTTTGCGAGGCGACATGCCCCTCCCCAACCCCTCCCCTGAAGGGAAGGGGCTTTGCGACAGCCGCCGCCACCCGCGCCAGCTCTTCCCGATCCGCCAGATCGATCCCGCCGCTATTCTTGCGGTCTCCGAACAGGTCGCGCGGCAAGGGGATGGACGGGTGGCGCGAACCCTTCACGCGCTCGATCTTCGCCACCGGATCGGCAAGGATATCCGCGTCGGTCAGCCGCTCGTCGGCGAGCTGGTGGACGAAGCTGGAATTGGCGCCATTCTCCAGCAGCCGCCGCACCAGATAGGCCAGCAGATCGCGGTGCCCGCCGACCGGCGCGTAGATGCGCGTCTTGTAGCCTTCCTTGCGAACGAGATGCTCGTACAGCCCCTCGCCCATGCCGTGCAGGCGCTGGAATTCGAAGTCGCGGCTCTCCCCCGCCCATTCAAGGATGTTCGCAACCGTCAGTGCGTTGTGGGTCGCAAAGGCCGGGTAGATGTTCTTCGCGGCCAGCATGTCGCGGGCGCAGGCGAGGTAGGAAACATCCGTCGCCGCCTTGCGCGTGAACAAGGGGTATTCGCCGAGGCCCTGCTCCTGCGTCCGCTTGATCTCGCTGTCCCAATAAGCGCCCTTCACCAGCCGCACCGCGATGCGGCGACCTGTGGCGGCGCCGATGGCGTCGGCCCAGGCGAGCGTCGGCCGGGCGCGCTTGCCATAAGCCTGCACCGCCATGCCGAGGCCGTCCCAGCCCTTGAGGCTTGGGAGACCGGCGACGGTCTCGATGATGTCGAGGCTCATCTCCAGCCGCTCGCTTTCCTCCGCATCGACGGTGAAGGCGATGTCGCTTTCCTTCGCCAGCACGGCGAGTGCTTCCACCTGCTCGATCAACGACGGCACGCAGCTTTGGTACTGGGCGACTTCGTAGCGCGGGTGGAGCGCCGAGAGCTTGACGGAGATCGAATGCCCCCGGTCCGCAACCTTGCCGACGGCGCGGATCGCATCTTCGTAGGAGGTGAAATAGCGCCGCGCGTCCTCGAACGTGCGGGCGGATTCGCCGAGCATGTCGAAGCTTGCGGTGAAGCCCCTGTTTTCGCGCTTTGCCATACGCGCGACGGCTTCCTCGATGGTGCGGCCCATGACGAAGATTTCGCCCATCATTCGCATCGCCGCGCCCACGGCCTGGCGAACGAACGGCTCGCCGGCGCGGCTTAGGAGGCGCTTCAAGGCGCTCGCCTGCTCGGTCTCGCTGACCAAGGCGCGGCCGATCACGAGGCCCCAAGTGGCGGAGTTGACCAACGTGGAGTGCGACTTGCCCTTGTGCGCCTTCCAGTCGGCATTACCGAGCTTGTCGGCGATCAGCGCGTCCGCCGTCTCCGGATCCGGCACCCGCAGGAAGGCCTCCGCCAGCGACAGAAGGGCGATGCCTTCGGACGTGTTGAGGCGATATTCCTGAAGGAACTGGTTCACCCACCCCGACGACTGCGCCGCCCGCAGGTCCGCGAGCATGCCGGAGGCGCGCTGTTCCACCCGGCGCCGCGAATCGGCGGAGAGGCCGGCGTCCTTCAGAAGCGGCGCAAGCACGTCCGGTTCGGGCGCGCGGTGGAGGCGGCGGATTTCGGCGCGAACGGATGCCGTAGCGTCCGTTTGGGTGGGGAGCTGGGTGGCACGAGCCAAGGCTTGAGTCTTTCGTGTGTGCGGTTCTAGAGCGGCCCGATACCGAACCGTTGGGTCCGGCACAATGTGGGGAGGCCGAATGCCGCTTGCCAGCATCGACGAGATCACGGCGAAGGTCGGTGGGGAGATCGGCGTCTCCGGCTGGCTGACTGTGGATCAGGCGGCGATCGATGCTTTCGCGGACGTGACGCAGGATCACCAGTTCATTCACACCGATCCGGAAGCCGCCGCCAAGACGCCGTTCGGCGGCACGGTGGCGCACGGCTTCCTCACCCTCTCCTTGCTCAGCCGAATGGCCGCCGACGTGATGCTGGTGCCGGACAGTCTCAAGATGGCGGTCAATTACGGCTTCGAACGAGTCCGCTTCATCGCCCCGGTCCGCTCCGGCAAACGTGTCCGCGGCCGCTTCACCCTCGCCAGCGCCGCCGAAAAGCGCCCCGGCCAGTGGCAGTTCGTGCACAACGTTTCCGTCGAGATCGAAGGCGAAGCCAAACCCGCTTTGACCGCCGACTGGATCGGCCTCATCTTTATCTGATCACCAAGGAGTTTTCACCATGGCCACCCGCGAAGCCTTAATCGTTTCCACCGCCCGTACGCCGATCGGCAAGGCGTATCGCGGCGCGTTCAACGCCACGCCCTCCCCCACCCTTGCAAGCCACGCCATCAAGGCGGCTGTCGAGCGGGCGAAGATCGATCCGGCCGAAGTGGACGACGTAGTGATCGGCGCAGCGCTTCAGCAGGGCGTGCAGACCACCATCGGCCGCACCGCCGCGCTTCGCTCAGGCCTGCCCGTCACCGTTTCCGGCATGTCGATCGACCGCCAGTGCGCCTCCGGCCTGATGGCCATCGCCACCGCCGCCAAGCAGATCATCGTCGACCGCATGGACGTGATGGTCGCCGGCGGCGTTGAGAGTATCTCCCTGGTCCAGACCCCCGAAATGCGCGTCGGGCCGGATCCGGAGCTGCTCTCCATGCACAACGGCGTCTACATGCCGATGCTGCAGACGGCCGAAGTGGTCGGCAAGCGCTACACCGTCGATCGCGAGCGGCAGGACCAGTACGCGCTCCGCTCGCAGCAGCTTACCGCCAAGGCGCAGGCGGAAGGCAAGTTCGACGACGAGATCGTCTCGGTCACCGCCAAGATGAAGGTCACCAACAAGGAGACCGGCGAGACCAGCATGCAGGAGGTGACCCTCGCGAAGGACGAGGGCAACCGCCCGTCCACGACTATCGAGGATCTGCGCAAGCTCCACGCCGTAATGGGCCCGGAAGGCGCGATCACCGCCGGCAATGCCTCGCAGCTGTCCGACGGCGCCTCGGCCTGCGTGCTCATGGAAGCGGGCATCGCCGCCGAGCGCGGTCTGACCCCGCTTGGCCGCTACGTCGGCATGTCGGTGGCCGGCACCGAGCCCGACGAAATGGGCATCGGCCCGGTCTTCGCGGTGCCCAAGCTCCTTAAGCGCTTCGGCCTCAACGTCGATGACATCGGCCTGTGGGAGCTCAACGAAGCCTTCGCCGTGCAGGTGCTCTACTGCCAGGACCGCTTGGGTATTCCGGACGACCGCCTCAACGTCAACGGCGGCTCCATCTCGATCGGCCACCCCTATGGCATGTCCGGCGCCCGCATGACCGGCCACGCCCTCATCGAAGGCAAGCGCCGCGGCGCGAAATACGTCGTCGTCACCATGTGCGTCGGCGGCGGCATGGGCGCCGCCGGTTTGTTCGAGGTTTTGTAGGAGCCAGCGCTAAAGCCCCTCCCCTTCAGGGGAGGGGCTTCAATCAGCCCCCATCCCCGTACCCGGCATGGCGCGCCCCGTCCTGCTGGTTTTCCATTTGCTTCACCGCGTCCTCCGAAGCCTCCTCCACCCCCTCGCCCTTGCCCGGCGGCGGTGTCTTGCCCTCGTCCTGCTGCTTCCCGTCCATCCGCTGTTCCTTGCTGTGCATTGACTATTAACCCCCGGGGGCCCACATGGGCTCCGAACGAAGCATCATGCAGCGTGAACAGGCGCACAGGCGCCCCGGCTCTGCTTCGTTTATTATCAAGGTCCTCCCTTTTCACGCGGGTCGGCAAAACCCGCCGCGATTCTGCGCGCCCTTCCGGCTGCGCGGGCTCGCCGCACGTTAGTGAGTCTACACATGTCATTCGAAAATCTCGGGCTGTCGCAGCCCGTTCTCCAGGCGCTCGTCGTCAAGGAATATACCCAGGCGACCCCCATCCAGACGCAGGCGATCCCGCTGCTTCTCCAGGGCCGCGACCTTCTCGGCATTGCGCAAACCGGCACCGGCAAGACGGCGGCCTTCATGCTTCCGTCGATCGATCGCCTCGCCCAATCTAAGAAGCGCCCGATGCCGCGTTCGTGCCGTATGCTGGTGCTTGCGCCGACCCGCGAGCTTGCAAGCCAGATCGCCGAAAGCGCGCGCGACTATAGCCGGTTCAGCCGGATGAGCGTCGTCACCGTGTTCGGCGGCACCTCCGTCAACAAGAATCGCCAGGACGTGCAGCGCGGCGTCGACATCCTTGTCGCAACGCCGGGCCGCCTGATCGATCTCATCGAACAGGGCGCCTTGTCGCTTAAGAGCGTCGAGATCCTCGTTCTCGACGAAGCCGACCAGATGCTCGATCTCGGCTTCATCCACGCGCTGAAGCAGATCGTGAAGCTGCTCCCGACCGAACGGCAGAGCCTGTTCTTCTCGGCCACCATGCCGAAGGCGATCCAGGACCTCGCGTCGAAATTCCTCACCGATCCGGCGCAGGTCGCGGTCACCCCGGTCGCCTCCACGGCGGAGCGGGTCGATCAGTTCGTCACCTTCGTCAACCAGACGGAAAAGCCGCAGCTTCTCACCATGATGCTCCGCTACGGCTTCGGCGAAAACGGCTCCATGGACCGCGTGCTGATCTTCAGCCGCACCAAGCACGGCGCCGACCGCATCGTGAAGCAGCTCGCCGCCTCGGGCATCCCGGCCAACGCGATCCACGGCAACAAGAGCCAGCCGCAGCGCGAGCGCGCGCTTGACGATTTCAAGAGCGGCAAGGTGAAGATCCTGATCGCAACCGACATTGCGGCGCGCGGTATCGACGTGTCTGGCGTCAGCCACGTCATCAACTTCGATCTGCCCAACGTCTCCGAGCAATACGTCCACCGCATAGGCCGCACCGCGCGCGCCGGCGCCGCGGGCGTGGCCATCGCCTTCTGTGCGGAGGACGAGCGTCCGTACCTCAAGGGCATCGAAAAGCTGACCAAGCAGAAGATCGCCGTCGAGCCGCTCCCCGCCAACTTCCTGGGCGAAGCGGCCAGGATCAAGACGGTGATCAAGTCGGCGCCTTCGAGCGGCGAATATCGTCCCGTGGAAGAAGACGGCGACAGCCGCCAGCGTCACCGTCGCCCGGCCAAGCGCTTCCACCCCAAACCCGCCAACGACCGCGTCCCTTCCGGTCGCCAGCCCAAGCGCCGGGCCTCGCGCTGAGCCCAGAACCTCTCTAGGCGGGGGCCGATGACTCGGCTCCCGCTTCTTTTTTGCCTGCTTGCCTCCACCGCCCCTGCCCTCGCCCAGGCGGACGAAGAAACGATCGTCGTCACCGGCCGCGGCCTTCGCGCCGCGCCGGGCGAAGAGGTGTTCTCCACCGCCGTCATCGGCCGTGAACGCTTAAAAGGCTCAGCCTCCAACCGCCTCGAAGACATCCTCCGCGACGTCCCGGGCTTCCAGCTCTTCCGCCGCTCCGACGCGCGTTCGGCGAACCCGACCAGCCAGGGCGCGACTCTGCGCGCGCTGGGCGGCAATGCCTCGAGCCGCGCGCTGCTGATCCTCGACGGCGTGCCGCAGACCGACCCGTTCGGCGGCTGGGTAAGCTGGCCGGCGTACGACCCGCGGCGCCTCGGCGAACTGCGCGTCACCCGCGGCGGCGGCAGCGGCGCCAACGGCCCCGGCGCGCTTGCCGGCACCATTGAGCTGGAAAGCGCCGCGCCCAGCGACCTGCGTGGTCTACAGGCCGAACTCGCCTACGGCAGCCGCGACAGCATCGACGCTTTCGCCGGCGTCGGCGCAAAGCTCGGCGAAGGCTTCCTCACCGTCTCCGCCGCCTTCTCGCAGGGCGACGGCTTCACCCCCGTCGTCCGCGAACAGCGCGGCGCCGTCGACCGCCCCTCGCCCTACCGGCAGGCAAGCCTCGGCGCCCGCGCGGTTGCCCCGCTCGGCGGCGGCGTCGAGCTGCAGGCGAACAGCCTCCTCTTCTCCGACGAGCGCGAACGCGGCACCGCCTTCAGCGATATCCGCACCACGGGCGCCGACGCGTCCTTGCGCCTCGTCGGCCCGCGCTGGAGCGCCCTCGCCTACGTCCAGACCCGCGACTTCTCCAACAGCTTTGCAAGCGTCGGCGCCGGCCGCGCCACGGTCACCCGCGCCTCGGAGCAGTACAACGTGCCCTCTACGGGCCTCGGCGCACGCGGCGAGTGGCGGCCACAGGTCGGGCGGGTCGCGCTGCGCCTCGGCGGCGACTGGCGCGAGACCTCGGGGGA
Source organism: Allosphingosinicella sp. (assembly GCA_036554525.1). Taxonomy (GTDB): domain Bacteria; phylum Pseudomonadota; class Alphaproteobacteria; order Sphingomonadales; family Sphingomonadaceae; genus Allosphingosinicella. The sequence goes on from DATBNC010000020.1 coordinate 26,205, forward strand.
GACTCGCGAGCGCTTCAACTTCGTCGCCGGCCAAGGCACGCGCGGCCGCGTCGCCGGCGGCCGCACCCGCATGCTCGGCGCCTTTGCCGAAGCAAGCTGGACGGGCGGCCCACTGACCCTCACCGCCGGAGGCCGGGTCGACCGCTGGCAGATCGAAGACGGCCACTTGCGCGAGCGCGTATTCGCCACCAACGCGATCCTGACCAACACCGCCTTCCCCGACCGCTCCGGCTGGGAGCCGACCGGCCGCGCCGGCGCCGCCTACCGCGTCGGCGACACCCTCACGCTGCGCACCGCCGCCTATCGCGGCTGGCGATTGCCCACGCTCAACGAACTCTACCGCCCCTTCCGCGCCGGCACCGACGCCACCGCGGCCAACGCAGCGCTCTCGCCCGAGCGGCTGGGAGGCGTGGAGGCCGGCGCGGAATGGCGCCCGGTGCGCGGCTTCAAACTCGGCGCCACCGTCTTCGCCAACCGGCTGGAGGACGCCATTGCCAACGTCACCCTCGGCAAGGGGCCCGGCACCTTCCCCGGCGTCGGCTTCGTCGCCGCGGGCGGCGAATATCGCCAGCGCCAGAACCTCGACTCTATTCTCTCGCGCGGCTTGGAACTCGACGCCGCGTTCGAACGCGGCCCGTGGCGCGTCTCCGGCGGCTGGTCCTGGGTGAATGCGGAGGTACGTGCAGACGGCGCCGCCACGCCGCTCAACAGCCTGCGCCCCGCCCAGACGCCTCGCCACAGCCTTTCCGCAACCGCCGCCTGGGCGAACGGCGAAGGCGCCCGCGCCGCGCTCACCGCGCGCTACGTCGGCTCGCAGTTCGAGGATGACTTGAGCAGCCAGCGCCTCCGCTCCGCCGTCACGCTGGACGCAGCAGCCGCCTGGCCGCTCACCCGCCGCCTCGCACTCGAGCTGCGCGCCGAAAACCTCACCGACACCCGCGTCGAAGCGGCGATCAGCGGCGACGGCACAATCGAGCGCGCCACCCCGCGCACCCTCTGGCTCGGCATTCGCCTGACGCGCTGAGCGCCTGCCCTAGCGCGCCGGCGCCTTGGCCGGCAGCGGGGGCAATTGCACACCGCTCAGCTTCCAGCCGAGCCCGTGCCGCGCGAACACCAGCCCGGATTCGGGCGTGTCCTTGCCCGACACGATGAAGCTGTTCAGCCCCTGGCGGCGGATTTCCGGATCGGCGGGGATCGAGCCCTTCGCCTGCTTGCCCCCACCCTCCTTCGAGGCCTTCTGCTGATTAGCGAGCGTCGCGAACGCCGTGGTCATGCCCTTGGGCGAGACCATGGAATCCACGATCGGGTTCATCATCGCCATGCCCATCGCAAGGCCGAGCTTCGCCTCCGCGCTATTGTCGCGCTTGGCCTCCTGCTGAAGGCGGCTGGTAAGCTCGCTCTTCATGTCCTCGCGCAGCGCCGGATAATCGACGTAGGCGGAGAAAGCCGCCTCGTCATTCCTCTGCGCGGCCTCCACCATCGCCTTCACCGTCATGCCGGGCGAGACGTAATACCAGGTGCCCGCCGCCGCGAGCAGCACGGCAACCACGATGCCGCCGATCATGTAACTTTTGCGCAATTCAGCTCTCCCGGTTCAAGCGCGAGGAATGGGCAGCTTCCCCGCACCGGTCAAGTTGCGGTTGCGGCCCCGGCCGGCGCCTGATGCGCGCAGGCTCAAGGGACAATGGTCGCTCCGTCCCAGCCGATGCAGCTTCCGCTGTCCTCCGCGCGCAAATTGGCAACGACTTCCAGAAGCCGTTCCGCCGACATTTCCGGCTTGAAGAGTCGCCCTTCCGCCACCCCCCGCTGAAACGGCTTGCTGAGCGGCGTGTCTACCGTCCCCGGGTGAAGCGCGACGCAGATCGCATTGGGCCGCGTCCGCGCCAGCTCGATGGCCAGAGTCTTGATCGTCATGTTGAGCGCCGCCTTCGACGCCCGGTAGCCGTACCAGCCGCCCAATCGATTGTCGCCGATGCTGCCCACCCGCGCGGAAAGGGCGGCAAAGACCGGCGTTCCGGACCGGCGGAGCAGCGGCAGGAAGTGCTTGGCGACAAGCGCGGGTCCGATCGTGTTCACCGCGAAGTACCGCGCCAGCTTCGGCCCCTCCAAGTCCCGGAACGCTTTCTCGGGCGACAGGGCGCCATCGTGAAGAAGCCCGGTGGCGACGATCACCAGGTCCAGCTCGGCGTCGTCTCCAAGCCCGGCGGCGGCGGCTGCGATCGTTTTTTCCTTCAGAAGGTCGATCGGGCCGCCGACCATGCGGCTGTCCGTTACCCCACCGGAGCGGGAGAAGGCATGCACGGCCGCCCCCGCGTCGGCGAGGCGCCGCGCCAATGCGCCCCCGACCCCGCCGGAGGAGCCGATCACCGCCGCCCGCTTGAAGCCGCCCATGCTTACGCGCGTCCGGCGGCCATGATCACCACGGCAACCAATATGGCGAGCGCCTGATAGGCCACGCGCTTCTGCATCAGGCTTTGCGACCGGGCCGAGGCAAGCTGGCCGCTGCCGTTCGCCATGCCGATCACGCCCCGAACCAGCGCGTACAAAGTCGCTGCCGCGGCGGCGGCAAGTGCAAGGATGAGGAGTAGCTGCATGATGATCTTCCCGAGCCGCTTGTGAGACGCTGAAGCTACGTAGAAAGCGGTGCGGCGGATGCGGGATTAGTCTTCAGCAGCCTGGCAATTTCGCGGGCGTCTCAGCCCCTCGGGCAGGCGCCGCCGCCTCTCCCCGAAGCTTCAGTAACTTCGCCTGCCTCTCCGCCCGGCTTTGACCAAGCGCCCAGTCCCACGCCGCCGCATAATCGTAGCGGCCCTGTATCCGCCGCTCGATCGACACCATCCGATCCGCATAGGTGGGGCCGTAAAGCTCGCTCCAGCTGTCGTAGAGGAACAGGTAAAGCAGCCGGTGCTCGTCCAGCTCCGCGTTGCGCTTTACCGTAAAGGCAAGCCGGTGGCCGATTTCGTGAACCAGGGTCGCCCGCTTGTAGTAAGTCGGGTAGCTCGCCTTGAGCGTCATGCTGCCGCCGCCGAAGGCCGTCATCGGCGTGTTGTTGCTGATCAGCACCTTCACAACGCCGCCCGGATAAGGCTGTCCCGCAAGCCGCTCCATGGTGGCGATGATCCTCGGGCCATCGGCGCACCACAATGCGCGATACTCAGCCGTTGCGGCGGACAAAGACGGGTCGGCGGCGCTGAACTGGAGAACCGGCGCGCCGCTGAGCACGCCCGAAAGAAGGAGAAGTATCGACTGCACCTTCATTCTACGCAGAAGAGCTCGAAATGGATGTGCGCGGACGTATGGTGCAGAGTTCCGCTCTCTTTGGCGGAAGATGGTGACCCCTACGGGAATCGAACCCGTGTTTCAGCCGTGAAAGGGCCGCGTCCTAACCGCTAGACGAAGGGGCCAATCCGGTCCGCGGCGGGGGCAAACCCCGGCAGCGGCGCATCAGCGGCCCGCCACTTAGGCAAGGGCGGCGCGGCGGTCAACCACCTGTCCGCCTCAATCGGCCCAGGCGGCGTCTTCCAGGTGCATTTCCGCCGAAACCCGGTCGCTCCATTCGTCGCGCTTGATCCGGCCGGCGATCCAAAGCTTGCGGTGCGGCGGCGCGGACAACATCGCCTCGCCCAGCGCGCTCTCCGCCATGCGGAAGGCGATCGCCTTGATCCGCCGCCCGTCGTCGCCCGCCACCACGAGGCGGAGGTGGCCGTTGCCGACAATATCCGCTTTCACCACCCGCACCGGCCCCGCGACCACCCGCGGCGCGGGCCAGCCAGCACCGTAGGGCCCGCCCTGGTCGAGCGCGTCGCACAGGTCCGGGCAAACACCGCCGGGCGCCAGAATGGCGTCGAGCAGCAGCGAGCGGCCGTCGGAAGCGCGGGCGACGTCGGCGCTCAGCCGTTCCTCCAGGAACTCGGCCAACGCGTCGATCTTGCCGGCCTCGACCGTGACGCCGCAGGCCATTGCGTGGCCGCCGCCGGCAATCAGAAGCCCGCTGTCCTTGGCGGCAAGCACCGCGGCGCCGAGATCGACGCCGGAGACCGAGCGGCCCGAGCCCTTGCCGATCCCATCCTCGCCGATCGCGATGACGATGGCCGGGCGGCCGAGCTTCTCCTTCAGGCGTCCGGCGACGATACCGATCACCCCAGGATGCCAGCCGGGCGACGAAACGATGGCCACGGCGCGGTTGCCTTGCCCCCCGCACATCTGCTCGGCCGTCTCGCAAACGCCGGCTTCGATCGCCCGGCGTTCTTCGTTGAACCGGTCGAGTTCCGCGGCGATCGCGTCGGCTTCGGCCGGATCTTCGGTGGTGAGCAGGCGAACGCCGAGGTCCGACTTGCCCACGCGGCCGCCGGCGTTGATCCGGGGTCCGAGCGCGAAGCCGAGATCGGTGCAGGTCGGCGGCTTGGAAAGCCGCGCCGCCACGGCAAGCGCCGCCAGCCCGACATTGCGCTTCTGCGCCATCACCTTGAGGCCCTGCGTCACGAAGGCGCGGTTCAGCCCGCGAAGCTGGGCAACGTCGGCGACGGTGCCGAGCGCCACCAGATCGAGCAGGTCGATCAGCCGCGGCTCCGGCCGGATCGCGAAGAAGCCGCGCGCGCGAAGCACCCGGATCAGCGCGGCGCCGAGCAGGAAGCAGACGCCCACCGCGGCAAGGTGGCCGTGAGAAGCGGCTTCGTCGTCCTCGTCCAGCCGGTTCGGGTTCACCAACGCGTGCGAGACGGGAAGCGCGCTTGCGCATTTATGGTGGTCGACGACGACGACGTCGACGCCTTCCGCCTTGGCCATCTCCAGCGCCTCGAAAGCCTGCGCGCCGCAATCCACCGTGACGATCAGCGACGCGCCCTCGCGCGCAAGCCGCACCAATGCCTCGCCCGAGGGGCCGTAGCCCTCCATCAGCCGGTCGGGGATGTACGCGCGCGGCGCCTTGCCGAGATCGCGCAGCAGCCGCACCAGCAGCGCCGCCGACGTCGCGCCGTCGACGTCGTAATCGCCGAACACGGCGACTTCTTCGCCCGCCTCCACCGCATCGGCGAGCCGCGCGGCGGCCGTATCCATGTCGCGGAAGATGGAGGGGTCGGGCATGAAGCCGCGGATCGTCGGCTCGCGGTGGCGAAGCAGCTCCTCGCGGATCACGCCCCGCGCCATCAGCAATTGATCGACGAGATCGTCCGGCTGGAAGCCGTCGTCATACCCGTCCGCCGCCGTCCCCCGCCAGCGCCACGGCTGGCCGAGGATCGAACGGGAAACCCCGCAAACATGAGCGGCTGTCAGCATAAGCGCGAGCCTAGCCTATTGCGGAGCCAAGGTGAATCCACCGCGCGAGAAACATGTGGAAAAACAAGCCAAAGCCTTTCCACCCCCACCAGGTCAGTGATGCCGCACTGCCTGCTCCACCCCAACCACGTCATGCCAGCGAAGGCTGGCATCCATGCGGAATCCGAGTCATCCTCCACCCATGAAAGGCGGCTGGGTGTACATCATGACCAACGCCCCGCACGGCACGCTCTACATCGGCGTCACCGCCAACCTCCCCGCCCGCATCGCGCAACACCGCGAAGGCACCGGCTCAGCCTTCTGCAGAGAAGAGGGCCTGACACGCCTCGTCTATTGCGAGCACTTCGAGCGGATCGAAGAAGCCATCGCTCGCGAGAAGGCCATGAAGGCTTGGCACCGCCGCTGGAAGACCAACCTGATCAACCGCAACAATCCTGAGTGGAAGGACCTGTTCGAGCACATCCTCGAGGCGAGCTTCTAGGTTCGAGCCAGGTTCGGAAACGGCAACGCGCTACACCGCTTCAGCATGCGCTCCAGCCCCCCGCCGGGCGACGGGAGGTTGCACTGCCATCCTCAACCACACCGCGTCATGCCAGCGAAGGCTGGCATCCATAGTGAGTCCGTTGAAGGACAGCTCGGTTGAAAACTCAGCATGGGCCCCAGCCTTCGCTGGGGCGACGAAGGAGGAGCTGCCCCCTCCTCAGAACTTGCCCGGCTCGTGATCCGGCCGGTGCTCGCCTCGGACCCAGCGGACGGTGCCGGTGGAGGCGCGCATCACCACGCTTTCGGTGCTGATGCAGTTCTTGCGGCGCTTGACCCCACCGAGCAGCGACCCGTCCGTCACGCCCGTCGCGGCGAAGATGACGTCGCCCTTCGCCAGATCCTCAAGGCTGTAGACGCGGTCGAGGTCCTCGACGCCCCACTTCGCCGCCCGCGCCCGCTCGTCGTCGTTGCGGAAGAGGAGGCGCCCCTGGAACTGGCCGCCGACGCAGCGCAGCGCCGCCGCCGCGAGCACGCCTTCCGGCGCGCCGCCAGAGCCCATGTAGATGTCGATGGTGGTGTCCGGGTTGGTGACCGCGATCACGCCCGCCACGTCGCCGTCGGGGATCAGCATGATGCCGCAGCCAAGCGCGCGCAGCTCGGCGATCAGCGCCTCGTGGCGCGGCCGGTCGAGCACGCACGCGATGATCTCCGACGCCGCTACGCCCTTTGCCGCCGCAACCGCGCGGACATTCTCCGTCGGCGACTTGTTGAGGTCGATCACGCCCTCGGGATAGCCCGGCCCGACCGCGATCTTGTCCATATACACGTCCGGCGCGTTGAGCAGCCCGCCCTCGTCGGCGATGGCAAGCACGGCAAGCGAGTTCGGGCCGGCCTTGGCGGTGATGGTGGTGCCTTCCAGCGGATCGAGCGCAATGTCGATGCGCGGCCCTGTGCCCGGCGCGGAGCCGACCTTTTCGCCGATGAACAGCATGGGCGCTTCGTCGCGCTCGCCCTCGCCGATCACCACCGTGCCGTCGATCTCGAGCTCGTTCAGCGCCGCCCGCATCGCTTCCACCGCCGCATGATCGGCCGCTTTCTCGTCGCCGCGCCCGATCAGCTTGGACGCCGCCACCGCCGCCGCTTCGGTGACCCGCACCATTTCCAAAACCAGCACGCGATCGAGAGTATTGCTTGCGGCAACGGCCATGTCTTCTTCCTCTACCCTGTTTGGCGGGCGCGATAAGCGAGGCGAGGCGCAAAGTCGAGAATGGCCGCGAGGCGGCGAACCTTTCCCGCCCCTCCGGCATTCTCTAAGGAAGCGCGACAGGAGAGTAGCGATATGGCCGATCAGGACACCAAGGACGCCGCCGCCGCGCCCGCAGCCGCGCCGATCCCGACGCTCGAAGAGATGCAGCACTGGACCTACGTCATGGGCCGGGCGCAGCAGATGATGCTGGAACACGTCGCCCGCCAAGCCAGCGAAGTGAAAGCCCCCGATCCGCAGGCCTTCGCCAACCTCTGGTCCGGCTTCGGCGCCCTCCCCGACCCGTCAAAGATCGCCGAAGCGCAGACCCAGCTTTGGACGCAAGGGATGGCCATCTGGCAGCGCGCCTTGGGCATGGACGCCCCCCGCACCGAGCTCACCGAAAAGGCCGACGCGGACAAGCGCTTCAACGCGCCCCAGTGGCAGGAAAACCCGCTGTTCGACATGATCCGCCAAAGCTACCTGCTCGTCTCCGAACGGCTGCTCGGCTCGGTGGACGCGCTGGAGAACGTCGACGACAAGCAGCGCGAGAAACTGCGCTTCATCACCCGCGGCTTCGTTGACGCCATGTCCCCCTCCAACTTCGCCGCAACCAACCCCCTCGTCCTCCAGCGCGCCATGGAGACCAAGGGCGAGAGCCTCCTCAAGGGGTTGGAAAACATGCTCCGCGACCTCGGCAAGGGCCAGCTCACCCACACCGACCCGCAGGCGTTCGAAGTCGGCCGCAACATCGCCGTCACCCCCGGCAAGGTGGTCAAGCGCACGCCGCTCTACGAGCTCGTCCAGTACACCCCCACCACGGAAAAGGTCCACGAAACCCCGCTGATCATCTTCCCGCCCTGGATCAACCGCTTCTACATCCTCGATCTCAACCCCAAGAAAAGCTTCATCCGCTGGGCGGTGGAACAGGGCCTCACCGTCTTCGTCGTCTCCTGGAAATCCGCCGACGAGAGCCTGAAAGACACCACGCTCGACGATTACGTGATGCGCGGCCAGATCGACGCGATCGACACGGTGCGCGACCTGCTCGGCGTCCCCTCCGTCCACGCCATCGGCTATTGCGTCGCCGGCACCACGCTTGCCTGCACCCTGGCCTTGCTCGCGGCCCGCGGCGAGGCCGACAAGGTCGCCTCCGCCACCTTCTTCACCGCCCAGGTCGATTTCTCCGAAGCCGGCGATCTAAACCTCTTCGTCGGCGACGAGACCCTGCAGATGGTCGACAAAATGTCCGCCGAAAAAGGCTTCCTCGACGGCCGCTACATGGCCGCCACCTTCAACCTGCTGCGCGGCCGCGACCTCATCTGGAACTACGTCACCAACAATTACCTGATGGGCGAGGATTACCCGCCGTTCGACCTCCTCCACTGGAACGGCGACACCACCAACCTCCCCGCCAAGTGGCACCAGGCCTATCTCCGGGACTTCTACCGCGACAACAAGCTCGTCCGGCCCGGCGGGATCGTCGTCGACGGCACCCCCATCGACCTCGGCCGCGTCGAGACCCCCACCTACGTCCAGTCCGGCCGCGAGGACCATATCGCCCCCGCCAAGAGCGTGTGGAAGATCACCGAGCATTTCCGCGGCCCGCTCAAGTTCGTGCTCGCCGGCTCCGGCCACATCGCCGGGGTGGTCAACCCGCCGGAAGCCGGCAAATATCAATATTGGACGAACGAGGCGAAGGTCTCGACGCTGGAGGAGTTCGTGGCGGGCGCCACGGAGACCAAGGGCAGCTGGTGGCCCGACTG
>DATBNC010000025.1:0-22188 GCA_036554525.1 Allosphingosinicella sp.
CCGACGAAGAAGGCGGCGGCCGCTGGGAGTTCGCCCGCGCGGTGCCGAAGGAAGGCTGGGATCTGCGCTGGGAGGAGGTCCGCTTCCGCGCCCAGAACACGCCCTTTCGTCACCTCGCCTTCTTCCCCGACATGGCGCCGCAATGGGCGTGGATGCGCGACCGGCTTGGCGACGGCACCGAAGCGATGAATCTGTTCGGCTATACCGGCGTCGGCAGCCTGGCGATGGCTGCGACGGGCGCAAGAATCACTCATGTGGACGCCTCCAAAAAATCGGTGGAGGCCGGTAAGCACAATGCGCTGCTGTCGGACATGGCGGCCAAGCCGATCCGATGGATGATCGACGACGCCGCCAAGTTCACCGCCCGCGAAGTGCGGCGCGGGCGGCGCTACGACGGCATCATCCTCGATCCGCCGAAATGGGGGAGGGGGCCTAATGGCGAGGTGTGGAAGCTCGAAGAAGGCCTGCCGCCGCTGATCGCCGATTGCGCGCGGTTGCTCGATGTGGAGAGCCGGTTCCTGGTGCTGACGGTCTACGCGGTGCGGATGTCGGCGCTGGCGATCGGCGAACTGCTTCGCCAGGCGACCGCGCATTTGGGCGGACGGGTCGAGTGCGGCGACATGGCGGTGCGCGAGGAAGCGCGGGGGCTGCTGCTTCCGACGGCGATCTTCGCGCGGTGGAGCCGCACCTAGTTCCTTTCCGGAACGGGGAGGAGGACCGCACGAAGTGCGGTGGAGGGGGCCCGAGGCAATCACCCTCTCTGCGCCTCCACCAAGGCGCGGGACCCCACCACCATGCTGCGCATGGTACCCCTCCCCGTGCCGGGGAGGATTAACTAATCCCGCCCGGCCCTGATTGCCGCGCCGGCTGCGAAGGGAGCGATAGCGACGAGGAGTAGGGAGACTGCGGCGAGCAGCTTCGCCGCACCGGCGCCGCCCGAGGGCTCGGTCATCGCGGCGCCGAAGATCAGCAGGGGCACGGCCAGCGGGAGCATGAGCAGTCCTGCGAGGGCGCCGGTGGAGCGTAGGCCTGCGGTGAGCGCGGCGACGATCAGGCTCAGCGCGGCGAGCCCGGGCGTTCCCGCCAGCAGGCCGAGCTCCAGCCGAAGCAGCACTTCGCCCGGCAGCTTCATCAGCGCCGCAGCGGGGAGGGCGGCGAGCATCAGCGGCGGGCCGAAGCTCAGCCAGTGGCCCAGCAGCTTGGCGAGCGCCACTTCTTCCTCGGCGATGCCGCGCACGGCGAGCTGATCAAGCACCCCCGCCGCCCGGTCCGGCTCCACCAGCCGGTCGATCGGGAGCAAGGCCGCTAGCAAAGCCGCCATCCACAAGGCGCCGCCGCCGGTGCGGGCGAGGAGCGGCGCGTCCGGCCCGACCGCGAACGGGAACAGCGTCGCGACCAGGAGGAAGAAGATCAAAGGCAGCGCCGCGTTGCCGCCGGTTAGCGCCAGGCGAAGCTCGCGAAGCAGCAGCGTCCTCACAGCGCCAGCTTGCCGTGTTCGCCGATCGGCAGCGGCTGATGCGAGGCGGCAAGCACCGCTCCGCCCGCCGCGCGGTGCTGCGCCACTGCCGCCGCGAGCCGCTCAAGCCCTTCCGCATCAAGCCCGTTGGCCGGTTCGTCGAGGAGCCACAACGGCGCCTCGCTCGCCACCACCCGGGCAAGCGCCGCCCGCTTGCGCTGGCCGGTGGACAGCATCCGCACAGGAATATCGGCGAGGTGCGACAGCCCCATCGCCTCAATTGCCGCCGCCGCATCGCCGCCATCGAGCCGAGCCCAGAAGCCGAGCGCCGCGCCGACACTCTGCTTCGCGTCCAGCGCCAGCGCCTCGTCAACAAGCGCCGCCTCTCCGCTCCGCTCCACGCTGCCGCCGCTGGGCCGAAGCAGGCCGGCCGCCAGCCGGATCAGGCTCGACTTGCCCACCCCGTTCGCGCCTGTCACCAGCAGCGCCTCGCCGGGCGCGACGCTCAGGCTCATCCCTTCGAACAACATCCGCCCGCCGCGTTCGCACGTCACTTCAGTGAAGCGCAGCAGCGCCGCGTCGCTCACCCGGCGGCCTCTTCGAGCGCGTGCATATCGGCATCCGACAAGCCGAAATGATGCCCCGCCTCGTGGACAATGACGTGAGTCACCAATTCCTCCAGGCTGACGCCGGTCTCCGCCCATTCGTCGATCAGCGGGCGGCGGAAGAGGTGGATCATGGCCGGCATGTCGCCCGTCTGCGGCGCCACATGCTCGCCGATTCGGCGGCCGGTGTAGAGGCCGGTCAGCTCGTACGGATCCCCGAGGCCGAGCTGCGCGAGCATCGTCTCGTCGGCGAACTCCTCGATGCGGACCACAACGCCGTCGAGATGGCGGCGAAAGCCGTCGGGCATGCGCGCGATCGCCTCGTCGGCAAGCCGCTCGAACTCCGCCGCATCGGGCGCGAATGTTTGACCCTCGCTCATGGGTGAGGACATAGGGGGCGGCGCGACGGGAGGAAAGAGATGCAGCTGACGGATGGGGAACGGGACGCGGCGCTTGCGGCTCTGCCTGGCTGGCGCTGGGACGGGGAAAGCCGCTGCATCCGCCGAAGCTTCACCTTTGGCGATTTCGCGGAAGCCTTCGCCTTCATGGCCCGCGTCGCGCTTGCCGCGGAAAAGGCCGATCACCACCCGGACTGGTCGAACAGCTGGAATCGCGTCGACATCGCCCTTTCCACCCACAGCGCTGGTGGCCTGACGGCGCTCGACGTCGAACTGGCCAAGGTTATCGACAGGGCGGCGGGCGAGGGCGTTCGCTAAGCTTGCCCTATCCGCGCCGCCGCACTAGAGGCGCTGACTTCCAGTGCATGCGGAGCGGTGGCCGAGTGGTCGAAGGCGCTCGCCTGGAAAGTGAGTATACGTCAAAAGCGTATCGAGGGTTCGAATCCCTCCCGCTCCGCCAGCATCCCTCCCGGACCAGATGCGAAGGGGCGCAGCCGAGGCCGCGCCCCCTGCCGTCCGTTTAGCTGCGGAGGAACTCCAGCAGGTCGCGGTTGAGGCGGTCCGGCGCGGTGGCGAATAGGCCGTGGGGCTCGCCGTCATATTCAATGAGCTTGGCCTGCGGGATCGCAGCGGCGGCGGCGCGGCTGGTGGGGTCGATCGGCACCGTCTTGTCGGCTGTGCCGTGGATGATCAGGGTCGGCACGGTGAAGGATGCGAAGTCGCCGCGGAAGTCGGTGCGACCGAAAGCGTCGATGCACTCGATGGTCGCCTTGGGGCTGGCCATGATCGCCAGGATGAAGTTCCAGTCGAGCAGCGCCTGGCTGACCGGCTTCTTGACGAAGCCGACGCCGTAGAAATCCTCGGCGAAGCTGCGCAGGAACTTGAACCGGTCTGCGCGGATCTGGGCCTGCATATCCTCGAACACGCTGCCGTCGACGCCGTCGGGGTTGCTGTCGTCCTTGAGCAGGTAGCCGGCCACCGAGGAGACCAGCACCGCCCGCGACACCTTGGCCGCGCCGTGGCGGCTCAAGTAGCGGGCAATCTCGCCGCCGCCCATGGAGAAGCCGACGAGGTTGACCCGCTCCACCCCGCAGGAGTCGATCACCGCCGCAAGATCGTCGGCGAAGGTGTCGTAATCGTAGCCTTTGGCATTGTGGCCGGACTGGCCGAAGCCGCGCCGGTCGTAGGTGATCACCCGGTAGCCGGCTTCGAGCAAGGCAAGCGTCTGGTACTCGAACATGTCACCGTTCAACGGCCAGCCGTGGATCAGCAGCACCGGCTCGCCGTCTCCCATGTCCTTGACGTGGAGGTTGGTGCCGTCTTGTGCCTGGGCGCTGGGCATATTTTTCGTTCCTTGCTGAGGGGGCCGCGCGTGCGGCGTCATAGGGTCAATCCTCCGGCGCGGCCTTACGTTCCTACCTGCTTTAGGCGGGGGCTGCGGCAGGCCCTTGCCTTTCGTAAGCATGCTTATCATATGTAGGCTATGTCCAGCAGCCTTGCCTTGGAAATCGCCGATACCGCGCAGAGCCTGCGCCGCGCGTTCGATCGCCGCGCGGCGGCGCTCGGCACGACCCGAGCGCAGTGGCGGGTGCTTGCCCGGCTCGCCCAGCAGGACGGTCAGCGGCAGATCGACCTTGCCGACGCGCTGGACGTGGAGCCGATCACGCTTTGCCGGATGATCGACCGCCTGTCCGAGGCAGGTCTGGTCGCCCGCACCGCCGACGACAGCGATCGGCGGGCGCGGCGGGTTCACCTCACCGCAAAGGCCCGGCCGGTTGTCGAGAGTTTGCGGAGCCTGGCGGACGAATTTTTCGCGGAAGCGTTGGGCGGGGTCAGTTTGGAGGAACAGGAAGTTCTGGGCGAGGCGCTGCGGCGAATTCGATCCAACCTTTCGGATGCCGGGCGAAGCGCTGCGCCGGCCAGGGAAAGCACACAATGAAGCAGGAAACGAGTCCGGCCGCCGGGCCGGAGCCGGTGGTGGAAACGCCCGAGGCAGAGGCCGCCAAGCCAAAGCGCAAGTGGCGGCGCATCGTCGTGATGTTGTCCGTGCCGCTGCTGCTTGCGCTCGTCGGCCGCTATTTCTGGCTGACCTCCGGGCGCTGGGTGTCGACCGACAACGCCTACGTGCAGCAGGACAAGGTGGCGGTGACGGCGGAGATTTCCGGCACCATTGTCGACGTGTCGGTGCGCGAGAACCAGGCGGTGAAGAAGGGCGATCTCCTGTTCCGGATCGACCCGCGCCCCTACCGCATCGCGCTTGCCCAGGCGGAGGCGCAGATCGCCGCCGCGCAGGTCCAGGTGCGCCGCATCCAGGCCGAAACGCAGGGCACCGGCGCCGACATCGAGGGCGCGCAGGCTAACCTTGTTTTTGCGCAACGCGCTCTCGACCGGCAGGACGAACTGCTGGCGCGCGGCTTCACCACCCGCGCCCGCTATGACGAAGCGCTGCACGGCGTTCAGGAAGCGCGTGAGCGGCTCGCCAACGCCCGTTCCGAAGCGCAGGTCACCCGCGCGCAGCTTTCCGAAGCACCGGTCGACAACCAGCCGGCGCTGCTCGCCGCCCGCGCCGCCCGGGAGAAGGCTCTGCTCGATCTTGCACGCACCGAAGTGCGTGCACCCCTTGATGGCTATGTCACCCAGGCCGACCGCCTCCAGGTCGGCAGCGCGGTGGTGCCCGGCCTTGCGGTGGTGACAGTGGTGCGCAGCGGCGACGTTTGGATCGAAGCCAATTACAAGGAAACCGATCTCGCCCGCATGGTGCCCGGCCAGCCTGCCGAAGTGACGCTGGACGCCTATCCGAGCACCAAGCTTTCCGGCCATGTCGCAAGCATCGGCCGCGGCACCGGCTCGGAATTCTCGGTGCTTCCGGCGCAGAATGCTTCGGGCAATTGGGTCAAAGTCACTCAGCGCGTGCCGGTGCGGATCGCCATCGATTCCAATCCCGGCCGCCCGCTGCTTGCCGGCCTGTCGGCAGAGGTGTCGGTGGATATCCGCGAGCAGCCTTTGCCGCCGCCCGGCACGGCGCCTCCGACGCCCGCCCACGCCGCCGCCCGGCCCAGCGCGGCGCCGCGCGGGTAAAGGATGGCCGCCGCCGCCCAAGCCATGCCCGCGCCGCCGGTGCGGATGCAGCTCGGCGCGTTCGAGCAGGGGATCGTCACCGTCTCCTTGATGATGGCGGTGCTTTTGCAGGTGCTCGACACCACCATCGCCAACGTCGCGCTGCCGCACATGATGGCTTCGATGTCGGCGACTCAGGAAACGATCAACTGGGTGCTGACCAGCTACATCGTCGCCTCCGCCATCGCCATTCCGATCACCGGCTGGCTGTCCGACCGAGTCGGGCGGCGGCGGCTGTTCATCTGGTCGGTGGTTGCGTTCACCGTCGCGTCCGTGCTCTGCGCCGCCGCGCAAAACCTGCCGGAAATGGTCACCTTCCGCGCGCTTCAAGGGATTTCCGGCGCCTTTCTGGTGCCGATCGCGCAGGCGGTGATGTTCGACATCAATCCGCCGGAGAAACACGGCCGGGCGATGGCGATGTTCGGCATGGGTGTGATGATCGGGCCGATCCTTGGGCCGGTATTAGGCGGCTGGCTGACCGAGAATTTCAGCTGGCGCTGGGTGTTCCTCGTCAATCTGCCGGTGGGCGTCCTCTGCACAGTCTTGCTGCTGCGCTACATGCCGCGCTTCGAGCAAACCAAGCGGCGCTTCGACCTGTTTGGCTTCGCGCTCCTCGCGCTTGCGCTCGGCAGCTTGCAGATGATGCTCGACCGTGGCGAACAGCTCGGCTGGTTCGAAAGCACCGAGATCTGGATCGAAGCGGCGCTGGCCGTCTCCGGTGGGTGGATGTTCGTAGTCCACCTCACTACCGCGCGCGAGCCGCTTTTCGATCCGAAGATGTTCGCCGACCGCACCTTTGCTTCGTCGCTGGTGTTCATGGCGGTGACCGGCGTGCTTCTCCTCGCCGGCCTCGCTTTGCTTCCCCCGCTGCTCCAGCGGCTGCTCGGCTATTCGGTGCTGGATTCGGGCTTCCTCACCGCGCCGCGCGGCATCGGCACGCTGATCTCGATGATGATCGCCGGGCGCCTGACCGGGAAGGTGGACGCCCGCTTCCTGATCTTCACCGGCATCGCACTGATGGCCTTGTCCTTGTACCAGATGTCCGGCTTCTCGCTGCAGATGGGCGCGCGGCCGGTGGTGGTGAGCGGCATCGTCCAGGGCATGGGCCTCGGATTCATCTTCGTGCCGTTGCAGTCGCTTGCTTTCGCGTCTTTGCCGGCACGCTACCGCACAAGCGCGGCGAGCCTCTTGAACCTGTCGCGCAACATCGGGGGCTCGATCGGCATTTCGCTGATGACGGCCTTGCTGGCGCGCAACCTCCAGGTCAGCCATTCCGATCTCGCAAGCCATGTCACGGCGGCAACCGCGCCGCTCGCCGATCCGGGCCTGCTCGGCCGCCTGGGCGAATATGGCGACGCCGCCGCGGCGATGCTGGACGCCGAAATCAACCGCCAGGCGCTGATGATCGCCTACCTTGACGATTTCCACGTCATGATGATCGTCTGCCTCGCATCCTTGCCGCTGATTTTCCTGCTCAAAAAACCGAAGGCTGGCGCGGCGGGCGGCCCGCCTGTACTTGCCGATTGAGTGAAGCGGGCAAACCAACCGGGGGGACTGGCCAAGCTATTGATCAGGGGACGGTTTTTCTGGTTTTCGCAGGGCCGGGACGGTAAGGCCCGGCGCGGGAGGGGTTTTCGATGAAAGAGTTCGGCAAGGCGCTTGCGGTTGCGCTGACCTTGGGCGCCGGCGCGTCCGCGCTTGCGCAGGCCAGCACAGCCCAACCCGGCTCGCGCCCTCCCGAAGGTGCGCCGCCTACCGCCTTTCAGACGACATCGCCGCAAGCCACGTCAGGGCCGGTCACCTCCGCCCCTCAGCCGGTGCGAGGCACGCAGCCGCTGCCGGCGGCAACGGTGAGCGACCCGCCTCGCTCCATTCTCACCACCTCCCCCGCAGGCGCGCCGGTCGGCACCCGGCTGACCCCCGCTCTGCCGGCGCCGAGCGGCGACCCGCTCAACATCGACATTTCCGCCGATCCGATCCTCCGCCTTGCGCGCGAGCAAGCGTCGCCCGAGGACTTCAAGCGCATCGTCTCGACAGCGGTCGAGCGCCACCCGGGCACGCTTGAATATGAAGCGCAGGCCGCCGAGGCCCGCGCGGTGCGCGCCGAAGCGCTGGAGCAGCGCCTGCCGTCGATCGACATGAACCTGTCTTCGTACCGGGTCATCGCGCGCGACTTCTCCAACGACCAGAGCAACATCATCGAACGGTCGCGGCCGAACCAGCGCACCGATGCGCAGCTCAGCATCCAGCAGACGCTGTTCGATTTTGGCGCGAACCGGAGCCGGGTCGCTTCGGCCGGAGCGCGGCTGCGCGCCGCAGCCGCCGAAGCCGAGGCGGGCGCGGACCGGATCGCGCTAAACGCGGTCGCCGCCTGGTACGACGTCTTCGCGGCGCGTGCGCTGGTGGCCGTTACCGAAGGCTTCGTCGCCAATCAGGAGGAACTGCGCGAAGCGGTTGCCGAGCGAATCCGCCAGGGCGCGTCGGCGCCGGGCGACACGGCGCGGGTCGAAAGCTACCTCGCCTCCGCCCGCACCCGCCTTGCCCGTTTCCGGCGGGCCTTGTCGTCTGCGGATGCGCGCTTCACCGAATTGATCGGCTCGCCCCCGCCGGCGGACCTCGACCGGGCGCCGACGGCGCAGCTTGCCGCCGTCAGCAAGGACGCGGTCGCGCTTCAGGCGATGAGCAGCCCGCTTGCGCGCTCCGCCCAGGCGCTCGCCGACGCCTCGCGCCAGGAAGCCCGCGCAAGCCGCGCCGACCGTTTCCCGCTTGTCGGCGTCGGCGTCGATGCCGGCCGCTACGGCGTGTTCGAAAACGACCGGGATTACGACATTCGCGGCCGCGTCACCGTTCGCCAACGATTGTTCGGCGGCACGGAAGCGCGGGTCAAGCAGGCCGAAGCGCGTGTCCAGCAAGCCGATGCCCGCGCCACCCGGATCCGCGAGGAAGCCGCGCGCGACGCCACCATCGCCTGGTCGGACGTGCGCGCGCTCGAGGAACAGCTGACCGCTTTGGAAGCGAGCTACATCGCCAGCCGCCGCTCGCGCGACGTGCTGCTGGAGCGCTTCATCAATGCGCGCGGCGACCTGTTCGACGTGGTCGCCGCCGAAGACGCCTATTTCGAGACGGCGACGGCCTATATACAAGCGCTGAGCGAGCTCGACGCGGCGCGTTACGTGCTGCTGTCCCGGACCGGCCAGCTGCTCGGCGCGCTGGACATCGATCCGGCCGCGGTGGGGGGACAGAGTGAATAACGACGATCTGCCGATCCAGATGCCGAAGCGCCGCTTCGCGCCGTGGCTGATGGAGCCGATGCGGCGCAACCGTTCGGTCTACGTGAAGGTCGCGCTCGCCGCCGTGGTGATCAACATCTTCGGCCTGCTCACCTCGCTCTTCACCATGACGGTGTACGACCGGGTGCTGCCCAACAACGCTACTTCGTCGCTGGTGGCCCTGTCGATCGGCTTCGCGATCGTGGTGATCTTCGATTTCGTGCTGAAGATGCTGCGCGCCTATTTCGTCGACATCGCCGGCGCGCAAATCGACAAGGAAGTGGGCGACACGCTGTTTCAGAAGCTGCTCGCGCTCCGGCTTGAGCTTAAGAAAGGCTCCACCGGCGCGCTGACCGGCCTGATGCGCGAACTCGAAGCCCTTCGCGACTTCTTCGCGTCGGCGACGCTCACCGCCGTCGTGGATCTCCCCTTCATTCTCCTCACCCTTCTGGTCGTCTGGTTGATCGGCGGCGTGGTCGTGCTGGTGCCCGCCTTGATGGTGCCGCTGGTGGTGATCATCGGGCTCCTCACCCAACCGGCGATGGACCGCCTCTCGGCCAAAGCAATGGGCGAGGGCCTTCAGAAGCAGTCGGTGCTGGTGGAAGCGATCGGCGGGCTGGAGACGGTGAAGGCGGCCGGCGCCGGCCCCCTGCTGTCGCAGCGCTGGACGCGGGCGCAGGAGCAGCACAGCGATTCCTCGCTTCGCCAGCGCCTGATCGCAAGCATCGGAATCACCACCGCGACCACCGCCGGCACCTTGTCTTACGCCGGCGTTGTGATCGTCGGCGTGGGCCTAATCGCCGACCTGAAGCTCACCATGGGCGGCCTTATCGCCTGCTCGATCCTGGCCGGGCGCGCCGTTGCGCCGCTTGCGCAGATTTCGCAGCTCCTCTCCCGCATGACCTCCACCCGTACCGCCTACCGGCAGTTGAACGAGCTGATGAACCAGCCCGCCGAAGGGCCTCAGGGGGAAGCGCTTCGGCTAAGCGCCGTGCAGGGCAAGATCGAGTTCCGCAACGTCAGCTTCCGCTACCCCGGCGCCACCGAAAAGGCGCTGGATGAGGTGAACTTCGTCATCGAGCCCGGCGACAAGGTGGCACTGCTCGGCCGGGTCGGCTCCGGCAAATCCACCATCGCGCGCCTGATCCTCGGCCTCTACCCGCCCGAAGACGGGCTGATCATGATCGACGGCACCGACATCCGCCAGCTCGACCCCAACAACATGCGCAATCAGATGGGCGCGGCGCTTCAGGAAAGCGTGCTGCTTACCGGCTCGGTGCGCGAAAACATCATCCTCGGCCGCGCCCATGTCGATGACGAAGAGATGCTGCGCGCGACGCACCTTTCCGGCACGCATCAGTTCATGGGCCAGATCGCCAACGGCTACGATCTGCGGCTTGCCGACCGCGGCGAGGGCCTCTCCGGCGGCCAGCGCCAGTCGATCGCAATCGCCCGCGCGCTTGCCGGCCGTCCGCCGATCGTTTTGTTCGACGAACCGACCAGCGCGATGGACACGCAGACGGAAACGGCGTTGATCCAGCGGCTCCAGGAGGAATTGAAGGACCGCACGGTTGTGCTGATCACCCACCGGCCGCCGCTGCTGGCGCTGGTGAAGCGCATCCTCCTGATCGACAAGGGCAAGGTGGCGATGGACGGGCCGCGCGACGAAGTGATGAAGCAGCTTACCCGCCCGAACCCGAAGGCGGCATAAGATGAGCGAAACCAGCCACATCGAAGACTTTGCCGACCGCATCAAACCGCGCACGGCGTCCAACGTCCTGCTTTGGGTGATCCTTGCCTCGTTCGTCTCCTTCATCGTCTGGGCGGCGCTGACCGAACTCGACCGCACGGTGCGCGGCATGGGCCGGATCGTTGCGAGCTCGCAGCTCCAGACCGTGTCCAACCTCGAAGGCGGCGTGGTGGAGGCGATCTACGTCCGCACCGGCCAGGTCGTCGCGGCGGGGCAGGAGCTTGTCCGCCTCGACCGCACCGCCACCGGATCAGAGCTCGGCAGTGGCGAAGCGTCGATCGGCGCGCTTGCGGTCAAGATCGCGCGCCTTCAGGCGGAAGTGAGCGGGCGGGAGCCAGTCTATCCGGCCGCGGCCAATCCGGCAATCGCCAACCAGATCCAGATCGAACGTTCCCTCCACGCCTCGCGGGTCGCCGAACTCGCAAGCGTGGTGAATGCCGGCCAGGCTAGAATCCTTCAGGCGCAGCGCGCGGTGCAGGAAGCCCAGGCCGCCTACCAGGCACGGGTCTCCGCCCGCGACGCCCGCGCCAACGAACTGCGCGTCATCCGCCCATTGGTGGAAAAGGGCATCGAGCCGCGGCTGTCGCTCGCCAGCGCCGAAAGCGCGCTTGCCGTCTCCGCTAGCGAAGCGGCCGCCGCCTCCGCGTCGATCAGCCGCGCGCAGGCGTCGATCTCCGAAGCCACGGCCGCGCTCAACCAGCAGCGTCAGGACTGGCGCGCGCTTGCTGCCAACGAACTCGCCACTGCGCAGGCCGAGCTTTCCGCCCGCCGGAGCGCGCTTCCGGCGCTCGCCGAACGCGCGGCGCGGACGACGGTGAAGGCGCCGCTCGCCGGACGCGTGAACCGCGTGCTGATCACCACCGTCGGCTCCGCCGTGTCGCCGGGCGCGCCGTTGGTCGAGATCGTGCCGTCCGAGGAGTCGTTGCTGGTCGAAACGTTGATCCGCCCGCAGGACATCGGCGTCGTGCGCATGAACCAGCGCGCCAAGGTAAACGTCAGCGCCTACGACTCGTCGGTCTATGGCGGCCTTGAAGGCACGGTGGTGGCGATCTCGCCCGACGCGGTGGTGAACGAGCGGACGGGCGAAAGCTTCTACACGGTGCAGGTGCGCACCAAGTCGAACGCGCTCAAAGGCCGCGACGGCAAGCCGCTGGAAATCGGCACCGGCATGGTCGCCGACGTGAGCCTGCTCGGCGACAAGCGCACGGTGCTGGAATATATTCTGAGCCCGCTCAGCAAGCTCAAGAACACGGCGCTGCGCGAATAGCCTCTGATATGGCGCATCGGCAGCAGCAGGCGCGGCCCCCGGCCGTGCGCCGCGCCGATTACCGGCCGCCGAACTGGCTGGTGCCGGAGGTGGAGCTCGCCTTCGACATCTCGGCCGAGCGGGTGCGGGTGCGAAGCCGCCTTCAACTGGTGCGCAACGGCGCCCACGCCGCGCCGCTGCGGCTGGACGGGGTGGGGCTTAAGCTCGTTTCGCTGCTCGTCGACGGCAAGCCGGCCTCGCACAAGCTCGACAAAGCAGGCCTTACCGTTCGCGTCGGCGCCGAAAGCGCGGTGGTGGAGATCGTGGCCGACCTGACGCTCGACGCCGCGGCGGGCAAGGGGCTTTGGGAAAGCGGCGGCGTGCTGCGCAGCCAGTGCGAACCGGACGGCTTCCGGCGCATTGCATTCTTCCCGGACCGGCCGGACGTCCTCTCCCGCTTCCGCGTGCGCGTCGAGGCCGACCGCGCGGCCTATCCGGTGCTGCTGTGCAACGGCAACCGCACCGGCCAGGGAGAACTGGAGGGGGGGCGGCACTGGCTGTCCTGGGACGACCCGCACCCGAAGCCTGCCTACCTTTTCGCCCTCGTCGCCGGGCACCTCGCGGCGGCGCGGGACCGGTTCGTTGCCCGCTCCGGCAGCTCGGTCGATCTCGCGCTGTGGACTCCCGATCCTGCGGACCTTCCGCGCACCGGCCTGGCTATGGCGGCGCTCAAGGAGGCGATGGCTTGGGATGAGGGCGCGTTCGGGCGGGAGTATGAGCTGGATGCGTACCACATGGTGGCGCTGCCGGATTTCACCTTTGGGGCGATGGAGAATAAGGGCCTCGTCCTGTTCAACAGCCAAATGATCCTGGCCGATCCGACGACGAGCACCGACGCGGAGCAGGACGCGGTCGCGGCGGTCGTGGCGCACGAATATCTGCACAATTGGTCGGGCAACCGCGTGACGCTTCGCGACTGGTTCGAGATGGCGCTGAAGGAAGGCTTCACCGTTCTTCGCGACCAATTGTTCTGCGAAAGCCGGGGCGATGCGGCGGTGAAGCGGATCGAGGACGTGCGCGCCGTTCGCGCCGGGCAGTCAGAAGGCCCCCCGCGGCCCGAATGCTACGCCGATCCCGCGGAGCTGCTCAGCGCGGCCGTCTATGCCAAGGGTGCCGAAATCTTCCGCATGCTGCGCACCGTGGTCGGCGAGACTGCCTTCCGCGCCGGCTGCGACCTGTATTTCGCGCGCCATGACGGGCAGGCGGCGCGCTGCGAGGATTTCGTTGCCGCGCTGGAGGAAGGGAGCGGGCAGGACCTTTCCGCCTT
The DNA here is from genome assembly GCA_036554525.1 of Allosphingosinicella sp. GTDB lineage: Bacteria > Pseudomonadota > Alphaproteobacteria > Sphingomonadales > Sphingomonadaceae > Allosphingosinicella. The sequence goes on from DATBNC010000025.1 coordinate 13,169, forward strand.
TCTCGCCTGGTTCGGCGAAGCGCGCACGCCGCGCGTTTCGGCGGCGCTCCACTGGGACGCGGAGGCGAAGCAGGCGCGGCTGGCGCTGAGCCAGCACGACACCGCTTTGCCGATCCCGCTCGTCACCGCGTTGTTCGCCGAAGACGGCAACAAGCTCGCCGGGCGTTTGCTGCTGCTGAACGGAGGCGAGGCGCAGTTCGTGTTCGATGGCGTTGACAAGGCGCCTTTGCTGTCGATCAACCGGGGCTTCAGCGCGCCGGTGGTCCTGGAAATCGAGCAAGCGCCGGAAACGCTCGCCCGCCTTGCGGCCGTCGACGACGATCCGGTCGCCCGCTGGGACGCGCTGCAGGCGCTGATGCTCCGCTCGGTGCAGGACGCCAATCTTGCGCGGGTGGTGATCGAGGCGGTGGCCGCGACACTTGCCGAGCCGCCGCTCTCAAAAGGCTTCAAGGCGGAAGCCGTCTCGCTGCCGTCCCTCCGGGCGATCGTAGCGGCCACGGATCAGGCCGATCCGGAAGCCTTGTTCGCGGAGCGGGAAAGGCTGCGGCAGGCGATCGGACGTGCTTTGGAGCCGCAATGGCGGGCGGCGCAGGCGGACCGGGAGGATGGAAAGGCGGCACGCCGGCTTCGTGGCGTCGCTCTCGATTACCTGATGGCCTCCGGCGCCGCCGATGCGCCGGCGCTGGCGCTGCGGCAGTTCGAAACGGCGGGAACGATGACCGACCGCGACAGCGCCCTGCGTGCGCTCGCCGACAGCGACGCTCCGGAGCGTGTCACGGCCCTCGCCGCCTATCACCTCCGCTACCGGAGCGAACCGGCGCTGCTCGACCGGTGGTTTACCGTTCAGGCGTTCTCCGCCCGCGCGGACACGGTGACCGCGGTGCCCAAGCTGCTCGCCCATCCGGACTTTACCGTCGCGCATCCGACCCGGCTTTGGGCGCTGGTCGGCGCCTTCACCACCAACCCGCGCGGCTTCCACCACGCCTCCGGCCGAGGCTACCTCTTCGTGGCCGACGTGGCGCGGGCGACCGACCGGCTCAACGGCCAGGCGGCGGCGCGGCTGCTTGCGCCGCTTACCCGCGGGCACCGGCTCGAGCCGGGCCGCGCGGCCCTGATGAGGGTGGCGCTGGAGCGGGTGCGAAGCGACCCCGCCGTTTCCGCCGCGCTTCGCGATCAGGCGGCGGAAAGCCTCGCCCAGCCGGCCGGCGCGGGATCGACGACGATCTCGTAGAGCCAGGGCCAGTTCTTGCCGGTGACGAACAAGCGGTCGCCGTCCTCGTCCCACGCAATTCCGTTCGCCACCTTCTCCGGGTCGTCTCCAGCCGATTCGCCAACCAGCGGCGTCAGGTCGATCAGCCCGCGTGTGCGCCCGCTTGCCGGATCGATCCGGGCGATCACCGGCTGGCCCCAGACGTTGGCGAGGATCTCGCCTTTCACCCAGGCGAGCGCGTTGAGCAGCGGCAGCGGCTTGTCGCCCGCGGCGACGGGCAAGGCGCGCCGCTCGGCCAGCGACTCGGGGTCGAGGAAGCGAACGGTCGCGCTGCCGTCGCTCAGGATCAGCGACGTGCCGTCGCTTGCCAGGCCCCAGCCTTCGCCGTCGCGCTCCGCCGTTTCGCGCAAGGTCAGCGTTTCCCGGTCCCAGCGACAGACGATGCCGTCCTGCCAGGTGACGCCGACGATCTCGTCGCCCCACAGCGCAATGCCTTCGCCGAAAGTGCCTTGCGGGAAGGGCACGGAGCGAAGCACTGCCCCGTCCTCCAGCCGCACTTCGCGCAAGGTGGAGGCGCCGACCAGGCCGGTGCTTTCGAACAGCCGGCCGCCCCACCACAGCAGCCCCTGGGTGAAGGCGCTCACGTCGTGCGGGAAACGGGCGACCACGCGGCAGCGGTAAACGGCAATCATGCCTCGCCTGTGGCCAGCCGCGGCGCAAAAGGAAAGCGGCGGGGAGGCCCGTGCCCCGCCGCCGCCATTGCTATCTGCCCTGGAAGAGGCGTCGCGATTAATTGCGCGAAGGAAAGATGCCCTGAAGCGCGATGCAGAAGTTCAGCACAAGATAGGGCATCATATTGTTATGCGCCTGGCTGCCGCCGGTGTTGGTCACGGAGGCGGCGTTGAGCGCCGTTTGCGGGCCGGCTGTTGAATAGATGTTCACGGGCGTCGCCGGGGTGCCGGTCGACGCGATCGCCTGGGCGAGCGACTTGGTGTTGGCAGGGACCGCTCCGCCGACCACTGCGGCCTGGGCGGCCTTGCCCGACATGAAGTGAACGTGCTGGGGCAGCTGCTGCTGGGTGATGGTTACGGAGCTGGAGCCTGCCGCCTCGCCGATCGTGTGATTCTGGCTGGTGTGGATCGGCACCCGCCCGCGAAGGTTTGGCAGGAAAAAGGTCGTCTGGCCGTTGCCGCCATAGGCCGTGCCGAGCAATGAAAAAAGCGCTTGGTTCTGATTAATCTGCATCTGCTGCCCGTTGCAGAACGCCCAGCCCCTGGGCGGGAAGTTGATCGCGAACAGGCGGATTTCGCCGAGAAAAGGTTCTGACATTTCATCTGTTCCTTTGAACCTGGTGCCGGCCTCGGCCGCCGAGTGAGGAGAAAGCCGCGATCACTGACGCGGCGGGAAGACGCCCTGCAACGCGATGCAGAAGTTGAGCGTCAGGTAAGGCTGCATGTTGTTGTGCGGCAGAGAGCCTCCGGCCACGCCGATCGCCTGCGGAGCCATCACCGTGTCGGGTGCCCCGGTGAAGAACAGCGGTGCCGCGCCGCTATTCCCCTGGAAACTGAACTGGCCGCGGGCAATCGAGGCGCCGGCCGGCTGGTCCGTGTTAGCCGTCGTGGTCGTCGCCTGGGCGAAGTGGTTGTGCGCCGGCATTTCCGACTGCAGCAACGTGACCGTTTCGCTGCCGGACATCTCGCCCAGGTTGCGGGGCGAAAGGCCCGACCCCTGGCCTGGCTGCATGGGCACGTTGCCTGCCATGTTCGGCAGGGCGAAGGTCGATTTGCCATCGCCGCCATAGGTGACACCCAGCAATGAGAAGAGGGCGGTATTCTGCGAAATCGGCATGATCTGCCCGTTGCAGAAAGCCCAGCCCGTGGGCGCGAAGTTGAACCCGAAGATACGGATTTCTGCAACGAATGGATCGGCCATGAAGGTCTCCGTAATATAATTCTAATAGTGCGCCGCTTTCGATCCCGCTCAGTTTTGCAGTGGGAAAACACCGTAAAGCGAGATAATGAAGTTCACGCACAAAAAGGGCTGCGTATTCTCGTGCGGCTGGCTGCCGCCGCTCGCGCCGATCGTTTGCGGATGCAGCTGCGTGGCGGGCGCAACCGCGTTGTTATAGATCTGCACGCCCTGCTGGCTGCTGGTTGGCACCGTCAGCAGCGCGTTGGTGGGCGCGGCGGCCGAGCCCGACGTACTCGCCAGCATGGGATGATTGTGCGACGGAATCTGCTGAACGCTCAGCGTTTCGCTTTCCGTCCCGGCCGCCTGGCCCTGTGGATAGGAGATGCCGTCCGGGCCTGTGCCCATGTGCATCGGGATGCGGCCCTTCAGGTTGGGCAGGTTGAAACTTTCCTGCCCGTCGCCGCCATAGGTGGTGCCAAGCAGGGTGTAGAGCGCGTCGTTCTCCGAAATGGGGATCGAGGCGCCGTTGCAGAACGCCCAGCCGGCCGGTGCGAAGTTGCCGGCGAACATCCTGATTTCGCCGATAAAGGGCTGTCCCATCGCGCTACTCCCGTTTTAACAATGAAGCCGGGCGCCCGCTATCGGGTAGCCGCCTTTGAAAGAAGAAAGACGAAGGAAGCCGCCGAAAAGGGGCGAACACGCCCGCTTTTCGGATCGGATGCGTCACATTGCGCATAACCATCGGTTCTGATTCCCCCGTACTGACCGCATCTGAGCGCAAGCCGGCAAGCATGTCAAACCCGCACTACTGCTTTTTCTTTGGCCTCTTACTGGAGTTCGTCCGAACCAGTTCCCACTTTCGCGAAAGGGGAGAGTCTCTAGGTTATTGTTTCGCAATGGAAATGTCCGGAGAATAACTTGCGTCCTTCTCCATACGGGGTAGCATGCGGTTGAATTATATGCCATGAACCCGGGCGAGGGGACCTATAGTACTCGCGCGCAACGGGGTGCGCGGCGGCCGGCGGCCGGGTCTCGGGGGGATACAAGATGGTAGCTACGTCACTGAGCCGTGGGCAGGTCGCGATCATTCAGGTCGACGCCGAGGACAATGACGATCCGTTCGTCAATGGCGTTCAGAACATGAACCGCGACTCGCTCAGCTTCGTGCTGCTCGCGCCTGTTGAAGCCGGAACCGTGATCTACTTCACGGATCGCAGCTGGAACGGCAGCGCATTCGCCGCCGCCAGCGGAAGCGCGGGCGCTCAGACGGGCGAGAACACCTACGCTTGGACCGCGGGGTCGAACTACGTTGCAGGCACGGTGATTACGATCACGACAGCCGAACTCGCCGCCGCCGGCATCAGCCTCAGCGCGCCGGAGAACGCCGCGTCCGGGGAGACAATCTACGCCTATCAGGGCGCGAATGCGGACACGCCCACAACCTTCCTGTTCGCGATCGAGGTCGGCGACGGCAACACCACCTTTGACGGCAGCCTGGTCAATACCGGCCTCACCGTCGGCCTGAACGCGGTTACACTTGCGCAGGACAATGTCAGCTTCGGCGAGCGGACGTGGAACATCAACACGCCCGTCCTCCTCCAGAACATTGTCGATCCGACGAACTGGAACACCAACGACAACAGCCCGCAGACCGATCAGGTCGAGGGCACCAACCTCTTCGTTGCGCCGAATCACCAGCTTTGGATGGCGGGCATCAGCGGCGGCCACGCGCTGATCTCGGTTAACCAGGATTCGACCCAGAATGGCGGCCTCGGCTACGACCAGCAGCATTATTTCCAGAACCTGGGCAACGACGGCAACGCCACAACCAACACCCAGCGTTTCTGGTCGCCGACCCATATCCTGTTCGACACGGTGCAGGGCAAATTCTTTATCGTCGATTCAAGCGGCTCCTACGACCGCATCCTTCAGGGCAACATTTCCGACCTGCTCGCCAATCCGGGCGTCGCGCCGACCATGACGATCCTGTGGCAGGATCAGGTGCCCGGCGTTTCGGACGGTGACGGAATCACCGGGATGCAGATCGACAAGGTGAACGGCCATATTTACTTCACGGCCGACAACACGTTGCTCCGCGTCAGCTACAATGCCTCCAATCAGACAGCGGTAACGCTCGCCAACCTCGGCACCGACACCGACACCGGCAGCAAGAACTGGGCGAACGAGATCGCGCTCGACACCGCCAACAGCCGGGTCTTCATTGTCTCGACCGAGACGTTCAGCGACTTTCAGGACGTGCCGTCTAATTATCCCGGGGCGCAGCCTGATCCCGACCGCCCAGGGTTCTATTACGCTCTTGTAACAACCGTGCGCCAGAACTCGATCCACATGGTGGCCAACGTCACGCCGGCCGACACCAACGCCACCGGCAATGTTGTTACTCAACTGAGCTTCAGCGCCGGCTATTCGGAAAACAACAGCGTCGCAACCACCACGCCGCAGGCAGACGAATTCGAAGACTCGCTCGGCCGGATCACCGACGTCGACATCAACACAACGACCGGCGAAATCTGGTTCACCGCGATCCCCGTCGGCGTGCCGAACGCCAAGGGCGGCATCTATAAGGCAACGCTGAACGTCGCCACCGGCACCCTCACCGTTACGACCATTCACTCCGATACGGATGCCAGCGCGCGCAACTACATGCACATCCACATCGATGAGGAGACGGGCCAGTATTTCGTCTCCAGCCTCGAAACGGGTGCGGCGAACGGCGGCATCAGCACGGTCTATGCCGGTTTGCTGAATAGTGCGGCGAATACGTCGCCCACGCTTTTCGCCAATGTCGGCAACGTCAACTCCATAGCGCCGCGCGATCTGACGCTTGAGAGTGCTCCGACGCTCACCGGCTCCGGCATTGCCGGCCTCGCCGTTACCGAGGCGTCGAGCGCTCCCAATTCGGGCGAGACCACCCGGGTGACTCTGTTCAGTGGCCTCACCGCCAGCGACATCGACACGCCGAACACCGGCGACGAGCTGGCCGGCGCTATTGTGCGCATTTCGAGCGGCTTTACCTACGAGGCTGCTTCCACCGCCACCGGCCACACCGGCACGATGGACTATCTGCGCATCAACGGCCTTACCAGCGGCACCACCGCCTCGGGTATCACCTTCAACTACAACAGCGTAACCGGCACGATGACGCTGAGCGGCGCCGCGACGGTCGCCGAGTACAAGGCTGTGCTCGAGCTCGTCCAATTCTCGACCAGCGGCGACAATGTTACCCAGGACGGAAATGCGACAACCCGTACCGTGTCGGCCTCCGTGTTCGACGGCCTGCTTTACTCCGACGAGATCAACGCCATCGTTTCCGTCACCGGCATCAACGATGCGCCGGTGAACACGGTCGGCGCGGCGATGAACTTCACCGAGGACACGACCGGCACTGTGGGCCAGGCGAGCCCAAGCGTTATCGCTCCGGTTAACGCGATCACCGGCATCTCGATCGGCGATGCCGACGCCGATGCGACCACCGAAACGTTCACCGTAACCCTCAGCGTTGTCTTCGGCACGCTCACCATCCGGACCGATGTGACCGGCGGCCTCACCCCGTTGCAGGTAAGCGGCAATGGCACGGCCCTCATCACGGTCACCGGCACCCAGAACGCCATCAACGCCACGCTGGCGGCAACCACCGCCGCCGCGCAGGGCAGCTTGCCCAACGGTTTGGTCTACACGCCCGACGCCAACTTCAACGGCGCCGACCGCCTCTCGGTGGTGACCAACGACCAGGGCAATAACGGCAACGATCCGGGCACCACCGGCACCGGCACCACCGAAGAGGATCGCGACAACAAGATACTCAACGTCGCCGACGTCAATGATGCGCCGACGGTGATCGACACGACGCAGGACGCGACCACCATTTTGGAAGACACGCCGGGCGCGGGCCAAACGGTAACGGCTTTGTTCGGCGCCAGCTTCGCCGATGCGTTGGACAGAACCGAGAACGGTATCAGCAACCCGACGGGATATACCGGCGATACGCTTGCCGGCATCGCGGTCACCGCGAACGGTTCGTCGGCAACCACCGGCCAGTGGCAATGGTATAACGGCACCGCCTGGCAGGATGTCGGCGCGGTCACGACCGATGCCGCCAAGACCTTCGCCGCCGGGACGCTGATCCGCTTCAACCCGGTCCTCAACTTCAACGGTGCGGCGCCGACGCTGACCGCCTACCTGATCGAAAGCTCGGCCAGCGCCGTCGCCAACAACGCAACGGTGGATCTCAACCCGGCGCCGCCGACCATCGGCAACTCGGCCATCTACACGGCAACGCCCGTGGTGCTCAGCCAGGCGGTCACCGCCGTCAACGACGCGTCGACCAGCACCAACCTCCAAGGCAATGTAGCGACTTGGACCGAGCACAGCTCGCCGAGCTTGCTTGACGAAAGCACCAACGCGACCATTTCGGACGTCGACAGCGCCAACTTCGATACCGGCACGCTTACCGTGTCGATCGGCACCGGCCTCGTCGCCGCGCAGGACGTGCTCGAGATTCGCGCCGGAAGCGGCATTTCCACGAGCACCAACACCGTGCTCTACAACGGCGTTCAGATCGGCACCTTCACCGGCGGCACCAGCGGCGCTCCGCTCGTCATCACCTTCGATGCCGATGCCACGCCGGTTGCCGTGCAAAGCCTGATCCGCGCGATCGGCTACAGCAACACCGGCGGCGACAATCCGACCGCCGGCACGCGGACGATCAACTGGAGCCTGGTTGACGGCGACGGCGTCGCGAATGCCGGCGCCGACACGCTGAACGTCACCAGCACCGTCAACGTCATCGCAAGCAACGACACGCCTTCGGTGGGCGGCACGGGCGTGCTCAATCCCCGCAATTTCGTTGAAGGGGTGAACGGCGCCGCCGATCACATCGTCGTCAACAATTCGGTGGTCTTCACCGATCCGGACGACACCACCTTCTCGTACGTGACGGTTGCCATCACCGCCAACTTCGTCGCGGCCGAGGATGTGCTCGCTTTCGCGAACACCGACACGGCAGTGTTCGGCGACATCGTCGGCAGCTATAATGCGACTACCGGCGTCCTCACCCTGACCTCGCCAGGCGGTGCCGCAACGCTTGCCCAGTTCCAGGCGGCGGCTCGCGCGGTCACCTACGACAACTCGTCGGAAGAGCCGACGCAGACCACCCGCACCGTGCAGATCATCGCCCATGACGGCAATATTGGCGGCAATGTCACCTTCTCCCTCACCGTTACCGCGCAGAACGACTCTCCGGCTGGCGCGAATTCGACGGCCACCATCAACGAAGACGCGGCTCTTACCCTGACGGCGGCGCATCTCGGCTTCACCGACGTCGACGGCGATGCGCTCCAAGGCGTCCGCTTCGGCGTCGCGCCGACCGGCGGCACGCTGTACTACGACGCAGACGGCGTCGGGACCGGCAACGCGGCGGTCGCGGTCACCACCTTCCCAACGACCACCTATTCGGTTGCCGACCTTAATGCGGGCAAGCTCACCTTCGTGCCGACGGCGAACGCCAATGGCACGGGCGCGGCGTCGATCAACTTCACGGTTGTCGACAATGGCGGCACCACCGGCGCAGGCCAGAATGCCGACCTCACGCCCAACACGCTGACGATCAACATAACCTCGCTCAACGACGCGCCGGAAGGTGCGAACCGCAGCGGCGAGGTGGCGAGCGACGCCGTCTACACCTTTACCGGCGCGGATTTCTCGACGGGGATGACGGATGCCAGCGACACCCCGGCCCACAGCTTCGGCGGGGTGCGGATCACCACCTTGCCGGCGGCAAACGCGGGCATCCTTTATTATGATGCGGACGGCGCTGGTCCGATGGCCAGGGTTGCAGTTGCCGCGAATACGGACTTCACCGCGCAGCAGCTCATTGACG
>DATBNC010000027.1:0-8542 GCA_036554525.1 Allosphingosinicella sp.
TTCCAGCTGTTGTGGAGGTGCTTCAGCGGCCCTTCGATATAGTCGATCTCGATCCGGCCCGGCCGCTGCTTGATGACCTTGCTGGTGAAGGTCTCCTTGATCGCGCGGAAGCCGACGGCGAGGTCGGCGATCATTTCCCCGGGCCCGTCCGAGCGCACCCGGACCGCCACCACCCAGGGCAGGAATTCCGGATAGCGGCGAACGTCGGCGACCAGGTCGAACAGCTGGTCCGGGCTGTAAGGCAAATGCCGCGTCTCGCTATGCCGGGGCATGTCAGGCGCCCGCGCGCGTCCGGCCGAGCCTGGCTTCGCGGGCGACGCGCATCCGTTCGAAATCGTCGCCGGCGTGGTAGCTGGAGCGGGTCAGCGGCGAGGCGGCGACCAGCAGGAAGCCCTTGGCACGCGCGATCGCGGCATAGGACTTGAACGCCTGCGGGGTGACGAACTCCAGCACCTTGGCGTGGCGTGGCGTGGGCTGGAGATATTGGCCCATGGTGAGGAAATCGACGTCGGCCGAGCGCATGTCGTCCATCACCTGGTGCACCTCCAAGCGCTGCTCCCCGAGGCCGGTCATCACACCGGACTTGGTGAAAATGGTCGGGTCCTGCCGCTTCACGCTCTCCAGCAGGCGAAGTGAGGCGTAGTAGCGCGCGCCTGGGCGGATCGTCGGGTAAAGCCGGGGCACCGTTTCCAGATTGTGGTTGTAGACGTCGGGCCGCGCCGCGACGATCGCCGCCACCGCGCTTTCCGGCTTGTTGCGGAAATCGGGCGTCAGAATCTCGATGGTGGTGCTCGGTGTGTTCCGGCGAAGCGCCTCGATCACCTTCACGAACTGGCTCGCGCCGCCGTCGGGCAGATCGTCGCGATCGACCGACGTAATGACGATATGCTCGAGGCCGAGCTCGGCCGCTGCGGTGGCAAGGTGCTCCGGCTCGAGCGGGTCGACCATCCGAGGCATGCCGGTCTTGACGTTGCAGAATGCGCAGGCGCGGGTGCAGGTGTCGCCAAGGATCATCACCGTGGCGTGCTTCTTGGTCCAGCACTCGCCGATATTCGGGCAAGCCGCTTCCTCGCACACCGTGTTGAGGTTCAGGCTGCGCATCAGCTTCTTGGTTTCGGAGAAGCCGACGCTGGTCGGCGCCTTGACCCGGATCCAGTCCGGCTTGCGCTGCTTGGGGAGACTTGCGGCGGGGGTGATCGGGGCGATTTCGCTCATGGCCGCGAGATAGCGATTGCATGGCCCACTTGCCACCCCTTCCCTCTTGCCGCTAGCAGCCCGCCTCGGGAGGATTCACATGGCCGATTTCAACGCCCTAATCGAAGGCTACCACCGGTTCCGCGACAGCGCCTGGAGCCGCGAGCGCGACCGCTGGTCTCAGCTAGCCGAGGGGCAGAGCCCGAAGGTGATGGTGATCGCCTGCTCCGACAGCCGCGTGGACCCTGCGCAAATCTTCGACGCCAATCCCGGCGAGATGTTCGTCGTGCGCAACGTCGCGGCGCTTGTGCCGCCTTTCGAGACCACGGCGGGGCGCCACGGCGTGTCGGCCGCTTTGGAGTTCGCGGTGACGCAGCTTCAGGTCGAGGAAGTGATCGTCATGGGCCACGGCTTTTGCGGCGGCTGCGCGGCGGCGCTGACCGGCCAGTTCGACGAGGCGGAGCATGGCGAAGGCCACTTCATCGCCGACTGGATCGAGCTGCTCCGCGATGCCCGGGATCGGGTGCGGGCCGAGGTCGGCAGCGAAGAGTATGATCGTTCCGCCTTTCGCGCGATGGAGCTGGAGGGCGTACGCGTCTCGCTCGCCAACCTGCGTACCTTTCCCTGGGTGCGGGAGCGCGAGGCCGACGGGCGGCTGACCCTGCGCGGCGCCTTTTTCGCGATCTCCGACGGCAAGCTCCACCTCCTCGACGAGGAGAGCGGCGCCTTCGCTCCGGCCTAGGCGCGGCCGGCTACGCTCCGCCGCGATCCGTAAGCGAGGTAGATCGCCAGCCCGACGATGTGGGCCCACAGGAAGTAAATCTGCGTCGTCGTCGGCAGGTTGTAGAACAGGTAGGCGCAGCCGAGGATCCCAAAGATGCCCACCGGCCAGCCGAGCGGCGTCCGGAACTTGCGCGGCGCGTCGGGTGCCCGGCGGCGCATGATCAGCATGCAGGCGCACACCGCGATGAACGCCACGAGCGTACCCGCATTGGCAAGCGCGGCAAGCTCATCGAGCGGGATCAGGCCCGCCAGCGTGCCGACCACGAGCGCCGTAAAGATCGTGATCCGAACCGGCGATCCGCGGCCGGACACGCGGGCGAGGCTCGGCGGCAGCAGCCTGTCACGGGCCATGACGAAGAAGATCCGGCTCTGGCCGTAGAAGAAGGCGAGGATTACGGTCGGAAGCGCGATTACCGCCGTCGCCGCAACGAAGCGCGCCGTCCACGGATGGCCGAGCTCGCGCAGGATCAAGGCAAGCGCTTCGCCGCTGTTTGCGAACACTGAGTAGGAAACGGCGCCGATCGCCGCAGCGGCGACGGCGATGTAGATCACCACGCAGATCAGCATCGATCCGACGATGCCGATCGCGAGGTCGCGGCCCGGATTCTTGGCTTCTTCCGCGGCGGTGGCGATGGCGTCGAAGCCGTAGAAGGCGAAGAAGATGATCGCCGCGGCCGCCATAACGCCGACCTCCTGGCCCGGCGCACCCGATTTTGCGAAGCCGTAAGGCATGAAGGGCTGGAGATTGTCGGCGTTGAAGTAAGGCAGGGTCACTGCGACGAAGACGATCAGGGCGACGATCTTGAGGATTACAAGCGCCGCGTTGAGCGACGCGCTCTCGCGGGTGCCGGCGATCAGCAAAGCGGCAACCAAAGCGACGATGAACACGGCCGGCAGGTTGACGATGCCGCCCGCGTGGGGACCGGCCGACAAAGCGGCGGGGAAGCTGACGATATCGTTGAGCAGCGGCACCGCGAATTCGGACCAGCTCACCGCCACCGCACTGACGACGAGGCTGTATTCAAGGATCAGGCTCCAGCCGATGATCCAGGCGAGCAGCTCCCCGATGACGACATAGGTGTAAGTGTAGGCGCTTCCCGAGGCGGGGATCATGGTCGCCATTTCGGCGTAAGCGAGCGCAGCGGCGGCACAGATCACGCCGGCGATCGCGAAGGAGAGGAGCACGGACGGGCCGGCCTTTGCCGCGCCGACGCCGATCAGCGCGAGGATGCCCGCGCCGACGATCGCGCCGACGCCCAGGGCGACGAGGTGGGGCCAGCCGAGGCTTCGCTTCAGCCGGTGCTCGGGCGCCATGTCCTCGTCGCTGACAATCGTCTTGCGCGCGTTCCAGTTCGCCACTCGAAGCCCCCTTCTTTGTCCTTGCGCCGGCAGTGATAGGCAAAGCCCCTGCCCTTGCCCAGTGCCTGTTGCCAAAGCGGCACGCGCGGTGCGACAACGCCATCATGCTTCGCCGCTCCGCCTTTTCCGTCCTCGTCGCCGCGCTCCTCCTCGGCGGCTGCACGGCGCGGGTTTCGCACCCGACCAAGACGCTTGCCGAGCAGCAGGTCGACATCGAAGCGTGTAGCGATTCGGCCAATCACAAATATTGGATGGATCCGGTGGCCGCGTTGCTCAACGCCTACGATTGCTTGGAGGCCAAAGGCTATCGGCGCGGCAATGCGGCGGTCGCCTCGCAGGTGCAGAAAGCGGTGAAGGATCGCCGGCCAACCGAACAAGGCGGGCCGCCTCGTCAGCCCTGCCGAGTGCCCTGCACCGCCGGAAAGAGCTGAGCGCAATTGGGCATCAGTAGATGTAGCCCTGGCGCTCCAGGAAATCGCGTTCGGCGGCAGTGCGCGGACGCGGCGCTTCGCGTCGGGGCCGCTGCGCCTTGGCGGCCGAAACCTTGCGGCGCGCCGCCGCTTGCGCTCGGGGGGGTGGTGCGGGGATCAGCAGCTCGGCGGGAAGGTCGCGCGCGGCGGCGGCGGGAACGGGCGGGACCTCCACCGGCTCGTCCGGAAGGTTCGGCTGGCTGCTTAACACGGGCTCCCCGCTCGCCGCGGCGCGCTGGGCATCGGCCCGCGCCAAGGCAGCCTCGTTGGCTTGCCCGGCAATCATCGTCAGCAGCCCGCCGAGTACCATTGCAGTGATCCACCCGCCCCAGCCGAAGAGGCGCGACACGCGCTGCGCCGGCGGCGGGGCGTACGGCGCGAGCATGATCTCCTGGCTGCGGACCCATTCGCGCCGGTCATAGTCGCTGCGCCGCTCTGGGTCACGCAGGGTGGCGAAGGCGCGGTTGATCTCCGCCGCGCTGGGCCCGCCCGGGGGGCCCGCCGTCGCCTGGTCAGGATGGTATTTCTTCATCAGCGCGCGATAAGCGGCCTCGATCACCACCGCTTCCGCATCGGGCGCGACGTTCAATATCTGATAATGGTTTCGGACAGCGGGCATGGCTCAGCCCCGTTCTGCCGGACTTTGGCCGGGCGCGCCAGCCTTCCGGCTCAGTGGCTTGCGGTTCGGCCGCCGTAGCGAAGCTCGACATATTTGCGGGTGAGGTCCGGCAGGCTGTCCTGCACCCACGCCGCCATCGCCACTTCCTCCTTCAGCGTCTCGGCAAGAAGCGCCGTCGCCGTCGGAAAGCCGCCCGCTTCGCCAAGCGCGATCAGCGACGTGTAGCTGGCGATTTCGTAATTCTCGAAGGCAGCGTTGACCAGGTGGTTCTTCAGCACCTCGTCCGCCGCCGGCAGGTGGCTCAAAGCCGCGATGTTGCCCATGAACGACAACGCCATGTCCTTCAGACCCGACGAACGCTCGCCCAGCGACTGGAGGATGTCGTCGATCCGCCGGATCTGGTCCTCCGTCTCCAGCCGGTGGGCGCGCAGCCGCTCGGCGATCTCCGGATAGTGGGCGAGCCGGTCGAGCTGCCGATCCATCAGGGCAAGCGCCTGCTGCTCCACCGCGTGGACGTTCTGGAGCCCCGTCACGAAGATCATGCGGACGGTGGAAAGGTGGGCGGTGGCCATGTTCGTCTGCTCCGCGAAAGCTGTCTGTTTCGGGACCAAGAACCAAGCTGGCGCAGTTCCGATCCACCGTCAGGTGAGGAGGAAGTAGCTGGTCACCAGCTTTGCCGCGACCATGATAAGCAGCCAGTCGGGCAGGATCTTTCGTGCCAAGGCGACCATATTCTCGCTCCTTTTGCTGCGTGTTCGGCAGGAGCTACGGGCGCGAAGGCAGGACGGATGCGGCCCCGGTTGCCACGAGGGGCGCGAAGGGACAGAAGGAGGGCATGGTTGAACCCTCCTCCTCGCTTCGCAACATCGCGCTTCTGATCGACGCGGACAACGCCTCGCCCGACAGCCTCGATCCGGTGCTGACGGTGCTTGCCGAACTCGGCACGGTGAACATCCGCCGCGCTTACGGCAATTGGCAGAAGCCGGCGCTTAAAGGCTGGACGGCAGTGATCCACCGCTACGCGATCGAGCCGCAGCAGCAATTCGATCTCACCAAGGGCAAGAGTTCGACCGACATGAAGATGATCATCGACGCCATGGACCTGCTCTACCGCGGCAACGTCCACGGCTTCGGCATCATGTCGAGCGACAGCGACTTCATGCCGCTCGCCATGCGCATCCGCCAGGACGGGCTGCCCGTTTACGGCTTCGGCACCCAGCGCACGCCCGAAAGCTTCCGCCAGGCCTGCAGCCGCTTCATCGACGTCTCGGCGCTGGCTAAGGCCCATGTGGAAGCGGAGACGGAAGCCCCCGAAGCCGCCGCGGCCGCCCCTGCCCCCAAACCGCAGACCATCGACGACGACCTCATCAAGCTGCTCGGCGCCGCCTTCCGCTCATCGAAGCGCGACGAGCGCGGCTATGCCAGCCTCTCCGAAGTCGGCCAACGCGCCGGCAACCGCTCCTCCTTCGACGCCCGAAGCTACGGCTACCGCGACCTTGCCGAACTCATCGACGCGATCCCAAATTTTCAAACCATGCGGCGCGAAGACGGGCGGGTGTACGTGAAGCGGGTGCGATAGGCGCCCGCCCCACGTCACCGCAAACTTCTACCGCGTCAGCTTGCGGTACGTCATCCGGTGCGGGCGGTCCGCCTCGGGGCCCATTCTCCGGCGCTTGTCTTCTTCATAGGCTTCGAAATTGCCTTCGAACCATTCGACGTGGCTGTCCCCTTCGAAGGCGAGGATGTGCGTCGCCAGGCGGTCGAGGAAGAAGCGGTCGTGGCTGATGACCACGGCGCAGCCGGCGAAGTTTTCGAGTGCTTCCTCCAGAGCGCGCAGGGTCTCCACGTCGAGATCGTTAGTCGGTTCGTCGAGCAGCAGGACGTTGCCGCCCTCCTTGAGCATCTTGGCCATGTGAACGCGGTTGCGCTCGCCGCCTGAGAGCTGGCCGACCTTTTTTTGCTGGTCGGAGCCGCGGAAGTTGAAGGCGCCGACATAGGCCCGGCTGGCGATTTCGTGCTTGCCGAAGCGGAATATGTCAGAGCCGTTCGAGACTTCCTCCCAAACGTTCTTTTTCGGATCAAGCGCGTCCCGGCTCTGATCGACATAGCCGAGATGCACGGTTTCGCCGATCTTGATCGAGCCTTCATCTGGCTCTTCGACGCCGGTGATCAGCTTGAACAAGGTGGTCTTGCCGGCGCCGTTCGGGCCGATCACGCCGACGATGCCGCCGGGCGGGAGCGAGAAGCTGAGGTTGTCGAACAGCAATTTGTCGCCATAGGCCTTGGTCAGGCCATTGGCTTCAATGACGTTGCCGCCGAGACGCTCGGGCACCTGGATAAGGATTTGCGCCTTGCCGGGCGTGCGGTTCTCCTGCGCTTCGACCAGCTCGTCGAAGGCGCGGATACGGGCCTTGGACTTGGTCTGGCGCGCCTTGGGGGAGCGGCGGATCCAGTCCAGCTCCTCCTGAATCGCCTTCTGCTTGCCCTGCTCCTCGCGCTCCTCCTGCTCAAGGCGCTTCGCCTTTTTCTCGAGGTAGCCGGAGTAGTTGCTCTCGTAGATGTAGTAACGGCCGCGATCGAGCTCCAGCACCCAGTTCACGACATTATCGAGGAAGTAGCGATCGTGGGTGACAAGGATGACGTTGCCGGGATAGTCGACAAGGTGCTTTTCGAGCCACTGGACGCTTTCCGCATCCAGGTGGTTGGTCGGTTCGTCGAGCAGCAGGATGTCGGGCTTTTCCAGCAGCAGCTTGGTGAGCGCAACGCGGCGCTTCTCGCCGCCCGAGAGGTTGTCGATCGCTGCGTCGCCCGGCGGGCAGCGAAGCGCATCCATCGCGATTTCAAGCTGGTTGTCGAGGCTCCAGCCGTCAACCGCGTCGATCTTCTCCTGAAGCTCGCCCATTTCGGTCATCAACGCGTCGAAATCGGCGTCGGCGGGCGGATCGCCCATCAAAGTCGAGATCTCGTTGAAGCGGTCCATCATGTCGGCGACCGGGCGAACGCCGTCCATGACGTTTTCCTTCACCGTCTTGGTGGGATCGAGCTGCGGCTCCTGCTCCAGATAGCCGACTCGGATGCCGTCGCCCGGCCATGCTTCGCCGACGAATTCCTTGTCGCGGCCGGCCATGATCTTCATCAGCGTCGACTTGCCCGATCCGTTCGGGCCGATGATCGCGATCTTCGCGTCTGAATAGAATTGCAGGCTGATATTGTTGAGGATGGGCTTGGGATGACCCGGAAAGGTCTTGCTCAAGTTCTTCATCACATAGCTGAACGGTGCTGCCATGGCGGCGCTTCTCTCCGGAGTCTGGGTGCTGGGGAATTCGGCGCTTCCCTATCGCCTCGCGGCGGGATTGGCAAACCCGCGCAAGGCCCCTAACGCCGCCTCCATGAAAAAGCTCGCCCTCGCCGCCGCCCTCCCCTTCCTTGCTTTCGCCATACCCGCCGCCGCGCCTGCGCAGCGGGCCGCTTCGCCCGAAGCGCTTCGCGACGCGGCGCTGAAGGGTGACGAGATCGCGCTCGACATCGTCGAGGGCCTGACGACCGAAATCGGGCCTCGCCTGGCGGGCACAGAGAGCGAGGCGCGGGCGCGCGAATGGGCGGTGAAGAAGCTCAAGTCGTTGGGCTTCGCCAACGTCCACATCGAGACCTACACCATGCCGGTGTGGGTGCGTGGCGAGGAGAAAGCGGAGATCGTGTCCCCCTTCCCGCAGCCGCTGGCGGTTACCGCGCTCGGCAATAGCGGCTCGACCGGCCCGCAGGGGCTGACGGCGCAGGTCGTCGGCTTCGACAGCCTTGCCGATCTCGAAGCCGCGCGCGACGAGCAGGTGCGCGGCAAGATCGTGTTCGTCAGCCACAACATGACGGCGACCCAGGACGGCTCCCAGTACGGCTATTTCGGCGCCGCCCGCCGCACTGGCCCGTCGGTTGCAAGCCGCAAGGGCGCGGCGGGGATCGTAATCCGCTCGATCGGCACCGATTACCACCGCAACCCGCACACCGGCGTCCAGATGTGGGCGGCGGGCGTCACGCCCATCCCGGCCGGCGCGCTGTCGCTCCCGGACGCCGAACAGCTTCAGCGCATGCTGAAGCGCGGCAAGCCGGTGACCATGAAGCT
>DATBNC010000017.1:0-130886 GCA_036554525.1 Allosphingosinicella sp.
CGGATGATCTGCACCTTCACCGTGTCGCCGATGTTGATCACCTCGGACGGGTGGTTGACGCGCTTGTAGGAGATGTCGGTGACGTGGAGCAGCCCGTCGATTCCGCCGAGATCGACGAAGGCGCCGTAATCGGTGATGTTCTTGACCACGCCGTCGACGACCTGGCCCTCGGCCAGCGACAGGATGAGGCCCGAGCGCTGCTCGGCGCGGGTCTCTTTGAGAATGGCGCGGCGCGACACGACGATGTTGCCGCGGCGGCGATCCATCTTCAGGATCTGGAACGGCATCGGCTGGTCCATCAGCGGGGTGACGTCGCGGACCGGACGGATGTCCACCTGCGAGCCCGGAAGGAAGGCGACGGCGCCGCCGAGATCGACGGTGAAGCCGCCCTTGACGCGCCCGAGGATCACGCCATCGACGCGGTTGCCGGCGGTGAATTCGGTTTCAAGCTTGTCCCAGGCGGCTTCGCGGCGTGCGCGGTCGCGCGACAGCATCGCTTCGCCCTGGTGGTTTTCGACGCGGTCGACATAGACTTCGACCTTGTCGCCGACGTTGAGTTCGGCCTTCTGGCCCGGCGCTGCGAATTCGCGAAGCGGCACGCGGCCTTCGGATTTCAAACCGACGTCGATGACGGCGAGGTCGTTTTCGATCGCGGTCACCGTTCCGGTGACGACGCGGCCCTCGAAGCTTTCATTTTCGCCGCCAAGGGATTCGTTGAGCATTGCCGCGAAATCGTCGCGGGTCGGCATTGCCGAAGTAGCCATGTTTTACGTTCCTAATGTTCTGTTTTGCCGGCCAGAGGTTGTCTCCCCTGGTCTTGTGCACCCGACTGCCGCGGCGACCCCATGCCGTTCGCGGCTGTCCGTGCGGGCGTTCCCTGGTGGAGCGCGTGGAGGGGCATCAGCGGATAAGCATAAAAGCGCGTCAGGACGGCACCAACGGCACCTGCCCCACGCGCTTACCCGAAAGCTGAGCCTCCGCGAGCGCCTAAGAGGCACCCGCTGGACGGGGCGCGTATATAGGGCAGGCAGTGGGTTCGCAAGCGGGTTGGAACCGTTGCTCTTGGCGAGGCACGTGCGCACGATCAGCTGACTAAGGGCCTGCAGTGGCGAAATCACTGAGCGTTGGTCAGCGGCAGCGCTCCCTGGAGCAAATCCTTAATCCACGAAGCCGGAACGCACCCGTTATGGACGTTCAGAGGCGCCCCAGCGAGATCAGAGCCTCGTGTCGCAATGCCGATGACCTCACCATGTTCGTTGAAGACGGCTCCACCACTGTTACCGAAAACTATGCTCTGGCTGATCCGAAAGACCTTGACCCCTTCTGGGTACGAGAACCCGATTACACTCCCCTGGATGAGGTGTATATCATCCCCATCGTTGTAGTTTGGCCAGCCACTTAGCCAAACTACGTCGTCCCGCTGGGCGTCAACCTCGCTGATAACAGAGCCTTGTTGGGGCAAGGCCTGCTGCCATAGGTCATCTGTTGGTCGCAGAAGAGCCAAGTCTTTCTCTGGGAGCGCGGATAAGACTTCAACAGCTATGGGCAGCTTTATCGCTCCCGGTAAAGTAAGTTCAATTTTATCAAATTTTTTTCCAGCCTTAGCGATCACATGATGATTTGTGACAATGTAGCCTCCATCGACGACGAAGCCGGAACCTTGCACCATATCTGCACCATCATCCATGTAGCTGTGGATGCAGCAGCTCGTTCTTGCAAGCTGGGATTTCCAGTCCTCCGAAACTGAATAGGCTATGGGGCGAGAGTTCGTACGAAGTTCATTAAACTGATAGGCGAGTTTAGCCACAACAGCGTCGCCTTGCCCTCGGATATGACGGATAAACTGGATTTTACCCCGAAGTGAATTCTCGAACGAAAGTGCATTACGGTAGTTGTGCTTCTCGTTCCACTCTCTTTCGGCTTCTTCCAAGCCAAACTTTCGCCATGCATGCAGTGCAGCACGCACCTCCCTGCGCAACTTAGGAAGGACGTTGAGTCTCTGGTTGCACACAACGCCGCAGACTTCTTGACGATCATTAGATGTTAACAGGCGAGACTTCCGAAGATTAATTTCAAGACCTTCATCTTCAACAATAAGCGTTAACTCCTTTCCCGGAATGGTTGCAGCCACACCGTTGTCGATTTCCAATTCGGCAAGTGCGCGTGGAAAGCTCCTCCGCACGGAACTGAAGGTGAGATCATCCGCATATCGGGTGTAGAAGCAGCCGTGGCTTTTCGCGAGATAAGCCAGCCTCGAGTCTAGGCCGGAGCATATAATGTTAGAAAGCGTCGGGGAAGTAGCGGCTCCCATGGGCAGCGTCTCATCGCATGTGCAGAGCTTGGCGATCGTAGTTGCCACCGCGTCAGCCAAATTATACGGGGCGGCCATCAGCCTCCCTCTGATCCGCCCGAAATTTATGGTTTCAAAGAAATCAGCCAGATCGATATTGAGCACGTACCGCTTGCCAATATGAGGAGTGGCATTGGAGCGGAGCCCTCTTCCCTTGATGTATCCGTGAGCTCGCGTGCTTGGCCGAAACAGCTCATTGAGAAAAGGTAGCAGCCGCCGCTGTATGCGCATCAATGAGTGCGAGGGTACGCGCAGGGTGCGAGTTTGGCCGTTGTGCTTCGGAATGCTCGCGACGGTGTAGCGCATGATGTCTGGTGTGTTGAAGGCAACCTCTTGGAGAGTTCCAGGAGCGACCTTCAGAAGCCTTGCAAGCTCCGGTAAGGTGAAGATATTTATGAGGGACATGCCGGCTGCGTCAGCTCCAACCTTCACCACGTCGCGCATCCCATTAATCAGGATGGCAGGCCATCATGGGCTTAGTACCCGAACTATGCGCAGGATCAACGCACACAACAATCTGAAGCAGCCGGTACCATGAAGCTAATATTGGTGCCCAGCTTGCGCAAGCCTCATAAGGCGGGGACACATGCCCAAACTGCTTAAGGAGGACTCAGATGAAGTGGTTGCTAGTGTTGACGATCTACGCCGCACCCGACGATGCCGTAGATTGGGATGGCCCTTGGTCCTTAGGGATGACTCGCTTGGTCGAGGAGCAGTTTGACACTGAATCAGAGTGTAGAAACTACGCTATTCGGCTGATCGCGCGAATGCACGAGGGTATGCTGGCGCCCATGCGTTACCGGTGCGTCCCGGTAGAAGCTACTCTGCCAAAGGGCGCGCCTCGGTAGCTTAAGGAGGCGTTTCGGCGATAACCTGAGCCGAAGTTCGCCCGCTAAGCCGCCGCGCATCATCAGCCATCGCCACAAGGCACTCCTCACACCCCTCCAGCTCCCAAGCCTGATCGGCCACGGCGAGTTCCAGCTTCAGCGCCAGGGCCGCGATGTCCGGCGCGGTGAGCTGGAACAGGCGGCGCAGGACGGTGAGGCGGCGGGAGTCTAGGTCGCCGAAGCGGTCTTCGAGGGGTTTCACCGCCGGCCATTTCCGTCGCTCCGGGGGCAGCAGCGCTTCCTGGGCCTTGAAGGCGGCGACACGCGCCTCGGCGCGGCGGTAGGCGGCGAGGGTGCGGGTCCAGCGGGCGCGGGAGGGGGCCGCGCTTGCGCCGGTGGCGGGAGGGTACGCGGCGATCGCGCAGGCGCCGACGCCCGCGCCTAGCACTGCCCGACGCGACAGGTTATGCCTCTTGGACGCCATGCCCGAGGTTCTCCTACTATGTGGTACTTATAGTACCACTCTCGCGGCGGGTCAAGGGGGTTGCCATCGCCGCTGACGATCTACTGCCGGTGCAATGCCGAATGGCGCGGGCGGCGCTCGGCTGGTCGGTGGATCAGCTTGCGGCCGCAGCGGGCGTTGATCGCAAGACGATCCTGCGGTTCGAGCAGGGAAGCACGACGCCGAGAGCCGGCAATCTCGACTTGATCCGCAAGGCCTTGGAGGCTGCGGGTGTGCGCTTTGCCGAGCCTGCCGGGGTGTTTGCGTCTGCCTCTGACGCCTGAGCGGCTCAGCCGCCCGGTTGGTTCACGCGAAGGCGCGAAGGGTAAGAAAAGGCGCGAAGAAGAGAAGGTGGATGCCGCGCCGGCTGTGTGGGGGGTAGCCGGCGGACGGTACACCGGTTCGAGCAGTAAGCCCGACAGCTTCCCGGAAAGCGCGAGACTATCCTCCGATTGGACCACTCGGCATCGATAATGCTGTGGACCAAGAAAGCTCAACCAGTGGAGGGTAGGATGTTTCTATTGATGATTGTGGCGGCCCAGGCAGGCGCAAGCGCTCCCCTTTTGGTCGAGAAGAATGCTGCACGCGTGGAGCTTTGCCGAAAGCTTTACGGACCGACGAACCTGCAGATTGGCCTATGGAAGGAGCGCTTCCGCGCGTTGGGCGACAATGAAAAACTGATCCGTGACGCCCGTCGCGCCAATCCTCGCCTCGGTTCGAGAGAGCGCATTCTGGAAGTCTGCGACGGGTATGTTCAAGGACGGGTGGATCAGCGGTCGGACCCAACCGGACGGTAAAGGGCCGATTGGTTCACGCGAAGGCGCAAGGAGCCGCGAAAGTTCACGCTTTTGCCCCTTCTGGCGGCTCCTGCGGGTTGTCAGTTTGACAACAACAGGGTTATGCATGAGCGCGAGCGGAGAGGCCGACGATGCTCGATGTGCCCTTGTGGAGGGGGCCGTCGTTCTTTCAGGAAGTCGCCTTCCTCTCCGCTCCCACAAAACAAGTCGATTGCTTGCGGTGCTCACCTGTAGCGCACGAGGCGCTACAGGAGCTGCATTATCGCGCCCTGCTATTGCAGCGCCAATGGGGTAAATCATTTATCCACTGTTTTATTGCACTTGACCCCAGGAAATCTGCCTTTTTCCGAAGGTTTCGCGCCGGTGCCACGTCATAGTTTGCGGGTCACCTGCCTCACCACACTTCACAGATGTCATAATCGGCTCCGATCGAAGTTAACTGGTCGCAGACTCGGTTGGCGGCCGCGGTGCGCAAGCGGCATCGTTCACACTTTGTTCTTGACATTTGCGCGTGTTTGTGGCATGGCTTTTCCCCTGCTGCCGGGTGTTTCGCCTTCCGGATTGTGCGCAAGAGGGGCTGTCTTGGCTTGAGCCGGGGCGGTCGTCCGAAGCGGCTCGTTTGAGGCCGTTCTGGGGTTCGCGGATCGGCGGGCCTTTCAGTTTCCCAAAGGGCGAACTTCGTGGGTGGGGCGGTGCGGCTGCTTTTCTTCGCAAGGGGCGGACGTGCGGGCGTCCGGCTTTGCGAAGGTGTGCGGGTGGCGCCGGCGGAACTTGCCCTGGGGAGCAAGGTGGATGGCGCAGCGCACGGGGAGCGGAACGGGCGAAGGGGGCAGCGGGCGCGCCCCTCGACTACGCTCGGGACGAACGAGTCTTGAGACGGGCGAGGAATTCGAGCTGGGGCCGGGCGAGCGGGTGCAGGCGGGGAAGAACCGGGGGGCGCAGGTTGTGCCCGTGGGCAAGCGCGCTTTCTTTCAGGGGAAAAGGCGGACCGACTTTCTGGAATGGTTCGCGGCTTCGGGGAGCGTGCGCTGGTCGGCAGGCAAGTCGGGCGTGAGCGAGAAAACGGTTTGGAAGCACCGGATGAACGACCCCCAATTCGCCGAAGCGTTCGACCGGGCGCAGGAGCAAGGGGTGGCGCGGGCGAAGGCGCTGCTTCTGGAAGGGCGGCGGGGGGCGCGGCCGATCGACATCGACGGGGATTGGCAGGCGCCGGACCTCGATGCGTTCGATCCGGCCTTGCTCGCCAAGATCGTGTTCGACGAAGGGCGGCGCAAAAGCGGGGCTCCGCGCGGCGGGGCGGCGCCTCGGGCGGCGAGCAATGCGGAGGTGGAGGCGGCGCTGGCGAAGCGGCTGGCCTTGTTTTCGAAGCGGATGCGGGCGGAGGCGGAGGCGCGGCGGGCGCCCTGCCCGTGCTGTGGGCAGGCTTTTCCGGCGGCGTCTGCGGGCCCGGGCGAGGCGGAGAAGGAGGCGTGAGCGGGTGGATCGGGCATCTTGAGGCGGCGGCGCTGCTGCTGCACGGGGAGGATGCGTGGGCGCGATTTTTGTGTGCGCTGAAGCCCCAGGTGCGGCGCGCGATGCTGGAGGAATGGGAGTGGCAGGCGCATGGCGGGCAGAAGGAGCCGGCGCCGGAATGGCGGACGTGGCTGCTGATGGCCGGGCGGGGCTTCGGCAAGACGCTGGCGGGGGCGCAATGGGTGGCGCAGCGGGCGCGGGAGTGTCCGGGGGCGCGGATCGCTTTGGTTGGGGGGACGCGGGATGATGTGGTCAAGGTGATGGTGGAGGGGCGGAGCGGGCTGCTTTCGGTGGCGCGGTGTGGGGAGGCCTATGAGTGGGTGCCGACGCAGGGGGTGCTCAGCTTTGGCAATGGGGCGGAGGCGTTCGTCTATTCGGCGGGGGCGGCGGAGAAATTGCGGGGACCGGAGCATCACTTTGCCTGGTGCGACGAGCTGGCGAAATGGGACGGCGACGGGCGGCCGGGGCGTAAGAGCGGGTCGAGGGCGTGGGACAATCTCCAGATGGGGCTTCGGCTCGGCGAGCGGCCGCGGGGGATCGTGACCACAACGCCGCGGGGCGTGGAGCTGGTGCGGCGGGTGCAGGCAATGGAGGGGACGGCCGAGACGGGCGGCCGGACGATCGAGAACGGCCACGCCCCCGAGGCTTTCGTGAGGTGGGCGGTGGAAACCTATGGCGGCACGCGGCTCGGGCGGCAGGAGCTGGACGGGGTGTTGTTCGCCGATGCGGAGAATGCGCTGTGGACCCGAGCGATGCTGGAGGCGGCGCGGGTGCGGGGAGTCCTGCCGGCGTGGAAGCGGGTGGTGGTGGGGGTGGATCCGCCGGCCTCCGCGACAGGCGACGCGTGCGGGATCGTGGTGTGCGCGCTCGGCGAGGACGGGGTGCTTTACGTGCTTGCCGATTGCACAGTGCGCGGGCTGCGGCCCGAAGGCTGGGCAGCGGCGGTCTGCCGGGCAGCCGAGCGCTGGGGCGCGGACCGGGTGGTGGCGGAAAAGAACCAGGGCGGCGACATGGTGGAAAGCGTGCTGCGCGGCGCGGGCGAGGCGCTGCCGGTGCGGCTCGTCCATGCGGCGCGCGGCAAGGTGGCGCGGGCCGAGCCGGTGGCGGCGCAGTTCGAGCGGGGCAAGGCAAAGCTCGCGGGCTGCTTTCCCGAGCTGGAGGACGAGCTTGCCGGGCTGAGCTATGGCGGCGGCTACGAAGGCCCGGGAGGCAGCCCCGACCGGGCGGACGCAATGGTGTGGGCGATGACCGAGCTCGACACGCCGCACGCCGAGCCGCGGGTGCGGAGCCTTTGGTGACGCCGCCTCCCCCCCTCTCCGCGCTTACCGATAGTTAATCCCGTTTCGCTACTTTCCGTGGAAATACCTGCGGGAGGGCAACGATGGTGACTAAGGATTTCGCGAGGGAGACGGACCTTGCCGGGCGCCTGGTGCGCGCGACGAACTTCGCGCTCGATCATTGGTGGCTTTGGCTCGTCCTCGCCGTTTTGCTCTGGCTTGTGCTGAAAGTGCGCAAGCAGCACTTCACGCTCGGCCATCTCGACGAGCGCGCCGACGCCGCCTTCGCCGATGTCGACGCGCTGCTGGTCGAGCGCCACACCTTAATGGGGAATTTGGTGGAGGTCGTGCGCGCCTTTGCGACGCGGGAGCATGACGTGATCCGCGACGTTCTGACCGCGCGGGTCGATGCCCTGGAAGCGCTCGGCGACGCGTCGATCCAGACCGAGACGCAGATCGCCAACGTCCTCCAGAACCTGTTCACGGTGAGCGAACAATATCCGGAGCTCGCCAGCGCGGGGCATTATAGCCGGCTTCGCGACGATCTGATCCGTATCGAGGACCGCATCACCGCGGCGCGCAAATTCTACAATCTGTCGGTGGAAGAGCTGAACGCGATGCGCCGCGCATTCCCGGGCAACCTCCTGGCGCGGCGGCAGGGGCCGGTGCGCGAGAAGTTCACGCTCGGCGAACGGCGCGTGGAATTCTCCGAACCGGTCAAGATCAGCCTATAACAGCAGTCGCGGGGGGCGAAACCATGGCCGTGCACGGCTACATCACGCATGCGGCACGCGCCAAAAGGTTCACCGCCTGGCTGATCGCGCTCTACCTCCTGGTTTTCCAGCTGCTCGGCGCCTTCGCGCTGACGGTGTTCCTTCTGCTGTTCGACTACGAGAACACGCCGTTCATCAATCCCGCCGGCTATGCGGTCCGCTACGCCCTGCCGCTGGCGCTGCTCAGCGCTCTGCTGTTCTGGCGGCTCTACCGGAACCACGCGAAGTTCGTCGCGCGCGGGCTGGGCATCAGGATCGTCGAGCGGGCGGAGGAGCCGCGCTTCGTTGCGATTGCCGAGGAGCAGTGCACGGCGCAAGGCGTGCGGGTGCCGCGCTTCGGCGTGATCGAGGCGGACGAGTTGAACGCCCTCACCGTCGGCGAAGGCCCCGCGCGCGGGCTGATCGCCGTCACCCGCGGCTTGCTCGACCGGCTGGATGACGACGAGCTTTCCGCCTTGCTAGCGCACGAGGCCGCCCACATCCGGCTGGGCGACACCAAGATGCTGGCGGCCAACCACGCGCTGATGCGCACCGCCATCATGTTCCAGACGCACAATCCGCTGCGCATCGAGGATTGGCGGCAGATGGTGATCCCGCTGATCATTCCGCCCTTTTTGCTTCTCATGCTCGCCGGTGGCGCGGCGACAATGATCTCGATGCAGCTCGCGCGCTTCGCACGGCGCGGGCTGAAGCTCGGCCGCGATCATATCGCCGACGGCGAGGCGGTGCGCGCCACGCACTATCCGGAAGCGTTGATCGATGCGCTGCGCAAGGTCGACGGCCGCGGAGCCTTCGACGGGAGCTATGCCGTCGAGGGCCTGCTTTTCGAGGCGCCGGCCGATCGCGACGGCGGGCGGCGCGCGCCCGTCGCGGCTCGCGTCGCCACGATCGCCGCGCTCGGCGGTGCCATGATGGATCCGGGCCGCAAGCGGCGGGACACGCGGGTGCGCAGGGCCGCGCCGCGCGCGGTGTTCGGCCGGGCTGCCGCGATTGCCGCGCCCAGCCAGTACGAACGTGACCGCAGCGGCAAGCCCTTGGAGGAACCGGCGCGGCCGAGCCTGGCCATGCTCCTTTCCTGGTTCACCGACCGGCAGGCTTTCTGGCGCTGGCAATATGCCTGCATCGCCTGGGCCGAGTGGCGGATCGACGACAAGCGCAATGCCCTTGGTCTCAAGCCCGCCATGGTAATCCCCGCCGCCGCGGTGACGATGTTCCTTGGGGTTTTCCACTGGCCGGCGGACGGCGACCTTCGCAAGCTGCGCTCGACCTTCGATCCTTCCTCCCTGGTGATCTTAGGCAAGCTGATGGAGCAGAAAACCTTCTGCTCCGGCCCCACCTATCCCGACGGCACCTGCGACCGGCGCGGCGGAGCGGCGGCCACGCCAAAGCCGGCAGCGGCAAGCCAGGTAACGGCGGGCGCGGCGGCGGCAGGCGGTACTGCCGCACGCAAGCCGAGCGGTCCGCCGGACTTCGGGCAGACGATGCTGCCCTTTGTGCTGATCTTCGGCCTCCTCCTTTGCGCGAACCGTCCCGATCTCGTGCGCAAGCTGTTCAACCGCGGCTCCTGATCACGCGGAGGCGCGGAGGCCGGGGGGACTGCTGCTTAGAAGCGTGGAATGACTGGGGCGATATGCTGGCTTAGACTTGGCGGATGAAGTTCCCCTTTCCCCTCGCCGCCTCCCTTTTGCTTGCCGCCTGCGTTTCGGCGCCTCCGGTTCTGCCAGGGCCCCGAGCGCACGTTGCCGCCGGCGCGTCCGCCGTTTTTCTGCAGCTTCCGGCGGGTGAGAAATCACCTCTGCGTGCGCCGTCGCGTGCGGGCGGGGTGCTGACGCAGCGGGGGCCGTGCCTTGGCGTCCTCGCCAGCGACGGGCGTTTCGCCACCGCTTATTGGCCGTCAACCGCCCGGATGGAGGTGGATGGCGATGGCCTGGTGGTGATCGACACCGCCGGCGGCGGGCGGGTGCGGCTTGGCGACTTTGTGGACTTTACGGGCGGGGCGATACCGGCGGGAACCTCCTTTCAGTTCGGCGAGACGCCGATCGAGTGCGCGGTGTGGCCCGGCTACGATGGCTGGCTGGTCATTGTGAACCCCGGCTTCCGTGTTGCCCCGGCGCCGCGCCGGCCCGCTGGCCATCTGCCGATCCCGCGGGGCACATATGTCGAGCGGCCGCAAAGGTGCGACGAGGCGGACAGCCTGTTTCGCTATGATGGCGCCGGGGTTCGGCTGGATCGCCCGCGGGCACCGGCCGGACACGATGTACCCGATCCGCGCCGTGCGGCAGAAGCAGGAGCGGTTTGTCGCAAGCATCACCGCGCCCGGCCCCGGTTCGGAGGGGGCTCGTTGGCCGCGCAACGTCGACGTGATCATCACCCCGCAGGTGCGGGGGATCGTCATCGTGGAGGCTTTCGAGCGGGCGGAGATGAGGCTTTGCGGGCAAAACGAGCTTCCCGCCTGGGCGAGCGATCAAGCGCTGGACTAAGCTGGGCTCCCTTCCCTCACCCGTGCGGCTTCTCTGGGTCGGGGGCGTGGACTTCGTGATCCTTGAACCGGTCGCAGACGCGGTCGGCGGCGATGTCGAGGGCGACGTTGCGCTTGGGGCGGTTGAGCTGGATGTCGCGCAAGGGGCGACTTCAGCAGCTGGCGTGAGGTTTGCCGAACCGGCCGGAGTGTTGGCGCCTGCTTATGACACCTGAGCCGCGTCAGCCGCCCGATTGGTTCACGCGAAGGCGCGAAGGCGCAAAGAAGAAGGGGGATGTCGGATCAAATCCGGCATGACGTGCTAATGTCCGCAATGGGTGGAAAGCGGACATCTGAGCTAGCTACCCCAAACTGCCTCACCGGATCGCTGCGGCTCCAGGTGCAGGTAGCGCTGGTTGAAGTCGCCGGCGAGCCGCAGCCGCTTCCAGTCCGGAAAGCTGATCGACCGCTTGGAGCGCACGATCAGCCCTTCTCT
Source organism: Allosphingosinicella sp. (assembly GCA_036554525.1). GTDB lineage: Bacteria > Pseudomonadota > Alphaproteobacteria > Sphingomonadales > Sphingomonadaceae > Allosphingosinicella. The sequence goes on from DATBNC010000017.1 coordinate 10,993, forward strand.
TTCGAGAGCCTTGAGCGTGCGGTTGACGTGGACGGGGGTAAGGCCGACCGCGTCGGCAAGCTGCTCCTGCGTCATCGGCAGTTCATAGCCATAGTCTTCGGCCAGGCCCTCCGCTTCCAGCCTGACGCCAAGCTCGCAGAGAAGGTGCGCGACCCTTGTTGTCGAGTCCCGCCGGCCGACATTGAGCACCCATTCCCGGAAGATCGACGCTTCGACGAGTATCTTCACAAGGATCGCATGCCCGACGGACGCGCGCTCGCGGGCGAGCAGTTGCAGGTCCTTGATCTTGATGAAGGCGACTTCGGCACGGGTCAGCATCTGGAGGCTGTGGTCCGAAACGTTGAGGAACAGGTTTTGAAAGTCGAGTGCATCTCCCGGTATGTGGAGAGCTACGATCTGCCGCGACCCGTTCCCCGTAAGCTTCTGCCGATAGGCAAAACCCGAGACCAATACGGCGCACAGCTCGGGGGTATCGGCTTCGCGGATGGTGTAGGTTCCCGCTTCCAGGGTGCGGAGCGTGTGGGGGAGATTCAGCACCGCCTCACGGTCTTCCGGCGGAAGCGGCGAGCGGAGTTCGAGATTGCGAACCAGCAGCTCAAGAGGTGCGGACATTTGAGTTCTCCCGTGTGGGGCGGGAGCACAAGCATCTCTCAGTCGCCAAAGCCCTCATAGGTTTCTGGCAATAACGCACCATAACACATGACGTGCGGCTCTCGCTACTGAATGTTATAAACATTCTTTAAAAATATAGATTTAGAAACCGGTGCATGCTAGAAAAGGCCCATCGTCGAGCAGGCCCTGGGCCTCGACGCCTGAGAGACCGCCGCGCTCCCGCCCCAAATGCGAGGAGCAGCCTTGTGCCGCGTTATTTCTTCCACGTTTACGATGATGTCATTGCTCAGGACCAAGAGGGCATAGAACTGCCCAACGTCGCAGCCGCACGCCTGATGGCTCTCGTCGGTGCTCGGGACCTCATCGCCGAGCAAGTGAGGCGCGGCTACTTCGTGCTCTCGCATTGGATCGATGTTGTGGGCGATCAGGGGGACCCTGTGCTGACATTGACGTTCCGGGATGCGGTTGAACTCAGGGAAGAGTGAGGCGGCGTCAGAACCGCCCCCCATGCCCGCTTTGAGGCCTAAGCGGACGCTCGCATCACTCACCAGCCTTCGCTACAGAGCTGCATGGCGAAATCCCCCGCGGTCGAACGTGCTTACAGTCTTGCTCGGACAGGGCAGTGCCGCAGTGTTGCGCAGATTCTCCGACGACTGGCCGAACAGGATCAAGCGGCGGTGGAAGCGCACCTGAGGATGCCTTCAGCAAGGCGGGAGCTAATTCTGATCTGCAGCGAAGCTTGGCTCGCAGCTCATTAGTAAGCCAATTCCAGCCAGGCGTCCGCAATGGGTGCGATGGAGACGTGCAGCACGTTCACTCCCCGTCACACGCTCACGGCGGCAGGTGCCTCGGTTCCGTGTATGAGAAGTTCGAATAAAGTGAGGTGGTCGTCGGTCGCTACCGTAAGCGTCCAATCTTTATTATCCCAAAACGTGCCGGCTGTGTCACAAAGGACCCTGCCAGCGAACATCACAGCCTCACACTTTGCTTCAGTAAGCCCGCCTAGTTCAACCTCAATGACCTCTGGTGGTTTCAAACCGTCTACAATTTCAAAGCGGTAGTTAGGCATGTGCCATGTTCCAGCGCCCCCAGTCGCAGCCGAAAGCAAATGGGAACGTGCTGTTATCTAACATCCCGTGAGCGCCGCGCGAACTAGCCGCAGAGCTAAATCGGCTATATCTTTCGACATAGCTCGGACGCAAAGCCACAACATGGTCTGCAAGGAACTAGAAGGTGGTGCGGCTTCCGGTGGAAAGCTTGGCTCATGGCTGCGCGGATAGGCGCTGCGGTAGAGGGGCCGATTGACTGCTATGGGTGGAAAGCGGACATCCATCCGCTGCCGGATTTGCTGGCCGATACCGTCCACTTCGCTTGCATTTGCGCTACGATGCCACCTCGGTCGTTCGCGATTTCAACTGTGAGAACCAAGGTTGCTCGACGTTGCGTTGCCAACTCGTGCTGCAAGCGCTCCGCGGGTAAAGAGCTTCGCGCAGTAGCCATGAGACTGCCCCTGGCGATCTTCAGGTACGAAATTGTGACCTCGGTAGTCACTGGTCGAATCAAGGTAATTTGCTCCGCGAACACCCCCAGCATCGCCACCGCGGATGCCGTTTCACCAAGCGTAAATATGGCCCCGGCATGCACCGAGCGGATGTGGTTATGGACCTCAGGAACTTCCTGAAGCCGGGCAATGCCGAGACCAGCGCCGACTTCAAGGACCTCGATAAAGGAATGGGCCGCAAACGGCACCGCAGTTCCGAAGCCCCTCTTGATCAGCTCATAAGGGGACACAGCCTCTTCCACAGCCGAGGTTGTGCCAACTTACCGGAATGTCTGCAATAGGTCGAAAGCGGACACTGGCCCGCCTCCCCTCACCCGTGCGGCTTCTCTGGGTCGGGGGCGTGGACTTCGTGATCCTTGAACCGGTCGCAGACGCGGTTGGCGGCGATGTCGAGCGCTACGTCGCGCTTGGGGCGGTTCAGCTGGATGTCGCGCAGCAGCGACTTCGGCAGCTGGCTCAGCGCGAAGCGAATCAGGAAGTGGAAGTCCTTGGGGGTGAGCAAGCGCATGCCTTGCTATCGCCGTGCCCGGGGCGCGTAGGCAAGGAATTTGTTTTCTTTTTGTTCTAAAAGTGATGACCTGACGCGAAGGCGAGGACGCACCAAAAACGGCGAGCCCCGGAGGACCCGCCGCTGTTCGTTCGGTGCCTCGAAAGGCGGCCGCTTAGTTCATGTTGCCGGCGGCGGTGGTGAAGCTGTTGCTGACGCCGGTGCCGACCGATTTGACGGCGGTGATCATGGCGACGGCGATGAGGGCGGCGATCAGGCCATATTCGATGGCGGTCGCGCCCTTGCTGTCGCGCAGCATCTTGCGAAGAATTTTCAAGGTTGGTCCCCTTCAAGCGTTTCCGTTGGGCTGCCGATCGGGGCAGTTCGCTTTTGATAAGGGACGGTGGTTAACAAGCCGTTGCGTGCCCGCCCGGTGCGGACGCGGCCCCCGAATCGAAGCACCCCCTAACCAAGCGGCCGCGCCTGGGCTAACGGTGGCGGGATGAGGTTTGCGACGCGCTTTCTCCTGGTGCTGACGGCCGCCGGCGCGGCGTGCGCCCTTGCCGGCTGCGGCGATGGCGACAGCGGTCCGGTGGAGGTGGTGACGATCGGATCGCCGCCGCGGCTGGTGAACCCGAACCGCGAGCCGCTGGACGCAAGCGCCGCGTTCCTGATGCAGGCGGCGGCGCAGGGGCTGGTGCGCTTCGATGCGGCGGGCGAGATCGAGCCGGCGCTTGCCCAGCGCTGGACGGTGTCGGACGACGGCCTTCGCTACACCTTCCGGCTGGCGCGGGCGGAGTGGCCGGGCGGCGGGCGGATCACCGCGCGGCAGGTGGTGGCGCGGCTTCGCGCGGCGGCGAGCCCGGCAAGCCGCAACCCGGTGAAGCCGATCCTTGGCGCGATCGGCGAAGTGACGGCGATGACCGACGAGGTGCTGGAGATCAGCCTGAAATCGCCGCGGCCGGGTTTCCTTCAGCTCCTCGCCCAGCCGGAAATGGCGGTGCTTCGCGACGTCGGCGGTTCGGGGCCGTATCGGATGTCGAAGTCGGCGGATGGGGGCGGCATCCTGTTGAGCCTGCCCAAGCTTGAGGATGAAGACGAGGAAGCGAGAAGGAGCCGCGACACGCCGCCGATCGTGCTGCACGGCGCCGCGGCGCCCGAAGCGGTGGCGCGGTTCGCGGCCGGCACCGCCGATCTCGTCACCGGCGGAACGGCGGGCGACCTTGCGGTGGCGCGGGCGGCGCGGCAGCCGGGGAACCGGCTGGTCTTCGATCCGGTGGCCGGGCTGTTCGGCCTTTCCTTCGGCTCGGTCGACGGCGTGCTGGCCCAAGCGGAGGCGCGGCAGGCGCTTGCAATGGCGATCGACCGGCCCGGGCTGATTGCCGCGTTCGGAGCACCAGGGGCGGCGCCGGCCGAGACCATCCTTCCCGCCGGAACGGAAGGCATTGCCCAGCCCGCCGCGCCGGCCTGGGGCGCCCTCCCCTTCGACCAGCGCCGGGCGCTTGCCGCGGCGACCTTTGCGCGGCTCTCGCCCGAGCGGCTGCGGGTGCGGGTGGCGCTTCCGGACGGGCCGGGGTGGCGGCTGCTCTTCGCCCACCTGCGCCGGGACTGGGCGGCGGTGGGGGTCGAGGCGAGCCAAGTCGCCGCCAACGCTCCGGCCGAACTGCGGCTGATCGACGAAGTGGCGCCGGTCACGCTTGCAAGCTGGTACCTTCGCCACTTCGCCTGCAACGCGAGTCGGGTGTGCGATCCGGCCGCCGACGAACTGCTCGCCGCCGCCCGGCTTTCGCCGACGCCGGACAACCGCCGCGCCTTGCTTGCCACGGCCGACCGGATCATTTCGGACGCGGCACCGTTCATCCCGCTGGGGCAGCCGGTGCGCTGGTCGCTGGTGTCGCCGCGGCTTACCGGTTTCCGCCCCAACCGCTTCGCCCGCCACCCGGCCGGCGAGCTGATCCGCCAGGCGCCCTAGGAGCGAATATGACCGACCCCCGCGAGCAATTCGAACGCATGGCGCGCCAGCTCTCCATCGGCCGTGACCCGGCGTCGGTGCGGCAGCGGCTGGAGGCGATGGAGCTGCTGCTGGAGCGCGCCTTTACGGTGCCGGGCACGAACTACCGGGTCGGGCTCGACGCGGTGGTTGGGCTGGTGCCGGTGCTCGGCGACCTCATCACCACGGCGATGGGGGCGTGGCTGGTGTGGGAGGCGCGCAACCTCGGAATGTCGAAATTCCACCTGCTCCGGATGGGCGGCAACGTGGCGGTGGATACGCTGATCGGCGCGGTGCCGGTGATCGGCGATGCGTTCGACTTCGTGTTCCGGTCAAACACCCGCAACATCAAGATCCTGAAGCGCTGGCTGGACAAGCACCACCCGGAGACGCGGCTGATCGAAGGCGAAATCGTCGCGCGAGGCTAGGCGGAGGCGAAGTCGAGGCCGATGTCGGCGGCGGGGGCGGATTGGGTGATCCGGCCGACCGAGAGGTAGGTGACGCCGGTTTCCGCCTTGGCGCGGATGGTCTGGAGATTGATCCCGCCGCTAGCCTCGGTCGGAACGCGGCCGGCGACGAGGGCGACGGCTTCGCGCAGGGTATCGGGCTCCATATTGTCGAGCAGGAGGTGATGCGCCCCCGCGGCGAGGGCGGGCTCGATCTGGTCGAGGCGGTCGACTTCGACGATGATCCGGGCGATCCCCGCATGGGCGGCGCGGCGCACCGCTTCGCCGATGTCGCCGGAGACTGCGACATGATTGTCCTTGATCATCGCCGCGTCCCACAGGCCCATGCGGTGGTTCTGCGCCCCGCCCATCCGGGTGGCGTATTTCTCAAGCAGCCGAAGGCCGGGGATGGTTTTGCGGGTGTCGAGCAGGATGGCGCCGGTGCCGGCGATCGCGTCGACGTAAGCGCGGGTCAGCGTCGCAATGCCGGAAAGGTGCTGCACGGTGTTCAGCGCCGAGCGCTCGGCGGTGAGCAACGCCCGTGCCTTGCCGGTGAGGCGCATCAGATCGGCGCCGGCGGGCACCGCCTGCCCATCCGCGGCGAGCAGCTCGATCTCCACTTGCGGATCGAGGGCGCGGAAAAAGGCTTCGGCGATCGGCAGGCCGGCGACGACGATGGCGTCGCGGCTGTCCATGACCCCTTCGAAGCGCGCGTCGGCTGGGATCACCGCTTCAGACGTGATGTCGCCGCCGTCGCCTAGATCCTCGGCAAGCGTCGCCTGCACGAAGGCGTCGAGGTCGAAGCCGGGGATCGAGAAGGCCATGCTCGCCTGCGTCAGTCGGCGGCGAAGACGGGGCGGCCGACGTCGCCTTTGCCGACGGTGTTGCCGGCCATTTCGAGCATCCGGTCGAGCGACTTCTTGGCGGCGAGGCGGAGGTTCTCTTCGATCCGCACCTGCGGCTCGAGATCGCGGAGCGCCAGGTAGAGCTTCTCCATCGTGTTGAGCGCCATGTACGGGCACATGTTGCAGTTGCAATTGCCGTCCGCGCCCGGCGCGCCGATGAAGGTCTTGCCCGGCGCCGCTTTCTCCATCTGGTGGATGATGTGCGGCTCGGTGGCGACGATCATCGTTTCGGACGGGCTCGACAGGGCATATTCGAGGATCGCGCGGGTCGAGCCGACGAGATCGGCATGGTCGAGGATCGGCGGCGGGCATTCCGGATGGGCAAGCACCGGCGCGCCCGGATGCTTGGCCTTGAGCTTGAGGAGCTCGGTTTCCGAAAAGGCCTCGTGGACGATGCAGACGCCAGGCCAGAGCAGCATGTCGCGCCCGGTCTTGCGCTTCAGGTAGCCGCCGAGATTCTTGTCGGGGCCGAAGATGATCTTCTGCTCCGGCGGGATCTGCGACAGGATCGCGTCGGCGGACGAGCTGGTGACGATGATGTCGCTCAGCGCCTTCACCTCCGTCGAGCAGTTGATGTAGGTGAGCGCGATATGGTCCGGATGGGCCTCGCGGAACGCCTTGAACTGTTCGGGCGGGCAGCTGTCTTCAAGGGAGCAGCCGGCGTCCATGTCGGGCAGGATCACAATTTTGTCGGGCGACAGGATCTTGGCGGTTTCCGCCATGAAGCGGACGCCGCAGAATGCGATCACGTCCGCATCAGTCGCCGCCGCCTTGCGCGACAGATCGAGGCTGTCGCCGATGAAGTCGGCAATGTCCTGGATTTCGGGTGCCTGGTAATAATGGGCAAGGATGACGGCGTTGCGCTCCTTGCGCAGCCGGTCGATCTCCGCGCGCAGGTCAAGGCCGCGCAAGCTGAAATTCGGTGCGTTCATTGTGTCCCCATCAAAGCGCGTGCGGCGCCTGTTCGGATAAGTGGTTTACCTGACGCGAAAATCAAGATTTTCGGCGCACCGCGAGGGCTCACGTGCGGGCCCAGAGGTCGCCGTCGCGAACCGCCTCCCCTCGCCGCTCCAGATCGATGAGGTGGGCGAGGACGGAAAGGGCCGCCGCCGGGTGGAGGCGGGGATCGACGTCGGCGTACATGGCCGAGACCATGGCTTCTATGCGGGCGGCGCCTTCGTCGAGCTGCCGGAGCACCTGCGCCTCGCGCGCCTGGCGGTGGGCGATCAGGCGGCGGACGTGGGCGTGCGGGTCGGCGATCTCCGGGCCGTGGGTCGGGTAGTAGATGCGGTCGTCGCGGGGGAGCAGCTTGTCGAGGCTGCGCATGTAGGCGCCCATGTCGCCGTCGGGCGGCGCGACGATGCTGGTCGACCAGCCCATGACTTGGTCGCCGGAGAAGAGCGCCTTCGTCTCCGGCAGCGCGAAGCAGAGGTGGTTGGAGGTGTGGCCGGGGGTCGCGATCGCTTCCAGCGTCCAGCCGGGGCCGGAGACGCTGTCGCCGTCACCAAGGACGCGGTCCGGACGGTAGTCGCGGTCGAAGGATTCATCGGAAGCGACGCCTTCGTCGTCCACCGCCAGCGGGGCGCAGCCGACGATCGGCGCGCCGGTTGCGGCTTGAAGCGGGCGGGTCGCAGGGCTGTGGTCGCGGTGGGTGTGGGTGCAGAGGATCGCCGCGACCCGCTCGCCCTCCAGCGCGGCGAGCAGGGCCAAAACGTGGGAGGGATCGTCCGGGCCGGGATCGATCACCGCCACCTCGCCTTCACCGACAATGAAGACCTGGGTGCCGGTGTAGGTGAAGGCGGAGGGGTTGGGCGCAAGCAGGCGGCGGATAAGGGGCGCGACGCGCTCGATCCGGCCGGTGGGCTGCTTCGTCATGCCCGCCATGTGGCGCGGGCGCGGGCGAAAGCCAAGGAAAAGGGCGCCGAGCCAAGCCGACGCCCTTCTTTCCCCTTGCTCGGTATATCAGTTGCCGGCGCGCAGCCGGGCGATCGCTTCCTGAAGCGCGGCTTCGACCTTGGCGCGGTGTTCGCCGCTGACGCCGTCGCGGCCGCGAAGTTCGGCAAGCGTTTCCTCAAGCTTCTTCGCGCGCTCTGCGTTGGACAATTTGTCGTCGGCGCAGATCAGCACCTTGGTGCGGTCTTTGCCCGTCGTTTCGTCGATCTTGGTGGCGTTGCCGTTGGGGCAAGCGAACTCGCCGTTGGGGCCCTGCATCATGCGGAATTCGCGCAGGTGCTTGCCGTCGCCCTTGGCGCCGTCGCGCTTGGTCATGACGATGACCTTCTCCACCGTCTGCTTGCCGTCGCCGCCTTCGTGCGGATGGGCGAAAGCGGTGCCGGTCAGTGCGACGGAGGCGGCGGCGGCGAGTGCGAAAAGCTTGTTCATGATCATTCTCCCTGGGTTGGTGCTTGTAGGTTGATCTGGAGGCGTTGGACGGTGGCGCCTGCGTCGGCGACGCGCAGGTCGCCCGCCCGGAGCGCCTTCAAGGCGCGGGCGATCTCGGCCGGCGGCGGCGGCTGTGCGCCGGCGGCGCGGAAAACGAAAACCTGGGCGGTGGAGAAGCCGGCGCCGTTGTGAACCTCGCTACGCTGGAAGCGGACGATGCGGACCTGCGGCGGCTCCGGTGGCGAGGCGGCTGCGGCGAGTTCCACGGGTGCAGCGGCTGCTTCGGGTGCGGCGGCCTGGAGGGTCGGCTTCGGGCGCGGCTGCGGCTTGGCGCGGGCGACCGGCGCACGCCGCGGCGTCACCGTCTTAGCGGCGGGGACTGGAGCATGGGTGGCCGGAAGCATAGCAGCGGCAAGCACCTGGGGCTGGACAGCGGGCTGCACCGGCGTTGCTGGGGGGCTTGCGCCGACCGCGAAGGCCGCAATGGCAGCCGCCGCCAGCGCGGCTGCGCCGCCGGTGCGGCGGAGGCGGGTCACGCGGTGCGCGCCCATCATCCTGAGGCGCTGCTTGAGCTGGTCGGCGCCGTTCAGCGCGCAGGCGGCGATTAGGCCGGGGCGGCTCGCGGATTTCACCAGGGCGCGGGCGTAGTCGCAGCGCTCGTCCTCAGTCGCGCGGGCGGCGACGGCGGCGTCGCAGGACAATTCCTGATCGGCGCGAAAGGCGCGAAAGGCGATCCAGGCGACCGGGTTGAACCAGTTGAGCGCGAGAACAAGTGTGGCGGCGAAGTTCCACCAGATGTCGCCGCGGCGGTGGTGCGTGATTTCGTGGGCCAGCGCCAAACGCTGCTCGCCGGCGCTGTAGCGCGCGTCGAAATCGGCCGGGAGAACGATGCGCGGGCGAAGCAGGCCCATGGCGAGCGGGCCGTCGACGGCGGCGCTGACGATCGCTTCGATGCCGCCCTGGCGCGGCGGCCGGGCCGGGCGCGCGGCGCCGTCCACACGGCGGGCAAAGGCGCGATAAGCGCGCCACTGCATGCCCAGAAAGAGTGCCGCGCCGACCGCCCAAAGTGCGAGGATGAGCGGAAGCCAATGCCATGGCCCGGCGTCAACCGCCGGCGGCGCGGGTCCTCCCACGGCCGCCGCAGGGATGAAGGCCGCGACCGTGGGAAGGGGAAGCTCGATTGCGAAAAAGGGGAGCGGCGGCAGGACCAGCCGAAGCGCGGGAACAATCCAGAGTGCATAAGCCCAGCCGGCGCCGAACGCGCGGGCCACCGGGCGGCGAAGCGCGAGGACGAGGAGGAGCAGAAAAGTGAGCGTGACGGCGGTCTCGCCGAGCCAGGCGGTCACGATTTCAGCGCCTTCAAAAGCGTTTCAATCTCTTCGATGTCGGCCGGAGTGAGCCGGTCGCGCTCGGCGAGGTGGGCAACGAAGGGGGTGAGGCGCCCGCCGAACATGCGGTCGAGCAATCGGCCGGATTCCTCGGCGACATAATCCTCGCGGCGGATTGCGGGGCGGTAGAGGTAGCGGCGGCCGTCTTCCTCGTGGGCAAGGACGCCCTTTGCAAGGAGGCGGGAAAGCATGGTCTTGACGGTGGCGAGGCTCCAGCCGCGCTGCTCCGGCACCCGCTCGGCAACTTCGGCGGCGGTCAGCGGCGAGCGCTCCCAGAGCACCTCCATGACCGCATATTCGCCCTCCGCGATCCGCTCCATCTTTCGTCCCTCCCAAGACTGATTACAGTTGTAATCAGGAGTCGGCTGAACGCTTTGTGAATGGCTTTTGCGGGCGGGGTGTCGGCGATGTTTACAGAACGGCCGTGTGGTTAACCGGCATACACCATCGAAGCCCGCGGAAATCCGCCAACGGCACGTTCTGGCACGGCGCGTGTATATTTATCCGCGTCCACACTTGCTGAAAAGCGAAGGGGCGGACGGCGCTTTTCTGGTCGCGCCGTCCGCCCCGTTCTTTTTAGGCCAAAGGTGAAAAGGTGTCAGGCCTTAGCGACCTGCTTTTCATTCAGAAGCTGCTGAAGCTCACCCGCTTCGAACATCTCCATCATGATGTCGGAGCCGCCGACGAACTCGCCCTTGACGTAAAGCTGGGGAATGGTTGGCCAATCGGAATAAGCCTTGATGCCCTGGCGGATCTCCGCGTCCTGGAGCACGTCCACCGTCTCGTAGCCGACGCCCAGATGATCGAGGATCTGGATGGCGCGGCTGGAAAAACCGCATTGCGGGAAAAGGGCGGTGCCCTTCATGAACAGGACGACGTCCTTGTTGCGGACGATGTCGTCGATTCGGGTGGTCGCGTCGGTCATCTTCTTTTTCCTTAATCGGGGGTCGCCGTGGTGAGCTGAAGCGCGTGAAGCACTCCGCCCATCCGGCCGCCCAATGCGTCGTAAACGCGCCGCTGCTGTGCGACGCGGGATTGCCCCCTGAAACTCTCCGCCACGACCCGCGCGGCATAATGGTCGCCGTCGCCGGCGAGGTCGGTGATCTCGACGCGCGCATCGGGTATGCCCGCGACGATCAACTGTTCGATATCCTCGGCGGCCATTGGCATGGGTTTATTCCTGCGCCTCGATGAACTGGCGGCGCGCTTCGACGCTTTTATGCTCAAGCGCTTCGCGGACCCTGGTTTCGTCGGTGTCGACGCCGGCCGAGGTCAGATCGCCGATCAGCTTGCGGATCACGTCCTCGTCGCCCGCTTCCTCGAAATCGGCGCGCACCACTTCCTTGGCGTAGGCGTCTGCTTCCGCTTCGGTAAGGCCCATCAGCCGCGCCGCCCACTCCCCAAGCAGCCGGTTGCGGCGCGCGGTGATCTTGAACTGCAGTTCCTGGTCGCGGGCATAGCGGGTCTCGAAAGCCCGTTCGCGGTCGTCGAAGGTGGTCATGGCGCTCCCTTGCCTTGGTTCACGTCCAGATAGGCGCGGGGCGACGGAGGCGCAACGTTCAGTCGGTGGTGACCACCAGCTTACCGATCGCGGCGCGGGCTGCCATGTGGGCAATGGCCTCGCCGCCCTGGGAGAGCGGCCAGGTGCGGCTGATCCTGGGGGCGATCTTGCCCTCCTCCCAGAGGCGGAAGAGGGTTTGGATGTGGGCGGCGTTGGCTTTGGGGTCGCGCGCCGCGAAAGCGCCCCAGAAGACGCCGCAGACGTCGCAGCTCTTGAGCAGGGTGAGGTTGAGCGGGAGCTTGGGGATGCCGGCCGGGAAGCCGACGACGAGGTAGCGTCCTTCCCAGGCGATGGCGCGAAGCGCGGGCTCGGCGTAATCGCCGCCGACCGGATCGTAGATCACGTCCGCGCCGCCGGGGCCGACCGCGTCCTTGAAGAGCTGCGACAGCGCCTTGGAGCCGTCCTTGTCGAACGGCCCGCGCGGGTAGACCAGCACCGCGTCGGCGCCGGCCTGCCGGGCCGCCTCGGCTTTCTCCTCCGAAGACACGGCGGCGACGACGCGGGCGCCATAGGCCTTGCCGAGCTCCACCGCCGCCAGGCCGACGCCGCCGGCCGCGCCGAGGACGAGCAGGGTCTGGCCCTCCTTCAGCTTGCCGCGATCGAGCAGAGCGTGGATCGACGTCGCGTAGGTAAGGATCAGCGCCGAGCCTTCGGCGAAGCTCCTGCCTTCCGGCAAGCGCAGCGCCATGACCGCTTGCACCACCACCTGCTCGGATAGGCCGCCATGGCCGATCATTGCGATCAGCCGGTCGCCCTCCGCCCAGCCGGTGACGCCCTCGCCCACCGCTTCGACGACGCCGGCAATCTCGCCGCCCGGCGCGAACGGGCGCTGCGGCTTGAACTGGTATTTGTCCTCGATGATCAGCACGTCGGGATAGTTGATCGCGCAGGCTTTCACCCGGACGAGAAGCTGGCCGGGGCCGGCAACGGGCGAGTCGAGCTCGGCAAGCTCCAGCGTCTCGGGGCCGCCGGGGGTGCGGGACAAAAGGGCCTTCATGTCGTCTCTCCTCGGCGGGTTCTCCCGCGGCCTAAAGCGGCCGGCCCGTCCGCACAATCCGCGGGTTTCCGTGACGCGCCCGGAACGGACCCGCCCCGCCCTCGTTGCGCCTGCACCTTCATCCGGAGACCTTCATGCCCAGCGTCAACGCCGTTGAAAATCTGACGCGGGTGGGCTTCGCCTCGCGCGGCATCATGTACCTGACCATCGGCTATCTCGCCTTAAAGAGCGGCCGGACGGAGGACGGCGCGGGCGCACTGGCCGTGCTGAGCAGCGGATCGGGCGAAATCCTGCTCTACCTGATGGCTCTGGGCTTCGCCGCTTACGGCTTCTGGCGGATCTCCGAAGCATTCGTGGACAGCGAAGGCCATGGCTCGGACGCCAAGGGCAAAGCGGTGCGCGCGGGCGGCGCGGTGAGCGGCCTTATCCACTTCGGCCTCTGCTTCCTGGCGCTGAAGCTTGCGAGCGGCAGCGGCGGCGGCGGCGGCGGCGGCGGTGACAGCGCGCAAAGCGGCGCCGCGACCGCCCTCGATCTTCCGTTGGGCGGCGCCCTCTTGATGATCGCGGCGGCGGGGCTGCTGCTGACCGGCCTCTTCCAGCTGGTGAAGGCGGCCAAAGGCGGGTTCCTGCGCCAGCTCGATCCGCAGGCGGCGAAGCAGACCTGGGTGAAGTGGCTCGGCCGCCTCGGCTATGCGGCGCGCGGCGTGGTGTTCGTGACGATGGGCTGGTTCCTGTTCCAGGCGGCAGTCGAAGCGGACGCGGGCGAAGCGGGCGGAATGGCCGCGGCGCTGGATTCCTTTCCGGACACGCTTGCCATGGCGGTCGCCCTCGGGCTGCTGCTGTTCGGCCTGTTCAGCTTCGTCGAAGCCCGCTTCCGCCGGATCAACGACGCAAAGGTGCTCGACCGGCTGAAGGCCAAGGTGGCCTAGCGCCCCTACTCCGCCGCGCGGGGGAAAAGCGGCAGCTTGGCAACGTCGGCCGGCTCGTGCTGGATGATCATCTTCGCCTTGAGGTTCTTGGCGATGGCGTTGAAGCGGTCCATCGAGGCAAGCGTCTGCGAGCGGTCGTCGTTGAAGCCGGGCACGCCGCGCGTGCGGTAATTCTCGGTGAAGTGGTAGAGGTCGCCCGTCAGCAGGACGTTGCCGGTGCGGGGCAGCTTGACCAGCAGCGAGTGGTGGCCGGCGGTGTGGCCGGGCGTGTCGAGTATCACCACGCGGCCGTCGCCGAACACGTCGCGGTCGCCGGCGAGCTGTTCCACCTTGGCGCCGCCCTTGATCCACGGCGCGAAGCGGGCCGCGGCTTCGCCTTTCTTGCTATATTCGTAATCCTCGGCGCCGATCAGAAGCGTCGCCTTCGGGAAATCGGGCAATTGGCCGATATGGTCGAAATGGGCGTGGCTGATGCCGACGAAGTTCACCCGGTCGGGCGACACGCCAAGTGTGCGCAGCTGGTCGACGATCTTGACCCGAACGGAGGTCGTGAAGGCGCCGCTGGTCGCGCTGGTGCCGGCAAGCTCGCCGGGAAGGCCGGTGTCCCACAGCAGATAATTCTCGCCGTGGCGGATCAGGTAGCAGCTATCGGTCAGCGTCTTCTTCTGGCCGGTGTATGCAAAGGTGTCGGAAAAGACGTCTAGGTTCGACACCGCCACCGTGCCGCAATCCAGCCGCCACATCTGCATGGCGGGCGCGGCGGGCGCGGGCGCGGCCTGCATGCCGGTGAGCCCCAGAAAGGCCGTCGCCGCCAAAGCCAATTGCTTCATCTTAGCCTCCTTGGTGGGTGTTCGCCGCGTCAACTCTCGTAGCGCGCGCTGGTCTTGGCGGCCACTTCCTCGGTCGTGACGCCGGGGGCAAGCTCGATCAGCCGGAACGGGCTCATGTGGTTCGGGCGCTGGAACACGGCGAGATCGGTCACGATCATGTCGACGACGTTCTTTCCCGTCAGCGGCAAGGTGCATTCCGGGATGAACTTCGGGTCGCCGGATTTGGAATTGTGCTCCATCACCACGATGATCTTCTTGACCCCGGCAACGAGGTCCATCGCGCCGCCCATGCCCTTGATCATCTTGCCCGGGATCATCCAGTTGGCGATGTCGCCGCCTTCCGAAACCTCCATCGCGCCAAGCACGGTGAGGTCGATGTGCCCGCCGCGGATCATTGCGAAGCTCTGCTCCGATCCGAAATAGGAGGAGGAGTCGAGCTCGCTGATCGTCTGCTTTCCGGCATTGATCAGGTCCGGGTCCTCCTCGCCTTCATAGGGAAATGGCCCGATGCCGAGCATCCCGTTTTCAGATTGAAGCGTAACCTCCATCCCATCGGGGATGTTGTTGGCCACAAGCGTCGGAATGCCGATGCCCAGGTTGACGTAATAACCGTCGCGAAGCTCGCGCGCCGCCCGCGCCGCCATCTGGTTACGATCCCAGGCCATTACGAATACTCCTCCACAACATCAGCGTCCTCTTTGGGAGGAGCAAGCAACTTGGGCGGCGCCGGCAGCTGCAGACCTTCTACGGTCTCCTGCTGCTCGCCGAGAAGCTGGACCACCTCGTAAATGGTGGTGATCGCCTCCGGGGCCTTTGCAAGCCCAGTTGCCGTTCCGCCGAAAATCGTGGCGATTGCCGCCATAGTTTGCAGCGCCTTCGTAATAGTAACGCTGTCCCTGTTTACCTCGTCCTCAAGCTCGTTGAGCCGACGGAGCAATCGAGCTTTTTTCTTTCCACCCACGTCGGAATCGTTGATCAGGTCTCTTAAGCGAGAGATTGCACTCCGTATCCTCGAATCCGCGCTAGAACTTAGCTCAACAGGACGATCCGCTTCGACTACAGCCTTGCTCGAAGCTAACGCAGCATTTGTCCGAGCCGTATAAACTGAAGCTACGAACTGCTTCCAACGACTCTCCGCAATCGGAGGCGTGTCTACTCCGGAAAGGCCCGGGATTCCTAGTGCAGTAGCAATAGCATGAAGCTGCGTCATGTACTGGTACTTCAACATATCTTCGTCGGGGTTGATTCTGCTCATTAGAAGAGCAAAATTTTGATCGGCCTTTTTGCTCAAGCTGATAAACCGCTCTGAAGGCGTACCGGTAGCGGTCAGGATGTCTGACGGCTCGAGAATGGCGCTCTGCATTATGCCGTCTCCCGCGCACGGACGGTGCGGAATTCGATCTTTTTGTCGTAGGGCGCGCCGAGCACCAGGCGCTTGGCGTAGATGCTGGGGAGGTGGATCGAGTCCGGGTCGAGGCTGCCGACGGGCACGATCTCTTCCACCTCGGCGACGCAGACGCGGCCGGCGGTGGCCATCGGCTGGTTGAAGTTGCGGGCGGTTTTGCGGAAGACGAGGTTGCCGGCTTCGTCCGCCTTCCAGGCTTTCACGATCGACAGATCGGCGCGGATGCCGCGTTCGAGGATGAAGGTCTCGCCGTCGAACTCCTTATGCTCCTTGCCCTCGGCGACGATCGTTCCGACGCCCGTCTTGGTGTAGAAGCCTGGAATGCCAGCGCCGCCGGCCCGGCAACGCTCGGCGAGCGTGCCCTGGGGGCAGAATTCGACCTCGAGCTCGCCGGCGAGATACTGCCGCTCGAACTCCTTATTCTCGCCGACATAGGACGAGATCATCTTCTTGACCTGGCGCGAGCGGAGCAGCTTGCCGAGGCCTTCATTGTCGATGCCGGCGTTGTTGGAGGCGATGGTGAGGTCTTTCACCCCCGACCGCTGGATCGCGTCGATCAACCGTTCGGGAATGCCGCAGAGGCCGAACCCGCCCGCGCAGATCGTCATTCCGTCGAACAACAGGCCGTCGAGTGCCGCGTCAGCGTCGGCAAAGATCTTCTTCATGCACCGCTCCGCTTTGGATGCGGCGGGATAAGCGGCGCGCGCGAGTCAGGTCAACCCGAATCGGGCTTCAACTTTTGCGCGCCGCGGAGGGCCTCAGCCCTTGAGCTTGGCGAGCACGCCCTGGAGCTGCATGGCGTTGGACATGTCGCCTTCGACCTTCAGCTTGCCCATCATGAAAGCGGTCATGCCGTCGAGCTTGCCGTCGCGCATGTCTTCCCAATCGGACCATTCGACCTTGATGGTGGTGTCGGCGGCGGCGTCTTCTTCGGTTACGGCATTGTTGACGCCGTCGAGCAGGATCACGCCTTGCGCGCCGAAGTCGAGCTTCACGCGCTTGCCCGGAAGCCAGGCGCTTTTCTCGTTCAGGGCAGCGGCCATCTCGCTCTTGTTCATCGTCGGTCTCCGAAAGAATGTGCCCCACCCCTAGTTTTGGCGCGCCGGGGGTTCAAGCGGGTTTACAGCGGTGTCAGCAGCGGCTCGGCTTTTCATCGGGCGCGGGGGACGTTAGGCGCTGCGGCATGAGCACCAAGCGCAGCGGCGGACGAATCCTGATCGACAACCTTCTGGCGCAGGGCTGCGACCGGATCTTCACCGTGCCGGGCGAGAGCTTCCTCGCGGTGCTCGATGCGCTGCACGACAGCCCTGAGATCGACCTGGTCGTCTGCCGGCAGGAGGGCGGGGTCGCTTACATGGCGGAGGCCGACGGCAAGCTGACCGGGCGGCCGGGCGTTGCCTTCGTGACGCGCGGACCGGGGGCGACCAACGCCTGCGTCGGCGTCCACGTCGCCTTTCAGGATTCGACGCCGATGATCCTGTTCATCGGCGACGTGGCGCGCGGCGACAAGGACCGCGAAGGTTTCCAGGAGGTGGATTTCACCGCCATGTTCCGGCCGCTCGCCAAGTGGGCGGCGCGGATCGACGATGCGGCGCGGATTCCGGAATATGTCGCCCGCGCTTATGCGACGGCGGTGTCCGGGCGGCCGGGGCCGGTGGTGCTTGCCTTGCCGGAGGACATGCTGCGCGACCTTGTGGACGCAGTGGACCGGCCCAAGGTCGCGCCTCCGGTGCAGCCCGCCGATCCGATGGCGGTCTCCACCCTGATGAGCTTGCTGGGCGACGCCTGTGCGCCGGTGGCGATCGTCGGCGGGGCGGGGTGGGATGCGGCGGCCTCCCACCATTTCACCGCCTGGGCGGAGCGGATCGGCCTCCCCGTCGCCTGCGCCTTCCGGCGGCAGGACGCGGTGCTGAACAGTTCGCCCATCTACGCAGGCAACCTCGGCTACGGGCCGAACCCGAAGCTGCTCGAGCGGGTACGGAACGCCGACCTGCTGCTGGTCGTGGGCCCGCGATTGGGCGAGGCGACCACTGACGGCTATACCCTGGTCACGCCCGATCACCCTGGCCAGACTTTGGTCCACATCCATCCGGACCCGAACGAGCTCAACAGCGTGTACAAGACCTGCCTGCCGATCTGCGCCGACATGCGCGAATTCGCCGAGCTTGCGGAAAGCTGGGAGGATGAGGTCATCCACTTCGATGCGGGCGCGGAGGCGCATGCCGAGTGGCTGGAATGGGCAACGCCGAAGCCGCGCGATGCGGCGCTCGATCTTGGGCCCTGCGTCACCGCGCTTCGCGAGGCGCTGCCGGCCGACACGATCGTCTGCAACGGCGCGGGAAATTTCTCCGGCTGGTTCCACCGCTTCTGGCATTACGGCGCGTACCCCTGCCAGCTTGCGCCGACCAACGGATCGATGGGCTACGGCCTTCCCGCGGGCGTCGCGGCGGCGATCCGCTTTCCCGAGCGGCAGGTGCTGGTCGCGGCCGGCGACGGCGACTTCCTGATGAACGGGCAGGAGCTTGCCACCGCCGTCCGCACCGGCGCGGACATGCTGGTGCTGGTCATCGACAATGGCAGCTACGGCACCATCCGAATGCACCAGGAGCGCGATTATCCCGAGCGGATCAGTGGCACGAGTCTCGTGAACCCCGATTTCGCCGCCCTCGCCCGCGCCTTCGGCGCCTGGGCCGAAACGGTGGAGCGCACGGAGGAATTCGCCCCTGCGCTGGAGCGGGCGATGGGGGAGAAAGGCGTCAAGCTCCTCCACCTCAAGACGGACGTGGAGCAGATCACCAACGCCACCACTATCGCTACGCTGCGGGCGCGGGCCAAGGCTGCAGGGGGCGCGGCATGAAGCGCTTCCTGCCGGCCCTGCTCCCTTTGGCTCTCCTGGCCGCCGCGCCGGCGAACGCCGCGCCAGAGAACCTCGTGTCGCGCCTGGAAGCGCTTGCCGCATCGGGAAGCGGCGAAGCGGCCTATCACCTAGGCATGATCCACCACATGGGCCTTGCCGGAGCGCCGAAGAACCCGGCGAAGGCCTTCGCGCAGTTCAAGTTGGCCGCCGAACGCGGCGATCCGCTCGGCGCCTACAAGCTCGGCTGCTTCTATGCCGGCCAGGGCGAAGGCGTGGTGCGCCGCGATCCGAAGCTCGCCTTGCGCTGGAAGCTGGTCGCCGCCGAAGCCGGCTATGCGCTTGCCCAGGAGGAGGTTGCGGAACTCTATGCGGGAGAGGATGACGGCGCGAAGGCTCTGCCCTGGTTCGAAGCGGCGGCGCGGCAGGGAAGCCCGCGCGCACTGATGACGCTGGGCGTCCTCCACGATCCCAAGACGCCGCCGATGGGCGCCGCCAAAGACCCGGTAAAGAGCCTCGCTTACCTGATGCTGTTCTTCAACAAGTTCGACAAACCGGAAATGGCCGCCGCCAGACAGGCGTTCCACGACGAGGCCGTCAAGCGGATGAGCAAGAGCGAGCTTGAGCAGGCGGAGGCGATGATCGCCGGCTGGCGGGAGCAGCCGACGCCGCTTACCGAGAAAGCGGGCCTCGGCCTCGGCGCCGCCGAGCGGATGGTGCGGCCGGCGGGCGGGGCTGCGACACCGCCGCCCGCCGGCTGATTACGCTTAAAGTTTGTTGATCACGCCCTTGACGGCGCCCTTGAGCTCCTGGCCGTGGCCCTTGGTCTCCTGAACGGCGCCTTCTTCGCGAACGCGCTCGTTGGAGCTGTTCTGCTTCGCGGTGCCGACGGCCTTGTTGACGTTGCCCTTAAGCTTGTCGGTGAATTCACCCATGTCCAAATCCTCTTACCCGGCCCGGCGCCGCGAGGATGCGCGCCGGCTGCCGAGGTGAGAACGACCCCGCGCCCGCGCCTGTTCCGCCGCGTTCAGAGGCCGAACGGGTAAGTCTCGTCCTCGCCGGGGAGTTCGGCGCCGGGGAGCGGCGTCACCGCGCGGGTTTCGTCGAACCAGACCCAGGCATCGAACTGGTTCGGCAGTTCGGCCTGCGAATAATGGCTCCAGCGTTCCGTCTCCGGCCGATAGATGACGCCGATGAAGCGCTCCAGCCGGGCCTCGGCCAGCGCAGCGCGGGCCGCCTTGTTCACGCCTTCGCGCAGGTCGAGCAGGAAGCGCTCGACGCCGCTGTCGTGGCAGAGGCGCTCGTAGCTGCCGCCGAGGGAGGGTCGGACGTCCATCACCTCCATCGGCTCGTCCCAATTGTCCGCTGCCGCTACGGTGCCGCTGTGCGTGCCGAAGCCGATCAGCCGCACGGCATCGCCGAACTTCTCCTTCACCAGCTGTCCGATATTGAGCTCCTCGCGCGCCTGGCCCATTTCGGTGAAAGCGGCGTTGCCGATGTGGCTGTTATGCGCCCAGACCACCGCCTTCGCCTCCGGCCCCTTCGCCTCCAGCAGCTGGCAGAGCGTCTCGAACATGTGCGTGTCGCGCAGGTTCCAGCTCTCGGCGGCACCGTAATACATAACGCGGTAATATTGTTCGGCGTTGCGGATCAGGCGGGCGTTGGAGGCGGCGTCGAGCCATTCCTCGCACTCCTCGCCGAGGCAATCCATCCGCCGCTGCATCAGATCGGTGAGCATGGCGAGGGCCCCCGCCTCGCAGCGGCCATAGCCTTCGGAAAGGGCGCGGCGGCCGTAAGCGGCGGGGTCGTCGCGCCAGGGTTGGAGGCAGCCGTAGCGCTCGCGCGCGACCTTGGCGGCTTCCGGATCGGCCTCGTCCAGGAAGTCGATCACCGCGCGAATCGAGCCGGAAAGGTTGTAGAGGTCGAGGCCGTAGAAGCCGGCCATGTCCCCCAGCGCCTTGCCCGCATTGTGCCCGCGCAGCCAGCGCACGAAGCTGTCTACTTCCGCGTTGCGCCACATCCAGGTCGGGAAGCGCTGGAAGGCCGCCTCCTCGCCGGCGCGGTGCGGGCGGTGGCGAACGTAGCGGTCGATGCTTGCCGCGTCCGGCCAGTCGGCTTCCACCGCGACAATGTTGAAGCCGTGCTGCTCGATCAGCCGCTTGGTGATCGCGGCGCGGGCGCGGTAGAATTCGGACGTGCCGTGGCTCGCCTCGCCAAGCATCACCACCCGCGCATCGGCGAAGCGATCGAACCATTCCCCGAACGCGGGATCGTCCAGGTCCGGCAGCGGCTCGGCGGCATCGCGGATCAGTTCGGCCGGGGTGCGCGGATCGGCGCGGCCGCCGTTTTCCGTCCAGCCATGTGCGCCGATCAGCGGCACGAAACGGACCGCCCCGAGATCCTCCTGCTCATATTCGTCCTCGGAGGTGCGGACGATCTTGAAGAGCGTCTGGACCTCGTCCTTCTCGCCCACCGGCATGACCAGGCGTCCGCCTACCTCGAGCTGCTCGAGTAGCGCGTCCGGCACGTGGCTCCCCGCCGCCGAGACGATGATCGCGTCGAACGGCCCCTTCTCCTCGAAGCCGCGCGTGCCGTCGCCCTGGTAGATCGAGACGTTCTCATACCCCAGGCGCTCCATCCGCTCGCCCGCCAGCGTCGCAAGCTCCAGGTGCCGCTCGACCGCGATCACCTCGTCCACGAGGTGCGACATCACCGCCGCCGCGTAGCCTGAGCCGGCGCCGACCTCGAGAACCACGTCCATCGGCTCCAGCTCCGCCGCGTCGATCATGCGCGCAACGATCGCCGGCTGCGAAATCGTCTGCCCCGCCTCGATGGGGAGAGGGTTATCGTCGTAGGCCAAGGCCCGGTGCGCCTCAGGCACGAACTCTTCACGCGGCACGGCGCGAAAGGCATCCAGGGTGCGCGGGTCATGGATGCCTCGCGACGCGATCTGCCCCGTCACCATCGCTTCGCGGAGGCTGGCAAAGTCCGTCATCATGCTCTCCCGTTTGGAAGCAACAACCGGCACCGGCGGAGCGCGTTCCGGCAGGGTGCACGCTGGATGCGCGGAATGACCACAGCTGTTCCACGGGACTCGCCGGGCAAGCGCGCTAAACCCCAGCCATGCCCGACACGCCGCAGTCCACCGCCAAGGCCTTCAAGGGACAGCCCTTTCGCGCGCGGGTCGGCTATGCGGCTGCTGGGTTGAAAGTGGTGGCGAAGCGGGAGCGGAGCTTCCGAATCCAGTTGCTGCTCGCCTTGGCAGCCTTAGGCGCCTTGGCTGCGCTGCGTCCGGGCTTTGTCTGGGCTGCCGTAGTGATCCTCGCCATCGCGCTTGTACTGGCGCTCGAAGCCGCCAACGCCGCCCTCGAATATCTCATCGACCTCCTTCACCCGGGGATCGCCGAGGAGATTCGCCACGCCAAGGACGCCGCCGCCGGCGCCGTCCTCCTCGCCAGCGCTGGCGCGGCGGCGGTCGGCCTGCTGATGGTGCTTGCGAGCTTAGGCTAGACGCCCCCTCCGCCCGCCGGAGCGTCGCCATCCACGCGCGCGGCGACTTCAGCCGCCGGGACGCCCTCCCCTTCCTTGCGGCCGGCGAAGCGCCAATTGCCTTCGGCAAATTCGAAAGCGGTGGGGCGGCCGGCGATCCAGGCGGCGCCGTCCCAGCGCTGCACGGTGAGCTCGACATGACCCGGCGTGACGTCGAGCCAATTGAAGCTTTGCAGCTCGTCGCCGCGGAGGCGGGTGGAGGTGGCGGTGCCAGCCTGGACCACGAGCGCGGCGCCGGCGGTTTCCACCATGTCGCGGGCGGACTGGGCGTAGGAACGGTGGAAGTGGCCGGCGAGGAGGATCTGGACGCCCGCATCGGCCGTGGCTTTCAGCGCGTCCTCCTGGCGGCCGACGACCTTGGTGAGTTCGCCCTCGTCGCCGATCGGCATCGCGAAGAGCGGGTGGTGGGTGACGAGAATGCGAGTCTTGGTGGGGGACACGGCGGCGAAGCGTTCGCGGATGATGTCCATCTGTTCTTCGTTGATGCGGCCGTCCTTGATGGTCAGCGAGCGGGCGGTGTTGATGCCCAGGACGGCAAGGTCGTCCGTCTCGAACCAGGGGCAGAGATCGTCGTCGATATACTTTTTGTAGCGGTGAAGCGGGCGGGCGAAGCGGCGGACGACGTCGTAGAGGGGCACGTCGTGGTTGCCGGGGACGGCGAGGGTGGCGAGGCCGCTCTCCTGGAGCCGGTCGAGCCACTCGGCCGCCATTTCGTACTGCTCGACGCGGGCGCGCTGCGTGAAATCGCCGCTGATCACGACGAGATCGGGGCGGCGCTCGGCGAGGAAGGCGTCGACCGCGGCGACGACCTGGTCGTCATGGTGCCCGAAATGGACGTCGGAGAGATGTGCGATGGTGGCCATTGCCGCCTAACGAGCGGGTGGCGCGCCGGTTTCAGAGCAGAGGGGGTTTCAGCGCCAGATGCGGGCGTGGCGGCGGCCGAGGCCGGTGAGGAGTTCGTATTGGGACAGGCCGGAGGCCGCCGAGGCGGTGGGAAGGTTGTAGTCGAGTTCCAGCCAGTCGCCTTCGGTGAGGTGCGGGGCGGCGGTGACGTCGAAGGCGGTCAAGTCCATTGAGACCCGGCCGCAGACGGGGAGCTGGCGGTCCTGGTAGAGGACGTGGCCTGCGCCGCCGGAGAAGCTGCGCAGGTAGCCGTCGGCATAGCCGATGTTGAGGATGGCGAGCTCGGTGGGCGCCCGGGCGGTGAAGGTGGCGTTGTAGCCGACGCTTTCGCCGGGCGCGACGGTGCGGAGCTGGAGGATCCGGGCTTCGACGCGGACGACCTGCGCGATGTGGCCTTCCGCTTCGGGGCGCGGGATGCCCCCGTAGAGGGCTAGGCCGGGGCGGGTGAGGTCGAAGGCGTAGTCCGCGCCGAGGCAGATGCCGGCGCTGTTGGCGAGGCTAAGGCGGCGCGCGGGGACGAAGGCGGCGAGTTCGGCGAAGAGGGTGCGCTGCTTTTGGTTAAGGGCGTGGTCCTCGTCTCCGCAAGCGAGGTGGCTCATCAGCGTGTCGATGGCGAGACCTTCCAGCACGCCTGAGCGGACGTCGGCGGGGGAGACGCCGAGGCGGCTGATGCCGGTGTCGATCATCACGTCGCAGGGGCGGCCCGGCGCGGCTTCGCGCCAGCGGCGGACCTGCTGGGGCGTGTTGAGCACCGGGCGCGCGGGTGAGGCGAGCGCTGAGGCAAGGTCTTCCTCGGCGAAACCGTGGAGGACGGAGAGAGAGGCGCCGTCGAGGGCGGGGAGCAGGGCTTCGGCCTCCGCCCAGGTGGCGACGAAGAAGTCGCGGCAGCCGGCCGCCTGGAGGCGCGTTGCGACCTGGCGGGCGCCAAGGCCGTAACCGTCCGCCTTAACGGCGGCTCCGCAGGCGGCGCTGCCGCTTCGCCGAGCGAGCCAGCGCCAGTTCGCCACCAGCGCCTGGGCGTCGATCAGGATGCGGGAGGGGGCGTGGGTCACGGGTGCGGCGGATAAAGGGCGGTGGGGGTTGTGTCCACGGCATGAAAGCTGGGCGGGAGGCGCCGTGGGGGTTCTTGCGCTGATACCCCTCCGTCGCGCTTCGCGCGCCACCTCCCCTTTCAGGGGAGGATTTTGTCAGAAGAGGCGGGCGCCGTTGGGGACGTCCCGGTCGGGGCGGACGAGGACGACATGGCCGCTTTCGTCGGGAAAGCCGACGGTGAGCACTTCGGAGAGGAAGGGGCCGATCTGGCGCGGCGGGAAGTTGACCACGGCGGCGACCTTGCTGCCGAGCAGGTCTGCGGCCGAATAATGTTCGGTGATTTGGGCGCTGGAACGCTTCACCCCGATGGCGCCGCCGAAGTCGATGCGCAGCTTCCAGGCGGGTTTGCGCGCCTCGGGGAAGGGCTGGACGTCGACCACGGTGCCGCAGCGTATGTCGACGGCGAGGAACTGGTTGAAGTCGATCGGCTCGGCGGCGGGTGCGGCGGGATCGGGGAGCTTGTGCACGTTACTTGGGTCCGCTGCGTCCGCCGCCGCCACCACCGGGACGGCCGCCGCCACCGGGCCGCCCGCCACCGCCGCCGGGGCGTGCTGGTCCACCAGGGCCGCCGGGTCCGCGGCGGGGGCCGCGCGGGCCGGGGGCGTCGCCGTGGCGGGGCGGCGCGCGGCGTTCGCGGCGGTCTACGCGCACGCCTTCGGCCGGGGCCGGGCGCGGCGGCGCGGGCTGGCCGGGGGCGACCGAATAGCCTTCCTTGAGGAGCTTGGCGAAGGCGGCGCGGGTGCTTGCGCCGATCGCGGCCTGAAGCTCCGGCGGGAGGTCGGCATAAGCCGTGTTGGCGTGGAGCGCGTTCAGGTCGCGGAGCAGGTTGTTGGGCACGCCCCCGGCGCGCGCCTTCATCGCATCGAGAGCGTCGATGATCGCGGAGAACAGGATCTCCTGCATCAGATCGGTGGCGGATTTCTTCATGGGGTTCGCCTTTAAACCCGGCCGAAGCGCCTGTCGCCTGCCGATTGGCGGCCAGACGCTAACCTGCGCGGGCTTCAGCCGCGGTTGCGGACGTAGCTGCCGGGGGCGGGCTCGATCGCCTTGAGCTTGCCGGTTTTGCCGGGGATGCGTGCCTTCACCTTGGGTGCCTTGCCATTGTCGGTGAGGCGGGCGTGCCAGTGCGGCCACCAGCTGCCTTCGCGCTTCTCGGCGCCTTCGAACCACTCCTCGGCGGTGGCGGGCATGTCGTCATTGACCCAGAAGCCGTGCTTGTTGGCGCTCGGCGGGTTGATCACGCCGGCATTGTGGCCGGAGCCGCCGAGTAGGAAGGCGACGTCGCCGCCGAAAAGCTGAGCGCTGTCGTAGGTGCCCTGCCAGGCGGAGACGTGGTCGTCCTTGAGGCTGATGGCGAGGAGCGGCGTCTTCACGGCGCCGAGATCGATTGCAACGCCGTCGAGTACCAGGCCACCGGTCTTGAGCTTGTTGTCGCGCAGGATGTCGCGCGCCCAGCTCAGCAGAAAGGCGCGCGGGATGTGGGCGCCGTCGGCGAACCAATAAAGGATGTCGGAAGGCGGTGCTTCCTTGTCCATGAGGTAGTGGCTGACGACGGACGACCAGATGAGGTCGTTGGCACGGACGGCGGAGAAGAGCGCCTGCAGGTCCTGCGCGGCCATGAAGCCTTTGTGAAGCAGGTGGCGCTCCATGGCGCGAAGCTGCTCGGGCTCGGTGAAAGTCGACCATTGGCCAAGCTGCGCGAAATCGAACATCGTACCGATGGTGGTGGCGGAGGCGACGCGGCCCCCCTGCCCCTTCGCGGCTAGATAGGGCAGCGCGATAGCGACAAGGGTGCCGCCCATGCAGAAGCCGAACATGTCGACTTCACGCTCACCGGTGGCTTTTTCGATGGCATCGAGGGCGGCGATGGGGCCTTGCCGGATGTAATCGGCGAGGTCGCGGTCGGCGAGTTCCTGGCCTGGGTTGACCCAGGAGACGACGAAGACCGTGTGGCCCTGCTCCACCAGCCAGCGGATCAGGCTCGACTTGGGTTGAAGGTCCAGGAGATAATATTTGTTCACCAGCGGCGGCACGTAAAGGATCGGGCGCTTCCACACCTCGTCCGTCGTCGGCGCATATTGGATGAGCTGCATCAGCTCGTTCTGGAAGACGACGCTGCCGGGGGTGGCGGCGATGTCGACGCCGAGTTCGAAGTCGCGTTCGGCGCGGCGGTTGACGATGCCGGGCGTGTCGGCGGCGTCGGCGAGGAGGTTGGCGAGGCCGGAGAGGAGGCTGATCGAGCCGGTGTCGATCGCGCGGCGGATCGCTTCGGGGTTGGTTAGCGCGAAGTTCGCGGGCGAAATGGCGTTCAGATACTGCTGGGTGAAGAATTCGACCTTGGTGCGGGTGCCTTCGTCGAGGCCCTCGGCACCCTGCACCAGCTCAACCGCGCGGCGGGCGGTGAGGAGATAGGCCTGCTTCAGGTAATCGAAGACCGGCTCTTCGTTCCAAGCGGGATCGTTGAAGCGGCGGTCGCCCCGTTCGGGCGCGGCAAGCGGCTCAGGGGACGCGCCGGCCATGCGGGCGGCGGCCGATTGCCACAGCTTCATCCAGTCGGCGGCGGCCTTCTGCTGCGCGGCGAGGAGCTCGGCGGGGTGTGTCATCACGTGGGTGGCGAAGGCACCGAAGGCGCGCGCCGGGGCGGCGGCGTCGAAGGGCTTGGGCGTGTGCGGATCCATCGCCCGGGTGGCGCTGGAGCCGGCGAATTTTACGGCGGAGGCGATCACCTTGCTCCAGGCGTCGGCGAGCTCGCTTGGGCTCGGCACGCGCTCGGGGAGCTTGAAGACCGTCGTTGCGCTGTCCGCCATGTGTGTTCCTTAGACCGCCATCAGTTCGTCAAGCGCGCCGCAGTCGCGGGGGCTTACGAACAGAAAGAGCAGAGCCTTGTCCGGGTTCCGGCTGGCCCAGCCCGCTTCGGGATTAGCGGGTGTGCGGAAATCCGC
This sequence comes from Allosphingosinicella sp., assembly GCA_036554525.1. Lineage (GTDB taxonomy): Bacteria > Pseudomonadota > Alphaproteobacteria > Sphingomonadales > Sphingomonadaceae > Allosphingosinicella. The sequence continues at coordinate 37,826 of DATBNC010000017.1, forward strand.
ATTCGTGTCCTGGGAAGCGGGGGCGGTGCCGAACAGGGTCGCGGCCGATCCATCCTGGAACGTCATGTGCTTGTACCTCTTGAAGGGGATGCACCCTCCTCTCATAAGGGGGTGCGGAAATCCATTTGGATTGTTCCGATACCCTTGTGCGAAAGTCCCCATACGATGCGGGAATTCGACTGGAACGACCTGCGCTCTTTCCTCGCCGTGGCGCGCAGCGGACGGCTGACCGTGGCCGCCGCGCGCACGGGGCAGGACCACACCACCCTCTCCCGCCGCATCGGCGCGCTAGAGCATGCGCTGCAGGCCAAGCTCTTTGACCGGAGCCCGAGCGGCTACACGCTGACGGAGGAAGGCGAGCGGCTGATGCCGATTGCGGAGGAGATGGAGCGAATGGCGCTCGGCGCCCGCGAGCGGGTCGGCGGAAGCGCGGCCTGCGTGGAAGGCGCGGTGCGAATCGGCTCCCCAGAGGGGTTCGGGAGCTACTTTCTGGCACCTAGGATCGCCGCGCTCAAGGATCTGCACCCCCGGCTTAGTCCGCAGCTGGTGGCGTCGTCGGGCGTGTTTAGCCTGTCGAAGCGTGACGCGGACGTGGTAATCTCAGTGGCGCGGCCGCCGGCCGGACGGATCGAGGTGTCGCGGCTGATCGATTACGATCTCGGCCTCTACGCGGCGCCTGACTATCTGGCGCGGGCACCGGCGATTGCGTCGGCCGCGGACCTCCAGGGTCACCGCTTCGTCGCTTATATCGGCGACCTGCTCCACTTCCCCGAACTAGACGTGTTGCAGCATGTCGCCCCGCAGGGGGAGACGTCGGTGGAAAGCTCGAACCTTGTTGCGCAGCTGCGGGCGACGCTTGCGGGCGCCGGGCTGTGCGTGCTGCCCGGCTTTCTCGCTAGCGAGGAAAAGGGGCTGGTACGCGTGCTTGCCGAGGAAGTCAGCCTGACCCGCTCGCTGTGGCTGATCGTCCACCAAGACTTGGCCGAGCTCGCGCGGGTGAAGGCGGTGGTGCGCTTCATCCGCGACACGGTGGAAGCCGAGCGGAGCCTGTTCAAGCTGGGGTGAAGCACCGACTCGCCTCGGATTAGGAAGTCCCTTAGGTTGCTCGGGTGGGCATTTGGCTGATCCTCCTTCTGACTATAGCCGGAATAATCCTGCTAGCCCGCTGGATGGATCATATCGACGGAACACCCTTCCAGCGCGCTGAAGGCCAGACAAAGCGGGGGGAGCCCTGCTGGGTAGAGGAACAACGGCATACCGACGGCCTAAGCTACGGACGCTCCCGCTGTTTCAACGATCAGCTTGCAGATATGGAAGCGCGGGCCGCAGCAGGCGAATTCGACACCCACAGCCCGGGCTAAGCACCAACGTCTTGCGTCAGATGACGTGCGGTTCCTTGGTGACTTCCCAGCTTTGGCCTTTGGAGACCAGGGCCTGGAGGTCGGGCGTCTTGCCCGCCGCCGCTTGTTCGTTTTGGGCGACGACGGCGCTTTCGAAGGTTGGGGCCGGGTCTTCGTAGATGACGCCCAAGGCGGTCGGGAAGCTGCCGAAGGGCATTTCGACCAGCATGTGGGCGACCGAGCGGTTCTTAGGGTCGTGGACGAGGATTCCGGCCGACTGCCAGTCGCCGCCTTCGACGTCGACGACCTTGAGCGCGAGCGCGTCGCGGTCCAGCGCAATGCCCTTGGCGCCATTCGCGAACAGCATCGGCTCGCCTGCCTTCAGCCAAAGCTGGTTGCCGCTATTCTCCTTGGCGGTGAAGGGGGCGAAGACATCGTCATTGTAGACGATGCAGTTCTGGTAGATTTCGACGAACGCGGCGCCCTTGTGGGCATGGGCGGCCTTGAGCACGTCCGGCAGGTGTTTCGAAACGTCTATGCCGCGGGCGATGAAACGGGCGCCGGAGCCGAGCGCGAAGGCGCAGGGGCTTGCCGGGCGATCGACGGAGCCGAACGGCGTCGAGGGCGAACGGGTGCCGACGCGGCTGGTGGGCGAATATTGACCCTTGGTGAGGCCGTAAATCTCGTTGTTGAACAACAGGATCTGCGTGTCGAGGTTGCGGCGGAGCACGTGCATCGTGTGGTTGCCGCCGATCGACAGCGCGTCGCCATCGCCGGTTATGATCCAAACGGAAAGGTCCGGATTGGCGAGCTTGATTCCCGTCGCAAAGGTCGGCGCGCGGCCGTGGATGGTGTGGAAGCCGTAAGTTTCCATGTAGTACGGAAAGCGGCTCGAGCAGCCGATGCCGGAGACGAACACGACGTTTTCCGGCCGCACGCCGATTTCGGGCATGGTGCGCTGCACCGCTTTCAGCACCGCATAATCGCCACAGCCGGGGCACCAGCGCACCTCCTGGTCGGTGGCGAAGTCCTTGGCGGTGAGCTTGGTCATCTCGTTCATTGCAGCGCTTCCTGGATAGCGGCTTCGATTTCGGCGATCTTGAAGGGTTGGCCGGAGACTTTGTTGACCGGCTTGGCGTCGACCAGGAACTGGTCGCGGAGCAGGGTCTTCAATTGGCCCTTGTTCATCTCGGGGACGATGATGCGGTCATAGCCCTTGAGCAGCTCGCCGAGGTTCTTCGGCAGCGGCCAGATGTGGCGGATGTGGACGTGGCTGACGTCCACGCCCTTGGCGCGGAGGCGGCGGACGGCCTGGTGGATCGGGCCGTAGGTGGAGCCCCAGCCGACCACGGCGAGGCGGCCGCCGGCTTCGCCAAGGGTGACGTCCTGGTCGGGGATGTCGACGCCTTCGACCTTTGCGTGGCGAAGATCGGTCATGCGCTGGTGGTTGGCCGGCGCGTAGTCGATGTGGCCGGTGCCTTCGTTCTTTTCGATGCCGCCGATGCGGTGGGTGAGGCCGGGGGTGCCGGGCTTGATCCAGACGCGGGCGAGCTTTTCGTCGCGGGCGTAGGGGTTGAAGCCCTCGCCGTCCGTCGGCGCGTCGGTGAAGAACTGGACGGGGAACGGCTGGTAGCCGCTCATGTCCGGCACCTTCCATGGCTCGGCGGCATTGGCGATGTAGCCGTCGGTGAGCAGCATGACGGGCGTCATGTACTGGACGGCAATGCGGCAGGCCTCAATCGCGCAATCGAAGGCGTCGGCGGGCGAGCGGGCGGCGATCACCGGCATCGGCGCGTCGCCGTTGCGGCCGTAGACGGCCTGATAGAGGTCCGACTGCTCGGTCTTGGTGGGGAGGCCGGTGGAGGGGCCGCCGCGCTGCGAGTTGACGATGACGAGCGGCAGTTCCGTCATGATCGCCAGGCCCATCGCTTCGGCCTTGAGCGCAATGCCGGGGCCGGAGGAGGAGGTGACACCAAGGCTGCCCGCGTAGGACGCGCCGATGGCGGAGCCGATGGCGGCGATTTCGTCCTCCGCCTGGAAGGTGGTGACTCCATATTCCTTGAGGCGCGAGAGGTGGTGGAGGATCGCGGAAGCCGGCGTGATCGGATAGCCGCCGAAGAACATCTTCAGGCCCGCAAGCTGCGCACCGGCGACGAGGCCCATGGAGATCGCCTCGGCGCCGGTGACCGTGCGGTAAAGGCCGGGCTCGGCCGGCGCGGGGGCGATGTGGTGCTGCGGGATCTGGCCGCCGATCTCCGCGGTCTCGCCGAAAGCGTGGCCCGCGTTGAGCGCGGCGATATTGGCTTCCGCGAGCTCGGGCGCCTTGGCGAATTTGGTGCGGAGCCAGTTCTCGATAGGCGCGCGGTCACGGTCGAACATCCAGAGCGCGAGGCCGAGCGTCCACATATTCTTGCAGCGCAAAGCCTCCTTGTTGCCGAGGCCGAAGGGCTTCACCGCATCGAGGGTGAGCTGCGAGATGTTGAACTTGATCAGCTGCCAGCGCGACAGGCTGTCGTCGTCGAGCGGATTGGCTTCGTAGCCGGCCTTGGCGAGATTGCGCGCGCCGAATTCGCCTTCGTCTGCGATGATCAAACCGCCGGGCTTCAGGTCGTTGACGTTCACCTTGAGCGCCGCCGGGTTCATCGCGACCAGCACGTCCGGCGCGTCGCCGGCGGTGTCGACGGCGGCCGAGCCGAAATTGATCTGGAAAGCGGAGACCCCGAAGGTCGTCCCCTGCGGCGCGCGGATTTCGGCCGGGAAGTCCGGGAAGGTGGCGAGATCGTTGCCGGCAAGCGCGGTGGAGAGGGTGAACTGGCCACCGGTCAGCTGCATGCCGTCGCCGCTGTCGCCAGCGAAGCGAACGACCACCGCCTCCGGCACGACGTCGGCGCCGGCTTCTTCGGGGGTAAGGAGGTGAGTGGCCGTTGTCGCCATCGGTGCAGGTGTCCTGAAAAAAGTGATCGGCGCCCTCTTATCCTACAAGCGCGCGGCTGCCCAAGGTAGATATTGATGCCCGGGAGACAACGCGTCAGCCGGACAAAATGCGCCCGACGTTGAGGATGGTGCGGGCGTGGCGGGCCGCGACCTCGCCCACGTCGGCGCCATAGCCGCCGCCAAGGGTGGATGTGAGGGGCAAGCCCCGGGGTTTCGCTTGGGTAGCGATGAAGACGTCGCGAGCGTCGAGGCCGTCCTGGGTGAGGGCGAGGCGGCCGAGACGGTCTCCGCCGAAGGGGTCGACGCCGCCCTGGTAGAGGAGGAAGTCGGGCGCGAAGCTGTTGAGGAGCGGAACAAGGGAGTCCTCCAGCGCCTGCAGATACTCCGCATCGCCTGTGCCGTCGGGCAGCGCCACGTCGACGCTTGAGACTGTCTTGCGGACCGGGAAATTCTTCTCGGCGTGGATCGAGTAAGTGGCGATTCCCTCCTCGCTCCCGCAAAGGGCGGCGGTGCCGTCGCCCTGGTGGACGTCGCAGTCGACGATCAACACGCGGCGGGCGCGGTTCTCCGCGACGAGGCGGACGGCGGTCACGGCGAGGTCGTTGAAGACGCAATAGCCGGCGCCGGTATCGCGCAGCGCGTGGTGGCTCCCGCCGGCATTGTTGGCCGCGAAGCCCCGCTCAAGCGCCTCAAGGGCGGCGCGGTAGGTGCCGCCGGGCACGCGCTGGGCTCGGCGGGCGACGATCTCGGTCACCGGAAAGCCGATCCGTCGCTCCTTTTCGCGCGGGACGGAGGCGGAGATTACTTCCTCGACATAAGCGGCGCTGTGCACCCGCTCGAGCCAGTGGCGCGGCATCGGCTCGGGCTCGATCCAGTCGATGGGGTCGCCGCTCGCCTCCAGACAGTCGCGCACCAAGCCATTCTTATTCCAGCGATAGCGGCTGTCTTCCGGCGCGGGAGCGACATAGTCGGGATGATGGACGATCGCGATCACCGCCTCTAGGTAGGCGCCCGACCCCCGCCGCGCCAATGGAGCATCCGCTTGAGCGACACCGCCGAACCTTATCTGCGCCCGGAAGCACGCGCGTTTCTGGATTTCCTCAATGCCCTAAACAGCCCCACAAGCCGCGAAGCCGGCCTGGAGGGCGCGCGGGCGATGCTGGTGAAATCGCGATACGTCGCCGATCTGCCGACCGGCGAGCTTGCGGTGATCAAGGATCTGAGCTGCCCGGGCGAGGGCGGCGAAATCCCGCTTCGGCTGTACGATGCGCAAGAGAGCCGCGAGGCGGGGCCGCTGCTGGTCTTCTTCCACGGCGGCGGGTTCGTGCTCGGCGATCTGGAGAGCCACGAGCCGTTTTGCGCCTCGATAGCGCGGCAGCTCGATCTGCCGGTGCTTGCGGTGGATTACCGGCTTGCCCCCGAGCACCCCTTCCCCGCCGGCGCCGACGATTGCATCGCGGCGGCACGTTGGGCTGCCGCGAGCCCGGAGGCGCTTGGCCGAAAGGTGTCCGGCCTCGTCACCTGCGGCGACAGCGCCGGCGGCAATTTTGCGATCGTCACCAGCCTTGCACTTCGCGACGAGCCGGCGGCGGTGCCGGTGCTTGCGCAATGGCCGATCTACCCGGCCGCCGATCCGGACAAGCGCTACCCGAGCTACGACGCCTTCGCCGACGGTTATTTGCTGAGCCGCGACAGCATGGAATGGTTCGACGAATGCTACCGGCCGGACAAGAAAGACTGGCGCAACTCGCCGTTGGTGAAGGACCAGGCCGGGATGCCGCCGACGGTGGTGATGACGGCAAGCGCCGACCCGATCCGCGACCAGGGCCGGGCCTACGCCGCCGCCTGCGTCGAGGCCGGGGTGACCACCGTGTTCCAGGAAGCGCGCGGCAACATCCACGGCTTCATCAACCTTCGAAAGGCGATCCCCTCCTCCGACGACGACATACGCCGCGCGGTGGAAGCGCTTCGGCTGCTGATCGAGGAGGCGCAGGCATGACCGACCCGACCACCCTTCCCTATCGGCCCGGCGCGGGCGTGATGCTGGTCAATCGCGAGGGCAAGGTGTTCGTCGCGCAGCGGCTCGATTCGACGCTGGAGGCCTGGCAGATGCCGCAAGGCGGGCTCGACGAGGGCGAGACGCCGCGCGAGGGCGCGCTTCGCGAGCTGGAGGAGGAAACCGGCATCTCGCGCGACAAGGTGGAAGTGATCGGCGAAGCGCCCGAGCCGCTGCTCTACGATTTGCCGCCCGACCTCGTCGGTAAGCTGTGGAAGGGCAAATGGCGCGGGCAGCGGCAGCATTGGTTCCTGTGCCGCTTCCTTGGCGACGACGCTGACATCGATATCGAAACCGAACATCCGGAATTCCGCGCCTGGAAATGGGCGGAGCCGGACGACCTTCCGTCGATGATCGTGCCGTTCAAGCGCAAGCTCTACAAGGACGTGCTCGCCGCCTTTCGGGAGCTGATCTAGCCGAACCGCCGCTGACGGCGGTACGCATAAGCCACCCAAAGAGTGGTGCAGAGAATAGCGAAAGGCGCTCCCGTGCCGGGCAGCCATTGGGCAAGAGCAAAGGCCGTTGCGGCAATCGCAGCGGCGACGCCCAGATAGGTCTTGATCGACAGCATGTTGTTCCCCTCGTCCCCTTGGTGGGAGGGTAGGCTCCGCAAATGAACGATGCAAAGGCAAACCGGACGAATTTGCACGGTGTGGCGCGTGACCAAATCATTGGCTAAAGCGAGCCCATGCAGCAGGGGGTGACGCGCGAGGAACAGCCGGTGCTGGAGGCAGCCGCCGCGGGGCGCCTGCTCGAGCGCGTCGAGGCTTGGGCGAAGATCAACAGCGGGTCGCGCAACCTCACGGGGTTGGCGCAGATGGCCGGGCTGCTCGCGGACGAATTCTCATCGCTTCCCGGCCGGGTCGAGCTGCTCGACGCGGAGCCGGTGGAGGCGATGGAGCCGGACGGCTCGCTTCGCCCCATCGAGCATGGCCGTAACCTGCGCGTGCGGGTGCGGCCGGAAGGGCCGGTGCAGCTCCTCTTCACCGGCCATATGGACACGGTCTACGGCGCCGATCACCCGTTCCAGCGGCTGGAGTGGCTCGGCAACAAGGTGCTTCGCGGGCCGGGCGTCGCCGACATGAAGGGCGGGCTTGCGGTGATGCTGGTGGCGTTGAAAGCCCTTGAGCTTTCGCCGCTTGCCGAGCGGGTCGGCTACGAAGTGCTGATCAATTCGGACGAAGAAGTGGGCTCGCCGGGCTCCGCGCCGCTGATCGCGCTTGCCGCGCGGGGCAAGAAGGCGGCGCTGACGTACGAACCTTCCGCTCTCCCCGACGGCACGCTCGCCGGCGCGCGTCCGGGGAGCGGCAATTTGTCGCTAATGGTGCGCGGGCGGAGCGCCCATGCCGGGCGCGATCCGGAGAATGGGCGGAATGCTCTTGTTGCGGCTTCCGATCTTGCCCTTCGGCTCTACGCCGCGCGGCGACCCGGCTTGTCGGTGAACCCGGCGAAGATCGACGGCGGCGGGCCAAACAACGTCGTGCCGGACCAGGCGGTGCTGCGCGTCAATCTGCGCCCGCGTGCGCCGGAGGATCAGGCGGAGGCGCAGCGGCTGATCGACCAAGCGGTGGCGGCTGTGACGGCGGAGCATGACGTCAAGATCCACGTCCATGGCGGCTGGGGACGGCCGCCCAAGCCGCTCGACGACCGCGCGCTCGCCTTGTTCGGGCTGGTGAAACGCTGCGGCGCCGACCTTGGTCAGGAGATCGGCTGGCGCGACAGCGGCGGGGTGTGCGACGGCAACAATATCGCAGCGTGCGGGGTGCCGGTGGTCGACACGATGGGCGTGCGCGGCGGCTCGATTCACTCGCCCGACGAATATCTCATCGTTGAGAGCCTGGCCGAGCGGGCGCAATTGTCGGCGCTGACCGTGCTTCGGCTGGCCCAGGGGGAAGCTTTGTGACCTTTCGCGTACGTCCGGCCGGCAATGACGATTTCCAGGCCATCTACGAGATGGCGAAGCTGACCGGCGGCGGTTTCACTAACCTGCCGCCCGACCGGGGCGCCTTGGTCGACAAGATCATCCGCTCCCAGAAGAGCTTCGCGGTGGAGCGCGACGAACCCGCGGACGACATGTTCCTGTTCGTGCTTGAGAATGTCGATACCGGCCAGATCCGCGGCACCTGCCAGGTGTTCAGCAAAGTGGGCGTCGAAAGCGCATTCTATTCCTACCGGATCAGCACGCTGACCCAAACCAGCCAGGCGCTCGGCAAGACCTTCCGCGCCGAGATGCTGAGCCTGACCACGGACCTCGAAGGCTCGTCGGAAGTCGGCGGGCTGTTCCTGCACCCCGGGGAGCGGGCGGGCGGGCTCGGCATGCTGCTTGCTCGCAGCCGCTACCTGTTCATCAAGCGCCACCGCGACCGCTTCGGCCGGCGGCTGCTTGCCGAGCTTCGCGGCGTGATCGACGAAGCGGGCGGCTCGCCCTTCTGGGACGCGATCGCCGGCCGCTTCTTCGGCATGAACTTCCAGGAAGCGGACGAGTTCAACGGCTCCCACGGCACGCAATTCATTGCCGATCTGATGCCGAAGACGCCGATCTACACCGCCATGCTGCCCGAGACGGCGCGGGCGGTGATGGGCGTCCCGCACCCGTCGGGCCGCGCGGCGATGAAGATGCTGGAGCGCGAAGGCTTCTCGTTCGACTGCTACATCGACATTTTCGACGGCGGGCCGACCATGATCGCACCGACCGATCAGGTGCGTACGGTGCGCGACTCCCGCGACCTGCTTCTGGTCGGCGTCGCGGACGATGTCGAAGGGCAGAACATGATGCTCGCTGCCGGCTATCTGTCAAGCTTCGCCGCCGTTTGCTCAAACGTGCGGATGGAGCCGGAAGGCGGCGCCACTATCAGCCGGAGCGCCGCCGAAGCGCTGGGCATCTGGCCTGGCGACAGCTTCACCGCGATCGGGCGCTGACGTGGCGGTCCGCGAGATCAACTTCGACGGCATCATTGGGCCGAGCCACAATTATTCCGGCCTGAGCCTGGGCAACATCGCGTCGGCGACCAACAAGGGCCTGGTTTCGCACCCGCGCGCGGCGGCGCTGCAGGGGCTGGAGAAGATGCGGCACAATTTGCGGCTGGGGCTGGCCCAGGGCGTGTTCGTCCCCCACCCGCGCCCGGACCGGCCGTGGCTTGCGGAGCTCGGCACGACCATCGAGGAGGTGCCGGCGTCGCTGCGTCCCGCCGCTTTCTCGGCGTCAGCGATGTGGGCTGCCAACGCCGCCACCGTGTCGCCGGCGCCGGACACGGCGGACGGCCGCTGCCACCTTACCGCCGCAAACCTCCGCACGATGGCGCACCGGAGCCACGAATGGCCGCACACGCTTGCGCAGCTTCGCCTGGCCTTTGCGGACGAGGCGCAGTTCGCAGTGCACGCGCCGGTGCCCGGCACCTTCGGCGACGAAGGCGCGGCCAACCATATGCGGATCGCCGCGGGCCACGACGCGCCGGGGGTGGAGATCTTCGTCTACGGCCAGCGCGGCGGCGCCTTTCCGGTGCGCCAGCACCTCGAGGCGAGCCGCGCGGTGGCGCGCTTCCACCGGCTGCCGGAGGAACGCACCTTGTTCGTCTGCCAGTCCGAGGAAGCGATCGCTGCGGGGGCCTTTCACAACGATGTGGTGGCGGTGGCCAACGAGAATGTCCTCTTCGCGCACGAGCAGGCGTTCGAGGATCGGCCGAGCTTCTATGCGGAGGTGAGGCGGCTGGTGCCCGAGGTGGAGATCGTCGAAGTGCCGGCGGCGGCGGTGAGGCTTGCCGACGCGATTTCGAGCTACTTGTTCAACGCCCAGCTCGTCACCCTGTCCGAAGGCGGCATGGCGCTGGTCGTGCCGGAGGAGGCGCGGGAGACGCCGAGCGTGTGGCGCTGGCTGGAGGAGATGCTCGCCGGCAACGGGCCGATCCGGCAGGTGCTGGTCGTGGACGTCCGGCAATCCATGGCGAATGGCGGCGGGCCCGCCTGCTTGCGGCTGCGGGTAGTTGCCGATCCGGCGGCGGTGGACGCGCGCTTCCTCGTGGACGAAGCGAAGCTCGACCGCCTCGCCGTCGTGATCGCGCGCGAATGGCCGGAGCAGATCGCGCCCGACGATCTGCTCAAGCCCGCGCTTTGGACGCAAATGGAAGCCGCCCGCGCCGCCCTTCTCGAAGAACTGGCGCTGGGCGAACTTCTTTAGGCCTCAGGGCACCAGAAGATGTCGATCGGCACTTCGATGTTGGCGAGAACCCGGCCGATCGGGGCGGAGGCCAAGGGCCCTTCCTTGATGGCTTGTTCAAGCACGCGGCGTTTTTCGTCGCCGGTGATCATCACCATCACAGTCCGCGCCGAGGCGAGCGCAGCAGCGGTGAGCGTTACGCGGTCGGCCTTTTCGCCCTGCGGCATCGGATCGGGGCGCAGGCCGATGGCGCGGCGGCTGCGCGGGCCGTTGATCGCCGCGTCATATTCCCCGCCGGGGAAGATGCCGGCGACGCTGCCGTCCGCGCCCATGCCCAGGCACGCGAGGTCCAGCGGCCACTGCAGCAGCGAGAGCCGCGCATCGGCAAGGCGGCCGGCTTCCTTGTAGTCACTGAGAGCTGCTTCATCGACGAGGGGGACGATGTTCGCCTTCTTGGCGCCGAAATAGCCTTCGAGCTTACCGTGATTGCTCGCCGCGTCGGCAAGCGGCACCAGCCGGTCGTCGGTGGGAATGAGAGTGACCTGGCTCCAGTCGATGTCCTTGCGCTTGACCAGTTCCGCGTAAACCAAATCGGGCGTCGATCCACCGGGGACGGCGAGGCGCGCATCCTTGTGCGCTTCAAGCGCCCGTTCGATGATGAAGCCGATGTCGCCAGCGACCTGAGTCGCCATTTCAGCGGCGGAGTCGAACTCCCACCATTCGATTTCGTCCATGGATCCTCCGCTTCAGTTGCATGGGGAACCGCGCCGCGTGGCGCCGGTTCCGCGTTCGGAAACAGCCGTTAGAGGAGCAAGCCATGCCTGCCAAATCGAAAGCGCAGCAGCGCGCCGCCGGGGCCGCCCTTTCCGCCAAACGCGGCGATACACCCAAGAACAAGCTCAAGGGGCCGTCGAAGGACATGGCGGAATCGATGACGGAGAAACAGCTCGAAGAACTCGCCGCCACCAAGCGGAAGGGCAAGCCGGAGCATGCCGGCTGAGCCGGCTCGCTCAATCGGGCGGGGAAATCGTGCCGGGGGAGCGGAACGGCGTGCCGCCGCCCTCCGACCCGCTGGCGCCTGAACGCTCGTCCTCATCCTCGCTTGCGGGGAGGCTGTGGCCGGGCGCTTGCGGCTTTTCGCCGTCCTCCGCGCCGCGCCATTTCTCGCGCGCCGCGGCTTCGTCCCTCAGCGGTTGATCTTCGTCAGCCATGCAACGCCTCCTCTTTGGGAGGCGAACGGCGCCCGCCGCGTGGGGTTCCGACGGTGATTGGGAGATTGGCGCGCCCGGAAGGATTCGAACCTCCGGCCCCCAGATTCGTAGTCTGGTGCTCTATCCAGCTGAGCTACGGGCGCGCGGCAGGAGGGGCCATAGGGCCAAGGTTTGGGGGACGCAAGGGCGTTGCGGGGAAAAGCGGCGCGACCTAGGAGGTTGGAATGCACCGCGCTTCACCCCTCGCCCTCGCCGCCGCCCTTCTGACGGCGGGTTGCGCCGCATCGGGCTCCTTTCCCTCGCTTGCGCCGCGCGAGGTAGAGGCAATCTACGCCGCCGGCGATCCTTTGCAGAGCGCGCCGGACGCGCCGGACCGGGGCGGGCTGAGTGGGCGCCTCGGAGGCTTTTCGGCTGCCGCGGCCGAGGGATCGGGCGCGTTCGAGCGGGCGCTTGCCGCCGCGCGTCCGGTGGTGGCGCGGGCCGGCGGGCGGGGTAGCGAAAGCTGGCTCGCGGCGCAGCAGGCGGTGTCGTGGGTGGAAGCGGCGCGGGCGCAAACCAGCCGTGCAGTCGCCGATCTGGACGAATATGTTCTAGCGGAGGCGCGCAAGGGGCCGCTGAGCATCGCCGATTACGAGCGGGCGACGGCGGCGATGGAGCGGCTTCACGCCCTCGCGGCTCGCCAGCAGGCGGCAGCGGATGGACTGCGCAGGAGCCTCAGCGGAGGCTGAGCGCCTGCTTGTGCGCCTGAGCGAGCGCCACATAGTGAGCAACGCCTTCACGCTGCCCGGCGAGTTCCGCGGGCGTCAGGTCGCGGACATATTTCGCCGGCCGCCCAGCCCATAACTGCCCGGCCGGGATCGTCTTGCCCGGAGTCAGCATCGCGCCGGCGGCAAGCATCGCGTCGCTTTCGATCTCGCAGCCGTCCATGACGATCGAGCCTAGGCCCACGAAGGCGCGGTCGTGGAGGATGCAGCCGTGCACCATGGCGAGGTGGCCGATCAGCACATCCTCGCCGATGATCGTCGGGTGGCCCGCTTCGGCGCCCGGCTTTGGCGAATCGACGTGGATGACGCTTCCGTCCTGGATGTTGGTCCGCGCGCCGATGCTGATCCGATTGACGTCGCCGCGAAGCACGCAATTGTACCAGATGCTGGCGTCAACGCCGATCTCCACCCGGCCGATCAGCCGCGCGCCGGGCGCGACGAACGCGCTGTCATCGACCTGCGGCGTGTGTCCGCCGAACGGGATCAGCTGCGCCATTCTTCCCTCCGGATCACGTAAACAATGACAATGCCTTCCGCCCACTCAGGCCCGACATAATCGAGGTCCGGCCGGCGGGTCATGCCGAGCCGCTCCATGAGTCCCCAGCTCGGCGCGTTGCCTTCCACGGTCAGCGCGATCACCTGGCGCACCCCCATGATGTCGAAGGCGAAATCGAGCGAGGCGGCGGCGGCTTCCTTGGCATAACCCTGCCCCCAGACGTCTTCGCGGAAGCGCCAGCCCACTTCCACATTGCCGTCCACCGGGCTGCCGCCGTCGTCGGCGATCTTGAGGCCGCAAAAGCCCAGGAACGCGCCGTCCGACTTGCGCTCCACGACCCAAAAGGTGTGGCCGAGCCTCTCCTGCCATCGGATGAAGCGATCCTGCACCACTGCCTCCAGCGCTTCGCGGGTGCGCACCCCGCCGAGCCAGCGCATGACGTTTTCGGTGTTGGTGTAGGTGTCGAAGGCGACGACATCTTCAGGGCGCCAGTTGCGCAGGGTTAGCCGCTCGGTTTCTATCATCGTACGTCCTTCAGGGAATCGGGTACCCAATTGCGCCAGTCCTCCAGCAGGGGAATGATGGTGGCATAATCATCGCTCCAGCCCGGGAAGCCTGGACGCCCGACGATCGGGCGCCAGCGGAAGGCATCCCCCGCGCTTGATATCTTCAACGCCATCAGGGTGTCTTCCTGCGACGCCAGTGCAACCCAGACCGACATGTTCATGTTTCGCGCCGCCTCCGCCTCGCTGGGTGCGTAGTCGAACACGGCCGCGTGCCATTTGTCGGCCTGGGCGGCGGCGGCAAGCACCGGCTCGAGGTCGAGATAGCGGTTGGAAATGTGGATCATGAGCAGCCCTTCCGGCTTCAGCGCGCGCCGGTAGACGGCAAGGGCCTCGCGCGTGAGGAGGTGCATCGGCACCGCGTCGGACGAAAAGGCGTCCACCGCGAGCAGATCGAGCGAGGCGGGCGGCTGGCGGCCGAGGCTGATCCGCGCGTCGCCGAGTACGATCTTCGCCTGCGGGGCACAGCGCTTGAGGAAGGTGAATTCGCCCGAGCGGCGGGCGATGCGCACCATTTCCGGATCGATCTCGAAAAAGGTCCAGCTCTGGCCGGGCAGGGCGTAGCAGGACAGTGTCCCGGTGCCGAGACCGACCACGCCGATGCTGGGATTGGGGCCATTGAAGACGTCGACCGAGGCCATAGCGTGGCCAATGCCGGAGCCGCGGGCGTAGTAGGAGGTCGGCTCATTCTCGGAGCCGGGCGCCAGGTTCTGGATGCCGTGAAGGGTGGTGCCGTGGGTCAGGAGCCGCGCCGGCGGGCTGTTGCTGGTGCTGATCGTGTAGACGCCGAAATAGGAACGGGTACGGCCCGGCTCCAGCGATCCGTCTACGATCCGCCAGCCGCCATAGCTTAGCATCAGCGCCGCGAGGCAGAGGGCGAAGAGCACGCGGCGGCCGACGAACAGCAAGCCGATCAGCGAGATAAATACGCTGACGCCGAGCGCGCTTGCATCGTCCAGCCAGAGGAACGGCCGGCGGTCGGCGATCCAGGAGAGGCCGAACACGGCGGCGACAAAGGCGAGGCGCAGCCACGCGGGCATGCGCTCGGCCCAGGGGAGCAGCGGCTTTTGCGGAACAAGGGCTGCGGCGGCGAGGAGGAGCAGCGGGTGCTCGTAGGTCCAATCGAACAGATCGGGCGCGATCACCGCGCAGAAGATGCCGCCGACCACGCCGCCGACCGACATCGCAAGGTAGAAAGCGGTGAGGTGGCCGACCGCCGGGCGGGCGCGGTACATTGCGGTATGCAGCGCCACCGCGACGACGAAGAGGAGCAACAAGCCGAGGGTCGCGGTGAACAACGGGCTTTTGGAGCCGCCGCTGAACGCGAAGCCGCCGGCGATGAGCAGCAGGAAGGGTGCAATGGCGGTAAGCAGGTCCGCCGTGCCGCGGCGCCGGGCGAAGGCGACAACGAAGCTCAGGAGGTAGAGGCCGAGCGGCACCACCCAGAGCAAAGGCAAAGCAACGATGTCGGTGGTGAGGTGCGTGGTCGTCGACAGCATCAAGCCCGAAGGCACGGCGGCAAGCGCAACCCACCAGGCCATCTGTCGCCAGGTCGGCGCCGGGCCCGCATCCCCGACCGGCTGCGCGGCGACGGCGGGTGCGCGCAGCGTGAGCGCGGACAACGCGACGAGCAGCACCAGCAGCCCGTAGCCCGCCGACCAGAGCAGGCTTTGCTGGCGAAGGGTCAGCATCGGCTCGACCAGCAGCGGGTAGGACAGGAGCCCGGCGAAGCTGCCCAAGTTGGAGGCGGCGTAGAGCGGGTACGGATCGCCGCGCGCCGGATCGAGCGCATACCAGCGCTGCATCAGCGGCGCCTGGGCCGAGACGATGAAGAACAAGGGACCAATCGAGCTCAGCAGCAGCCACGGCGCCCATAAAGCGGCGGGCGCGTCTTGCGGAAGCACGATGTCGCGAAGGCCTAGCGGCAGCCACAGGGCCGCGAAGGCGAAGAGAGCGAGGTGGCTAAGCGCCTGCTTCCGGGGGGCGAGGCGCGAGAGGTAATGCGCGTAGGCGTAGCCGCCGAGCAAAAGCGCCTGGTAGACCACCATGGCGCTGTTCCAGATTGCCGGCGCGCCGCCGAGCCTGGGCAGCGCCATCCGTGCCACCATCGGCTGGGTCAGGAAGAGCAGAAAGGAGCCCGCAAGAATGGTGGCAAGGAACAGCGGCCGCGCATAACGCGCCCCTGCCCCGCCGCTAACCACCGTCGCCTCGTTCACGCGCCGAGGAGCCGCGCGGCGAGCGGCGCATGGTAGGAGAGGACGCCCGAGCAGCCGGCGCGCTTGAACGCCATCAGCGTCTCCAGCACTAGGGCGTCGCGGTCTCCAGCGCCGGCCGCCGCGCCCGCCTCAATCATCGCATATTCGCCCGACACCTGGTAGGCGAAGACCGGCACCTCGAAGCGGTCCCTCACCCGGCGCACGATGTCGAGATAGGCGAGGCCCGGCTTCACCATCACGTAATCGGCGCCTTCCGCGATATCGAGCGCGACTTCGCGAAGCGCCTCCGTGCTGTTCGCCGGGTCCATCTGGTAAGTCTTCTTGTCGCCCTTCAGGAGCCCGCCCGAGCCGACCGCTTCGCGGAACGGGCCGTAGAATGCGGAGGCGTATTTGGCGGCATAAGCCATGATCTGGACGTTGCAGTGGCCTTCGCGCTCAAGCGCCGAGCGGATCACGCCGACGCGCCCGTCCATCATGTCGGAAGGGGCGACGATGTCCGCACCCGCCGCCGCCTGAACCAGCGCCTGTTCGGCGAGAAGCGCGCTGGTTTCGTCGTTCATCACATAGCCGCAGGGGTCGGTGATGCCGTCATGGCCGTCGGCGGTGTACGGATCGAGGGCGACGTCGGTGAGGACGCCGACTTCCGGTGCGGCGTCTTTCACCGCTTTCACCGCCCGGCAGATGAGGTTGTCGGGGTTGAGCGCCTCGCGCGCGTCCTCGGTGCGGAGCGCGCGCGGCGTGTTGGGGAACAAGGCGATGCAGGGGATGCCGAGATCCCGCGCTTCCCGCGCGCGCTGCGCGAGGCCGTCGAGCGACCAGCGCGACACGCCGGGAAGGCTGGCGATCGGCTCCTCCACCCCCTGCCCTTCGGCAATGAACAAGGGCCAGATCAGGTCGGACGGGGTCAGGACATGCTCGGCAACAAGCGCGCGGCTCCAGGCGGCGGAGCGGGCGCGGCGGAGCCGGGTCGCCGGAAAGGAGGGAGCGGTCATGCCCGGCTAGTAGCCGCACCGGCTTGTCCTGCAAAGCGGTGAGCGGGAGCGGCCATTCCGGCGATAGGATGGCACTTGGGACACTCTGACCGTTTCGGCGGTTGAAGGTCCTTGCAATGGAAACCCTGACCCCACTCCCCCGTGAAGCCGTCCTGATCGTCAACGCGCATTCGCGCCGCGGCCAGGATCTGTTCGACGAAGCCACCGCCAAGCTGGAGATGGCCGGGATCCGGCTGATCGCCTCCCACGGATTACGCGATCCCAAGAAGCTGGTCCCCACCGTCCGCCAAGCGGTGCGCGACGGGGCACCGATGGTGATCGTCGGCGGCGGCGACGGCTCCCTCTCCTACGCGGTGGACGAGTTCGTCGGAAAAGATTGCGTGTTCGCTTTCCTGCCGCTCGGCACCGCCAATAGCTTTTCGCGCACAATGGGCGTGCCTCTCGACCTCGACGGCGCGATCGACGCCATCGCGCATGGCGAGCGGCGGCGGATCGACCTTGGCGTCATCGACGAGGATTATTTCACCAATTGCGCGGCCATGGGCCTGTCGCCGATGATCGGCGAAGGCATTCCCCACAATCTGAAGCGCTATCTTGGCCGCTTCGGCTACCTGATCTGGGCGGTCTGGTGCCTGATGCGCTTCCACGCATTCCGCCTGACTGTGGACGATGGCGAGAAGAGCGAAACCATCTGGGCGACCGAGGTGCGCATCGCGAACGGCCCGTACCATGGCGGCGTCGAGCTCATCGAGACGGCGAGCGTCGACAGCGGCGTTATCGTAGTCCAGGCGGTGACCGGCCGCACAGTGCTGCCGCTGATCTGGAACTGGGTCGGCTCGATGTTGCGGCTGCCCAAGCGCCAGTCGCCGATCCAGGAATTCCGCGGCAAGAGTCTGCGGGTGAGCACCCGTCCCCGGCAGCCGATCTCGATCGACGGCGAGGTCCTCGCCAAGACCCCCGTGACGGCCAAAATTGCAAAGGGCGTCATCGAGGTTGCCGTTCCGAGACCCGCTGCCGAGCCCGCCGCTTAACCCGAAGGGTTGATCCGGCCGCCAGGCATGGTTGCGGCGTTCGCTTGCTCCACGGCCTGCTCGGTAGACGGGATGGCGATCCGCCCCTTTCGCCAGCCGCCGTAGCGGTAGAAGGCGACGGCGAGTGCCATGTTGGCGATCGAACTGACCGGGAAGCTCAGCCACAAGGCGTCGGCGCCGAGCCACGGATAAGCACCGACCGCGAAGCCCAAGCGGACCGGGATCAGGCCGATGGCGAGAATGATCAGCGGGCCGATCACGGCGCCGTTGGCGCGCACCGTGCCGAAGATCACCAACGTCACGCCGAACAGCAGAAAGCTCCAGGTGCCGAGCAGCTGGATGTGCCGGGCGATCGGCAGAGCGGCGCTGTTCTCACCGAGGAACAGGGCAAGCGCAGGGCGGTCGGCAGCGGCGAGAAGGGCAACCAGAACGCCCGTGAACAGGAAGTGGTAGAGCACGCCGGCCTTGGTGATCGCGCCCACCCTGTCCCAGCGGCCGGCGCCGATATTCTGCGCCGCCATCGCGCTCACCGCGGCGCCGAGCGCCATGGCCGGCATCTGGAGATAGCCCCAGAGCTGCATGGCCACCCCGAAGGCGGCGGTGGTGTGCACCCCTTCGCGGTTAACGAGGCCGATCAGCGCCAGCGCGGAGGAGGAGATGACGATCATCTGCAGGCCCATCGGCAGGCCCTTGGCGACCATGGTGCGCAGGATCGCGGGATCGGGCTTCAGGTAGCGCAGCTCGCGGCCGCGCAGCCGCAGCGGCAGGTCGCGCAGGTAGACATAGGCGATCAGCGCGAAGAGGCTGACGTAATTGGCGATCACCGTCGCGGTGGCGGCGCCGGCGATGCCCAGCCGGGGCGCCGGGCCGAGACCGAGGATGAAGACCGGGTTGAGGCCGCTGTCGAGCAGAACGGCAAGGATCATGAACCAAAGCGGCGTCAGCGAATCGCCGGAGCCGCGGAGCGCCATCATCCAGGAGATCATGATAAGAGCCGGCGGCATGGCGATGAAGATCACGCGCAGATAGGCTAGGGCGAGCGGTGCGGCGTCGGGCGGCGTGGCCAGAATTCGAAGGATTTGCGGGGCAAGGAACCAGCCCGCCGTGGCAACCGCGAAGGCGACGAACACGAAGGCGCCGGTGGCGGTGCCGATCACCCGCCGCGCGCCGTCCACGTCTCCCCTGCCGAACGCCTGGCCGATCAGGATCGTCGCCGCCATGCCGAAGCCGAACACGAAGGCGGTCAAAAGGAACATGATGATGTTGGCGTTGGACGTCGCGGCCAACGCGTCCTCGCCGAGGAAGCGTCCGACCCAGACCGCGTTGATCGATCCGTTCAGCGACTGGAGAATGGACGAACCGAGCGTCGGAAGCGCAAAGGCGAGCAGCGTCTTGGCGATGGGCCCGGAGGTGAGATCGCGCTGGCCGGTTCCGCGTTTACCGCTGCTCACGCCACCAGCCCTTCAATCTCGTTCGTCCCGAGCGAAGTCGAGGGGCGCCTGCACCGACTCCTCGTGTGCGCCCCTCGACTAGGCTGGGGACGAGCGGGGTGAGAGGTGGGGTCCGGTGTCACCCCAGCCGCGCCAGCGCCGCCCGGTAGCCTTCCGCGTCCGAGGCCTTCTCCGCATGGTCGGCGCGGGCTTTTTCAACCGCTTCCGGCTTGGCGCGTTCGACGAAACTCGGGTTGTTGAGGCGCCCGGCGAGGCCGTCCCGTTCCTTTTCCGCCGCCTGCAAGGCTTTCGACAGCCGGGTGCGCTCGGCCTCGATGTCGATCACGCCTTCCAGCGGCAGGATGAAGGTCGCTTCGTCGACCACCACCTGCGCTGCGCCGCCTGAGGCTTCGCCGAAGCTGATGCTGTCGATCCGGGCGAGCCGCTTCAACGCCGCTTCGTTGCGCGCCAGCCGCGCCCGCGTCTGGTCGCTGGCGTCGCGGACGTGGAGGGCGAGCTTGGCGCCCGGCGGGACGTTGAGTTCGGTGCGGGCGGCTCGGATGCCGGAGACGGCGCGGATCAGCCAATCTACTTCCGGACCCGCCTCCGGATCAAGCGCGCGCGCGTCCGGCATCGGCCACTTGGCGTGGATCAGCGGGTAAGGCCGCTCGCCGAGCGCGTTCCAAAGCTCCTCGGTGATGAACGGCATGAACGGGTGAAGCATGGCCAGGATCTGGTCCAGCACCCAGCCCGCGACGGCCTTGGTTTCGTCCTCAATCTGGCCCTTGATCAGCTCTAGATACCAGTCGCAGAAGGTGCCCCAGACGAAGTGGTAAACCGTGTTGGCGCTTTCGTCGAAGCGCAGTTCGGCAAGGGCGAGGTCGAGCGCCTGCACCGTTTTTACGGTCTCGCCGACGATCCAGCGGTTGACCGGAAGCTGCGCCGCCGGCGGCTCCAAGGACGCCGAAGCGCCGATGCCGTTGGCCTGGCAGAAGCGGGCGGCATTCCACAGCTTGGTTGCGAAGTTGCGGTACCCTTCGATGCGCTTTTCATCGAGCTTGATGTCGCGGCCCTGGCTTTCCATCGCGGCAAGCGTGAAGCGCAAAGCGTCGGCGCCGAAGCGGTCGATCAGGCCGAGCGGATCAACCGTATTGCCCTTCGACTTCGACATCTTGGCGCCCTTGGCATCGCGCACCAGCCCGTGAAGGTAGAGCGTCTTCCACGGTGCCTCGCCCATGAAGTGGATGCCCTGCATCGCCATCCGGGCATCCCAGAAGAAGATGATGTCGAAGCCGGAAATGAGCACGTCGTTGGGATAGTGACGGCGCAGCATCGCCGTGTCCTCTGGCCAGCCGAGGGTGCCGAAGGGCCAAAGCGCCGAGGAGAACCAGGTGTCGAGCACGTCGCTGTCGCGGCGCAGCTTGACGCCCTCGCCGGCCTGCGCCTGCGCTTCGGCTTCGGTCTCGGCGACGTAGCATATGCCGTTTTCGTCGTACCAAGCGGGGATCTGGTGGCCCCACCAAAGCTGGCGGGAGACGCACCAGGGTTGGATGTTCTCGAGCCAGTTGAACCAGGTTTTTTCCCAGGTCTTCGGCACGACCTTGATCTTCCCGGAACGCACCGCCTCGATCGCCGGCTGGGCGAGCGTGTGGGCGTCCACGTACCATTGGTCGGTCAGCCAGGGCTCGATCACCACGCCCGAGCGGTCGCCGTAGGGCGTCTGGATGACGCGGTCCTCGACCTGGACCAGCAGTCCCTCCGCCTCCAAGCGCGCGACCACTGCTTTTCGCGCTTCGAAGCGGTCGAGGCTGAGGAGATCGTCCGGGATGAGGCCGTCGGCGGTTTGCACGACCTCGGCGCCCGCGCTGAGCATGTTGAGCATGTCGGCGGCCTTGATGCCGGCGCGTTTGCCCACTTCGAAGTCGTTGAAATCGTGGCCGGGCGTGATCTTCACCGCGCCCGAGCCGAGTTCGGGATCCGCATGCTCGTCGGCGACGATCGGAATCAGGCGGCCGGTGATCGGCAGGCGGATGCGCTTGCCGACCAGGGCGGTGTAGCGGGCGTCTTCGGGGTGCACGGCGACCGCCATGTCGGCCAGCATGGTCTCGGGCCGGGTGGTAGCGACCTGAACGAAGCCGGAGCCGTCCTCCAGCGGGTAACGCAAGTGCCAGAACTTGCCCTGGATCTCCCGCGTTTCGACCTCGAGGTCGGAAATGGCGGTGCCGAATTTCGGATCCCAATTCACCAGGCGCTTGTCGCGGTAGAGCAGGCCTTCGCGGTGGAGCTGGACGAATACCTTGAGCACGCCGGCGGAGAACCCTTCGTCCATGGTGAAGCGCTCGTTCGCCCAATCGCACGAGGCGCCCAGGCGGCGAAGCTGGCGGGTGATCTCGCCGCCGCTTTCGCCCTTCCACTGCCACACCTTCTCGACGAACTGCTCGCGGGTGTAGTTGGTGCGCTTATCCTGCCGCTCCTCGAGCTGGCGCTCGACCACCATCTGGGTGGCGATGCCGGCATGGTCCATGCCGACCACCCAAAGGGCATCCTTGCCCTTCAGCCGCGCGTGGCGGACGAGAATGTCCTGAAGCGTGTTGTCGAGCGCGTGGCCGATGTGCAGCGATCCCGTCACGTTCGGCGGCGGGATGACGATGGTGAAGGGCTCGGCGTCGGGACGCTCCGGCCGGAACATGTTCTCGCCTTCCCAGCGCGCATACCAATGCGCTTCAATGGCGGCGGGATCGAAGGTTTTTGGAAGTTCGCTCATGGGCGCGGCTTAGACGAAGCAAAGCCGCCGGAGCAATGGCGGGGTGCCTAGAGGCTCTTGCCGGTGATGCGCGCGATCTCGCGGGTGACGAGTTCCTCGACGATCTCGGGGAGGTGCCGGTCGAGCCAATCCTTGAGCATCGGCTTCAGCATCTCTCGCACCACTCCTTCCAGCGGGCCGTCGCCCTGCGGCAGCGGCATCTCGCTGCGCTCGCGAAGCGCCGACAAAGCGGCCAACGACTGGCGGCTCGCTTCAGCAGCGTCACTGGAGATCAGGCCGTCCGCTTCCGTCACCGGATCGGATAGTTCGAGCACGTCCTCTTCCAGCGGGCGCGGTGCCTCGGCCGGACGGGCCGCGCGCGCGGGCCGCGACCCGTTCATGCGCCCGTCCTCGGCGATCACCTTTTTGATGGAAGCGAGAATGTCTTCCATCGACGGTTCGTGGTTAATGTCCCCCATGATGAGCGGGTTATCGCTCAATTCTGAGACGGTGTCACGGGGGAGTTTGCCGGGCTGGTGACAGTACGGGTGGAGACCGCCGCCGGCACCGGATCGTCGGCCCAGTCGGACCAGCGCTTGGTGACGCGGTTGTAGTTGGTCACCGGATCGTAGAGCACGCCGCCGTCGAGGTTGAGATCCTCGGCTTCCGCGCGGCCCATTGCGTTGAGGAGCTGGAAGCCGGCCACGTAGGCATCGCGCCGCGCGGTGACGAGCGCGACCTGGCTGTTGAGCAGTTCCTGTTCGGCGTTCAGCACATCGAGCACGTTGCGTGTGCCCACCGTCTGCTCGGCGCGGGTGCCTTCCAGCGCCAGCGTGTTGGCGTTGACGGCAACCTGGTTCGATTCGATCGCCTCCTGCGCCGCCTGGTAGCTTGCGAAAGCGGCGCGGGTGTTGGCAACGACCAGCCGCTCGACCTCGACGCCGCGCTCCAGGAACTGGCTTTGCACCGCCTGAAGCTGGCGGACGCGGGCGCCGACGAGGCCGCCTTGGTAGATCGGAATCCGCGCCTGCACGCCGACGCCGAGCGATTGGGTGCTGCCGCTGATTCCGTTCGGCGCCGAGCCGAGGTAGTTCGCGTAGTCGCCGCTCGACACACCGGACACGGTCGGCAGGCGGTCCGCGCGCGCGATCGCCACGTCGCGGCTTGCCGCACGCGCCTGGGCGGCGATGGCGACAAGGTCGGAATTGTTAGCAAGCGCGATGTCTTCCGCCTGCTCGGCGGTTGCAGGAAGCGCCGGGAGGACGGGCGGCGGGTCGAGCTCGTCGGGAAGCTCGCCGATCACCCGGCGATAATTCTCTTCGCTGCCTTCCAGCCGTCCCTCGGCCGTCGCGAGACTGGACTGCGCCAGTGCAAGCCGCGCTTCCGACTGCGCCACGTCGGTGCGGGTAAGATCGCCCACTTCGAAGCGATCGCGGGTGGCCTGCAGGTTGGTCTGGAGGACGCGGACCTGGTTGCGGTTCAGAGTGACGATCGACCGGTCGCGGATCACGTCCATGTAGGCGGCGACCGCTTCGGTGAAAACATCGCCTTCGGTTGCGCGAAGGTTGGCGCGGCCGGCGGCGACACGCTCGTCTGCGGCGCGAACCGCGTTGCGGACGCGGCCGCCGTTGAAGACGTCGTAGCTGACGTCGACGCCGAGGCTCAGGCTTCGGCCCGGTACGCCGCCGCGGCGGATGAGGTTCTGGTTCAAGCCGCCGACTCCGGAGACCTGCGGCCGGCCCTGCGCCCGCGCCACCGCGACGCTTTCGTCGAGCGAGCGCAGCTGCGCGCGCTGCGCCATGATCGTCGGATTGCTGTTGTAGGTCTGCACAAGCGCATCACGAAGCGTATCCGCTTGCGCCGCGCCGCCCACCATCAGTGCCGCGACCGCCGCCGCCGCCAAAAGCCCACCCCGCATTCGCTCTACTCCGCTCTTAAAATTTAAATGTCTTCGGTTTCGCGAATTCCGGCAGGATCGCCGCGGCCGCGTCCGTAAACGCCGCCGTGCCGAACCCTTCCCCCGCCTTGCGCCCCAGCGAAAGCCGCGAAACCCCGTTTTCCAATATTCCCGCGGCCAGCCGACCCCCGTCGACCAGCTGCGCGATCAGCGCCTCCGGAACATGTTCAACCGCCCCGTCGATCAGGATCAGATCGTACGGCCCGCCTTCGGCATAGCCCTTGGTGAGAGGCCCCTCCACCACCGTCACCGGATAGCCGGCGAGCGCCGTGCGGGCAAAGGCGGCAAGCTCCGGATCCTGCTCAAGCGCGACCACCGGCCCAACCAGGCGCGACAGGATGGCCGCCGCGTAACCGGTGGCGGCACCGACAACGAGCGCCCTTTCCCCGTCGCGCGTCGCGGCTTCGGTCAGCAGGCGGCCAAGCGCCATTGGGTTGTTGAGGTGGCGGCCGGGCGTCAGCGGCACCAGCGCGTCGGCATAAGCAAGCGCCCGCTTATCGTCCGGCACGAAGCGTTCGCGCGGCACGTCCTGAAAGGCGGCAAGCACGCGCGGATCGTTGGTCCCCGTGGTGCGGAGCAGGTTCGCGATCATGGCGCGGCGCATGTGATCGAAATTATGTTCGGTCATTGGGTTCTCAATCGCACAGCTGTCTTACGGATGCAATACACCTGCAGCTGTCTTTGTTCTTATCGGCTCGGGCCAAGCAAACCAAGCATTCTCCACCATCGGGCCACAGCGGGTGAACAGCAAGAGCCGTGCCACCGCCCTCGCCCTCCTTTCAGCGCTTTTCGCAAGAGGTGTGCTGTTCGATAGCGGACAGGTTTGTGCGGGCGCGGACAGGCGGCGCCGGGCGCAGCGCGGCGCCTTAAAGGTTGACTTGCCGCCGCTTCCCTTCCAATTCGACGCCGGGCGGCCCGATGGCGGAGTGGTTACGCAGAGGACTGCAAATCCTTGCACCCGAGTTCGATTCTCGGTCGGGCCTCCATCCCCCACTTTCTTGTGTTTGAGCCACGCTAAGCGGCGATGTCCTGCTCGATCCAGGCGCGGCCGGCGCGGACCTGCTCCGCTTCGCGGGCGGCCAGAGCGGCGGTAAGGCCGGTCATCCGGGCTGCCGCTTCTTCGTACACGGCGATACGCGCATCGACGTTCGGCGCCGCCGCCGCCTTGGCGCGCCA
Source organism: Allosphingosinicella sp. (assembly GCA_036554525.1). GTDB lineage: Bacteria > Pseudomonadota > Alphaproteobacteria > Sphingomonadales > Sphingomonadaceae > Allosphingosinicella. The sequence goes on from DATBNC010000017.1 coordinate 62,888, forward strand.
AGCGGCGAAGCGGATTCGGTCGCTTGGGTGACGCTCGGCGAAATCCTCCACCAGATCCTGGCCGTTGCCGCCGCCGAACACGGCCGCCAGCCGCACGAATGTCTCCAGCGCAGACGGATTGACCATGGCAGCCACCCGCGACGAGGCGAGGTCGAAGCTGTACTGCTCCTGGAACTCGCTTGCCGCCGAGACCGCGAGGATGTTGAGCGACACCGACAGGCTGTCGGGCGGAAGCTGGCTGTGGACGTCGAGATGCTTGCGGTAGAGCAGCACCTTGCCGGGTGACAGGCAGGAGCGTTCCACGAAGCGCAGGTCCACTTCCTCGCCCGGGCAGCCGACCACCCGGCCGTAATCATATTCGTAATAATCGCTCCAATAGCCGGGGCCGAGATAGCCGACGGTGAGGAAGCTGAAATTGTGGTCGTGCGGCAGGCCGTAGAAGAACGGCTGGGGGCCGCTGTTCGCGTAGACGCTGTCGTTTTCAGCGGGCCAGAAATTCGCGCGCAGCACGAATTTGCGCGACAGGCCGTGGAGCAGCATCACCTGCGCGCTATACTGATTGCGCGCGGTTTGCCCCGCGAAATGCTGCTTCAGCTCGGCGATCGCGAGATCGCCGAGGAAGCGGCGGTTGTTGGCGAGGCGCTGGAGCATCGGGCCCCACTGCGCCATCCCTTCTTCGTCCGAAGGATCGAAATCCTGCTCCAAAACCTCGACGAGGTCGGCGAGTTCGATCGGGCTTTGCTCGCCCTCACACACGATTGGCAACGGCATCTCAGTTGGCCTCCAATTCAAGTTCGCGCTCGGCGTCGGCGCCGGAGATCGCGTGAAGCGTCGCCGCGGCGGCGGCACGCACTTCGGGGTGTGGGTCCTTCTCGGCCATGTCGGCGAGGTGCGGCAGCGCGGCTTCCGCATCGAGGGCAAGCAGTTCGCGCATCGCCTGCCAGCGCGCGTAGAAGTGCGGGTTCGCCAGCATGTCGATCATCACCGGCACCGCGTCGGCACGCTCCATGGTCCGGAGCAGCGACAGCATCATCTGGGTGCGGCTGCTGATTTCATCGGTGCTGCTTGAACCGACATAATCGAGTGTGTCGGAATCATATTCTACCGTTAGCGGTGCGCGGTCGGCGCTGCTGATCGCCTGCAGGTAGACGAGATCGCCCTGCGCGTGCTCGATAACAAAGCTTTGCGTGCGGCCGTCCACTTTGATCAGTTCGCCGTCGGCGATGCGGCGGCGCTCGACCAGGCTGCACCGCCCGCTTTGCGCGGCGGTGAAGCCGTCTTCGATCGGCGGCGCTTCCCAGAAGGAGAAAGTGGCGCCGCCCGAACGGATGAATTTGTAGAGGCTCTGACTGCCGGGAAACACGATGGAGCGGCGGCCGTCGCGGCTGCGGCGCTTCGCCGCAAGGCTTTCGGCCGGCATCACCGAAATGAATAAGGTAAGCTCCGCCGTGTCGAAGAGCAGGATGCCGGTGTGGATCTCGCTGGCCAGGCTGCGCAGCGACGGGCGGAAATAGGGATCCGCCGCCGCGGCCTCGATCAGGCACGTGAAGATCTCCCCCAGCCCCTGCTCGTCATCCATCGCCCGCTGCGCGCAGCCAAGCACAAAGTCGGCGCCGGGCTGGTTCAGAGCCTCGATCTCGCTACGCAGGCGCTGAACGAACGGCAGCGCCTTCAGCCGGCCCGACACGTCGGCGAGACGGTCGGTGGTTGCGTTCTGGGATTGGGGATCGGCGAGCCAGCGGCTCAATTCCTCGCGCGGCATCATGATCGTATTTTTCTCCCGGAAAAGGGGAAGGAGCTCGCGCTCCCTCCCCCCTGCCTTCAGCCGACAATGATCGCGATGATGATCGAGCCGCAGGCGGCGCCGCCGACTTCGCGCTGCTTGGCGGAGCCGTGGATGCCGACCTTGGTGGCGAGTTCGGGAAGCTTGTTGATGTCGATCTTTTTCACAGTCGTTCCTTCCATTGTGGAGGAGCCGACGAAGTTCCGATTGGGCCTTTCCCCGCACGAAGCATCGCAGCTCCGTCCGTTCAGTCTCGGCGACGTGCCATTCCTGTCTGAGGAGTGAAGCCTAAGTTGTGGATTTATATGCGGAAATATATGGTAGAAGGGTGGTATGTGCCGGGAAATTTATGTGGAAATTCTACCCTATTTCCCTCGTTCCCAGTCCGTTTCGGTGCGATAAGCTTCACGAAGACCTTGGAGCCGCAGGATTTCGGCCTTGGTTTTTCGGCGGGAGCGCAGAGTTAGAACCGCAAGGGCCGACAAAAGCGCGATACCGACGACGGCCCGAGGGCTCTGGGCCCAGAGCAGGAAGGCCTGCCAAACTTCCTGCGGCCCGCCGCCGCTTCTGATGCTGACCTTGAAGATCAGCGCCATCGGCATGACCAGCGGGATCAACAGCAGGCCGATCGTGTTGCGGCGCAGATTGGCAGCCGCGTTGCGCAGGCTTGTTTCCACAAAAGCGCCGCGATCCGAGGTGTCGAGCGTACGCGCCATCTGACGCAGCCTGCGCCGCCGCAGCGTCAGCCAGGTCGATGCAAGCATCAAAGGCACTGCCAAGGCCAAAGTGAGCGGGCTATGCGAGATCACCGCGCCGCCGACGAACATAACGATCAGCGAAATCCAGACGGCATAATCGATATAATCGAGCAGCTGCCCCCGCCGGCTGGCCTTGCGGGCGTAGGCATCCATCTCCGCCTGATCGAGCGGATCCGGCCCGTCCTGCCAAAGCGCGGCAAATTCATCGAATTCCGGCCGGCTCATGAGCGTTGCTCCATGATAGATTTGAGCGCCGTCTTGGCGCGCTGGCACCGCAGCATCACGGCGTTGGAGGTGATGCCGAGGATTTCGGCCATTTCGCCGTAGCTGAAGCCTTCAAAGGCGAGCACGATCGCTTCGCGCTGCGGGATCGGCAGCAGCTGGATGGATTCCACCAGCCGCTTCTTCTGGTCGTTGCGCAGGGCGATCTCGTCCGGCGGCGGCGACGCGGAGATCAGGTCGGCAGGCAGCTCCACCTGGCGCGGCTCCCGCGCACGCTTGGTGACGTGCGAAATGCAGCGTTTCTGCGCAATGGACGCGGCGAACGTCTTGAGCGAAGCTTCGCCGCGGAAGTTGTCGAGGGCGATCCACAGCGCGAGGAGAATATCCTGGATAAGCTCGCGCCGAAGCGCGGGATCGGCCTCGTAGGACAAGGCGATGCGGCTGATGAGCCCCGTGCAGGAGGCGCTCACCTCTTCGAACAGTTGCCTCTTGCCCTGATTATTGGCCATGAAGGCGCCGCTGCCCGCAAGGGACAGGGAAGCGGACCGGAGGTCCGAAACCGGAATGCCGAAGTTTCAAATCAATTCGCCGCGAAGGTTTTAAGCTAATGGAACGCAGCACCCAGAATAGCGGCACAATTGAAGTGCGCAATGCGCATCGTTTCGATGCGGAGCGGCTTGAACATTGGATGGAAAAGGAAGTGGAAGGCTATGCCGGTCCGTTGTCCGTTGAACAGTTTCGCGGCGGCCAGTCCAATCCCACCTACAAGCTCGTCACACCGTCGCGAAGCTATGTTCTTCGCCGCAAGCCTCCGGGAAAGCTGCTTCCAGGAGCCCATGCTGTGGACCGCGAATATCGCGTGATCACCGCACTCGCCGCGCAAGGTTTCCCCGTCGCCAGAGCCTTTGGCTTGTGCATGGACGGGGCGGTGATCGGCACGGCTTTTTACGTCATGGAAATGGTTGAAGGCCGCATCTTTTGGGAAGCCGAACTTCCGCAGGTTCCAACTGCCGAGCGGCCGCTTTACTTCGACGCGATGAACGAGGCGATGGCGCGGCTCCACGGCATTGATCCCGACGCGGCCGGCCTTCAAGACTACGGCAAGCCCGGTAACTATTTCGAACGGCAGATCGGCCGCTGGTCGAAGCAGTATCTGGGCGACGTCGAGGCGGGACCGGTGGCTGCAATGGACCGGCTTGTCGAGTGGCTGCCGGCGAACATCCCGCCGGGCGAGGACGAAGCGCGGATCATCCACGGCGATTTCCGCTGCGACAATATGATCTTCCACCCCACCGAGCCGAAGGTGCTTGCGGTGCTGGATTGGGAGCTTTCGACGCTCGGCCATCCGCTGGCCGACTTCAGCTACCACCTGATGATGTACCGCATGCCGGCGGGGATCACGACCGGGCTCGCCGGGCTGGATCTACCGGCGCTGAACATCCCCAGTGAGGAGAAGTATGTCGCCGCTTACTGCCGCCGCACCGGCCGCGACGGCATCCCCCACCTCGATTTCTACATTGCCTTCAACCTCTTCCGCCTGTCAGCGATCGTGCACGGCATCAAGGGCCGCCTCGCGCGCGGCACGGCGGCGTCCGCCCACGCGGACAAAATGGCGGCGAGCTTGGAAGGCCTCGCCGACCTCGCCTGGGAGCAGGCGAAAAAAGCGGGGGCGCGCTAGCACCCCCGCTTCTTCTTACTTCACCGGGAAGCCGCGCTTGCGCATCAGGGCCTTCACGTCCGGATCGCGGCCGCGGAACTGGCGGTAGGCCTCGGCGCGATCGGTCTCGTTGCCGGTCGACAGCAGGGTCTCGCGGAAACGGTCGGCCGTCGCCTTGTCAAACGGGTTGCCGGCTTCTTCGAACGCCGCCCAGGTGTCGGCGTCCATCGTCTCCGACCAAAGGTAGGAATAATAGCCGGCCGAGTAAGCGTCGGACGAGAAGAGGTGATTGAACTGCGGCAAACGGTGCCTCATCACCATCTCCTTTGGCATCCCGATCTTGGCCAGCGCGTCCCGCTCGAAGCGGTCGGGATCGACCGTGCCGCTCGGGTCCATGTGCAGCATCATGTCGACGATCGCCGACGACAGATACTCCACCGTTGCGAAGCCCTGGTTGAACGTGGACGCTTTCTCGATCTTCTCGATCAGCGCCGCGGGCATCGGCTGGCCGGTCTTGTAGTGCTTGGCGAAGCGGCTGAGCACCGGCTGGGTGAGCAGCCAATTCTCGTTCACCTGGCTCGGATATTCGACGAAGTCCCGCGGCGTGCCGCCGAAGCTCGGATAATAAACGTCCGACAGGAAGTAGTGGATGGCGTGGCCGAATTCGTGGAACAGGGTTTCCGCGTCGTCCAGGCTGATCAGCACCGGCTGGCCGGGTGCGGGCTTGACGAAATTGTTGTTGTTGGAGCCGAGTACGATCTTGTCCTCGAGCAAACCGGCACGGCTGCGATAGGTTGTCGCCCAGGCGCCCGAACGCTTACCGGTGCGGGCATAATCGTCGCGATAGAAGACGCCGAGCTGCTCGCCGGTGCCGCGCTTCGTCACCGAATAAACGCGGATGTCCGGGTTCCACGTCGGAATGGTGCCGGTGATTTCCTTGAAGTCGAGACCGTACAGTTCACCGGCGGCCCAGTAGGACGCTTCGATGATGTTGTTCAGCTCGAAATAGGGTTTCACCTCTTCCTGGGTGAGGTTGTAGCGCTGCTTGCGCACCTTTTCCTGGTAGTAGCGATAGTCCCACGGCTCGATCGTGAGCTTCGGATCGGTCTTGCGGGCAAGCGTCTGCATGTCCGCGACTTCTTCCTTCACCCGCGCGACCGCCGCAGGCCACACCCGCATCATCAGCTCCTGAGCACGGGCCGGCGTCTTCGCCATCGTGTCCTGCATGCGGAAGTCGGCATGGCTTTGAAAGCCGAGCAGCTTGGCGCGGTCGGCGCGAAGCTTGACGATTTCCGCGATGGTCGCGTTGGTGTCGTTGGCGCCGCCGTTGTCGCCGCGGTTGACGAAGGCGTTCCAGACCCGCTGGCGAAGCGCGCGGTTGTCCGCGTAGGTCAGGATCGGATCCACCGCGGAGCGGGTGTTGACGATCGCGTAGACGTCCGCCGGCAGGTTGCGCTCCTTGGCCGCCGCCTTTGCAGCGTCCTTCACGTCCTGCGGCACCCCCTTCATCTCCGCTTCGTTGGCGGCGATGTGGGTGCTTTCGTCGGCGAGAACCTTTTCGCTGAAGGTTGCGAATTTGGAGGCGAGCTGGGAGTTGTACGCCGAAAGCTGCTGCTTCTGAGCGCCTTCCAGGTTCGCACCGCGGCGGGCGAAGCTTTCGTAAAGACGCGTTACCAGCCGCTGCTGCTTGGCGTCGAGGTTGGACACCTCGCGCGCTTCGTAGACCGACTTGATCCGTTGGAAGAGCTTCGGGTTGAGCGTGATCTCGTCCGACGCGGCCGACAGCTTCGGCGACCATTCCTTGTCCAGCGCCTGGTAAGCGGGCGTCGCCATGTTGCTGGTCATCACGCCGAACATCGACAGCACGCGGTCGAGCCGTTCGCCGACCTTTTCAAGCGCTTCCACCGTGTTGGCGAAAGTCGGCGCGTCGGGATTGTCGACGATCGCCGCCACTTCGCGGCGCTGCTCGTCGATGCCGAACTGGATCGCTTCCGGAAACAGCTCCGGCGTCACCTTGTCCCAAGGCGGCACCCCGTCATAGGGGCCGGTCCATTCGGCGAGCAGGATGTTGTCCGGAACAGCCGGCGCAGCGGTCTGCGGCGCGGCGGTTTCAGTCTCGGCGGCGGTGACCACGGTGGGCATTTCCTTGGTGGCGCAGCCGGCGAGGGAGACGGCGGCGGCGGAAGCGAAGAGCAAAGCCTTCAAGTGCGTATACTCCTGATCAAGAGACAGGCGCCGGCACGGCGCTGAACTTGCCGAAGCTCTATAGAAGCGCTGCTTAACCGGCGGCAACAGTGCCGACTGATGCTTTTGCGTTGGAAGTGTCGACGCCACTTGCCAAAAGCGCCGCATTCCCCGAAGCAGTGCGCTTCAACCATCCTGGGGGCGGGATGAGCAGGGTAGCGGACGAAAGCCGCCGGATCGTGTCCATCGTGGGGACGCGTCCGGAAGCGATAAAGATGGAGCCTGTGGCGCGCGCGCTGGCCGGGCGGCCGCGCCTGCGGCACCGCGTGGTGCTGACCGGGCAGCACAAGGCGCTGAGGCGGATCTTCGCCGCCTGCGCGCCCGAGGCGATCGAGGAACTCACCTTCGACCCAAGCTCCCGCAGTCCCGCGCGGCTCCGCGAAGGCCTTCATCACCTCCTGTGCGGGACGTTCGCCGCGGCGCCGCCCGATCTGGTGCTGGTTCACGGCGACACCGCCACGGCAATGGCCGCCGCCTTTGCCGCGCGCGACTGCGGCATCCCCATCGGCCATGTCGAGGCCGGGCTTCGCTCGTTCAACTTCAAACAGCCGTCTCCGGAAGAAGGCTATCGGGTGGCTATCGACAGTTTCGCCGAACTGCTGTTCGCGCCGACCCACGTCGCCGCCGACAATTTGCGGCGTGAGGCGCGGGTAAAGGGCCGGGTGTTCGTCACCGGCAACACCGGTATCGATGCGCTGTTTGCCGCCCGGACGGCATCTACGGCCCGACCGGCCGTTCGCGAGGACGGCGACCTCAAGACCATCGTTGTCACCTGCCACCGCAAGGAGAATCAGGGCGCGCCGGTTGCCTCCGTCTGCGCGGCGCTTAGGCGGCTGGCCGACGAGCAGCCGGTGAAGATCGTCGTCCCGCTGCCGATGAACCGCCACGTCCGCAAGCCGCTGGAGGAAATGCTTGCCGGCCACCCGCGCATCAGTCTGATCGAACCCCTGGACTACCGGGAGATGGTTCAATTGATGGAGCGCTGCTGGCTGATCCTTACCGACAGCGGCGGTCTTCAGGAAGAAGGCGCCGCGCTCGGCAAGCCGGTGTTCGTGCTGCGCGACGTTACCGAACGGCCGGAGGCCTTGGCGACGAACAACCTGATGCTGGTCGGCAGCGAAACCGAGGCAATCGTTCGCGCCGTCTCCCGGCTGCTTCGCGAGCCTGAGCATTATGAACTGATGTCGCGGCCGTCGCTGGCGTTCGGCGACGGCAAGGCGGCGCCGCGCATCGCCGACGCCATCGAGGCTTGGCTGGAGGCTAAGCGGCGGCGCGGCTGAGCCGTTCGAGCAGGCGGGCGCGCGCGTCCAGCAGGTCCGCCTGGCGCTCAATCAGGAGATCGCGGGCGAGGAAGTGGCCGGTGATCCGGAAGCCGTTCTGAATGTCCTCCCAGCCCGCCGCACCGCCGGCGAGCAGGAAAGGCGGGAGCGCGAAGAGCTGGGCGCGGTACGGTTCGCCTGCCGCGGCGCTAACGGCGCGCCCGCTCTTCGGGCTGACGAAGGTCAGGTCCTCCTCCCTACCCGTCGCGGCGCATTCGGAGAGATCGAGGCCGAAGCCGAGTTCGGCAAGCACGAGCAGTTCGTAACGAACCAGCGCCGCCGCCCAGGTGCGCGCCGAGGGCGCCGAATCGATGGCGGCCAGGAGCCCGTCAAGCGCGTCGAACAGGCGCGGATAGGCTTGGCCCTCGGGGAGCGCCGACGCGGTAAGCGCGGTCGCCCATTCCAGCGCGGCCGCGGCAAGCGGCTCGCCATGGAGCGCGGCCCGGCTCGCGGTGAGTTCCAGCGTCAGGTGCGGAAGCTGGTCCTCGGTGCGGGCGCGATATTCCGCGTGAACGAGATTGCCGGGCATCAAAACGGGCCGCAGCCGCCGCGACCGTCCGCCCCTCACATAGCCGGCCTGGATACCGTCACCCGGCGTCAACGCGCGCACCACCGAGCCATGCTCGCCATGGCCTCGCACCGCGCAGATGATCGCCGGGGTCTCGATCCGCATGGGTGACGCCTAACAGCCTCAGCCGCTGGGGTGAAAGAAGTCGTAGATCGAGCGGGCCATGGCCTTTGAGATTCCGGGCGCTTTTTCCAGATCCTCCAGCGCGGCGCCCTTCACTGCCTTGGCAGTGCCGAAGTGCATCAGGAGGGCGCGCTTGCGGCCGGGGCCGATGCCGGGGACCTCATCGAGCGGCGAGGCGGCCATCGACTTCGAGCGCTTCTGCCGGTGGGCGCCGATGGCGAAGCGGTGGGCTTCATCCCGCAGCCGCTGGAGATAGAAAAGGACCGGCGAGTTCGGCGGAAGCTGGAAGTCGCGGCCGCCGGGCAGGTGCATGGTCTCGCGGCCGGCGTTCCGGTCGGGGCCCTTGGAGATGCCGACAACCGGCACGTCGTGGATGCCCGCGCATTCCAGCGTCTCCAGAACCGCGCCCAATTGCCCCTTGCCGCCGTCGATCAGGAGGAGATCCGGCCAGTCGCCGCGGCTGCGGTCCGGGTCCTCCGTTTCGAGACGGGCGAAGCGGCGGCCGAGCACTTCGCGCATCATCGCGAAATCGTCTCCGGGCGCCGTCTCCGGGCGCTTGATGTTGAACTTCCGGTACTGGTTCTTGAGGAAGCCTTCGGGTCCCGCGACAATCATCGCGCCGACGGCGTTCGAGCCCATGACGTGGCTGTTGTCGTAGACCTCGATGCGCTGCGGCGGCTCGGAGAGCTCGAACATTTCAGCGAGCGCGCGCAGGTTCTTGGCCTGGGTACTGGTTTCGGCGAGGTGGCGATCAAGCTCCTCCTGGGCGTTGCGCGAGGCCTGGGCCATCATCCGCACTTGATCGCCGCGCTTGGGGACCTTGAGCGTCACCTTGCGCTCGGCGCGCTCGCCCAGCGCCTCGGCGACGAGCTCCGCTTCCGGCACGTCGCGGTCGAGCAGGATCATCTTGGGCGGCGGCACCTCCTCGTAGAACTGCATCAGAAAGGCGGCGAGCACTTCCTCCTCGGCGAGGTCGGCGGTGTGGGCGGGGAAGAAGCTCCTGTGCCCCCAATTATTCCCGCCGCGGATGAAGAAGGCCTGGATGCAGACGGTGCCGCCCTTGCAGGCCAAAGCGAAGATGTCGGCGTCGCCGAGCCCTTCGGCGGCGATCGTCTGCGTGCCCTGGATGAAGGTTAGCGAGCGGAGCCGGTCGCGGTACAAAGCGGCAAGCTCGAAATCCATTTTCTCGGCCGCTTCCTGCATGGCGGCGGAGAGCTTCTGCTGCACCTTGGTGGATTTGCCGGCGAGGTAATCCTTCGCGTCCGAGACCAGCTCGGCATAGCCGTCCGCGTCGATGCGGCCGACGCAGGGGGCCGAACAGCGCTTGATCTGGTAGAGCAGGCACGGGCGCTTGCGGGTGGCGAGGAAGGTGTCGGAGCAGCTTCGGAGCAGGAACAACTTCTGGAGGGCGTTGAGCGTCTTGGTCACTGAGCCGGCGCTTGCGAAGGGCCCGTAATAGGAGCCCTTGAAGCGCCGCGCGCCACGGTGCTTGCGGACCTGAGCGAACTGGTGGTCTTCGCGGAGCAGGATGAAGGGGAAGCTTTTGTCGTCGCGCAGCAGCACGTTGTAGGGCGGCCGGTAGCGCTTGATCAGCTGCGCCTCGAGCAGCAGCGCCTCCGCTTCGGTATTGGTGGTGACGATCTGCATCGATCGCGTCTGCGCCACCATGCGCTGGAGGCGCTTGGTGAGCCGCGACACCTGCGTGTAGTTGGTCACCCGGTTGCGAAGCGCCCGCGCCTTGCCGACGTAGAGCACGTCGCCCTTCATATCGAGCATCCGGTAGACCCCCGGCCGCACCGGCAGCGTCTTCACCACCGAACGAATGGCAAGCACCCCCGCCTCCAGATCCGGCAAGTCGCTGCCGCGAACGGTGTAGGCGCTTTTCTCTTCGTTGAAGCGGTCGGTGGGCGGCGTTTCGGTCACATTGGTCATCTAGGGACGCGAGCGGCGGGAGGCCAGAGTATGCCGAGTCCCGGCCGTGGCCGATCCGGTGGAAAGTGACGATCCGCCGCGAAAGGTCCCAATGTTCCCACTCGTGACGCGGACTGACTCCGTTTCTTCCTTTCCCACGCCCGCATCCTGCTCGATTGCCAGGCGTGTTTGCTGCTATGGATCAAGCAACTCTATGTAGGAAAATGGTTTTTACTCGGTTTTCCCAGGGTCACCCGGATCGAGCTCGGGGTGCCGAAGGAAGGGATGCAAGATGGGTCGTTCGGTTCTTCCTCTGCTGCTTGCCGCTGCTGCGGGTCTGCCTGCCGCGGCTTCCGCGGCGCCGGCGGCGGCAGCGTGGACGGTGGTTCAGCGCCTGCATGCGTGTGAGATTAATCAGCCCGACCAGGCAACAGGCGATCTCCCAACCTTCTCCCGTCCGTTCCGAGGCGAAACCCAAGCGTATATCCCGGTGGCCCGTTCGATTCGGGGGCTGCAGCCGTTTAAGGTGTCCCGCGCGACCTTGCGCTCCGGTCCGAACAAGGTGCCGGTGCAGGCGTCACTGGTGGTGGTGATCGAAACGCGGGTCGGCGGGCGCGATCCGCAGCAGATCGTGACATTGCGCCTAGATGATGCCGGGCAGCGGAGCTTTCGCACCCTGTTGGGTGCCCCCGCCGCCGACATCGTGCTGAACGGGAAGATCGTTGGACAGGCGCCGCTCCCGCCGGTTGCTGCCTGGGAGGAGGCGGATCGCTGCCTGGAGCGGGTGGGGCAGGCGCTGCTCACCGCCTCTCCACCGCCGGGGCCGGGCGGGGTGGCCCCACCGCGCGACAAGCCCTTGCCGCAGCAGGCGCCCAGCCGCTGGCTCCACTCGGACACCTACCCGGTCGCGGCTATGCGGAACAAAGCGCAAGGCGACACACGCGTCTCGGTGACGGTCGACCGATACGGCTACCCCACTGCCTGCCGGGTGCTGCAAAGCGCCGGTCACGGAGCGCTCGACGCCGCCTCCTGCGACCTGATCCTCAAGCGCGGCCGCTTCTTCCCGGCGCTCGACAAAGCGGGCGCAGCGACGGGCGGGGAGTGGGAGACAATCGTGCGGTGGCGATTGGGAGCGGATTAGGGGCGACCGACTTGCCCCTCCCCAACCCCTCCCCTGAAGGGGAGGGGCTTTAGGGGCTCAGTGCGTCAGGCCGGCGATGGTGCGGTCGACGAGGGCGCGGTCGCTTTCCGGGTCCATTTCGCGGCGGATCAGGGTTTCGGCGGCGGCGGCGGCGGCGCGGGCGGCGCGGGCGCGGACTTCGTCAACGGCCTGACGTTCGGCAGCGGCGATCTTGTCTTCCGCCATGCGGGTGCGGCGTTCGATCAGCGCGTCCGAATTGGCCTGCGCTTCGCGGACGATGGTTTCCGCTTCATTACGGGCGCGTTCGACGATGGCGGCGGCTTCCGCTTCGGCGGCGGCGGACTTGGCCTCCTGCTCGGCGCGGAGCGCTTCGGCTTCGGCGCGAAGCTGGGCGGCTTCGTCGAGTTGCTGGCGAATGCCGGCGATCTTGCGGTCAAGCGCCGTGCCGATCGCGGCCGGCACCTTTTTCCAAAGGAGCAAGGCGATGACGATGATCATCGCGATCGCGACCCAGGCTGTGGCGTCGAGGCCGAGGCCGGCGGGCTCCGCGTGCGGCGCGCCATGGCCTTCGTCGGCGGTAGTCGCAACGGCGTCGCCGCCGGTGTGCGGCATCGCGCCGTGTTCGCCTTCGGTGCCCTTGACGACCGTGTCGAGCTCCGCGCCCGCGGCCGAGTGGGTGGCGGTGGTGGTGTTATCAGCCATTGGCCAGTGCCGTTCTTACTGCATCGGCCGCGGCATCGCGCGACACGTTCTTGCCGGTGAGGCGGGAGACGATGTCCTGCGCAGCCTCGGCGGCGACGCCTTCGATCTCACCCTGCGCGGCGTCGCTTGCCGCGCGGATTCGGGCTTCGGCTTCGGCGACGCGCGCCGAGGCTTGTGCATCGGTCGCCTTGAGCTTGGCTTCCGCCTCGCGGGCGGCAGCTTCCTTCGCGGCCTGAGTAACCTTCATCGCTTCGGCGCGGTTGGCGTCGGCGCGTTCCTTGTTGGCGGTCCCAAGGGTTTCCGCCGAGGCCCGCGCCGCTTCCGCGGCGGCGAGATCGCCGGCGATACGCTGATCGCGCGCATCCACCGTTGCTTCGATCTTCGGGAGCATCCCACGGCCCACGATCACGTAGAGCAGGCCGAATGCCACGACGAGCCAGAACAGCTGCGACGCGAAGATTTCCGAAATTTGATCGATTTGAGGCATGGCAATCCCGAACCCGCCCGCCGCGCCTCCGGGTGAAGGCGCGGCGCGGCAGTTTTTCCGATTTAGGCGACGAAGAGCAGGATCATCGCAACAACGAACGCCAGCAGGCCGAGAAGCTCGGCGGCGGCGAAGCCGATGAAGAGGCGGCCCTGCTGGCTGTCGGCGGCGGCCGGGTTGCGCAGCGCGCTGGAAAGGAAGGAACCGAAGACGTTACCAACGCCAAGGGCGGCCATGCCAACGCCGATTGCGGCGAAACCGGCACCGAGCAGCTTTGCGGCTTCTGCGTCCATTTTAGAAAACTCCTTTGATTGAACCGTTGAAAAGGTTGGTGAAACTTAGTGAAGATTGACCGCGTCGTTGAGGTAGAGCGACGTCAGCAAAGCGAAAACATAGGCCTGGATGGCGGCAACCAGCAGCTCAAGCAGCGTGATGCCGATCATCAAAACGAAGCTCGGCAGGCTGACCACCGGCGCCACCCAAAGGGCCTCCGCGTTGAGGCCGTTGATCACGAAGCCGGCAAGCACCTTCATCAGGATGTGGCCGGCGGTCATCGCGACGAACAGCCGCAGCGCGAGGCTGAACGGGCGGACCATGAACGACACGAACTCGACCGGGATCAGGATGGGAAGCATCCACCAGGGCGCGCCGTGCGGCACGAACAGCGAAAAGAAGTGGAAGCCGTGGCGCGCGAAGCCGACGATCAGCACGATCGCAAAGGACACGATGGCAAGGACGCCGGTGATCGTGATGTGGCTGGTGACGGTGAACGGGTGAAGCCCGACGACGCCCAGCGGCAGCATGCCGAGCAGGTTGGCGACCAGGATGAACATGAACAGCGTGAACACGTAAGGCGTGAACTTGCGGCCTTCCGGGCCGATGTTCGTGGTCATCATCGAGGAGATGAAGCCGGTCACGCCTTCCACGGCCGCCTGCCAGCGGGTGGGCACGAGCTGGCGCTTCATGCCGCCCATCATGAACAGCCACACCGCCGCAAGGGTCAGCAGCATCCACAAGGCGCTGTTCGTAAAGGCGATCTGGTGACCGCCGATGCTGAACCCCTCGAAAATGGACTGCACCTCGAACTGGTGCATCGGATCGATCTTGCCTGATTCGGCCGCCACGCGTGGATTCCCGTTTATGTTTCAAACGCCCCGAATCAGGGGCGCTTGCTTGAAAGCTTGATGATGTTTCTGAAGCCGGCCGCCGTTCCAAGGAACATCAGCAGCAACAGAAAGAGCGGCAACGTGCCGAACCAGGTGTCGAGCACCCAGCCGATCACGGCGCCGCCGCCCAGGCCGCCGATCAGATAGGACAAAGCGCGGCTGCCGAGCTGCTCACCTTGGTCAGCCGGCTTCCGTGCACTGCCCGTTCTGGCCGCCTCCGCTTCCTGGGCCCGCTTCAGCCGCTCGTCGAGCGACAACAAACGGGCATCCCGTGGAAGCTTCGGATCCGGTTCGTTCTCCGTCATGCCTTCTCTTCCATGTGCAACCGCGGCTTCGAAAAACACGGGTCGCAAAAAGGGCGTGGGACATGCCGGCGAACGTTCCCGCCAAGGCGCCGCCCCTTTAGGAAGGGGGGAGTGGCAAGTCAACACGGGATGGGGGTTCTACCCTGCTCGGAACGGGGAGAATGAGAAAAGGCCGGCACCTTTCGGGACCGGCCTCGTCCTAGTTCAGACTGTGAGCTTACCCGCAGTAGGCGGGCAGCGCGACGGGGGCGCTGTCGCGCTGGCGCCAGACGCCGTCGGGGAGGCGGTAATATTGGCCTTGCGCGACCTTACTGCGCAGCAGTTCGCAGGCGGTGGTGGCGGCGACTTCCTCGATCTTGGCGCCGCGCTTGGCGGCGAGGTCGGTGTAGTAGGCGCGGCGTTTGATGTTCACCGAATCGACCTGGGCGCGAACCGCGGCCGGCGCGGAGCCGACCAGGCCGAGATAGCCGTCCGCCTGCTCACCGACCTGGCCGGAGGCGCGCAGCTGGGCGGACGCGTCGGCCTGGAAAGCGTAAGCGGCGCCGGCGCTGCCGAGGGCGGCAACGACGAGGGCGGCGGCGATGATCTTCTTGTAACGGCGGTTCATCAGAACACTCCCGGGTTTTTCTCAATGAGGTCGCGTACATCCTCCTGCAGGCGGACGACGACCTCTTGCCTGATATTGATGTTGAGGTTGATCTCGATCGGCTTTTCGGGGGCGCTCACCTGAACGCAGCCGGCCGTCGAGACCAGAGCCGGCGCGAGGAGGAAGAGCTTTGCCCGTCTCATCGCGCCCTGCGTCGCACTGGGGCGCAGTCTCGTCAATATCGACGCTGTCATTGCATGGTCTCGCTTTCCTGGGGCTGAACGGTTTTGGTTTCGGGCTGGGGCGTTTCGGCGGGCGCAAGGGGGTCGCGCGGGCGAAGCTTTTCCGGAAGCACCGACTGGATGAGGTTGGTCGGGTCCTCGAAGCTGCGCATCGTGGCGAGAAGCGAGCGGAAGGGCCCGCGCACCGAGATATTGAACTCGAAGGGGATCTTGGCGAGCTGAGTCAGCGCGCGGTTGACTACCAGGCCGCTGATCCCGCCGCTCGGCGCGGTGGTGAGATTCGGGTCGCGCGCGATGCCGTCCAGCTCGATCGCGGCGACGAATTCGCCCTCCAGGGCGCCGTCGAGGCCGATGGTGAGCTTGGAGTAGCGCAGCGATTTCAACGCATCGAAGGCGAGCTTGCCGTAGACCCCGAGCTGCTTGTCGGTGAGTTCGCCGATGTAGGAGAGCGTGCCGCCCTCCGGCCGGGCGACCAAGCTTCCACCGACGATCCGGCCGCCGCGTTCGTCGAACACCATCGGGATGATGCCGTCGAACGTGCCGGTGGCGGAGAGGTTGGAGAATTCCATCTGCTGAATGAAAAGCGCGGCATCGAGGCCGATGACGCGGAAGGTGAGGCGCTTTGCAGTTGGCTTGGAGAAATCGAGGATCGTCTCCTCCAGCCGAAGTTCGCCGCCCGCGAAGGGCCAGGCGCCGGCTTCCACTTTCACGCGCAGGCCGGGGAGAAGCTGGTAGCGGATTCGGCCGTCGAAGACGTCGATGCCGGTGCGGATGACGTCGGCTTCCGCCATTTGGTTCGGGGCAGAGGTGAGGCCGAGCAGATCGGTGAAGTTCACCCGGGTGCGGAAGCCCTCGACCGGCCCGAAGGCGGCGGCGAAATCCATGTCGTCCGTGCCGAAGCTGCCGGAGCTGGTGGTGCCGCGCCCGTCCCAGGCGATTTCGCCGCGGCCGGAGAGGACGCCCTCGACCAGGGCCACAACGCCGGTGGTGAGGCGGGTCAGCTGTTCGGGCTGGTAGTTTTTGTCGAAGCGGATGCCCGGCACGTCGAGGGTGGCGCGGCCGGCGCCGGTGCCAAGGGCATGGGCGATATCGGCCTGGACGATCTGCGTGCCGGTGTCGGGATCGTTGAGCCAGCCGCCGGCGCGGATCTGGTTGTCGCGAAGAGTGAGGCGGAAATCGGGGGCGACGAGCGGGTAGAAGCGCGGCGGATCGACGGCGTCGGCAACCTTGAGCGCGCCGGTCATCAGCAAGGCGCCGCCGCGCAGCGACCAATTGCCGGCGCCTTCGGACAGGAGGAGCGGCACGGCAGCGAGCTTGGCGTCGAGGCCGGAATAGGTGCCGGCGAGGCCCTGGCGGTCGAAGCGGCCGGTGAAGGTGGCGGCGTCCAGGCGGTTGACGCTCTCGCCGCTGCCCAGGCGGACGGCGAGGTTGGAGGCGGCGAACTGCTTGTCGCGCAGGCCGAACAGGAAGCGGGCGGCGAGGAGGTCGATCGGCGTGTTGCCGAGGCGGCCGGCGAGGTGAAGCGGCCGAAGCGTGGCCCCGCCCTGTACGCCGCTGCCGGGGCCTTTCCACAGCAAGGCGCGGCCGGTGGGGCAGAGCGGCATGGAGGCGGCGCCGAGGCGAAGAGTGGCGTAGCGGAAACTGGTGAAGCGGGCGGAGACGCAGCCGGTGCCGAAGGCGAAGCCGCCGCGCCCATCGAGGCGCCCGCTGACCGGCACGACAAGGCCGGTGACTGCGCCGTTGTCGAACGGGCCGTCGAGGGTCGCGACCGTGTCGATGCGGGTGGCGCCGCCGTCGCCGGCGGTGAAGCGGATCGGGCCGAGGGCGAGGCCGGAGCTGCCGGCGGTGATCGGCGCCACCCGGCCGCTGCCGCTGATCGGCCCGCCAAGGCGCGGCTGGTCGAGCGCAAACCTGGCCTGCGGGAAGCCGCCGCCGGAGAGGTTGAGGGTGCCGTCGATGCGGGAGAGGTTGGCGGGCCAGGCGTAGGTCAGCCCCTCCCCGCCCTCCAGCGTCAGCCGGGCGCCGCTGCGGCTGCGGGCGATCAGGCGGCCGAAGCGAAGGCCGCCGCCGTTCTTGGCGTTCACGAGGCGAAGTTCTCCCGCGAGGTCGAAAGCGCCCGCCGCGCGGCGGATGGAGGCGGCGAGCGATTCGCCGACTGCTTCGATCGGCGTCCCGCCCGTGGCGGCGAGCGCCTTGGCCAGTCCCTCGGCAGCGAAGACAGCGTTGACGCCGTTTGCGCCGACGTCCGCGACCAGGGTTGCGTCCCCGGACTTGGGAGAGACGGAGTAGCGACCTTCCACGCGGGTGCGGCCGGCGGTGAAGCGGGAGACTCGTAGCGAGGCGGCGGCGAGGTCGACGGCGCCTTTGGTGGTCTGTGCGTTGCCGTCGAAGTCGAAGGTGCCGGAGAGGGCACCAAGCGCGTTGCCGGCGATGCGGGCGCCCGCCGCTTCCACGCCCGCTTTGCCGGCCCAGGCGTCCAGCCGCTCGGAAAGGCCGCCGTTCAGCGCGAAGTTCGGCTGCTGCAGCAGAAAGTCACGTCCGCAGCCGACGCTGGCGGCACTCGCCGGGCCGGCCATCCGCAGCTTGCCGGCATCTATCGCCACCTTCCAGTGGGCGCGCGGGCTCGCCAGGCGGCACGTGCCGAGTGCGAGGTTGCGGGAGAAGCCGGCCACTTCGCCCTGAAAACCGTTGGAGAGATTGCCGCGCCCGGCGAGCGCCAGGCCCACCTGCCCGGCGGGCGTGTCGAGGCTGAGCGAAGCGTCGGCGACGTCCACTGGCATGTCCGGGAAGCGGAACGGCGCGCCGGTCGGGGGCGGGAGGAGCTTGTCGACCTCGCCGAAGCGGAACTTGCCGCCGACCAGCCGCCCCTTCAGCCGAACGCCGCGCGCGGTGATCAAGGTGATCTTCGGCCGCCGAAAGCCCCAGCTCACCTTTAGCTCTACCCATTTGGCGGTGAGGTCCGGATTGCTCGGGCTCCCGATGACGAGGTTCTCGACGCGCTGCCGTCCGAAGCCAATCTGCGTCACCTTGTAGGTGGCCTGCACGTCGCGTCGCTCGAACTCACGGCGCAGGAAATCGGAAGCCAAGGGCAAGCGGAAAAGCCAAAGCGCGAGGATGAGCAGCAGCAGGAGCAGCAACAACGCCGCCGCGATCCGCCGTTTGCGGCGGCGCGGGCGCTGGATTTTCTCAGGCTCGTCGTCCACGCGCCGCGCTCTAGCCCAGGGCCACGCAAAAGGCTCGGCTCAAGACGCTTTGCACCATGTTCGCCAAACCCTTTGCTTCGCTTGTCCGTTCCGGCACCGTCACGTGACGGCTGTCGCACGAACAGCTGAATTGCCTCAAGCCACGGCGAAGCTTAATCTCGCCTGATGGGCGATCTTCCCCTCGACGGCAGCGGCCACCGCCAGCGCCTGCGCCAGCGCCTGTTCGAAGGCGGGCCAGACGCCCTGCTCGACCACGAGCTGGTCGAATATCTTCTCGCCCTCGCGATCCCGCGCCGCGATACCAAGCCGCTCGCCAAGAAGCTGCTTCACGATTTCGGCGGGCTCGGCGGCCTGCTTTCGGCCGACGCGGAAGCGATCGTCCGGATCGGCGGAGTGAGCGAAGGCGCGGCGGCGGCGCTCAAGATCGCCCAGGCTTCGGCGCTTCGCTTGCTCGAGAAAGGGATCGAGGGCCGTCCGGTGCTCGGCAGCTGGCAGGCCCTGCTCGACTACCTCCACGCCGACATGGCGCACAATCCGGTGGAGCGGGTGCGGGTGCTCTACCTGAATGCCAAGAACATGCTGATCCGCAACGAGCGGATGTCCGAAGGGTCGGTCGACGAAGCCGCGGTGTACGTGCGGGAGGTGATCCGCCGCGCGCTAGAATACCATGCCACTGCCATGATCCTGGTTCACAACCACCCGAGCGGCGATCCGCAGCCGAGCCAGGCTGACATCCGGCTCACGCGCGAAATCGTTGAAGCCGCCCGGCCCTTGCGGATCTCGGTACACGACCATGTGATCATCGGCAGCTCCGGTTACTCCAGCATGCGCTCGATGGGGCTGCTCTAAAGCTTTGCAGCCCGCCTGTCCGCTGGCGGGACAGCGGATTTGGGGCCGTTGCCTTTCGCCCGCTTCGCGCATTGAGCAGGGAAACAGAGGCGACGAGGTTCCGACATGCTTATGCTGCGCAGGCTTCCATCCCGGCTGCTGCTCCTTCTCGGCGCGCTGCTCCTCGTTGGAGTGGCCATCGCTCTTCTCAGCGTGTTCGGCCGCAGCGGCGGGCAGTCGGCGCCAAGCTTTATTCCGCCGGCCCATGCCGAGGAATTGATCCCCGCCCCTCCACCGGCCGCTGAAGGGCACGCTCCCGCACCCGCCCCCCTCACCCTCCTTCCGGTCGACCGCTGGCTTGCCTCGGGCGAATTTGCCTGGCGCGCCGAGGAAACGGCGCCCGGCCCAGTGACCATCGTCGTCGACCTGCGCGCACGCACCCTCTCCGTCTACCGGCAGGGGGTCGAGATCGGCCGAAGCTCGGTGGTCTACGGCTTCGACGAAAAGCCTACGCCGACCGGCGTTTTTCCGATTCTCGAAAAAGACGCGGACCACGTCTCCAGCCTCTACGGCGCCCCAATGCCCTGGATGCTTCGGCTGACCTGGGACGGCGTTGCAATCCACGGCTCACCGATGGCGGACGACAAGGCGACCCATGGCTGCATCGGCGTGCCGGATGAATTCGGCGAGAAGCTGTTCGCCCTCGCGCGGAAGGGCGGCCGCGTGATCGTCCACAATGGACCGCCTGCCCGCGCCGATTACAGCGCCTATGCGGCGCTTCCCTACGGAGCCGCCCTGTAAGCTTCGCTACAGGACGAAGTCGGCTCCGCCGAAGGAAAAGCCCGGCTGGGTGTAGACATGGATGGTGAGGTCGGCGGCGCCGTCGCCATTGACGTCGGCTTCCACGATCCACTTCAAGGGCTCAGCCGCATCCTGATAGGCGCGAACCTGCCCGGCGGTATGCGTAAAGGCGGCGTTTCCGATCCAGCTGAAGGCGTTGTTGCCGTTGGCCGCATTGCCGTCGGCATCCATGTTCCACAGGTTGATCCGATCCCCCTTGGTGAAATCCAGGATCGTATCGGGCGCGGCCGCAGTGGACTCGCCCGCCGCATAATATTCGAACAGGTCGCGCCCGCCGCCGCCACGCAACACGTCGGTGCCGAAATTGCCGTAGATCTGGTCGCTGCCGCCACCGCCGGTGATGGTGTCGTTGGCCAGGCCGCCGCGCGCATTGTACGACCCGTTTGTTTCCGCCGACCCGTCGAAGAAAAACGTCTCGTTCGCCGTAAGCGACAGCCCTTCCACCATCATGTAAGCGCCGGCCGCGAGGTTCGCGTCGATCATGGTGAAATGGTAGCTGAAGGGCGTCGCCGGATCGCCGGAACTGTAGCCGATAAGCTGCTCGATCCCCACCAGGTCGTCGGCGTCGAACGTGACTGTCGTGCTGCCGTACAACGCGACCATGTCGTAGCCGGCGCCGCCGTCGTTGCTGTCGCCATTGGTGAACGCGCCGCCGTAGAACAAGAAATCGCTGCCGCCGCCGCCGAACACCGCGTCGTCACCGCCCTCCCAAACAACAACAAGGTCGTCGCCCGCGCCCATCCTGAAGACGTTGTTCAACGTGTTGCCGAAAACGCCTTGTCCGGCGGAGGACGTTCCGGTGAAATTCTCAACGTTTTCGGCCAGCGTGTAGAGCGCATCATAATCGTAGCGCGAGCCGATCGCGGTCCGGACCTCGTCGACGCCCTCGCCTGCGCTTTCGATCACCACGTCGCCCGGATCGTCCAGCAGGTAGACGTCATTGCCCTGGCCGCCGGTCAGCCGATCGATGCCGCCGCCGCCGTTCAGTTCGTCGTTTCCGGCGGCGCCGTACAGCTGGTCGGCGCCCGCGCCACCATTGAGCAGATCGTTGCCCGCGCCGCCGCGGAGGTTGTCCGCCCCTGCCCCGCCCGTCATGGCAAAGCGGCCGTTGAGTTCGGCCGAACCGTCGAAAATCAGGGTCTCGCCGGCGTCCAGGCCGGAGGCGTCGATGGTCAGCAGCCCGCCGGCGCTGACAGTCTGATCGTTGGTGATCATGCGATAGGCAAAGGCAGCGGCCGCTTCGAGGCCGAGGCTGGCGTCGGTGTGGCTGAGGAAGATGATCTTTTCAAC
This sequence comes from Allosphingosinicella sp., assembly GCA_036554525.1. Classification (GTDB taxonomy): domain Bacteria; phylum Pseudomonadota; class Alphaproteobacteria; order Sphingomonadales; family Sphingomonadaceae; genus Allosphingosinicella. The sequence goes on from DATBNC010000017.1 coordinate 84,281, forward strand.
GAAGCGGATGGTGGTCGCGCCAAGCGTGAGGTTGATGTTCGGACCCTGGAGCGTGACCGTGTCGTTGCCGACACCGCCGTCAATCTGATCGGCGGCCGTGAGCGTGTTGCCGAGGTGGACGAGGTCGTCGCCGTCACCGCCGGCAACCACGTCGGTACCGCCGCGACGAACGAGGTCGCTGCCGCCCTGGTAGAGGAAGAAGATGTCGTTGCCGCCGGCGCCGGTGACCGTGTTGGACAGGGTGTTGCCGGTCACGGCTTGGCCGGAGGTGGAGAGGCCGGTGAACCGCTCGACTTCCGCCGGCAGGACGTAGGCGGCGAGCGCGGTGCGCACCTCGTCGGTGCCGCCACTTGCACGCTCGGTGACGATGTCGCCGGCATCGTCGACATAATAAATATCGTTGCCGGAGCCGCCTTCCATTGTGTCCGCGCCGCCGGCGCCGTCGAGCGTGTCGTTGCCTGAGGAGGCGCTGATATAATTGTTGAGGCTGTTGCCGGTCAGAATCTGGCCCGACGAGGATTGGCCGCTCAGCCGCTCAAGGTTGGCACCAAGCGTGTAGTTGCCGCCACTTACCGAGACTGTGTCGATCCCCTCGCCTTCCAGTTCGACGATGATGTCGCCGGCGTAGATCGAATATTGGTCGTTGCCCTTGCCGCCGATCAGCGTGTCGTTGCCGCCGCCCGAGCCGATGTAGTTCGCCTTGTCGTTGCCGACGAGCCGCTGCTGAACGCTGGTGCCCTGGAGCCGCTCGAGGTCCCAGCGCAGGGTATAGCCGGCGAGGCTCGTGGTGACCTGGTCGCCATAGCCGTCGTCCATGTTCGCCCAGGGCGCGGTGTCTTCTTCCTCGACGATCACGTCGCCGACATTGTCGACCGTGTAATAATCGAAGCCCTTGCCGCCGATCAGCGTATCGGCGCCGGCGCCGCCATCGAGATTGTCGCCGCTGTCGGTGCCGCGCAGGATGTTGTCGAGCGCATTGCCGCCGAGGGCGCCCGAGCCGCCGACCGCGATGCGGCCGTTCTCGACATTGTCGGGAAGGTTGAACCAGCCGGACGATAGCACCACCTCGTCCACCCCGCCGCCAGCGAGCTCGACAACCACGTCGAGCGGGCTGTCGATCAGGTAGGTATCGTTGCCGGCGCCGCCTTCCATCCGGTCGTTGCCGGCGCCGCCGTCGATCAGGTCGTTGCCCGCCCCGCCGCGGATGGTGTTGTTGGCTTCGTTGCCGGTCAGCGTCTGCCCGGTCGCGAGAATGCCCGTGAGGTTCTCGACATTGTAGACGGTGGTGAGGCTGAAGGCGGCAAGCGTGGTGCGGATTTCGTCCACGCCGCCGTCGCCGAAAAGGTCCTCGGAGATCGTGTCGCCAACATTGTCGATGACATAGACGTCGTTGCCGTAGCCACCGAACATGCGATCGATGCCCGCACCGCCATCCAGGATGTCGTTGAAGTTCGTGCCGATCAGCGTGTTCTCGAGGGCGTTGCCGGTCAGCTGCTGGGCGACGTTCGCCATGCCGCGGAGCCATTCGACGTTGTCGGGGAGCGTGTAGTTGGGGGCGGTGGTGCGAATCTGGTCGATGCCGCCGTCCGCCTCTTCGATCACCGCTTCGCCGGCCTCGTGGTCGAGATAGGTGTCGTCGCCCGCGCCGCCGATCAGCGTGTCGGTGCCGGTGCCGCCGATAATCTGGTCCGCGCCGCCGAAGCCTCTCAGAACGTCGTCGCCGCCAGCGCCGATCAGGATGTCGTCGAGGTCGCCGCCGGCAAGCGCGTCATTGGCGCCGGTGCCCGACAGGTTGAAGCGTTCGATGCCGGTAAAGGTGAGCAGGTAGCCCGCGCCGTCGGAGATCCAGCCGTCGAAGCCGCCCGCCGGGTTGGACGTGCGCCAGTAGGTGAGGCCAGCCGCGCTGCCGTTTGCGGGCAGGCTGAAGAACAATGTGTCGACGCCGGTGCCGCCGAGAGCTTTCTCTTCGCCCGGCCCGTCGGCGTTGACGTAGAGCTGGTCGTCGCCGGCGCCGCCGTCAAGCGTGTCGAGGCCGGTGCCGCCGTCCAGCAGGTCGTTGTCCGCGCCGCCCGACAGGGTGTCGGCACCCGCCTCGCCGAGCAGATCGTCCGCGCCGTCGCCTCCGTCGAGAAGGTCGTCGCCGCCCGCGCCGGCGAGAAGATCGGCGCCGGTGCCGCCATCGAGCCAGTCGCCGCCCGCGCCGCCGTCGAGGAAGTCCGCGCCTTCACCGCCGAACAAGCGGTCGACACCGTCGCCGCCCTTCAACTGGTCGTCACCGCCGAGTCCGGAAAGCACGTCGTCGCCGCCGAAGCCGTTTACCGTATCGGCGAATTGCGTCCCGCCGAGCGTGTCGCCCGCTTCGGTGCCCGGCGCGATAATGAAGTGGCTGAGCTTTACGGCGGCGCCGCTGCCGTCGCCGGAGATTGGACCGGCGTCGATCGAGATAAAGGTGAGGCCGTTGGGCCCGACGCCCACTCCCGCGGCATATTGATCTCCGTCGGTTGCGACGTTGACCAGGAACTCGGCGCCGACCTTGGCGCCGGTTGCGTCGAAGAACTGGCCGCGCGCGGCGGCGCCGCTGCCGTCGCCGGTGGTCACCTCCGTGGTGGTGGTCCACACGGCAACGAAGCCGCCGTCGGGCAACGCGGACACGAACGAAGAATCCTGCGCGCCGCTCGTATTGGTGTTGACCAGGAACTCGCCGCCGACGCGGGCGCCGGTTGCGTCGAACAGCTGGCCCTTGATCGCGGTGTAGCTCGTGTCGCCGCCGACTTTGCTCGCGTCGGTCCAGGTGACGATGAAGCCGCCACCGGCAAGCGTAGCGATGCTCGGCGTCGACTGCGTGCTTACGACCACGGTGGAGACCATGAATTCGGCGCCGGACTTTGAGCCGTCGGCGTTGAAGATCTGGCCGAGGATGCCGCTCTTGGAGCCCAAATCGCGCCAGACGATGACGTAACCGCCGCCGGGCAAAGCCGCGACGCGCGACATCGACTGCTCGTAGGTCGCGGTGGTGTTGACCTGGGTCTCGACGCCGAGCGGGGCGCCTGTGGCATCGAAGCGCTGCATGCGCACGCCGATCGGCGAATCACCGGTGTTCGGAACGCTGGGTTCAGCGGTGGAGTCGGTCCAGGTCAGAACGAACGTGCCGTCGATAAGTGCGGTACCGCCGGCAAGGGTCTGGTTGCCCGGGACGTGGCTGTTGACCGCGATCTCGCCGCCCGCCTTTGCGCCGGACAAGTCGAACACCTGGGCGCGGATGTTGGAGTCGTTGGCGGTGTTGGTGTCCGTCCACGCAACCACGAAACCGCCGGTGGGCAGCGCGAACAAAGCCGGCTGCGTCTGCGAACCGGCAAGGGTGGTGTTGACCAGGAACTCGCCGCCCGAAAGCGTGCCGTCCGCATTGTAGATCTGGCCACGGATTGAATGGCCGAGCGGGTCGGCGCCGACGCCGCTGCGGTCGCGCCAAACGATCACGAAGCGGCCGTCAGTCAGGTAGACGATCTGCGCCCAATCCTGGTGATCCTGCGTCGTCGTGTTGACGACGATCTCGCCGCCCCGCCGCTCGTAAACAATCGCCATTTCGCCATCCCCCACGGGCAGGCGGCGTTTTCTGCGCGGCGCTCCCGGACTCGCTAGGCCCTTGGATGCGCGCGGGTCCCTAAAAAGTCAATGAAAGCCAGTCCGGTAGCGCCCTGCGGTGCCGGGCAAGGAGACTATTGGCTGAAGCCGGCGCGAGCCTCTACAAAGCGCCATGACAGCAGCGCTTGCGGGGATCCGGATCGTCGAGCTTGCCGGCCTCGCGCCTGCGCCGTTTGCAGCGATGATGCTTGCCGACCATGGCGCCGAAGTGATCCGCATCGAACGCGCCGGCCATGCGCCGCCGATCCCGGCCGAGTTCGACATATTGGCGCGCGGGCGGGCCGAAGTCTTGCAGCTCAACCTCAAGGACCCGGCCGACATCGCCCGTGTGCGGGAGCTTGCGGGGGGCGCGGACGGGCTGATCGAGGGGTTTCGCCCGGGCGTGATGGAGCGGCTCGGGCTTGGGCCGGACATACTTTGCGCCGACAATCCAAGGCTGGTCTACGGCCGCCTCACCGGCTGGGGGCAGGAGGGGCCGCTTGCGCAAAGCGCCGGGCACGACATCAATTACCTTGCGCTGTCAGGCGCGCTTTCGACCTACGGCCGCGCTGGGCAGGCGCCGACGCCGCCGGTAAACGCGGTAGCGGATTTCGGCGGCGGCGGGATGCTGCTTGCCTTTGGGATGCTTGCCGGAATTCTGTCCGCCCGCGCCACCGGCACGGGCAAGGTTGTGGATTGCGCAATGGTGGACGGTGCGGCGATCCTGTCCGCGCTGACCTGGTCGCTCCGCGCCGCCGGCATGTGGAACCGCGAACGCGGCTCCAACCTGCTCGACAGCGGCGCGCCCTTCTACGATTGCTACCAATGCGCGGACGGCGAATGGGTGTCGGTGGGCGCCCTGGAGCCACATTTCTTCGCCGCGTTGAAAAACGGACTGCACATCCAGAATGCGCAAAACGATCCAGGCTTGCGCGACGAGCTCGCGTCCATCTTCGCGACCCAACCCCGCGACCATTGGTGCCGGCTGCTGGAAGGCAGCGACGCCTGCTTCGCGCCGGTGCTGAACATGGCCGACGCGCCCGACCACCCGCACAACCAGGCGCGCGGCACCTTCACCGATCCCGGCGGGCTTACCCAGCCCGCGCCCGCACCGCGCTTCAAGGACCCCTCATGCTAGACACCAGCCGCCGCTTTGCGCTTTCCGACGACCACCACGCCTTCCGCGACCAGGTGCGGCGCTTCCTCGAGCGCGAACTGCTCCCGCACATGGACCGATGGGAGGAAGAAGGCATCATCGACCGCGCCTTCTGGACCAAGGCGGGCGAGGCCGGGCTGCTCTGCCCCACCGTGCCGGAGGAATATGGCGGCCCCGGCCTCGATTTCGGCTTCAACGCGGTGATCGACGAGGAGCTCGGCTATGCCGGCTCCACCGCGGGCATCACGCTCCACTCGGACATCGTCGCCGATTACATCGTCGCCTACGGATCGGAGGAGCAGAAAAAGCACTGGCTCCCGCGCATGGTGTCGGGCGAAACGCCGACCGCCATTGCCATGACCGAGCCGGGCGCGGGCTCGGACCTCCAGGGCATCCGCACGGCCGCCGTGCGCGATGGCAACCACTACGTCCTGAACGGCTCCAAGACCTACATCACCAACGGCCAGCATGCCGACCTCGTCATCGTTGCCGCCAAGACCGACCCGAGCCTCGGCGCGCGCGGCGTGTCCTTGATCCTGGTGGAAAGCGACCGCGAAGGCTTCGCGCGGGGACGCAACCTGGACAAGATCGGCTTCCACAGCCAGGACACGTCCGAATTGTTCTTCCAGGACCTGCGGGTGCCGATCACCAATTGCCTCGGCGCCGAAGGCATGGGCTTCGCCTACCTGATGAACCAGCTTCCGCAGGAAAGGCTATCGATCGCCTGCTCCGCCCAGGCCGTCGCCCAGCGCGCGTTCGACGAGGCGGTGAGCTTCACCAAGGAGCGCAAAGCGTTCGGCAAAACGGTGTTCGATTTCCAGAACACCAAGTTCACCCTCGCCGACCTTTCCGCAAAGCTGCAGGTCGGCTGGGCGCATCTCGACTGGGCGCTTGCGCGGCACATGAAAGGCGAACTCACCGCCGCCGAAGCCTCCGCCGCAAAGCTCTGGCACACGGAGCTGCAATGGGAGGTGTGCGACGCGTCGCTCCAGCTCCACGGCGGCGCGGGTTATATGAACGAGTACCTGATCGCCCGCCTGTGGCGCGACGCGCGGGTGACGCGCATCTTCGGCGGCACCAACGAGATCATGAAGGAAGTGGTCAGCCGTTCGATCTAGCCGGCGTTATCCAACAGGCGGATTTCGACAGCGGAGGCATCGAAGCCGTCAAGCAGCCGCGCGTGGAGGCCCATTTTGCCGAAATCCTCGCCAAGCGTCTTCCAGTGCGTGCCGCAGCCGCAGACGGGGCAATGGTGGATGCCGATCATCCGGTCGCCCCAGATGTAGGCAACGGTTTCGCCTTCGATGCGAACGTCGGCATTGGGGTAATAAGCGACGAGCCAGCCGGTCTTGCGGCACAGTGAGCAGTTGCACGAACCCACCCATGTAGGCGCATGCGGCACCCGTATGCGAACAGCGCCGCAGTGGCAGCTTCCCTCGATTGCCATTATCCACCTCCAGCTCGCAGCGGCTGCAACGCCTTTTGCAAAGCGCATCTTCTTATGCTTCTCAGGGACCAGCGGGGGAATTTTGTGGACTCAATGTCTCACGTCGGCGCGAAGGCCTTCAGGAGGTGGCGCGGTGGTCCGGCGGCGGATGCACTGCCCAGGCTGGTTGCCGCCTTTGTTGCGGCAGGACGCAAGCCGCGAAGCGCGCTCGACCATGAATGGCTGATCTTCCGCGGCACGGACTTGCGCGGGAAAACCGTGCTCGACATCGGTGCGGGCGACGGCCTTGCAAGCGCTTTTGCCGTCGCTTGCGGAGCACGCAAGGTCCTCGCGCTCGAGCCCGAGGCCAGCGGAAGTTCCGGGGGAGCGGTTGCCGCGGCGCGCAAACTGCACAAGCAACTCGGCTACGGTGATCGGATAGAGATCCGCGAACAGCCTGTGGAGGCGATCGGCACGGAGAACCGGTTCGACGTGATCCTTCTCGCGGCCTCGATCAATCACCTCGATGAGGAGGCATGTTCGCGGCTGCATCGCGACCCGGCGGCGCGGGCCCTTTACCGGCCGTTTCTTCAGCGGCTGCACGATCTGTGCGAGCCCGGCGGGCAGCTGATCGCCGTTGATTGCTCCCGCGCCAATGCCTTTCCGGCGCTTGGCCTGCGGAACCCGATCATGACCTCGATCAACTGGCGCATCCATCAGCGGCCGCAGCTTTGGGCGGCGCTGCTTCGCGAAGTGGGGTTCCGCGATGCGCGCATCGACTGGCTGCCCGTGACCCGCAAAGCCGGCCTGGCGCCGATCCTCTCCAGAAGTTGGATCGCCTACTTCATCAACAGCTACTTCCGCCTGCGAATGCGCAAGGCGTGAGCCCCAAGGGCAACGGCATGGGTGGTCTTGCGCCGCACACCGCCGCGTCGTGGAGGCGGAGGCGGAAGCCGACCCATTCGCTTCAGCGGCGGGAAAGCCAGGCGAGCCAGAAGGCGCCGAGACCCTGGCGTGTGCCCTTAAGCGCGCGGAAGGCCTGCTCCGCACCGGCACGGTCACCCGAGGCGAGGAGGGCCATGGCCAGGCGGGTGTTGACGAGATCGGCATCGACACCCCCCTTGGCGAGGGCGGCGCGGTAGAGGGCGATCGCCTTGGGGTGTTCGCCATAGCCGTAAAAGGCGTCGGCGATCTTGAGCGGCAGGGCCCCGTTGGCGGACGCCAGCGCCTTCGTCTCCTCGGCCGCCAGCGAGGCCCGGTCCCCGGATAGCCGGGCATTGATGGCGCGGGCGAGATCGGCGAAGGCCGCCTTATTGGGGTCAAGCATCCGCTTGGCGGCGCCGTCGTCCGATACTGCTTTGGCCTCGCCGTAATTGCCGGCCTTCACCAAGCCGTCGATCAGATCGTACCAGTCGCGTTCGCCGGCCAGCGTGCCGCTCGCCCGCATGAAGCGCAGCACGTCGAGATCGGCGGCGGCGTCGAGGGTGTTGACGTTGCGGTAGATCAGCACCGCGTCCCGCCGATTCTCCGCCGTCGGGTAAGCGACGACGAGTGCGCTGCTCAGTTTCTCGGATGCGGCGCGCAAGGCCGGGTCCTGCCGCCCGTCGAAGGCGAGCTTGAGCCCATATTTGTACCAGCTTTCATCCGCCAGCTGACCCGCGGACCGCTTGATCTCGATGGAGCGGCTGATCAGCTGCACCGCTTCCCCAGGCTTCTTGAGATCGTTCTTGACCTGGGCGAGGGTGATCAGCGCTTCCGCGTCGTTCGGGCTGAGCTCGGCCGCCTTGGCATAAGCGGCTTCGGCCTTGTTCTTGTTGCCCGCATTGTTCGCAAGCACGCCGAGGTTTCGGTACAGCATCGGCAGGTCCGCCGCGGGAACCCGGCCGCTGTCGATTAGATCGGTGATGCCCTGCTCCTGCAGGGCGGCACTCTCGATTCCGACGCCGATCTCCAGCCGGAAGCGGCCCACCGCATAACGGGCATCCGCGCTTTTGGCGGTAGCGGCGGCGGCGGGCAAGGCGGCTTGCGCGGTGACCCAGTCCTTAGCCTGGATCGCCGTCTGCACCGGCAGCAATGCGGCGCGCTCTTCCTTGCTGAAGGTCAGCGTGATCGCCGCGGGCTGCGCCTGCGCGGCGGCGGCGGCGGCGGCCGGCACCGCAACTAGAGCGGCGCCCAAAACGAGCCAAGAAACGACCTTCATTCTATTCCCCCGTGCAACCTCTCACACCTGCGGTTCGAGGATTCGGGGCGAAGACTAACAGCAAGCCGCCCGAAGCGGCAACTCGAGGGGCGGGCCGTGGGGCGTAGCCGCCCTTCCCTCTGTCACCGATTTGTCATAATCGGGCGCCTCTCAACCGGAGCCCATCCCATTCGCCAGATCGCCGCCCTTCCGTATTGCACCCGTGGAGCCGAGATCGACGCGCCGGTCAGCATCCTGCTGATCACCTCGCGCGAATCGAAGCGCTGGGTGATCCCCAAGGGCAACGGCATGAGCGGCGTTGCGCCGCACACCGCCGCGTCGGTCGAGGCGGAGGAGGAAGCCGGCGTGCGGGGCGCGGTTTGCCCGACGCCGCTCGGCTCGTACCAATATCGCAAGAAACGCCGCAACGGCGCCTCGCTGATGCTGGACGTCGATGTCTTTCCGCTTGCGGTGACGCAGGAGCTCGACAGCTGGAAGGAAAGCCACGAGCGCGAGCGGCGCTGGTTCAGTCTTGCCGAAGCGGCCGACGCGGTGGAGGAGGAGGATCTTGCCGACCTCATCCGATCGTTCAACGCCTCCGAATTCAACAATGCGGCCCGCCGGAGCTCGATGCTCGGCGCGGTTGCGGACAAATCGAAAGTAGGTCCGATGTTCGCCTGGTTCCAACGCCTGCTGCCCAAATCGGGGAATTTCTTCGAACTGTTTGAAGCGCATGCCACCAGCATCGTCGCCGCAGCAAACGCCACCGGCCGGCTGCTGCAAGGCGGCGCGGGGATGAAGGACCATATCCGCGAGATCCACGAGCGCGAGCACGATGCGGACAACATCATCCGCGAAGTGCTGACCACCGTCCGCCGTACGTTCCTGACCCCGTTCGACCGGGGTGCGATCACCAGCCTGATCGCGTCCATGGACGATGCGGTGGACGAAATGCACGCCGCGGCGTCTGCAATCGAGCTCTACGAAATTACCGAGTTCGAGCAGGAGATGAAGGATATCGCGGCAATCATCGTCGATGCCGCGCGCCTCACCGCCGAAGCGATGCCGCTGCTCCGAGACGTGGGCCGCAACGGCGGACGCCTCCATGAGCTGACCGAGCGGCTGGTGCGGATGGAGGGCCATGCCGACGAGCTTCACGCCGCGGGCCTCAAGAACACCTTCCAACGCTACGGCGCGACCGACACGTTGCGCTTCATCGTTGCCCGCGAAATCTACAAGCACCTCGAGCGCATCGTGGATTCGTTCGAGGATGTCGCGAACGAGATCGACGGCATCGTCATCGACCACAGCTAAAGGGCGCGCAGAACCATGCACGAGCTCGCGCTGCCGCTGCTGATCGGCCTTATCTTTCTTGCGCTCGCGTTCGACTTCCTGAACGGCCTCCACGACGCCGCCAATTCGATCGCCACGGTGGTCGCGACCCGGCTGCTCGGGCCGGTTCAGGCGGTGGCGTTCGCGGCCTTCTTCAACTTCGCCGCTTATTTCCTGATGCTGGCCTTTCCGAGCCTGCACAAGGTTGCCGACACGATCGGCAAGGGGCTGATCGACAAGGATCTGGTGACGCCCGCCGTGGTGTTCGGCGCACTGGTCGGCGCGATGTTCTGGAACGTGGTGACGTGGCTGAAGGGTATTCCTTCCTCGTCGAGCCATGCTTTGGTGGGCGGCCTGCTCGGCTCGGGCGTTGCGCATGCCGGCCTCACCGGCGTGCAGTGGACGGGGCTCAACAAGACATTGGTGGCGATCGTGCTGTCGCCGACGCTCGGCATGGTGCTTGCGATGCTGATCATGCTGGTGACGAGCTGGTTCGCGGTGCGGGCCAGCGCGCGCGGGGCGGAGCGCAGTTTCCGGGGGCTGCATCTCGTCTCATCCGCCGCTTATTCGCTCGGCCACGGCCTCAACGATGCGCAGAAGACGATGGGGATCATCACCGTACTCCTCTACTCGACCGGCTATCTGCAGGGCGAGTTCGAAGTGCCGCACTGGGTGGCGATCAGCTGCTACATCGCCATCGGCCTCGGCACGTTGATGGGCGGGTGGAAGATCATCGAAACGATGGGTTCGCGGATCACCAAACTCTCGCAGCACCAGGGCTTCAGCGCTTCGGCGGGCGGATCGATCATGCTGTTCACCGCCTCCGCGCTCGGCATTCCGGTTTCGACCACCCACACCATCACCGGCTGCATCATCGGCGCGGGCGTCGCGCGGCGCGCCTCGGCGGTGCGCTGGGGGGTTGCGGGCAACGTGGTGGCGGCGTGGGTGATCACCATTCCGGCTTCGGCGGCGGTGGGCGCCTTGTTCTACGGGCTGACGACGCTCTTCTAGGGCTTCATCGCGGGTACAGACGCGGGGCGCTAACGCATCGGCAGATGCGACCGGCCGCCACGGCCAGCGCGGGCGGAGCAGTCATGAAGATGAGCAAGCGTACATTCCTCGGCGGCAGCCTCGCCGCCTTGTTCGGCGCCTCCGCCTGCGCGACGGAAGAAGCCGGCGCCGAGACGTTCGAGATCACCAAAACGCCTGAGCAGTGGCGCGCAAGCCTGAGCGCCGAGCAGTATCGGGTGCTTCGCCAGGCGGGCACCGAGCGCTCCGGATCGAGCCCGCTCAATGCCGAGAAGCGCAAGGGCATCTACGCCTGCGCGGGCTGCGCGCTGCCGCTTTACGCGTCCGAGGCGAAGTTCGAGAGCGGCACCGGCTGGCCGAGCTTTTACCAGCCGCTGCCCGATGCCGTGGCTACCCGCGAGGACAACGGCCTCTTCATGGCCCGCACGGAGGTGCATTGCCGGCGCTGCGGCGGCCATACCGGCCACGTCTTCGACGACGGCCCGCCACCGACCGGCCTTCGCTACTGCATGAACGGCGCTGCTTTGACGTTCGTGCCGGCGTGAGCGGAGACGCCGCCGCGTTGCGCAAGGCGGCGGCCTGAGCTAGGGCGGCGGCGGGGGATCGCTTGGGGAAATACGTGACTTTTGCGGCATTTAGCGACGGCGCCTCGGTTGCCGCCGAGCCGCCGCGCGTGTCCGGCTTCACCTTGTGGTGGACCGACACCCGCGAGTCCCTGCGCCGGCGCGGCGGGTCGGCCGCCCTCGTGATCCTGCTCCACGCGCTGCTCCTGCTTCTGCTTCTCCGCCTGGCGCCGCCGCCCGAGACCAGGGAGGAGCCGACCCGGCCGACCACCGTCACCCTTGTGCCGGGCGAAGAGGCAGCGCCCGCCGAAGCGCCCAAGCCCGCCGCCAAGCCGCAGCCCGCCGGAGGCGGTGCGCCCGCCAAGGCGGTGAAGCCGCCGCCGGTGCCGCTCCCCGTGCCGAAGTCGCAGCCCGCGCCGGAGCAGCCGGCGACCGAGCCGATCAAGCTTTGGGCCGGCATGGAGAAGTTCAACCTGGCGCATGTGCCTTCATCGGGTCCCGGCCGCACCGCCGGAACGCCGGGGGCAAGCGCGGGCGCTGGCGATGCGGTGGTCGGCACCGCGCCGGGCGGGCAGCCCCTCTACAATGCCCAATGGTACCGCCGGCCGACCAGCGCCGAGCTTGGCGCCTACCTGCCGCCGCGCATGCAGAATGGCTGGGGCATGGTCGCCTGCCGCACCGTGGCGGACTACCGGGTGGAGGATTGCCGCGAGGTCGGCCAATCGCCGGCGGGTTCCGGCCTGAGCCGCGCGGTACGCCTCGCCGCCTGGCAGTTCAGAGTTCGCCCCCCGCGCCTCGGCGGCAAGCCGATGATCGGTGAGTGGGTCCGCATCCGCATCACGTGGGACGAGGGTCTTGCCCAGCCCTAACGGTTGCGGCGCCCTTCGATTAGGCCGTCGACCAGGCTTGGGTCGGCGAGGGTGGAGGTGTCGCCCAGGCTGCCGAAGTCGTTCTCTGCGATCTTGCGGAGGATGCGGCGCATGATCTTGCCGGACCGGGTTTTGGGGAGGCCGGGGGTGAAGTGGATGAGGTCAGGCGTGGCGATCGGGCTGATTTCGGTGCGGACGTGGGCGCGGAGTTCCACCTCGAGTGCGTCGGAGCCTTCCTCGCCTTCCATCAGCGTGACGTAGCAGTAGATGCCTTGGCCCTTGATGTCGTGCGGGTAGCCGACCACCGCGGCTTCGGCGACTTTGGGGTGGGAGACGAGGGCGCTTTCGATCTCGGCGGTGCCGAGGCGGTGGCCGGAGATATTGAGCACGTCGTCCACCCGTCCGGTGATCCAGTGATAACCGTCCTCGTCGCGGCGGCAGCCGTCGCCGGTGAAGTACTTGCCACGATAGGCCGAGAAGTACGTTTCCACGAAGCGCTGGTGGTCGCCGTAGACGGTGCGCATCTGGCCGGGCCAGGAGCGGGCGATGCAGAGGTTTCCGGAGGCGGCGCCTTCGAGGAGCTCTCCGTCCGGGCCGAGCAGCTGCGGTTCGATGCCGAAGAAGGGGCGTCCGGCCGACCCCGGCTTCATGTCGTGTGCGCCCGGTAGCGTGGTGATCATGATGCCGCCGGTTTCCGTCTGCCACCAGGTGTCGACGACCGGGCAGGCGCCCTCCCCCACCGAATGCCAATACCAGCGCCACGCTTCGGGATTGATCGGCTCGCCGACCGTACCGAGCAGGCGGATGGAGGAGCGGTCGTGGCGCTTCACCGGCGCCTCGCCTTCGCGCATCAACGCGCGGATGGCGGTCGGCGCGGTGTAGAAGATGTTGACCTTGTGCCGCTCCACCACGTCCCAGAAGCGGGAGAAATCGGGGTGATTGGGGACGCCCTCGAACATCAGGGTGGTCGCGCCGTTGGCGAGCGGGCCGTAGACGACGTAGCTGTGCCCAGTCACCCAGCCGACATCGGCGGTGCACCAGAAGAGCTCGCCTTCCTTGTAGTCGAAGACGTAGTGGAAAGTGGCGGCGGTCCAGACGGCGTAGCCGCCGGTGGTGTGGAGCACGCCCTTGGGCTTACCGGTCGAGCCCGACGTGTAGAGGATGAAGAGCGGGTCTTCCGCGTTCATCGGCTCGGGCGGGCAGTCTTCAGGCACCAAAGGGCTCAGATCGTGGAGCCAGCGGTCGCGGCCCTCCGTCCAGCCGATGTCGTTGCCGAGGTGGCGGACGACGAGCACCGCGTCGACCTCCGCACCCTTGGCAATCGCCGCGTCGACATTGGCCTTCAATGGTACCAGCTTGCCGCCGCGAAGGCCGCCGTCGGCGGTGATCACGACGCGGCTTGCGCAATCCTCGATCCGGCCGTGCAGGGCCTCGGGCGAGAAGCCGCCGAACACCACGCTGTGCACCGCTCCGATCCGCGCGCAGGCGAGCATCGCCAACGCGGCTTCCGGGATCATCGGCATGTAGAGCGTGACGCGGTCGCCCTTCGCCACGCCCAACGCCTTGAGGCTGTTCGCCATGGCGACGACCTCGCGGTAGAGCTCGCCATAGGTGAGGCTTCGGCCTGTCCCCGGTTCGTCGCCTTCGAACAGGATCGCGACCTGGTCGGCGCGGGTCTCGAGATGCCGGTCGACGCAGTTGAAGCAGAGGTTGAGCACGCCGTCGCCAAACCAGCGGATCTCAACCGGATCGAAGGAGGAGCCGTCGATTTGGCTTGGCGCCTGCACCCAGTCGATTCGCGCCATCTGATCGCGCCAGAAGCCGTCCGGATCGGCGAGCGATTGGCGGTAGAGCGCCTCATATTCGGCGGGCTTGCAGTGGCTGGCCTGGCGAAAGACTTCGGGCGGAGAGATGCGGCTATCCATACCCTTTTCTAGGCCCGAGCCCGCGCGTCGGCAAAGAGGCAAAATCTTTACCTGCCGACGCTACGGAACGGTTCAACAAAGCCCGGTGAACGGAAGAAACGGCGGCAATGTACCAGTCAGTCCTCCAAGCGGAACCACGTGGCCTTGCGCCCGCGCCCGCGGACGTGCGCTTCGCCGGCTGCCGCGAGGTGGAGGCGCTGTCGCCCGGGCTGCGGGAGGAATGGCGGGCGCTGGCTGAGGACGCGGCGGAGCCGACCGCATTCGCCGAGATCGGCTTTTTCGGTTCTGCGTGGGATCACCTGCCGCATGCCGGCGCGCGCCTTCTTGAGGTGCGCGGCGGCGAGGGAATGCTGGCCGGCGCGATTGCGCTGGAGATCGCGCCGACGCTTGGGCGCATGCCGGTTCGCCATGTCGAGAATTGGCGCTGCGAGCATGATTATCTCGGCATGCCGCTGGTGCGGCGTGGGCATGAGGCGGCTTTCTGGGGTGCGCTTCTCGACCATCTCGATGCTGCGCCCTGGGCGGCGGGATTGCTCCACGTCAGAGGCGTGGTCGAAGACGGGCCCGTTCACCGCGGCCTCGAAGCCGCCGCCGCCGAGCGCGGGCGCGCCTGCCCGGTGGTTTACCGCACCCGGCGGGCGATGCTCCACAGCAGCCTCTCGCCGGCAGAATATTACGAACAAGCGGTGCGCAAGAAGAAGCGCAAGGAGATTGCCCGCTTAGCCAACCGGCTGCGTGAGCTTGGCACGGTTGAATTTCGGACACTGGAGCCCGGCGGCACGGACGTCGAGGCTTGGTGCGAGGCATTTATCGCGTTGGAACGCTCGGGCTGGAAAGGCCGCGAGAACTCCGCCATCGCCTGCCGCGAGGAGAATGCGCGGTTCCTGCGCGCCGCGCTTGCCGCCGCGCACGGCGAAGGCCGATTGCAGATCCGCAGCCTCGAGCTCAACAGGCGGCCGATCGCAATGCTGATCAACCTGCTCGCGCCTCCGGGCAGCTTCATGTTCAAGACCGCTTATGACGAGGATTATGCCCGCTTCTCGCCGGGGCTGCTTCTTCAGATCGAAAACCTCGACACGCTGGAACGGCCGGGGATCGACTGGATGGACAGCTGCGCCGCCGAGAACCACCCCATGATCGACGGGCTTTGGACGGAGCGCCGCGACATCGTTCGAGTGACGGTGCGGCTCGGCGGGGTGCGGCGCGGCCTCGTCTATTTCGGTGCCCGCGCGGCGGAGCAAGGCTGGGCCGCGGCGAAGCGGCTGATCGGGAGAGCGGCATGACGCAGAGTTTCGACGCCGGCGCGCTGGACACCCTCCGCGCCGCCTATCCGGAGAAGACGACGCTGCTCCGCCACGGCTTTTGCGGGCACAAGCTGCTGACGCTGGCGTCTTTGGTCGAACTCGCCCAGCGCATCCCCGCCAAGCATGTCGAATATTATCGCGGCGACGTGCCGATCGGCATCGGCGGCGACGACACGCCGTCGAACGGTCTCAGCATCGCCGAAACCATCCGCCGTATCGAGCAATGCGGCTCGTGGATGGTGCTGAAGTACATTGAG
Source organism: Allosphingosinicella sp. (assembly GCA_036554525.1). Classification (GTDB taxonomy): domain Bacteria; phylum Pseudomonadota; class Alphaproteobacteria; order Sphingomonadales; family Sphingomonadaceae; genus Allosphingosinicella. Next base: position 99,942 of record DATBNC010000017.1, read on the forward strand.
GGGGACCCGGAATATCGGGCGCTGCTTCACGAGGCGCTGGCGCCGCTCAGAGCACTGGTCGGTGAGGCGACCGGTGCGATGCTGAAGGAGCAGGGGTTCATCTTCATCTCGTCGCCCGGCGCGGTGACGCCGTTCCACTTCGACCCCGAACACAACATCCTGATGCAGATACGGGGGCACAAGACGATGACCCTTTATCCGCCCGCCGACCCGCGCTTCGCCGGGCCTGAGAGCCACGAGGCGTACCACGCCGGCGGTCACCGCAACCTGCCGTGGCGCGACGAGTTCGGCGCGGCCGGCAATCCGGTGAAGCTCACACCCGGCGACGCGGTCTACGTGCCGGTCAAGGCGCCGCACTGGGTGCGGAACGGAAGCGAGCCGAGCGTGTCGCTGTCGATCACCTGGCGCTCCGAATGGAGCTACCATGAGGAATATGCGCACGGTTTCAACGGATTGCTTCGCAAGGTCGGACTGAACCCCTCCCCTCCCGGACGCTTCCCCCAGCGCAACCTGGCCAAGTCGGTCGGCTTCCGCGCGGTCCAGAAGGCGGCCAAGGCCGTTCGGCCGCGCGCCGGCGAGTAACCTGGATCAGCTTCTTCTTCCGGAACCCGCCCGTGTTTTCGGGGGTTTAGGTTGATCATGTCGGCTCCGAACCAGTCCCGTACCGCGTCTGGATCCAGTGGAGCCTCAAGCGATCAATCCCCAGGGGGAAACAGAATGTTCTTCGGCACCAAAACCGATGCGGGCACGGCCATGCTGACTCAGGAAGCGTCGGTGAACGAAGTCGCGGTCTATCGCGGCCCGCATTATTTCAGCCACACGCCGATGGTGCGGGTGCAGGTCGATCTTGGCCGGCTGGAGGAGTTTCCGACCAACCGCATACCGGGCTTCACCGACGCGTTGCTTGCGCTGCTCCCCGGCGTCGGGCGTCACAAATGTTCGCTGAAGGTCCGCGGCGGGTTCGAGAAGCGCCTGAAGGAAGGGACGTGGCTCGGTCATGTCGCCGAGCATGTCGCGCTTGAGCTTCAAACGCTCGCCGGATCGCGGGCGGTGCGCGGCAAGACGCGGTCGGTGAAGGGCAAGCCCGGCGTCTACAACGTGATGTTCGCGTACAATGAGGAGCAGGTCGGCCTCGCTGCCGGGCGCGCGGCGTTCGAGTTGGTCAACTCGCTGCTCCCCGCCGACCTCCAGGGCATTCGCGGACTGGACAAGGTCTACCGCTTCGAAGGTGGCAACGACGGCGGGTTCGATCTCGAGCGCCGCTTGGACGCGCTTCGCCGCCTGGTGCGGCGCAACCAGCTTGGGCCGACCACCCGGTCGCTGGTCACTGAAGCCGAGCGGCGCGGCATTCCGGTGATGCGGCTCGACGATCAAAGCCTGATCCAGCTTGGCCACGGTCGCTTCGCCAAGCGCATTCGTGCCTCAATCACGGGCCAGACGAGCTTCGTCGCAACCGAGCTCGCGTCCGACAAGAACATGACTAAGAAGCTGCTCGACGAGAGCGGCGTTCCCGTGCCGCGCGGCGTGGTGGTGCGCGATGCGGACGAGGCGGTGCGCTCGGCCAAAAAGCTCGGTTACCCGCTGGTGGTGAAGCCGCTCGACGGCAATCACGGCCGCGGCGTGTCGATCGGGATCACCGGCGAGGAGCAATTGCGCTTCGCCTTCTCCGAGGCGCAGGCGCAGTCCAAGGGTCGCCGCGACGTGATCGTGGAGCAATTTTTCCCCGGCAACGACCACCGCATCCTTGTCGTGAACGGCAAGATGGTTGCGGTCGCCGAGCGGATACCGGCGCAGGTGGTCGGCGACGGCGTGTCCACCATCCGCCAGCTTGTCGCCGAGGTGAACAAGGACCCGCGCCGGGGCAACGGGCATGAGAATGTCATGACCCGGATCAAGATCGACGCGCTGGTGGAGGAATATCTCTCCCGCTCCGGCCTGACCCCCGACAGCATCCCCTCGGCCGAGCAGGTGGTGCCGCTGCGCGCGACGGCGAACCTCTCCACCGGCGGCACCGCCGTGGACCGGACCAACGAAATCCACCCGGATAATGCCGACATTGCCCGCCGCGCAGCCTTGGTGATCGGGCTCGACGTCTGCGGCGTCGATTTCGTCTGCCCGGACATCAGCCGCTCGGTGCGCGAAACCGGCGGCGGGGTGATTGAAGTGAACGCCGCGCCGGGGCTTCGCATGCACATTGAGCCGTCGGAAGGCGCGCCGCGCGACGTCGCCAAGCCGATCATCGAGATGCTCTTCCCGCGCGGCAAGAAGAGCCGCGTGCCGATCCTTGCGATCACCGGCACCAACGGCAAATCAACTGTCGGCCGGATGATCAAGCACATCCTGCGCTACACCGGCTGCACCGTTGGGCTGACCTCGACCACCGGCGTCTACATCAACGACATCCTCACCCATGACGGCGACGCCACGGGGCCGCGCAGCGCGCGGATGATCCTGCGCGATCCGACGGTGGAAGTGGCGGTGCTGGAAACGGCGCGCGGCGGCCTGCTGCGCGAGGGGCTTGCCTATAAGGAAGCGGATATCGCCGCCTGCCTCAACGTCACGCCCGACCACCTCGGCCTACGCGGCATCGAGACGGTGGACGACCTCGCCAACGTCAAGCAGGTGGTGGTCGAGGCGGTGCGCCGCGACGGTTATTCGATCCTCAACGCAGACGATCCGCTCTGCATCCGGATGGCGCGGCGGGCCGGCGGCCAGGTCGTCTGGTTCACCCTGTGCGGCGGCGCCGAAATGTCCCCCATGGTGCGCGAGCACATTGAGAATGGCGGCATGGCAATCGTTCGCGAGCCCGGCCACGAGGGCGGCACCATCGTCCTCTACGAAGACAATCGCCGCGAATTCATCATGAAGGCGGGCGACATTCCGGCGGCCCTGCACGGCATGGCGGAGTTCAACGTCGCCAACGCCCTTGCCGCGGCGGCGATGGCGGTCGCGCACGGCGTGCCGATCCTCACCATTCGCTCGGCGCTGACCCAGTTCAGCTCCACATTCGAGCAGAACCCCGGCCGCCTGAACGTCCACGACGCGCACGGCTTCCGGGTGATCGTCGATTATGCTCACAATGCGGCGGGGCTGGAGGCGCTCGGCCGGGTCGTGAAGGGCCTCAGCCACCGCTACAAGCGCACCATCGGCACCGTCTCCATGGCCGGCGACCGACGCGACCAGGACATCATCGAGCTTGGCCGGATCGCCGCGGGCATTTTCGACGAGCTGATCTTCCGCGAAGACCCCGCGACGCGCGGACGTCCGCGCGGCGAGGTGATGGGGCTTTTGAAGAAAGGCGCGAAGGAAGCGGGCCGCACGGACGACCATATCCACCTGATCGCCGGCGAACCGGAATCCACCGCCGCCGCGCTCGCAATGGGCCGGCCGGGTGACCTGATCGTGGTTACGCCAACCGACGTTCGCCTCGCCTGGTCGCAGGTCAACGACTTCAAGCCGATGGCCGCCCGCACCGGCGCGCGCGGCGCGCTCGTGGCCGCGGAATAAGGACAGACCATGTTTGGAAAAGACGAGGGTCGCTGGGCCCTGATCGTCCATGGCGGCGCCAAGCCGTGGGACCCGGCTGAGGAAGAAGCCAATCGCGACGGTATCCGCCAGGCGGTGGAAGCGGGCGCCGCGGTGCTCGCGAAGGGCGGAGACGCGCTCGACGCGGTGGAAGCGGCGATCCGCACGCTCGAAGACCTGCCGGTGTTCAACGCCGGGCACGGCTCGGCCCCTAATGAAGCGGGCGGCATCGAGATGTGCGCGGGCCTGATGGACGGGCGCGACCTGTCCGCCGGGGCGGTCGGAGCCATCCGCCAGGTCAAAAACCCAATCAGCGTTGCCCGCAAGCTGATGCCGGAAAAGGAAGTGATCCTGGTCGGCGAAGGCGCGCTTCTGTTCGCCAAGTCGATCGGCGCTCCGCTCGCCACCGACGAGGAATTGAAGGCGGAAAAAGAGAAGCAGGCGATCGCCGAAGGGGAGCATGACACGGTCGGCGCGGTGGCACTCGACATGGGCGGCAACCTTGCGGCCGGCACCTCGACGGGCGGCCTCAACGGCCAAAAGGTCGGGCGCATCGGCGACAGCCCATTGCCCGGCGGCGGGCTTTACGCGGACAACCATATCGCCGCCATTTCCTTTTCCGGCGACGGCGAGACAATCACGCGCCTGTCGCTGGCGAGCCGGGTGATGGCGTCGGTGGAGGACGGCGAGCCGCTCGAGCAGGCGATCGCCAAATGCCTCAGCAAATTGCCCGGCACCGGCGGCGCGGAAGCCGACGGCGGCGCGATTGCGATCGGCAAGGATGGCGAGCTCGCCTGGGCGCATAACAGCCCGATGTTCGCCGTCGCCTACCTCACCGCCGGCATGGCCGAACCCAAAGCATTTTTGCACAAGGACGAAGAAACACGTGGCTGACCAAGACGCGCGCAAAGGCTGCCTGATCATCATCGGCGGCCATGAGGACCGCGACCCCAAGAGCGACCGGACGATTTTGCGCGAAGTCGCGCGCCACGTGAAGGGCGGCAAGCTCGTCCTCGCCACCGTCGCGAGCCACCGCCCCGAAGGCTATTTCGAGGAATATGAGGCGGCGTTTGAGGATCTCGACGTCGGCGAGCTGGTCGAACTCTATGTCGAGGAGCGCAGCCGCGCCGGCGACCGGGAGAAGCTCGCGGTGCTCGACGACGCGCAGGCGGTGTTCTTTTCGGGCGGCGACCAGCTGCGCATTACCAGCCAGATCGGCGACACCGGCATCGAGGCCAAGATCAAGGCGATCTTCGACCGGGGCGGGCTCGTCGCGGGCACGTCGGCGGGCGCGTCGGTGATGAGCGAGACGATGCTGGTCAAGGGCTCCAGCAAGGAGACGCACCGGATTGGCGATCTCCATATGTCGCCGGGCATGGGGCTGGTGCGCGACGTGATCATCGACCAGCATTTCGCGGAGCGTGGCCGGATGGGCCGCCTGCTCGGCGCGGTGGCGCACAATCCGCGCGTGCTCGGCCTCGGCATCGACGAGGACACGGCCGTCGTGGTCGAGGGCGGCGAGTTCCGGGTGATCGGATCGGGCGGCGTGTACGTGGTGGACGGGACGGACGTCACCTACTGCAATTTGGCCGAGGCCCGGGCGGAGTGCGCTTTGTCGATGCACGACGTGCGGGTGCATGTGCTGTCGAGCGGCGACGGCTTCGATCTCAAAGCAAGGAAGCCGCTGCCGCCGAAGAAGGATTGAGGCGGAACCCTAAGCGGCTGCAATCGGTTATGTTGCGATGCAACATAGTCAAACGCTCGACCTCGGCTCCGGCCGCACCCTTCACGTTCATCAGCAGGGGAAGGGGTCCGATCTTGTCCTGATACATGGAGCGATGACCACCGGCCACGACTGGCTGCAGAGCCCGGTGTTCGCGGCGCTTGCCAAGAAGCACCGGGTGACGGTGGTGGACCGGCCGGGGCACGGCCTCAGCAGCCGCACCCGGTTCAGCACGCCGCGCGATCAGGCTGACCAGATCGCCGAAGGGTTGGCGAAGCTTGGCATTACCCGAGCAGTCATCGGTGCGCATAGTTATGGCGGGATGGTGGCGCTTGCCATGGCGGAGCGGCATGCCGAGCTGGTGGCGGAGATGGTGCTGATCGCCCCGCTGGCCTTTCCCGAGCCGCGGCTGATCGAGCATACGATGCTGACGCCCCGCGCCGCGCCGCTCTTCGGGCCCCTCTTCTCCAAATTCGCCGAGTTCACCCAGATGGACCGGCCGATGGTGAAGCTGCTCCACCAGGTGATGTTCGCGCCGTCGCCGGTGCCGGAGCGGTGGGAGGCCACCTACCCGTTCGACCAGATTCTCACCGCCGAGACGATGGTTGCGGAAGGCGAGGATGCGTCGTCGATGTTGCCGCTGTCGCCGGCGGGCACGATCGACATGCGCGCCATTCAGGTGCCGACGCACGTGCTGACCGGCACGTCCGACCGGGTGGTCGAGGACGAGCGGCAGGCGAAGGCGCTTGCCCGCCAGCTTCCGCGCGGCAGCCTTACCGAAGTGGAGGGCTCAGGCCACATGCTCCACCACAGCCACCCGGATCTGGTGATCCGGGCGCTGCAGCGGGCATTGGCTTCGGCCTAGCCCCAAAGCGTGGCGCGGTACTGTTCGTAGCAGCGGGCGCCGCAGAGGAGGCGGATCAGGGCGCCTTCCGCCATCGGCCGGGCGCGGCGCCGGTCTTCTTCGAGCAGGGGGCGGATCGCTTCCTTGTTCCATTCTTCCGAATGCTTGACGTCGAGCACGGCGTGGAGATCGAAATAATGGCGCTCGCGGCCGGTGAAGCCGAGGCGCTTCAAGGCGGCTGCGGTATGCGCGGAGCGGCTCGGCGCGGTCAGCTCGATCGCGCCGAGCGCGCCGACCGAATGAAAGGCGTAGCGGCGGTTGGTCGCCATGGCGGTCATCGCGTTGGCAAGTGCCAGGCTTTCCCAGCAGGTCTTCTCGATGGTCGGCTCAAGCTCCAGCCGCTCGACCAGCGTGTCGAGTAAGGGACCATGCATGCCCTTGGGATTGCCGCGACCCATTTCGTCCCAATAATTTCGGGCAAGCTCCAGCTTCGGCCGGGTCGGCATTTTGACCTGGGTAAGCGCCGTCAGATCCTCGAAGCCCGCTTCGCCGGCCGCTTCCTGTTCAAGGAACCAGCGCAACTCGTCGAGGCTCGCTTGCTCGGCGAGCCAGGGGAAGAGCGGGTCGCCCTGGCCCGGGCCGTTCTCCTGCAAGGCTTCGAACCAGGCGATGAAGCCGTCCGCATCCTCGGGGGCCTCGGCGGCACGGTCGGCGATGTCGGCACGCAGGGTTTCCAGGAACGCGCCTTCCAGCCGCTGCATGCGGCTGTCGCGTTCAAGGGTCTTTTCCCAATCGGCGGACGGGAAGCCCGGCTGGAGCCGGTCCTTGTTCCAGGAGGCGAGCGCCGCCTGAAAGCCGTGGCTGTAGAAAAGCGGTGAAGCCGTGTTGACGGCTTCCAGCCGCGCCTTGGTCGCCATGAATGATCCGTTTTTACGTTGAACTTGTCCCTGCTCAACAGGCAGAGAGGGGCCCGGTTCCACCTGCGTAACGGACGGCATGGACGGCGATTTCCTGATCATCGGCGGCGGAATCGCCGGCCTTTCGGCGGCGGCGCGGCTCGCGAAACACGGGCGCGTGATCGTGCTCGAAGCGGAGGAGGCGCTCGGCTTTCATTCGTCGGGACGCAGCGTTTCGTTCAGCCACTATGGCATTGGCGACCCAACGGTGCGTGCTTTGACGGCGTGGAGCCGGCCGTTCTTCGAGGCCCAGCCGGAGGGATTTTGCGAGACTCCCGTCGCCGCTTTGGACAACTCGATCTACTTCGCGACCGACGAAATGCTGCCCAAGCTCGAACAGCTTCGGGCAGAAATGGCACGATTCACGGATAGGGTGACACCGCTCGATGAGGCTGCAATGCTGGCGCTCTGCCCGGTGCTTCGGACCGGAGAGGGCGCGGCGGTTGCAGGGCTGCTCGATCCCACCGCGCTCAAGCTCGACGCGGACGCGCTGCTCCAATCCTATGCCCGTCAGGTGCGGGCGGCAGGGAGCACGATCCTGACCGGGCGGCGGATTGCCAAGGTGTGGGAGAGCGGCGGGCACTGGACCGTGGAGGCGGAAGACGGCGCGTCCTGGTCGGCGCCGGTGCTGATCAACGCGGCGGGCGCGTGGGCGGACGACGTGGCGAAGCTTGCCGGTGTTCGGCCGATCCGGCTGGAGCCGAAGCGGCGGACGATCATCGTGGTCGATCCGCCAGCGGGCGTGGACTTCGCCGCCTGGCCGTTCGTGCACAGCGCGGCGGGCGATTTCTACATGCTGCCGGAGTCGGGACAGCTGCTCGTCTCGCCCGTCGACGAAGTGGAGGACGTCGCCTGCGACGCCCAGCCGGAGGAGTATGACGTCGCCCTCGCCGCCTACCAGCTGGAGCAATACACGACCCTCTCGGTCACCCGCGTCGCGCATCGCTGGGCCGGGCTGAGGAGCTTCGTCGCCGACCGGGTGCCGACCGCCGGCTTCGACGCGCAGGCGCCCGGCTTCTTCTGGCTGGTCGGCCAAGGCGGCTACGGCCTGCAAACCGCGCCGGCGATGTCGGCGGTGGTGGAAGCGCTTGCCACCGGCGGCGCCTGGCCGGAGGGGCTTGCGGAGCTCGGCGCGCCGCCCGAGAGGGTGACGCCCGATCGCTTGTTCAACGGCTCGGCGCATTGAGCGCAACCCGATTTCCCCAACGACGTTTTCGCGGCTAGAGAGAGGGGATGCGTTTGGACCAGTCTGCCCAGTGGCAACAGCCGCCGTCCGGTTTCGGCGGCTCCGGAGCCTTCCCGCCCCCGCAACAGCCGCTGGAACAACCGCGCCGCCGCGCCTGGTATAATCCCCTGCGTTGGGGCTGGCGGCGGATCGCGCTCGCCTGCATCGCCATATTGATGCTGCTCATCGCCTGGTTGGCGGTGACCGCGCCCCTTTCCAAATCGCTCCAGCCGATCGCGGCGCCGAGCCTGACCCTGCTGTCCGCCGACGGCGTGCCGATCGCCCGGCGCGGCGCCGACATCCGGGCGCCCGTGCGCATCGCCGATCTGCCCAAGCACGTCCCGAACGCCTTCATCGCAATCGAAGACAAGAGGTTCAACGACCACTTAGGCGTTTCCGCCCGCGGCATCGCCCGCGCGGCGTGGCGCAACCTCGGCGCTGGCGGCGTGAAGGAAGGCGGAAGTACGATCACGCAGCAGCTTGCCAAAATCTCCTTCCTGTCCAACGAGCGGACCATGGGCCGCAAGGCGCAGGAGGTGCTGATCGCCTTCTGGCTGGAGGCTTGGCTCGACAAGCAGCAAATCCTCGAGCGTTACCTTTCGAACGTCTACCTGGGCGACAACGTCTACGGACTGCGCGCCGCGTCCCACCATTATTTCAGCGTGCCGCCGGAGAAATTGAGCGTGACGCAGGCGGCGATGCTTGCCGGCATGGTGAAGGCGCCGTCGCGGCTCGCGCCGACCAAGAATTACAAGCAGGCGCGGGAGCGTGCCCGGCTAGTAATCGCCGCTATGATCGACCAGGGCTACGTGTCGAAGGCGCAGGCGCGGACGTTGAAGCCCGCCAAACTCAAGGTTGAGCCGCAGGGCGCGAACGTGCCGACCGGCACCTATTTCGCCGACTGGGTCCTCCCCGCCGCCCGCGCGCGCGGCGATGCCGAGGAAGCTTATGGCGCCCAGACGGTGCAGACCACGCTCGACAGCAAGCTCCAGAAGATGGCGCTGCAGACGGTGCGCAAGGCCGGGCTCGGGTCCGCGCAGGTCGCCATCGTCGCGATGCGCCCGGACGGGCAGATCGTCGCGATGGTCGGCGGCAAGGATTATGCGCGAAGCCCCTTCAACCGCGCAACGCAGGCGCGGCGCCAGCCCGGCTCGGCGTTCAAGCTGTTCGTCTGGCTCGCCGCGCTTCGCTCCGGGATGGACCCGGACGACCAGATCGCCGACCGGCCGCTTCGCATCGGCGATTGGCAGCCGAAGAACTACGCCAATAAGTATCGCGGCACCTTGAGCCTCAAGGACGCGCTGGCCGTGTCAAGCAACGTCGCTTCGGTGCGGCTCGCCCAGAAGGTCGGCGTCGAGAATGTGATCCGCACGGCGCGCGATCTCGGCGTCACCAGCCCCTTGAACGCGAACCCCAGCCTTGCGCTCGGCACGTCGGGCGTGACCTTGCTTGAGCTGACCTCGGCCTACGCCGCGGTTGCCGCCGGGGCCTATCCGATCAAGCCGGTCGGCCTGGAGGATGAGGAGCGGCCCTGGTACCAGAAATTGTGGGCTAAGAGCGTCGCCGGCGCGCGCAGCGATCCCAATTTCGATGAAATGAAGGAAATGCTCGGCGCCGTCGTGCAGCAGGGCACCGGCCGCGCCGCCGCGCTTTCCGTCCCCGCCTACGGCAAGACCGGCACCACCCAGGACAGCCGCGACGCGGTGTTCGTCGGCTTCGCGCAAGACCTCGTCGTCGGCGTGTGGATCGGCAACGACGACAACAGCCCGCTTCCCGGCGGAATGGCCGGCGGCGGCATGCCGGCAAAGATCTGGCGGGACTTCACCGCAGCGGCGGTCGGCACACGCCCGGCCCAGCCGACCGCGCCGCCGATCGCCGCGCCGGTGGAGGTGCAGGCCAGCGACAGCAACGCGGCGGTGACGCTGCCGGTGGAGGGCATGGACATCGGCGTCAGCGTCGATTCCAACGGCTTCACCGTCTCCGCCCAGACGAACGACGACGCGGCCCAGCCGCCGGAGGACGAGCCGGCGCCGGAGGACGACCTGCCCGACGCCACCTTGCCCAGCGCCCCGCCGACGACAGCGCGCGACCGTGACCCGCCGCGCGACCGGGACCGCGAACGACCCCGCGACGACGGCGGCCGCGCACCGGGCGGCGATGTCTGAGAGCAAAACCGAACTCGCGGAGGATCGCACCGATCTTGCGGAGGACCGGACGATCCTTGCCAATGAGCGGACCTTCGCAGGGTGGATGCGCACCGGCTTCGCCGCGGTCGGCGTCGGCCTCGGCTTCCAGGCCCTGTTCAACAAGATGGAGCCGGATTGGGTGCCGAAGGGCATCGCCACCGCCTTCCTGCTGATCGCCATCATCGTCTTCTGGACGGCCGAGCGCCGGGCCTGCGCGATCATGGGGCGGCTCAAGACCCACGAAGTCGAGACGGTGCGTGCGCGCAACCTCAGGCTGATCAGCTACGCGATCATTGCGGCGATTACGTCGCTGATCGCCGCCATGTGGCTGCTCCGCATCAAAAGCGGCGGCGGCGGATAAGGAAAACCCCTCCCCGGCCGGAGCGGAGGAGGGGCTGTGTTTCCGCAGGCGTGCGCGCCTGATTCAGTAGCGGTCGCGCCGGTCGCGGCGGCGGTCGAGCACCTTCTTGGCGACATAGCCGCCGCCGAGCAGCAGGCCGAGCGGGCCGAGGCCGCGCCGCGCGACCATGGCGATGCCGGTGCCGATCAGCGCGCCGCGAAGGCCGCTTCCGCCGCCGTCCCGATTGTAGCGGTTGCCGACGCGCTGGCCGACATAGCCGCCAAGAATTTTACCCAACATTTTGCACTCTCCCAAACAGGTTCGGCGGGAAAACCGTGGGGCCGGGGCGATGGTTCCGCTCAGCCGAGGAACAGCTCGGCCGCCGCTTCGACGATCGCGTCCACGTCCAGCCGGTATTCGCGGTAAAGATCGTGGAGGTCGCCGGTCTGGCCGAAGCGGTCGATGCCGAGCGGGCTGACCCGGTGCCCGCGAACGCCGCCGAGCCAGGAGAGGGAGGCGGGGGCGCCGTCGAGGAGGGTGACGAGGCCGGCGGTGGGGGAAAGTGGGGCGAGGAGGCGCTCGACATGGCTCGGCTCCGCGCCCTTTCCCTTCCAGCGGCCTGCCGCACGCGCGCTCCAGCCCCGGTGGAGGAGGTCGGGCGAGGTGATGGCGAGGAGGCCGAGGCCGGGCACGTCGTCCTTCAGCGCTTCCCAAGCGGCAAGCGCTTCGGGGGCAAGCGCGCCGGAGTAGACCAGCGTCGCTTCGGCGCCTTCCGCCGGAGCGCGGAGCCAGTAGCCGCCGGCGAGGGCGCCGGCCTTCCAGCTGTCGTCCGGCCGCTCGACCTGCGCGATCGCGCGGGTGGTGAGGCGGAGGTATACGCTTTCGCCTTCGGCCGTTTGCATCAGGCGAAAGGCTTCTTCCATCAGCAGCGCAAGCTCGTCGGCGAAGGCGGGCTCGAAGTGGCGCAGGCCGGGCTGGCCGAGGGCGATCAAGGGCGGGTTGATCGACTGGTGCGCGCCGCCTTCCGGGCCCAGCGTCACGCCGGACGGCGTGGCGACAAGCAGGAAGCGGGCGTCCTGGTAGCAGGCGTAGTTCAAGGCATCGAGGCCGCGGGCGATGAAGGGGTCGTAGACAGTGCCGATCGGGAACAAACGGTCGCCGAACATGTCGCCGGCCAGGCCCATGGCGGCGAGCATCAGGAACAGGTTGTTCTCAGCGATGCCGAGCTCGACATGCTGGCCGGCCTGGTGACCGCCCCATTTCTGCGCGGACGGGATCTTGGCGGCGGCGAAGACATCGGCGAGTTCCTGGCGGCGGAACAGGCCGCGCTGATTCACCCAGGCGCCGAGGTTGGTGGAGACGGTGACGTCGGGCGAGGTGGTGACGATGCGCTCGGCGAGCGGCCCGCCGGCGCGGGACAAATCCAGCAGGATCCGCCCGAACGCGGCCTGGGTGGATTGCTCCTCGCCGGTGGGCACGGGAATGGCGGGGACGTCGGCGACGTTCCAGACGCGCTCGCGCTTGGCGCGGGCGATGCGGCTGTTCTCGATCGCCGAGCGAACGGCCTCCGCCGAGTTGCCGCCCAGGCCTGCCCAGGGCTCCCACTCCTCGCCCTCGGAGATGCCCATCCGCTCGCGCAAGGCGGCGATTTGGCCGGGGTTCATCAGGCCGGCATGGTTGTCCTTGTGGCCGGCGAAGGGCAGCCCCTGCCCCTTCACCGTGTAGGCGATGAACAAAGTCGGCACGTCGTCCTGGGCGGCGTCGAACGCCTCCACCAGGCTCTGCATGTCGTGCCCGGCGAGGTTGGTCATCAGCGCCTGGAGCGCATCATCGTCGCGGGCGTCGAGGATCGGCTTGGTATCCGGCGCTTCCTTGAGCAGCCGCTCCCGCCACGCGCCGCCGCCGAGGTAGGTCAGCGCCGCATAATCGGCGTTGCCGCATTCGTCTATCCAGGCGCGCAAGGCCTCGCCGCCCGGCTCGGCGAAGGCGGCTTCTATCCGTGTTCCGTATTTCAGAGTCACCACCCGCCAGCCGCAGGCGGCGAAGATGTCGTCGAACCTGCGGAACATGCGCTCGGCGGTGGTGTGATCGAGCGACTGGCGGTTGTAGTCGACGATCCACCAGCAGTTGCGGATGTCATGCTTGTACGCCTCGATCAGGCATTCGTAGATGTTGCCTTCGTCGAGCTCGGCATCGCCCATCAAGGCGACGAAGCGCCCGGCATCCTCCGGCTGCATCATGCCGTGGGCGAGCATATAATCCTGCACCAGGCTGGCGAAGGCGGTGACGGCGACGCCGAGTCCAACCGAGCCGGTGGAGAAATCGACCGGAATCTCGTCCTTGGTGCGGCTCGGGTAGCTTTGCATGCCGCCGAAGCCGCGGAAGTTCTCGAGCTGCTCGCGGGTTTGTGTGCCCATCAGGTAGTGGATTGCGTGAAGCACCGGCCCGGCATGGGGCTTCACCGCTACCCGGTCGTTGGGGCCGAGCGCGTGGAAATAGAGCGCCGCCATGATCGCGGTCATCGACGCGCAGCTCGCCTGATGCCCGCCGACCTTAAGCCCGTCGCGGCTTTCCCGAAGGTGATTTGCATTGTGGATGGTCCAGGCGGACAGCCAGCGCAGGCGATCGTCGAGAAGGCGAAGCGCGTCGAGGTCGGGTGCGGTCTTGCTCAGCATGTCCGCGCCCTAAACCACCCCTAGCCCCGTTGCCAGACGTCGGATTCGCGCTAATCTCCCGGGCAGCAGCAGGAGGCAAGGATGCGCGAGCAGCCGGAACATTGGTTCGTCTATACCCGCACCGCAGGCCGCATTACGGCAGTGCCGGCAAACGGAACCGGCTGGGCGGTGCTGATCGGTGCCATCGTGCTGATCGTGGGCGCAGGCCTCGGCCTGATGCTGCTGTTGCCGGACGTCCACCCGTTGCTTCGCGTAGCGGCGCTGAGCGTGGTGATACTAAGCGGCCTACTGCTGATCATGCGTCTTGTTCTTGCGAAAGGCCGGCCGTCCTCCGGCTCCCCGGGCGCCTGACCAGAAGGCAAGCCACGGTGGCAGAAGGCAAACCGCCCCCAAGCAACACCTTCGCGGCGGAGTCCGACGCTTACGCCCTCGCGCGGCCCTCCTACCCGCCGGCGCTGTTCGAGTGGATTGCCGCACAGAGCCCAGGCAGGGAAGCAGTCTGGGATTGCGCCACCGGCAACGGTCAGGCGGCGGTGGGCCTCGCCGCGTATTTCGAGCGGGTGGAAGCCACAGATATAGCCCCGGAGCAGGTGCGCCACGGCAAGTCTCACCCCAATATCAATTATTCCGCCCAGGCCGCCGAACGCACGCAGTTCGCCAACGCATCCTTCGACGCGGTGACGGTGGCGCAGGCCCTGCACTGGTTCAACTTCCCGCGCTTCTGGACCGAGGTTCCGCGGGTGGCGCGGCCGGGCGCCTTGTTCTGCGCCTGGGGCTATGCCTGGTTCCGCTACGGCGGCGAGGTCGAGGCGGCGCTTGTGGACCCGGTAAAGGCGCTCGTCGGGCCTTATTGGGCGGCCAATAACCGCATCCTGTGGGACGGCTACCGCGACGAAGAGACCGGCTTTCCGTTCAAGCGGATTGCGGTGCCGGAATTCACGCTGGAGCACGACACCGACGTGGTGGGCATTGCCGCCTATGTCCGCACCTGGTCCGCCTTCAAGCGCGCGTCGGGGGCCGATCCGGCGCTGGCGGCGAAGTTGGAGGAGGTGGTTGCAGCAGGTGTGAAGACGCTCGGCGCAGGCACGCGTGTGCGGGCCGTGACGCCGCTCGCGGTCGTCGCCGGGCGCGTCGCTACATGTTGACGAGCAGCGCGGTGAGCGTGATCGACAGGCCCCACAGCACGATCAGGGTCGCGGGGAGGTAGACCCAGCGGGTGCGCCAGCGGCGGGTACGGTCGCGGAAGGTCGCCTTGGGCACGGTATCGAGGAACTTCAGGAACTCGATCTGGTCGGCCTCGCGCACCGCTGGGAGGGAGGGCGCGTCCACCTTGCGTTTGTAGCGGGGGACGCGGCCGGGCAGCCCTTCCAGCCTGCCGTCCGGGTGAAGCAGGAGATCGGGCGCCTTGGCGATGTGGCGCAAGGCGATCGTCCCGCCCGCGTCGGGGGTGCCGATTTCCGGCCGATAGCCCTTGCGCGCCAGATCGTGCAGCCGCTCAAAGGCCACGTGCTGAGTGTTCACCGGTTCATTCCTCCTGAGCGCGCAACTGTGCCGCTGCGCTAACACAGTGTCAATGCACGGAGATTGCGCGCTTTTCGCCTAAGCGAGCAGGCGCAGCGGGGCTTCGACCAGCTTTTTCAGGTCCGCAAGGAAGTTGGCGGCGTCCCAGCCGTCGACGACCCGGTGGTCGCAGGAGAGCGACAGGTTCATCCGCTTGCGGATCTCCAGCTCGCCGTCGATCACCACCGGCTTCTCCTCCAGCTTGTTGACCGCGATGATCGCCACTTCCGGCCGGTTGATTACCGGCGTGGAGGTGATGCCGCCCATCGGCCCGAGGCTGGAGATGGTGATGGTGGAGCCCGAAAGCTCCTCGCGGCTCGCCTTGCCGGTGCGGGCGGCGTCGGCGAGGCGCAGGATCTCCGCCGCGATCTGCCAAACGGTGAGCCGTTCGGCGTTGCGTATGACTGGGACCATCAGGCCGTTCGGCGTCTGCGTCGCCATGCCCATGTGCACCGCGCCCGAGCGGTAGAGGACGTTTTCGTCGTCGTCGTAGCGGGTGTTGAGCTGCGGGTAGTCGCCGAGCGTCTTCGCCATCGCCGTCACCAGGAAGGGCAGCATGGTGAGCTTCGGGTTGGAGCCGCGATCGGTGTTCATCATCGCGCGGGTCTGCTCGAGCGCGGTGACGTCGAACTCCTCAACCAATGTGAAATGCGGGATGCGGCGCTTCGCCTCCTGCATATTCTCAGCGATCTTGCGGCGAAGGCCGACGACCTTGACGACCTCGTCCTGCCGCGGCGCGCCGCCGGAACGGGAGACGCCGCCGCCATTGTACATGAGGTAGGCGTCGAGATCGGCGTGGCGCATGCGCTCGCCCGCGTATTTCACACTCGCGAGATCGATGCCGAGGTCGCGCGCGCGCTGACGGACGGCGGGGGAGGCGAGGACTTGGCTTTTCTTCGCCTCTCCTCCGCTTGTGTCGAGCGAAGTCGAGACACGCTGTTCAGGTTCGGGCGAGCGCTTCTCGACTTCGCTCGAAGCGAGCGGTTTTGGTTGTTCGGTGGCCGTGGAAGTTGTGGCCGTGCTCGGCACCGCCTGTTCCTGGGCTTCCGTTGGCGTCACCAACCCGTCAGCCATCGGAACGGTGTCGTTTCGCTCGCCGTCCGCGTCCGTCTCCTGGCCTTCCTGCTGGGACGTGGAAGGCGCGGCCGCCTCCGAATCCCCTTCCCGCGCCTCCGTCTCGAACACCACCAGCACCGAACCGATCGGGATCTGGTCGCCAACCTCGCCGGCAAGCGCGACCACCGTTCCGGCCACCGGCGACTCCATCTCCACCGTAGCCTTGTCGGTCATCATGTCGGCGAGCTGCTGGTCTTCGGTGACCTGGTCGCCGACCTTGATGTGCCAAGCAACGATTTCGGCCTCGGCAATGCCTTCGCCGATGTCGGGCAGCTTGAATTCGTAGCGTGCCACTTAAACCTCCAAAGTCTTCTTGAGCGCGAGGCCCAGGCGGACGGGGCCGGGGAAATAGGCCCATTCCATCGAGTGCGGGTACGGCGTGTCGTAGCCGGTGACGCGGGCGACCGGTGCTTCCAAATGGTAGAAGCAGCGCTCCTGCACCAGCGCCGACAGCTCGGCGCCGAAGCCGGCGGTGCGGGTCGCTTCGTGGAACACGACGCAGCGGCCGGTTTTCTTCACCGAGTCCTCGATCGTCTCGATGTCCACGGGGACGATTGAGCGAAGGTCGATGACTTCCGCGTCGATGCCTTCGGCTTCGGCTGTGGCAATCGCGACGTGGACCATGGTGCCGTAAGCGAGGATGGTAATCTCATTGCCTTCGCGCGCTACCGCGGCCTTGCCGAGCGGCACGGTGTAGTGGCCGTCCGGCACTTCGGCCGCGGGGTGCTTGGCCCAGGGCGTCACCGGCCGCTCGTAGAAGCCGTCGAACGGGCCGTTGTAGATGCGCTTGGGCTCGAAAAAGACCACGGGGTCGGGGTCTTCGATGGCGGCGATCAGCAGGCCCTTGGCGTCGTAGGGGTTGGACGGGATCACCGTCTTGATGCCTGCGACATGCGCGAAAAGCGCTTCGGGCGATTGCGAGTGCGTTTGGCCGCCGAAGATGCCGCCGCCGTAGGGCGAGCGGATCACCATCGGCATGCCCCACTGCCCGGCCGAGCGGTAGCGCATGCGCGCGGCTTCGGAGACGATCTGGTCGAAGCCCGGATAGATGTAATCGGCGAACTGGATCTCGGCGATCGGCTTCAGGCCGTACGCCGCCATGCCGATGGCGACGGCCATGATTCCGCTTTCGCTGATCGGCGCGTCGAAGCAGCGTTGCCTGCCGAAGTCTCTCTGTAGATGTTCGGTGACGCGAAACACGCCGCCGAAATAGCCGACATCCTCGCCAAGCACGACGGTGGTCGGATCGCGCTCCATCATCACCCGGTGGGCGGAGTTGAGCGCCTGGATCATGTTCATGACGCTCATTTGTTTTTCGCCTCCACTTCGGCGAGGGCCTGGGCCTGCTGTTCCTTCAAGTGCCAGGGCAGTTCGGCGAACACGTCCTCGAACATCGTCGCGACCTCGTTGAAGGGATCGGACTGAAGCGTGCCGAGCCGCTCCGCCTCCTTCTGTGCAGCGCGTACTTGGGCGTCCAGCTCCGCGAGGAGCGCCGCGTCGCGTTCGTCGTCCCACTCGCCCATCGAGACGAGGTGCTGCTTCAGCCGAACCACGGGATCGCCGAGCGGCCAGGCCTCGCCGGCGCCCTTCGGCCGGTAGACGGTGGGATCGTCGGAGGTGGAATGGCCTTCGACGCGATAGGTGAAGAACTCAATCAAGGTCGGCCCAAGGTTAGACCGGGCCCGGTCGGCAGCCCATTGCGTCGCGGCGTAAACGGCAAGCGCATCGTTGCCGTCCACCCGGAGGCCGGCGATGCCGTAGCCGACTGCGCGCGCCGCGAAGGTCGTCAGCTGGCCGCCCGCGATCCCGGAGAAGCTGGAAATCGCCCACTGGTTGTTGACGATGTTGAGGATCACGGGCGCGCGGTAGACGCCGGCAAAGGTGCATGCGGCGTGGAAGTCGCCCTCCGCCGTCGAGCCGTCGCCGATATAAGCCGCGGCGATGCGGCTGTCGCGTGCGATCGCCGAGCCCATCGCCCAGCCCACCGCCTGCGGAAATTGCGTGGCGAGGTTGCCGGAGATGGTGAAGAAGCCGTGGTCCCGCGCCGAATACATGATGGGGAGCTGGCGCCCTTTCAGCGGATCGCCGCGGTTCGAGTAAACCTGGCACATCATCTCAACCAGCGGGTAATCGCGGGCGACCAGGATGCCCTGCTGGCGATAGGTCGGGAAGCACATGTCTTCGCGGTCGAGGGCGTGTGCGCCGGCCACGGCGATCGCCTCTTCGCCGGTGCACTTCATGTAGAAGCTGGTCTTGCCCTGCCGCTGGGCGCGGTACATCCGGTCGTCGTAGACGCGGACCATCATCATGTCGCGCAGCATGCGGCGCAGCGTGTCGGGATCGAGCTTCGGGTCCCAAGGGCCGACGGCGCGGCCCTCGTCGTCGAGAACGCGAACCAGGGTGTAGACGAGATCGTGGGTGTCGCTTGCCGGCACCGAGGGATCGGGGCGGCGCACCGAACCGGCGGCGGGCACGAATACGTGGCTGAAATCGATCGCGTCGCCGGGACGCGCCTCGGGCTCGGGAACGTGGAGCGAGAGCGCCGGCCGGTTGGCACGCTCTGGATTGGTGGTCATCCTCTCTCCTTCGCCTCCGGGCAGCGGACGCCGCCGGGGTTCTTTTCGCGGGCGCCGCGGGGCGCGCCCGGGCCTCTAAACAGATTTGCCTGCCCATGCCAACGCCCGCGGGCGGCGGCGGCTCCGCCTCTTCCGCGCAATTTCCAGCAAGGGTAAGGGCGCACGAACTCTGCTAAGCCGTCGCCAAGAGAGACAGGAGGGCAAGGAAAATGCGGAAGATGTTGCTTGAAGTAATCGGCGCGGCGCTGATGCTAAGCGGCTGCGCGACGGTGGAGGATGCGCCGGCGGGGCAGACGGCGGCGTACTACGTGATGCGCCACCTTCAGAAAGCGGAAGGCGGCTCCGATCCTGCCCTGAGCGCGGAAGGCGCGGCCAATGCGCAGCGGCTTGCTTCCTGGTTCGACGGCAAGGCCAAGCCGGCGGCGATCTACGTCAGCACCACCCGCCGCGCCCGCGAAACGGCCGCGCCGCTTGCCGCGAAGCTCGGCCTGACGCCCAAGGAGTATAATCCGGCCGACACCGCCGGCCTGGTGGCGCGGGTGCGGGCGGAGGCAGGCTCCGTGCTGGTCGTCGGCCACTCGAACACCGTCCCGGACATCGTCGCAGGCCTTGGAGGAAGCCGCCCGGCACCGCTCGGGGAAACGGATTTCGGAACCGTCTGGGTGGTCGCCAAGGACGGTGGAGCGACGCAGCCGCTGACCCTCTGAGGTCGCACGGCCCTTACGCCGGCTTCACCGAGCCCGGGGGCACCAGCCGGTGGCGGTGCGGGCGGGCGGGCAGGTCCTTGCCCTCGTCCGGACGGCGCACGCCGTAGGCCGGGCGGGTGAGGATTGCCTCGCCCGGGCCGGCCAGCGGCAGGAGCTGGAAGTCACAGGTCGACACAGGATGCGATGCTTTCCAGTTTGCGGACCCGTTCTTTGAGGTCCGCGACTTCGATCAGGTCGCCTGCCCCGCCGTGCGGGCGCTCGGCGGCGTGGCTGTGGCCGGCGGCGGCGGCGGTGGTCAGTTCCAGCCGCTTGAGCTCGAGCCAGCCCGCCCAGCCCTTGAGAGCCGCCGCAAGGGCGATGCCGAGGCCGAAGAGGCCGAAGCCCGCCATGGCCAGCATGATCGTCGGTTCGCTCATGGTTCTTCCTCCCTTTTCGTGTTCTCGCGTGCCGGCGCTCAGCGCAGGCTGTCGATTTCCTGCGCGAGGCGCGCGTTGGGGCTGGTGACGAAGCTCTCGACCTCGGCCATGCGGTGGTCGATGTCGCGCATCTGGTCGCGTAGCGCCGCCGTGCTGGTCTTGAGGCACGGCGCTGCGGCCTCGCCCCCCGCGCCGTCCGGCAGGTTCTTGGCGAGGAAAGCGGCGGCGAAGTAAGCGATCACCGTCCACGGAAACGCGCCGATCAGCGTGATCACCACCAGTGCGACGCGGATCAACGTCGCGTCCCAGCCGGTGTAATCCGATATGCCGGCGCACACGCCCATCACCTTTCCGTTGCGGCGGTTGAGGTGGAATTTGCGGCCCCTTGCCATGCTGTATCTCCCTTGCGTTCGTTTGGGGCCGATTCCCGGCCCGAAGTTCGTGTGTGATCAGGCGGCCGCCGCGGTGTTGCCCGCGATCCGTGCCTTCAGCGCTTCCAGTTCGGCATCGACCTTTTCCGCGTTGCGCAGATCGGCGATTTCCTCTTCCAGCGACTTAGGCGGCGCAGCCAGCGCAAGCGCTTCGGCCTGGCCTTCCGCCAAGTCAGCGCGCCGCTCGAGAATGTCGAAGCGCGAGAACGCTTCTTCCGTCTTGGCGCCCGACACCATTTCGCGAAGCTTGAAGCGCGTCTCGGCGCTTTCCAACCGGCTCTGGATCGCCGACTGGCGGGTGCGTGCCTCACGCAGCTTGCCCTGCAGCTTGGCGATGTCGCCTTCCGAAGCCCGAAGCGCCGAATCAAGCGTGTCGATCTCGGCCTGGAGGCTACCGGCCATGTCGCCGGCGCGCTGCTTTTCGGTCAGCGCCGCTTTGGCGAGGTCTTCGCGGCCGCGGGACAGAGCGAGCTCGGCCTTGTCCGTCCAGTTCGCCTGGATCTGCTCCAGCCGAAGGATCTGGCGGCGCATCTCCTTTTGATCGGCGATCGTCCGGGCGGCGGAAGAGCGGACCTCGACGAGGGTCTCCTCCATCTCGAGGATGATCATGCGGATCATCTTCGCCGGGTCTTCCGCCTTATCGAGCAGGTCGGTGACGTTGGCGGCGAAGATGTCGCGCGTCCGGGTAAAGATGCTCATGGGCAGGAACTCCGTAAAGGATCGGATCGTGCGGGCCGGGCTTGATGCCACGGGGCGGTCGCGGTGCCGCGGCGTCGGCCGGGGCGGGATGCGGACCAGCTCGGCCCGCCCGACGGCGATCGCCTCAGGCACGGGCCGGGGCATCCACCTGGGCGGCGGCGATCAGCGCGCCGTCGAGGTTTTCGGCCGGCCCGACGGCGGCGCCGACGGCGGTGGTGGTGAGAACCAAAGCGGCCACCGCGGCGACCAGGCTCTGCTTGATTTCGGTCCAGTTGAACATTGTAGGCACTCCCTGAAGTCTGTTTTTGCGTCCGCCACTCCGGCGGTTGCAGGGAGTTTTACAAGGGCTGTGCCAAACGGAAGAAACGGCAGAAAAGTGCGGTTCTTCAGGTTTGAACCTGGCCAACTTGGCTTGGGGCACTGCGTCCAGTTGGGAATTTACACCAAGCTTTAGCCGCGCTTGTGGCGCGTTTCACCAGGCGGGGATGGCGCCGACACGGGAGCGTGCTTGTGCGCGGGACAGTGTGGCGGTGTAGCGGGGGGGGGCGCGACGGCGCCGAGGTAGGCCGCTTAGGGGCCGATCGCGCCGCCGGCCGTGGGGGCAATGGCCGGCGACGCGAACTGTTTAGAGCGTCTCAAGCAGCCGCTTCCATGCGGCGCGATAGGCTCCCGAAGGTGGGACGCGCTGCCGGCCAAGAGGGGCGGGTGGCCGGCAGCGCGAGGCGGGTAACTGTTAGCGCAGGGTTCCGGGCTTCTTGCCGGCGACGGCGTCGGCCTGGGCCTGCGCGAACGAAACGGCCTGATCGATCTGGTCGGCGCTTGCAGTGGGCGCGGCCGGAGCCGGGCTCGGCGCGGGCGTTTCCACGGCAAGAAACGCCGCAACTGCCAGCAATCCGCTGAACCCTGCACCCAAACGACCGATCTGCATTTTCTTCCTCCCTTGTGACACCGCCTTTCTGCGGGCGAAGTGCGACCGGTTCATGTCGGGGCAGGAAGAAAAGTGTTTCAATTGTGTCAACGGTGCCGCGCGTTGGTAAATTCTTAACCAAGCCGCGCGGGCGGCTTATAGGCGGTGCGGCCATAAGGGAGGACCAGCGGGTGAAGAAGATCGAAGCCATCATCAAGCCGTTCAAGCTGGACGAGGTGAAGGAAGCGCTGCACGATGTCGGCGTCAGCGGAATCACCGTGATCGAGGCGAAGGGCTTCGGCCGCCAGAAGGGCCACACCGAGCTTTACCGCGGCGCCGAATATGTGGTGGATTTCCTGCCCAAGGTAAAACTGGAAGTGGTAGTGGAAGACGGCCTCGCCGAACGCGTGGTGGAAGCCATCGCAGTGGCGGCGCGGACTGGGCGCATCGGGGACGGGAAGATCTTCGTGTCAACGGTGGAGGAGGCCCTGCGCATCCGCACGGGCGAGCGGGGAAGCGACGCGATCTAACTTCCAAGAGGATCGTTGGTCCCGAGCGAAGTCGAGGGGCGCTGCACTGAATCCGAGCCTCCGCCCCTCGACTACGCTCGGGACGAACGTAATGGGGTGCCCTGCCCCCTCCCCTTCCCCACGTGAAATATTCACGTCCTGCCTGACTCGGCTGGACCTTGGCCGCCCCTGCTCCGAAAGCTTGCGCCCACGAGTGCCTTGGATTCGGGCGCTCGACCAAAAACACGGGAACCGACAACATGGCGAACGATGCGGGCAAGATTCTGGCACGGATCAAGGACGAAGAGATCGAGTGGGTGGACCTTCGCTTCACCGACACCAAGGGCAAGTGGCAGCACCTGACCATGGTCTCCGGCCTGATCGACGAGGACCAGCTCACCGACGGCTTTATGTTCGACGGGTCGTCCATCGGGGGCTGGAAAGCGATCAACGACAGCGACATGATCCTCAAGCCGGACCTGGATGCTGTCTATGTCGACCCATTTTCGGCTACCCCGATGCTGATCCTGTTCTGCGACATCGTCGATCCCGCCACCGGCGAGCTTTACGGCCGCGATCCCCGCTCCACCGCCAAGCGCGCCGAAGCCTATCTCCAGTCCACCGGCATTGGCGACACCGTCTATGTCGGCCCGGAAGCCGAATTCTTCCTGTTCGACGACGTGCGCTACGAGGATGGTTACAACACGTCCTACTTCCGCATCGACGATATCGAGCTGCCGACCAACACCGGCCGCGAATATGAAGGCGGCAACCTTGCCCACCGCCCACCTGCCAAGGGCGGTTACTTCCCGGTCGCACCGGTGGACAGCGCCGTCGACATCCGCGGCGAGATGGTGTCGACCATGATCGAAATGGGCCTGCCCTGCGACAAGCACCACCATGAAGTGGCGGCGGCGCAGCACGAGCTCGGCCTGACCTACGGCAGCCTCGTCGAGACTGCCGACCGCATGCAGATCTACAAGTATGTCGTGCACCAGGTGGCGCATGCTTACGGCAAGACGGCGACGTTCATGCCGAAACCGATCAAGGGCGACAACGGGTCGGGGATGCACACCCACTTTTCGATCTGGAACGGCTCCAAGCCGCTGTTCGCCGGCAACGGCTATGCGGGTTTGAGCGAGCTGGCGCTGTATTTCATCGGCGGGGTGATCAAGCATGCGCGGGCGCTGAACGCCTTCACCAACCCGACCACCAACAGCTACAAGCGGCTGGTGCCGGGCTTCGAAGCGCCGGTGCTGCTGGCCTATTCGAGCCGCAACCGCTCCGCCTCCTGCCGTATCCCCTACGGCACCGGCGAAAAGTCCAAGCGTGTCGAGTTCCGCTTCCCCGACGCGCTCGCCAATCCGTACCTCGCTTATGCGGCGATCCTGATGGCGGGCCTCGACGGCATCCAGAACCGCATCCACCCGGGCGATCCAATGGACAAGAACCTCTACGACCTGCCGCCGCAGGAGCTGGTGGAAGTGCCGACGGTGGCGGGCTCGCTTCGCGAAGCCCTGCTCGCGCTGGAAGCCGACCGCGCGTTCCTGACCAAGGGCGATGTGTTCAGCGAAGACCAGATCGACGCCTACATCGAGCTTAAGTGGGAAGAACAGCTGCGCTGGGAAACCACGCCGAGCCCGGTAGAGTACGACATGTATTATTCGGGCTGAGCCGCTTCTTCGGCGCCTCATGGAAGACCCCTCGTCCGCTTCGGCGGGCGGGGGGTTCTTTTTTGCGCAAGACGGCTAACGCTTTGTAATCATGGCGCCTTATGGTAGCCGAGGCATAGGGGCCCAACGGGGCGCGCGGGAGAATTTTGAAATGACGAAGATGAAGCTGCTCGTTGCGACGGGCATGGCCCTGGCGCTCGCCGCTGGAACGCTTGCCAGTCCGGCCGTTGCGCAAACCTCGTCGTCTCCCACGGCGGCTGCCGGCCTTGAAGCCGATCCGGCGGTGCGGATGGGCACGTTGCCCAACGGCATGCGCTACCAGATCCGCAAGAACGCCACGCCGCCTAACAACGCGTCGCTTCGCCTGCGCTTCGACGTCGGCTCCATGTACGAGCGCGAGGACCAGCGCGGCCTTGCTCACTTCATCGAACATATGGTGCTCAACGGCACCATGAACGTGCCGGAGGGTGAGTTCGTCCGCCGGCTGGAGCGGGCGGGCCTCAAGTTCGGGCCGGACACCAATGCGTCCACCGACTTCGAGCAGACCATCTACATGCTCGATCTGCCGGAGACGGACGCGGCGACTGTGGACACCGCCCTCTTCTTGCTTCGCGAAGTGGCGGGGGACGCGAGCTTCACGGCAAGCGCGATCGAAAGCGAGCGCGGCATCGTTTTGTCGGAAGAGCGCACGCGTGCGACGCCGCAGCTTCGCAACGCGGAGGATGAGCTCGGCTATCTGCTGAAGGGCGACATCCTGCCGCAGCGGCTTCCAATCGGTTTGACCGAGGTGCTGAAGACCGCGCCGCGCGAGCGCTTTGTGGAATTCTACGATGCTTATTACCGGCCGGAGCGGGCGACCCTGATCGCGGTCGGAGACTTCGACGTCGACGCGATGGAAAAGAAGATCCGCGCGCAGTTCGGCGACTGGAAGGGCCGCGGCAAGATGGGCGCCGAACTGCCGGCCTCGAAGCTCGCCAGCCGCGGGCCTGAAACGCACGTCTTCGTGGAGCCGGGCGTCGCAACGCGGGTGAGCCTGGCCTGGGTCTCGCCGCCGGACCTTAGCCCCGACAGCCGCGCCGCCCGCATCGCCGAACTCATCCCCGATCTCGGCCTCCGAGTCCTCAACCGCCGGCTCGAGCGGATGGCGGCGGCGGGCGCGGACGCGCCGTTCATCGCCGCCGGCACCGGCCGGCAGGAGCAGGCCGAGCGCGCCCAGATCACCCAGGTGATCGCGATCGCCAAGCCCGGTGCGTGGCAGCCGGCGCTTGCCGCGATCGAGCAGGAGCAAAGGCGGCTGTTGCAGTTCGGCGTGACCCAGGCGGAGCTCGACCGCGAGATCGCCGAGATGCGCTCCGCCTTCACCGCCTCGGCCAACGGCGCGGCGACGCGGCCCTCGCCGGTCTTGGCCGGGGCGATGCTTGCCGCGCTGAACGACGAGCAGCTGTTCACCACCCCGGCCGCAAACCTTGCGCTGTTCGAGGACGCGGTGCGCGGACTCAAGGCGGAGCAGGTTTCGGCGGCCACGAAGGCGCTGTTCGCCGGCTCCGGGCCGCTCGTCTACTTGACCTCCCCGACGGCGGTGGAGGGCGGCGAGCCGGCGCTACTTGCCGCGTATCAGGCCTCCGCCAAGTCGCCGGTCGCGGCAGGCGCGGCGCAGCAGGCGGCGGCGTGGCCTTATACCAGCTTCGGCACGCCCGGCACAGTCGCGGAGCGCCGCGAGATGACGTCGCTCGGCGCAACCGCGATCCGCTTCGCTAACGGCGTCCGGCTGACGGTGAAGCCGACCAAGTTTCGCGATGACGAAATCCTGGTGACGGCGCGAATGGGCAACGGCCAGATCGACGTACCGGCCGCCAATCCGGCGCCCGCCTTCATTCTCGCCAACGGCGCCTTCACCTTGGGCGGTCTTGGCAAGATGAGCTATGAGGATTTGCAGGAGGCGCTTGCGTCGCGCACGTACGGTGCGGATTTCGGCCTCGCCGAGGATGCGTTGACCCTCTCCGGCAAGACCCGCCCGCAGGATCTCGCCATCCAGATGCAGGTGCTTGCCGCCTTCACCGCCGATCCGGGCCTTCGGGCAAGCGGCTGGGACCGGCTCCGCGCCTTTGGCGGGACGATCCACGATCAGCTTGAAAGCACCCCCGCCGGGGTCGCGGGACGCGAGGCCGGAGCCCTGCTCCACGGCGGCGACCGCCGCTGGGCCTTTCCGTCGCGCGAGGAGATCGCAGGCGCGGACTTGCAGGCCGGCAAGGCCTTGCTCGCCAAGCCGCTCGGCTCCGGCCCCATCGAGATCATCGTCGTTGGCGACGTAACGGTGGACGAAGCGGTGAAGCAGGTCGCCGCAACCTTCGGCGCCCTCCCCGCCCGGCAGGACATGCCGGTCGCACCGGCCGCGCTTCGCACCCGCTTCCCCGCGCCTACGACAGTTCGGCTTACCCATGGCGGCCGCGCCGACCAGGGGCTGGCGATGATCGCCTGGCCGACCACCGGCTTCTACGCGGACCAGAAACAGACGCGGACGCTGAACCTCCTTTCGGAGGTGCTGCAGCTTCGCCTGATCGACGAAATCCGCGAGAAACAGGGCACCACCTACAGCCCCGACGCGTCGCATACGGGATCGGAGACCTTCCCCGATTACGGCACAATGACCGCGCAGATCGAAGCGCCGCCGGAGAAGCTCGACGCCTTCCTCGCCGACGCCGCGAAGATCGCCGCCGACCTGCGCGCCAAGCCGATCACGGACGACGAGCTGCAGCGCGCGCGCAAGCCTTTGGTGGAGAGCATCACCCGCCAACGGGCAAGCAACGAATGGTGGCTGAACGAGCTTGCCCGGGTGCAGACCCGGCCGGAAGCGGCGCAAAGCATCGAGCAGGGCCTGGCCCAGTACAATGCGATCACCGCCAAGGATCTTCAAAAGGCGGCGCAACGCTTCCTGGTGGATTCAAAGGCGTGGAAGCTGGAAGTGCTGCCGGCGGCGGCGGCGAAGTGAGAGCGGCCGGCGCGGGCGTTCAGCGTCCGCGCCGCGCCGGCTTGCACAGCGACGGCTCAGCCTCAACAGCAGGCAGAGTCTCGAGGTAGGTCGGCGTCAGCATCTTGAGCCCGGCTGGCCCGGGCTTGGCTGGCGCGAGCCGCCGTAGTTCGAACGGCAGCTTGAACCGCATGCCGACCTGGCCTCGGCCCGACCAACGCACTTCCGCTTCGATCCGGCCGGCCTCTTCGAGGTCCAGCACAACCGGCGTGTCCGGCTGAAGCTGCGCGGCGCATTCCACCATGGCCCCGCCTTCGGAGATGTTGCGCACCCGCGCCGAAATGCGCTCCTCGCCCTGCTGAAGGACGCCGTTGCGAAGCAAACGGTGGCGTGCTGGGCGGCTGAAGCCGACCACTTCGGCGCTCGGCTTGCTCCCCTTGGCGATCGTGCTCGCTTCGGCGGCGGGGACGGCCTTGCCGAACAGGAAGCCCTGCACCTGGCTGCAGCCCAGGCTTCGCACCAGCGCCAGTTCCTCCAGCGTCTCCGTGCCTTCAGCCGTCGTGTCCATGCCCAGGCTTTCGGCGAGCACCACGATTGCGCGGATGATCGCGGCGTTGCGGCTGTCCTTCGCGCCCGCGCCCTGAACGAAGCTGCGGTCGATCTTGATCTTGTCGAGCGGCGCGTCGCGCAGGTGGCCAAGCCCTGAGCGCCCCGTACCGAAATTGTCGAGCGCGAGGCGAACACCCAGCCCCTTCAGGCGCGACAGCATTCGGGCTGGGCCGGCGCCGTCCGCGGGAAAGGCGCCTTCGCTGATCTCAAGCTCCAGCCGCGCGGGCGAAAGCTCGGACGCGGCAAGCGCGCTCGCCACCACCGACGGCACGCCGGGATCGGCGACCTGCGCCGGCGAGAGGTTGACCGCGATCCGGACATGCTCGGGCCAGGCGGCCGCTTCCGCGCAGGCGCTTCGCACCACCCAGGCGCCGATGCGCGGCATAAGCCCGCAATCCTCGGCGATCGGCAGAAAGGCGGCGGGGGCAAGCAGCCCGCGGGTCGGATGCTGCCAGCGCAGCAGCGCTTCGAAGGCGGTGACCTCCTCCGTCACCGAATCGACGATAGGCTGGTAGAAGAGGCGAAGCTGATCCTTGGCGAGCGCGTCGCGAAGATCGTTCTCGAGCATCTGCCGCTCGGCCGCGAGTTCGTGCATTTCCGCGGCAAAGAAGCGGAAGGTGCCGCGCCCGGCGGCCTTGGCGGCGTAGAGCGCAAGATCGGCGTCGCGGATCAGCGCGGACGGGTAGGCCTTGCCCGGGCTTGCGATGGCGACGCCGATGGACGCGCCGATTTCCACCACGTGGCCATCCAGCTCGTACGGGCGGGAGACGTGGGCGATGAGGCGGAGCGCGATCTCCTCGATTCGCGCTTCCTCGTCGATGCCGGGAAGGATCGCCTCGAACTCGTCGCCGCCGACACGGCCCGCCTGGCCTGCGTCGCCGATCACTTCCTGGAGCCGGGCCGCGACCTGTTTCAGCAATTTGTCGCCGACCGGGTGGCCGAGCGTGTCGTTGACCTGCTTGAAGCGGTCGAGATCGATCATCAGCAACGCGCAGCCGCGGCGGCGCTCAGCGGCGTTGGCAAGCGCTTCGTCCAGGGTGCGGCGCATCATCGCCCGGTTGGGGAGGCCGGTGAGGCTGTCGTAGCGGGCGAGCCGGGTCTTCTCCGCTTCGCTGCGCAATTGCTCGCTTAAGTTCGCGCCGATGCCCCGGAAGCCCAGGAAGCGGCCGAACTGGTCGAAGTTCGGCGTGCCGGAGAGCGACCAGCTGTGCGCGTCGGAGCCCGGCGCGCGGACGATCACGTCGGAGAAGGGAAAGCGGGCCGAAAGGTGAAAGGCTAGGGTGCGCCGCGCGTCGCCTGCCGCGTCGCCGTCTTGCACCTGGAGCAGGTCTTCAAGCCGAGCGCCCACCGCCTCGCCGCCGAGCCGCTTGGCGAGACCGTCGCTGAGGTAGGTTACCCGCCCCTCGGCGTTGGTTTCCCAGAACCAGCCGCGGCCGCTTTCTTCATATTCCTCAACAAACCGGCGGGCTTTCAGCGCCTCCCATTCGGCGGCAAGCCTTTGCTCGGCCGCGAAGATCAGGTCGCGGGCGCGCGAGATGCTGAGGAAGACGAAGAACACTGCCGCCACCAGCACGATTACGATCAGCGGGGTGCCGCTGCCGATCATGGCCGCGCCGGCAATGGCGACGAGGCAGGACAGGATGAGAAGCGCGGGGAAGAGGAAGAAGGCGGCGATCCCCGCGCTCAGCGCCGCGAACAGCAGGGCGCGGGCAAGCAGCGGCGCGTCCGGCCCGAGCAGCGGCACGGCCAAGCCGAACAGCACGGCCGATGCCGCGACGTACGCCGCCGTCCAGCGCGCCTTGCGGTGCGGGGGTGCTTCCTGCGCCATGAAGCGGCAGAAGCCGGCGTCGAGAAGCAGCAGGGCTGCAAAGGGCGCAGCGACGAGCAGGCCGCCATGGCCGCTGACCAGCAAGGTGGCGAGCAGCGCCACCGCCCAAAGGGCGTGCGAGGTTGCCAGGAACGGCACGGAGACAATCAGCGAGCGCGTGCGATCGGCGGCGATGCGGGCATGGTCCTCGCTCTCCGGCGCGCGGAAGTCGAAGGCCAGCAGCTCGCGCAGCCGGAGGGGCGCCGCTCCCGGCGATTCCTCGTGCAGATCGGCGAAACGGCCGCGTCTCATGATCAGTGCTGTGTCCCCACGACTGCCGCGAAGCGCGGCTCTGGGGACGAGATTAACCTGATGCAAGTTAACGGAAGCGCGCAACGATGCGGTAAATTACCGGGTAACCACGTCCTTGCGGATGGGGAGGCTGGCGAGGATCTGGCGGCGAAGCTGCGCCTCGGCGGCGGGGCGTCCGGCAGCCTTTGCGCCGGCGCGGGCGACGAGCAGATGGGCGAGCGCGCTGTGGCGCTCCTCGCTTGTCCAGCCGCAGACCGCGAGGTCCAGAGCCTGGTAGAAACGCGCGCCGAATTCGTTTCCGCGCTGCCATTCCACCTGCGCTTCGACCATGCCGGCGCCGGGGATCTCGATGGAGACGCCGGAGCCGGTCCGGAGCCGGACGTCACAGCGGGCGCGAAAGCCGTGTTCCGACAGATCGAGCATTGAAACCTCGACGCTGCTCCAGCTGTTCGGACGCATTCGGGCGGAACCGCTCACCGCCCGCCGCTCGGCGCGGCGTGCCTTGTCGGCCGTCGGTATCGCTGCTGAACCCATCGCGCTCCTCCCCGGTGCGATGCGCGATCCTAAATGTGCTGTGTTAACAATCCCCTGCCGCGCTCAATAATCCTTTGAGACCCGCACGTTGACGCTTTCGCGGCCGATGGTGGAGATGCTGGACAGCAAGGAAAGCCAGCGGGTGATCTGATATTCGACCATGGTCGCCGAATAGCCGCGGGCGTCGGTTACGACCTCCACATAGACGCGGCGGCCGAGATATTTGCCGGCGGCGATG
Organism: Allosphingosinicella sp.; assembly: GCA_036554525.1. Taxonomy (GTDB): domain Bacteria; phylum Pseudomonadota; class Alphaproteobacteria; order Sphingomonadales; family Sphingomonadaceae; genus Allosphingosinicella. The sequence continues at coordinate 130,478 of DATBNC010000017.1, forward strand.
GCGGTGCCCTGGCCGGTGGTGATGTCGGCCGGGACGATCCGCAACCGGTCGAGGCCGGTGGCGGCCCGGACCGCGTTGATCGGGTCGAGGCCGCCGCCGCTATCGTTCAGGGACGCGACCGCCGCCGCGAGCTGAAGCGCTTCGGGTGCCGAGAGGTTGGTGATGGAGGTTCCGAACAGAAGCCGGCTGAGCAGCTCGTCCTGAGGCAGAGCGGCGGTGCTGGCGAAGCTTATCTCGGGCCGCTGGCCGCGCCCGGTGACCCGGATGACCGCGTTCAGGCCCTGGACCCCGCCCTCGGCGGTGATGTCGAGCACCGGGTTGACCGGCGATTCGCCGAGGAAGCGTATCTGGCCGCGTTCGAGGTCGAAGCGGCGCCCGGCGAAATCGTAGCTGCCGCGGATGAGGTCGG